>CALXHQ010000029.1 GCA_944388145.1 uncultured Gemmiger sp. | reverse complement strand
TGTTTTTAATTGTTTGAATAGAATTTGTAACATTTTCTCCTGATAAATTTTCTCCTTGTAATAATTCAAAGGTAGAATTAAATCTGGTTTTTTCTGTTTCTGTTATTCCTGTTGACCCTAATACTGTTGTATCTTGTATAAAACCAATATCTTTTAACATTTGTTCTATGTCTTGATACCCTATTTCTTGTCTTATTGTTTCTAGTTCTGTATCCAATCCTGTTCTAACTATATTTGTTATTTCTTGAGCACTAGCTTCCTCTAATTTGCTTAATATCACAGCATTTTCTTCGTTAAAATTTTGAACATTTCCAATGTTTTGCGTTACTTCTGTTGTTCTACTTATATTGACGTTAACTCTTTTATCATCTATTTGATATTCCAAATTATATTTTTGGTCTCTAAATTGATTATTTATTTCTTCGCTTTTTTCAAATGTCATTGTACTTGTGTTTTCATTATTTTGAATTTTAACAGATATATCAGTCAAATTACAATCTAATGTAATTCTATATCTCTCGCCTTCATCATTTGAAACTAGTAATTCCGCAAAAGTACTATCTTGTAGTTGTAGGCAATCTATATTTACTTGATAATCTTGTGTTTCTATTCTTGTTCTTACAGTTTGTCCATCGCTTTCATATACTATAATTTTTGTTTCATCACTTCCAATATTACTTTGATTTATTCTTTGTATTATTCTATCTATTCTATTTATAGTTTCATCTCTCAAATTAATATTGCTATTTCCTAAAGTAATTTCATTTATTTTATTCTGTATACTGTCAATTTTGCCAAGTATTGTTTCATCTTGTTCCACAGCTTGCAAAAGATTTATATATATATTATTTAACTGTTCTTTTGTTAATGTAAGGACATATGCATTTGTAATGTAATCTTGCTCATTTATAGATACTGTTTGATTGCTTTGTTTACTAAAATTTGTACTTGAAACATTTTCTGCAACTATTCCAACATATTTTTCTTCTAAACTTAGTACTTCTTCATCACTAAATTTTAATTCACTTAATATATCCTCATCAAAATTTACTGTATCTGGAATATTCTCTATTTGTTCATCACTATATCCGATTTTTTTGAACAATTCTTTTAAATTTGTATTTTCCGATGCTACATATTGATCAAATAAATCTGTGAATTTTATTCCATAATTATTAGATGAGTGTAACAATTCTACTTGTGATACTTGTTCTCCGTTTTTTAATAATTTTACGTCTCGATAATCATACCCATTATTTTTATCTGTTTGGCCTTCTACCGTAACTTTTAATTGATTTATACTATTATTGGTATTTTCATCAGTTGTTCCTATATTTTGAGTATAATTTACACTCACTTCTATATTATCATTATAAGGACTCGTTTGTAATTGTTCATCATAAGTAGTATTATTAAGTATAGTTTCTAATGCTTTTATATTATCAGAATTTTTTCCTAAATATTTTACAAATAATGTTTGACTAGATTTAAACATATCTGTATTTATATAGAGTAATATAAAAGTTGTTCCTAGTATCAACAAAACCAATAATATTATTACTATTAAAATAGTTGTTCTCTTTTTCTTTGTCATCATTTTTACTATTCTCCCTTCATTTTATTCTTTTGTAATCTTTGTTTCAATGCTTCATATATTACAATTCCAGTTGAAACTGATGCATTTAGTGATGTTACTTTTCCCATCATTGGAATTTTTACTAAAAAGTCACAATTTTTTGTAACTTTATTACTCATTCCGCTTCCTTCATTTCCAATTACTATTCCAATTGGGCCTGTCAAATCTTGTTCATAGTAATATTTATCAGTTTTTATATCTGTACCGCATATCCAAAGTCCTGCTTTTTTTAATTTTTCTATTGCATCTGTTATGTTTGTTACTCTTGCAACCAACATATGCTCCACAGCTCCAGATGAAACTTTTGCAACTGTACTATTCACCCCTGTAGCTCTTCTTTTTGGTATTATTATCCCATGTACTCCTGCTGTTTCTGCTGTTCTAATTATTGAACCTAAATTATGTGGATCTTCTATTCCATCTAATATTAATACAAAAGGATCTTCATTTTTTTCTTTTGCTTTATCTAAAATATCTTCTATTTCACAATATTCAAAAGGTGGAACTAAAGCAATTACTCCCTGATAATTCTTATTTTGTGCCATTTCTTCCATTTGTCTTTTATCTTTTTCTACTATTATAACTTTTCTTTCTTTTGCCATAGCAATTATTTTATAAATAGAACCGTGTTTTTCTCCTCTTTCTATAAATATTTTATTTATATCTTTTCCACTTTCTAATAATTCTATAACGCTATTTCTTCCTTCCACCTGATCATTATAATTATCTTTATTTTCCATTTACATTCTCCTAATTTTCATCATCTAATTTTAATACTGATAAAAATGCTTCTTGTGGTATTTCTACATTTCCAATCTCACGCATTTTCTTTTTACCTCTTTTTTGTTTCTCTAATAGTTTTTTCTTTCTAGTAATATCTCCACCATAACATTTAGCTAAAACATCTTTTCTTAAAGCTGAAATAGTTTCTCTTGCAATTATTTTTCCACCAATAGCTGCTTGAATAGGAATTTTAAATAATTTTCTTGGAATTACTTCTTTTAGTTTTTGAACCATTTTTCTTCCTCT
>CALXHQ010000028.1 GCA_944388145.1 uncultured Gemmiger sp. | reverse complement strand
CTAATTTATTTAGACGACTATGAAGTAGGATTAGCATTAAATATATTAGAAAAATTTTTCTGGGAATTTTGTGATAACTATATAGAGATAGTAAAACATAGATTATATAGACCAGAAGAATTTGGAGAAATACCAAGATATAGTGGACAAAAAACTGTTTATACAATTTTATACAAATTGTTACAAGATTTTAGTATTTTCTTCCCGTTTATAACAGAAGAAATATTCCAAGAACTATATCATACAGAAAAATCAATTCATATTACAGAAATAAAACCTTTAAATTATGATTTTAACAAAGAAATAGAATTAGGAAATCAAATGGTAGAAATCATAAGTCAAGCTAGAGGAGCTAAAACAAATAATAATGTTTCTTTAAAAACACCTATTAAAATGCTATCTATAGGAGTAAGTGAAGAATTGAATGAAGCCTTAAATAAAGCTAGTAAAGATTTTAAAGCTACATTATTTATTGAAAATATGGAAACTAAGATTATAGACAAAGATTATGAAGTTTATGATATAGAACTAGATTTAGAATAAAAAAATAAGTTTATTTAAAAGAGGAATTGGTAGAAATATCAATTCTTTTTTATATTATAAAAATGGAGGGAATTTTCAATATAAACATTATAAAATTAAAAAAAGTATTGAAAAAAGGACAATTATATAGTAGAATACATATAGTGAAAAGAAATATTTGTATATACATAAGACAAGTTGTTATAATTGGCTTGTCTTTAATATTAAATTTTATATAATAAATTTTAATCAGTTAATGAAAAATGAATTTAAATATCTATTATGATATTAAGTAATTATTAGGGTGGAAATAAGAGTGTTGTTATATGTGAATTTTTTTTATATGAAGAATGTAGGTGATATTTGAAAAGAGCAACAAGGTTGTCTTGTGCTCTTTTTTGTACAAAAAGGAGGAAAATAGGATATGAATATAATAGGAATTGTATGCATGGAAATGCATATTGATAAAAATGGATATAATCAGAAAGTAAATATGGTAGCTAATTCATATATTGAAATGCTGATTGCGAATGATGCAGTACCAATGATGATAAGTCCTCAAATGAAAATTGAACATTTAGATGAAATTGTTGAGAAAATTGGTGGATTAATGCTTATTGGAGGAGAAGATATAAAGCAAGGATATTATAATAGTGAGTTATTGATAAAAGAAATATCAAAAAGAGATGAATTGGAAATTGAGTTATATAAAAAATGCAAGGAAAGGAAAATTCCGGTTTTAGGAATTTGTAGAGGATTACAAATTATTAATGTTGCAGAGGGTGGAACATTAGAGGATATATCACCTAAAAATTTTATAAAACATACTATAGATGAAGATGGATTCATAAATTATCATAACATATCCATTGAAAAAGACTCAAAATTGAGGAAAATTTTAAATGTAGATAATTATACAGTTTGTTCAATGCATCATCAAAAAATAGATAAACTTGGACAAGACCTAAAAATTTCTGCAAAATCAGAAGATGGAATTATTGAAGCAATAGAATCAAATAATAATGATTTTATATTAGCTTTTCAAGGACATATTGAAAAAAACATAAAAAATTTCAAGAAATATAATGAAGTAATAAAAGCATTTTTAAATAGTGTAGCTATTAAAAGATAATAAAGATTTAATATTGAAGTAATAAAAAGGAGGAGATTTTAAAATGCGAAAAATTAACTACAAGGATTTACCAATTTATCAAAATAAGAAAGAAGGAGAATTTTTAATAAAAAAAGATATTGTTGATAATTTCCCTCAGAATTTTGCAATTACAGAAAAAGATAATGATAATATAGAATATGCTACAACATCAGGAACAACTTCAAATAGAATGGAGATAATAAGAAAAAAGAATTGGTGGCAAGAAGAATATAAAAGAACATATAAAAATAATTCTCTATTAAAAGAATATTTAGATAACGGATATAGAAAAGCAATTTTTACAACTGCTCAATGTTCAAATCTAATGTGTTTTATGGACAAATTACCTATGGAAAAAAGGATAATTAATAATACTTTATATGTAAATAGTACATTTAATCCATGGACTTGGTCAAAAGAAGATATTGAACAGATAACAGAAGAATTAAATTTATTTAAGCCATATTATTTGGATGCTGATCCAGTATATTTAGCAATATATTTATTATTATATAAAAAATACCAAATTGAAGAAGAATTATATATACCAAAAATAATAACATTGAGTTATGAGTATGTGAACAAAAATACAAGAAAATATATCGAGGATAATTATAATACAGAAATTTTAAATTTATATGGAACTACAGAATTTGGATATATTTTTATTGAAAATGAGCAAGGAAAAATGAAGTTATGCCCAGATTTAGTGGACATAAGATTAGAACCAATAGATAGCAAAAATAACATATATACTTTAATAATAGATAGTTATAAAAATGAATATATGCCATTAATTAATTATAGAGTAGGAGATATGGTTCAGGCAACACCAGAAGAATATGCAAAATTTTCTACTGAAAAGCAAGTTTCAAGAATGGCTGGAAGAGAGAAAGATTATGATAGAATAAAGTTACCAGTAACTGTTGTAGATGATATTTTTAGTGAATTTGAAGATATTTTAATATATCAATTACAATATGTTTCTAAAAATAAATTAATTATTAGATATGAAACGAGAAATTTTAAAAAATTAGAAGATGAAAAAGAAAAACAATTAGTAAAAGAAATAGAAAAATTAAATATAGGAGATGTGCAAATAAAACACATTCAAGCTATATCGCCAGAACGTTCAGGGAAGTTTGCTATAATAAAATTTTGGGAGGAATAAAAATTGAAAAACTTAAAAGAAGATTTTTATATGAAAGAAAGTTCTAATAATGGTAAAAAATTAGTTTATTTTGATAATGCGTCTACAACATTTAAACCAAAGCAGACGATTGAAGCGATAAATGATTATTATAAAAATTATACTTCTAATGTATATAGAGGGGATTATTTAAACTCCGAAAAATCATCAATAAAAGTTGATGAATGTAGAGAGTATGTTTCGTTACTATTAAATAGTTTACCAGAAGAAATAATATTTACACATAATTGTTCTGATTCCTTAAACCTAGTATGTAATATGATAGATTTAAAAAAAGATGATGTTGTTATTTGCTCTGATATAGAACATCATTCGAATTATTTGCCATGGAGAAATAAATGTAATTTAAAAGTGGTAAAGACTGACGAATTTGGAAGTTTAGATTTAACAGATTTAGAGACAAAACTAAAAGAATATTCTCCAAAAATAGTTTCAATAACGGCAGTTTCTAATATAACTGGAAATATACAGCCTATCAAAGAAATATGCGAATTAGCACATAAATATAATTGTTTAGCTGTTATAGATGGATGCCAATATATTCCACATAATATGATAGATGTGAGAGATGTAGATTGTGATTTTCTTGCTTTCTCTGCTCATAAGATGCT
>CALXHQ010000027.1 GCA_944388145.1 uncultured Gemmiger sp. | reverse complement strand
TTCTATAACAGGTCAATATTTAAGTGGAAGAAAGAAAATTCCTGTACCTAAAAAAAGAAGAAAAGCATTAAAAACAAAAGTAATCGAAGTGCAAGATGCTACTGAAAATAACTTAAAAAATATTAGTGTTAAATTTCCGCTTGGAGTATTTAATTGTGTAACAGGAGTATCAGGTTCTGGAAAGTCAACTTTAGTAAATGAAGTATTATATAAAACAATTGCAAAAGAATTAAATGGTTCTAATGAAAAACCAGGTAAATGTAAAGGCATAAAAGGATTAAATAATATAGATAAGATAATAAATATAGACCAATCACCAATTGGAAGAACACCACGTTCAAATCCTGCAACATATACAGGAGTATTTGATTTGATAAGAGATATATTTGCTTCAACAGAAGAAGCGAAACTAAGAGGTTATCAAAAAGGTAGATTTAGTTTTAATGTATCTGGTGGTAGATGTGAGAGTTGTAATGGTGATGGTGTTCATAAAATAGAAATGCACTTTTTACCAGATATATATGTACCTTGTGAAGTGTGTAAAGGAAAAAGGTATAACCGTGAAACATTAGAGGTTAGATATAAAGGTAAAAATATTGCAGATGTATTAGATATGACAGTTGAAGAAGCATTAAAATTCTTTGATAAAATACCTAAAATAAAAAATAAAATACAAACACTTTATGATGTAGGTTTAGGTTATATTAAACTTGGACAACCTTCAACTACATTATCAGGAGGAGAGGCCCAAAGAGTTAAGCTTGCTACTGAATTATCTAAAAGAGCAACAGGAAAGACTTTATATATACTAGATGAGCCAACAACAGGTCTTCACATTGCAGATGTTCATAAATTGGTAAATATATTACAAAGACTTGTAGATACTGGAAATACTATTATAGTAATTGAACATAATCTAGATCTAATTAAAACTTGTGACCATATAATTGACCTAGGACCAGAAGGTGGAGATAATGGTGGAGAAGTAGTAGCAGTTGGAACTCCAGAACAAATTTGTAAAAATGAAAGAAGCTACACAGGTAAGTTCTTAAAAAAATACTTAGAACAATAAAAGAGTTGAAAATAGAGGTAATTACAAAAGTAGTTAGCTTCTATTTTTTTCCAAAACTTGAAAAAAACTTAAAAATGTGGTAAAATAATTATGTTAAGCATAAATGAGGAGTAAGTTATGGGAGTTAGAAAAAAGGTAGAAGAAAGAAGAAAAAACGTATTTGATTTATATAAAAATAAAAAGCTGAATGAAATAGAAATAGCAATAGAACTTAGAGTTTCAAAAGCTACAATATCTAATGATTTACGAGTCTTATTTGCTGAGGGAGTACTAGAAAGAAGAAGGAAAAGAACAATATTAGAACCAGAGGAAATCGAAGAAAGAAGAAAAAGGGTTCTTGAATTATATAAGCAAAAACCATCTATATCATATATAGCAAAAGAGATGGGATTAAGATATGCAACTGTATATAATGATGTAAAAGTATTAATAGCAAGAAAACAAATAGTTATTGGTGAAACTAATGAAAGTGAAAATAAAGAAAACGAAAGTGAAGAAAGTAGTGAAGTTCAAGAAGTGCCAGAAGAAAGCAGACAATTACAGAACGAGGAAGATGAAAATAAACCTAAAAGTAAAACCAAAAAGCCAGAAAAACTATATACCTCAATGATGATTGGTAAAATAATGGAGTTTCACAAAAGAGAAGAGATAGAAAATGCAATACAGTATTTAGAAAAGTTACAAAATGAAATTGAATTTCCAGAAAAAGAAAATAGAAAGCTTTTAGAAATTATGAGAAAATTACAAAAAGCAAGAATAGAAAAGCTAAGAAAACAATATTCTTTACAAGAAAAAGAAGATGATGAGAGATAAGGAGGAAATTTATATGGAGAAATATTTAGTAGATGATTATAAGAGAAAAATGGAAGGAAGAGTAGATGAAGGAACACAAAAAAGAAGAATGGAAACTTTAGAATTGTATTCACATAAAATAGCTAAAGATGAGATTGCTGATATATTAGAAATAAGTGTTGAAACAGTAGAAAAATATCTAACTTGGCTTAGAAAAAATGGATATTTAACACAAGAAATTGAAGACGATATAAAAAGAGAAAAAGCAAGACAAACACATCCAGTAAATAAGAAATTAACTCTAAGAAGAGCAGAAAATCTTGCAAAAGAAAGAGATGCTGAAATAAGAAGATTAGTTAAAAAGGAAGGAAGAACAATTCAAGAAGTAGAAGGAGAAATGGGATTAACTCATAGCCAAGCTTTAGAGCGTTTTATGGCATTGGGATTGCCAATATATACTAGAGAGGAATTAGAAGAAAGAGCAAGAAAAAGAGAAGAAAATAAAGAAGATAGTAAAACAGAAGCTGTAGTAAAAGAAGCTGAGACTGAAGAAAAGGCTCAAGAAGAAATGGAAGAAGATTCACAAGAAATAGAATATATTTCAAGTTTTGATGAAATAGTTAGACAAATGCGTGAATATATAGGTAACAGACAATCTAAAAAAGCACTTGATATGGCAAAACATTTTTTAGATACTGGAGACTTTCTAACTATACAACAAAGAAATACATTATCTGATATGGTATGGTTTATTGAAAGAGCAAGGTCTGGCGAGATTAGGGCTGCTAAAGAGCCAGAAGATAGATAAAAATATTACTAATAGTAAATATAAAGAGTAAAGAAATATAGATACAAGGGAAGTGAGTATATGAAAGCTAAAAGTGCTAGAAAAAGTGAAAAAGAGAAAATTGAACAAGTTTCAAAAAAATTAGGAAGAGGTATGGCATCTTTATATAAACAATCATTGGCAGTTGAATTGTA
>CALXHQ010000026.1 GCA_944388145.1 uncultured Gemmiger sp. | reverse complement strand
GTTTTTATTTCTTCATGATCGACATAAGTCTTTTTTCGAACCACTCGCCTAGCGAGTGGTTTTCGATATACAAAAAACCGGCATTCCCTGCAATACCCTTGCAGAGAATGCCGGTGGCAGATTCAGAGAAATCGGAGTGGAACTGATCCCACAAACATATTGGAAAACAGGAAACGAAAGAAATCCCTGTTAAGTACTGTAATTGGCCAGAAATCGGCAGAGGCGTTCCTCACGCGGGTGCTCAATGATCTGGTGGGCCGGACCTTCTTCCACTACCACACCGCCGTCCATGAACAGAATACGGTCAGCCACATCGCGGGCAAAGGTCATCTCGTGCGTGACGATAATCATAGTGGTCTTGTGCGCTGCCAGATCTCTCAATACACGCAGGACTTCGCCGGTCAGTTCCGGGTCAAGGGCAGAAGTGGGTTCGTCGAAGCAAAGGATGTCCGGCTCCAAGGCCAGAGCACGGGCAATAGCTACCCGCTGCTGCTGCCCGCCGGAAAGCTGATGCGGATAATGACTGGCACGATCGCTCAGCCCCATTTGAGCCAAAAGGCGATGTGCCTGTTCTTCCAGCTGGGCGTGGATCTGTTTGCGGTTCGCCTTGTAATCAGGCCGTTCCCTGGCCAGCAGCTCCCCTGCCAGTGTAATGTTTCGCAGTGCGGTATACTGGGGAAACAGGTTGAAATTTTGGAATACCAGCCCAAAATGCAGCCGCTTTTTTCGCTTTTCGCTTTCCCTGTGGGTGGCAGGATCTGCGGCATCCCAGAGCGTCTCCCCATCCACCACAATGCGGCCGGTGTCGGGGGTTTCCAGAAAGTTCAGGCAGCGCAGCAGCGTCGTTTTGCCCGAGCCGGAGGACCCGATAATGGCAAGCACCTCCCCCTTTTCCAGTGAGAGAGAAATATCTTCCAGCACACGGGTGCTGCCAAACCGCTTGCCGATCCCAGTTGCTTCCAACAATGCCATGGTAGCCCCTCCTGTTATTTGAAATAATCCAGCTTCTTTTCCAGCGCGCCGAAGACAATGGTCAGAACACCAACAAAAACCAGGAAAAAGATGGCGGTGGAAAACAACGGCCAAATCAATCCCTTGGCACTGTATTCTTTGGCCATCATAATGACCTCCTTGCAGGAGATGATGTTGGCCAGAGAAGTATCCTTGACAAGAGTGATAACCTCATTGCCCATGGGAGGCAAAATGCGCTTAATTACCTGAAGCAGCGTCACCCGGAAAAAAATCTGCGGGCGGGTCATACCCAGCACCTGCCCAGCCTCGGTTTGGCCGCGGGGCACACTTTCAATACCACCGCGGTAGATCTCGGAAAAGTAACAGGCGTAGTTGATGACGAACGCCACAACCGCAGCAGTCAGGCGGCCAAGGCTTCCGGCCGGCCACGGGGTTCCCCACCCCAACAAGCCGGGTCCAAGATAAATGACGATGATCTGCAGCATTAATGGCGTTCCGCGGATAACCCAGACAAATGTTCGTACCACAGCGCGCAGCGGTGCGAACCGGCTCATGGAGCCAAATGCCACCAGCAATCCCAGTGGCAACGCAAAGACCAACGTCAGAGCAAACAGTTCGACATTCAGACAAAAGCTTTCTGTCAGGCGGCTCCAAATCACCATGGCTTCACTCATGTTATTCCCACTTTCCTGCCGGTAGTCCCGGCACATCGTGCCCAATTGTATGCCTGTAACAAGGCAGCCCGCACACTGCCGGATAAGTGCAATGTGCGGGTGCTGCTGCATCTTTTGGGATCAGTCTGCCAGTTCCAGATTATACTTGTCAGCCAACTCCTGCATGGTGCCGTCCTGACGCAGCGCGTCAAAAGCCGCATTGACGGCAGCCGCAGCATCGCTGCCCTGACGGAACGCGACGCCGTATTCTTCCACATTCAGTTCATCCTTGATCTCCAGATCATCATAATCGGTTCCCTCACCGATCATGGCGCTGGCCAGGGTCAGGTCCAAAACAGCGGCATCTGCGGTGCCGGCCTCCACCTCCATCAGGCATTCGGTCTGCACCGTCTTGGAAACGTACTCGGCCTGAGAAAGAGAATCATCGCCCTGGATTGCCGCTTCACCGGCAGAACCTGCCTCGGCAGTGATGACCGCACCGGCCAAATCGGCGGTACTGCTGTATGCAGCATCTTTCTTCATCACGATGACCTGTGCATTTTTGGCGTAGGGTTCCGTGCAAGACGTGGTAGCCAGGATATCATCGGTCAGTGTCATGCCGTTCCAAATGCAGTCAATGCTGCCGGCATCCAGCTCAACAATCTTGGTATCCCAGTTGATCTCCTGAAAATCCGGTTCCACGCCCAGCTTCTCGCAAACCGCCTTGGCCAATTCGGTATCAAAGCCGGTGAGCTCACCGTTCTCGTCATAGTAATTCATTGGCTCATAGAGAGTGATTCCGATGTGCATCACGCCGCTAGACTGAATTTTGGCCAGGTCGCTGTCCTCCTCGGCAGGATCTGCACTCGCGGCCTCGGAGGTCGCGGATGTGGATGAAGTGCTGCCCGATGGTGCCGCGCTTGTCGTACCGCCGCAGGCAGCCAGGCTCAGCGCCAGGGCCGCGGTTAGAGCCATACTGATGATACGTTTCATATTGCATTCTCCTCCTCTTGGTGTTACCGGTCACCAGACACTTTTGCACATTAAACCGGTAATACTTATTTATAGTACTATACTTTGGTTTATTTCGCAAGGTTCAACGGAAATTTTAGCCATTTTGGTCGCTGCAATGCGGCAACACCATGCGGGCTTTATGCAATTTGGCGGAGAATTCACGCGCAGACTGTGCTCTGTGCAAAGACGCCTGATTCCTCGCCGAGCACAAAGAGGCACAGAATCACTCTGTGCCTCTTTCCGATTGGGGTATCACTGCGAAACAGTTATCCATTCTGTTTCTTGCGAACCGCACGTTTTTTCCCGCCAGCGCGGGCTGCAACCTTGCGGGACGCCTTTTTGGGGGCGGGCTTTGGTTGAATGCGAACAAACTGGATCGGGTTGCCATTCGCCAACAGTCGCTCCTCAACCTCCATACCAGGCAGAGAGGCCAGAAATTTGTTCAGGCTCTTGCTGCCAAAATTGCGCACATCAAAATCCGGATAGCGTTTGATCAACTGGTCTCCAATGCGGCTGGTACGCACCCAGCCGGTGCCGTCATCCATCTCGTCGATCATGCCGCGAACCAGCCGCTCAATCGAATCCCGATTGGTAGCTGTATCGTCGTTGACCGCTGACGAACCGGTATTGTCCGGCAGCGGATCCTCAGCAGCCGGCTCTGCATTGTTGCTGTCCAGAATCAGGTCCAGATACTTAAATTGATCACAAGCCTTGACAAAAGGCCCCAGCGCCTTGCTTTCCCCCATGCCAATCACAAGTTTTCCCGCTTCGCGCAGGCGCGCCGCAAGGCGGGTGAAATCACTGTCCGATGAGACAATGCAGAACCCGTCCAAATTCCCCGAGTACAGCAGGTCCATGGCGTCAATAATCATGGCAGAGTCAGTGGCATTCTTGCCGGTGGTGTAGCTGTACTGCTGAATGGGGATGATGGAATTGTTCAGCAAGGCATCCTTCCAGCTTTTCAGGCGAACATCGCTCCAGTCACCATAGATGCGTTTACAGGCAGCCACGCCGAAGGAAGCCGCTTCATCCAGGATCACCTTGACATATTTGGGCGATATGTTATCCGCGTCGATCAACACCGCGAGTTTCAAATCTTCCATTGCGATCTCCTTTTATCGGTGAAAGCCGCGGGCTTTGTCCGAGGGCTGCTTGGACGAGTTTCTTCCCGCCCGCGGCGTAAAATACATATACAGCTGGCAGGGGATCATGCCGTTATAGATCTTGCGTCGCTTAACTGCACGCTGGCCAAAATGTGTCTCAAAGGCGGCATCCGCTGTGATGACATAAAGGCCTGCCCCCTGCTGTGCACGCCAGACCTCACCCAAGGTGCCTGCCAGTTTGGCAGCTTCTTCCGCATCGCCCAGGCGTTCTCCATAAGGGGGGTTAGTCAGCACAATAGCGTCCTTCTGTGCAGCAAAATTCTTTACGTCTGCAACTTGAAACCGGCAGCGATCCCCCACGCCAGCCAGCCTTGCATTGGCGTTGGCCAGCGCAACGGCGGCAGGGTCGATGTCATAGCCAACCCCCTCAAACGCCGCATCTGGCCGGGCAGCGGCAATCGCCTTGGCGCGCTCCTCCGCCCAGACAGAGCGGGGCAAAAATTGGAACGCTTCTGCTGCAAAACGGCGATGCAGCCCCGGTGCAATGTTCAGCGCCTTTTGAGCAGCCTCGATCACCAAGGTGCCGGAACCGCAGAACGGGTCCTGCACGGTGGTGTCACGCCGCACATGGCCAAGGTCGGCAATTGCGGCAGCGAGCGTTTCTTTGATGGGCGCCAATGTGGCATTGCGGCGATAGCCGCGCTTATGCAGACCATCGCCGGAAGTGTCCAGATAAATCTCGACCACGTCCTTACGCAGGGCAAAACGCAGCTTATACAGGGCTCCTGTTTCAGGCAAAGCGGAAACATGATGCCCTGCCATCAAGCGCTTGACCACGGCCTTCTTGACGATGCTCTGGCAGGCAGGCACACTGGACAGTTGGCTGGACAGACTGGACCCTTTGACGGGGAACTCGGCATCCGGCGGGAGCAGCTCCTCCCAGGCAATGTCGTACACCGCATCAAACAGTTCATCGAAGGTAGTGACACGGGCTGTGCCCAGCAATAGCAGAACCCGTTCAGCAGTGCGCAGGTTCAGATTTGCTGCAGCGATGATGGTGGGACCGCCCTCAAAGGTGACACGCCCATCCGTGACCTTAACGTTTTCCGCACCCAGCCGGCGTACCTCAAACGCCAGGGTGGATTCCGTTCCAAAAAAACAGGGGGCAACCAAGGTATAATGTTGGGGCATAGCTTGTCCTTTCTGAATTTCATTCTCAATTTTGTGCCCAGACAAGGCAAAAAGGCCCTGCGCCGACACAGCTGCCTTGACAGAGCCTTTCATTTACCTATCGTTTGCTGTACAAACCATCCACAGGGATCTCAACCCCGACGACGGGAGTATCCACCGCGGCGATTTTCCGTAACACGCTTGAGATCCGCGATTTTCTCCTCACTCTGAGACTTAAAGCGGGACATCATATCCTCAAAGCTCATATCCCCTTTGGGCTGCACCGGTTTGGGCTGCCACACGCGGGGTGCGGGTTCTTTGCGGGGAGGTCGCTGACCGCGAGGATTGCCGCCGCCCTGGTGCGCGGTGTGCTGCCCCTGGCCGCCATGCTCGCGCCGCGGCGGACGGCTGCTGCGCTCCGGCGCAGGCTGTGTGCGCTTAATCGACAGCGCGATCTTGCCGTCCGGGGCAATATTCATAACCTTTACCTGTACTGTCTGTCCCTCAGACAAAACAGTGGACAGGTCCTGAACAAACTCGTACGAAACCTCCGAGATGTGGACAAGGCCATTCTTGTGATCCGGCAGCGTCACAAAAGCGCCAAACGGTTTGATGCCGGTAATTTTTCCTTCGACGATGTCCCCTACCTGAAATGCCAAACTGTGATACCCCTTTTTCTCTGTTTGTTCAGCCAGCTCCGCAATGTGCTGGCTGATGCGGTTTACTTACCGCCGACGTCGTAAAAAATACGCTCATTTGGGCGTGCATAACCCTGTTCACGGGCAATGCGCTCAATGATTGCATCCTCACCATCGGAAAGCGAGCGAGACAGTTCCTCGTTCTGAGCCTGCTGCTCGGACAGCTCCGTTTCAATCGCAGCAAGTTCCTGACGCTTGGTGCTGATCGTCATCTGGCACTGAAGAACATTGATAAACAGGTATCCGCAAAGGGCAGCGATAATCACTGGGCCCACCCATTTTGGTATAACTTTGTGATGTTTCATTGCCGGGCTCAGACCTCCTTTCCTGCCGTTGGCGGCACGCGTATGGCTACGCTTGCGTATGTTTAATTATATAATACCCTCCGCCGTTTTTGCAAGCTTAATTTGCTCTTTTTTTTGCTTTTTTTGCCGTTTTCCTGCGAATTTTCGTTGCAGGAGTGAGACAGCGGCAGTTCGGATCCGACAGATGATCGGCAATAACACTGTGTTTTCCATCCAGCAAAGCGGTAGTACAGCAATATGCACGCAGTTCGTGCACAGGTGCCGCAGCACGGGGAACACTGTTTGCTGCCAACCAAAGGCGCCCAGCGCCATGGCCGCCGGCATATACCACCGCACCACCCCACTGGCAGACAGCCCGGCGGCAAACCCGCACACCGCCACGGCAGCAGCGACAAACGCCAGCAGGTCCAGCGCCGCACAGATCAAGCGGCTTTCGCCCAAAAGAAGGCCAGCAAGGCTGCGAATGCCCGCTAGCAGAAGCCCCAGGCCAAGGCACCAGAGCACATCCGTCCAAACCGCCCACAATGGCGGAGCTGCGGCCACGGGCGATCACCCAAACAGGCGCCTGAACAGGCCGCCCGCACTTTCTCGATTTTCGGTATACTGCAAAAACTCGATTGTTCCAGTCAGGCGAACCTCCCCGGTGCGCACTGAAAGCTCCCCCACCTGGATGTCCTGGCCACCGATGGTCAGGCGCCCTTGGGCAGTATCCAATGCAGCACCTGTGTCATCACAGCTGACAATGCGGGTTACACCGGTTGCCGTCAGGGTATGGCGATTTTCCAACGTGATGATGTGGGTCTGGGCCGGTAACTCCACCGGTGACACTTCGGTCTTTTTGCCCTGCATGGGGTAGCCACCTTCCCTTCTGGCATCAGATGTAAGCCTGAAACACAAGTACCGGAGTTTTCGGTGCCTGGTACAGTTTCATCTATATGCACAGCAACGCGGAAATATGTACCTCTTACAGGGGAAGGACCTCGTAAAGCTCCCGGGCAACATCCTTTCCCCGCGGTTCGTCCACCGAAAGCACCCTGACCTTGACAGGATTGTTGCCGAATGTAATTTCAATCTCATCGCCAACCTTTACCGCATAGCTGGCCTTGGCGGTTTTTCCGTTGACGATGACCCGGCCGGCATCCGCCACATCGTTTGCCAGCGTACGCCGCTTAATCAGGCGGCTGACTTTCAGATACTTATCCAGACGCATGGGTTCCTCCTTATTAGACAGTAAATAAAATGCCCGCCGCCTTGCATCGCAAAAGCGGCGGGCAGACCGCAGCATTGACTGCTGCGGTAGGTGTGTTACTGAACCGAGTCCTTCAGTGCCTTGCCAGCCTTGAAAGCAGGCAGCTTGGAAGCAGGAATGACGATTTCCTGTTTGGTCTGAGGATTGCGGCCTTTGCGCTCAGGGCGCTCGCGCACCTCAAAGGTGCCGAAGCCGACCAGCGAAACCTTGTCGCCCTGCTTCAGTGCCTCGGTGATGGCGTTGACAACACTGTTGACTGCCTTTTCAGCATCCTTCTTGGTCAGGCCGGCATCTGCGGCAACCGCGGCAATCAGTTCTACTTTGGTCATGTTTTTTATACCTCCAAGTAATTTATCTGCAAAAAGTCATCACAGCGGCGCAGATACCGAGCCGCAGGTTTTGCTTTTTGACTGGTACGATTTGTTTGGCACCCTATGCGTCCGATTCAGTCGGTGTTGTCCAAGCCGCAATGCTCCTGAACAAACTGAAGGTTGTAGCGCTCAAGTGCCTGTTCCGGGTCAAGCCCGGCGGCACGGGCCAGGCGTACTGTCTCAAACAACAGCCGGCCCAATGCCTGCTCTGCATCACGGGGATCGGGGTCCGGTACGCTCAACTGCCGGATCGCCGCTTCCATGGTATTGCAGTCTACCGGCTGACTGCCCAAGCAGCGATCTGCCCGTTTTTGCAGTTTGGCGGCTCGCATCAGGGCGGGCATCGCCCTTGGGACACTATTCAGTTCATCCGCCAGGGTCACCCGACCCTTTTCCTTATTTTTGAGCGAATCCCAATCATTTATGCCTTCCGTGCCGGGCGTGGCGCCAAAAATGTGCGGGTGACGGTAAATAAGCTTTCGGCACACACCATCACATACATCCTGCCAGGTGAAATTTCCGGTTTCCTGTTCCATTTCAGCATGGAACGCCACCTGCATCAGAACGTCGCCCAGCTCCTCACAGAGAAGTTCCGGATCGCCAGCATCCAGAGCGTCCACGGCCTCATATGCCTCCTCCAGAAAGTTCATGCGGATGGACATATGCGTCTGGACTTTGTCCCAGGGACATCCGTTTTGGGGATCACGCAAAATCTGGAGAATCATCACCAGATCATCGGCTGTATAGTGCTCTTTTCTGATGAAGTCTATCACAGCTGGGCACCGCAATGGTTGCAGAACAGTGCCTCGGCATCCACCTCGGAATGGCAAACCGGGCAGACCTTGGTCTCGCCACGGGGGCGGATTGGTTCCTCCTCGATTTCTTCCTCCTCAACCGGTTCTTCCTCGGCAGATTCTTCGGTTGCCTGTGCCTCTTCGCAGGCTTCGGTTTCTTCCCGTTCAGCGGGGGTCATACGGGCCTTGATCTCCTCAATATTGTTCTCGATCCCGGCAATTGCCTCAATGTACTTATCCACAAGAGGCTTGTTTTCCTCGCCAGCCTTGTGCAGGCTGTAAACCAGTGCACCCAGCTGGCGCTGTGCCTTGGACAGACGTGCCTGCTGATTGAGCAGTTCCAACTGATTCTTGCCTTTATCGGCCAGATCCAGCGCAGTCTTCTTTGCGGTATCCACCAACTGAAGGCCCTGTTCTTTCAGCATTTCAATATCCACTTCAAACATAGGTTACACCTCTTTCTTGGCAAAATCGGGATTGAAGCAACCCCACAGTTTTATTGCCATCGTACTTGCATTATAGCCTATCCCCTGCTGGTTTTCAATCGTTTCCGGGGTGGAATATGTGTACGTTTCGTTAATTCTTGGCTTTCCGGACATGATTTCAGCGTGCCTGACCGATAAATTCCCGCAAAATGCTGCGTTCCGGCACCAGCTCCTGCATGATTGGCACAAACGGCTGCAGCTGCGCACACAGAGAGGCCAAGCGCGCGGCATGCGGGCTGTCTGCAGGCATATTACGCACCAGTGGAAGAAGAACCTCGTGCCAAAGGCCAGGCTCATAGCTGAAAGAGGTGTCCAGCACCAGGTCGGCTCGATTTTTGAACACCTTGATATATTTGTTTTCCGAGTGGATAACATGCGGCCAGAGATTGAGGGTAAAATCCGCATCGTGACCGCGGAAGCGCGCGTCCCGGGTAATTCGACGGGCCAGGCGCAGGTCCCGTGTGGCCAGTACCCGCGCACCTGCGGCATCACAATATTCTTCCCGCATACCGGCATAAACCAGCAGGGCTACCCCACCGGGCAAATGATCTGTCAATACCGGATTAAAAGCATGCAGCCCTTCAATGACGGCCACGCCATCCCGGCAGTCCACATGGCGCAGCTGTGCCTTAGGACGCTGGGTGAGAAAATCGAACTGTGGCATATCGCATTCGCCGGTCTCGGCCTGGTCACGCAGGCAATCGCGCAGGACTGGAATATCCAGCGCCTCCACGCACTCGTAGTCGTCTCCGCCGTCCGGGCGTTTGGGATAACGCCCCTCGCCCACAAAGAAATCATCCAGACTGATCACTTCACTGCGCAGGCCTGCACCGCGGATGGCCGCCGCCACACGGTTTGCCGAGGTTGTTTTGCCAGAGCTGGAAGGACCTGTCAACAGAACCATGGCACAGCCGGACTCCAACACCGCTGACGCAATCCGGGCAATGCGGGCATCGTATTCTGTCTCGCACAGAGAAACGAAGCCTTCCGGCCGGGCGGCAGCAAAATTGATCAGATTACTGCTGACCAACCGTTTGGGAATTTGAACTGGTGAATTCGGCATAAAACTTTTTCACTCCTTCCTTGCGGGAGAGAATGGTATCAAAGTGGTCAATGTACTCGGTGGGATATTTGTAATTGAAGATGCGGTCGATGCGCGCATGGCGCACCCCCGGCTGCACCATCTTGGTGGAACCACCCGCACCGGCCGAGAGGATGGTGTGAACCTCTTCCATGATATAGATATTGTACAGCCCTTCATACCCAGGTTTACACCAGCCGATGTTCTCCAGGTTTTGGAGGGTTCCTTTCTGGCGGTAGAGATAATAGGGTTGGTAGCCGGCCTGTTCCAGCAGGACACAGCTTTCCAGCATGCGCGCCACATCATCGTATGCGGCGGCACGATGTTCCACCACCAGGTTGGAGGCCCGTTTCAGTGTGAGGGTATGTACGGTAACATTCTCCGGTTCCAGTGAAATGACAGTTTCCAGACTGCGGCGAAAGCCCTCCACCGTATCCCCGGGCAGACCCGCAATCAGGTCCATATTGATGTTTTGATGTCCGGCCTTGCGGGCGGCAGCAAAACAGTCCAGAATGTCCTGGGCCGTGTGTCTGCGGCCGATATTCTTCAGCACCTGGTCCGAGAAGGTCTGCGGATTGATGGAGATCCGAGTGGCCCCGTACTCTTTCAGCACGCAGAGTTTCTCATAGTCAGTACAGTCAGGGCGGCCCGCCTCCACCGTGTACTCCTGCAAACGGCTCAGATCAAACAGCTCTGAAAGGTGTCCCATCAATTGCCTCAGCTGGCCGGCTGAAAGGCTGGTGGGCGTACCGCCGCCGATATACAGTGTTTTCAGGTTCAGGCGGCAGTCCTCCACCAGCTGGTGCATGGCAGTCAGCTCCCTGCACAGGCAATCTACATAAGGTTGCACCAGTGCACGGGTGGATTTGTCCCCCACCGTTCGGGAAACAAAGCTGCAATAGCTGCAACGCGAGGGGCAAAACGGAATGCCCGCATACAAACTGCAGTCCATCGGCTCTGCGGCCTCTAAAACCGGACGCTGCAGGTCGGCGATACGCCGGGCCATCTCAAACCGCTTTTGGGTGCAGTCAAAGTGTTGGATAAAGCGGTCCTCAATTTCCTGCTCCGTAGCGCCTGCCGCTCGCATATCATGGATGATGCGCACAGGGCGCACACCGGTCATCATACCCCATGGGGGACGGATGCCCGTCTCTCGCTGCAAAAACTGATAGAGCATCCGGCACAGATCATATTCCTTTTCCGCAGTGCCGCAGTTCGGAACCGTTGGCAGCGCCTGCCAATGGGAACATTTTGCCCGGTGCAGCAGAACAAACAGCGCATAAGGCTTGGCCGACACAAGAAGATAATCTCCCTCTTCGGGAACCAGATCGACCCGCTGCATACGGTCAAAAAACATTCGCGCTGTGTGTTCGGCCTCGTATCCGGCATTGCCACAGAGAATCAGCCGAACTACTCCACGTTCTTCCACCATCAGAACCACGCTCCCATCAAATAAGGATTCTGCCGTTTTTCCTCAGCCATAGTGCTATCAAGGCCATGACCGGGCAGGACTTGCGTGGCATCCGGCAAGGGCAGTTCAGCCAGCTTTTTCAGGCTGCTGCGCATATCAGCAGTGCTGCCGCCAGGCAGGTCGGTACGACCGCAGCTGCCGGCAAACAAAGTGTCACCGCTGAACAGAAGGCCATCACAAAAAAGGCAGACACTGCCGGGGGTATGCCCCGGTGTGCGCCAGATGGTAAAGGTCAGGTCATCAATCGCCAGCCTACCGTCGGCTGGGTACGCTGCGTCGGCAGTGCTCAACGGATACATCTGGTTTCCCTGGCGGTCGCCGGGTTCCAGATACACCAGGGCACCGGTTTTTGCTTTCAGTGCGTTCACTGCACCCACGTGGTCATAATGGCCGTGGGTCAGCAGGATATGGGTCAGTATCGCATGACGCTTTTCCAGCTCGTCCAGATATTTCTGTGGGTCAGCCGCCGGGTCAATGGCAATGGCATGACCCGCCCTGGTAAATATCAAAAAGGTGTTGGTGTACAACATAGCTGGGCCAAGAATGTGAATAAGCTCCATGAATGCTCCTCCCCCCTGTACGGGCGACTGCTGTCTGAAAAGTTATCAGGCGCTGACAGCCTTTGATGTCAATGCCGCGTCCACTCGTCGGTATCAATTACAATTGTCACGGGGCCATCGTTCACCAGTGATACTTGCATATCTGCGCCGAACTCGCCGTGCTGCACATTGGCCAGCCCCTGTCGGCTCATCGCCTGCAGAAACGCCTGGTAAGCATCAATGGAAAGCGGTGGTTTTGCCGCGCGGATAAAACTGGGGCGGCGCCCACGGGCGGTATCACCATACAAGGTGAAGTTGCTGACCACCAGCGCCGAATAACCAAGCTCCGCGGCACTGCGGTTGAGCTTTCCGGCATCATCCTCAAAAATGCGCAGTTGCGCGCACTTTTCTGCCAATTTTGGAATGACGGCCAGGGTGTCGTGCTCTCCAACACCAAGCAGAATTACAATCCCGCGTCCAATCGTGCGGGGCTCCCCGCCGTCAACCGTGACAGATGCCTGGGAGACACGTTGAATGACTGCGCGCATGATAGATTCCTTTCCCTGTTTGTTATTGGATTGTGTGCAGCGGTACCATAAAATAGCAGGAATTCACCACGCAAAAGCCCACATTGGGATCATTGCCAAAAATCTGCTGCCATTGCTGATATTGCGATTCTTCGGTGGTGACATAGACAGTCTGCGAGTCGTAGCTGCCACTTTCCAGCTGCGCATCAGCCTGCAGGATCGATGCCTGCGCCTGCGGATACTCTCCTGAAACTGCAATAGAAATGTTGGTAGCCAACCCCTGTTTGCCGGCCAGAATGGCCAGTTCCCGTGTGCGATCCTCCCGCAGCGGGCCGGCAGCCCACAACCTTGTGTTGCCCACGCCGATCTGCTCTGTTTCGTAGTCACTGGCAGCCGTATGTTCCGGGGCGGGGCGTTCTAACAACGCACGCATCTCAGCGGCCGCGGGGGAAATATCCCACAGCTGAACCGCGCAGACAGCAGTCAGCAGCAAACAGGGCATACTATCCCGCAGCAGGCGGCCGGACAGTTTGCTGCACATACAGCGCAGGGTATTGATACCAAACACTACCATACAGACCGCCACCAGATAGAACATTCTGCCGCTGGATCGAAAAATTCCGCACAGATCTGTTAACACCTGCGGCAGGGGAATTTCCAACGACCACTGCCCCAAGGTGATATGATTGGTCACGGCAAAGAGAGAAAGAAACACACAGGCGCCGAACAGCAGGCCATTGCGCTTCCACCAGTGCTGTACCGTGATCGGGCTGCGGATGCTTTGCCAGACGCTGTACCCCAACGCCGCGCATACCAGCAGCAAAACCCCAAGGCCCAAATAGTTAAACCCGTCGTACTGATCAGGAAATTGCTGCTGAACCGGCAGTGCTCTTGACCAGTGAAAGCCTCCCCGGGAGGATGGATTAAAGATCGCGTTCAGGTTCATGGAGATGTCACCATACCCGAAGCGGGAGGCCGAAACCCCTGTTCCCAGCGCACCAAGCAGAAAAGCACCCGCCAGCGCGCCAAGTACTCCGCCGCCGAAAAGCGCCATGCCTGCAACAGGCCGGTGCTTTTGGCGCCAAAGTTCCAACCCGGCCAGTAACGTGCACAGCATTACCGGAGGCAGAAAATACGGGTGAATTCCCACTGCAACAAAAGGCAGAAACACAAACACCCAGCCCCACCGGGCCTGTCTGCCCGCCGCGAGGGCGGACCGGTATTCCAGATAAAAGTACAACGCAAATAGGATCAGGTACTGAGAAGTTAGCGCAACATGGCGGAAAGCCCGTTCCCAAAGGGTGGGCAGGCAGGCAAACAGCAGCCCGCCCAGAGCGGCCAGCAAAACTGTGGCCGACCAATGAATTTCACCGCCGCTGCGGGTGCTGAGCAATGCCCCGGCCGCCCCCTGCATACCAAAACAGAATAGCACGTACCAGCCAAACCATTGAAATGTGGGCGGCAAAACACTGCGCAGCAGCTTGAAAAAGATGCTGACCCACGGCAAGCTGTCTGTGTAGGAAATAAAGGTGCCGTCCGGCGCCGCCAGCAGATCACAAAATCCCAGCGGCAGCGACCAGTGCGAATTGCGAAACAACACCCACCCGGCATAGTGCTGCAGGATGTCAGTTTCCACGTAGCCGTTGAGAATCCAGCCGTCCTGAGTGACATGCAATGTTTGCGTCCCAAAAAGCCACAGAAAAACGGCAACGCCCACCGCCGCACCAATCAGTGCAGCTGCTGTCTTTTTGAATATTGTGTTGTGATAAGTGAAATGCATAGCAGAATACGTGATCCAGGCCGAAATTAGCTGCGAGTGACACTGATCACATCCTTGACCTTTTTCAGCTTGGCAACTACATTGTTCAAGTGTTCGGTGTTGGCAATGCCTACGGTGACACTCATATGGGCACGGCCCTGCTCCGCAGCGCGGGCTGCCAGTGAGTAGATAGGAACGCGCATATCGCCCAGCGCCAGCGCAATGTCCGAAACCAAATTGGCACGGTCCATACAAGTGAGTTCCAGCGTTGCACTGTACTGTTCCTTGGAGCCGTCGTCCCAGTAAGCGCGAACCCAGCGTTCCGCGTTTTCAGGATGGCGCATGCTCTCGCGTACGTTCTTACAGTCCTTCTTGTGGATGGATACGCCGAATCCCCGGGTGACAAAGCCGACGATATCATCCCCCGGAAGCGGCGAACAGCACTTGGCGAACTTGACGGGGCAATTGTCAATTCCTTCCACCACAACGCCCTCGGAAGAGTGAATCCGCTTTAATCCCAGCGGAACCTGTTTCGGCTCAGCCGGTTTCAGGCGGGCATACTCGTCCTTCAGTTTTGGCAGCACGCGGGACATCTGCAAACCGCCGTATCCTAACGCCGCGTACAGCTCATCCACTGTATTGCAACGGTTGCGGCGGGCCAGATTGGCCATAAACTCATCGTATTGTTCCGGCGGAACGTTAATCAGATTGCGCCGCATCTCCCGTTCGAGAGCATCCTTGCCCTCAGCGATATTCTCCTCACGGCGCTCCTTTTTAAACCAGTTGCGAATCTTGTTTTTGGCCTCGCTGGTTTTGACGATATTCAGCCAGTCGCGGCTGGGACCGCGGTTTTCAGGGCCGGTAATAATCTCGATGATCTCGCCGGTAACCACCTGATGATCAATGGGGACAATACGATTGTTTACTTTAGCGCCGATCATGCGATTGCCCACAGCGGAATGGATGGCGTAGGCAAAGTCGATTGCGGTGGCACCCGCCGGCAGATTGATTACATCACCGCGCGGGGTGAAAGCAAACACTTCTTCCGGCAGCAGATCGCTTTTGATATCGCTGAGAAGGTCAGTGGCGTCAGCGCTGGAGCGCTGGCTTTCCAAAAGCTGGCGCACCCAGGCCAGTCGTTCATCCAGCTTGTCGCTGGAGCCGGAAGTCAGGCCGGCTTTGTACTTCCAGTGGGCAGCGATGCCGTATTCCGCTTGGCGGTCCATATCCCGGGTGCGAATCTGCACTTCAAAGGGCAGAGCCTCGTGGCCAATCACGGTAGTATGCAGGCTCTGGTAACCGTTGGGTTTGGGGGTTGAAATATAGTCCTTGAACCGGTTGGGCAGCGGGTGATACATATCATGGATCAGGCCCAGAGCGGTGTAGCACTCGGCCACCGTATCCAGAATAATACGGACGGCATACACATCATAGATTTCCTCAAACACCTTGTTCTGCACAAACATTTTGCGGTAGATGCCATAGACGCTCTTGACACGGTGCTTGATTTTGGCGTTGGTGATGCCGTTCTCCTTCAAATGCTCCTGGACGGTGTTGCAGACATCGTTCAGAAAGTCGTCCCCATGCTCATCCAAAAGCCCCTGGATGGTGGCGTATCCGATGGGGTCCAGATAGCGCAGGCTTCGGTCCTCCAGCTCCTCCTTGATGTTGGAAATCCCCAGCCTGTGGGCGATGGGGGCATAGACCTCCATAGTCTCCTTCGCCTTATCCCGACGTTTCTGTTCAGGCCAGGCATCACCGGTGCGCATATTGTGCAGCCGGTCGCAGAGCTTAATAATCATGACCCGCACATCCTGGCTCATGGCCAGCAGCATTTTGCGCAGGTTCTCCGCCTGGCGGTCCTCCACATTGGAAAAACGAATCTGAGTCAGCTTGGTGACGCCGTCTACCAGCAGGGCCACCTCAGGGCCAAACTGCGCGCGGATGTCATCCACTGTAACATCGGTATCCTCCGCCACGTCGTGCATCAGGGCCGCTGCTATGCTCTCGCTGTCCATTCCCAGATCGATCAGGATCCGGGCAACGCTCAGCGGATGGCAAATATAAGGCTCACCGCTGCGGCGGAATTGGGATGCATGAGCTTTTGCCGCCAGTGCATAGGCACGGTCAATCATATCAAAGTTATACGGCCGGCCACTGTCCTTGAGGTCCTTGCGCAGTTCCTCGTAGGTGATGGGCATCTTGACTTCCTTTTTTTCCTGTTGTTCCTGGCTTTTTTCAATCATTTCCGCCACGGGATCATCTCCCCTCTCCTGATACATTATTTGTCCGTATTGCCGGCCATGGCAGCAATGCGCCGCAGGACTGGCGCACTGGCAAGGTCTTTTTTCTCCGTCACAGCAGCAGGCATCCAACGGCTCCCCCGGTGTTCCACCAACCCAAGTTCCCGCAGTGCTTCCAAACTGACCAAAGTCTTACCGGCGTTATCCGGGCCAAGTGCCGCCAGCACCGGTTGCAGGTCATCGGCAAACACATTGCCGGACTGTACCATCCGATACAATGCCACGGTATCAGCCCGTGACGGCGCAAGGGCGGCGGCCTGCGTCTCTGTCAGTGTGCGGCCCGCCAAAAAATCTTCCAGCAAGGCTGCCTGACGGCAAGGTTCCTCCCCCAGACCCGCCGGGCGGATGGCGCGGATATGCAGCGAAACGCCGGGGCCGTTGCGTCCTTGAAAAACAGTCGCCTCCACGGCTACATCAACGCTTTCACCCAGCCGGTAGGGCAGGTTTTCCGGCGAAACATTGAACAGCGAGGCAAAGCAGGCAGCCTGTTCCTGGCGCAGCCGCAGCCTGCTGTGGCGCTTATCGGCCCCCATGGGCCAGATACCATCGACCATGACGTTGCTGATAAGAAAGAGCGGCTGGTGGTTCCCACCGCCAAAAGGTGCCAAGCGCTCCAGTGCCTGGACCTGTTCCAGCGTCAATTCTGCCACCACAGCCGAAGCATCCAGTTCCAGAATCGGCGGCTGCGGCTGGGGCTGATGCTCCACTGCCCACTGGTTGATCACCTTCCGAAAGGCGGGAAGCCGATCTTCCTCAATGGTCAGCCCGGCCGCTGCCGCATGTCCGCCAAAACGTATCAGCAGGCTGGCACAACCTTCCAATGCACCGTGCAGGTCGAAGCTGCGGGGAGCCCGGCCGCTGCCGCGCCCTTCGCCACTGGAAATGGAGATTACAATAGACGGCCGCCCAAAGCGTTCGGTCAGGCGGCTGGCCACAATACCAAGAACACCGGGGTGCCAGTTTTCACCGGCCACCACAAGCACCCGGTCATGGGCACGGGCAGGGTCGGCATCCAGCTGGGCCAGTGCCGCAGCCAGAACCTCCTGTTCGGTGTGCTGCCGGACTGTATTGATCTCAGAAAGGCGGGCTGCAATACCATCGGCCTGCTCCTCATTTTCGCAGAGAAGCAGTTTCAATGCTGTGGCCGCCGTGTCCATCCGACCCGCCGCGTTAAGGCGTGGAGCAATGCTGTACCCGATCATATCAGAAGTTACCGGGCGGCCTGCACACCCCGAAGCCTCCAGCAGAGCGGCCAGCCCCGGACGAATGGTGTCTTGTAAAAGGGTCAACCCCTCCCGCACCAGCGTGCGGTTTTCCCCCACCAGCGGAACCACATCCGCCACTGTTCCGATGGCTGCCAGATCACCGCAGACATCCAGCATTTCGGCGGGGTCGCAGCCCTCCAGCGCGGCACAGAGCTTGAACGCCACCCCTGCGCCGCACAGGTGCTTGAAATTGCTGGTATCATCTGCCCGATTGGGGTCCACCACCGCCACGGCATCCGGGATTGGACCGGACGGCAAATGGTGGTCGGTGATCACAAGGTCCATCCCCAGCTCTTTGGCGTAGGCGGCCTCCTCCACAGCAGCGATGCCATTGTCCACCGTGACCACCAGATGGTACCCCTTGTCAGACAATTTTTTCAGCGCATCCCGGTTCAGGCCATAGCCGCCCTCGCTGCGCAGCGGCAGCTTGCACCGGACCTGTGCCCCCAGATTGGACAGATACTCGTATAGGATGGCTGTGGCAGTTACGCCGTCCACATCGTAATCTCCGTAAATAACAATAGGCTCTCCGCGCTCCACGGCCTGATGCAGACGTGCCACCGCCTTATCCATGTCCTTGATGGCAAACGGATCGGACAGCGGTGTGCCGCTGTCCAGCAAAGCCGCCGCCTGTTCCGGTGTATGGCACCCGCGCGCCGCCAGTACCCGCGCCAGCAAAGAGCTGTATCCAGCCTGTTGCAGCGCCATTGCCGCAGCATCATCCAGTGGCTTGCACTGCCAGATGCGATACCCCATTGTCACGTATCCCCCTCTGTTTTCCCAAATCCCTGCACATGGCAGGATCTTTCCCGTTATCAGGTGTCGGTAGTCTGTGTATGGCCGGCACCAAAATCGCTGGAGAATCCGCCGGCCAGACCATCCTGCCGCAGCATTGCCTCCAGCGTATCGATTTCTGTGGAGACATCCAGCGAAACATCCTGCAACAGGGTATCATAAAGATTGGCATAGGCAGTATTCAGCGTGTGCAAAATACCGTTGATATCCCGGCGGATATTCTGTGCATTCTCACCGTCGGACTGCCCAAGCCCCTGTGCAGTGTCCAGCAGCTTACGGGTAGTGGGCAAATAGTATTCCGAAAAGCGGCGGACACGCGGCAGTTGCTCCGGATGATTTTGAATGAACTCCAGAATCACCGTGCAATTCCGATGCATTTCAGTCAGTTCCTCGTCTGCGTTGGGTTCCAGCCGTCCATGGCAGTACTGCAGATATGCAAGAAAGTTTCGTCCGTTCTGCAAAAACTCATCCAGTGCAGATACGCCGGAGGCTTGCTGCTGGGAGCTGGGCGTTTGCTCCTGGGCCTTTTTGGTTTGCGCTGCGGCAAACAATTCTTCCTTGAAATAGAGCGTGTTTCCGTCCGGATCCAAAAAGGCCCCCGGCAGTTTGCCGTCTGTAATTGCTCTGGAAAGCTCCCGCTGAATCTGCGCAGGTTTATATCCAGTGGTCCGCGCGATGGACGAAATCTTGCAAACCCAATCGCCGGCTGCACGCAAATATCCGCGAATACGGCCAAACAATCGAAACTTTTTGACACCTATCCCTGTCATGATCCCCATCCCCGCTGTGAACGGGGTAAAGATCCCCATCAAAATAGGAAAGACCATAAATTCATTATAAGAGAGGTGCAGAGCCTCTGGTCCCATAGCAGACAAAATAAACATGACAAGTGCCGTGACGCCAAAGCCAAATGCCAGGCAGCCGCCGGCGATAGCCATGCAGAGATACCCCAGCTGGCTGCCATTTTGCAGTTTGCGATCCATCCGCTGCCGCCACTCGGGAAACGTGAGATCCTGGCTACCGCGGGCCCAGCGGGAGACAGCGTTTCCCGCACTGGACAGCGCATCTGATAGCACTCCCATAAGACTGGCGCCAAACCCGGACAGAGAGCTGTCGGCGCGCTTGCTCCACTCTTCGGCACGTTTTTCAAACGTTTCGTTGATGCGATGGCTGAAACGATTTGCCCTGTCCTCAAAGTTATGGCCCATACCGTCCGTCGGTTGCCGTTCATTTGGACCATAGGGGTGCCCTTGGTCATCATGCTGACCGCTGTTTGGCCTGTAAGGATGATAATATGGCATGTTTCATGCTCCTGAATTGTTTCTCTGGCCTGACAAAGTACTTCGATAATGCGAACGTTCTCGGCACATCACCGGGCGATCTTTCCTATCAAGTATTTCTGCTTGTCACAGCAGATCAGTCCCCGGCAGGGGCGTTTTCAGCCATCAATGCGGCAGCACAACGAACGCCGTCCACTGCCGCCGTCATAATGCCGCCTGCATATCCGGCGCCTTCCCCGCAGGGATAAAGGCCCTCCAGCGCCAAACTTTGCAAACTTTGCCCCCGCAGCAGCCGTACCGGACTGGATGTTCTTGTTTCCAAGCCAGTCAAAACTGCATCAGCCGCCCGGTAGGCTGCCAGTTTCCGGCCAAAAGCCCGCATACCGGCACGCATCGTCTCAGCAAGATGACCGGGCAGCAAGCTGCCGAGGTCACAGGGCACCACGCCGCAGGGATAGGTGGGACGCACACGGTCCAGTTCCAATTTGCCGCGCCCTTCCAGAAAACTGCCTGCCGTCTCAGCTGGTGCTGCATAGGGTGAAAGGCAGCTGCCCGCCCGGTAGGCTGCCTGTTCCAGCTCACGCTGGAAGGCCACAGCCCGGGCAGGATCATTTTCAAAATCGCGGCCGTCTACGCTGACAACCATGGCCGCGTTGGCGTTTTGCCCGTCCCGCGCATGGTAGCTCATACCGTTGGTAACCACACCGCCCTCTTCGCTGGCAGCCGCCACAACGCGGCCACCCGGGCACATGCAAAATGTATACACGCAGCGCCCGCCCACGTGTTGACTGAGCTGATACTCACCTTTGGGAAGTGCAGGATGCCCGGCGGCAGCGTGATACAGGCTGCGGTCAATCTCTGACTGCAAATGTTCCACACGGACCCCGACTGAGAAAGGCTTGCACTCCATGGGCAGTTCCAGCCTGCGAAGCATAGCAAAGGTGTCTCGCGCACTGTGGCCAACGGCCAGGATCAGCCGCTCACAGGGGATCTCTCCCGCTGGTGTAACCGCTGCAGCCACTCGCCCATTCTCGGTGCGCAGCCCGGTGAGACAGGTGTTAAAGTGAACGGTGCCGCCCAGGCGTTCGATTTCCTGACGAATGGAGGTGATCACCCCCCGCAAAAGATCGGTGCCCACATGGGGCTTTTGTCGCCAGGCAATATCCGCCGGAGCACCATGGTCCAGCAATGCCTGTGTCACAAAAGCGCAGAGCGGGTCCCCTACGCGGGTGGTCAGCTTGCCGTCCGAGAAGGTGCCGGCACCGCCCTCTCCAAATTGCAGGTTGGCATTTTTGTCCAGTTCTCCGGTCTGTTCAAAGTGCTCCACGGCCAAAACGCGCTGTTCCAACGCCGGGCCCCGTTCCAAAACAATGGGACGGTATCCCTTTTTTGCCAGCAGCAAGGCGGCAAAAAGACCCGCAGGCCCAAGCCCGCAGACCACCGGCGGATGTGCCAGCGCCGCCCCGCCCACAGGGAAGGCAAAGTGCGGCTGACGGGTGACAGCGACGCAGGGCGAGGCCCCGGCGTAAGCTGATTCCTCACCCTCGTCCTGCAGTGTAACCGCAATGGTATAGACAAGCACCGGTGTGCCGTGCCGCGCATCCACAGAAAGCCGCGCCACACCACAGCGGGCGGAAACGCCCGCTGGCAAATGCAGGATCTTCCGCGCTTTGTGGATTGCCTCTGCCTCGCCGCAGGAGAGCGGCAGGCGGATATTTCGGACAAGAAGCATGGCGGCACACCTCCTTTCATCGTGTGAATGATTTTTTTGTCACCGGGCTGTGATCTGACACAGCACCGAGTAGCTGCCCACCGCAAAAACGCGGCTGGAGGATGGAATTTGGATCGTAACCGGCAGTGTCTGCTGCCCGGCAGCAATCTGCAAGTTCTGGCAGTCCAGTTGGGCAACGACACTTTCCGGCGACAGCTGTGCAATCTCATCCTGCGGGCCGTAAAGCGTCACGTGGGGAACGCGCTCGGTCATCACTTCAATGTCATAATTGCTGGGCATATTGATGGTCTGAATATTTGGAACATTGAGCGTAACAGCGGACATACCCGATGTATCAAAACTCAATGTGACGCTGGTAGTATCATCCAGAGCGACAAGACCGCCGGGAAGCTCCACCGGCAGCTGATAATCCCGGTCAAAGGCAAACTGCTGGCCCAAATCAAAGCTGATAACGCTGAGTTCCGACAGTGCACTCACCGTGCGTGTGGGCCCTGCCACCAGCATGGTTTCCTGGCTGAGGGTATAATCCAAACTTGACGTGTCAAAATTGGTGGGGGTGTTGATAAAGTCGATGGCCAGCGGCAGCTCCCGGACCTGATACACCGTCAAAGTGACATTGGCGCTCTCGCTGTCCATACTGGTGTACTCGGGCGTGATAACGTTACCGCCCTCATCCCGCAGTTCCAGCGCGGCAGTCTGGCTGGTACTGTCAGAAAGTTCTCCATCCATAGCAACGGGCGCCACCACAGAGGCGATACTATCCAGCTCAGACTGGGGCCCGGTGATGGTAACCTCGGCTGGGACAGCACTGGACCGATAGAGCATATAGTCCTCCGCGATACGCAGGCCGGAGGTTTCGATGGTGACAGGCAGTGTCTTTTCGCTGACACGGTCAAAAACAACAGTAACCTGAGTGGGCGTGAGAACGGTCAAGACAATATTACTTGCGTTATTGGCAAACTGACTGTTTGCAATACGCGCCTGCAGGGTAAGGGTTTGCTCCCCTGAACCAGTGACGGTGGAATAATTGGGATAGACCATCAGATCACTGGCACTCAGCTGCCCAATGACGGTGCCGCTGCCCTCCACCTTCACACGCACACTGGTATTTTGCGGCGCATCCACAATATCCAGGCCCATGGCGGTGTAGAGATTGGAATTGTAACTGTAATTGATTTCGGAGACAGTAAACTCACGGTCCCCTTCCGGATCAAAGGTTAGCGTGACAATGCTCCAGGAAATGATGGCACACAGCAGCGAAATGACAAGTAGAAACAGCTTGTTGTCCATCAGGGAGCGCTTTTTAATCGCCTGGTCCGGTTCTGGCGGATTACTTTTTTTGCGAATCATGGGCAGCCTTTCCTCCTTTGCCAAACAGCTGTTTGAGGATGCCTGGGTCCTTGTCGGTGCGCACCTCAGGAGGAATAATCTCTTCCTGAAGGAGACTGAACAGGTTTTGGCGGTCCAGACGACGGATCAGCACACCATTTTTAGCAAGCGAAATGATCCCAGTCTCCTCGCTGACCACCACCACAATGGCGTCTGAGTTTTCGCTCATACCCAGACCGGCACGATGTCGGGTGCCCATGTCCTTGCCCATTTCCAGATTGTTGGACAGCGGCAGAACACAGCCCGCAGCCACAATCTGCCCGTCACGGATAACCACCGCGCCGTCATGCAGGGGGGTACCCTCATAAAAGATTGTCCCAAGCACCTCCGGAATCACGTTGGCATGGAACTGGGTGCCGGTGTGCATGATCTCTTCCAGATTGTTTTTGCGCTCCAGAACCATCAGGGCGCCGGTATGCGTATCAGACAGCTGCTCTGCCGCATCACAGATCGCCACGATGGCGCTCTGCCATTGGCTGCGAAGGGTCGGCTCCATTTTGCGGGTGAAAAAAATCTTGCTTGCCCAGCTGGTGCTTTGACCAAGGCGTTCCAATGTGCGGCGAATCTCAGGCTGAAACAGCACGATCGCCGCAATAAAGCCGATCTGCATAACGTTGCTGAGCAGCCAGCGCACCGTACGCAGGCGGAAATAATAGGCCAGGGCGTAAAAAGCCATCAGCAGCAACAGCCCTTTGACCAGCTGGCCCGCACGGGATTTCCGAGCGAACAAAATCAACTCATAAAACGCGATCGCGATGATCACCACATCGATCAGGTCACGCGTCCAATCAAAGGAACGGAAATTGCTGATGATGTTGGTCAACTCGTTGTTCATCAGCGCGCGATCCTCCTCTCCCTGCCTGTCCACCATTGGGATCAGCTTGTCCGGCACAGCCGGTATCGTTTAAGTATAGCATATTTTCCAGTAATCGAAAAGTACCGGCTCGGCAACAGTTTTGCTTACAGAATCAGTGCAACCGCATGTGCGGCAATGCCCTGACCGCTACCAGTGAATCCCAATTTTTCCTCGGTGGTGGCCTTGACACTCACCGCATTCGAATCCACGCCCAGCGCCCGGGCAATATTGGCTCGCATTGCCGGAATATGGGAGGCTAGTTTTGGGGCCTGGCAGAGGATGGTGGCATCAAGATTGCCCACAGTATAGCCGGCCTGCCGCAGCAGTTCCCCCACCTGCCGCAACAGCTCCAGCGAATCTGCCCCCTCATAGCGGGGATCGCTGTCGGGAAAATGCTGGCCAATATCCCCCAGGGCTGCGGCCCCCAGCAGCGCATCCGAGACGGCATGCAGCAGTACGTCTGCATCGGAATGTCCCAGCAGGCCTTTTTCATACGGGATCTCTACGCCACCAAGGATCAGTTTTCGTCCTTCCACCAGGCGGTGCACATCGTAGCCGTGGCCAATCCGCATTTGATCCTCTCCTTTCAAGTCCTCCCTGGTTGTAATCTTGATATTGGCATAGTCGCCTTCCACCAGCCGAACCGGGAAACCGGCAAGTTCAAACAGGCTGCAGTCGTCCGTCACGGCGGAAGCCTGTTTTCCCTGTACCAGGCGCAATGCCTCCAGATACCTGCTGCGGGAAAAGCACTGGGGTGTCTGCACTGCAAACAGCGTGTTGCGGTCCGGTGTGGTCTGGACCGTGCCATCAGGTGCTGCCACCTTGATCGTATCTTTTACCGCAACAGCCGGGGCGGCTGCACCGGACCGGCGGGCCGCCTCCAGCGTCTTAGTGATAAGCTCGGCGCTTACAAAGGGCCGGGCCGCGTCATGGATCGCCACCAGTGCCCCGTCGGCAACAGTCAACCCGGCTTTTACACTGTCCGCCCGGGTGGCTCCACCCAGAACCACCACTGCCGGAGTGCTGCACCGGGCTGCCAGTGCCTGACAGGTTTCCAGGTTTTGGCCGGCCACCAGCACAATCTGGGTGATTTGCGGGTGAGAGTCAAAAGCCGCCAGGCTTGTTTCCAGCACAGTACGCCCCCCCGGCAGGTGCACGCTGAGCTTGTCAAACCCCATTCTGCGAGATGCCCCCGCTGCCACCAGTATGGCGGTCACAGTGGCACAGGTTCCCGTCTGCATGAATTGCAACCTCCTTACTCCAAAACCGATCACAGGCAACGATCCGCACACCATCAACAGTGCGCAGGCAAACACTTCCATGTTTTTCATTATACAGGGATTGCCGAAAAAAATCCACAGGGAAAGCCGAACTGAGCCCCACTTATTGTCCGGTACATTGGCCAGGGTCAGCCGCACCAGTACAAACAGAAATGTAAATTTCCGCAATAACCGGCGTATTCAGGCAAAACGAAAGGACCTGCCGTCTGTGCTCCACAGACAACAAGCCCCTTCGGCTGCTTAAACGTTTTTTCGAGAGAAGATTATCTATCAGGTTTACTTCAGATCCGAGCATGCAAAGTATGTTTGGATCGACACAACATGGCCCTCAATCAGCTTTGCGCCCGGTTTTTCAAGATAACGTCGTGGCTGCCGCCTTCCACAATGGAGGTGGAAGAAACAACCGTCAGCCGGGCTTTCTGCTGCAGTTCAGGGATGGTCAGCGCACCGCAGTTACACATGGTGCTGCGTACTTTATACAGCGTAGTCTGGACACCGTCCGCCAACGGGCCGGCATAGGGCACATAGCTGTCCACGCCTTCCTCAAAGCTCAGCTTCTGGGCGCCGCCCAAGTCGTAACGCTGCCAGTTGCGGGCACGGTTGGACCCCTCACCCCAATATTCTTTGACATAGTTGCCATTGACGCGCAGGCGATTCGTGGGGCTCTCATCAAAGCGGGCAAAATAGCGGCCCAGCATGACAAAATCGGCCCCCATTGCTAATGCCAAGGTAATGTGGTAATCCTGTACAATACCACCATCAGAGCAGATAGGCACATAGATGCCTGTCTGCTCATAGTATTCGTCGCGGGCCTTGGCAACTTCAATGACAGCAGTGGCCTGACCACGGCCGATGCCCTTAGTCTCGCGGGTAATGCAGATGGAGCCGCCGCCAATGCCGATCTTGACAAAGTCTGCACCCGCCTTGGCCAGGAACAGGAAGCCGTCGCGGTCAACCACATTGCCGGCGCCAACCTTGACTTTATCACCGTAGTGCTCCCGAATCCAGGACAGCGTGCGGGACTGCCACTCTGAATAGCCCTCGGAAGAATCGATGCACAGCACATCCACACCGGCATCCACCAATGCGGGCACCCGCTCAGCATAGTCACGGGTATTGATGCCGGCACCCACCACATAGCTCTTGTTGGCGTCCAGCAGTTCGTTAACGTTTTCCTTGTGGCTGTCGTAGTCCTTGCGGAACACCATGTACTGCAGACGGCCCTGCTCATCCAGCAGGGGCAGGGTGTTGATCTTGTTGTCCCAGATAATGTCGTTGCAGTCGTGCAGGCTGGTGGTTGCCGGGGCAGTCACCAGTTTGTCGATCGGGGTCATAAACTCGGTGACCTTCAGGTCACGGCTCATGCGGGAAAGCCGATAATCGCGGGAGGCAACCAGTCCCAGCAGCTTGCCGTGGGCACTGCCGTCATCGGTGATGGCAACGGTGGAATGACCGGTGCGAACCTTCAGGTCCAGCACATCCGCCAGGGTGGCCTCCGGCGGAAGATTGGAGTCGGAGGTGACAAATCCCTTCTTGTACGCCTTGACGCGGCGGATCATGTCGGCTTCGGCTTCGATGCTCTGGCTGCCATAAATGAAGGAAATGCCTCCCTGCTTGGCCAGCGCAATAGCCAGCTTCTCACCAGAGACGGACTGCATAATGGCAGACACCATGGGGATGTTCATGGAGAGAGGGCACTCCTCCTCCCCTTTGCGGTATTTGACCAGGGGGGTCTTGAGACTGACACGGTCAGGAATACACTCGGAAGAAGAATAACCGGGAACCAGAAGATACTCACCAAAAGTACGGGAAGGCTCGCTGTAATAGTATGCCATTTGCTACTCCTTTTCTTTATCATGTCCGGCCGCCGAAAGGGCAGCCCTCCAGGCTCGTGAACATTCTGTATAACGATGATTGTATCATATTCACGGACAAAAAACAAAATTTTTGGGTGTAGAATCTTTTTTGCCTGCTGATTGCAAAAGTTGTGTATTTTGCCGTACGATACGTCATAAGAGTAATACTTCTGACATGAAATCGGTGCAGATACCACGCGCAAAGCGCCCTTACACGACGAAGCCCCCGCCTGAGGGAAAGGCAGGGGCTTCTGAAAGGAGGAGAAGAACACATGAAAAAGTGGTTGTAATTAACTTGCAACTAAATTGTAACCGTTTTGACATCAAATGTCAAGGCCTTTTTGTAAAAAATTGTAATCTTTAAGAAAAGTCGAAACTTGTATGTTCGACCACACGAATACAGGTTTCAATCGGGCTGCTCCTGTGCTGCATTGTCCAAAAGTTCTAAATTTGCACCATTTGCAGGCGGTTGAGTCAGAGAACAACGCAGCATCTCACACAAAGCACCCTGTATTGCTGCCATCCCCAATTGCAGCAGGAGGCAGGTCTTGACGCACACATCCCGGTTGACCGGCGGCACACGTAGCCAGGCAAGGAGATGTATCGTCAGCTGAGTGAAAGTTTGCTTCCACCAGGCAAAGTCGCTCCAACGGGTGGGGATCAGCCACTGCGGCAAACTTTGCAGAAGAACCGGCAGGGCAATCACCAGGGTGAGCAGTACAAAGAATAGAAGAATATCCCGGCAGACCGCGGATCGCCGCACGGCCGCCTGAAACGTTGCCCTTACCAGCAGAAGAGCCGCAAAGCAAAATGGCAGCCAGATGACAAACTGCGCGAGCCCTTGCCATTCAAAAGGACAGAGCCGCCAATCCGGCTCGGGAAGTCCCGTTGCCCGTAAGACAGCGGCAGCCCATGTATCCGGGTTCTGCCGTGCCTGTTCTGTGGCGGGCAGCTCCACGGCTGTAAAAGAGGCGCCAGCATTTGGCAGCAAGGCCATCGGCACACTGCTTTCAAAAACACCGCACACCACATAGGACGTGTCTTCGCAAACCAGTTCCAACCCGACAACATTTTCGCTGCCAAACAGGCTGTCTGCCGCAGCGGTGGACAAAGCGCAGCCACGGCATTCCAGCGGCCCGGGCATTGCTCCTTTGATGCAGGGCTGCCCCCAAACCAGTACGGCATCCCCCAGATAGAACAGGCCCGCAACTTCTACGGTAGTGTTCCCGGCGGAGAGCACGGTTTTCTGTTGGCACCAGAAAGTCAGCCCCGGGTTCTTTTGCTGTGCGGCCGCAGCCGCACCGGGTGCCAACGGTTCTGCATAACGCAGGCTGATCCCCTGGCAGTACCAGCCAATCTCTTTCTGATTTTGCCATCCTGCCCGGGCAAACAACAACAGAGCGGCCGCCATCAAAACGATGCTCCATCTTTTCATGATTCAATCCTCACCGCTGCGCCTTCGCGGACTGCACGGTCAGCGGAGACAATCACCGGCCCCTCCACCACCTCCTCGATTGCAGTGTACTGGCCGGTGCTGTCCGTTTCCACCACCGTCACCGGTATCCGCATCGCGAGATTTGTAATCCCGAAGGTCGACTGTCGCTGTTGCACCGTCAACACAAAATTGCCGCTGCTGTCCTGCCGAATGGCAGATGTAGGCAGGCAGACACGGTATTCATTGCGGGAAAATGTAATTTCCGCCTGAGCGGCGGAATCCGGCACAATGCTGCCGGCGATATTCTGCGGCAATTCGTCCGTAACCTGGCAATTGCCGTCTCCGTCCGCTGGGGAAACCATCTGGACCGTTGTCTGCACATTGGATTGGCCCTGACGGATGGTCACCGGGTGGCCTGCCGTCAAACGACCCGCTTCTTCCTCGGGCAGCGTAAACTGTGCGGCAAGACTGGTGTCCGGGGCTGACAGCTGAAGCGCCGCGCCCGCCGGGCAGGGAGCTCCCTGCTGAAGATTGCATAGAAGGACCTGGGTGTCATAGGCAGCAGTTACTTTCCCGTCCGTTTGCAGCAGCTGCTCCAGCTGCACAATCTGCGTTTCCGTATCCTGAATTTGCAGATTCAGTGCGGCAGCATCCGCCGAATTGGATTGGACTGCAAGCCCGGCATCCTGTTTTGCCTGATCGTAGGAACTGCCGGCCTGTGCCAGCGCGGTTTCAGCATTGTCTACCGTACGCTGAGCAGACAACAGGGCATCTTCCTGGGAGAGCTTTGCGTCACGCAGCGCTCTTTCGGCTGCCTCCAGGGCAGCAGCAGCGGCATCGACTTGCTGCTGAGCCTGGTCTACCTGCGCCTGCTCCGGGGTAGCCATTGTCTGAGCCTGGTTTTGCAGGGTGTCAAGCGTTTGCGTTGCTGTATCATACTCCCGCTGTGCCTTCTGCTGCTGAACGGAGGCGTCGTCCACCGCAATCTGCGCCCGAAGCGCCGCCCGCTCGTAATCCTGCTGTGCTTGTGTCAGCGCTGTCTGCGCCCCGGACACGCCACTGGCATCCACTGGATGGGAAGCCGTCAGACTTGCATATTGTGCCTGCTGCTGGCTGAGCTGTACTTTTGCCGCGGCCAGAGTATCCGCAAGCTCCTCACTGTCCAGCTGAAGGATGACGTCCCCCTTTTTCAGGCTTTGCCCTTTAGAGACAGCCAGGTATTCCACTGTAACGTCAGCGGGCAGAGGAACATCCTCGCCCTGCCGAGCTGTAATGCTCGCCGGAACGGTTGTCTGCTGAAGGATCACCCCGGAGGTTGGTGACTGCAGTTTGACCCGCGGCATGTTGACACCGGATGTCCCCCGCGCCAACAAGGTCAAGATCAGCATGACCGCAAAGAAGCGGAGGGTATACCGTACGGCTTTGCTGTTTGCAGCCGACGCTGCCCGTTTCTTTCGATGCAGGAATTTCCGCAGACGGCTGGTTGCGAGCCTCAACCGGCCAGCCTGCTGAGATATTGTGGTTTGCCGCAGCGGCTTTTTGCGTGGGATCTCATTCATTATACATTCTCCCCTGTAGACACGGACAGCCCAATTCCCCGTTCCAAATACTTTTGCCCCGCCGCAAACAGCAAAGGTGGCGGAGCCAGCAAAATTAGGCTGGCAGCCATGGCAAGTCCAAGCCCCTCCACCGTAACATCGGAAAGGTACAGGCTCAGGGGCCAGTCTGCCCGATCCCTCAAAAACATCATCGGCTGCTCAATGGCGTTCCAGGCCTCGATGCCGTCCAGCAGTAAAGCGCTGAGGATGCCCGGAAAGCCCAACGGCAGGCCGATCGCAGCAAAGCTGCGCAATGGCCCGGCGCCGTCCAGGGCGGCAGCATCCAAAAGGACGTCCGGGATTGCATCAAATCCTTTTTTCATAATCAATACCGGGAAGGCCGAAAAAATTCCCGGCAGAATTACGGCCAACGAGGTGTCCATCAGGCCAAGATTGTCCAGCACCAGATAATTGGGAACCATGGTGATCTGAAACGGCAATACCATCAAAAGCAGATAAATGGCATAGAGTATTTTCCGCCCTGGAAATGGCAGTTTGCTGAAGGCCCAGGCAGCGGGCGCTGCCACCACCAGCTGGCCCAGAACCTGTGGAAACACCAGTTTGCATCCATTCCAAAACATGGTGAAAAAGATGGGGGTATCCAGCAACAGCTCTGCCATCGGCTGCAAAGTGGGCCAGCTGGGCAGCAAGCACCAGGTGGCAGAGTGTTCCTCTCCCTGAAGAGCCGGGCCGATAGTGGCAATCAGCTCATCTTCCGGCGTGAGTGCCCCCATAGCCATGAACCAGAGCACCCACAGGGTAAACAGAGACAGCAGAAACAAAATCAGGATACAGGGCAGATGGCAGCGTTTCATGGTTGATTCCTTCTCTGGAACCGCCTTACAGCCAGCCCAATGCTCCCGCAAGCCAGCAAGGCCAGCACAACCAGGATTGCGGCGGCTGTAATACGGCCCAGCTCCAAATTCAAAAACCAGTTGTTGAACAGATGCTGTAAAAGATACATACTTGGATGGGGATAAGCACCTGCCACCAGGTAGGCTTCCCGAAAGACTTTGAAACTGTTGATCAGGCTGAGCAGTGCGGTAATCCCCAACGTCGGGCGCAATCCAGGCCAGGTGATGGCTCTAAACATCTGCCAGGCATTGGCGCCGTCCACCGCAGCTGCCTCATACTGTGCGGCCGGGATGCGGTCGAGACCTGCGATCCATAGGATCATATCATAGCCACTGTTCTTCCACAGATAAGTGACAATCAATATCCAGAACGCTGCATCACTGCCCATAAAGTCTATCGGGGGGATACCTGCCGCCCCCAGCGCTGTATTCATCAGGCCAGAGTCGGCAAACAGTACCTTCCACAAAAGAACGATGCTTGCCACCGGAATGACCATCGGCAGCAAAAACAAGCTCCGAAAACCTTTGCCGCGCTGCGGCCCCGTTGCCCGGACCAGCAGGGCCAGTATCAGGCTAAGTGCCAGCAGCAACGGGATGCAGATGCCCACAAATTTTGCCGTATTGGCCGCGGCAAGGCGAAAGGCATCATTGTTCAGTACGGTTTGATAGTTGGTCAGACCGACAAATCGGCGACCCATAGCATCGGTAAAACTGCGGCGCAAAACCTCGGCAAATGGCAGCAGGTAAAACACTGCCACGCCCGCCAGGCTGGGGGCCAGCAGCAGAGCGGCGGCCCGGCGGTTCTGCCGCTTGCAGAATGGCATTGGGCGCCGGCACCAGCGGCGTTCCCGGATATGGCGGATCATTGCTCTGCCAGCCAAAGGACTGCGGTATCCCGGGCGGTCTGAATCGCTTCTTCCGCGCTGCCGCTTTCCAGGTAACATTGCATGGCCTGCAGCATGGCACTGCGCAGTACGGTGGAGGGCTGTACCACGTCCATTTCCTGGAGAACGGCAGCCATATCAGTGTTGCTTTGGACGCCAGAGTTGGACAGCCCCGCCTGCCACTGTGCCTGTACGGCAGTGGCCAGTGTAGGATATCCGTCGTACGTGTCCTGTTCCTGCACAGTCTGGCCCAGCAGGATCTGTAAAAACTGCGCAGCGCCTTCCGGATTTTGTGACGATGCGTTGATGCCCGCTACGCAAGATGGCTGGATGCAGCTTTGCCCTGCGGCCGTGGTCATGGCCCGTACTGTGGCAGTGGTTGGGTTGCCGGAGATCTCAGTGTAATATTGGAAGTAGCTGCCCAACCCGCTCAAGGAGTATTCCAGATCGCAAAAAGCGTTGCTGCCGGCGTTCATAAAGCTGCCGCTTGTACCGTTTGAAGGGGTGTAGTAGGATGTGCCGCTGTAAACGGAGGCTGCAGCATCTGCGATGTTCAGGCTGCGCCCTCCGCCCTGGCAGATCCGGTTCAGCATTTCAAGGAACGTGCGGCAGGCAGCTGCATTCAGTTCATTGTTCTGCCAAATTTCCCCGGCATACAGCGGATAGAAGGTGTCAAACAGCTGCTCGGTATTGCGGAAAGCCATCAGCGGGATAGGATCAGTCTGCCAGTTATATTCTGCCTCGTTGATGTTCGGTTCCGCTGCAAGCCGCTGCGCCAACGTTTCGGCATCCGGAATGTCGGCCATGACCGTGTCGATGCCGCCGAACAGGAGCGGTACGCATCGAGCCGGTACGGCGTAGAGCCCCGCATCTGTCTGCCAAACCCCGGCCATATTGCTCAGCAAGCCGTCAGTGTTGATTATGCCGGTCAGGTCAGCCAGCACCCCTTTTTCGATCATACTCTGTACCGGCATATCATCCAGGATAATCACATCGGGACCGCTGCCGGCCAGCAGCTGGGTATTCAGCTGTGTCAGTGCATCCTCCCGGCTGCCGGTAACCACTGCTTGACCGTTTTCAGTGGATTCCCCCAGTGCATAGGTATAGGTCACGCCGGCACCGGTTTGCTTGATCATCTCATCCACGGCTGCCTCCACTGTACGGGATTGATACAGACTGAATACCGTCAGTTCCCCGCCTTGCACAACCTCCAGAGTTTCGTCCCAGCGATAACGATAGAGCTCCTGATTTTGACTGGATATGTTGCCGTCCGACATCTGAATATAGATTGTATCATCATCAATGGCAGCGGCGGATCGGACGTGCATCCCGGGACTGGTGAGTGCATAGCGGCTGCCATCCAGGACCGTCTCGACGGTAGTTCCACCCACCAGGCAATACTGGAGGTTGCTTTGGGCGTCCAACCAGTAGTACCCTGTCGCATTGCCGCAGAGAAGCCGTCCCTGTATGTCCGGAAATTTCATCGGAGCCGGGTTGCCCTGGTTATCGTAGGCGTGTGGTTCCATGGTATTGTCTGTGACGAGGATGGTGTCGCCGCAAACAGCCAGCGCTGTGGTGGTGTCATCCATCCAGAGGGAGACTTCCCCGACGGGCGGGGTGTCCAGCAGCCGGGCCTTGCCGTCCTGAACCGCAAAAAGATAGCTCTGGCTGGTTTTTTCCGGTTCTTCGCGAATAACAGTGATGCGCCAGTACAGGCTGCCATCCTGGGCCAGATAGGCGTTGCACAATGCCGCGGAAGCCTCCGGAACCTGCGCGGCGGCATCGGCAAATCCATTGGCTTCATTTTCTTGCCAGCTGCCGTCCGGCCCCATGGTGTACCAGTGAGCAATTTGCTGCTGAAGCGGAGCAGCAGCATTTTCGATGGTAACCGCGTGCAGGACATCTCCCACCGCATACAGTCCCACGTTGTCATTGTGGTCGGGAGAAATATCCTCCTCCAGATAACCACCGGTCAAGGATTGTACCGTGTTGTCACCCGTGGTTTCCTGCTGCCCCGGCACAGCAGCGCAGCCTGCCAGCGTGACAGCAAACAGACCGGCCAAAATGCCTGCACACCATTTCTTAAGCTGTCTCATGTCGCCGTTCCTCCTTTGTAGTTTTTCTGGGCCTATTGTAGCGCCCGGACCTGTAAAGTGGCTCTAAATCATTTAGAGATTGTTTAGAGTGATGTTCCGGTATTATAATGATGAGTAAAAGTATAGGGAAAAGGACGGTGAGACCATGCGGGTTCTGCTTGTGGAGGATGAGACCGCTTTGCAGGAAGCGCTGCGGGACATCTTGAATGCCAACCGCTATACAGTGGATTGCTGTGAAACCGGCACGGATGCGCTGGATCTGATGTGCAGCGGCAGCTATGATCTGGTGCTTCTTGACCGGATGCTGCCCGGCTTGGACGGGTTGTCGGTGCTTCGTCAGGCCCGGGATGCCGGGGTGCATACCCCGGTCCTGATGCTGACCGCATTGGACGCAGTGGGTGACCGGGTTGCCGGTCTGGATGCCGGCGCCGACGATTACCTGCCCAAACCCTTTGCCACAGAGGAACTGCTGGCCCGTATTCGGGCATTGTGCCGCCGTCCGGCCGAATTGGAGCCAAATGAAAGTCTGTGCCGGGGCGATCTGACCTTACAGCCAAAGCTGCGGCTGTTGACCGGACCGGCAGGTACCCACAGTCTTTCCGGCCGGGAGTGCGCCATGCTGGAACTTCTGATGCGCAATGCCGGCAGTGTCGTTTCTCGGGAGCGGATCCTGCTGCATGTGTGGGGACCCGATAGTGAGGTGGAGAGTGGTAATATCGACAATTATATCCATCTGGTGCGACGCCGGCTGAAACTGGTGGGCAGCCACACAGTTCTGCAAACGCGGCGAGGCGCCGGCTATTGCCTGGAGGTACCGGTATGCTGAGAAATCTGCGCCTGCGTATCACATTGCTGGCGGCACTGCTCACCGGTGCGGTGCTGGCTGTTGTGCTGGGGTTTGACTGTCGGATTGCCGGCGAACAGTACACATCCGCCCGGCAGGATGCATTTGACGGCGTGGTGGACCAGCTGCAATACCAGTGGGAGCAATTCAACCAGCTGGAGGACGGCTGGCTACAGCAGTTGGAAACAGGAAGCGATGTTTTGGTTCGCCTGGAAGAGAACGGCGTTCCGCTATTGTACAGCAGCCGTCGCAGTGCCGCAGACCAAACCTTGCTGCAGGCTGTCCGCGATGAGGCAGAGCAGTATTACACGGTGGACCTGGACAGCTGCCCCATGTGGGAACTCAATACATCAGCGCCGGCCTTTTCCCTGACGGCTGCGGACGGGCGAAATTATCGCTGTACAATGCGTTTGCATATGGAGGAAGACCGATGGACCGCCCTGCTGGCTGCACAAGATTTGGCCGTGGAACAGGCATATCTGGCCCGTCTGATCTTGTTGTTTGTGCTGGTGGGCGTTGCCGCCTGGCTGATGATTTGCCTGATCTGTTGGTTTGTGGCAGGCCGGGCCATCCGGCCGGTGGGCGAGGCGATGGACCGGCAGCAGCAATTCTTGAGTGTCGCCGGGCATGAGCTGCGCACCCCGCTGGCTGTAATCCGCGCCAATGTGGGGGCGGCGCTCCAACAACCGGACAGGGCGGACAGATCGCTGCACACCATCGATTCCGAGGCCAAGCGGATGGGCACCCTGGTGGACGAACTGCTTTTGTTGAGTGCAGGTGCCAGTGCACGCCGCAGGCTGCAGCTGGAGACATTGGCGCCGGATACTTTCCTGCTGGATTTTGCCGAGAGCATGGAGCCGCTGGCCACACAGTCCGGGCACAGCATTCAGGCGGAGTTGCCGAACGGGGAGGTTTCTCCTCTGCCATGCGACAGTTATCGGCTGCGTCAGCTGCTGACTATCCTGGTGGACAACGCACTGCGGTTTGCCCCGGAACACACAACAATCCGGCTGCAGATTTTACAGATCAACGGCCGCGTTCAGTTCCGGGTTGTTGACCAGGGCCCCGGCGTAGCCCCCGCTGACCGGAAGCGGATTTTTGAGCGCTTTTACAGCAGCCCTCTCTATGAGGATCATCACCATTATGGGCTCGGACTGGCCGTCGCCCGGGAGTTGGTATTGCTGCATGGCGGCAGAATCTGGGTGCAGGACACCCCCGGCGGCGGTGCAACTTTCTGCGCGGAGCTGCCATGCAGAAGGCGGACCGGATAGGCTTGAAATGACGCAATATGCAACAAAGAAATCGGTGCCAGAAACAAATAAATATCCCCCGGCGAAGCCGGGGGTTTTGCACAGACGGGTGAAACCCTGGATTACTAGCGCACGCGTCACGTC
>CALXHQ010000025.1 GCA_944388145.1 uncultured Gemmiger sp. | reverse complement strand
GCGGATACATGGCGCGGATCTCGGCGGGCGTCGGCAGCTTTCTCAAATAATTGAAACCCATTGGATACAGCCCTTTCCTTTTCGTTCCGGGGAGGGGGTTCCCCCTCCGGCCCCTTTCCCTCTTAATAAAGTGGTCGGCGACCCCTGTCCCTTCCGTGGAACTGCGGGCCCGTTCGTATTTATAATAATATCGCGCACCGTCGGCGCTTGTCAACCAAAGGGGGGACGGCTCAAGCAAAGGCATCCGGCGATCTGCCGTCATGAAATGCTTGGCGGAAAGCCCGCCGAATCGGATGGACATTCCCGGTTTTGATCCGCCTCGAACGTTATGGGCCTAACCCTGCCATAGCACCACACATCAAGTACGATCAGAAGCAAAGAAAAGGCCACGATAAGGCACAAAATCACTGCGCTTTATCGTGGCTTTTTTGGAGCGGGTTACGAGTCTCGAACTCGCCACCTACTGCTTGGGAAGCAGTCACTCTACCGGATGAGCTAAACCCGCATCAGTATTGGTAATTATATCGCAAAGAGTCAGGTTTGTCAATCCGTGTTTCAGACGAAATTTTCGTGCGTTTGCGGGCTCACTTCTGCTTTTTCGCGCCGAATGGCAAAATGTCCACATCGTATTACCGTGAGGTATCCTGCTTCGACCATATTTTCCACCCCTCTTCTGCCATTGTTTTTACATCTGTCAGGGGTTGAAAAACAGGGGGGAATAGTGTATCCTAATAATATCCTTAAGAAAAGAGGATGATTCGGATTTGCACCATCTGTTTCTTGTGACAGACCTGTATGACGGCAACCGAATTTTGCCATACTAAACAATAAATTTCGGAGGTAACCACCAATGAAAAAACTGATCTGCACTGTTTGTGCATTGTCTCTTTGCGCTGTCCTGATGGCCGGCTGCAACGGCGGCTCCGCCCCGCAGTCTTCCGAGAGCACCCCCAGCTCCTCCAGCGCACAAGTCTCGGATGAATCCGGCGCGACGGCCACCCCGGACAGCAGCTCCAGTGAGAGCCAGAGCTCTGCCGTTCCCGCCACGGCCGATACCGAGAAACTGGCTTCCATCGTTTCTGCCATTGAGGCAGTCAATGAGATCCCCAACCCGCGCGAGATCAACGAGACTTCGCTGGAATTCGACATGGGCATTTCCCCTGACCAGATCGTGGCCTTTGACGGTGATGTTACCAACAATCAGGATGATTGCGCGCTGGTCTTTGCCGCACAGGTGCAGGATGGCAGCATGGACGCTGTGCTTGCTGCCCTGAACGATTACAAAGCGTCCATGACGACCAGCCTTTATGCCGATGACGCCGCCAAAATTGAAAAGGCAGAGGATGCCCGCATCGTCTCGGAAGGCAACATTGTGGTGATGGTCATCGCCGGTGTGAACGGTCCCGATTACGCGGACATTGACACCGCTATTAACGGTGCCTTGGCCTGAGAGGATTTTTCGGTTTGTAGCGTAATTTTCCGAATATTGAAAGCGCAGCTGCCTGATTGCGGCTGCCTGCCGGCAGGCCGCTACCCGCTGTTTGGGTAACGGCCTGCTGCTTCGTTGAGGAGGTCATGCCGTGGAGTCGCAAGGGTTGGTATTTAACAGTGTTGTGTTTCTGTTTGGTTTTTTGCCTGTGGCATTGGCGGTGTACTATCTCGTGCCGGGGCACTTGAAAAATCTGGTTCTCTTGCTGGAGAGTGTCATCTTTTACTGCTGGGCCGGGGTGGAATATCTTCCGTTGATCACAGTGTTGATTGTGATCAACTACCTGTTTGGCCTGATCCTTCCCCGTGTGAAGCACAGAGCCGGCAGGATTTTTTGCCTGGTTTTGCCCATTTTGTGCAGTGCAGCGGCACTGGTCTTTTTCAAATACACCAATTTTCTGATTGATACGGTCAACCAGATTACCTCTGCCGGGCTGGCGCAGTTGAGCTTTCTGGATGTGCTGCCCCTGGGCATCAGCTACTACGTATTCAAGGTCATCAGCTATGTTGCGGATGTATATACCGGCAAAACGGAGGCTGAGCGCAATCCGATCACTTTTGCCGCCTATGTGCTGTTTTTTCCGCAGCTGCTGGTGGGGCCTATCGTCAAGTACCGTGACATGGCCCCCGCCCTTCACGCCACACGGCACCGCTGCCACGCCGCACAGATGGAGGCCGGCGCTGAAATGTTTGTGTTCGGATTGGCTAAAAAGGTCATTTTGGCTGATTCGATCGGCGCACTGTGGAGTGACCTGCTGTCGGAGGAAATCGGCCTGGCCAATGTGTCCACGCCTTTGGCCTGGCTGGGCATCGCAGCCTACTCTCTGCAGCTCTATTTTGACTTTGCCGGTTACTCAGAGATGAGCAATGGCCTGAGTAAGCTGATGGGCTTTGACTGCCCTGCCAACTTTGATCTGCCGTACATTTCCTCCAGTATCACGGAATTCTGGCGCAGATGGCATATTTCGCTGTCCTCCTGGTTCCGGGACTATATTTACATCCCGCTGGGCGGCAACCGCCGCGGGCTGCCCCGCCAGCTGTTCAATATGCTGGTGGTCTGGGCACTGACCGGCATCTGGCACGGCGCCAGTTGGAACTTCATCTGTTGGGGCTTATACTACTTTGTCCTGCTGACCATCGAAAAGATCTTCCTGCTCAAGTACCTGAAAAAGGGCCGGGTCTGGCCGCACATCTACACACTATTTTTTATCGTTCTGGGCTGGGGCATCTTCACGGCAAATGTGGCCGGCGCCGAGCTGCCGCTGCTAATGAGCCGGCTGTTTATCCCGTCCGGTGGGATCTCGCCGGTATATTATCTGCGCAACTACGGTGTCCTGCTGATTTTGGGGGTGCTGTTCTCCACCGCTCTGCCGGGCATGTTCTGGCAGTGGGCCAAGAAGCATGCCGTTCTGCGCACGGTACTGGTGGGCTGCGTGATGGTGCTTTCGGTGGCCTTTGTGGTGGCGTCCACCAACAATTCGCCGCTGTATGCCGGCTTCTGAGAGGAGGGGTTCGCTTTGAAATATGTATACCGTACCAGGAGGAAAACCAGCCGGCAAGTGTACCCGGTACTGATCCTGTTTTTTGTGATGCTGTTCGGCTTTGCCCTCCTGAATCTGTTCTGGCCCAAGCGGCGAATCTCTGAGCTGGAGAATCGTGCGCTGAAACAGCTGCCCGCTTTTCGCCCAGCCGCACTGCTGGACGGCAGCTGGACCGGTGACTTTGGAGAGTATATGCAGGACCAGGTGGCCTTCCGTGATGTCTGGATCGATATGCAGAGCAATGTCAATGCCCTTGTGCTGCAAAAGACAGAGCAGAACGGCATCCTGCTGGGGAAGGATCACTGGCTGTTCACCAAACAGTTCGGCACACCGGACACCGCAAGATTGGATACGAATGCCGACGCCGTGGCTGAATTTGCACAGCGCTATCCCGGCCGGGTAACCTTTCTGCTGGCGCCGTCCGCCAGCGTGATCTACACAGAGGATTTGCCGCTTGCGGCGCCGATGCTCAATGAAAACGGGCTGCTGGACCAGGTATTTGCGACTGTCAGCCCCTACGCCTCGGTGATCGATCTGCGGGAGGTGTATGGGGGTCACAAGGACGAGTACCTCTATTTCCACACCGATCATCATTGGACCACTCACGGGGCCTACGTGGCATATGAGCAGTTTTGTGTGCAGCAGGGCCTTGTCCCCTTTGACCCCGCCGCCCACGAGGCCGTGGATGTAAACAATTTTTACGGTACCCACTATTCCTCCACCCGGTACTGGAACGCGCTGCCGGATACCATTACCTATTATCCGCTGAGCAACCCGATGACCATTTACACCGTAAACGGAGAGGCTGATTTCACCCCCGCGGAAACCGGCACCATGTACCATACGGACAAGTTTGCCACCCGCGACAAGTACGGTGCTTTTCTGGGCGGCAACAACGGGTACACGACCATTGAAGGTGACGGGACAGGGTCCATTCTGGTAGTAAAGGACAGCTACGCCAACTGCTTTGTCCCCTACCTGACGGCCAATTATGCCAAGATCGGCGTGGTGGATTTCCGTGGTTATCATTATGGGCTGGATTCCCTCATCGAGAAGGAAGGTTACGATCAGATCCTGATTTTGTACAATTTCCAGACCTTCTTGAGCGATCGGGATGTGATCAACCTGAACCGTCCCTCTTCCCTATCCTGATCCGTCCATGCAAAAAGCCGGCTGCCATTCGTTTTGTCTGCGAATGACAGCCGGCATTTCGTATATCTGCGCAAAGACAAAAGCAGCGTCAGGGGGAGTGGATATGCCCTAGGCAAACTCCACCTGCAATGTCACTGGCAGCGGAGGTGCACCGGAACCGAGAAGACCGGTTTCCCCGAAGCGAAAACGATAGGGGTCCACCTGCATATTCTCCGCATCGGCACAAAGACGGGCGAACGCCTGCTGCAAGGCGTAGGTGAGTGCCGCAGAAATCGCTTCCGTTTCAGAACTTTCGCTTTCTTCATGCAACGCTGCGAGGCGCGTGTCAGAGAGAATCAAACGGACATTGAGACGTTCCGGGTCAGCCTGGCAGATGGTACGGGCCGCAGCCTGGCAGCTGTAAGCTCCATCGCCAAACATCATGTCCAACCGGTCAGTCTGACCGCAGAGCACGGCGGCCAGCTGAGCATCCACCGGTTCCTGATATTGCCGGCGCGTATCGTCGCTCGTCTGAAGGGTAAACCCATATGGCAGCCCGCCATAAACCGGTATGGCAGCACAGCCTTCCTGCTGCCCCAGCGTTTCCAGCCCGCACTGCAGGTGATAACGCTTTTCACACTGCTGAATCGCATCATACATTTGCCCGGCCTGATCCGGAAGAAGGGCTGCATCTGCGTCCTCAATCAGGTAGAGGGATACCTCCGGCGAGGGCTGTGCGGTATCCCGGATCAGGTCAACCATTGCCTGCAGCTGTTCCCAATTGCTATCGGCCGGCATGACGGCCAAATCCATCACCCCGTAAAACGGTGTGCCGGGCAACCCCTGTACTGCATCCGCCAGCGCCCGGGCCGCGGTTTTCCCAGTGCCACTGGCCGTGGTGTATGCGGTGGGCTTCTCGCTTTCCTGATCTTGCAACAGCAAAACCGCCTGGCAGCCGCCCGCGTGGGGCAGGAAGAACATTGCCCGCACGATTTCCCGCTCCACCAGCGGCTTGCCGCCGCACCCAGACAACAGCAATGAAAAAAGCAGTGCCATCAGTGCGCCCGCCGCCCGAAAAACAGTCTTTTTGCCAGACATCGTATCCCTCCCGTCACAGCCGTCAGTGTCACCAGGGCCCAAACGCCAAGGGGCACTAGCCATTCCGCAGCTGCGGTAAAATCGCTTTGTTCAAGCAACAGACAGAACAGCTCAAACCCTGCCGCTATGCCTGTGAAAGCAGGCAGCCCGTTCATGTTGTTCTCGTTCACGCCTTTGCCTCCCAGCAGCCGGGTGCCCGCATACAGGCAAAGTGCCAGCTTGACTGCCACTGCCATGGTCCAAACGATCAGTTGCAGCCATTCCAGCCGGTCAAAAATGGAAAGGCTGCCGCAGCGCGCCATCCGATGCACCGGGTTCCATGCCCGCGGCATGGCGGCGCCAAAAAACAACTCCAGCAGAAGATGCATCCCGGTCTGGAACAGCCCGCTGAACACAGCCAGGCGCAGGACGGCGTTGTGCCCCCGCTTGTCACTGTCTGGCCAGAGGGCCGGCAAAAGCAGTTCAGGATAAATGGTGCAGTGTGCTGCCAGTGCGCGCCCCATGGAGGCTGCGTCCGCCACATCGGTTTGCAGGTTTGTCACGGCAAGGCGGTCGGCCAAGGAGATCCAAAGCAGGGCGCACGCTGCCAGCAACAGCCCCAGCACCACATTGGCTGTCTGCGCCAATGCCGACGCCCGCCGCAGGTAGAGGACCGGAACCGCAACCGTCAGGCAAATGCCAAACAGGCTTACGGCATCGGGATATGCTTCGGTGTACAACCCCCAAAGGTTCAGAACATCCTGTGCCGCGCTGATGGCCAGAACCCATACGAACAGCACTTTCAACGGCAGGCAGCTGCCCACACGCCAGCACCTGGCAAACAGGCAGCCCACCGCTGCCTGAAAAAGAATTCCCGGCAGCAGAGTCAGCAAGCCGCTGCGCGTCCAGAAGGCAGCCTGCACCTGCAGCAAACTGCGCACAAACAGGCTGAGCAGCAGCGCACCAAACAAACTGGGATTATTTTCTTTCATGATCGCCCACCGCATATCCTTTCCGGCCCAATATGCTCCAGATTGCGCGCACCACACCATCCCGCCAGGAAGCCCTGCCCGGAGGCACCAGCGGGTAAAGGTAATTGTAGCCGAACGGTTCTGTGCCGCAGGCCATCGACAGCAGGACAACCGCACCGCAAGCCACCCCCGGCAGTCCAAACGTGCCTGCCAAAAGAATCAGAATAAACCGGAACAGGATGGACTGCTCATATAGGGAAGGCACCGCCAGGGTTGCAACGGTGGCGGCGGCCGCCATCGTCAAAACCGGTGTGCTGACAATACCGGCGGAGACCGCGGTTTCCCCCAGGATCAACGCGCCAACCAGGCTGACTGTGTGGCCGATGGATTTTGGTGCGCGAAGCCCCGCTTCCCGTACGATTTCCAGCAACAGCGTGATGCACAGCACCTCCAACACCAGCGGCAACGGCGTGGCGGCTTCCGCCTGGGCCAGCCTGGCCAGCAATTTGATGGGAATGGTTTCCGGTGCAAACTCCACTGCCATCACATACAGCGCGGGGCCAAACACGCTGAGAAGAAACGCCAGATACTTGAGGATCCGGATCATCCCGGCAAAAACGGCGCCTGAGGCATAGTCGTCCAGGCTGACGAAGTGTTCGCTGAAAAAGCTGGGCACAACCATAGCAGTGGGACTGCCGGATACCAGGATAACCACCTTTCCTTCACAGATGCGGGCAGCAGCGGTGGCCGTGCGCTCGGTGTAGGCTGCTGCGGGCAGCAGGTTCAGTTTGTCCTGCTTTAAGAAAGAGGCAAAATAGGCGGTGTCCAACAGTACCGGGATGCGCACTGCCTGCAGCTTTCGGCGCAATGCCGCAACCAGCTCGGCAGGAGCAAACTCGCTGTCATAACAGAGGGCATACTCGGTGCCGGTGCGCGTGTCAGCGGTGTGGATCTCGGCCACAAAGGTTTCGGTGCGGAACTGGCGCCGCAGCAGGGATACGTTGTTGCGCAGCAGCTCAGTGAAAGCCTCCTGGGAGCCCCGGATGTCCCCTTCCCCGTTGGGCTGACCCACCGCCCGCTGCGGCATTTCCTGCGTGGAAACCGCCAGTGCACGGTCGCAGCCATCCAGCATCAGCACCGACATGCCATTGGCCAGTTTTTCGATCAGGTCCTTCCAGTCTGCGATGGCGCTGCTATCGGCAGGAACTGCACTTTCGGTCAGCAAATAATTGAGCAGAGCGTCCCCGTTCGGCGAGGGAATGTCCAGCTTTTGCAGAGCGTCCAGTGCCATAATCCACAGCTTTTCCGGCGAGGAAATGCCCGTGAAGAGTGCAATGGCACAGGGTACGCCGGACAATGTGACCTGCTTGGTATAAAAGTCGGATGACGCGGCAAAAATGCAATTCAGATAAGAAATATTTTTTTCCAGAGAACTGCTCAGCTTTTTTTCCGGCATCGTTTTCCACCTCCCTGTCCGCACATAGGCAAAAAGCGGACCTGGGTATAGTGTTACCGACTGCCGCAAAATTATCAATGGAGGGGCAACATGCTTTCCAGTATTACAAGGACCTGTGTCATTTACATCGTCGCCATCGCCGCGCTGCGCCTGATGGGAAAACGGCAGATCGGAGAGCTGCAGCCCTCGGAACTGGTTACAACCTTTCTGATCTCTAATGTGGCATCGATCTGCATCGAGGAGCCAGAGCTGCCATTGCTGTCCAGCCTGCTGCCGATTTTGCTTCTGTGCGCGCTGGAGATTCTGAATTCCACCGCCGCCTGGTATCTGCCCCCCTTTGCCCGGTTGCTGTTCGGTAAACCGGTGACTGTGATCCGCAATGGACACATTGACGAGGACGCCCTGCGCCATCTTCGCATCACGCCCAATGACCTGGCGGAATCCATGCGGGGCGCGGGGGTGTTTACCCCGGAGGATGTAGCGTGGGGAGTGATTGAACCCAGCGGCAGCCTGAGTGTTGCAATGCGGCCCGAAAAGGGCGAGGATGCCCCCCTGCTTCCCCTGTTGATTGACCGGCATATCTATACCGACAACTTGAAAGCGTTGAATCGGGACGAGGATTGGCTGAACGCCTATCTTACCCATAGCCGGTTGCGGCGGCGGGATGTATTGGCCCTTTTGGCCAATGAGCAGCGCACGCTGCTGATCCCAAAACAAACGGCCCCGGGCAACCGACAAGCCTGAGAGCTGCTTGCCGGTTGCCCGAAGCCGTGGCGGAATACACTTTTGTGACAGGGAGATGCGTAAGATGAAGCGAAACCTTTATGCCGCCGTTCTGCTTGTGCTGGTGTGCGCTGTTGTGATCGCCTCAAGCCGGTTTGTGACCAGCGCCACGGACCAAACCCGGCAACAGGTACAGATGGCCTACCAGGCTGCACTGAACGGGGATTTTGACATTGCCCGCAATGCATACCGAAGCGCCGCAGACCAATGCCGGCAGAACAGTCGCCTGCTTTACCTGATGGTACGCCGCAGCCTGCTGGATGAGATCAACGAGTCGCTGGCTCTGTTAAGCAACTACGCCCAGGCCGACAACATGGCCGACCTGGGCGTAGAGACCAGCAGAGTTACCGAGCAGCTGGACCAGCTGCAGGACTCATTTCTCGCTGTTTTTTGAGCGATTGTCCAGCATATCCTTCAATTCTTCCATGAAGGTATTCACGTCGCTGAACTGACGATAAACCGAGGCAAACCGCACATAGGCCACATCGTCAATGCTCTTGAGCTGTTCCATAGCCAGCTCACCGATGTACATGGAAGTTATTTCCCGATCATAGGAGTTGAGCAGTGTCTGCTCGATATTGCTCACCGCAGCGTCCAACTGCTGATAGCTGACCGGGCGTTTTTCACAGGCGCGGAGCATGCCGTTCAGCAGCTTTTGGCGGTCGAACGCCTCGCGGGAATGGTCGCGCTTAACCACCATCAGCGGGACCGTCTCAACGATTTCGTAGGTGGTAAAACGCTTTTTACAGCTCAGGCATTCGCGGCGGCGACGGATCTTTTCGCCGTCCTCCGTGGGCCGGGAGTCAATCACTTTTGAGTCGACGGCACCGCAATATGGGCATTTCATACTGAGATTCCTCCTGTCAGCTCTTACAACGTGTCACGCTTTCCGGGCCTGCTTTGCCCTGGCGCCTTTGCGGCTTTTCCAGTCAACCCACAGCTGGGTGGCAATGCACATGGTACTGTACACACCGCTGATCATGCCAAACATCAGCGGCATGGCAAAGGTGAAGATGCTTTCGATCTGGAAGACGGTGGCAACCACACAGACAATTGCCAGCGAGATACAGGTGGTAACCGAAGTCATCAGCGAGCGGGAGAAGCTCTGGTTGATCGAGAGATTGACCAGCTCCGGCAGCGGCATCCGCTTGCCGTACAGGGCACTGTTCTCCCGCACACGGTCGTAAATCACAACGGTGTCGTTGATCGAGTAACCCAGAATGGTCAGCATCGCAGCAATAAAGTTGCCGTTAAGCGGAATGCGGAAGATGACAAACACGCCAAACACCACAAACATATCGTGCAGCAGCGCGACAATGGCCATACAGCCGGCAGGCCAGCCGCCAATCTTGCGGAAGCGGAATGCGATGTAGACCAAAATCAACACGCAGGCTGCTGCCACAGCTACCATGCTCTTGATAAAGAACTCCTTGCCGATGGTGGGGTTGACATTGCTGACCTCGTTCTGGACAAAGTTGTTGTCCGGGAACTGGCTGTTCAGATCCGCCATCAGGCCGTCAAGATCCTCGGTAGTCAAGGTATCGCTGCTGGGCAGCGTGATGGTCATGGTCTGTGCACCGGAAATATCCGTTCCGGTTTGGACCGTAGTATCGCTGACATTCAGCGTGGATTCCACCGCGGACTGAACCTCGTTCAAATCCGCAGTGCCCTGGTACCCCAGCGTGACCATGGCGCCGCCCTTAAACTCGACATCCATCGAAACGCCGAAAATGCCGACAAAGACCAGCACCACGACCACCAGGGCGCAGGAAATGGCGTAGAACTTTTTGCGCGCACCCACAAAGTTGATCTTGGGCGTTTTCCAGACTTTTGCCGGGTCCTTCTCCCCGCCGTAAAGCCAGGGATTGCGCAGGGCCTTCAGTCTGGAAGCGCCGCGGATCATGACGCGGGTGGCCCACACACCAAAGATAAAGTTGAGGACCACGCCGGTCAGCAGTGTAAAGCCAAAGGAATACACAGTGCCGGCCGTGGAAGCGCCAAACCAGGCGAAGATGGGCGAAAAAACCGTGGCCCAGAAGCCATCGGTGGGGCCGAAGGCACCCATCAGGATCGCGGCAACGATCACAATGGTGACGTTACCGTCAATTACCGGTGCCAGGCCCATGCGGAAACCGCTGGAAATGGCACCATCCAGGCTTTTGCCCTTTGCCAGTTCCTCCCGGATACGCTCGGCAGTGATGACGTTGGCGTCAACGCCCATGCCGATGCCCAAGATGATGCCGGCAATGCCGGGCAGTGTAAGGGTTGTGCCCGGGAACACGGCAAAGAAGCCGGATACAACCGCCAAGGTGGCTGTAACCTGTCCCAAAAGCGAGATCACCGACAGCAGGCCGGGCAGCCGATAGCGGAAGATCATCAAGAGTGCAATCACCACAAAGGCAAGAACCCCCGCCATCACCATCACATCCAGGCTGCGGGAGCCAAGTGTGGGGCTGATGGTGGAGAAGCTCTCGGCCGAAAGGGCAAACGGCAGCGCACCGGAATTGATCTGGTTGGCCAGTGTCTGAACTTCCTCGGCGGTAAAGTTGCCCTGAATCACCGCATCGCCATTGGTGATCGGCTCATTGACTGTGGCAGTGCTGATATTTTCGCCGTCCAGCCAGATGCTGATGGTGCCGTTTTCGGCCGACAGACGGGTGGTGGCATCGGCAAAGGCCTCTGCGCCCTCGTCATCAAAGCTCAGTTCCACCATGAACGCGCCATTAGACTGATCCCGAATGGGAGAAGCTGATTTTACCTGGTCACCCGTCAGAATCAGGTTGCCGCTGGCGGTACTGCCCTCGCGGAATTCCAGCTCAGCGGTGGTGCCAATCTCATCGATGGCCTGCTGAGGGTCAAAGGTGGTCTCGTCACTGCGCCAGGGGAAGCGGACAATAATGCGGTCCCGATTGGCATCCACATAACTCTCGTAGTCGGTAATGCCAAGACCGACCAAACGATCGTTGATGACCGTCTGAGCAGCGTTGAGCTGTTCCTGGGTGGCATCGGTGCCATCCGCCGGCATGAAGGTGACATCAACGCCGCCACGAATATCAATGCCAAAGCGGATATCGGAAACGCCCTTGATGTAAGTGTGCTTGACATCACCGTATTGATAGCTGACACCAACCAGAGAAGTCAGTGCAAAAACCAGGATCAGCACGGCTATTACAATAAAGTGCCATGCTCTGCCTTTTTTGCTCATACGTACCTCCAAAATGATGCCCGCGTCTGGCGCGGGCGAGACTTTTTATATGCAGCCGATCACTGGGCATCGGCCAGCAGCTTTTCCACCACAGCCAGGCGCACGCAGACGGTCAAAAGCTCAGAGGCCTGTTCCACCTCGCCGAGACTGGGGTAAGTGGGCGCGATGCGCAGGTGAGAGTCCTCCGGGTCCTTGCCGTAGGGGTAGGAAGCGCCTGCGCCAGTCAGCACCAGACCGGCATCCTTGCACAGCTGGGCCACACGCTTGGCGCAGCCGGGCATCACGTACAGGCTGATGAAGTAACCGCCCTTGGGATTGGTCCAATGGGCAATGTCGCCGCAGGGGGTCAGCTCCTGGGCAAAGGTAGTCTTGACCGCGTCGAAGCAGGGAACCAAACGGCGGCGATGCTTGAGCATATGGGCCAGAACGCCCGCCTTGTTTTTCAAAAAGCGCACATGGCGCAGCTGATTCATCTTGTCGTAGCTGATGATCATGACCTCAAAGCGCTTGCAGACATATTTCATCATGTTATCGCTGCAGGCCAGGGCGGAAACACCGGCACCGGGGAAGGTGATCTTGCTGGTGGAGGTGAACATGAAAACCCGGTCCTCGTTGCCGTACTTTTTGCTTTCTTCCAGCAGGACGGGTGTCTCAATGATTTCGTCGGTCAGGTGATGGACGATATAAGCCTCGTCCCAGAAGATTTTGAAATCCGGGGCGGCAGTCTTCATGGCGGCAAAACGGCGAACCGTCTCATCACTGTAAGTGTACCCGTCGGGGTTGGAATACTGCGGCACGCACCAGATGCCTTTGATGCTGGGGTCCTCAGCCACCAGCTTTTCGACCATGTCCATATCCGGGCCTTGCGGAGTCATGGGGACGTTGATCATATCGATGCCGAATTCCTCCGTGATGCGGAAATGACGGTCATAACCGGGCACGGGGCAGAGGAATTTGGGGTGATCCACCTGGGACCAGGGGCAGGCAGACTCCGGGAAGCCGAAGGTATAACCAATGCTGACCAGAAGATACATCAGCTGCAGGCTGGAGTTGCCGCCCACAAAAACGTTCTCCGGCTTGACCCCCATCACATCGCCAAACAGCTGGCGGGCCTCGTACAGCCCCTCAAGATTGCCGTAGTTGCGGGCGTCGGTGCCGTCTGCCGCAGTGTAATCCTCCATCTTCAGCAGATCCATAGCCAGGTCCATCTGGTGCGGGCCAGGCTTGCCGCGGGCCATGTTCAACTTCAGGCCCTTGGCCTTGAAGTCATTGTACATCTTTTCCAGCTTTTCCTTCTCAGCCAGAAGCTCCGACTTGTCCATGCTGCGATATTCAGCCATGATGTATCCCCCTCATTTGTCATCTATGCATGTTTCCTGTTTGCCGAATTCGCTTCAAAAAGCGCATCGCACACAACATACAGGCTCAGACATACAATTTAGTATACTCGATATGGCGGCAAGATACAAGTATTTTCGCACTTTTTTCAAAGAATTCAGAGGAAGTCCCCCTTTGCGGGACCGGCTTTCCCGGGCAGGCCAGCCGAGGATTTCTTCTGCTTGCCGTTCCCCTCGGTGTACAGAAAAGCGGAGCCGGACGATTCGGCTCCGCTTGGTATACGGGAAGTTCTGCAAGGCTTATCCCTGGACGCATCCTGCCGGGGCCCAGACGGCGCCGCGGCGGCCAGGCCGTTTGGCTGCCTGCCGAAACAAGCTATGCAGAACAGGATGATACGGCTTATCCTGCTGTTTCCAGGCGATTGCGGTCATCCAGCAGCGGCGTCCAATATTCGCCGCCATTGTATCGAAAAATCACCCAGTTATAGCCCGCATAACTGCCGCTGCTGATTTGGGTAACCGGATATTGCCCCAGCGGCAGGTATCCCACAATGTCGTTGACATTTGCGGTGTAAAAGTACTCTGTCTGTGTGCCGAATACGCTCAAAGTATAGCCGCTGACGGGGATCATATCCGGTCCGGACTGTCCGTAGTTGTTAAATCCCCCCGCCTGAATAGCCGGCAAAAAGTCTGTGTAACTGTAATCCAGGTCCACCGCACCGCTGACACCGTCACAGGTGCCGGAACCGCTGTACTGCCACATGGTATAGCTGCCCTGATACCCCAGCCGGCTGCGATAATCCGCCACCCATAACGGGTAGTCCCGCAGTTCACTGGCGTTCAGGTAGGTGTTGATAAAATTCGTGTAAGAGTACCAGCCTGCATACCATTTGCGCTGATAGAGGATATCCATGGCATACCGGACAAGCCCTGTCAGCTGGGTGCTGGAAAGGGAGGTCAGGCGCTCCGCTTCCACATCCACAAAGACGGGGTATTCCAGCTGCAGACCCTCCAGCGCATCAAGAAAGATGTCCAGTTCCCGTGCCACCTCGGCCTGGGAACGTGCATAGGTATAATAGTAGGCCCCCACACGCAGCCCTGCCGTGTGTGCACCGTTCACATTTTGAAGAAAATACGGATCAATATACAGCCCCTTGGAGTTGGAGGAGCCCAAGCGGACAATTGCGAACTGTTTCCCTGCCGCAGCCACGCGGGACCAGTTGATGCTGCCCTGATACCGGGACACATCGATCCCGGATTGATACACTGCCATAAACAAATCCCCCTTCCCTGCTTGCATTGTATGCAGGAGAAGGAGGATTTGCCATTCTTTTTTTGTTTTCTTCAGCCCAAAAGCGATGCAGTCTGCCCGCCCAGGCAGAGGGTGGCAGCCAAGCCCTCAAATCACCAGTCCGCCGTTCTGACCGATCACCTGGCCAGTGATATAGCCTGCATCCGGTGAGGCAAGAAAGACCAACGTACGGGCGATCTCCCAGGCGTTGCCCAGGCGGCCCACCGGGGTTTCCTCCGCCAGGGCCTGCCGGTCCGCCTGCGTGAAGGCCGCCATCATATCGGTATCAATCACACCGGGCGCCACACAGTTGACTGTCACACCGGAGGGTGCCTCTTCTTTGGCCAACGCCTTTGTCAGGCCGATTACACCGGCCTTTGCCGCAGAATAATGTACCTCGCAGCTGGCACCGGTCTGCCCCCACATGCTGGAAACCAACAAAATCCGACCATATTTTCGGCGGATCATCCCCGGCAGCACGGCACGGCAGGTATAGAATGCGCCGTCCAGATCCACCGACATCACACGGCGCCAATCCTCATCGGTCAGGTCGGTGAACAGTTTTTGCTGCGCAATGCCGGCGTTGCAGACCAGCACATCAATATGCCCCAGTGCCTCCTCCGCATCGCGTACGGCGCCGGTGATCTGTGCGGAATCGGACACGTCTGCCCGCAGGGCCAGGAATCGTCCTTCCGGTGCCTCCTGTACGGCGCGCCGCAGCACCGTCTCAGCCGCCTTTTGGCTGTTGTGCCAGACGAATGCCACATTGTCCCCGTTTTGTGCGAATGCCTGTACAGCAGCGGCACCAATGCCTCTGCTGCCGCCGGTGATCAGGATATTCTGTGCCATAGTCAATCCTCCTGCTGTGCGGTTTCGATCCTGCGCTTTGCCTTTTGTTCCAAACGCTTTTGGCGCAGGTGCAAAAAAAACTGTTGGAGCAGCGCGGCTGCCTCCTCCGCCATAAGCCCCTGCTCAATTACCGGGTGGTGGTTAAACGGCAGGGCAAACAGATCTGTCAACGAACCACAGCAGCCGGCTTTGGGGTCTTTTGCCCCGTATACCACCCGACGAAGCCGGCTGTTGATGATCGCGCCGCTGCACATGGGGCAGGGTTCCAGCGTGACAAACAGCTCGCACTGCCACAGCCGCCAGCCACCCAGCGCCTTGCAGGCCGCATCAATGGCCAGCAGCTCGGCGTGGTAAACGGCGTTTTTGCCGGTTTCCCGCAGATTGTGGGCACGGGCAACAATCTCACCATCGCGGGCAACCACCGCCCCCACCGGGACCTCCCCCAGTTTCATGGCGAGTTCCGCCTCGCACAGAGCTTCTTGCATCAGTTGTTGGTCTGTCATACAGTTCTCCCTGTCATGCCGGCACCACAGACTGCCAAATAGTCGCTCCCAGCAGAATCAAAACAGCCAGCGTGTAAGCCGGGCTGGAAAACACAGCACTGATATCCACGCCCGGATGCATACCGTCCGAGAAACGGAACCCCTGCTGTGTCACGGCACGCCATAGCAGCCAGATTGCCGCCAGCGGAAATGCCAGAAGAACAAACAGCTCGATACCGGTAACGGCCATGCCCGGCGCATACGCCTGCAGGTAGAGGATCAGAAAAGCAATGCAATTGTTTGAAAAGTGCAGCATCATGCCAGGCAGGATACTGCCGGTGCGCTCTGCCAGCCAGCCCAAAAAAATACCACCCGCCAGTGCAGTGATCCCCTGTGCCAGGTCCATGTGCAGCAGGGCAAACAGCAGTGCCGGCCCAAAGATGGCAGCCACACTGCCGCAGGGATGCATAAGCCCTTGTAATGCACCGCGAAAGAGCAGTTCCTCCCCCACTGCCGGCAGAATGCAAAGTGTGCAAAATGCCAGAACCAGTTCCATGCCGCCGTCCGGCAGTGTGGTGGGCGCGCTCTGCGTGCCCGTCAGGCGGGTGATCAGCGCACCGACCACGTTGCCGGCGTTGGCAATCCCCAGAAAGAGGATCGAGCAGAAAAAGGGGGACCACTGAGGCGGACGCGCGATGCGCAGATCCTCCACATTCAGCCGCGTCACCTTCAGCAGCCAGACGATCGGCCCCATCAATGCCAAGACTCCAATCATCAGCCGAATCCCATTGACGCCTGCCGCGGAAAAGCCCACCGGATTTTCCAGGGTAGCCCCCTCCACGCGCAGCCCCATCAAAAAGGAGGCTGCTGTCTGCAATGCATACTGGCAAAAAAGATACAAAAATGCCGCAAAGGCACACCAGGATGCCGCCCCCTTGATGCCCCTGTTTTTTCTGATACGCTGCAACTTACTTCCCTCAATTTCCTGCCGCACATCCGGTAACTTTCCCCGTTCCGCCGGCTTTCATCTATACGTTTAGTTTATCATACTCTGCTGCAAATGCAAAGCTTGCCGGGGACATCGTGCGCACTATTTTTTATGCAGGGAAGGAAACGGTCCCGCATGTTATTCCGGGTGTCTGAACGCCCGGATTCCATAAATATTACATCGCCAAAAGAGGATTTCCCGCAGGAGGCGTCCACAAAACTGCCGGGGCTGGATTTCCCATACCCGCTCTTTCCCTAAGTGCCGCCATATGTTCTGCTTTTTACTAGCTTGTTGTGTATTGGGACGCAAAAAGCGGGCGCGCCGCAGACCTCTGTTCTGCAACGCGCCCTTGTTCTGCCTGGCGGCCCCTTTTTCAGTGTTGGACCGGGGGCAGTGCGTTTTGATTTTTATAGCGCTTGCGCACCGCGCCATACTCGAGATGGGGTTTGCCGCCCTCCACCGTGTCCTCGTCAATGGTGACACGGATGATGGTGGGGTCGGAAGGGATCTCGTACATGATGGGGATCAGCAGTTCCTCCACCACACTGCGCAGGCCGCGGGCGCCGCTCTTGCGCTCGATGGTCTTTTTGGCGATGGCGTGCAGCGCCGCATCGGTAAAGTCCAGCTCTGCATTATCCAATGCGAAGAGCTCCCGGTACTGGCGTACGATGCTGTTCTTCGGCTCAGTAAGCACGCGGATCATGGCATCCTCGTCCAACGGGTCAAGAACGGTGACCACCGGCAGTCGGCCGATCAGCTCAGGGATCAGGCCGAATTTGACCAGGTCATCCGGTTCCACCCGGCGCAGCAGCTTCTGGCGGGTCTCGTCCTTATCGATATTGGCGCGCAGCTGGCTGCCGAAGCCCATGGTAGCATTGTCGGTGCGCTTCTGGATCAGCTTTTCCAGCCCGTCAAAGGCGCCGCCGCAGATGAACAGGATGTTCCGTGTATTGATCTGGATGAACTCCTGCTGGGGGTGCTTGCGGCCGCCCTGGGGCGGCACATTGCTGACCGTGCCCTCCAGAATTTTAAGCAGCGCCTGCTGGACGCCCTCGCCGCCCACATCGCGGGTGATGGAGGGATTCTCACTCTTGCGGGTGATTTTATCGATCTCATCAATGTAGATGATGCCGACCTCCGCCTTGGGGATGTCGTAGTCCGCTGCCTGAATCAGCTTGAGCAGAATGTTCTCCACATCCTCGCCCACGTAACCGGCCTCGGTGAGGGTGGTGGCGTCCGCGATGGCGAACGGCACACCCAGCATTTTGGCCAGCGTCTGGGCCAGCAGCGTCTTGCCGGTGCCGGAAGGCCCCAGCATCAGCACATTGGATTTTTGCAGTTCCACATCGCTGTCCTTGCCGGACAGGATGCGCTTGTAGTGGTTATAGACCGAGACGGCCAGCACTTTTTTGGCCTCGTCCTGGCCGATCACGTACTGGTCCAGACCCGCCTTGATCTCGGCCGGCGTCAGGATATGGATATCCAGCACCGGCTCGGCACCGGGACGGGCGTTGCGGCCGCGGCGCTGTGCCCCCGCACGGGGCGGGGCCGGACGGTCGCCGTCCTTATACAGCACGTTGTAGCACATGTCAACGCAGTCTTTGCAGATATTCACGCCCGGGCCGATGATCAACTGCTCGACCTGGCTTTGGGACCTGCCGCAGAAATTGCAGATCAGTTCCCGCTCTTTTCCGTCCTTGCCGGAATTGTTATTTGCCATTTCCAGCCCCCGTGGTTAGTGTTTGGTGATGATCTCATCGATCAGGCCATAATCCTTGGCCTGCTGTGCGGTCATATAGTTGTCACGCTCGGTATCGCGCTGCAAAACCTCCAGCGGCTGGCCGGTGTACTGGCTGAGCAGCTCGTTCATACGGTTCTTGATATAGACCATATGATCAGCGTGAATCTTGATGTCAGTGGCCTGGCCAGACAGACCGCCGCCCTGGCCGCCGATCAGCGGCTGATGGATCAGAATCTCAGAGTTCGGCAGCGCGTAACGCTTGCCCTTGGTGCCACTGGCCAGCAGGAATGCCCCCATCGAAGCAGCCATGCCCACGCAGATGGTGGACACATCGCACTTGATGTACTGCATGGTGTCATGGATGGCCATTCCATCCGTAATGGAACCGCCGGGGCTGTTGATATAGAAGCTGATGTCCTTTTCGGGGTCCTGGCCCTCCAGGTACAACAGCTGGGCAACAACGACGCTGGCGGAGGTCGAGTTGACATCCTCGCTCAAAACAATGATGCGGTCATTGAGCAGGCGAGAAAAAATGTCGTAGCTGCGCTCACCGCGGGCAGTCTGCTCAACAACATACGGTACAAGGCTCATGGTAGTCCCCTCCTGTACAGATCAATTTGGTTCATTGTGCGATCAAGGGCGCTGGACAAACGAACCGATACGGCAGCATCAAACCAAGCTGTTACGCTTAACTCCCCTGCACCGTATCGGTCCGTTCCTGCCATGGCGTCAGGCGCTCAATTCAAGACGCTCAGGCGTTTTCTTCATCCTCCACCTGCTCGGTGGTGATGTTGGCTTTTTCCTTCACGAAATCGACAGCCTTGTTCACTGCCAGGTCCTTCTTGACGGCATCGGCATCGACCAGGCTCTTGACCTTGTCAGCCTCCATCTTGTAGGCATCGGCAATGCGCTTGACTTCCTCGTCGAACTCCTCATCAGAGACGGTGATGTTCTCCTTGGCGACGATGGCTTCCATGGCCAGACGCATCTTGACCTGCTTCTCAGCCTGCTCGGCGAACTGGCCGCGCAGCTGGTCCATGGTCATGCCCATGTACTTCAGGTACATATCCAGCTTCAGGCCCTGCTGGGACAGGCGGTACTCAAAATCGCGCACCAGCTCGTCCACGCGGGTGTCATACATAGCCTGGGGGATATCGCCCTGCATACCGCTGACAACCTGCTCGATCAGATCGTTCTCGACCTGCTGGTCAGCGCTGCGGTCAGCATTGTCCTCCATGCCCTTGCGGATGGAAGCCTTCAGCTCGTCCAGCGTGTCATACTCGCTGACATCCTTGGCAAAGTCATCGTCCAGAGCAGGCAGCTCCTTGTACTTGACCTCATGCAGCTTGATCTTGAAGGTGGCATCCTTGCCGGCCAGTTCCTCGGCATGATATTCCTCGGGGAATTTGACGTTGACGTCAAACTCATCACCGGCAGAATGGCCGACGATCTGATCCTCAAAGCCGGGGATGAAAGAGTTGCTGCCCAGCACCAGGGAGTAGTGCTCGGCCTTGCCGCCGTCAAATGCGGTGCCATCCACAAAGCCTTCAAAGTCGATGTCAACGGTGTCGCCGTTTTCGGCTGCGCCCTCACGGGTCAACAGGCGGCCATTGCGGTCCTGCATACGGGCCAGTTCAGCATCCACAGCGCTGTCCTTGACAGTATGGACCTTTTTGGTGACATTCAAACCGGCGTAATCGCCCAGGGTAACCTCGGGACGGACGGCAACCTTCACCTTGAGGGTGACACCGTCAGCCTCGCTCATGGAGACAACCTCCGGCTCAGGAGCACCGACGATATCGATGCCGGCCTCTTTGACGGCAGCCTCGTACTCGGCGGGGAACAGGTCGTTGATGGCGTCATAGTGGAAGACATCCGCGCCGTACATCTTCTCGATCATGTGGCGCGGGGCCTTGCCGCGGCGGAAACCGGGGATGTTGTATTTTTTACCCTCGCGCTTGTAGGCCGCGGTCACGGCATTCTTAAAGGTATCGGCATCAACGGAAAACTGAAGCTCGACCATGCTTTTTTCGAGCTTTTCACAAGAAATCAGGTTCATTGGGAACACTCCTCCAAACATAGCAGTACAAGGTATTATAGCATACCAAATGGCAGAATGCCATAGGGAAATGCAAATTTTTCGTGCATTTTTGCGCTCAACCGCGGATCTTCACGGGGCAAAAGCCAATCCCGTCGGCCGAAAGCAGCCGGTACTGGATGCCCTCCTGCTCGCCCTGGACCGCGAAATGAATGGCCTTGCCGTGCAGGTGGCCGTACCAGCAGCGGGTTACGCCAAACTCATGCAGCACATCCACCAGCTCCCGGGCACATGCACCGGGATAGACCGGCGGATAGTGCAAAAACGCCCATTTTTCACAATCACCGCCCGCAGCCAGCGACATCCGCAGCCGGCCGGCCTCCCGGGCCATAACCTTGGCATCCTGGGCGGCGGTATCGTCAAAGGGCCAGCCGCGGGTGCCGCACAGGGCCACTCCATCCACGATACAGGCGTTATTGTGCAGGATGTGCAGGGTGGAGAACCCATTTTCCGAGAGGAAGCGGTCCATCTTGGTACGGGTGGTCCACCAGTAATCGTGGTTGCCCTTCAAGATCCATTTCTGGCCGGGCAAGCTGTCAATAAACGCAAAATCCGCCCGGGTATCCCTCAGGTTCATGGCCCAGCTGGTATCCCCCACCAGCACAACGGTATCCTGGGGGGCAACGAGCTTGCGCCAGTTTGCCTCCAGCTTGGGCAGATATCCTTCCCACCCGGGGAAAATATCCATTGGCTTGCTGCCCCCCAGCGAGAGGTGCAGGTCGCCGATTGCAAAAATTGCCATACATCTCTCCCGCATAGGCCGTCGAGTTCCTGCGCACAATAGCAGCGGAAAGGAGGCCGACAGACTATGAACATGAATATGAACAGCGACAACAATGTGATCAACGGCATCTGCTGCGACGTGGAAAACTGCGTGTACAACAACGGTTCCTGCTGCTGCACCGCAAAAGAAATCCACGTGAAGAACCGCAGCGCCGAACCCGGCGAAACCATGTGCGAGACCTTCTCGGAGATCTGACGGCACTGGCCGGGTGGACAACCGGCGGGCTTTTCCGGCTGGCACCGTTCCTGTGTGGAGCGGTACCGGGCGAAAAGGCCCGCTTTTTGCTGTTCCCCGGTTTACCGCAGGGCTGCGGCGCGAATCTCGCCAGGGGCGATTGTCTCGGTGAAGCGGACCGGCATTGTCCGAAGGTTTGCCAATGCCGCAGGAGCCCGGCAGCCGGTTTTAGCGGTCAGGGCATCCATCGCGTCAAAATCGCTTTCCGACACTGTGCCTCCCAACGCCCGCAGCACATCCCGCGGGAACTTGAAGGGGCTGGCGGTGGAAAGCACCACCATCGGGGCAGCGCTGCGGCAGCTTTCGGCCACCTGGAAGGCCACAGCGGTATGGGTATCGCAAAGATAGTGGTCCTGCTCAAAGCGGTTGCGGATCTCGGCCGCCCCCTGGGCGTCATCAGCCCAGCCACAGCCAAAGCTTGCCTGCACAGCGGCCAGCGTATCGGCATCCACCGTGTAGCAGCCCTCGGCGGCAAGCTGCTTCATCCAGCCGGCAACCTTCTCGGCACTGCCGGACACATGATAAAGCAGGCGCTCCAAATTGCTGGAGATCAGGATATCCATGGACGGGGACGCGGTCTTGTGGAAGGCACGGCGGGCATCGTAGGTGCCGGTGCGGATAAAATCGGTGAGGACATTGTTCTCGTTGGAAGCGCAGACCAGCCGCCCCACCGGCAAGCCCATGCGTTTGGCATAATAGCCGGCCAGGATATCGCCGAAGTTGCCTGTCGGGACACAGAAATCCACCGGCTGGCCCCAGGCCATGGCGCCGGTTTCGGCCAGGCGGAAATAAGTGTAGAAGTAGTAGACGATTTGCGGCACCAGGCGCCCCCAGTTGATGGAGTTGGCGCTGGACAGGCGGATGCCCCGCGTTTCCAGCTGTGCAGCCACATCGGCGTCGGCAAAGACCCGCTTGACGCCGGTCTGGGCATCGTCAAAGTTGCCATTTACCGCAAACACCGCCACATTGTTCCCCTGCTGGGTGGCCATCTGCAGGCGCTGGATTTCGCTGGTGCCAGCATTAGGGTAAAATACCGCGATCTGGATGCCCTCCAGCCCTGCGTAGCCCGCGAGAGCCGCCTTGCCGGTATCGCCGGAGGTGGCAACCAGGATGCGGGTCATCTCGGTGCGGTGCAGGTTCTTTTTGCCCTGGACCAGCAGTTTGGGCATCAGCTGCAGGGCGTAATCCTTGAAAGCACAGGTGGGGCCGTGCCACAGCTCCAAGGCGTACAGGCCCTCGCGGACCTGTTCCACATGGCCGGCTTTGCCGCCGAAGGCAGCGCCGTAGGTATCCTCAGCCGCCTTTTGCAAAAACGCCGGGTCATAGTCGGTGAGGAAACAGCCCACCACCTTGGCAGCCAGCTCCGGGTAGGGCAGGCTGCGCCAGGCTTCCAGGTCTGCCTGGGGGAAGGACATTGGCACATACAGGCCGCCGTCCGGCGCAAGGCCGCGGACAATGGCTTCAGACGCCGAAACACCGGTGCTGCCGCCGCGTGTGCTTTGATATTCCATAGATAACACCCTTCCTGTTTGTGGTGCGCCCGAAGGCGCCTCCAATTTTGATCGAAATACCGTGTGTTCAGCAGGAAAATGCGTTCTCGATGCAGTGTATCTGCCAGCCGCCGGGCACCGGCATCACTTCCACCACGTCAAACCGGGCGGAGGCGTCGGCATAGGGGCTGTGTTGCAGATAGAGCTTTGCCGCCGCAATCAGCCGCTGCTGTTTGCGGAAATCCACCGCCTCCGCCGGGCGGCCGTAATCGCTGCGGGTGCGGGTCTTGACTTCGGCAAACACAATGCCGCCATCCTTGTACAGGATCAGATCCAACTCTCCCATGCGGGTGCGGTAGTTGTGATTCAGCAACAGGTAGCCGCGTTTTAGATAATATTTGGCGGCCACCGCCTCGCCGGTATGGCCCAGGGCGCCGCTCACGGCCAGTACCCCTGCTTTTTCAAAAAACTGCGGCGGTAAAAGGGCTGGATGCCGTATTGGGCAATCAGCTCATAGTGCAGTTTTGTGGGGTAGCCCTTATGCTTGGCCAGCTGGTACTGAGGATATTGTCTGTCCAGCTCCAGCATATACCGGTCACGGCTGACTTTGGCCAGGATGGATGCCGCCGCGATGCAGGCACTGTTGGCGTCCCCCTTGACCACCGCCTGGCAGGGCTGTTTTACGCCGGGCGGGCAGCGGTTGCCGTCCACCAGGACAAAATCGGGGGCTGGTTCCAGCGCCGCCACCGCCTGCGCCATGCCGTCCATAGTCGCCCACAGAATATTTTTCTCATCGATCTCCTGCGGAGAGACAAAAACCACCTGCCAGGCCAGCGCCTTTTGAACGATCTCCTCATAGAGTGCCTCACGGCGCTTTTCGCTGAGCTTTTTGGAGTCGTTGACCCCTTCCACCGGGTTGTCCGGGTCAAGAATCACCGCCGCACAGCAAACCGGCCCGCAAAGTGGGCCGCGCCCGGCCTCGTCCACACCGCAGAGCACGCCGTGGACGGCGCGCTGCTCCGCATCATAGGCATAGAGAGCGGTGCTGTCAATCGTCTTGCGGGGCATCGCTTTCCTCCTTTGCGGGGGCACCGGGCTCTGCTGCGTCGTACCCATCCTCCCAGTCGATCTGCTCCTCTGTGGGACGGGGCGGGCGCTCCAGCGAGATGCGGCCCCACTTGCTGGCACGGAACTCACCCACCAGCATCCGGGCAGCGCGCTCGGAGTCCACCTCGCCGCCCGAGACCAGCATCCCCCGCTTTGCGCCGATGGCCAAAAGCAGGTCATAGGCAGACAGTTCCAGGGCAGGCTCGTCCAGCTTGTAGCGTTCCAGCAGGCGCTGGGGATAGATGGTCCGCACACTGCTGAGCAGGCCGCAGGCCAGTTCCTCAATGTCCAGGATATCATCCCGGATGGAACCAATGAATGCCAGATTGGTGGCCGTTTCCAGCGTGTCAAACTTTTTCCACAGCACACCGGGCATATCCAGCAGGTCAAAATCGCCCACGGTGATCCACTGCTTGCCGCGGGTGACACCGGGTTTGTTGGCTGCCTTGGCACGAGCCTCGCCAGCAAAGGAATTGATAAAGGTGGACTTGCCCACATTGGGGATGCCCACCACCATCACCCGGGTTCGGGCCCCCGCCATGCCGCGACTGCGGCGGCGGGCAAGCAGGGCGGAAAGCTCGGCCAAAATGGGGCCGCGCACCGCATTGGCTGCCTTTTTCTGGCGGGCATCCACGGCCAGACAGCCGGCGCCGGCCGATTTGAAATAGTCCAGCCACTGCTTGGTGATTTCCGGGTCGGCCAGATCTGCCTTGTTCAAGAGATAAAGATGCGGTTTGCCCCGGGTAATCCGCTCGATTTCAGGGTTCAGGCTGGAAAGCGGGATGCGCGCGTCCAGGATCTGCAGCACACAGTCCACATTGCGGATTTCCTTTTCCATCATGCGCAAAGTTTTGGCCATGTGGCCGGGGAACCATTGAATTACCCGGCGGTTGACCCCTGTCATATCGTCCATTGGGTTCCCCTCCAGTTGCAGTGATGATATTATGAGATAAGGCCGAATTTGTCAAACGGTGTCAGGCGCAGCACCGCCTTGCCCAGCACGTCCCCTTCGGACACAAAACCGATCTCCGGGGAGCGGCTGTCCTTGGAGTTGTTGCGGTTATCCCCCATGATAAAAAGCATACCGTCCGGCACAGTCAGGGGAAAATCAACCCCTTCGTACAGATAGGTGGGCTCAGCGGTATAGGGTTCGTCCAGCGGCTCGCCATTGCGGTAGACAACGCCGGTGTCAAAGTCGATGTTGATGACGTCGCCCTCCTTGCCGATCACCCGCTTGATGAGCAGCTTGCCATAATTGGTATAGCTATCAATCACCACCACGTCGCCATACTCCGGCTCATAGGGCAAACTGGAGAGCAGCAGGCGCTCCCCGTTGACCAGGCCGGGATTCATGGAGGAACCATCCACCTGCACGATGCGCACGCCAAACGTGAACACCAGCGCCAGAGCAACGGCTGCAAATACCAGCGAGTCAATCCATTCCAGCAGGCCATAATTGGATTTTGTGCGGTTCATCGGTAACCGGTTTCCTCCTTCCGGCAGCGGCTAAGCTAAAATATAAAATAAGAAAAAGGGAGAACGAACGCCGTCCTCCCCTTCTTCTTGTACTCAGATGCGAGCCTTGACCTTGGCAGCCTTGCCGGTGCGTTCACGCAGGTAGAAGAGCTTCGCACGGCGAACCTTGCCGCGGCGAACAACCTCGACCTTTTCGACAAACGGGCTGTTGACCGGGAACACGCGCTCGACGCCGACGCCGTAAGAAGTGCGGCGAACGGTGAAAGTCTCGGCGATGCCGCCGTGCTTCTTTGCGATAACGGTACCCTCAAAAGCCTGGATACGCTCCTTGTCGCCTTCCTTGATGCGGACGGAGACGCGAACGGTATCGCCGATTTCGAACTTGGGCTGGTTCTCTTTGATCATGCCCTCGGTGAGAGTCTTGAATGCGTCCATGAATTTTCCTCCATTTGTTCGACGTTCATACCCGAAAACCTCGGCAGAGGACCGCCTGTTTAATGATATTGTCATTATCCCGCCGGTGGGGCCGGCGGCGCTAACGCTAAAATATAATAGCACAAACGGGTGGCGAATGCAAGCATTTTTTTCGTCCGGGGATCCCCATGCAGTTTTTTCGGCAGCACCCGCTCTACCCAGGCGACGGTCGGACCGCAGGCAAGCTTTTTCCGGGGTCATACAGCATCCAGCCGGATACGCCGTTTTGCTTTCACCGGTCATGCAGAGTTCTGCTGCCGACCAACCGGCCATTTTCCAAATACAAAATTTGGTCATACTGCGCCGCCAGGTCCCGGCTGATCCTGTGTGTAATAGTGATGAGAAGCACACCGTGCAGGGAGGCCAGCATCGCATCAATTCGCTTCGATGTGGGAGCGTCCAGGTTGGCGGTGATCTCGTCGGTCACCAGGATCCTGGGTTTGCGCAAAACTGCCCTTGCCAGGTTGAGGCGGGCAGCCTCCCCGCCAGAGCAGGAATACTGTTCCTGCAGCACCTCGTCAAGGCCGCCCGGGAGGTTGGCAGCAAATTCAGTCAGCTGGCATTGATCCAGCGCTGCCAGAATTTCCTCGTCTGTATATGGCTCGCCGAGCGCGACGTTGTTTCGCAGCGTATCCCGAAACACATGCGCTTTCTGGCTGACGCACAAAACACCGTTTTTCCCGGCTGCAATGCCGGGATACTGGATGCTCCCCGACTCGCAGCGGTAAAGCCCGGCAAGCAACTGCCCCAGCGTGGACTTTCCGCAACCCGAGGCCCCCGCCAGCAAATACTTTTTTCCCATCTCGAACGCATAGGTGAAATCCTCAATGCCGTTGTGCGTGCCTGGGTAATGGAACGCCGCGTCCTTGCACAACAGCTGATCCCCCGTATCGTTCGAGAGCGGCTCGGCGGGCCGGCTGTCAAGCAGGTTTCTGCATTTTTTGCAGACAGAGCTGACGGAACGGATCCTGGCCAAGAGAGCCGGCACCTGTTCCAGCGGTGCCACCACCCCGCCGATCAACTGTGAAATGCCGACCACAAGTCCGGCGGTCATGCGCCCTTGCAGCGCAAGCGCGCCGCCCAAAAGCAGCGTGGCGATATAGGCAGCGGAACTGCACAGCCCCGAAAACCAGGTGGCGAAATATAGGCTGACATCGACCCTGCATTCCAGCTCTTCCGTTTTGGCGTTGCTGAGATGGTGCTTTTGGGCAAAAAACTGCTCGGCCTGCATCGTTTTGATTGTGGGGAGCCCCTCCATCATATCCTGTACCAGTTTGCTGTACGTCTCTTTTTGGTCGGACAGTTTGACCTGCAACCGGTCGATCCGTTTCCCCAGCAATCGGGGAACCAGAACCGAGACCACGCCGACCAGCAAAATGACAGCCGTAATTGCAGGGCTGAGACAGACTGCTGTAAAGAGAGAAAAGAAAAAGCTCCAGATCGCCCGGTACAGTGACAGCAGCGAAGCAAAGTAGCAGTCGGATACTGTTTTGGCATCGTTGGTCACAACGGATAAGACATCGCTGTTTTTGGCGGCATACGCCTGATAGCTCTCCCGGAGAGCAGCACCGCACAGGTCTTCTTTCAGCGCCACATTGATGTGCTTCAGCAACCGGAGGCGCAGCATTTCCATGACAAGCAGCAGGCATACATCCAGCATCCCCCAAAAGGCAAACCCAAGGGCGATTTTTGGGAACTCGGCCACCTGCATACGCAGCACACTGTCAATGACAGGCTGGGTGGAAAGAGCAAAGCGAACCGACGCCAGGCAGGAAACCGGAACGCAGAGAAGGTAACCGATACCGGAGAATCGGTCTGTTTGAAAATATCGTATCATCGTTTACACAAACCTCACCATTTGCCTTTTCAAAAGAAAAGGCCGAATTTTATGCGAGGTTTGGCATCACGCGTCAACTCGAAAGTCCGCCCGGATCATCTCCATTCCAATCCGCGCCCCGATCAGAAATGCAGGGATCGGCGCGGTCAAAAATCAAGGGCACAGCGCCCTTGTTGCAGCCAGTTCGGTACAGCGTCAGAAATTTACTCCGGGTACTTTCATCCGCTATTGTTAGGTCCTGCCCTGCCGTCACAGTTCCAGCTTTTTGTAATAGGGGGTGCAGTCCAAGGTTGCGAAGTAATCGGCGGGCGTCTCGGCACGGCGGATCAGCTGGTGGGAACCGTCCTCTCTCAGCAGCACCTCGGCACTGCGCAGCTTGCCGTTGTAGTTGTAGCCCATCGAGAAGCCATGGGCGCCGGTATCATGGATAACCAGCACATCCCCCCTATCGATTTTGGGCAACATGCGGTCAATGGCAAACTTGTCGTTGTTCTCGCACAGGCCGCCTGTGACGTCGTACTTGTGGTCGCAGGGGGCGTCCTCCTTGCCCAGCACGGTGATGTGATGGTAGCTGCCATACATGGCCGGGCGCATCAGGTTGGCGGCGCAGGCATCCACACCGATATACTCCTTATAGATGTGCTTTTCGTGGATGGCGGTGGTGACCAGGCATCCGTAGGGCGCCAGCATAAAGCGGCCCATCTCGGTAAAGATGGCAATATCGCCCATGCCGGCGGGTACCAGGATCTCCTCAAACTTTTTGCGCACGCCCTCGCCGATGGTCATGATGTCGTTTTCCCGCTGCTCCGGGCGGTAGGCAACGCCAACGCCGCCGGACAGGTTGATATACTTGATGTTGGCGCCGGTGCGCTTGTGCAGGCGGACCGCCAGCTCAAACAGGATACCGGCCAGCTCAGGGTAATAATCATCGGTGACGGTGTTGCTGGCCAGGAAGGCATGGATGCCAAACTTCTCGGCACCCATGGCCATCAGGCGGGTATATGCCTCGGCCATCTGGTTTTCGGTCATGCCGTACTTGGCATCGCCGGGGTTATCCATAATACCGTTGCCCAGGTCAAAGGTACCGCCGGGATTGTAGCGGCAGAACACTGTTTTGGGCACACCCGCCACCTTGGCCAGGAAATCCACATGGGTCAGGTCGTCCAGGTTGATGTAAGCGTTCAGGTCATACGCCTTCTTCATATCCTCGGCCGGGGTGTCGTTGGAGGAGAACATGATTTCGCTGCCGGAAAAATCGCAGGCTTCGCTCAGCAGCAGCTCGGTATAGCTGGAGCAGTCCACGCCGCAGCCCTCTTCCTTCAGGATGGAGAGCAGGTAGGGGTTGGGCGTAGCCTTGACGGCGAAATATTCCTTGAAGCCTTTATTCCAGGCAAACGCCTGGTTGACACGGCGGGCATTTTCGCGGATGCCCTTTTCGTCATAGAGGTGGAACGGCGTGGGCACATCGGCGATGATGTCCTGTGCCTGGGAGAGCGTGATGAACGGCCTTTTTTCAGACATTACTTTCTTCCCCTTTCGGCGGAAGGGCGCATGGCCTTCCGCTGGTTGCCCGCACTCCTGCTTGCAGGGCAGTTTGCACAGCTGCGGACAGTATTTTTATACAATATGGCTTATATTATACGACCTTACGGCAGGCAGGGCAAGCCCTTAACGGCCGATCATCGACAAAAATTCAGCCTCGTCGATGACCGGAACGCCCAGCGTCTGCGCTTTGGTCAGCTTGGAGCCGGCGGCCTCGCCCGCCAGCACATAGCTGGTCTTTTTGGAAACAGATCCGCTGGCCTTGCCGCCGTTCTGCTTGATCAGGGTTTCGGCTTCCTGGCGGGAGAGGGTGGGCAGCGTGCCGGTAACCACAATGGTCAGCCCCTCCAGGGCGGTGCCGCGGGGTTCGCCGTGCCAGACCATGTTGACGCCGGCAGCGGCCAGGCGGGCCAGCAGGTCGGCGGTGCCCTCGCGGGCAAAGAACTCGGCCACGCTCTGGGCCATGATACCGCCAAAGCCGTCAATCTCGGCAATCTGCTCCTCGGTGGCGGAACGGATGGCGTCCATGCTGCCGAACCGCTCGGCCAGCTGGGCAGCGGCCTTATCGCCGATGTTGCGGATGCCCAACCCGAACACCAGCTTGTCCAGGTTGTTCGCCTTGGAACGCTCGATGGCCGCGTGCAGGTTGTCGGCGCTCTTCTGCTTGAACTTATCCAGCGTCAGCAGCTGGTCGATGGTCAGCTCGTAGATATCCGCCACATTCTTGACATAGCCCCTGTCAATGAGCTGGGCGGCCACCGCCTCGCCCAGGCCGTCGATGGCCATGGCATCCCGCGAGGCAAAGTGGATCAGGTTACGCAGCACCTGGGCCGGGCACTCGGGGTTGACGCAGCGCAGGGCAGTCTCCCCTTCCAGGTGCACCACCGGCGCGCCGCAGGAAGGGCAGGCGCATGGCATTTGATAAGGCACTGTGTTTTCACCGTGGCGCACCACCTCGATGACCTCGGGGATGATGTCGCCGGCTTTGCGCACCCGGATGGTATCGCCGATGCGCACATCCAGCGAAGCGATGATGTCGCCGTTGTGCAGGCTGGCGCGGGAGACGCTGGTGCCCGCCAAAAAGATGGGGTCAAACACCGCGGTGGGCGTCAGCACACCGGTGCGGCCAACGGTGACCTCGATGTCCCGCACCACCGTCTCCTTGACCTCAGGCGGGTACTTGAAGGCGATGGCCCAGCGGGGAAATTTGTTGGTGCTGCCCAGCGCCGTGCGGTCGGCCAGGCTGTTGACCTTGATGACGGCGCCATCCATGTCAAAGCCAAGGGAGCCGCGGGCCTCGCCGATGGCCTGCACTTCCCGGATGGCATCCTCGATATTGGTATAGACGCTATACCGGGGTGACACCGGGAACCCGAGCCTTTTCAGATAGTCCAGTGTCTCGGCATGGGTGGCAAAGCTGCGGCCACGCACCTGCTGCAAGTTGAACACAAAGATGGACAGCCCGCGGCTGGCCGTGATTTTGGCATCCTTCTGCCGCAGCGAGCCTGCCGCCGCGTTGCGGGGATTTTTGAAGGGGGCCTTATCTTCCAGCTCCTGCTGTTCCTTCAGCTTCAGAAAGGCATCGTGGGGCATGTAGACCTCGCCGCGCACCTCGAGAAATTCCGGGGCGTCCGCCAGCTGTTGGGGGATCGTTTTGATGGTGGCCAGATTTTCAGTCACGTCCTCCCCCACCAGACCGTCGCCGCGGGTGGAACCGCGCACAAAGGTGCCGTTCTGGTATTCCAGACTGACCGAAAGGCCGTCGATCTTGATCTCCACCACATACTCCGGCGCGATGCCGGCGTCCCGCACCCGGGCGTCGAATTCCCGCAGTTCGTCAAAGCTGAAGGCGTCCTGCAGGCTTTCCATTTTGACCGTGTGGGCCACCTTGGCAAACTTGCTGCTGGCAGTGCCGCCCACGTGCTGGGTGGGCGAATCGGGCGTGGCAAGCTGGGGGAACTGAGCTTCCAGGTCCTGCAGTTCCCGCACGAGAGCGTCATACTCGAAGTCCTCCAGTTCGGGGGAATCCTGGTCGTAGTAGAGGCGGTTGTTTTTTTCGATGATTTTGCGCAGCTCCGCAGCGCGCTTTTGGGCTTGTGCAAATTCCATGGGGCATTCCTCCGCTCTGCCGAACATCCGGCAACAGTGTACCTGTAAAGCAGCATAACAGCCGCGCAGCCGCAGTCCATATGCAATAACGCGGTCTCGCTGCGCATCAAAAGCCGGTTGCCGGCCGGAACGGCAAGGGGCTGCGCACAGATAGTGAATTGTATCGTAATTATACCACAGACAACACCCGTTTTGCAGGCACTATCCCTGACAGACAGGCATAGAAAAAGCGAAAGGCAGGGGCCATTGCCGATGTCTTTCGCTTTTTGGTTGGGCCGGCCGGATTTGAACCGACGGATGGAGGAGTCAAAGTCCTCTGCCTTACCGCTTGGCGACGGCCCAATATAGAAAGGTCGCGGATACCCGGACCCCGTTTGACGAAAAAAGACCGTGCAGCAAAGAACTACTGTACGGTCTTTGGTGGGGTGCCTAGAGGGATTCGAACCCTCGATCTCCAGAGCCACAATCTGGCGCGTTAGGCCATCTACGCTATAGGCACCACATTAAAGGATGCGCCCGAAGGGACTCGAACCCCCGGCCCACTGCTTAGAAGGCAGTTGCTCTATCCAGCTGAGCTACGGGCGCACAGGTTGTTCTTGCCTGGGGCGTGCTGCGTGAGCTATAATACCATACAGGCACGGTATAAGTCAATAGCTTTTTCAAAAAAATTGTCATTATTTTTCAAAATGCAGGCAATACCAACCGGTTGGGGCGGAACCGCACTGGTCCGCAAAACAATGGCCGGAGCCATTTCCAGCAGGCTCCGGCCCAATATTGGCATTTTACACCCAGTTTACTGCTGCAGTGCGCCGACCACTTGGTCAAGCTCCGCCTCATCTTCACAGACAATCTTGACGGGCTGGCTAAAATCCAGGCTCATCATGCCCAGGATGCTTTTCGCATCGGCCACACTGCCCTTTGTATCGTGAACGCCAACTTCATTGCGGCATTTCGTAGCGGCAGAGACGATCCCCTGCACTTCCGCGAAGTTGGAAATCTTAACTTGCCTTACCATATCCATTTCCTCCATTACTCAAGGCGGGACGAACCACAGCCGGTCCACCTTTGCAGTATCATTATAGCATACAACTTACCCCAGATGGGAATTTGTCATACGCATCGTCCAGGATTTCCACGTTTTGTACAATACATCCAATTGAAAGAAAAACTTTTTGACAGGTTGAACAGTTTTTCTCCCTGTTAGCAACGAGTAATGTTTCTTGATTGGATATTCAGTTCCATATTATTGGATTTTCAGGTCGAATTTTGGCACCGTTTTCCTTTTTGACAATCCCGCCGCGCCCTTTCTCACGGCACAGCGCCCAGATCAAAGAGACATTACTCCATACCTTGCCGGCCTGTGATCCGTTTTATCCCCGCAATTTACCGTGCCTTTGACTGTGAAACGCCCTTCATGGTCAGGGCAATGCGCTTTTTCTTTACGTCCACGCTCAGCACCTTTACATTGACCACATCGCCCACCTTGAGCACATCCCGCGGATGTTTAATAAACCGGTCGGCGATCTGAGAAATATGAACCAGCCCATCCTGATGAACGCCAATGTCCACAAAGGCTCCAAAATCGATGACATTGCGCACCGTACCGGTGAGTTCCATGCCAGCCTTTAGGTCCTCGATGCCCATCACATCACTGCGCAGCAACGGCTTTGGCAGACTGTCGCGCACATCGCGGCCGGGCTTTTTCAGCTCGGCAACGATGTCGCGCAGGGTGGGCTCGCCCACGCCGATTTCGGCGCAGAGCTTTGCCACCCCCTGCTTTGCCACCCGGGCATCCAGGTCATCCAAAGCAGGCGTACCGATGTCGGCTGCCCGATAGCCGCAGGCCTGCAGCAGCGTCTTGGCGGCAGCATAGCTTTCGGGGTGAACAGCAGTCTCGTCCAGTTTGTTTTTGGCGCCGGGCAGGCGCAGGAACCCGGCGCACTGTTCAAAGGCTTTGGGGCCAAGTCCCTTGACCTTTTTCAGCTCGGCACGGCTGGCAAAGGGTCCCTCGGCGTCCCGCCGGGCAACAATGTTTTTGGCGGTGGCCGCCGTGATGCCCGCCACCCGGCGCAAAAGCGGTGCCGATGCGGTGTTCAAGTCCACCCCCACCGAGTTGACGCAGTCTTCCACCACACCGTCCAGTGTCTCATTCAGGCGCTTTTGGGGCATGTCATGTTGATACTGGCCAACGCCGACAGCTTTGGGGTCAATTTTGACCAGTTCTGCCAGCGGGTCCTGCAATCGCCGTGCAATGGAAACCGCGCTGCGAAGGTTGACATCAAACTGAGGGAATTCCTCCGCCGCCAGTTTGGACGCCGAGTAGACACTGGCCCCTGCCTCGCTGACCACCATGTATTGCAGATGCAGGCCGTCGCTCTCTGCCAGTTCCCGGATGACCTGGGCGGCAAACTGTTCGGTTTCCCGGCCGGCGGTACCGTTGCCAATGGCCAGCAGCTCCACATGATCCTGCCGGATCATCCGCTTGACCGCAGCCTTGGCCTGGTCCACCTTTTTGAATTCCGGCACCGGATAAACAACACCGGTATCCAACACACGGCCGGTGGCATCCACCACCGCCACCTTGCAACCCATGCGGTAGCCCGGGTCCAGCCCCATGACCACCTTGCCGCGGATGGGCGGCTGCATCAAAAGCTGGCGCAGATTGTCGCCAAACACCTGGATAGCGCCCTCGGCGGCAGCATCAGACAGTTCCCCCCGCAGTTCGGTTTCCAGGCTGGGATGGATCAACCGCTTATAAGCGTCCAGCGCGGCAGCCTCCACAATAGCGGCGCTTGGGCCGCCATTGCGGTGCACAAACAGTTTTGCCGTAATGGCCGCCGCCCGGTCGGTTTCCACCTGAACGCTGACTTTGAGATAGCCTTCCCGTTCGCCCCGGTCCAGGGCCAGGATGCGATGGCCCGGGATCTTGCTGAGCGGCTCGGCATAGTCGTAATACTGGGCGTAGACGCTGTCCTCCTCCTTGGCACAAACGCTGCGCACCATGCCGAAGGCGCGGTAAAAGCGGCGCAGCTCTGCGCGGCAGCGGGCATCGTCCGAAATCTGTTCGGCCAAGATATCCTGGGCACCCGCCAGGGCGGCAGCGGCGTCAGGGACCTCGTCATTGACAAATTTGGCAGCCTCGGCCGCCGGGTCGAACCCGGCATTTTGCCGCAGGATCGCTTCCGCCAGCGGCTGCAGCCCCCGCGCCTTCGCCATACTGGCACGGGTTTTGCGCTTGGGCCTGTAGGGACGGTAGAGGTCCTCCACCTCTGCCAGGGTTTTGGCGGCAGACAGACTTTTTTCCAGATCGGGTGTCATGGCTCCCTGTTCCGTGATGCTGCGGGCCGCCTCCTCCCGGCGGGTATCCAGGCCGCGGAGATATTCCAGGCGATCGCCCAGTTTGCGCAACACCTGGTCATCCATCGAGCCGGTGGCTTCCTTGCGGTAGCGGGCAATAAAAGGGATGGTATTGCCTGCGTCAATCAGGGAAACAGCTCCTTCAACATATTTGGGGTTCAGGTCAAATTCCTCAGCCAGCTGCTGAATATGGGAATGCTGGGTGGTTTGTGTCATAGATTCTCCTTTTGTTGTTGGGGCACACTGATTTCCCCAGTGGGCAAGTCCGGCTGGCTCTGCGGGACTTGCGGTACATCGGGCCGGTCGATCTCTTCCAGGATGGGTTCCGGCAGATAGTTCAGTTCCGGAACAGCGGCGGGTTTCCGGCGGCGCTGGTTGCACCACAGCCAAAGCAGATACAGCAGATAGGCGGCTGTGCCCGCCAGTGTCACAGTCAGACTAAGGCTGAACCCCGGCGTGTGATAGGTAAATACGATCTCGGCATGGCCCGCCGGGACGCGCACCGCCATCAGACCGTTATCCACCTTTTCGATCTCCACAGCCTCGCCGTTTACCGTGGCCGAAAAGCCGTCATCGTAGGGCACACTGAAAAAGACAAGCCGGTCGCCATCATAGTCCGCCGCAGCGGTGAAGCCGGTGCGGGTGGCAGTGAACTCCGTCACGCCTGCTGCGCGGCGGTCCGCACAGTCGGCCACATAGTGCTCGTAATCGCGGCCATTGAGCCGCACTTCCGGCAGGGGCTGCAAAATGTCCCGGAACGCCTCGATCTGTTCCTCATCCAAAAGCACAGCGCGCATCAGGATGTTTCCACGCTGTTGTTCCGGGATGTCCTCAAACTGTTCCCGGGTGATGTAGTAGTCGTAGGCGAAGCCCATGGGCACAAAGTTTTTGTTTTCGTAGATCTGGTAACTGCCGGCCTCGGCCGCCAGCGTCCAACCGCGGGGCTGCTCCTCCTGCCAGTTGGACAGCTCTTCCAGCGGCACCAGCGTGTAACGGACGCTGAGCAGCCCCCGCAGGGCGTACAAGTCCAGAGACGGTTTGGAGTTCACATCCCGTGTAACGCCCACAGTGGGGTAAAATTCCAGGATATGGGGCGCCACCGTAGAATGGAAAAATTGGATGCAGCTTTTGTCCAGCCAGATGCCCATATTGTTGTAGCAGTTGTAGGCGTCCAGCCGGTAGAAGCCCTGCTGCGGAAGGGCGGCGTTGATGGTGCCGGCCTCCTGGTAGGTCTGCTGGACGAAATCACTGTCATTATACCACTGGGCATATTTCGCGATGGAGATATGCACCGATCCGTACAGAAAGCTGAACCCTAGCACGGCCGCCAGCAATACCGGGAAATAGTGCCTTGTCCGGCGGAAGAACCGCACAATGACAGCAAACAGCACCACCCCCAGCACGCTGATGCCAAAAATGGCCCAAAAGCGCGCCGGCTCAGTGACCACACCCAACAGGAAATTGCCCTCCTCGTCCTGATTGGGTACCAGCGCAAAGGCGGCGGCAGACAGCGTAAAAATGGCCACCAGGCGGGTGGCCCCCCAAAGGTTGGCAGTCTCATCCTGGAGGGCAATGGCCGTGGCACCGCACAGGATCAAAACCGGCATATAGTACCAGCGGGCGTAATAGCTGGAGTTCAGCGCATAGAAGGCGCTGTTGAGCACCGGTACCAGTGCGCAGACCAGGCTGATTTTGAGAATCCATGTGAAGGGATGCCGGCGGCGCCGGCGGCAGAAGGCAAGCCCTGCGGCGATCCCCACCACTGGCAGATAGGCAGACAGGCTGGTCCATTTGGTAATACCGCCGCTGAACATATCGGTCAGGTAGGGCGCATCCGGCATCAGGAACATACTGTACAGAATTGCCGGATACTGCTGGGCATTGCCGTACACCAGATAGCCATACCCGGTAAAAGGATCTACCGTACGCGGATTTTGCAGCAGCGACAGCCCTGCCGGAATCAGCAGCAATGCGCCCATCGCACAGCCGATCCCTGTTTCCAGTGCCAGGGTGCCAAAGCGGCGGAGCGTAAAATGGTACCTGCGGCCTATGCACATACATGCAAAATACAAGATCAGAAATACCGCCTGCCCGGCAAAGAAAAAGTAGTTGTTCAGCAGGCAAACCGCCACCCCCAGCGGGAACACGCCGCGGCGGTCATCCACAGCGGCGGCATCCAGCGCTGCCAGCAGGTACGGGAACAATGCCGGAGCATCCAGGAAAAAGTAAAAGAAGATATTATAGATATTGAACCCGCAAAACGCATACAGCACACCGCCCAAAAGAGCCATGCGGTCGTCTTTGGACCAACGTCGCAGCCACAGGTAAGCGCCGCCGCCCGCCACAGCAAATTTCAAGCAGAGCATGGGAGCCATCATCCACGGAATCAGGCGGGATGGCAGCAAAATGGTCAACCAAAAAAACGGGCTGCCCAGCGAATAGTAGGAATAGGCATTGACAAATCCGCTGCCCAGGTCGGTGGCCCAGCTGAAGGTCCCGCCCTGTTTGACAAACGCGTTGGTGTAGGCGTAGAACGGGATCATCTGGTCATTGAAGTCGCCCGCATAGTGGAAGAAATCTCCGCGGAGTGCATCCATGATACAGTGTGGTACAAACAGCGCAGCCGCCAGAGCCAGGCAGACCAGAAAGGTCCGCCAGTAGCGGCATTTTTCTTTTTGATGAAGGACCGGCATAGGATTGCCCCCTGTTCCATGGTGGAGTAAACAGCCGGAAAGCCCGGTTTGACCGAGGCCTGCCCACCTGTGCGCGGGGCCGCAGTGTGAAAAAGTCCGTTTGCATGGCCCGCAAAAGGTTTTGGCAGATGGATTTGTATGGTATACTGAAGGGAAGAGCCCGAAAGGGCCCCGAACCTATCGAAAGGAATGTTTGCAGCGATGGCTAAAACCTATCCCTTCAGTGCGCTGGTGGCGCGAATGAAATACATTACCCGGTGGAGCTTGATGCACAACTCCCGCCCGGAAAGTTTGAGCGAGCACACCGCCGATACCGCGCTGATCGCCCACATGCTCTGCCGCATTGCCCAGCACTGCACCGGCACCGGGGCAGGCATCCGCCCCGATACAGTAGCCACAGCAGCATTATACCACGACGCGCCGGAAATTTTAACCGGAGATATGCCGACACCGGTAAAATATAAAAACGATTCGCTGCGCACTGCCTACAAGGCGGTGGAAGCGGAAAGTGCCCGGGCCATGGCCAGCCTGCTGCCGGAGGAATTTACCGGTGAGATGCAACTTTACCTGACCGGTGCCGTATTAACCGATGCAGAGCGCAAACTGCTCAAGGCGGCGGACCGGCTTTCGGCGCTGATCAAATGCATGGAAGAATGCCAGACCGGAAACCGGGAGTTCGAGGCTGCCCGCGCCCAGCAGGAGGCTGCTCTGCACGCCATGGATTGCCCGGAGGCAGAATACTTTATCGAGCACATGCTGCCCTGCTTTACCCAGAACCTGGACGAGCTGACCCGCGGCCGGTTTTGACCATGCGCCCTGCCCGTTAGTCCTGTGCCCGGTAGACCGCCTCGATCAGGCGGTCCACATCCTCGAAACGGCTCAGGGTGGAGCAGGCCCGGCGCAGGGCCGCGGCGCCCCGCAGCCCGCGCATATAATGGATGGCCTGACTGCGGGCCTGGGGCATGGCAGTCCATTCGCCCTTGCGCTCGCACATGTCATAGATTTGTGCCCGCAGGGCCTCCATGCGCTGCCGCAGTGTGACCGGCGGCGGCGCGGGTTTTCCGGCAAGGGCTGCACGAATCTCTCCAAACAGCCAGGGATTGCCCAGCGCCCCCCGGCCCACCATAACAGCATCGCAGCCGGTTGCCCGCATGAGGGTAAGGGCGTCCGCCGCCGTGTTGATGTCGCCGTTGCCCACCACCGGGATGGACACCGCCTGCTTGACCGCCCGGATCACCCCCGGGTCGATGGGCGGAATATACATCTGCTCCCGGGTGCGGCCATGCACCGTCACCAGCGCCGCGCCGTTTGCCTGGCACTGTTTGGCCACCTCCACCGCGGTGATGTGGTCGGCGTCCCAGCCGGCGCGCATCTTGACAGTGACCGGGATCTCCCCCGCCGCATCCACCGCAGCGCGGACCATCCGGCCGCAGAGACTCGGGTCCAGCATCAGCTTGCTGCCTGCGCCGCCGCCGGTGATTTTCGGGGCGGGGCACCCCATGTTGATGTCAATAATATCAAAAGCCAAGCCCTTGCCCCGGATGATCCGGATGGCCTCAGCCAGGGTATCCGGCTCACTGCCAAACAGCTGTACTGCGTAAATGCCGTGGGGGTCCGGGTCCCGCAATAGCGCGACACTTTTCTGGTCGCCGTAGGTGATGGCTTTGGCGCTGGCCATCTCGCTGACCGTGTAGGCGGCGCCGTGGTCCGCCATCAGGTGGCGGCAGGCTGCGTCGGTAAAGCCCGCCATGGGGGCAAACACCGCACCTTGGGGGATTTCCAGTTTGCCGATGCGCATTGCGCACGCTCCTTTCTCCATTTTTTGTGAAGCTGTTTTATTGTACCACAACGCGCACGGCGTGGCAATTTGTGGTATACTGAGATGATTGATATTTTAGAATGATTGTTTCGGAGGACACAACATGAAACTACTTGTCCTGGACGGCAACAGCCTGGTCAACCGGGCATTTTTCGGCATCAAAGTGCTGACGACCAAGGATGGCCGTTACACCAACGCCATCTATGGGTTCCAGAATATCCTGTTGAATCTGCTTTCCTCCCATGCGCCCGACGCGGTGGCCATCGCCTGGGACGAGAAGGCCCCCACCTTCCGCCACAATGCTTATGACGGCTACAAGGCCACCCGCCACGGCATGCCCCCGGAACTGGCGGAACAGATGCCGGTGCTGAAACAGCTGCTGTCCGACTTGGGCTTTGCCCAGGTGAGCAAGGCGGGTTGGGAGGCAGACGACATCCTGGGCACCCTGGCCGCCGCCAACGAGTCCTTGGGCGGCACCACCCTGCTGGCCACCGGCGACCGGGACAGCCTGCAGCTGGTGGACGGCGCCACCACGGTGCTGCTGGCCACCAACCGGGAAACGCTGACCATGGACGAGGCAGCCATCCGGGAAAAGTACGGCGTTACCCCATCCCAGCTGATCGAGGTCAAAAGCCTGATGGGTGATACTTCCGATAATATCCCCGGCGTGAAGGGCATTGGGGAAAAGACCGCGCTGGCACTGGTGCAGAAGTTTGGCAGCCTGGAAGGCGTCTATGCCAACATCGACGACAAGGCCATCAAGCCGAAGCAGCGGGAAAACCTGCTGGTCCACCGGCAGGAGGCCGAGATGAGCCGTATGCTGGGCACCATCCGCAAAGACGCCCCCATCGAGGTTTCCCCCGCCGCCTATGTGCGCGGCGGCGGCAGCCCTGCCGCCGCCGCACAGCTGCTGGCCGACCTGGAAATGCACAAGCTGGCCGAACGCTGGGGCCTGGACGAGAGCACAGCAGCCCGTTCTGCCGCACCTCTGGCAGAGGTGGAAGCACAGCCGCTGCCCATGCTGTTTACCGGGCGGTATTACCTGGCACAGGTTACCGCAAAGGACGGCAGCGGCGCCTGGTACGCCGTGCAGCTCCAACCGGAATCCGCCGTCTTCTGCCTGGACGAAGCGCAGCTGCCTGCACTGCTGGACAGCGATGCCGAGGTCTGGGCTTTCGACGCAAAGCCCCTGTACCGCAAGGCGCTGACCGCCGGCGGCGTGGGCAAGTCCATCCGGTTTGACGGCAAGCTGGCGGCATACCTGCTGAACCCCTCCGCCAGCAGGTACGAGGTTGCCGCTCTGGCAGCGGAATACAGCGTGACGGCCGCGTTTGCCTGTACTGATTTTGCTGATGCAGGCGTGCTGGCTCCGCTGCTTGAAGCGCTGCGCGCGGGGCTGGAAGAGCAGGGCATGGCCCGGCTGCACGATGAGATGGAACTGCCGCTGGCCCGTGTGCTGGCCGATATGGAGCGCATCGGGTTTGCTGTGGACGCGGATGGCATCCGGAAGTTCGGCGTGGAACTGAAGGCAGAACTGGAACAGCTGCTGGCCCGGATCTATGACGAGGTTGGGTACACCTTCAATCTGAACAGTCCCAAACAGCTGGGCGAGGCGCTGTTTGACAAGCTGGGCCTGCCCCCCCGCAAAAAGACCAAGAGCGGTTATTCCACCGATGCAGAAACGCTGGAAAGCCTGCGGCCGTACAGCCCCGTGGTGGACGACATCCTGAAATACCGCACCTACCAGAAGTTGAACTCCACCTATGTGGAGGGTCTTTTGAAGGCCATCGGCTCCGACGGGCGCATCCATTCCACCTTCATTCAGACCGAAGCCCGCACCGGGCGCATCAGTTCCACCGAGCCCAACTTGCAGAATATCCCCATTCGCACTGAGCTGGGCAGCCGCCTGCGGGGATATTTCGTGGCTGGCAGCGGCTGTACGCTGGTGGACGCCGACTACAGCCAGATTGAGCTGCGCATCCTGGCCCACATCACCGGCGATGAGGCCATGCAGCACGCCTTCCAGAGCGGGGCGGACATCCACCGCTCCACCGCCGCCAAAATCTACGGCATCCCCCAGGAGGCCGTTACCCACGAGCTGCGCACCTCTGCCAAGGCGATCAACTTCGGCATCATGTATGGCAAGGGTGCGTTCTCCCTCAGCCGCGACCTGGGCGTTCCGGTGAAAGAAGCGGAGGCTTTCCTGAAAACCTACCTGAACACCTTCCCTAAAGTAGACGGCTACATGAAGGACTGCATCGCTCAGGCTAAGGAGAACGGATATGTCTCCACCCTGTTCGGACGGCGGCGACCGCTGCCGGAGCTGGCCAGCTCCAACTTCCAGGTGCGGTCCAGCGGCGAACGGATGGCTCGGAATACCCCCATCCAGGGCACGGCAGCCGACATTATCAAGCTGGCGATGGTCCACGTTTGGCAAAGCCTGCGCGACGAGGGACTGAATGCCCGGCTGCTGCTTCAGGTCCACGATGAGCTGATCGTGGAGGCGCCCGCCGACGAGGTGGAACGGGTACAGGCCCTTTTGAAAGAGAAGATGGAGCAGGTGGTGCATTACTCGGTACCGCTGACCGTGGAGGTTGGCACCGGCAAGACCTGGCTGGAAGCCCATTGATCGTTTGTGCAACGGTTCGCCATATTTCAGCATCATTTATCCTGTGAAGTGGTTTTCCTTGCAAAAGTATCAAAACCCGGCAGTTCCTGTAAAGCAAATGTACCTTACACAAGCAGTCGGACCTTTCCCCCGCCGCCTCGGTTCACAAGACCCGGCCGGATTTTCCATATCCAAGAGATCTAGAGCCAAAGTGCGGGGAATTTTGGAATTTCTCTAGGGTGTATCTGAAAAATCCCCAGCACTGTCTAATTCTACTAAAAAGCAGCCCTACTGCGTTGCTCAACCTTGCAATACACCAAGTATTGCTGCGGTTTCGCGCATTGTATTCGCTGCTTTTTGGGGAATTATTCGGCACTTTTGATTTATCAGATACACCCTAATAAAAGTGCCCCCGGGCACAGAGTGGTTGGTGAAAAAGACAGATGGTTATTTTAGGGATTGAATCAACCTGCGACGAGACTGCGGCCGCCATTGTGCAGGACGGCCGGACGGTGATTTCCAACGTAATTAGCACCAGTGTGAAGGAGCAGGCACTGTACGGCGGCGTGGTACCGGAAATTGCCAGCCGCCGCCATATCGAGTATATCAGCCCCACGGTGGAGAAGGCCCTGGCCGACGCCAGTATGACCATGGCTGACGTGGACGCGGTGGCGGTCACGTTTGCCCCCGGCCTGATCGGTGCGGTGCTGGTGGGCGTGAACTTTGCCAAGGGCCTGGCCTATGCCAGCGGCAAGCCGCTGGTGCCGGTACATCACCTGCGGGGGCACATTGCGGCCAATTACCTGACCCACCCCGACTTGAAGCCGCCATTTCTCTGCCTGGTGGCCAGCGGCGGGCACAGCCACATTGTGATGGTGGAGGATTGGTGCCGCTACAAGGTACTGGGCCGCACAGTGGACGATGCGGCGGGCGAAGCCTTCGACAAGGTAGCCCGCACGCTGGGGTTGCCCTATCCCGGCGGGCCGAGTGTGTCGGCAGCTGCCAAAAGCGGCAACCCCCACGCCTATCGCCTGCCCACACCCCACGTGGAGGGCAAATACAACGTGAGCTTTTCCGGCTTGAAAACCGCCGTCATCAATGAGGTGCACAACGCCCGGCAAAAGGGGCAGGAGATCAGTGTGCCGGACATGGCTGCCAGCTTTCAGGAGCGGATCGCCCAAATCCTGGCCAAAAAACTGCTGGCCGCCGCGGCGGATACCGGCGCAAAAACTGTCTGCCTGGCGGGCGGTGTGGCGGCCAACGGGCGGCTGCGTCAGCTGGTGAACGACGGCGTGCAAAAGCTGGGTGCCAAGGTGTATCTGCCGGAGTTGAAGTTCTGCGGTGACAACGGCGCCATGATCGCCACACAGGGCTACTATGAGTATCAGGATGGCAACCTTGCCGACCTGACGCTGAACGGCCTGCCCACCCTGCCCATTGATTACCGCTAATCCGTTATTTTTTCGCCGTCAAATATCTTTTGCGCCCCTGCCGGCAGTCTGCCGCGGGGGCGCTTTTTTTGCCGGGATCGGGGCAAAATCTGTCCAGCAGCGGCGAGCAAACACTTTTTTGCGGGGAACGTGGTTTCCCGCATTTTCTCTTGCCCGGCGGAATACACTGAAACAGCAGGCAGAATTGGGCAGAAAGGGGCGCGGGCGGCAGTGAAAACGGTAATCTATCTGGATGTGCTTCTGCTGGTCAATTTTCTGGCAGGTTACTTTCTTTTGCTGGGGGCCGGGCTGTTGGCCGGCTGCGCGGCGCAACTGCCGCGGCTGCTGGGGGCTTCGGTGCTGGCGGCGGCGGCAGCACTGATTCTGTTTGCGCCGGAACTGCCCTACCCGGTGCAGATTTTGTACAAGCTTGGCACCGGTGCAGCCATCGTATGGGCGGCGTTTGGTTTTGGCAGCCTGCGGCGGTATCTGTGCGCTGTGTTCTGGTACGTAACGCTGAACCTTTTGCTGGCCGGACTGGCACTTTTGGCCATCCTGCAAGCAGGGGTACCTTTTGTACAGACCAACAATCTGGCTGTCTACCTGCGGGTACCGCCGCTGCTGCTTTTGGCGCTTGCAGGGGGATGCTGCCTGGCTGTGGAGCTGGCCCTGCGCGTTCTGGGCCGAAACAGCGCCCCCACCGAAAGCATTGGTGTAGAGCTGGAACTATATGGCACCAAGGTTTGCCTGCGGGCAGCGCTGGACACAGGCTGTCATCTGAAAGATCCCATCACCTGCCTACCGGTTCTGCTGGTAAGCTATCCGGATGCCGAAACCCGCCTGCCAATGCCGGTACGGGCATTTCTGGATGATTGGTTTGGCGGCAGTACCCCCACAGATCCGCCGGAGGGGCTTGCGCTGCGGCTGATCCCCTGTACTACCGCCGAGCAATCCACCCTGCTGCCCGGATTTGCCACCGGGCGGATCGGGTTGATCTCACCCCGCGGCATTCAGCTGCTGGACCGGACGGCAGTGGCGTTTTCCCGCCAGAGTTTTGGCAGTGAGAAATATGAAGCGCTGTACGGCCCGGATTTTCTGTAAAATGTTCCATGCGCGGCATCTCCTGCCCGCATCCGCAGCCACATTCATTTTAGACCCAAGGGAGGTTTTGGCAATGATTGCTCAGATGAAACGGACCTTTTCCCGCCTGCTGCTGCGCCTGTCCGCACCGCAAATGCTGCATTACATCAATGGCCCGGATACGCTTCCAGCCCCCCTCTCCCCTGAAGAGGAGCGCCAGGTGTTTGCTGATCTGGCCGCCGGGAACCCTGCCGCCAGGGACACACTGATCACACATAACCTGCGCCTTGTGGTGTACATTGCCAAAAAGTTTGAAACCAGCACCGCCGGCATTGAGGACATGATCTCCATCGGCACCATTGGTCTGATCAAGGCGGTGAACACCTTTGAGCCGGGAAAGAACATTAAACTGGCCACCTACGCCAGCCGCTGCATCGAGAATGAAATTTTGATGTATCTGCGCAAGGGGTCCAACCGGCGGCAGGATGCCAGCATCGACGAACCGCTGAACACCGACTCCGACGGCAACGAGCTGCTTTTGGTGGACGTGCTGGTTAGCGAGAACACCCAGGTGGGCGAGGAACTGGAGCGCAGCGCCGAGCGGGAAGCGCTGCGGCGGGCGGTGGACCGACTGGCTCCCCGGGAGCGGCGGATCATGGAACTGCGCTTTGGTCTGCACGGCGGCAGCGAGCATACCCAGAAAGAGGTTGCCGACATGATCGGCATCTCTCAGAGTTACATTTCCCGCCTGGAAAAACGGATCATCAAGCGGTTGCGCCGGGAGCTGGAAGCGGCTGTCTGACACCATGCAAAAAAGGGACACGCGCGCGGCACCCCCGCACGGCTGTGTCCCTTTTTGTTGTTTCAGCGGCGATGCGTGCCGGAAACCTCCGTCACAAACTCAGTGGAAATGCCGCCCATCAGATTCATCTCAGCGCCAGGCGCAAAGACGGCAAACTCAAAGTCATCCTGTGCCCAGGTAAAGACCGACTCTCGCCCCGGTGACTGGCTGAGTGTCACCTCCACGTCTCCCACCGGGAAAACGCCTACACTCTCATATTCCAGATCCCGGTAACGGCTTGGCAGGCGCATCTCCCCCGCCGGCGCCGCCCGCAAGGTCACATCCTCCCCTTGCGCCACTGAAAACTCCACCTCGGCAATCCCGCCATCCACCAGCCAGTAGCGCGTGGGGGTAAGCGTATCACTGTCCGGCAGTCCGTCCAGGCGGAAACTGGCCACATCGGTGTAGTTCGGCAGGTCGTATTCCACATAAAGTTCCCTGTCTCCCCTGGGGGAGAATCGGCGGGCCGAACGGTGTACGGCCAGAAGCCCCACCGCCAACCCCGCCGTTGATGCGGCAAACACGGCAGCCAGAATCATCCAGATCGTCAGCTGTTCCATACGGTTCCCTCCCTTTGCAACATCCTATGCACGGGGCCGGATTCCGGTGCATATTTGCCAGAATTTGCCTTGTCTGGCCGGAGTCATTTTGGACCATACTCTCTGCACAGGACAGGAGGATGGCAGTGATGTATGCAGGAAAGGTAGAGCTGTGCGGTGTGAACACATCGCAGTTGCCAGTACTGAGTGAATCGGAAAAGACCGCGCTTTTGAAAGCCGCCCGCCGCGGCGACGCCGAAGCACGGCAGAGAATGATCCAGGGGAACTTACGGCTGGTACTGAGCGTTGTACAGAAATTTTCCGGCCGCGGCGAAAACATGGATGATCTGTTCCAGGTAGGCTGTATCGGACTGATCAAGGCCATTGACAACTTTGATCCGAGCCAGAATGTGCGGTTTTCCACTTACGGCGTGCCGATGATCGTGGGGGAGATCCGGCGCTTTTTGCGGGACAACAACGCCGTGCGGGTCAGCCGTTCCATCCGGGACTTGGCCTATAAATCCATGCAGGCGCGGGAAGCCTTGCAGCAAAAGGGCGGCCGGGAACCACACGTCTCTGAGATTGCAAGCTATGTGGGCGCCGCACCGGAGAGCGTGGCCATGGCGCTGGAGTCGGTGGTGGAGCCGGCCAGCCTGTACGAACCGGCCTACTCGGACGGCGAGGACAGCATCGCTATCCTGGACCAGGTGCGTGCCGGCGGCGGAGAGGAGAGCTGGATCAGCAACATCATGTTCCGGGACACCTTTCGCGCATTGAGCCCGCGAGAGAAAAAAATCATCTCGATGCGCTATTTTTACGGAATGACCCAGATGCAGGTGGCACAAAAGATCGGAATCAGTCAGGCACAGGTGAGCCGCCTGGAGAAAAATGCCCTGCGCCGCATCAAGGAAGAGATTTCGGCAAGCGGATAAACAAAAGCCAGGCAGCCGGGAGAACTTTCTCCCGGCTGCCTGGCTTTGCCTGTGTTACGGGCGCGGCTGCTGGCTTTGCTGCGTTTGCCGGGCGGCGGCCGCCTGTTGCTTCTGCCGCTGTTGCTGACGAGCCCGCTGCTGTTCCCGCTTGCGCTGCTGGATGGCCGTACGCAAATCCGGCAGCTGAATACCGCACCGCTCCAATGCGCGGTTAAAGGACTTTTTATTTTTATAAAGAATGCCGGTGATCCCCAGATTGTAGGCCTCCTGGGCGTTGGCACGATTATCATCCACAAAGATGGACTCCTCATAGACGAGGTGGTATTTTTGCATCAGAAGCGTATAGATTTTGGGGTTCGGCTTATTGATGTGGACATCGCAGGAGGCTACCCCACCGTCAAACAGCACAAAGAATTCCCGCTTTTTGATTTCTTCCAGTGTGTCGGCTGCGATATTGGACAGATAATACAGATTATAGCCGGCCAGTTTAAGCTGCATCATTGTCTTAACGGTCGCTTTTTTCGTGTGCAGGATCTTCTGCCATTCATCAATCACCGTCTGCACCTCAAAGGTGCGGCCTGCCGCAGCGGCGTTTTCCAGCATGATCCGGTTGGCTGCAGCGCGGGTGATATTGCCTGCGTCCAGTTCCTCCCACTCCTTGCTGCCAAAGGTCAGGTCAAATACGGCGTCCTCCGCTGTCTTGTTCATAAAATAATCCATCAGGAAATCTCGGGGATTAAAATCGACGACCACGCCGCCAAGATCAAAAATCACATTTTTATACATGCAGAGGGTTCCTCCGTATTGTCTTCTTCATCCGCTGCGCACCGGCAGCGGAGCATCGATATGTAAGCTATTATACACGAAAATGCGGCTGCTGTCACCTGCGTAGGCACATTTTCTCCTCGCCGAGGCATATGGTAAGGCAGAGGCTGCCGGCATTTCCGGCCGGCGGTGAATCTGTTTTGCGAGGTGAATGCCATGACCCTCAGTGATCTGAAACACAAAGATGTGATCCAATTCACGACTGGCGAAAATCTGGGGCGTGTGGATGATGTCCGCTTTGACGAGGTCAGCGCCCAGCTGCAGGCTGTGATTCTGCATGGGCGGCGCCGGTTGTTCGGGCTGCTGGGTCGGGATGAGGACCTGGAGATCAGCTGGAAAAACATCAAAAGCATCGGGCTGGACGTGGTGATGGTGGATACGCCGGAAGCCCCACCGCGCTCCTCCCGGCGGTTTGCCTGCCGATAGGCAGTGGTTCAGGCATCATAAAGTACAAAGCATTCCGCGCAATTTCGTTGTAGCATATGTGCTATCCTGCCGCGGGTAACGGGCTCCGCCCCATTGCCTGCCTGAACAGCAAAAATGCCTGCCGGGCACTTGGCACAGCAGGCATCCATTCATGCAGTATTACAGATCAGTGCTTGACAGCAGCGGCAACTTCAGCGGCAAAATCCTCGCTGCGCTTCTCCAGGCCCTCGCCCTTGACGAAGTGGGTGTACTCGACGATCTTGATGTCGCCGCCCAGAGCCTTGGCGGTGTCGGCAACATACTTGTTCACATCAATGTTGCCGTCCTTGATGAAGGCCTGATCCACCAGGCAGGCTTCCTTGTAGAACTTGCCCAGCTTGCCGATGGCCATCTTTTCCTTGATGGCGTCGGGCTTGTTGGCGGTCTTGGGATCGTTGGCCATCTGGGCCAGAACGATCTCCTTCTCCTTGGCCAGAACGTCGGCGGGAACAGCCTCACGGTTCAGGTAGGTGGGGTTGGCAGCAGCGATCTGCATGGCAATATCCTTGCCGAAAGCAGCAAACTCGGGCTTGGCAGCAACCTCATCGCTGGTGTCAAACTTGACAATGACGCCATGGGTGCCGCCGCCATGGACATAAGCGGCGCAATGCCCCTCGTAGCGGACAAAGCGGCGAACCTTGATGTTCTCCTTGATGACCAGGATCAGGGCCTTCAGGGCATCGTCAACAGTGCCGTCGCCCATCTTGCAGCCCATCAGAGCCTCCACGTCAGCGGGGTTCTGCTCAGCAATCACGGCAGCCAGCTGCTTGGTGAAATCAACAAACTTGTCGTTCTTGGCGACGAAGTCAGTCTCAGCGTTGACCTCGACCACAACGGCGCAATTATCATTGGCGGTGGCGTAGACCATACCCTCGGCAGCGATGCGGCCGGCCTTCTTGGTGGCGGTGGCCAGGCCCTGCTCACGCAGAATCTCGATGGCCTTGGCGAAATCGCCGTCCGCCTGGGTCAGAGCCTTCTTGCACTCCATCATGCCGCAGTCTGTCTGGCGGCGCAGTTCCATAACGTCCTTTGCAGAAACAGCCATAGTAAATTGTCCTTTCCGTTTCAAAAGTAGATGTGGATCATTGGTTGGGGTGTAAAGCTCAGGCCTCGGCTTTCTCAGCGGGAGCAGCCTCAGGAGCATCCTGAACGCCCTGCTTGCCCTCCAGGGCAGCGTCAGCCATGGCGCCGGAGATCAGCTTGACAGCGCGGATCGCGTCGTCGTTGCCGGGAATGACGTAATCGATCTCATCGGGATCGCAGTTGGTATCGACAATGGCAATGATGGGGATGTGCAGCTTGCGGGCCTCAGAAACAGCGATGCGCTCCTTGTGGGGATCAACGATGAACAGAGCCTTGGGCAGGCCCTTCATGTCCTTGACGCCGCCCAGGTACTTCTCCAGCTTGGCCATCTCCAGCTCCAGCTTGACAACTTCCTTCTTGGGCAGCAGCTCGAAGGTGCCATCCTCTTTCATGGCCTTGAGCTGGTCCATACGGTCGATGCGCTTGCGGATGGTGCGGAAGTTGGTCAGCATACCGCCCAGCCAACGGGCATTGACATAGTGCATGCCGCAGCGGGTAGCCTCGTCACGGATGGACTCCTGAGCCTGCTTCTTGGTGCCGACAAACAGGATATCGCCGCCGTTGGCCACGGTCTCGCGGACAAAGTTGTAGGCCTCATCCAGCTTCTTGACGGTTTTCTGCAGGTCGATGATGTAGATGCCGTTGCGCTCGGTGAAGATGTACTTTGCCATCTTGGGGTTCCAGCGACGGGTCTGGTGGCCAAAGTGGACACCGGCTTCGAGAAGCTGTTTCATAGATACGACTGCCATAGTGATTTTTCCTCCAATATAATTTAGTTTTACCCTCCGCACCGCGTGATTGTTTCCTAACCACAATCCATATTAGAATGAAAAATGGCACAAAAAAACAACGCAATGCGTGTGTATTGCTGTAATATGATAGCACAAGGGTACCGGGATTGCAAGAGGCAGGGCAGGCTTTTTTGAAATTTTATCGTAAGATTCCCGTTTTATCCCGGCTCTGCCCCGAAAAAGGTCTGGGCCAATACAGTCTGGGCGGGTCTGGCAGGGATTATTCCACTTTAGCGGGGGATTCCGGCGGCTGCGGCAGATCCCGGCGCCGAAAGACCCGGCTTGCCAAAAAGGGCAGATGCAAGATGGCCAGGAAGATCACCGAGAAAGCCACATCCGGCCAGGTGTAGACCTGATTCTGGAAGCCCAGGTCGGGGATAAATACCAACCCCAGATTGTTGTTGATAAAGTGCATGATAACGGCCACCCAGATGTTGCCAGTTTTCATGTAGCCCCAGGCCATAACGACGCCGTAACAGACGCAGCAGCCCACCTGGGCCGCGATGCTTTGCAGCGGGGTGTCGGGCGCGTAGTAGAACAGGTTCAGCGGCAGATGCCACAGGCCCCAAATCACGCCCAGCAGCACCACACCCAGCCGGTTGCCGAACTTTGCCTGCATGTGCGGCTGCAAGTAGTAACGCCAGCCGTATTCCTCGCCAAAGAAGCAGAGGAAGCTGAGAAAGAAGTTGAGAATGACGTTGACCAGCATGATATAGGGCATCGGCGTAGTCAGATACGCCAAGTACTCGTCCTGGGTGCCGGTGAGAAACGCGGGCACAAAGATGCGCAGCACATACAGCCCCGCAAAAACCAGGCTGCCAACAACAACGCCCTTTGTGCTCCCCTTACGCCAGCCGATGCCGTAGGCGGCACGCTTGGAATGCCTGGTCAGCGCAAGCCCCACCCAGGCGACAACGCTGCCGCCCATAACAATAAAGTTGCTGATCAGCAGCCAGGGCAACTGCGGCGTGAGCACCGACGCAATGGCAGACACCACCATGATCGCTGTGATCAGCAGGTAAAGCACAAAGAACCCGCGGGGCAGGTCTGGATCGCTGCGGCGGGTGATCAGGTTTCCCAGCATGACACCCGCCGCCGGGTACATCATCTGCGCCAACGGAAAGACATTCACGTCTGCACCGGAAACATAACCGTAATACAGCGGTATTCCCATGAGATAAGTCAGGCCAAAGGCAATGGCCAAAAACAGCACCATCCGGGCGCGGGAATGGGTTGCATTAAGCATCGTTGTTTTCCTCCGTATCTTGTATGTCTTGATCCATTTGGTCATTCAGGCTGCTGTTCCGTTTTTTGTAAATTGCCGCGCAGGCTTGCAGGAGGGAAAAGGTAAGCACCCAGGTAAAGCCAGCTACCATCAGGGCACCAGGCAGGTATCTGTAATTCATAGCTCCTGCAAGGATCGCAGCCACCAGCGCCGCCAGCACACTGCCGCCTGCCGTTGGCTTGGAACGGCGGTCCCATATTCCCGCCCAGAGGCTGGCAATCAATACCCCCACCAAAACAACCAACAGCACGACCAGTTCCCCCGCATACTGTCGAAGTTCCGCCCCCTGTGCGGCCTGAATTACCACCGTTACAAGCAGCCCGCCATACATGGCCCAGAAGCCGTAATGCTCAATCTTCAGCAGTTTGATTTCCTGCATCTCGTCCAGCTTGCTCTTCTTGAAAATGCTGTTCACTCGTCTTCCTCCTCCCAGAAAAGTTCATCCAGGGTTTTGCCCAGTGTCCGGCAGATGGCACGGCACAGGCGGATGGTGGGGTTGTACTCCCCTTTCTCAATCGCATGAATTGTCTGGCGGGATACGCCCACGGCAGCAGCCAGTTCCCCCTGTGTCATGTCCTTCTCGGCACGGGCGGCTTTCAGTTTCAGATTCTTGGCCAAGGTGCCACCTCCGTTCCGGATTGAGTATAGCATTCGCATTACATATTGTCAAGTATATATTACTTTTTTATGTTTTCATTTTACTTATTGTCGGGTCACAATCAAAACACCCGGAGCCGTTCATTAACCGTGGCAGCCGCATGGTCAGCTTGCGGCCAGGCGCCGGGCTGTGTTATGATAGTTGTATCAAAACACCACGCAGACATGGCACGCCACAGCCTGCCGTGTCCGGCAAAAAGGACGGCTTTTGTATGAAAGATGGATTTCTTCCGGTTCGCGCGGCATCCCCCGCGCTGCGTGTCGCCGACTGTGACTATAACACAAACCAGTGCATCGCCGCCATGCAGGACGCGGCAAAGGCAGGTGTCAAGCTGCTCTGCCTGCCGGAGCTTTGCCTGACCGGCTACACCTGCGGCGACCTGTTTTTGCAGTCCGCCCTGACCCGCGGCGCCGAAGCCGGCCTTGCCCGACTCTTACAGGCGAGCCTGGGTCTGGACCTGGTGGTTTTGGCCGGTCTGCCGCTGGTGATGGACGGCAAGCTGTACAACTGTGCGGCAGTGGTTGCAAATGGCCGTCTGTTAGGGTTAGTGCCCAAAACCTGGCTGCCCAATTACAGTGAGTTTTATGAGCTGCGCCACTTCGCCCCCGGTCCCGCCCAGGCACAGCCTGTCCGGTTTGCCGGGCAGGAAACTCTGTTTGGCTCCCGCTTGCTGTTTGCCTGCCGCCAGATGGAAAGTTTTGTGCTGGGCGTGGAGCTGTGCGAGGATTTGTGGGCGCCGGTGCCGCCCAGCTGTGGGCTTGCGCTGGCAGGGGCCACCGTGGTAGCGAACCTCTCCGCCAGTGATGAGACCATCGGCAAGGCGGAATACCGGCGGCAGCTGGTCTGCGGCCAGAGCGCCCGGCTGCTGTGCGGCTATCTGTATGCCGACGCGGGCCACGGCGAAAGCACCACCGATATGGTGTTTGCCGCCCACAATCTGGTTGCTGAAAACGGCACCCTGCTGAGCGAGGCGGGCCCCTTCGGCAGCGGCACAGCCGAGACACAGCTGGACCTGGACCGGATGCTGCGGGAACGGGTGCGCAATACCAGCTTCCAGCCAAAGACGGACGGCTATACTCGCGTGGAATTCGATTTAGCCCCCGCCGAAGTCAAGCTGACCCGGCGGATCTCCCCCGCCCCCTTTGTACCGAGGAATACCGCCGACCGTGCCGCCCGCTGTGAGACCATCTTGCGCATCCAGACCGAGGGCCTCGCCAAGCGGATGGAGCACACCCATGCAAAATGCGCGGTGGTGGGGATCTCCGGCGGACTGGATTCCTGCCTGGCACTGCTGGTGGCCGTGCGTGCCTGCCGGGTGCTGGGCGCACCTGCCAGCACCATTCATGCTTTAACCATGCCCTGTTTTGGCACCAGCAGACGCACCCGCCGCAATGCCGAGATCCTGTGCGGTGCGCTGGGCGTGAAATTTGACGAGATCAATATCACCGCCACAGTGCAAAGCCATTTTGCCGACATTGGCCAGGACCCCACCTGCTACGACGTGACCTTTGAAAACTGCCAGGCCCGCGTGCGCACATTGGAGCTGATGGACTACGCCAACAAAAATGGTGGTTTTGTCATCGGCACCGGCGACCTGAGCGAGCTGGCGCTGGGCTGGGCCACCTACAATGGCGACCACATGAGTATGTACGGCGTCAACGCGGGGGTACCCAAGACGCTGGTGCGCCATATCGTGCAGTATGCAGCCGATACTGCCGGCGACGATACGCTGCGGGAGGTCCTGCTGGACATTCTGGACACGCCGGTCAGCCCGGAACTGCTGCCGGCAGCCGAGGACGGCAGCTTCAGTCAGCAGACCGAAAAGCTGGTGGGTCCGTATGAGCTGCACGACTTCTATCTGTACTATGTGCTGCGGTTCGGGTTTGGGCCGGGCAAGATTTACCGGCTGGCCAAAGCCGCCTTTGCCGGGAAATACGAAAGCCAGGTGCTGCTTTACTGGCTGCGGAATTTTTACCGCCGCTTCTTTGCCCAGCAGTTCAAGCGCAGCTGTCTGCCGGACGGCCCCAAGGTTGGCTCGGTGACATTGTCCCCCCGGGCCGACTGGCGCATGCCCAGCGACGCCAGCAATGCCCTTTGGCTGAAAGAGCTGGACGAGCTGAACGCGTGACGGTTTCCGCCAAGCCCCCCACAGACCCAAAGAGCGCAGCCCCCACTGATCGGGAGCTGCGCTCTCTCTGTATCGTTTTTGTATGGCGGCGGATGGCTTACTCGGCACCGCGCTGGCGGAACACCACCGCAATGGTTTTGAACAGTAACTTGATATCCAGTCTCAGCGACCAGTTGTCGATGTACCAGACGTCCAGCCGGACAACCTCCTCAAAGTCCTGAATATTGCTGCGGCCGCTGACCTGCCACACACCAGTGATGCCGGGTTTCATGGATAGGCGGCGCTTGTGATGGGATTCATACCGCTCATACTCGTCCAATGTGGGCGGGCGGGTGCCCACCAAGCTCATCTGGCCGCGCAGCACATTCCAGAACTGGGGCAGCTCGTCGATGGAGGTGCGGCGAATGAAGCGTCCCACCTTGGTGATGCGGGGATCATCGTCCATCTTGAACATCAGTCCCTGCATCTTGTTGTGGTCCATCAGCTCCTTTTTGCGTGCCTCGGCATCCTGATACATGCTGCGCAGTTTATAGATATTGAAGACACGGCCGTTGAGCCCCACCCGCTTCTGTTTGAAGAACAGCGGACCGGGAGATTCCAGCTTGAGGGGGATGGCCACCACCGCAATGATGGGGACGGAGATGACCAGCCCCAGGATGCTGCCCACAATATCCATGGCACGTTTTAAGATCATATCACCGGTTTTGTGGACAGTGGGCGCGATGGTCACCAGCGGCACACCGCCCAGCGCCTCCACACCGCCCTGCAGCCGGGGTGCCAGCATATCCGCTTTGTTTTTGGCCAGAAAGCGCTCCAGCGCCGGGACATTCAGATGGATGGTCAGTCCCATGCTTTCCATCTCTTCCAGATAGGGCAGCAGCGAGTCCCCGGTGGCATAAGGCAAATTGATATAGACTTCATCCAGCGAGTCCCGCCGCAGCCACTCCATAAAGCTGTCGAACCCCGCTTTGACCGGGGTGGAACCGATGTTTTCCGGTGTGTCGGCGTCGGCGTCCACCAGCGCCACGCCCACAATGCGCAGGCTCCAATCCTTGCGCAGGGCCGCCAAAAACGCCGGTGCCCGGTCCCGGGTGGTGACAACCCCCACCAGCGATGCCATGCTGCCCTTGTAGAACTTGCGGTTGAGATACCGCTTGAGCCACATACGCAATGCAAACAAACAGAACAGGTTGAGCCCCACCACCCCCACATAAAGGTAGCGGGATTCCAGCAGCGGCGCCTTGGTGATGAGAAGAAAGACTGCCAGTGCTGCGGCAAACAGGGCGTCTACCCGCAGGCAGTCGGCAAATTCCCCTGCAGTCCCCCGCTTTGTGATGTCCTGGGCGCTCTTGGCCCCCAAAAAAACCAGCAGAAAGGCCAGCAGCAAGATCAGGACAAACTGCAGGATATCCTCGCCCGAATATTGCAGAATGACCCCCAGCACCCCATCCAGCAGCAGCCAGGCGGCCGCTGTGCTGAGGATCAGACTGAGCAGGTCCACTGCAAACACCATGGCATATTGCAGTTTATCACGTTTTTCCATGATGGATCGAACTCCCCGATAATCGGATCTCGCGGCAGAGGGTGCCCCCGCTGCGCATGGCGTGCCCCGCCGCGGGCGCACGCCTATATTAGTGTATTATATCATGCCAAGCCGGCTTCTGGCAATGCCGGCCGCGGCAAAGCGCGCAATTCTGCGAGATTTTAGGACCGCATGGGTCATATTTGCAAAAAATGCAAGAGTTTTTTGTTCCTGCCGAAAAAAACTCTTGCATTTTCTGTTCGATTTTGCTATGATAGTACAGCTACTTAAAGGAGGTGCAAGCAGAATGGCCAAATGTGCATGTTGTGGCAAGGGTGTCACGTTCGGTATCAAGGTGTCCCACTCCCATCGTCGGAGCAACCGTACCTGGAATCCCAACGTCAAGCGCGTAAAAGCTATCGTGGACGGTTCCCCGAAGTATATCTACGCCTGCACCCGCTGCCTGCGTTCGGGTAAGGTTACCCGCGCGGTCTGATCAGACGGAAGAATAGAGCCGGTCACCCTGTGGCCGGCTTTTTTCTGTACCATTTTGCGGCGGACCGCGCCCGCCCCGCTTTCAGCCGATTTCCGGCGCGCTTGATTTATCGCTGTAAAGTGGTATGATATACGTATTCCTATTGATAGAGGGGAGGCGCTGCCATGCTGCCCAATGATCCTGTAATTTTGCTGAGCTATGTCAATACCAAGCTGCGTGACCGTGATCACGAGCTGGAGGAGTTCTGCTCGGTGGAAGAGGTGGACAAAGACGATTTGTGCGCTCGTCTGGCGGAGATCGGATATACCTACGATCCCACTCGCCATCAATTTGTCTGATTCTTCCATCTTGTGCACGCCGGCCCGTGCGCCGGCAGCAGCCCTGAGGGGCATGGGGAGCCTTCCCTGTTCTGCCCAATTCCACAAAAAAGTTGCGCCCGCCGCGCCGCAGGACATCTGCAATATACCCGGTTCTTCGCCCCACATTCGCACCATTTTGTGCGTTGGCCAGAATTTTGGATTGCCCAAAGCCCCTCCAAATCGAAAGAAGGAAGAGTAAAATGAATTTTGTGTTTGTGTCGCCCCATTTTCCCAAAAGCTACTGGAATTTTTGCGATCGGCTAAAACGCAACGGCGTCAATGTGCTGGGCATCGGCGACGCCCCCTACGATGAAATTCCCGCACAGCTCAAACGCACCCTGACCGAGTATTACCGGGTGAACAACCTGGGCAGTTACGATGAGATGGTCCGCGCCATGGGTTATCTCACCTTCCGTTACGGCAAAATCGACTGGGTGGAGAGCAACAACGAATACTGGCTGGAAATGGATGCCCGGATGCGCACCGATTTCAACATCACCACCGGTGCGCAGGATGACTTTATCGCCCGCATCAAGTTCAAAAGCATCATGAAAGACAGCTATCGCAAGGCCGGCGTGCCGGTGGCCCGCTACCACATGGTCTCTACGCTGGAGGCCGCCCGGGATTTTATCGCCCAGGTGGGCTACCCAGTGATTGTCAAACCGGACAATGGATGCGGTGCAGAGGCCACCTACAAGCTGAAAAATGACGCCGACCTGGAAAGATTCTACGCCAAACTGCCTGATGAGAGCTACATTATGGAGGAGTTCATCGACGGCACCATTGTCAGTTTTGACGGCGTGGCGGACAGCAACTGCGTGCCGCTGTTTTATACCTCGGAGTATTTCCCCACCCCGATCATGGACATTGTAAATACCGGCGGCGACCTGGCCTACTGGGTGCAGAAGGAAATTCCCGAAGCACTGCGCGATGTGGGTTTTCGAACCATCAAGGCGTTTGGCGCAAAAAGCCGCTTTTTCCACTGTGAGTTTTTCCAGCTGAATTGCGATAAGGCGGGCCTTGGCAGGAAGGGCGACTATGTGGCGCTGGAAGTCAACATGCGGCCGGCCGGCGGCTATACCCCCGATATGATCGACTTTGCCAATTCCGTGGACTGCTATCAGATCTGGGCCGATATGGTCTGTTATGACAAAATCGTGCATCAGAACATGAACGGTCCCAAATATTTTTGCGTGTATGCAGGCCGCCGCGACGGCGTGCACTACCGGCACACCCATGAGGAGATTCTGGCAAGGTACGGTTTCGAGATGAAGATGTGCGACCGCATGCCGGATGCCCTGGCCATGGACATGGGCAACCAAATGTATGTGGTGAACGTGAACACTGCCGAGGAACGGGATGCGTTCATCCGGTTTGTTCAGGAGCGGCTCTGATCGCTGCGGCAGGGTGTTTCCCGGCGCGTTCCGTTTTTTTGCCGGCTGCCATAAAAAGGGCAGGTCAAAATCGGTGAATTGAAAAAAGATGGCAGGCGCCAAAGGTGCCTGCCATCTTTTTGTTTCAGTATAAAGCGGGAAACCGCAGAGAAAGAATCATGTGCCGGATGGAGTTCACCGGGCCGATGTTTCCCTGCTCAGCCGCAAGGTTCCGAGGTCAGCTTACAGCTGGGGGCCGGCGGAAACCAGAGCCTTGCCGGCGGGGTTGCTCTCGTACTTGACGAAGTTCTTCTGGAAGCGGGAAGCCAGGTCCTTGGCCTTCTCCTCCCACTGAGAAGCATCGGCGTAGGTGTCGCGGGGATCCAGGATCTTCGGGTCAACGCCAGGCAGCTCGGTGGGAACCTCAAAATTGAAGTAGGGGATGGTCTTGGTGGGGGCAGTCTTGATGGAGCCGTCCAGAATGGCATCGATGATACCGCGAGTGTCCTTGATGGAGATGCGCTTGCCGGTGCCGTTCCAACCGGTGTTGACCAGGTAAGCCTTGGCGCCGCTGGCCTTCATGCGCTTGACCAGCTCCTCGGCGTACTTGGTGGGATGCAGCTCCAGGAAGGCCTGGCCGAAGCAGGCGGAGAAGGTGGGGGTGGGCTCGGTGATGCCGCGCTCGGTGCCGGCCAGCTTGGCGGTGAATCCGGACAGGAAGTAGTACTCGGTCTGCTCGGGGGTCAGGATGGACACCGGAGGCAACACGCCGAAGGCGTCGGCAGACAGGAAGATGACGTTCTTGGCAGCCGGGGCAGCGGAAACCGGGCGGACGATGTTCTTGATGTGGTAGATCGGATAGGAAACGCGGGTGTTCTCAGTGACGCTCTTGTCATTGAAATCGATCTTGCCGTTCTCGTCCAGGGTGACGTTCTCCAGCAGGGCATCGCGCTTGATGGCGTTGTAGATGTCCGGCTCGGAGTCCTTGTCCAGGTTAATGACCTTGGCGTAGCAGCCGCCCTCGAAGTTGAAGATGCCGTTGTCATCCCAGCCGTGCTCGTCATCGCCGATCAGCAGGCGCTTGGGGTCGGTGGACAGGGTGGTCTTGCCGGTACCGGACAGGCCGAAGAAGATAGCGGTGTTCTCGCCGTTCAGGTCGGTGTTGGCGGAGCAGTGCATAGAAGCAATGCCCTTCAGGGGCAGGTAGTAGTTCATCATGCTGAACATGCCCTTCTTCATCTCGCCACCGTACCAGGTGTTCAGGATCACCTGCTCGCGGCTGGTGATGTTGAAGACAACGGCAGTCTCGGAGTTCAGGCCCAGCTCCTTGTAGTTCTCGACCTTGGCCTTGGAGGCGTTGTAAACAACAAAATCAGGCTCAAAGTTCTCCAGCTCCTCCTCAGAAGGACGGATGAACATGTTCTTGACAAAGTGGGCCTGCCACGCCACTTCCATAATGAAGCGGATGGCCATGCGGGTGTCCTTGTTGGCACCGCAGAAAGCATCCACCACGTACAGCTTTTTGTTGGAAAGCTCCTCAATGGCCAGCTTTTTGCAGGCGTCCCAAGCTTCCTTGCTGGCAGGCTTATTGTCATTCTTGTACTCGTCCGAAGTCCACCACACGGTGTCCTTGGAATTCTCGTCCATGACGATAAACTTGTCCTTGGGGGAACGGCCGGTGTAGATGCCGGTCATGACGTTGACGGCGCCCAGCTCACTGACCTGGCCCTTCTCATAGCCTTCCAGGCCGGGCTTGGTCTCCTCCTCGAACAGAGTCTCATAGGAGGGGTTGTATACGATCTCAGTAGTACCGGTGATGCCGTACTTGGTCAAATCGATATTTTTCATTCGGGAAAATACCTCCTTGTATTCCAGTATTTCGTTTACCATCGCCTAGTATACCGTAATTCCTACAAAACTGCAATGCATGAAACAGCGATTCTTGAAAAAAGAATTCGGAAACTTTTGGGCAACTGCCACAAAATGCTTGCGGAAGTTGCCCCCCGGTTTTGTGAAGAGCTGTACCCGCCGGCAAATTGTGCTGCGCAACATCCGCGGATGTGCTATACTATTGACAGCAGGCCGGGCAACGGCCCGGCTTGCGGACAGACTGATTTTTTGACGAACAGGAGGGTGCTTCCCATGCTTTTGAAGAACGAAACGCTTGATACCATCCATTCCCGCCGCAGCTGCCGCGCCTATACCGCCCAGCCGGTGGAAGCTGACAAACTGGACACCGTCATCGATGCCGGTCTGTGGGCTGCTTCCGGCATGGGCCGCCAGTCTCCGGTGATCGTTGCCGTGCAGGACAAAGACACCATTGCAGAGTTGTCCGCCATCAATGCCAAAATCATGGGCAACAGCGGCGATCCCTTCTACGGCGCTTCCACTGTGCTGGTGGTGCTGGCACACAGCGAGGTCCGCACCGCTGTGGAGGATGGCAGCCTGGTGATGGGCAACCTGATGCTGGCCGCCGAGAGCATCGGCCTTGCCTCCTGCTGGATTCACAGAGCACGTGAGACCTTCGAGACCGGAGAGGGCAAACAACTGCTCAAGAAGTGGGGCCTGGACCCGGATGCCTACATTGGCGTTGGCAATTGCATCCTGGGTTACGCCGCCGAGGGCGGCAGAAAGCCCGCAGCCGACCGCAAGGAAGGCCGCGTTGTCTATGTAAAGTAATTTTCTTTCACCTCTGCAGGGAAACGCAGCAGGACCGCCGGGCCGCAATGCCTGGTGCTTCTGCTGCTTTTTTATCCAAACGCGCTTCCTTTCTGCGGTGCCCAACGCCCCGGAAGGTTGGGCCGGGGCGTTCCTGTTTGCATGGCAGTCCCCGGGTCTGCGCCGGTTTGCACAGCCAATGGCGCAAACGGGAACCGGCCGGTGGGTGCTTGATTTTGACCACTGTTTCGTTTACAATTTCTGTGAACAATACCGCCGTTTTGGGGCATCCGTCCCCGTACACAACTGCGGCTGATCTTTTTAGGAGGAACGCTCCCTATGTCCATTGCAACCAAACGCCGCCGCATCGCCTTTTTGCTGTTGGCCGGGGCGGTGTTCGCGGTGATGCTGGTTTTCAACTGCCTGACCCCCTACATTGCCGACGATTTCACCTTTGCCTATGCCTTCGACACCGGGCTGCGGCTGCACAGCCTGCCCCAGCTGCTTCAAAGTCTGGCATTTCATTATATGGAGTGGACCGGACGGGTGGTGGTCAAGTTCTTTGCGCAGGGATTTACCATGCTGCCCAAGATCGTGTTCAACCTGTGCAATGCCGGGGCTTACCTGGCGCTGGGGCTGGTAATTTACCGGCTGGCACGGGGCCGGCGCAGCGGCCGCTATGACCTGGCTGCCTTTGTGCTGATTGAGGCCGCCCTGTGGGAAATCAGCCCGGCTTTCGGCCAAACCAACCTCTGGATGTGCGGCGCCTGCAATTACCTGTGGGCATCGCTGGGATGCCTGGCATTTTTGCTGCCCTGGCGGTACTACCTGCAAAAATCGTTTTTGGCCGGGCCGCGGATGACCGCCGGCATGGCAGTTGCCGGGCTGCTGGCCGGTTGGCTGAGCGAGAACACCAGCGCAGGATTGTTGGTCTGTCTGGTGCTGTGTATCGGCTATCTTGTCTGGCAGAGGCAGAAGGTTCCCGGCTGGATGATCTCCGGCCTGACCGGCGCACTGGTGGGGTTTGCCGTGTTGATCCTGGCACCGGGCAACTACAACCGTGCCGACGATTTTGTGGACAACTCCCCTTTTCTTACCAAGTACGCCGTGCGTTTTTTCAACTGTCTGAATATGCTGTGGAACAACGCCCTGCCGCTGCTTTTGGTGTTTGCCGCGCTCTATGTGCTGCTGTGGGTGCAGAAACCGGGCCGCACTGCACTAGCCTGGCCAGTGATCCTGCTGCTGGGTGGGCTGGGCGCCAACTTTGCCATGATCCTGAGCCCCTTCTATTATGACCGTTCCACCCACGGGGTGTTCAGCCTGCTGACAGCCGCCTGTGCAGCCTGCCTGGTTCAGCTGAACGGCGCCCGCCTGCAAAAGTTATTTGCCGTGGCTGCCGCTTGCGTGTCGGTGGTATGTGTGTTTGACCTGTTGGGGGCTGGCTACGACATTGCCAGTTATTGGATGATGAACCGCACGCGAGAGGAGCAGATCGTTGCAGAGGCCTCGGAAAACGGCGGCGCCGCCATTGTAACCTATGGCATTGAACCGTATACCCGATGGTGTGGCGGCTACGGTCTGCCCGATATCCGGGAAAACGGCGAGGACGCTATTGCGCTGTCCCGTGCCAAATGGTACGGCGTTGCCAGCCTGACCGCCGACGAGGTGCGCACCTATCCCTTCCCCGGGCATACGAATGCCGCTTATGAGGCAGGGCTGGAAGTCAGCACAGAGCAGCCCGCAGACGCCCCTGACCAGTAAATTTCTGGCTGCTCAACCGTAAAAGACTGGCCGTCCGGCCAGATGTCGGACGGCCAGTCTTTTCTTTCGCGGTTGAGCCTTTTTTGGAGGCGGCAGCAGGTGAACCTGCCCCGCCTGAAAGACGAAAAGCGCGGGGTGAGCGGGGCTTTCAGCACATCTCCGCAAT
>CALXHQ010000024.1 GCA_944388145.1 uncultured Gemmiger sp. | reverse complement strand
CATCATTTTTAAGGAGGTCATGCACCATGCCCAAACAGAAAACCATCCCGGAGCTGGAAGCTGAAATCGCCGCCAAGGAACACCAGCTTGCCCAGCTCCGACACAGACAGCAGCAGCTGGAAAACCGCCGCAGCTACTACGAGAAAGGCGACCGCCGCAAGCGGGCCCACCGGCTCATCACCCGCGGCGCGGCCATCGAAAACGTGGAGCCGCTGGCAAAGGTTTTGACCGAAACCGAGTTCTACGCCTTTGCGGAAAAAGCACTTACTTTGCCGGAAGTCAAGAGTTTGCTCATGTCCGCTGTCAACGCCCACAACGCCACCGAGCAGAAAGGAAAGGGATAATATATCGCACTGTTCCATTTTCATGTAACGCAGATTAAACGAAGCGCCGGGCAGTCGGTTGTGGCATCCGCCGCCTACCGCTCCGGCGAAAAACTGCACAGCGAATATTATGGCGAGGACAGTGACTACACCCGCAAAGGCGGTGTGGTCTGCTCTCAAATCCTGCTGCCGCCCCATGCCCCGCCGGAATATGCAGACCGAGAAACCCTCTGGAACGCCGTCGAGAAAGCCGAGCGCGGTAAGAAAGCACAGCTTGCATACAGTTTTGACATTGCTTTGCAGAACGAATTCTCCATGCAGGAGAACATCGCCCTTGCAAGGCAGTTTTTGTTGGAGAACTTTGTTGGCCGGGGCATGGTAGTGGATTTCGCCGTACACCAGCCAGACAGAGAGGACGGCGGCATCCAGAACCCGCACTTCCATGTGCTGTGCCCCATCCGGCCCATCTTGCCGGACGGTCGATGGGGCAGCAAGCAGCGCCGGGAATATGTGCTGGACGAACACGGCGAGCGCATCCGGGACGGAGCTGGAAACTATGTGTTCAACGCTGTGCCCACTACCGACTGGGGCAGCCCCGACACCTTGGAGCATTGGCGGCAGGCGTGGGCGGAGTTGTGCAACACCAAATTTGCAGAGAATGGGCTGGATTGCCGCATCGACCACCGCAGTTACGAGCGGCAGGGCGTGGAGCAGTTACCCACCGTCCATGAAGGCCCCGCCGTCAGAGCGATGGAGCAAAAGGGTATTCGCACCGATAAAGGCGATCTCAACCGCTGGATCAGGAAAACCAACGCCATGCTGCGGGAGGCAAAGCAAAAAATCGCATCCCTGATTGGCTGGCTGAAAGATGTCAAAGCCGAGCTTTCCACGCCCCAACCGCCTACACTGGTAGAACTACTGTCCGTTTACTACGACAACCGTAACAAGGGCGCATACAGCGGCAAGGCCAAAATCGGAAACTTGAAAAAGTTTTCAGAAACCGTCGGTTATCTGGAATCCAAACAGCTCCGCACCACCGAGGATTTGGACGCGCTGCTGAACGCTATGCAGGAGCAGATCGACGCACTAAAAGAATCCGCATCCGGGAAACAGGCCCGCATCAAGGAACTGGACGAGCTGCTCCGCATGGCGGACTACTACCAGCAGGGCAAACCCGTTGCCGACAAGCTGAAAACCATCCGCTTTGAGAAATCTCGTCAGAAATACAAGGCAGAGCATGAGAACGTGCTGCGGACATTTTACATGGCTGAGCGCAAGCTGAAAGATCAGTGGGTGGACGGGAAAATCCCCATCCATGCGTGGCGGAAGGAGAAATCCAAGCTGGAAACCGAGTATCAGGCGTTACAGCAAAAAATAGCTCCCCTGTACGCCGACACAAAAAAGCTCTGGGCCATCCATTACAGCATCTATCAGGTGCAGCATGAGCAAGAGCGCCAAAACGCCGTTACACGGCAGAAAAAACAGGAAATCGAACACTAAATCGTACACATTTTCAGGAGGCAGTTATGGACAGTAAATTGAAAATCAAGCCCGAAATCATAAATAACCAGGATACTCCGGAAGAATACCATTTTTCCAATCCCAATCCCACTGATCCACCGAAGCGCAATTTCTGGATCGATGAAGGCGGGCACATCCATGTCAAAAATCTCTCTGCATTCTGGTTGCCGGAATTCACCTTGCAGAAGGAGATCGGCGGCACCGTTTACACCGTCACCGGTAGCTATGACGGCACGGAACCGCTGAACCGGAAGATGGAGCGCATCATGGCCGAAAAGTTTACAGAAAAGATGGAGGATAGCGAATGACAAATGCCCGGAATCTTGGTACAATAAAAGCAGCCAATCCTGTACTGGCAGTTGCCCCATTGAAGGAGGACGCAGAAATGCAGCGGGCAACTGAAAAAATCACGGCACTCTATTGCCGCCTCTCCCAAGAGGGCGCAAATGAGGGCGAAAGCAATTCCATCCAGAATCAAAAGGCCATCCTGCTCCAATACGCAAAAGAGCATCGCTTCCCCAATCCGACTTTCTTTGTGGACGATGGGTATAGCGGCACCAACTACGACCGCCCCGGCTTTCAGGCCATGCTGGCCGAAATCGAGGCAGGAAAAGTGACCGTCTGTTGCACAAAAGACCTATCCAGACTGGGTAGAAATTCATCGCTGACCGGGCTGTATATCAACTTCACCTTTCCGAAATATGGAGTGCGGTATATCGCCATCAATGACCACTTTGACACCATCGACCCCAACAGCACCGACAACGATGTGGCAGGTATCAAAAACTGGTTTAATGAGTTTTTTGCAAAAGATACCAGCCGCAAAATCAGGGCGGTGCAGAAGGTGAAGGGCGAGCGCGGCGTACCGCTGACTACCAATGTCCCGTTTGGGTATCTCAAAGACCCGAATGACAAGACCAGATGGATTGTGGACGAAGTAGCGGCGCAGGTGGTCAAGCGCATTTTCCGCCTTTGCATGGAAGGGCGCGGGCCGATGCAGATTGCCAAAGTCTTGCAGGAGGAAAAGGCGCTCAACCCCACCGCATATAAACGCAGGGCAGGCATCAAGACCCCCAGCCCGGAGACCGCTGACCCGTATCACTGGAACACCAACACCATTGTTCACATTTTGGAGCGCCGGGAATATACCGGCTGTACGGTCAATTTCAAGACCTACACCAACTCTATCTGGGACAAGAAGCAGCGGGACACGCCCCTTGAAAAACAGGCGGTATTCTACAACACCCACCCGGCAATCATCGAGCAGGAAGTCTTTGACAAGGTTCAGGAAATCCGCCAACAGCGCCACCGCAGGACGAGAACCGGCAAGAGCAGCCTGTTTTCCGGTATGGTCTACTGTGCCGATTGCGGCGCAAAGATGCGGTACTGCACCACCAGCTATTTTGAGAAGCGGCAGGACCACTTTGTTTGCGCCAACTACCGCAGCAATACGGGAAGCTGTTCGGCGCACTTCATCCGAGCGGTGGTGCTGGAAGAGTTGGTCTGGATGCACATGAAAGCTGTTATCTCCTATGTGACCCGGCACGAAAGCTACTTCCGGGCCGTGATGGAGCATAAACTCCGGCTGTCCAGCGAGAAAGCCATCCGGGCAAACAAGAAGCGGCTTGCGCAGGCTGACAAACGCCTTGTTGAGCTTGACCGGCTGTTCATCCACATCTATGAGGACAATGTGGCCGGGAAGCTCTCGGACGAGCGGTTTTCCATGATGAGCCAGTCTTACGAGGACGAGCAGACGCAGCTCAAAGCGGAAATCCAGACCTTACAGCAGGATATTGAAGTACAGGAACGACAGATTGAAAACTTGGAGCAGTTCATCCAGCGGGTACACAAGTACGCGGATTTGCAGGAGCTGCCCCTTACGCTCTGCGGGAGCTTGTGAAGGCAATTTACATTGAAGCACCGGACAAGAGCAGCGGCAAACGGCGGCAGGGTATCCGCATCTCCTATGACCTTGTGGGATTTATCCCCGTGGACGAGCTGATGAAACAGGAAACGGCATGACCGAAGCCATGCCGTTCCTGCGAAAAGCAATATTACTTTCTTATGACCCACGACCATTCGCCGGGGGATATTTATTGCGGAACTTTTCCTTGTGTTTTTCCATAGCATGAACATAGATGCTTTTGCAAGAAGGGGGTGACCTTATGCGTCGAGCTCTATCCGCCGCCCCGCGCAAGACAAGGCAGATACGTCTGCTCTTTGTGCTTGCCGTACTTTTGCTGCTAGTTTTTCGTGCCGCTGCGGCGCTGGATTCGCACATTCAGCCGCTGTTGGAAGAATATGCCGAATACGAAACACGCGCCATGACCGTACAGGCGCTTAACGCCGCGATCTCTCAGGAGTTGACTGCGCACCCGGAACGTTATGACGCCCTTTACCAGATGGAAACGGAGCCGTCCGGCAGCAGCACCGTATCCAGTAACCCTGTTGCCTTGAACCAGGCGAAAAATTATTTGATCCAAGCGGCATCGGCTGCGCTGGATGATCTTCCTGAGCAGCGGGTACAGATTCCCCTTGGCAGCTTATTGAACAGCGCACTGCTAAACAATCTTGGTCCAAGTTGGGCACTTACAATACAGCCCAGGGGATATGTGGAGGGGGATATCCGGGAAACCGTCCAACCGGTCGCCATCAACCGGGTGGAATACCGTGTGGACCTGACACTGAGTGTTTCCCTGAACATGATTCTGGATGGCAGCACGCATATCCTGACAGTAACCACCACCGTACCGGTCGTACATTTGCTGATGGATGGCGAGACTCCCCGTTACTACTACCAAAGCATAATACAAAAATCAGCCGCCGGGCAGGGAGGCCATCGGGCGGCTGACGGAGTTCTGGCGTTGTTTGGGCCGCATGGAACGGCGGTTGAAGAACTGTGATCGGCTGTCATCACTCCAGATGCAGCAATCGTGCTCGGCTGGATGGGAGCAGAAAGGGCAGCGCGAATAAAATTGCCTTGCAGATATTATCGGCAATCATGCAGTACCAGACTGCACGCAGTCCCAGGCCCCACACCCGCACGCACAGAAAGGTGAACAAAATTCGAATGCACCACATGCCAATGGTCTCCACAAGGAACGCATACCTGGTGCGGCCAAGGCCATAAAAAATACCTTCTAAAACCACCATCAGGCCAAAAAACGGCTCAGACAGCGCGACCAGCCGCAACATCTCGGCTCCCAGATCGATGACCGCCTGGCTGGGGGTGAAGATGCGCATCAGCGGCCCTGCCCCGAGAAAAAGGATTGCACCGCTGAAAATCATAATAAGGACGGTCAAGACCACGCTCAGCCTGGCCACCGCCTTTAATTTGTTGGGGTTGCGTTCCCCGCGGGCATTGCCGATCAGGGTTGAGGCTGCCGAACGTAATCCATACCCGGGCACATAGAAGATGGTTTCGGCAGTTACGGCGATGGAGTGCGCAGCAAAAATAGTGGTTCCCATACCGGAAACCAGGCTGGCAAAGACCACATAGCCCAGGCAGGAGACCAGGCTGACCCCCAGCACAGGCATGCCCAGCACAGCACACTCCCGCAAAAGCGGAAGGTCCGCCGAAAAACTGCCCCATGCCCATTTGAGCTGTCCATTGCGCCGGTAAAACCAAAACATGAGCAGGCCAGCGGCTGCGTAGGAAATGGCTGACGCAATGGCTGCACCCGCCACCCCATACCCCAGAATATAGATGAACAGGGTATTCAGCACGACGTTCATTCCGTTAGAGACGGCACTGATGATCATGGGAGTTCGGGTATCCTGCACGGCACGCAGCGTGTAACCCAGCACAGAGCTAACCGAACGGAATACCAGCGGCAAACTTACAATGAAGAAATAGCGGGATGCCTCCCCCTGAATGGCTTTTTCAGCTCCCATCCAGACAGGAATGTAAGGGCAAAGCGTAATGGAAATTATTTCAAGCGCGGCGCCAGCCGCCACCGCCAGCAACAGCGCCTGCTGCGCCAGCTTTTTCACTTGAGCATCATCTCCGGCACCAGCTGCCCGGGAAATCAGTACCATCATTGCTGTACCGATGGCACCAGGAATGCTGTTTACCAGCCAGGTTACCGTTGTTGTGGTGCTGACGGCGGCGGTTGCCTGCTCCCCCAGCTGGCCAACCATGGCGGTGTCCACGTATTGCAGCAAGGTGGAGAGAATCTGTTCTATAATCGTGGGGATGGATAAAAACAAGATCGTTCGCATCAGGCCGCTGTGGGCGGCGCGGTGAATCTGTTGTGTAATGGACATGATTGCAATTCCTCACAGAAAAAATCGGCGGCATCTGCCGTCACAGATACCAGTATAGCGGGTCAGGCGGCAAATGGCAAATGCCTCCCGGCCATGGGAAGAAATACCTTTTGGGTATGGACAAAAAAGCACCGCCATGCCGGCGGCCCGGCATAGCGGTTACCTGAAATCTTTTACTTTTGCTTGATCTTGCGGCGCAGCAGCCAAACCTTGATGCGGCCATAACCGTTCGGTTTATCTTCCGCAAATTCTTCTGTTTGAAGATACCGTTTCCGTGCTGTGTCAAATTGCAGGGCAGTGCCGTTCTCCTGGATATCGGTCAATACGCGGGGAATCGCCTTCTGATCTGTCTCAAATTCCGGTTCGTGCTCCCACAGGATCTTCCCGTCCGGGCCAAGCCCTTTGGCCCAGAGACTGAAAACCAGACAGGCAGCTTCTCCATAACAGTAGCGCTCAAATCGGATGCGGCCATCAAGATAGAACAACAAGCAATCCCGAAAGTGTGATTCCAGTTCCTTTTCATAGCGCCGACCGCAAAGCGTACCTGATAAATCAGTTGCCTTTGTCGTGATGGACATTGCATTCACCCTTTCCGCCGCTCTGCCTAACACAGAACCATATGGTACATTCTGATTATACCTGCTTTTGGGCAAAATGAAAAGCACTGATTTCAAAGGCAAAGCGAGATTTGCGACCTTTGTTTACAAGAAACTGGATTCCGTGTTAAAATAGCACCAGATCTCTGAAGGGGAAGATGACAATCATATGGGGTGGTTTCCCGTTATGCTGGAGTTTGCCGGCAGGCACTGCCTTGTTGCGGGCGGCGGGGCTACAGCTCTGCGCAAGACCAATGATTTGCTTGCGGCGGAGGCAGAGGTGACAGTGATTGCCCGGGAAATGCTGCCGGCTTTTACCGGTCTTGCTGTCCGCAAGCTCTGCCGGGACGTCTGCGCAAAGGACATTGACGGTATGCAGCTGGTGGTAGATGCCACCGGTGATCCCAGTGTTGGCCATATGCTGGCCGAAGCCTGCCAAGCACGGCAGATTTTTTTCAATGCGGCGTCAGACCCGCAGCAAAGCACAGCACTGTTCCCGGCTGTACTTCGTCGGGGACCGCTTGTGGCGGGGTTCTCCACCACCGGCGCCAGCCCAACTGCGGCGGCTTGGCTGCGCGACCGCATGGAGGAAAACCTGTCTGCACACTTCGAGGAAATTCTGCTGCAAATGCGCGAATTGCGCAGCCGGGCCAGGGAGCAAATTCCACAGCGAAAAGCCAGGGCCATCTTTCTGCGTTGTTGTTTCGACCTGGCAATGCAGCTGGACCGGCCTTTGACAGAAAATGAAATTTGTACATGTATGATTCAACAGGAGAGTTTTGCCTATGATGAACCCTGATGCAGGACCGGGGCGCGTGATTCTGGTGGGAGCCGGTTGTGGCCCGGCAGACTTGATCACGCTGCGGGGGCTTCGGGCGTTGCGCAGTGCAGACGCCGTCGTGTACGACGCTCTGATTGACCTGGATTTGCTGCAATATGTGCGACCCGATGCCCTCTGCATTGCCGCGGGCAAGCGCAGCGGCCGACACAGTATCGCCCAAGGTGAGATTCATACGCTGCTGATTCGCCTGGCCGGCGAGGGAAAGACCATCTGTCGACTGAAGGGGGGCGATCCTTTTGTGTTTGGCCGGGGCGGTGAGGAAGTTGAAGCACTGCGCGCAGCCGGTATCCCGGTGACAGAGATTCCCGGCATCAGCTCCGCCATTGCGGTGCCAGCTGCCGCCGGCATCCCTGTTACACACCGTAATGTCAGCCGCAGTTTTCATGTTATAACTGCGCACACCGCGGGTACGTCAGACAACCTGCCGGATTTTCTGCCGGCGCTTGCCCGGTTGGATGGCACACTGGTTTTTCTGATGGGACTGCAAAATCTGAGCCGGTTGGCTGACAGGCTTTTGGCGGGCGGAAAAGCGCCGGACACGCCTGCTGCTGTATGCGGCGCATATACTGTCCGCGGGCCGTTGAAGGACATCGCCAGGCTGGCGGCCGGGATGCCGCCCCCTGCCGTCATCCTGGTGGGGGGGACCGCCGGGATGAACTTGTGGGATGGGCAGGGGCCGCTGGCCGGGCTCCAAATTGGTCTGACTGGAACTGCTGCATTCCGTGCCCGCTGCCGCTGCCTGTTTGAATCACTTGGAGCTCATACTGCGGTGGCACAGCGCAGCCGGGCAGAGCTTCTTTGCCTGCCGGAGCGTTTGGAACAGGCACTTTCCCCCTTGCCGAATTGGCTCACATTTACCAGCCCCAACGGCGTTGAACTCTTTTTCAAACTCTTTTATCAAACAAATCTGGATATCCGGCAACTGGCGGCGGTGCATATGGCTGCGGTCGGCCCACGCACGGCTGAATGCCTGGCCCATCACGGAATCCACGCAGATGCGATGCCGCCGGTCCATGATACTCGAGCATTGGGTGAGATTTTGAAAAAGAAAGCTGCGGGAGCGGATGTGCTTCTGATCTCGGCGGAACAGTGCAGCCCGGTGCCTCAGCAGGCACTGGAATCCGCCGGTATCCCGGTGCGCCGTTTGGTTCTTTACCGCACCGTCACGGATGCACCAGTACGGGACCGGTCATTTGACTACCTGGTTTTTGGCAGTGCCGGCGGCGTGCGCAGCTACTATGCAGGCGGTGCCCTCCCACCAAAGCGTGCCATGCTTTGCATCGGCAGAGTTACGGCGACTGCAGCAGCCAACCATGGCCGCATTCTGGTGGCTGAAGATACCACCCCTGAAGCGCTTGCACAGGCGGCGCTAGCCGATCATCTCACACAAGAATCATCCCAAACACATGAAGGAGAGGTTCCTTGAAACGATACCGCAGCATTTTCTGTCTGGTGCTGAGCCTGGTGCTTGCCCTGTTGTCCGCCTGTTCCTTCAGCGGTAAAGCAGGCAGCTCGACTGTGGCAGAAGATACAATCACATTCACCGATGACCTTGACCGCACCGTCACGGCACCGCGTGAACCTCAGCGGGTTGCAGCGCTGATTGGCAGCTTTGCAGACGTGTGGCAGTTGGCTGGCGGAACGCTGGCAGCCACCGCAAACGATGCCTGGACACAGTTTGATCTGAACCTCGGGGAGAATGTGGTCAATCTTGGTGCCACAACAGAACTCAGCTTGGAAAAATTGTTGGCCGCCCAGCCGGATTTCGTGATTGCAAGCGTCAACACCCAAATCGATCTGGATTGGATGGAAACGCTGGAGGCGGCGGACATCCCAACTGCCTATTTTGATGTGAACACGTTCCCGGAATATCTGCGCATGCTGGAAATTTGCACTACATTAACCGGGCGCACAGATTTGTACCAGAAAAACGGGTTAGACATTCAGCAGCAGATTGACACTGCAATTGCCCGCGCGGATGGCAGTGCCCCCACTGTACTTTACCTGCGTGCCACTGCAGTTAGCGTGAAAGCAAAAAGCAGCCGTGACAATGTGTTGGGGGCGATGCTGGCCGACCTTGGGTGCCAAAACATTGCTGACATGGATCAGGCATTGCTGCAGGAGCTCAGTCTGGAACACATCATTGCATCTGATCCGGACTACGTCTTTGTGGTTGTGCAGGGAAGTGATCCAGATAAGGTGCGTGACAATCTGGAAATTACGCTATTGAACAGCCCCGCCTGGAATGGCCTGACAGCGGTGCAGGAGGGGCGGATTTATTATCTGGATCCCAAATTGTACAACCTTAAGCCGAATGCCCGCTGGGGAGAAGCCTATGAAAAACTTGCAGACATCCTCTATCCGCGCTGACTGGCGAAAATTTTTTCTGGCAGGGGCGGTGTGCCTGACAGCGGCATTGCTCAGCGTTTGCCTGGGAGCGGCGGGGATCACACTGCCGGAACTTTGGCAGTCGCTGGTTACCGGACCGGACGGTGGTGCGGCAGCACGCATCGTCTGGTTTGTGCGTTTGCCCCGCACAGCAGCCTGCCTTCTGGCGGGGGCAGGGCTGTCGGTAGCCGGTGCTGTGATTCAGTCCGTGCTGGCAAACCCGTTGGCTTCGCCCAGCATCATCGGCGTCAATGCCGGCGCGGGACTGGCCGTGGCAATCTGCTGTGCCGCAGGCGGAGCAACCGCTGGCTGGGCAGTGGCCGGCGTTTCTTTTGCCGGGGGAATGATAGCGGTGATGCTGGTGGTGCTGGTGGCACGCAAAACCGGCGCTTCCCGCATGACTGTGGTATTGGGTGGCGTGGCGATCAGCACTCTCTTAAATGCCGGCACAGAGACCATTGCAACTCTGTTTCCGGACGCTGCCATCGGCAGTGCCGATTTCCGTGTGGGTGGTTTTTCTTCTGTCTCGACGGCCCGGTTATGGCCCGCCGCTGTTTTGATCTTGGCGGGACTTCTGATTACATTCACCCTATCCAGTGAGCTGGATGTCCTTTCCCTGGGAGAGGACACCGCCCGTGGCCTTGGCATGCGGGTAGGGGCTACTCGGACATTGCTTTTGGCGCTGGCAGCACTGCTGGCCGGAGCGACGGTCAGTTTTGCAGGCGTTTTGGGCTTTGTGGGGTTGATTGTCCCGCATATGGCGCGGCGGTTTGTGGGTGCTTCCTCCGGCAGGCTGCTGCCTATGTGCGCTCTTTGTGGTGCGGCATTGGTAACGGTATGCGACTTGGCGGCACGACTTTTTTTCGCCCCGTTTGAGCTGCCGGTGGGAATTTTACTTTCTTTTATTGGCGGACCGTTTTTCATCGCCCTGCTGGCAAAGAAAGGCGGTGGCCGTCATGCTTGAAGTTCGGGAATTACAGGCGGGGTACCCCGGCGGGAACGTGCTTCGTGGCATCACGGCACAGTTTGCTTCCGGCCAGGTAACCGGCATACTAGGCCCCAATGGCTGCGGCAAAAGCACGCTGCTGAAGGTACTGGCAGGTCTGCACAAACCGTCTTCCGGGCGGGTATTGCTGGACGGGCTTTCGGTGCCGGACCTGCCGCCGAAGCAGGCTGCCCGCAGGATTGCCTATCTGCCCCAAAGCCGCAACATTCCTGAAATCACAGCTCTGCGTATGGTGCTGCATGGAAGGTTCTGCTATCTGTCTTATCCTCGCCGCTATCGGCCGCAGGATTACGCCGCTGCCCGGCAGGCGCTTGCCTGGATCGGCGCAACCGATCTGGCTGATAAGAGCGTGGCGGAGCTTTCCGGCGGGCAGCGGCAAAAAGTTTACATCGCCATGGCGCTGGCCCAGAACACCGGCATCATTCTGATGGACGAGCCCACCACCTATCTGGATATTCGCAACCAGCTGGAAGTGATGCAGCTTGCCCGCCGTCTGGCTGAATTGGGCAAGGCGGTGGTGATGGTAGCGCATGACCTGAATGCCATTTTGCAGCATGCTGATCATGTGCTGGTGATGGATGCCGGCCGCATCGCTGCTGATGGTTCCCCGGATGAGGTTTACGCCAGCGGGAAGCTGCAACAAGTATTCGGCGTGGCCGTGCATGCGGCAGATACACCGGAGGGCAGGCAATATTACTGTCTGTCGCTGCCATTGCAGGAAAGTATTCCTGGCAAATGAAATTGCCCGTCAACAGCGAATCTCGCTTTACTATAAATAGAACAAGGCCGATGCCTCTTTTGGGAATCCCCGTTCAGGCATCGGCCTTATTTAGTTTGTCTTACTGCCCGGCTCAGGCGTCATACCGCAGATGGGTGGCGTCCAGCCTTTCCAGAACCGGCAGCATTTCGGCAGCTTCCCGCCGAGCGGCCACCGGGTCCATCATCAGGTAATTGCCGCATTCCCGCTCCGAAGCACCGGGAATCTCACCGGTATACTCTGCCATCCAGGCAAAGGACTCCCGTACCAGTGTCAGGACATCGGCGTCAGCCAGGCCCTGGGTCAGCAGGTAAAAGCCGGTCAGGCAGCCCATCGGACCCACATACACTACATGTTTGCTCCATTTGCTGTTGCGGGCATAGGTGGCAAACAGATGCTCAATAGTGTGTGCCGCGGCAGGGGAGAGATACTGCCCCTGATTGGGACGTTTCATGCGGATATCCCAGGTCAGCACATCACCATCGCGGCGGGACAGATACATACCGGGAAGAAGCGTAGTGTGATCCACACAAAAACTTGCTATGCGTTCCATGATATGTCACTCCACCATGGCCTGGACAACGCCGTGCTCACAGTCCATCGAGATGCTCTGGCCGTCGGTCAGCGTGCGCAGTGCGTTGGATGCGCCCACAATGACGGCCTTGCCCAGAGTGAGACCCACAATGGCGGCGTGGCTGTTGGTTCCGGCTTCCTCAACGATAACGCCGGCAGCCTCCCGCATATAGGGCAGAAAATCGTTGTTGGTGAAGTGCGCGACCAGGATGTTGCCGGGCTTGAACTTTTTGGCAGCCTCGGCAGGAGTACGGCAGATGCAGACCTTTCCCTTGGCGTTCATGGTGCCAATACCCACACCGGACAGCAGGCTGTTGCCCACCAGGTGCACCTTGATCATGTTGGTGGTGCCGGAAACGCCCACAGGAACGCCGGCAGTTACAACTGCCATCTCGCCGGGACGGATCAGGCCAGCCTTCTCGGCGCAGTCCACGGACATCGAGATCAGCTCGTCGGTGGAGTGCGCGTAAGGCATAATCAGCGGGGTTATACCCCAATAGGCATTCAACTGCCGGCGAACACTTTCATCCAGCACACAGGCGATGATCGGGGTGTTGGGACGGCAGCGGCTCAGCAGACGGGCAGTCTCGCCGCTCTTGGAAACCGTGATGATCGCAGAGGCACGAATATCGGTGGCAGTGGTGCATGCCGCATGAGCTACCGCGGCGCTGATGCTCAGATGGGTATCCTCGGCCAGAGCCTTGTGAACCAGCATATTGTAGTTGGAATCGCTCTCGGTGGTATCAGCAATCTTGGACATAGCCTTCAGGGCCTCCACCGGGTATTTGCCGGCGGCAGTCTCGCCGCTGAGCATGACGGCGGAAGAACCATCATAGATCGCGTTGGCCACGTCGGTGATCTCGGCGCGGGTGGGGCGGGGATTGACCATCATGGAATCCAGCATCTGGGTTGCGGTGATGACCAGCTTGCCCACCGACATGGCACGATCAATCAGATGCTTCTGGATGGCGGGGATCTCGGCAAAGTCAATTTCGACACCCATATCGCCGCGGGCGACCATGACCCCATCCGCTACGCTCAGGATTTCATCAATATTGTCAACACCCTCCTGATTTTCGATCTTGGCAATGATCCGCATACTGGAATCGTGCTCATTGAGCAGGTGGCGAATGTCCAAAATGTCCTGTGCGCAGCGGGTGAAGCTGGCGGAGATCAAATCAAAGCCCATCTCGATGCCGAACAGCAGGTCCGAGCGGTCACGGGGGCTCATATACGGCATAGAAAGATGCACGCCGGGAACATTGACACCTTTTTTGGTTTTAATGATGCCATCATTCTCCACTGTGCAGGTGATGTCTGTGTCGGTAACGTTTTCGATCCGCAGACCGATCAGGCCATCGTCCAACATGATGCGACCACCGGGCTGAACATCATGCGGCAAATCCTTGTAGGAGACAGACACAATCTGATTTGTGCCCTCTACTTTGCGGGTGGTCAGAGTAAAGTTCTGGCCTGCAACCAGCGTTTCGGAACCGTTCTTAAATTCGCCCAGGCGGATCTCGGGCCCTTTGGTGTCCAGCATAGCGGCGATGGGACGGTTAAGCTCCTTGCTCAGCGCGCGCAGCTGCTCAAAGCGGCCGCGGTGTTCATCATAATCGCCGTGAGAGAAGTTGAAACGTGCCACATCCATGCCGTTCTCGATCAGTTGACGGAGTACTCCGTCTCTATCGGTGGCAGGACCAAGGGTACACACGATCTTGGTTTTACGCATGAGAACCTCCTGATTACACAATCAATAAAGATAAGAAAGCTAGATATATACCTTCGTTCTTTTGCATTATAGTATATTTCATTTGATTTCTCAAGGTTGTAATATCGGATTTTACCAGATTTTGCTCAAAATTTGACAAATCACGCCGACAGTAGCAAAAATATTTTGCGCTATAACGACAATAATTGTCAATCTTTTGGAGCACTTTTCAAACCCGCAAAAAGGGTGTATAATAAAAGAACTTGACTTGCGGCAGCTCTTTTGGGGGCATTTATTTTGCAGCGAGACGTTACAGGCCCCCGCCGGTGTTGGCGGCCTGTATTTGCGATACCGGATGATCAAACCACGTGTAAGCCACAAAGCAGGAGGCGTTTTATGGCGGGCGATCTCCATACCCATTCCACGTTTTCCGATGGTTCCACCCCTGCGGAGAAACTATCCTTTCTGGCCCAATGTGATGGCTTAACCCATCTGGCCATTTCGGATCATGATTCCATCCGCAGTGTGCGCTATGCCTACGCGAACCCGGCAAAAGACGGCGTGTGGCTGATCCCCGCAACTGAGCTGACAGCATACGACTATCGGCGGGCGCATCGGGTCCACCTGCTTTGCTACTGGCCGGATGACTGCCCGGCTCTGGAAGAGTTCGCCAACCTGATGGCCACACGCCGTAAAGAAGCTGTTTTGCAAAGCTGCCGTGAATTGGAGGAGATCTGCCCGCAGTTTCGCACCGAGGAAGCTCTGGCACTGGCCAAGGACAGCGGAACCTTATATAAAGCGCATATTATGCGGGTCCTGTGGCAATACGGATTGTCGGACGGAATGTACAACAATGTGTACCGTTCGCTGTTTGCCCTTCGCCCGGTGCGCGGGAAGATCCTGCATACCCCCAAGTATGAATCGGTGGACACGGTTCTAGATCTGATTCGTGCCTGCCGCGGGGTGGTTGTACTGGCACATCCCAGTGTCTACCACAGTATGGAATTGGCAAGGGAACTGATTGCTGCCGGCCGTTTGGATGGCGTGGAAATTGAACACCCACGCAATACGGAGGATGACAAGGCGGAACTGCGCCAGCTGGCAGAAAAGTATCACCTGATTGTGACGGGCGGCAGCGACTACCACGGCATGAACACCAATACCCCACGCCCGGTGGGAGCCTGTGTGACGCAGGACGACCAAATTTGCCGCATTGAGGAACTGGCCAAACAGCGCAAAAGATGATGCAAAGCAGCCAAATGAATCCGGCTGCTTTACAATAGCTTTACAATAAAACAGGTCCCCACGTTTCAGCGTGGGAAATGAATATGCAAAAAGGAGTAAACAGTATGGAATACATTCGTAGGAATCAGGGCACCTGTTCGGTTCAGACCATTGTGGACATTAACCCCGATCACACCATCCAGAGTGTGAAAGTTTTGGGGGGCTGCAACGGCAATTTGAAGGGCATCTGCCAGCTGCTGGCAGGTATGAAAGCAGAAGACGCCATTGCCCGCATGGCTGGCACCACCTGCGGCAGCAAGCCCACTTCCTGCCCGGACCAAATCTCCAAGGCGCTGCAGGAAGCGCTGGACAAAATGCAGTGAAGCAACCCCAGTTATGCCCGATGAGGAGGACGCCATGTCTGTGATGGATTGTTTTCAGTACCCGCTGGATACCGATCAGCTGCTGCGCAAAAAGCGCCGCATCCGCCGTGAACTGTTGGCGCAGAATCCCCATCCGCTGAAAAAGCGAGTGGCGATCCTTGGTGGGTCCACCACCAACGAGGTGGCCGACCAGCTGGGACTGTTTCTGCTGCAGTACGGCATCGAGGCGGAGTTTTACCAGTCAGAATATGCGCAATATTGGCAGGATGCTATGTTCGGTACGCCGGAGCTGGACGGATTTCAACCGGACGTCATTTATATCCACACCACTTGGCGCAATATCACCAATTTTCCAACCACCAGTTCCACGGTTGGGGAAATTGATGCTATGCTGGATGCCGAGTATGAACATTTTTCGGCCATGTGGCAGGCCCTCTCGGATAAGTTCCACTGCCCGATTATCCAAAACAACTTTGACCGTCCCAATTACCGTTTGATGGGCAACCGGGATATCTATGATCCTCGCGGCCGCAGCAATTTTATCAGCCGCCTGAACCAGAGGTTTTATCAATATGCTGCCAGGCATGAGGATTTCTATATCAACGATATCGACTATCTGTCGGCGGATTATGGACTGACCGCCTGGGGGGATGCCTTTTACTGGCATATGTACAAGTATGCCATGTGTCTGGATGCCATCCCTTCGGTGGCCAACAGCATCGCCAATATTATCAAATCCATCTACGGCAAAAATAAAAAAGCGCTGGTGCTAGACCTGGACAATACCCTGTGGGGTGGTGTTGTGGGTGACGACGGTGTGGACGGCATTGCTGTCGGCCCCGAAGTGCCGGAGGGTCAGGTTTACGCCGAGTTTCAAAGCTACTGCAAGGCGTTGAAATCCATCGGTGTGATTCTTGCCGTGGACTCGAAGAACGACGAGGCCAACGCGCTTGCAGGCCTGAATCATCCCGACGGCGTTCTGCGGCCCGATGATTTTGTTGCCATTAAGGCGAACTGGGATAACAAGGACCAGAACCTTCGAGCCATCGCCGACGAGCTCTCGTTGGGGGTGGATAGCTTTGTCTTTGCCGATGATAACCCGGCCGAGCGCGCCATCGTGGCAGCGCAGCTGCCCGGCGTTGCAACCCCTGTGCTGGATGGCGCCGAAAATTATATCAAAACGCTGGATCATGGCGGCTACTTCGAGGTAACCACCCTTTCGGGTGAGGACCTGAAAAAGACCGAGCTCTACCATGCAAATGCCCAGCGCCGCCAGGCTCAAGCCTCCTTTGCTGATTACAACGACTATCTGCGCAGTCTGGAAATGAAAGCCACGATCCGCGGCTTTGAGAGCATCTATATCCAGCGCATTGCCCAGTTGACCAACAAGTCCAACCAGTTTAATCTGACTACCCTTCGCTGTTCGGAGGACGACATCCGCACCATGGCAGACAATCCCAACTGGCTGTGCCTGTACGGCAAGTTGGCAGACAAGTTTGGTGACAACGGCGTTGTTACGGTGGTGGCGGGCGAGCAGGAAGGGGAGATCCTGCACCTGCGCCTGTGGCTTATGAGCTGCCGTGTGCTCAAGCGCGGCATGGAGGATGCCATGATGGACTGCCTGGTGCAGGATGCCTGTGCCCGCGGGGTCAAAACCATTATGGGGTATTACTATCCCACCGCCAAGAATGCTATGGTAAAGGACTTCTACGGGCGCATGGGCTTTGCTCAAATAGCAGCGGATGAAAACGGCAACACCACCTGGCAGTTGGATGTTGCTTCCTACACGCTGAACCACCCCCCCATGACGATTGAGCGATAACTCTGTTGGCAGGTTTCACCTGTGAAAGGAGCCCCGGCATGAAATCACCCACACTGCGAAACCGCTGGCTGCGCCGAATCGCCGGCGCACTGGCTTTGATCGCGCTGACGGTGGTTACCTGCCTGGGGCTTAATTTTGTCTTGGTGGATGACATTCACTCCTACACCCGTGTGATGCTGGACGAGCTGTATGCCCAAAGCGGACAGATCGATACGTTGTTTCTCGGCTCTTCCCACTGTTACCGCAGCTTTGACCCCGCCCTGGTAGATGAGAAACTGGGCGTGCACAGCTTCAATGCGGGATCATCCCAACAGCTGCCGGACGGCTCCTACTATCTTCTGCGTGAGGCTTTGGGGCGCAATGATTTGGACACTGTCTACCTGGAGACGTTTTTTACCGGCTACAATCAATCCAAATCCAGCAATGTTCCGCTGGCATGTTATCTGCTGACCGACTATATGGATGCCAGGTCTCTCAACCGGTATGCCTATCTTTGGGAGATGGGCGGTCCGGCGGCTTTCCTGGATTTGATCTTCCCTGCACGGCACAGTATTCTCAGCCCCGAGGATGTACCACAGCTTTGGATTGCCAAGCTGACTGACGGCTATGAATACGGAAATTACAAGTATGTAACGTATCCCGAGGATGGGGAGGAGTACCGCGGAAACGGCTTTGTTTACACCTACGGCACTTCGGCATATGGTTTTGGCGGAGTGCTGGACCTGGACGCCGATGCTCCTCTCTCGGACTTTGGATGGCGCAATTTGGAGCGCATCACCGAATTGTGCAGAGAAGCTGATGTAAAGTTGGTTCTGGTTACGGCGCCGCTTCCCAATGCTTTTGCCGACCATACTGCTAACTACCAATCTTTTGTGGACGCAATGACCCGTTACGCAGCGGAAAATGGCCTGGAATACTGGGATTTCACGCTTTTCCGTGACACCCGACTGTTGCAGCTGGGATACGATGACTTTTCCGATGCACATCATCTGAACGGCCAGGGGGCAGAAAAGTTTACTGCCGCTTTCTGTGAGGTGGTCCGTGCCCGGGAAAGCGGCCGGGATATCAGCGGGTATTTCTTTGATACGCTGCAAGAAAAGCTGCAGCAAGCGCCGGACGGCACATATGGTCTGGACTGACAGGCAGTACAGATGGCCGTTTCTGCATTTGCTGAAAGGGAAAACATATGGTTTCAGTCAATTCTCTGGGATTTCTCCTGTTTCTGGCGGTGCTGATCCCGCTTTGGTTTGCCATGAAGCCGGCCAGACGCTGGATGCTGATGCTGGCAGCCAATCTGGTGTTTTATCTTACAGACAATATTCCTGGCTTTTTTCTAATACTGGCAGCCTCGGCAGTGGTCTGGGTAGTGGCGCGCCATGCCGCCCCCGGTGCTCCAAGTGCACGGCGTTGGCTGACGGCAGGTATTCTTGTGTCTCTGCTTCCTCTTCTGGCACTGAAATATTATGGTATGTTTGCCGGCGCAGCCAATGACCTGTTTCACTGGAGTCTGTGGGATGGCCGCGGATTGATCCAACCCTTGGGTATTGCCTATTTCAGCCTGCAGCTGGTCGGATATCTGGTGGATGTATACCGCGGCGAACTGGCGCCCGAGCCAGTGTATGGCCGGGTGCTGTGTTACGCCTCCTTCTTTTTATCCATTACCCAAGGACCCTTTAACCGCTATCGCACTCTGATGCCGCAGCTGGCAGCCTCCACGCGGTTTGACATTCACCGGCTGTGGCGGGGTTCCATGCGTATGGCCTGGGGGTATTTCAAAAAATATGCTGTTGCTGAACGGGCTGCTGTGGTTGTGTCCTCGGCGTTTGCCCATCCGGAGCTATATGACGCCTCCCAGCTGCTGTTTGGTACGGTGATGTATTCGTTCCAGCTCTACGCTGATTTCTCGGCGTACACCGACATTGTTTTGGGGACCGGGGAGATCCTGGGCCTGAAACTGCCGGAAAACTTTCGCCAGCCTTTCCTTGCTGCCACCGTACGGGAATTGTGGGCTCGATGGCACATCAGCCTCTCCCAGTGGTTTCGGGATTATGTCTATATTCCATTGGGCGGTAACCGAAAGGGCATTGCCCGGCGTGACGGCAATCTTGTGCTGACCTTTTTGGCCAGTGGACTTTGGCACGGTGCAAACTGGACCTATCTGGTGTGGGGTGGACTGCACGGTGTGATTCAAGCGGTGGAAAACCACCTGCCCTGGCGGAAAAGCATCACCCGCTTTCCTGCCCGGGTGATCGGCATTGCCGGAACATTTACTGTGTTCGTCGTTACATTTACCATTTTCCGGGCCGACAGCCTTGCGGATGCCCTCAACTATTTTCGGTGTCTTTTTACAACGCCGGGCACAGATGTGTTTTCCAAGTATTGGGAACTTGGTCTGAGCAGCCGCCTGGACCTTCTTTTGCTGCTGGCCGGCATCGGGGCACTGATCCTTGTGGACATTTTACACGAATGCGGTATACGCCTGAGAGAGCAAATTGCCGCCAGCCCTTTGCCCTTGCGCTGGTTCGTGTACGAATGCGCCATTTTTGCCTTTCTTTTGATGGGCCGCTTCCTCTCAGACGGCGGTTTTCTCTATGCCCGCTACTGACTCATCTATTTGCTCTGCGGTTTGGTTTGCCGCAGAGCTTTTTTCTTTGCAGAGGACAGGCAGTTCTATCCGGGCCTCTGTGGACATACAGTTGTGGTGTAGCCAAGCATCCGCAGGAGGTGAAGCCGTATGGACGAATATAGCGCGTTGGTTCGCCAGCTGCCGCAGCCGTTTTGCAGTGAGCTGTCCGGACTGAACCCGCAGATTGCTTCCTTTGTGCAGGAGATACGTCTGAGGGCAGGGCAGCAGCTCCTCTTTACCATCAAAGGGCGTCTGACACCCTGTACCAAGTACTTACCCGGTGCCGCACACTGCCGTCGGCTCTCACAGCAGGCTGTACAGGACTGCTTTCTTGCCCTGTGCCGTCATTCGGCCTACGCCTACGAAGACGAGCTGAAGCAGGGCTATTTCACCATTCCGGGAGGGAACCGCGTAGGGGTAGCCGGCGTGCGGGGAAGCGCGGGATTTGCCTGCGTGACATCGTTGAATCTTCGCATTGCCCGCTGGGTCACCTGTGAACTGCCGCCGCCTGTGGTACAGGCCTTGGCCGCGCTGACGGGCGGAATTTTGGTTGTTGGTGTTCCAGGCAGCGGAAAAACCACGTTTCTGCGGAGCATGATCCAGCACCTTGGCCGCAGTGACCGCATTTTCTGTGTGGTGGATGAGCGCGGCGAACTCCTGTGGGGCAGCGGAGAGGGACTGCCAAAGGACAGGGCAATCCCCTGTGATGTCTACACTCAGCATCCAAAAGCGGAGGCGATTTGTATGGCGCTGCGCTGTATGAACCCGCAGGCAATTGTCTGCGACGAGCTGGGAACCGAGGCTGATGCCGCAGCACTGGAAGCGGGCCTTGCCTCCGGCGTGGCGTTTCTGGCTTCGGTCCACTGCGACAAGATCGAACATCTGGAACAACGCCCCCAATTGGCACGGCTTTTGCGTACCGGCGCATTTGAAACGGCTGTGCTGCTGGAGGGACGCAGCCATCCGGGCAGTGTGGTCCAAGTGGTGGCGCTATGACATGGACACTGAAAATTGTCGGGATCTTGCTGCTGGCGGGATGCGGCGCCGCAGCCGGTTTTCTGCTTGCCAGCAGGGCGCGGGAAAGCTGGCGCAGCGTACATGCTTTTGGCAGATTGATGGAATACCTGCAATCCGCCATCCAATATCAAGCATTGACCGGGGAGCAACTGCTTGCCCGTGCCGCCAATTACCCGGAATTTGCCCGCCTTGGTGCGGGACAAGGTCTCCGACTGGGAGAATTGATGCCCCCCGCCGCACTGGACGAGGCACTGCGCCAGGAACTTTCCGCTGACCTGACCACGTTGGAATCGGCACCGAGGGATAAGGCCTGCACATTGCTAACCCACATGGCAGCACTCTGCCACAGTCAGGAAGCCGACCTGCGCGCGGCGGCCAACACTGCAGCCAGGTTGTATCCAAGGCTTGGCGGTTGCGCGGGGATTTTGGTCGCCCTTTTTCTTCTGTGATATGCCTGGTGGCGATGGGAGGGTACCGGCATGGAAATTGATCTGGTATTCAAGATCGCCGCGACCGGCATCATTGTGGCGGTGCTCAATCAGCTGCTGATCCGTTCCGGGAGAGAGGACCAGGCAATGATGACCACATTGGCCGGACTGATTGTTGTTTTGACCATGCTGGTTGGCCAAATTAGCAATCTGTTTACGTTGATCCAGACTCTGTTTGATCTGTGATAATGCACTATGCTGATATTGAAAGCCGCCGCATTGGCGCTGATACTATGTGTGTTTACCCTGGTTCTGAAAAAAGATCAGCCGGCGTTCGCTTTCCTCGCCTCCACCTGCGGTGTTGTCTGTCTGCTGGCATTTTCGGCCGGGCAACTGATTCCGCTGATCCAATGGTTGCGTGCACTGTCCCGCTACGGTGTGGGAGGCAGCGCCGCCACGCTGCTGCAGATTTTGGGCATCGCCCTGGTAGCGCAGTTTTCCGCCGACCTGTGCCGGGAGGCGGGACTGGGGGCCGCAGCCTCTGCCATCGATTTGGGCGGGCGGCTGCTGGCTCTGGTACAGGCTGCCCCAATGCTGCAAACTTTGCTGGATGCCTTTTCCGGCTTTTTGCGATAGCAATATTGCTGCTTGTTGCCGTATTGCCGGTCCATGCGGCAGAGGTACCCAAAGCTGCAGAAGATATTCTGCAGCGGAGCGGCGTCGAGGAGTCAGAAGGCTTTGCCTGGTCATTTGACGCGTTGGTGAACAGCGCGCTCGGCCTTGTTGAGGATGAATTTGCCGAGCCGCTGGCCTTTGCCGCTGAGCTGATGGTCTACTTGGCAGTCGCCTGTCTGGTCGGGCTGCTGGCTGACGGCAGCTGGAAGCGCTGTCTGGATGCGGTAGCCGTTCTGGGATTTGGGGCGCTTTGCCTTTCTGACATGATGAGCCTGATGGAGCGGGTGGCTGCCACAGCGGCGGACAGCCAGGCGTACCTTGTCAACTTTATTCCGGTCTTTTCCGGAGTTCTCGCACTGGGCGGACAGACTGCAGGTGCAGCGATGTATGGCGGAATGTTTTTTGCCATGTCCACTTTTCTTTCCACCGCTATTGAGCAATTTCTGCTGCCGGTGATGCAGATCTATTTTTGCTTTGCTATCTCCGCGGCCCTATGGGGCAACCCAGGAATCGAGGAGGCTGCCCATCTGTTTTCCCGCTGCATGGGCTGGATACTGAAGGGCTGCGGCGCTCTTTTCACTTTCGTACTGGGGTTGCAGGGAATTCTGGCCGGGAACAGCGATTCGGCAGGGGTTCGGGTTGGCAAAAGCCTGCTGTCTGGCGTAGTGCCGGTGGTGGGGGATGCCGCTGCGGCGGCATTGGAAAGCAGCGTGTCCGCCGTGAGACTGTTGAAGGGGTCACTGGCGCTGGCAGTGATCTGCGTAATGGCAGCCGCCTTTCTGCCGGTATTGTTGCGATGCGGATTGTGCTTTCTTACCTTTTCATCAGTGGGAATTCTTGCCTCTGCCACAGGCCAGCGCCAAAGCGGCCAGATTTGCCGTTTGTTTGCCGATGGTGCCGGCTTGTGCGCATCCGTTTTGATCCTATACTTTTTCATGGTGTTTCTGTCGACGATGCTGCTGATGATCACCGGCAGCGGGGGGTGACACTTGATGAATGCGGTCCGACATTTAGCGCTTGGAATTTGTGTGCTCTGCGCTGTGGGCGGTATTTTGCAGATTTTCTGGCCGGAAAATGGTTATAAGCCGGTCATAAACACAGTGCTGGTATTATATATTATAACGTCGGTATTACAAATGCGCGGTTCCAAAGGGCAGTTGCCTCAACTGCAATGGGACTCCCTGCCGGAGAATGCGAACCTGGCGGATTACCAGGATTATGCCAATGAATTGGCGCTGGAATCCTCGGTGGAGGCGCTTGACCGATTGTTGGATGAGGCCGGTATTCCGGCCAGCGTCTGGTGGGAAGACGGCAGATGCAAGGTACAGCTGAAAAGTGTTGATGACACGGACCGGGCCAGAGAAATTTTGGAAGCAAACTGCGGCGAATTGACCTGTGAAATTCTGCCAGGAGGTGATGCTCCATGATGCCGCAGCCCCTGCAAAACCTTCTGCAAAAGCTGAAAACAGAAAAACGACTGACCAACCTTCTGATCATTGCCGGGATTGCGGGCATGGCTTTGATAGCTCTCTCAGAGTGGCTGCCAGAGTCTGCCGCGACTGATCCGCCTGCAGATACCACGCTGGCGGCTGAGGAGTATGCCCGCGAGATGGAGACCCGTCTGGAGGATTTGATCCGGGAGGTCGACGGCGCCGGCGCAGCCCGCGTTATGGTTACTCTGGCGGAAAATGGCCGAACCCTTTATGCCACCGACACGGAAACCGGATTGGATGGCACCGAACGACAGGAGCATCTGCTTTTGGATAGCGGCCAGCCGCCCGCTCTGGTGGAAGCAACCCGACCGCCTCAGGTTCAGGGTGTGGCAGTTCTGTGCGAAGGGGGCGACAGTACATCTGTCCAAATCCGCGTCACCGAGATTGTCGACGTGCTGACGGGCGTGGGCGCAAGTCACATTACGGTGGACCGCCTGAAGCCGGAATAGCCGTATCTATTTTGACACAACCATCAACGAGGAGGTGCGCAATATGAAACTCAAACAGGCCGGACGGGGCGTTACCCTGCTTGCTCTTGCCGCCGCGCTGGGCGCTGCGGTGTATCTGAACTGGTCTTTTTCCCGGAACGTGCCGGATACTGTAACGGTAGATACCGGCGATGCTGCCGCCGTGTCCGCAGGGGCGGAGGAGCAGGAGGAAGCACAGCCGGTACAGGCAGAGGAATCCGATACGGCAGTGCCTGTCTATGATCCGCTTACTACTGAGACAGATGCGCAGACGGATGACCAGGCTGCCGACAAAAACTACGGGGAAGCACAGCTTGTCAGCGTCAGTGAGGATACCGGAACCGAGTTTTTTGATTCAGCCCGACTGACCCGTGAAAAAAAGCGGGATGAGGCGCTGGATGCCATTGAAAACACCTTGAAAGACGCCTCACTTTCCGATGAAGAAAAGCAGAAAACCTCGCAGGCCTTGCAGACCGAGATATCCAACATCGAGCAGGAAGCCAACCTGGAAACACTGATCCGCGCAAAAGGTTTTGTGGATTGCGTGGTCATGTTGAGTGCCGACAGTGCCAACGTGACTGTTATGACCGAAAGCGACGCATTAACCGCCGAGGAGGTAACCCGAATCCGAGATGTGATTCTGTCGGGCTGCCCTGAGATCAAAGCGCAGAACATCACTGTCGTGGAGGTGAAATGATCCCCAAAAGCGACCAAAAATGCTCCGCAGCATTGGTTGCAATACCAGCGGATTTGTGGTAAACTGATTTATAACTTTGATACCACATTACGCGCGGCAAAGGGGCGTCAGCGGCGCATCTTGCCCGCAGGCTAGGAGGCAACCGGAATGGATATACGCAATACCGCAGGCGGCAGCCTGCAGATCTCCCAGGATGTCATTGCTAAGATTGCGCGGCTTGCGGCGCTGGAGGTGGATGGTGTTGCCGAGGTTTCCAGCGGCAGCACACAGTCGATGCGTGGCCTGCTGAGCAAGACCAGCCTGCAGAAAGATGTGTCCGTATCGATGAAGGACGGCGTTGCTGCGGTTACAGTCCACGTGATCCCGTATTATGGCAGCAAGGTGATGCCGGTTTGCAAAAAGGTGCAGGAGAACGTCAAGCAGACCATTCAGATCATGACCGGTATCACAGTAACCCGCGTGAATGTGGTGGCCGCCGGCCTTGCAGAGCCCCGCGCCACAGAGTGAAAACAGAATGGACTTGGTGAAAGAGGAAGTAATGGAAGAAATTAATTTGACCCGCCGCCAGGCGCGGGAACACGCATTTTTGGCAGCTTTTTCGTTGACCTTTCAGCCTGATGAGCCGCATCAGACCATCCAGGACTGCGGGGAGATGCCGGAAATTGGCCATGATGATTTTTCGGCTCGGCTGCTGCGTGACCTGACACAGCACAGCGCTGAAATCGATGCCGAGATCGCCGGTCACCTGAAGGGGTGGTCATTGGGTCGGCTGCCCCGCGTCAGTTTAACTGCCATGCGCATTGCATTGGCCGAAATGCTCTACGGTGAGGAGAAAAAACCTGCCGTGGCCATCAATGAAGCGGTTGAGCTGGTAAAAAAGTATGGTGCCGAGAATGATTATCAGTTTGTAAACGGCTTGCTTGGCACTGTGGCCCGGGAGCATGGGGCTGCCGATGAGGAAACGGCGCAATGCTGACGCTGGGGTTTGACACAAGCAATTATGCAACCTCTCTGGCTGTGTTTGACACAGATGCCGGAGAGGTTGTTTGCGATGCCAAGAGATTTTTGCCGGTTCGACAGGGCCAGCTGGGGCTGCGGCAGAGCGATGCTGTGTTTCACCACACGGCGGCTTTGCCGGACTTGATGTCACAGATTGCAGCACAGACAGATCTGACCAAAGTGGAAGCAGTGGGAGTTTCCGAAAAGCCCAGACCGTTGGAAGGGTCCTATATGCCATGCTTTCTCACCGGCGTCAGCGCGGCATCTGCATTTGCACTGGCACGAGGGATTCCGCTTGTACGATCCACCCATCAGCAAGGGCATATTGCCGCAGCGCTGTTTGCCGCAGCCGGACCGGACCTGTTTGATCAGAAGGCTCTTGTATTTCATGTCTCCGGCGGGACCACCGATCTGCTGCTTTGCCAAGGTCCAAATCCTGTTGCGTGCCTTGGAACCAGCAGCGACCTGTATGCCGGGCAGGCGGTGGACCGGTTAGGGGTGCGCTTGGGGTATGCTTTTCCAGCGGGGGCGGAAGTCAGCCGTCTGGCCGCTTGTTGCCAGGAAAAGATCCGCCCGAAGGCTAGTGTGAGAGGAATGCAGTGCAGTCTGTCAGGCCTTGAGAATCAGTGTGTTCAACTGCTGGAGCAGGGCCAATCCCCGGAGTATGTCTGTAAATACTGTCTGCTGTGTGTGGCTGAAACGCTCTATCGTATGGCTCGCGGCGCCCTGGAGAAATATCCTGGTCTGCCGGTGGTCTTTGCCGGCGGGGTAATGAGCAACGAGATGGTACGGGAATATATCACGGCACGCCTGAGCAATGCCTGTTTTGTACCCGGCAAGTTTGCCAGCGACAATGCCATTGGCATCTCAATTCTGGCGGCCAGGGAGGTGGGCGCATGGCCGACTTTATCAGTGTAACAGCGCTCAATCGGCTGGCCAGGCAGGTACTGGCAGCCAGCGAACCTCTGAACAGCCTGATTGTTTGCGGCGAGATCTCCAACTTCACCCGCCATTACAAAAGCGGTCATCTGTATTTCACCCTCAAAGATGCAGAATCCGCCATTAAGACTGTCATGTTTCGGGATAAGGCCCGGCTGCTGCGATTTGCCCCGCAGAATGGCATATTGGTGCTTGCCTACGGCCATGTCACAATCTACGAGAGAGACGGCGCATTTCAGTTGTATGCTGACTATCTTCGCCCCTTTGGCGCCGGTGCCGCGCAGATGGCGTTTGATGCCTTGAAGAAAAAATTGGAGGGGGAAGGACTTTTTGCACCGGAACACAAGCGTCCGCTGCCGCCCATACCGCATTGCATTGGCGTAGTAACCTCCAAAACCGGTGCCGCTCTGCAGGATGTGAAGAATGTCATCAGCCGGCGATGGCCGTTGACCCAACTGCTGCTGGCCCCGGTCAGTGTGCAGGGAATCGAGGCAGAGGACAGCATTGTGGCCGGCATTCGCGCGCTGGACTCCGACCCGCGCGCGGAACTGATTCTGGTCACACGCGGCGGCGGCAGCAAGGAGGACCTGTGGGTTTTTAACAGTGAACGGATTGCCCGGGCGGTCTATGCCTGCCGCAAACCGGTGGTGTCCGCCGTCGGACATGAGATCGACTACACCATTTTGGACTATGTGGCGGATTTGCGCGCCCCCACACCTTCCGCTGCAGCAGAACTTTGCGTGCCGGATCAGCAGCGTATTCGGGCCGAAATATGCAGTTTGGGTGAAAATATTCAAAAAAATATACAGGATTCTCTGCGGATGTGCTATAATACACTCAGAAGCGTCCGTCCGGCAGAGACAATTACCTGTGTGCATGCTGCCATGGATGCCCGGCAAAAGTTGCTTACGGACTGTGCCGCGCAATTGGACCGTGCTGGCAAGGCTATGCTCCGACAGAAGCAAGCCGCTCTGGGGTCCGCGGCGGAGCTCGCTGCAGCGTTGAACCCATATACTGTGCTGGCACGCGGCTATGCAATGGTGGAAGACCAGAAAGGCCATTGCCGGACGGTCATGGAGCTTCGCGCAGGCGAGGAAATCCACCTGCGCGGTGCGCAGGCACTGGCGCACTGTACTGTAAATCAAGTGAGGAAATTGGATACCCATGAAGAAAGCACCGAAATCCTTTGAGGAAGCCCTTGCGCGGCTGCAAACGATATTGACTCAGATGCAGGACACCCCCTTGGCGGAAAGTGTCAAGCTCTATGCCGAAGCCGCCGACCTGATTCAATATTGCAACGTGGCTCTGGACAAAGCCCGGCTGCAGGTAGAGGAAATCGATGCCCGGCTGCAACCCGCCGGGAAAGATCCGCTAACAACGGAGGATTAAATATGACGTGCGAAGCCTATCAGGCGCAGTATCGCGCCTACGTGACTATGACAGAGCAGCGCTTGCAGGTGCTCTGTGACCGGTATCTGCCGCAAAGCACCCGGATTGGTCAGGCGGCGCGTTACAGCCTTTTGGGCGGGGGTAAGCGGGTCCGGGCCGTATTGGTGTTCGCTGCCTGCCATTTGGCAGGCGCGGAAGAAAGCTGCGCAGTGGACTATGCGGCAGCGCTGGAAATGCTGCATTGTTATTCGCTGATTCATGATGATCTGCCCTGCATGGACAACGATGATATGCGCCGCGGCCGCCCCAGCTGCCACAGGCAATATGGAGAGGCCATCGCGTTGCTGGCGGCAGATGCTCTGGTAACAGCTGCGTTCGAAGTGGTGGCCAATGCGCCACTCGCGGCGGAAAGCAGAGTTTCCGCTGCCGCAATCCTTGCAAGGGCAGCTGGTGCCCGCGGTATGCTCTACGGGCAGGAACTGGACAAGCAATTTGAGCAGGAAACAGCAAACGAGCAGCAGCTTCTGACGCTGCATCATCACAAAACCGGAGCATTGATTCTGGCGGCGGTTCAAATGGGCTGCGCCGCCGCGGGAGCCGATGCCCAGGTGACTGCACAGCTGGAGATGTACGCCCGGGAGATCGGGCTGGTATTCCAGATTGTGGATGACGTACTCGACGTTACCTCCACCGAGGAAACACTGGGCAAGCCGATTGGCAGTGATGCGGAAAACGGAAAAACAACATTTGTCACTTTGTATGGGTTGGAAGGTGCCAGGGATCTGGCAAAGCAACACAACGATGCGGCGCTGGAAGCTCTGGCTCCGTTGGGAAAACGGGCGGATTTCCTTCGATTGCTAGCCGGAGGTCTTCTGGTTCGCAGCAAGTAAAGGGGTATGAAACAATGCAGTGGCTAATGGTGCCATTACAGTGGAACTTCATCTTAATTACAGCGGTGGCGGCGTCTTTGGCTGCCCAGCTGATTAAGGTGATCTTGAATCTTATCATCATTGGAAAATTTATTCCGGAACGGATCTGGGGCGCCGGTGGAATGCCCAGTTCTCATTCTGCCACAGTCTGCGCCATGCTGGTGGCTACAGGCCGGTATTGCGGCACCGGTTCGCCTTTGTTTGCCCTGGCTGTGGTGATTTCTGTCATTGTCATGTATGACGCCATGGGGGTTCGCCGGGAAACCGGAGAGCAAGCCAAGGTTCTGAACCAGATGCTCAACGAGTGGATGGACGAGGGGGCACAGAACTTTCCCTGGTTGGCAGACAAACGCTTGAAAGAAATGGTAGGCCACACGCCGGTTCAGGTTTTGGCAGGCGCTGTGCTGGGCGTTGTGATCGGGTTTGTGATGCCGCTCCCCGCCTGAACGATGTTATGAGAATACCGGCGCAAAGGCGCGCCGCAGGAGATCAAATAAGAGGTGTACCGTATGAGGTATCCATTGCTGAGCCGCATCCAGCAGCCCGGGGATGTAAAGAAACTGTTGCCGGAGGAACTGCCCGTATTGTGCAGCGAAATTCGCAGCTTTCTGATTGAGAGTGTATCGGCCATTGGCGGCCACTTGGCATCCAACCTGGGAGTGGTGGAGCTAACGGTTGCACTGCACCGTGCGCTGGTGCTTCCGCGGGACAAGATCGTGTTCGATGTCGGCCATCAATGTTATACCCACAAGTTGCTGACCGGCCGCCGCGCCGGTTTTGCTGCGTTGCGCCAAAAAGACGGCATTTCAGGCTTCCCTAACCCTTCAGAGAGCGACTGTGATGCCTTTATTGCCGGTCATGGCAGCACGGCGCTGTCGGTGGCCATCGGCATTGCCCGGGCCAAAAAGCTCAAAAATGAGCCGGGCAAGGTTGTGGCGGTCATCGGGGACGGCGCCTTTACTGGCGGTATGGTTTACGAGGGCATGAATAACATTGGCATGCTCAATAACCTGGTGGTTATTCTCAATGACAATAAAATGTCCATTTCAAAAAATGTGGGGGAGATCGCCAACTACCTGACCCGGCTGCGCACCGACCCAAAGTATTTCCATGCGAAAGCTCAGATGGAAACCGCGCTGGAGAGCATTCCGCTCTTGGGCAGCGGCGTCGTGCGCGTACTGCAAGGCGGAAAGCAGATGATTCGCCGCGGTATTTACCATTCCACTATGTTTGAAGAGATGGGCTTCCAGTACATTGGCCCGGTGGATGGCCACGATGTCATCCGGCTCAGTCAGATGTTCACAAATCTCCAGGAACAAAGCGCCCCGCTGTTCATCCACGTCGTCACTAAAAAGGGCAAGGGATTCAAGCCGGCCGAGGAAAATCCCGGCGAATTCCACGGCGTTTCAGCCTTTGACTTGAACCATATCACCAACCCCGAGGTTTCTCCCAAGGATAGCTTTTCCACCTGCTTCGGCTCCAAACTGGCCGAACTGGGGGCAACATGCAAAGAGTTGTGTGCCATCACTGCTGCCATGAAATATGGTACGGGACTGCAATATTTCAAGCATGCCCACCCGGAGCGGTTCTTTGATGTGGGAATGGCGGAGGAACATGCGGTTACTTTTGCCGGCGGTCTCGCCAGCCAGGGATTGCTGCCCGTTGTGGCCATTTACTCTACGTTCTTTCAGCGGGCCTATGACCAGATGATTCATGACATCTGCCTGATGAGGCTGAATGTGATCTTTGCAGTGGATCGCGCCGGGCTTGTTCCCAATGACGGCGAGACGCACCAGGGAATCTATGATCCTGGCTTTTTCAGCCAGATGCAGGTGGAAACGTATTCGCCTGCCAACTACGCCGAGCTGGAATACTGGCTAACTGAGCTGGTTCGCCATCCCCATGGCCCCCGGGCGATCCGCTATCCCCGCGGCGAGGAAAAGCCCGCAATGGCTGCGCTGGGCTGCAGTGGTGATCTCTACGATTTCATTGATCGAAAGGAAGACTCCCGAATTGTTTTGGTCAGCTATGGCGCCGAGACGGAGGAGGCTTTGGCCGCCGGGGACCTGCTGCTGCAGCGTGGCATTCATGCCGACTGCTGCAAACTGCTGCGCATCGTTCCGCTGCCGGTAAATTTGTGCCGGGATCTGAGCAGGTACAATACGATTCTGTTCGCAGAGGAATGTGTGAAAGACGGCGGCATCGGTGAGCAGCTCTGTTTTGCGCTGCAGCAGAGCGGCTGGCAGGGGAGATTTTTGCTGCACGCAGTGGACAATCGTCATCTGCTTCACGCCAATGTGCCAGAGCTGCGCAAAGATCAGGCTCTGGATGCCGTGTCGCTAATGCAGAGCATTCTTAACGCGCAAACCGTTCCCCCCGTACCGCCCGCAATCTGTGAAGGAGACAAAAATGAAACTTCGTCTTGATCAATATCTCGTTCAAAACGGGTTGGTGCAGAGCAGAGAACGTGCCAAGGCGCTGATCATGTCCGGTATTGTCTTTGTGAATGGCCAGAAGGCCGACAAGGCGGGGGACCCCGTGCCGGATGGCGCCAACGTGGAAGTACGCGGTCATGACATCGGTTATGTCAGCCGCGGCGGCCTTAAGCTGGAAAAGGCAATGCAGGTATTCCCCATGCACCCCGATGGAAAGGTCTGCATGGACATCGGCGCTTCCACCGGCGGTTTTACGGACTGTATGTTGCAAAATGGGGCTGCCAAGGTCTATGCCGTAGATGTGGGGTATGGTCAGCTGGCCTGGAGCCTGCGCACCGATCCCCGAGTGGTGAATATGGAACGCACCAATATTCGCAATGTAACGCCGGACATGCTGGCGGAGCCAATCGAATTTTTCAGCGTGGATGTGTCCTTTATTTCACTGAAACATATCTTTCCGGTGGCAGATGCTGTCTGCACACCTGGTGCCTGCGGCGTCTGCTTGGTCAAACCGCAGTTTGAAGCCGGGCGGGAAAAAGTGGGCAAAAAGGGTGTGGTCCGTGAGCCCGCCACCCATCGGGAAGTCCTCCATACCGCCATCACATATGCCGAAGCAAATCATTTCTCCGTGCTGGGACTAGACTATTCTCCCATCAAAGGCCCGGAAGGGAACATTGAGTTTTTACTGTTTGTACGCCATGGCGATTATACGCCTCGCCTGCCGCAGGACTCTGTGGAACAGGTGGTGGCTGCTGCCCACTCAGCCCTGGACCGGGCCCCATCCGCGCATTGATCCAATGGATTCCGCCGCATTCTTTGCGCTTAAGTCAGGAGACAAACATGACGGTTTATCTTGATCCAAACCCCACAAAAGACGAAGAGCTGGAAATTACGCGGCAAGCGGCAGCGCTGTTGTGCAATTTTGGTGTGCGGGTGCTGATTGCCGACCGGTATTCGGATCAGCCGATCAGGGGGGCCGTGTATCTGCCCGCAGTAAGCGGGATCCAGCAGGCAGACGCCGTAGTCACAGTGGGGGGCGATGGCACCCTGCTGCGTGCGGCATCCAAGTGTGTGGATGCCGGTAAACCGCTTTTGGGGATCAATCTGGGACGAACCGGCTTTCTGGCTACCTGTGAGGTCCAGCAAATGGAAAATAAGCTCTGGCGCCTGGCTCGGGGAGATTACCAGCTGGAACAGCGTTCACTGTTGAAGGCCACATGCGATTCTGCCAGCTGGCGCACCATGGCTGTCAACGATATTGTCCTTTATGGCAAATCTCGTCAGCATCCTATGGATTATATCGTAACCTGCGACGGCGTATTTGTCTGCCGTTTCCGCAGCGACGGAGTGATCCTGGCAACCCCTACAGGTTCCACCGCCTATTCGCTCTCCGCCGGGGGGCCTGTACTGGACGTGACGGCACCGGTTTTTGTGCTGAACGCCATCTGCCCGCATGGCATACATATTGCGCCGCTGGTATTTTCCGGCAAACGGCGCATCTGCATCACATCCGCTGAAGAAAACCGCGATGAAGTGCTGGTCAGTGCGGACAGCCTGAGCAGCTGCATTTTGGCGCCAGGAAACACGGTGGAAGTTCAAATCGCCGAGCGAGCGCTGCCATTTATTGCGTTTGACAGTGCCGAACAATTTCGTGCAATTGAAAATAAGTTAGCAAGGAGATGACTGCGGTATGAAGCGCGCACGGCACCAGGCCATTCTGGACCTGATTGAAAAATACCCTATTGACCGCCAGGAAGAGCTGCTCTCTTATCTGCGCGCCGAAGGGTTTGATGTAACCCAAGCCACGGTTTCCCGCGATATTCGGGAACTGCGCTTGGTAAAAACCGCCACCGGAAGCGGCGGTTACCGCTATGTGGCAGCCTCGGAATCCGGTAAGGTCAGCCATTCTCCCAGTCGGTTTGAGACAATCTTTCGTGAATCGGTATTGAAGGTCGACTATGCCGGGCATCTTGTTCTTGTCAAGTGCTTTTCCGGCATGGCCAACGCTGCCTGTGAGGTGTTTGATGCACGCGCCTGGGACAATGTGGTCGGCACCCTCTCCGGTGACGACACCTTTTTTATCCTGATGCGTACCGAGGAAGCTGCACATGCCATCTGTGATGAACTGCGCAGTTACACACCGCGCCGTTGATGCAAATCCCCGCACCTGGGAGGGAACCGCCGTATGCTGACCGACCTCAAAATTGAAAATGTTGCTGTAATTGAAAAGGCCGAGGTTCGGTTTGCCCCCGGCTTTAATGTGCTGACAGGTGAGACCGGTGCCGGTAAATCCATCCTGATCGATTCGATCAATGCGATTCTCGGCAACCGTACCTCGCGGGAGCTGGTGCGCAGCGGTGCACGCAAAGCCTGCATCTGGGCCACCTTCGAATCGGTCCCGGAAAGTGTCAAGGCCCGGCTGCGGCATTGTGGTTACGAAGCATCGGATGATCTGCTTCTCTACCGGGAGATCAACGCAGAGGGCAAAGGCAGCTGCCGTATCAACGGCATGCCGGCCACCGCCACAGTAGTGCGGGATATTTGCTCCGGCCTGATTGCCATCCATGGCCAGCATGACAGCCAAAGTTTGACGAATCCCGCCACACATTTGTCGCTGTTGGATCAATATGCCCAAAACAGCAATCTGCGCAGGGCCTACCATGACCTGTACCGGGAAGTGGTAAAGGTCAAACGGGAGGCGGATGCGCTGACGGCCAACGAGGCAGACAAGCAACGCCGTATAGCCCAGCTGACGGAGGAAATTGAAGAACTGGATGCTGCCAGCCTGACTGCCGACGAGGAAGAAACTCTTAACGATCGAAAAAGGGTAATCGTACACGCCCAAAACATTCTGGAAGGCATCACCGCAGCTTATACCGCTCTGTCCGGCAACGAGGAAAATGATATGGCTGGCGCTGCCGACCTGCTGGGCGGCGCCTCCACCAGTTTGGCGGAGTCTGCGCGCATGGATGAAAACCTGGCCCAGCTCTCAGAGCGACTGAGCGATCTGTACTATTCCGCCCGGGATTTGACCACTGAGCTGGCCGACCGGCTGGACGGCTATACTTTTGATGGGGATGAGTTGGATCGGATTGAATCCCGTCTGGATCAGATCTATCGTCTCAAGCGCAAATACGGCTGCGAGGTGGCTGATTTGCTGGCACGCCGGGAAGCCGATGCGGCGGAACTGGAAACGTATCAGAGCTCCTCTCAGCGGATTGAGGAGCTGAACCGGCGCAAGCAACAGTTGTTTCGTCAGGCTCGCCAGGCTGCCGAACAGCTGACCCAGTCCCGGCTAAAGGCATTCGATGATATGAACCAGCAGATGCTGGCTGCATTGGCATTTCTGAATATGCCGGGCATCCGATTTACGCTCAAACATCAGCGGGGGCCTCTGGCGTCCGCCGGACAAGATACGGTGGAGTTTCTCATATCCACAAACCCCGGTGAAGATCCAAAGCCGCTGGCTAAAATTGCCTCCGGCGGTGAGCTGTCCCGTATCATGCTGGCGTTCAAGAGTGCGCTTGCGGATCGGGACGCTATCCCTACTATCATCTATGATGAGATCGATACTGGTGTTTCAGGGCTGGCTGCTGGACGCATCGGCAACCTGCTGCACGATACTGCTGCCGGGCACCAGGTTCTCTGCATCACCCATACACCCCAGGTGGCGGCTTTCGCCGACAATCAGCTGCTGATCCAGAAAAACGTCCGGGATGGCCGCACCTACACACAAATCCACACGCTGGATATGGAGGGCCGTGTACATGCCCTGGCTGCCATGATCTCCGGCGACAATGTCACCGATCTGAGCCTGGCCAACGCGCGGGAAATGATTGAGAAGTCGCAGTGAACAGCAGACAAGAAGCAAAAGATGGGGATGCTGGCCTCGATTCAAATCCCTCAAATTGTATACAATTTTCTGCTGTTTGGCGGCGGAATGTGTATGGCTCTGTTTGTCATCATATTCATTTACAGTTTATGTAAAAGAGCGCCTGTGCGAAAGCTGGCGATTTGTGCGATATTGGCTTTCGCAGCCCTACCGCTGGTTGTGCTCACCGCTGACGGCTGGCAGGGAATAAGATGTACGGCGGCTGACACTTGACATTTCTTCTTTGCTGTGGTAGTGTAGGATACGGTAAATGCATTGACGGGGACCAGTACCCGCCTGTGCGCTGCGAGAGAGAGGCCCCGGTTGGTGCAAGGGGCTGGCAGAGCGGGCGGCGAATACACCCCTGAGCAGCACACCCAACGCCTGCGCCAGCAGGCCAGTAGGCTGTGCCGTGTGCGCACGTTACAGCGTCTGGGTATCGGACTGGTTACATCTGCCGCCTGTACCCGCGAAGGCCCGTTTTCGCGAGGAGCGGGCGAACAGAGGTGGTACCGCGTAGTTTCGCCCTCTGCCAAATTCACATTTGGCGGGGGCGTTTTATTTTGCCCCTTGCCGCAAAACCAAGGAGGAAAAATCCATGCAAATCTACGAAGAATTGAAAGCCCGCGGTCTGATCGCACAAGTGACGGACGAGGCGGAAATCCGCGAACTGGTCAACAGCGGCAAAGCCACCTTCTATATCGGCTTTGATTGCACCGCCGACAGCCTGACCGCCGGCCACTTCATGGCTTTGACATTGATGAAGCGCCTGCAGATGGCCGGCAACAAGCCCATTGCCCTGATCGGTGGTGGCACCACCATGATTGGCGATCCTTCCGGCCGTACTGATATGCGCAAAATGCTGACCCGGGAGGATATCGCCCATAATGCCGAGTGTTTCAAACGTCAGATGGAACGCTTTATTGAGTTCGGTGAGGGCAAGGCTATGATGCTGAATAATGCCGACTGGCTGCTCAACCTGAACTATGTGGAGCTGCTGCGTGAAGTGGGCGCCTGCTTCAGCGTCAATAATATGCTGCGTGCTGAGTGCTATAAACAGCGGATGGAAAAAGGTCTTTCCTTCCTGGAGTTTAATTACATGATCATGCAGAGTTACGATTTCTACCACATGTTCCAACATTACGGCTGCAACATGCAGTTTGGCGGCGATGACCAGTGGTCCAATATGTTGGGTGGCACTGAGCTGATCCGCCGCAAGCTGGGCAAGGATGCCTACGCCATGACCATTACGCTGCTGACCGACTCCCAGGGCAAAAAGATGGGCAAAACCGCCGGCAACGCGGTCTGGTTGGACGCCAATAAGACCAGCCCCTTCGAGTTTTACCAGTATTGGCGCAACGTGGATGATGCTGATGTGCTCAAGTGCATTCGTATGCTGACCTTCCTGCCGTTGGAACAGATCGATGAGATGGACCACTGGCAGGGTGAGCAGCTGAACCATGCCAAGGAAATCCTGGCCTTTGAACTGACCAAGATGGTCCACGGCGAGGAAGAGGCCAATAAGGCTCAGGCCACTGCACGGGGGCTTTTCAGCGGTGCCGCCGACGAGGCCAATATGCCCTCCACCCAGCTGGATGCCGCTCTGGTTCGGGACGGCAAGGTCGGCCTTTTGTCCGCCATGGTTGCTGCCAAACTGTGCAGCTCTAACCGGGAAGCCCGCCAGCTGATCCAGCAGGGAGGTGTACTGGTGGACGGAGAGAAAGTCAATGATCCTGCCTTTGCCCTCACCACGGAGCAGCTGGGGAAGGGCGTTGTCATCAAAAAAGGGAAAAAGGTGTACCACAAGGTTACACTGTGATCGAGACATCTCGACTTGATATACAGGGGGGTATACCATGGCCGATATGCTTGTTAAACTGTTTCAGTTGGAACCGGATACAGCGCTGTTTGCTCGGCTCCAGAAGGAAAAAGTTCGGGTACGGCGTGCTCTGCCGCCAGACCGGGATCAAATTGTTGCCTTTGTGCAGGAGAATTTTCCGGAGTTTGCTGCCGAGACGGCCTGTGCTTTTTCTCATCTGCCGGTACACTGCTATATAGCCACCGAGGCCGGCCGGCCGGTTGGCTTTGCCTGCTATGAGGTAACAGCACCAGATTTCTTTGGCCCGACTGCTGTACTGCAAAGCCATCGTCGCCGGGGCATTGGCCGGGCACTGCTTTTGCAATGCCTGTTTGCATTGAAAGAGCTTGGCTATGCCTACGCCATTATTGGTTGGCCCGCCACAGATGCCGTGCATTTCTATAAGACGGCGGTGGGTGCCACAATGATTGAGGAAGATACCCCCGGCTTATACCGGGATATGATCAACCAGGAGTAAGATTCTCTCTCCGATAAAACTTCACGCCGCCGGTCTTGTATGAGACTGGCGGCGTGGTGTATAATAGAGAAGTTATCAGGCAAAATTGCAAAAGGGCAGGGGAGACAGACTCTGCCGGAGGAAACCATGGCAAAGGACAAGCTGAAAACCATTTACGTCTGTACCAATTGCGGTGAGACCAGCCCCCGCTGGCTGGGACGCTGTCCGTCCTGCGGTGCTTGGAATACCATGACGGAGGATGTGGTGGCGGAACCCGTCAAATCCTCCAGCCGTACAGCAGCTGCGGGCACGCGTATGACCGGGCAGACTAGCCTGAAAGCTCTCAAGCTGAAAAACGTCAGCACAACTGAGGAAAAAAGCCGTATTGTCACCGGCATCGGCGAGCTGGACCGGGTGTTGGGCGGCGGTATTGTACTGGGCAGCATGACACTGATCGGCGGCGAACCGGGCATCGGTAAATCCACCATTTTGCTGCAACTCTGCGGTGAGGTTTCCAAAAACCGCAGCGTACTTTATGTGACCGGTGAGGAGTCGGTCCGGCAGATCAAGCTCCGCGCCGTCCGCCTGGGCGTACCGGAGGATAACATTTCCCTTGTGGCTGAGAGCGATGTGGATGAAATTTGCGGCCTGATCGAGCAGCTGAAACCTGATCTTGTGGTCATCGACTCGGTACAGACCATGCGTTGCACCGACATCAGCTCGTCAGCCGGCACTGTCTCCCAGGTCAAGGAGAGTACGGCACGTTTTCTCAATGTGGCAAAAAGCAATGACATTCCAATGTTCATTGTGGGCCATGTCAATAAAGATGGCGCCATCGCCGGTCCGAAGGTGATGGAACATATTGTGGACACAGTACTCTACTTTGAAGGGGATAAAACGCTGCCTTACCGGGTACTGCGGGCGGTGAAAAACCGGTATGGTTCCACCAATGAGATTGGTATGTTCGATATGACGGGCCGCGGCCTTGCCCAGATCGAGAATCCTTCCCAGGTTATGTTGGAAGGACGGCCTGTGGGCATCAGCGGCACCTGTGTGGCCTGTACCATGGAGGGCACCCGCCCCATTCTCAGCGAGGTGCAGGCGCTGGTTACAAAATCCAGTTTTCCCACGCCCCGTCGTACCGCCAGCGGGTTCGATTACAACCGTATGTATCTGCTGCTGGCTGTGCTGGAAAAAAGAGCAGGTTATTTTTTTGGCAATCAGGATGTTTATGTCAATATCATCGGAGGTCTTCGATTGGATGAGACTGCCTGCGACCTGCCCGTCTGCCTGGCAATGGCATCCAGCCTGCTGGATCTGCCGGTGGGGGAAAAGACCGTCGCCATCGGCGAAGTGGGTTTGGGTGGAGAGATCCGCAGTGTGACCCATCTGGAAACCCGCCTGCGCGAAGCCAAACGCATCGGTTTTGACACGGCTATCGTTCCAAAACATAACCTGAAAGCCATCGATCCTTCGCAGTTTGAGGGCTTGCGCCTGATTGGTGTATCCTATCTGAGGGACGCAGTCAATTGTATCAAACTGAAAGATTGACAAAGTGAAGAATTGAAGTTAAAAGTGAAGAATTGAAGTTAAAGGAGCTGCAATCCATGAGTGATCCCAAAATTCCACAGATCGATCCGAAAAAACCTCTGACCAACCCCGCCATGAAAAAGGCTATTGAGGATGCCCGGGCAGACAACAGCCCCCAAAACCGTACGGCCGTTGTTAACGAGATGTTGCGTTCCACCTTTCTGATCCCGGTACAGGTCGGATTTGACGGCGCCCCCCCCAAGCCCAATAAGGACGGCAAGGTGGCTCTTCCCAAAAATACCAAGGTTACTTTTCCACTGTTGACTTCTAACGATCAGACACGCTACTTCATGGCCTTTACCGATTGGGATGAGTTGCACAAGTGGCGCAAAACGCCTGGCCAGCAAACCATGATGCTTCGCTTCGACGATTACGCCAGATTGGTGGAAGGGAACGAGAAGGTTTCCGGCTTTGTCATCAATCCATTCAGCGGAAATGTTCGTTTTGAGCGTAAGAACATTGAGTTCATTAAACGTCAGCGGGATGCTGTAGCCCAGGCCCGTCAAAAAATGGAAGAAAAACGCATCAAACCGGGTGATAAAGTTGTAATTGTGGAACTTTCCAATTATCCGGACGCATTGTTGGGGCCTGTCTGCGATGTGCTGGAAAAGAATGCTCAAGTTAACGAGGCTTACATCCAGATGATGATCGTAAACGATACCGACAAGAGCTACCTGATGGTTTTGGATTCGCCCAAAGATGCAGAGCTGTTCCGCGCAGTGATTGCCGCCGCAGAGCCTTATTTGAAGGAAGTCAAAATGGATCTGCGGCTGACAATCGCCGCAACCCCGATGGGCCAGCAGGGAATCCGCGGCAGTGAACCATTCTATTCGCGTGTGCGTGGCCGCATCTATCTGGAAGACGAAGATAACGATTAAGCCTTCACCGGTTGTTCGCTTGTCTGGTCCGCTTGGATACAGCAGCAAAGAGTAGTCGGACATGTACGGGAGCGCTGCGGTTTGGCCCTATATAAGGCTCCGTCTGTTGCGTATATGAATTATGTCCGTCGGTTTGGCGCCAAGCAAGCTATGCAGGCCCCAAACCGGCATTTTTATATTTGAACCTGCGGCAAGCCCGGGGGAGATACAATTGCAGCACGTTTTGTGGCAGGATTCACTGGAAACGCAATTTCGCTAAATGCAAATTTAGCGAAATACAGGGGGGACGGATACTCCATATCCGCAGTTGTCATTCCCGTAAGAGCTTCGGCCTGCTGTTTGAATGAAGAACCGGCAAAATCCACCTTTTTTCAGTCCCTCACAAGGAGCACGATCCAGCATGAGCACTTATATTGATGTGGTTCATCCTGAACGGCACGCACCATACCTCGACGTTCCAGATGATGTGGTTGAGTATCTTCATTATCTCGACTTCGTCAAGCAGCGCTCGCCCCGAACCATCAATGGGTATTACATTGATCTGCGTGGCTTTTTCCGTTTCATGGCGGTGGAATGGCAACTGGTACCCAATGACGCCAAACCGGAGGCGATTGATTTAACGCGGATCACCACCGCACAGATTGCCCAGGTGCGCAAACGCGACATTTTTAATTATTTGGAATACGCCCAGGAAAATTCCAACGGAGCCAAAGCACGTGCCCGGAAGCTGTCCGCCCTGCGAGGTTTCTTCGGCTACCTGCACGTACAGACTGGCAGACTGCCGGAGGACCCCACCACCGGCATCAGCCTTGGAGCGCCAAAGAAATCTTTGCCCAAATACCTGACACTGGAGGAAAGTCTATCTTTGTTAAATAATATACAAAGTGACTTTTACAGCCGGGACTATTGCATTTTAACGCTATTTTTGAACTGCGGCATGCGGCTGGCGGAGCTAGTGTCCATCAATCTGAACGCGATTCGGGATGACACAATTCGTATCGTTGGCAAGGGCAACAAGGAACGCCTGGTTTACCTGAATTCTGCCTGCCGCGATGCATTGGATCACTATCAAAAAGAGCGCGCGGCACTGCCCAATCTAGTGGACAAACAGGCTCTGTTTATTTCTAAACGCACCGGCAAACGTTTGACCGCCCGTCGAGTGGAGCAGATCGTAGCGCGTTGTCTGCAGAGCGCAGGGTTAAGTGATATGGGCTTTTCGCCACACAAGTTGCGCCATACTGCCGCAACCTTGATGTATCAATACGGCCAGGCCGATATGCTCACCCTGAAGGAAATTCTAGGGCATGCCAATGTGTCGACCACCCAGATTTACACCCACATCAACCAGGCGGAATTGCGGCAGGCTGTGGAGGCATCTCCCCTTTCTACGGTTGACTATATCCCGGAACCCGGGGATCAGGATAGCGGCCATCGTGAGGAAACGATGTTGGAAGGTGACAATTCAGAGCAGGACGGCAGCAAACAGGATCGCTGAAGCGGCCCCAAGTACACCACACACGGCACCGGCGATCAGCGCAATCCCGAAACGGTATAAAAGGCTCTGGGCCTTGACTTTCAAAGCGCCACGAACTGTGCCGCCGCCCAGCAGCAGCTGCAGCAGCGCATGGGAAAGCATACATGCCGAACCGGATACCCACAGCAAAAGCAACAGCGATGTCGCATCCGGCAGGAAGGTCAGCAGCCAGTAAATGACAAGGCCACGCATACCTGCCGTGCGATACAATGCCGCCGCACAGATTCCCAAAACGCTTCCCCGCAAAAGGAATAGTGCGGTCATCAGTACCAGCCCCGCCGGGCTGCTTCCAAAGATCAGTACAGCCATCAGTTGTAAGAAAAAAGCGGAATAAAAGGCTGCAAAAACGGTGGCGAGATTGGTAAAGTGTAGTTTCTCCGTATAATAGGCAGCCAGGATCTCCCCCACTGCCGGCTGCCAGGTTCGACTGAGGATTAGCCCGCAGAGGTACCCCGCAAAAAACAGTACTGCAAACACAAGAGTGGCCCGGGCGGCAGTCCAGGAAATCCTGCCGGCACCGGGCTGCATATTATGCTGCGGTTGCGCCCCGTGCACTCCTCTGCGGACAGGCCATTGCCAGGCAGCTGGCGCTTTTGCCGCCCGCATCAGCGCAATGACCGCGCCGGGCGCAGCACTGTCAGCACACTGCCAAACATGCCGGAGAAAACCAGCACACAGATCAGAGCAATGGCCGCTTCATTCAGAACAACACCTCCAGTCAGGGCGCTGGCAGTTGCAATGCAGATTGTGTAAAACGCACCGCATGCCAGGCCACAGAGCAACCGTTGTCTGCCGATTCCCGCTGCAAGCGCCGCCCCGGAGACCGCTGTGCCAATTCCCAAGATTACACAGGCAGTCGGCTGCACAAGCCGGTTTGGAATGGGCAATGTGGAGAATACCGCTGCACAGCCTGCGAACAGGAGCAGGTCTGCGCCAATCCCAAACAGAAAAGCCCGCAAAATTGCGGCTAGATATTGCCGCTGTGGTTTGTGGATAGCGGTACGGCGAACAGGTTTTCGTTTGCTTTGGATCATAAAAATAGCGCCCCCTTGCATGGTACAACCTATGCAAAGGGGCGCTTGGTTATGATTTTACTTTTTCAGAGAAGTTTCCTTCTCCTTGGTGTCCTTGGCGGTACCACCCATATCCAGTTTTTCCACCGAAGCGATGGCGGAACGACGAAACCGGATCTTCACACGATCGCTGCCAGTTTCCAGAACAAAAGTGTCCTCCTTGATGGCAGACACACGGCCAATGATGCCGCCGATGGTTGTAACTTCGTCGCCAATCTCGATCGAGTTGCGCATGGCGTTATCCTTTTTATCCTGACGCTTCTGCGGCAGATAGATAATCAGGTACATGAACACAACCAAAATGACCAGCGACAGGATCATGCCCATCATGCCGCCTGCCGAGGAACTTTCCATAAACTGAACCATAAATCTTGCTCTCCTTCTGCGGCGGCAGCCGTAACACCGCCCCCGCTCTACAAACGATTTGTTTTATTATACAAAAAAACAAAAGATAGTGCAAGCCTTTGGCGGCCAAAACACGCAAAATGCCGGTTTTCCGCTCAGATACGGGTATCCAGCCGCTTCACATACTTGTCATGGAACTCCTGATAGGTGCCGTTGTCCAGCGCATCACGAATGCATTCCATCAGACGATTGTAAAAATACAAATTATGCATGACAGCCAATCGCATCCCAAGCATCTCATCCGCCTTCTGCAAATGCCGGATATACGCACGGGAAAAGTTCCGGCAGACCGGACAGTCACAGTGCGGATCAATGGGGCGCTCGTCCCGCTCATATTTCAGATTTTTGATGTTGATGATGCCATCCCAGGTGAACAGGTGACCGTGGCGCGCGTTGCGGCTGGGCATAACACAGTCAAACAGGTCGATACCGCGATATACACCCTCAATGATGTTACCGGGAGTCCCGACCCCCATCAGGTAACGGATCTTGTCCTTGGGTGCATACTCTTCCACCGCACTGATGACCTCATACATTACATCGGCAGGTTCGCCCACGGCCAGACCGCCCAATGCATACCCGTCCAGATCATACTCCGCAATCTGCTTCATATGTTCCACGCGCAGATCCAGATAGGTACAGCCCTGATTGATGCCAAACAGCAGCTGGTTCGGGTTTACCGCCAACCCCTCATGCTTCAGGCGAGCCATCTCGGCCTTGCAGCGAAGCAGCCAGCGGGCTGTGCGGGCGCAGCTGTTTTTGGCGTAGTCGTACTCCGCCGGGTTTTCGACACACTCATCAAATGCCATGGCAATGGTGGAACCCAGGTTTGCCTGGATCTGCATGCTCTGCTCTGGCCCCATGAAAATTTTATGTCCGTCCAGATGGGAGTGAAAGGTCACACCCTCCTCGGTGATGTTGCGCAATTTGGCCAGACTGAATACCTGAAATCCGCCGCTGTCGGTGAGGATCGGACCATCCCACCGGGTAAATTTGTGCAGCCCGCCCAACTCAGCCACTACCTTGTCGCCAGGCCGCAGATGCAGGTGATAGGTGTTGCACAGCATCACCTGGGCGCGAATGTCCTTTAGATCGAAGGCAGAAAGCCCCCCCTTAATGGCACCGGCGGTGGCAACGTTCATAAAAGCAGGGGTCTGAACAGTGCCGTGCACTGTCTCAAAGACGCCGCGGCGGGCATGTCCCTGCTGCTTGAGCAAACGATACGGCATGGAATTTGGCCTCTCCTTTTGTGGCGGGATCACTCGGCATCCTCACAGAATGCCTTAAACGTACGGTAAGCCATGTAAACATCCACCTTGGAGACGATCTCATAGGGGGAATGCATGGCCAACACCGGCACGCCGATGTCGATGGTATCAATGTCCTGATTGGCAACATACTTGGCAACGGTACCACCGCCGCCCAGGTCGATCTTCCCCAGCTCGCCAATCTGCCACACAATGTTGTTGCGGTCCATCAAGCGGGTCAGATAGCTGACCATCTCAGCGGGAGCGTCGTTGGTGGAGGACTTGCCCCGGGAGCCGGTGTATTTGTAAACGGCGATGCCACGGCCCGCATAAGTAGAATTGCTGAGCTCAAAAGCATCCGCATAGTTGGGATCGTACGCAGCCGTCACATCGGCGGACAGGCACTTGGAAGCCTGGAATGCGGTAATGTAGTCCACGCCCTCAGCGGCGCACAGCTGCTGCAGGAAATGGAAGGTATACATGCTGTTCAGGCCGGTCACACCGTCGGAACCGGTCTCTTCCTTATCAGTCAGCACACAGACTGTGGTGTAAACCGGGTCTTTCACGTCGATTTCTGCCATCAATGCCGGATAAGCATCCACACGGTCATCATGGCCGTAGCTGCCAATCATGGCACGGTCCAGACCAATATCGCGGGCCTTAAAGGCAGGTACGACCTCAATCTCGGCATTAATAAAATCTTTTTCGGTGATGCCGTAGACTTCGTTGAGCATTTGCAGCACATTCAGCTTGACACGCTGCTCCAGCTCCTGATCAGCCACCGGGCTGGATGCGATCAGCACATTCAGATTTTCGCCAGTGATTGCCTCGTTGAGCTTCTTTTCGCTCTGTTTTGCTCCCAGATGAGGCAGCAGGTCGGTAATGCAGAAGACCGGATCTTCATCCTTCTCGCCGATGTTGACCTCGACGCAGCTGCCGTCAGCGCGATAAATTACGCCATGCAGGGACAGCGGTATGGTTGGCCACTGGTACTTGCGGATGCCGCCATAATAATGGGTGCGCAGAAACGCCATATCGTTGGATTCGTACAGCGGGATCGGGCGAAGATCCAAGCGGGGCGAATCGATGTGAGCAATATTCAAATGGAAGCCTTCTGCCAGACTCTTTTTGCCGATGGTAGCAGCCAAAACGCACTTTTTGCGGTTGATAAAATAGACCTTATCCCCTGCCTGCAGTTGCATGCCCGATGTGAAGGGGCGATAACCTGCGGCTTTCAGCAGCTTTTCGCTGTAAATGCAAACCTCGCGCTCGGTCTTGCCATTGTCCAAAAATTTCTTGTACCCCTCGCAGAATGTGTTTGCTTCTGCCACAGCATCGGGTGCCGCATCGGCAACCAGGGCGCTGCTGTACAGCAGACTTTTGAGAGATTCCTTATCCATTTTCTTTCCGTCCTTTCTGATAGATCCGGCATTGCCGGTATGTACAGACAGCCAGCCGGCTTTTCGGTCAGCTGTCGTATATCTCACAATAACGTGCATAAGCACTTGTCACTTTGCTGACATAGCGCGACATCTGCCGGTATGGAAATTCCGTCAGAGTTTCGCCATTGTCGGTATATCTGGCGTCGGACAGCAGTTCATCCACCGTGCCCCAGCCGCTGTGATAGGCTGCCGCCGCGGTAGCCAGATCATTGTCATAGCGCCGCAGGCAATAACTGAAAAAGTAGCTGCCAAATCGAATGTTGGTTTCCGGATTATAGAGGTCCTCGAACGTAAGTTCCTCCGTGGGGGCAATGTTTGACTTGATCCAGTCAAAGGTGATCTCCGTAATTTGCATCAAGCCGCGAGCATCCACACTGGACCGCGCATTGGGATCAAAATTGCTCTCGGTGCGAATAACAGCGTAGAGCATTCGGCTGTCTATGCCATACTTATCCGCATAGTATTGCACATACTCTTCGTACCTGCGGGGATATTCCATCTTTTCGATTTTCTCATGGAATGCAATGACAAACGCGCTGCCTGCCACAAGCAAAGCCATCAACAGGACTGCAATACGAAGCAATATAGTGCGCACGCGTTCTGGTCTATTCCGTTTCTTTTGCCTTTCCTGATAAGCAGACTGTGTCGGTCTCATGTGCCTCCTTCCGCAGGGCATCCAGCAATGCTCTGCACCGTTGCTCCAGGTCGGCCAGGGTGCCGTTGTTACAGATGATATAATCTGCCGCTTCTGTCAAGGTTTGCTCCGGTGTCTGTGCATCCAAGCGGCGCCGGGCCATTTCCGGACGGATGCCGTCGCGCCGGCAGATACGTTCCACGCTCTGTGCATAGGGGGCGGTTACCACCACCAGACGGTCGCATTCTGCCTCAAACGGTGTACCCACAATTACGGCACCGTCCACAAAGCACAGTTTCGCCCCCGTTGCACGGGCCCTTGCCACACGGGCGCGGATCCTAGTCAGAATCTCAGGGTGCGTGATGGCAGTCAGTTGCCGGGTCCCCACCGCCGTGGCAAAGGCGCGGTCTGCCAGCAGTCTCCGGTTCAAAACACCGTTGCTATCTACAATATCAGAACCAAACGTTTTTTGCAAGCGGGGCAAACAGGGAGAACCCGGCTGCAAAATCTCGCGGGAAATGGAATCGGCATCAATGCAGGGATATCCCTGCCCGGTCAAGAAGGCTGAGACGCTGGACTTGCCGCAGCCCGAACGCCCCGTCAGGCCAACCACCATCACAGTTCCACCACCCGGAAGGCCGCCGCACGGATCAGGCGATTGTATACTGCCATTGAGACGCCCTCCTTCTCCGGGCTGCGGGCGTAGACTACCTTGGCTCCGCAGCGATCCAATTCCCGCAGCGCTGCAAACAGATGGTGCGCCTGGGCAGCGGGATCATTCTGAGCGCCGTATTCTATGCAGGGAACCGGCAGTTTGGCTGCCTCGCCGTCAAAGCAGAGGCCCCACACACCGTCTTCGGCATGCGCGGCCAGATATTTTCGGTAGGCGCCGAAGCTTCCCTGCAAGATGGTTACCTCTGCTTTGGGGGCGTAATGCTTGTATTTCATGCCGGGCGACCGAGCGACCTCGCCATCCGCCAACTTTTCCAGAATCGCATGTGAGACCAGAACTTCTTCCCCAAGCACCTGCTCCATCTGCTCCTTGGTCACATAGCCGGGGCGCAGCAGCATCGGGTGCTCTCCAATCAGTGAAACCACAGTCGATTCCACCCCGTAAGTACATTCGCCGCCATCCAGAATCAGAGGCAGGCGACCGTTCATGTCGGTGAAGGTATCTGCCGCATTGGTGGGGCTGGGCTTTCCGGACAGGTTGGCAGAGGGGGCAGCAAATGCTATGCCGGATTTTTTGATGACCGCTTGTACCACCGGGTGGGAAGGCATCCGAACCCCCACGGTGTTCAAACCCGCACAGGTAACACTGGATACTTCCGGTCCCCGCGGCATAACCATAGTCAGCGGTCCGGGCCAGAACGCAGCGGCCAGCTTTTTGGCCCGTTCGGGTACAACGGACACAATGCCCGGCAGCATGTCCATGCCGTAGATATGAACAATCAGAGGATTGTCCTGTGGCCGGCCCTTGGCTTCGAAAATTTTTTTGACCGCTTCACCGTTGCGTGCATCAGCGGCAATACCATAAACCGTCTCTGTGGGCAAAGCCACCAACTCGCCACGCCGCAACAGATCGGCGGCCAGCGCAAGGCTTTCCTCATTGACTGGCAATATTTTGGTTTCCATAGGATACTGGCTTCCTTTTTATGTTTCTAATATATGGCAGCTCCTGCAAAAGCAAGTATAGCAGGAATCAAAGTGTGATTCTGTCAGGATACGCCGTCTTCTCTCTGACGCAGGCGTTCTTCCTGATCCGCCAAGGTCAGCGGTTCCACAAGCAGATCCAGATTTCCGTCAAGCACATCGTCCAGTTTGTAGAGGGTCAGGCCGATGCGATGATCCGTCACGCGCCCCTGCGGAAAATTGTAGGTGCGGATGCGCTCACTGCGGTCGCCGGTTCCCACCTGGCTGTGGCGGCGGGCATTATATTCCGCATCTGCCTGTTCCTGCTTTTGCTGCAGCAGGCGGCTGCGCAGGACCTTCAGCGCCTGCTCGCGATTTTCTCTCTGGCTGCGCTGGTCCTGACATTCCACCACCATGCCGGTGGGCAGATGGGTGACCCGGATGGCGCTGGATGTCTTGTTGATATGCTGACCACCGGCACCGGACGCCCGAAAGGTATCAATCCGAAGGTCTTTCGGGTCAATGGACAGTTCTATCTCCTCGGCTTCCGGCATTACGGCAACTGTGGCGGTGGAGGTGTGAATGCGACCCTGGGTTTCGGTTTCCGGAACGCGCTGAACCCGATGCACACCACTTTCAAACTTCAGTTTGCTGAAGGCGCCGGTCCCCTCCACATTCAGGATAAGTTCCTTGACGCCGCCAAGCTCGGTTTCGTTTAGGCTGATCGGACTGGTGGACCAGCCCTGTCTGGCAGCATACATGGTATACATCCGCCACAGCGTATGGGCAAACAATGCGGCTTCCTCACCGCCGGCACCGGCGCGGATTTCCAAAATCACACTTTTGTCATCGTCGGCATCATGCGGAAGAAGCAGGCGGCGAAGTTTCGCTTCCAGTTTGGTTTTATTTCGTGCGTTTTCGCAAAGCTCCTGCTGTACCATATCTTTGAACTCAGAATCCCCATCCATCTGCAGGGCTCCATGCAGTTCCTGCTCTTCACCACAGACACGGCAATACCCGCGGTAGGCTTCCACCAACGGGCTGAGTTCCTTATACTCCCGCATTAGCTTGGCATATGCACCAGGGTCCTGTGCCGCGTTCGGTTCCGACATCCTATGGGTCAGTTCCTCATAGCGGCGCTCAACATCATGCAGTTCCTCAAACATGGGACGTATTTCCTGTCGTGGAGGCATTTCTCGGCGTTAGGGGGACAACCACATCGCCGCGCAGGATCTTCCTGATATTTTTCTCGATCTTGACCCGCGGCAGCATAATCTCGCGGCCGCAGCCCTGGCAACGAATCTTAAAGTCCATCCCCACCCGCAGCACGTCAAAGCGGTTTGCCCCGCAGGGATGCTGCTTTTTGGTCTGGATCACATCGCCAACCTGTACATCCATTGGCTGAGTCCACCTTTCCTGCTGATTGACAGCATACGGATATATTATATTACCTGGCCTGCATTTTTGCAAATATTCAGCCCGAATTTTGCATACAGGTAGGTAAACGGAATGGTTCACCTTCGGGCAGGCATGCCTGCCCTGCTATTTCACAAGAAAAGAGGATCTGAAATGTTAGAATTTCGTGCTGAAGGCCTTTGCCGAAATGCCAACCATCTGCGTCGTGAGGAATTGGAGCGCTGTATCGCTACCGGTGAGGTGCTGCAAAGTACGGCGCTTGCTTTTGATACCAGCCACCGCCTGCGGTTTGAGCTGTGTGGACGCCGTGGGTATATGCCCTTTGCAGAATGTTTGGACACCCCCCACGGAGAGCCAATCAAAGAGATCGCCGTGCTGACCCGGGTGGGCCGCCCCACATGTTTTGTGATTACAGGCACCGCCGTTGAGGATGGCGAAACAGTCTATCTGCTTTCACGTGCAGCGGCCCAGCGTGCCTGTCGGACTGAGTACCTGGACCAGTTGGAGGCGGGCAGTGTGATTCCCTGTACAGTCACACACATTGAAAATTTCGGTGCATTCTGTGATATCGGCTGCGGCATCTCAGCACTGCTGCCCATCGACTGCCTGTCTGTGTCACGGATCTCCACCCCGGCGGACCGGGTCTCAGTGGGGCAGCAGCTGCTTTGCGCCATCAAGACCAGGGATGCACAGGGGCGCATCGTTCTGACCTTGCGGGAATTGCTTGGCACCTGGAGCGAAAACGCTTCGTGCTTTGCCGCCGGCGAAACGGTGGTTGGCATTGTGCGCAGTGTGGAGGATTACGGTGTCTTTATTGAGATTGCGCCAAACTTAGCCGGTCTTGCTGAACCGGATGGCACACTGCGGTCCGGCCAGGCAGTAAGTGTATACATTAAAAGCATCCTTCCCGACAAGATGAAAATCAAACTGGTTGTGGTCAACAAAAATCTGGGACAATCGCTTCGGTTCGAACCCCACTATTTTGTGACAAAGGGACGATTGAAACATTGGACTTACTCCACCCCGCAAAGTCGGAAACAGATCGAGACGGTGTTTTGAGGTGCCAAATTCCAACATCCGTCCTCACGACGTGCGGAAACCTTGTAACTTCCTGCGGCATTCTGTATAATATATATCAAATAGGTCAATCGCGGGGAGGGATCGTTATGGCAGAAGCCTTTACCGCCGGCGTCAAGCCCGGCGGCCTTACAAACGAAACAGAAATCCGTATTCTGCTGTGCTATCTGGTCAAATGGGCTCAGCCCCTTACACGCGATGCCATGCAGGGTGCACTGCTGGAGGAGCAGCTTGTCAATTATTTTGAATTTGTGGACGCTCTCAATGAATTGCAGGAACAGCAGTTTATTGAGGCCACCGACAAGGGATTTGTAATTACAGACAAAGGTTCTGTCGTGGCCAAGACACTCAGCGACGATCTGCCCCGCAGTGTGCGGGAAAGCGCTATCCGCGCCGTGATCCGTATCCAAAGTTGGGTGCACAAGGCTGCGCAGAACAAAGCACGCATTGAAAAGAAGGGCAACGAATACCGTGTGATTTGCACCATCGAGGATATGGGTCGGGAAAGCTTTCAATTGCAGCTTGACATGCCCAACCGCTTGACTGCAGAGATGGTGAAAAACCGCTTTATTGCCCAAGGAAGTGAAGTATACTCCCAATTGCTCAATCTGCTGACCCAACCGGATCCAAAAAGCACACCGCCGGAAGCTGTTCTGTAAAAGGCGCAAATGGCAAAAAATCAGCAAGCCAGGAAGGCCCGTCCCCGCAATGGGGTCAGCCTGCCTGGCCGTTTTTTTGCAGCGTGGCGGAACGGCTTTTATTGCCGCACCCGCCAGTAGCCTGTCTGGTCACGCGCCAGCAGGCCCTCATCCACCAGTCCGCGCCGAAGCGTACAAAAATCATCGTGGTATTCCGCCAAGATCAGATTGACTTCCTTCTCGGTATACCGGCGGTCAAATTCAAACGCTTCCGCCAACTTTTCCAGCACAATTCGCAATTTTTTGCGGCGCACCGGGATGGATTTCAGTTTGCCATATGAGAAAAAACTTTTCAGCGTCTGTTCCCGATATGCATCATCCCGTTCCTGCTGCCGGTCAGTCTCCGCTGTCCGCTGTTCCAGCAGATCTAGAATTCGGAACTCAAACACTTCCCTGCGCAGCGAATAGATTGTGTAGTACTGCTCTCTGCGCGAGGTCACAGCATTTGCCTCTGACAGCTTTTTCAGATGAAATGAAACGGTAGGCGCCGTCAAGCCCAAGCGGTCGGCCAACCGCTCCACATCCATATCCTCGATCGCCAAGGATTTCAGGATCTGCAGCCGGGACTGGTCTGACAGGCATTTGAACAGCTGTACTGCCCCCTGGTCGGTCATAGCTGCCCTCCTTCCACGACCTGCGCCGCACCCGTACGGATTTCATCCGCGGCGCGAAGCTTTAGTTCTTCCACAAATACTGCCTGTTCGTCCCCGTGCGCGGCCGCCTTTTCGGCAGCCGTTTTCCATTCCGCGGAGATATCAGTCAGTTTTTGCAGGAAAAATCGCTGCATTTCACCGACATCCTCACCATATTGACTGTCGGCTGCTTCCAGAACGGACGTGAAAATCCCGTATACGTTGCTGCGGATCTGCTCAAAAACCGCCTCATCGCCGCGCTGCTCCGCCTGCAGGGCCCTCGCATGGGCTACCGCAGAGCTCCGCTTTTGAATCAATTCAGAATGGAATCTCTGCCAGTTTGATTGCATTGTCAGTCACTCCCTTTTGCGTAAAAAGTTTTGAAAGTGTGTGGCGCCGAATGTATTATAGCAATTATCGAATTATATTGTCAATATTTTATTTTATGATTATCTAATAACATCAAGATAAGTTGGCAACAAAAAACGCACAGAGAGCCTTGCAGGCCCCCTGTGCGGGATTGTTTCGCTTTTCAGCAGCCAAGATACGCCTTGCGGACCTCAATGTTGTTGGCAAGCTCGTGGGCTTCGCCTTCCATCTTGATGGTACCAGTCTCCAACACATAGGCGCGATTGGCAATTTCCAGTGCCATCTTGGCATTCTGTTCCACCAGCAGCACCGTCACGCCCTGACGGTTGACATCGCGGATAATCTTGAAGATTTCTTTCACCAACAGCGGCGATAACCCCATGGAAGGCTCATCCAGCAGCAGCATCTTGGGGCGGCACATCAGTGCGCGTCCAATGGCCAGCATCTGCTGTTCACCGCCGGACAGAGTGCCGGCCGGCTGACTGCGCCGTTCTTTCAGGCGCGGCAACAGATCATACACCATGTCAAAGTCGTTTTGGATGGCTTCTTTGCCGTCGCGGCGGGTGTAAGCCCCCAACATCAAATTTTGCTGAACCGTCAGCCCACTGAACACACGCCGTCCCTCCGGCACTTGAGCCAGGCCCAAACGGATGATCTTGTGGGCTTCCATCTTGCTGATCAGCTCACCGCAGTAAGTAATCTCACCGCTGCGAACCTTCAGCAAGCCGGAGATGGCATGCATGGTGGTGGTTTTGCCGGCGCCGTTCGCACCGATCAGGGTAACAATCTCCCCCTCATCCACATGGAAAGAGACATCCCGAATGGCATGGATGGAACCATAAAAAACATTGATGTTTTTGACAGAAAGCATCTCCCCCATCGTCAGTCACCTCCCAGATATGCCGCAATAACCTTGGGATTGTTGCGGATTGCTTTGCCATCGCCGTGGGCAATCATACGGCCATAGTCCAGCACTGTGATTTCCTCACAGATCCCCATAACAAAGTTCATGTCATGTTCAATCAACAGGATGGCAATGCCGAACTGATCACGCACACTGCGCACTGTCTGCATCAGTTCTTCCGTCTCATTAGGGTTCATGCCAGCGGCAGGCTCATCCAAAAGAAGCAGCTTTGGGTTGGTGGCCAGTGCACGGGCAATCTCCAATTTCCGCTGCTTGCCGTAGGGCAGCTGGGAAGCCTTCAGTTCCGCCTCGCCATCCAGATCAAAGATTTTCAGCAGAGAATGTGCCCGGCGGTTCATTTCGTGCTCTTTCTCCCGATAGGCCGGCAGCCGCAGAATTCCGGTCCACAGTCCATACTGAATCTGGTTGTGCATACCGACCTTAACGTTATCCAAAACACTCATCTCGTTGAACAGGCGGATATTCTGGAAGGTTCGGGCGATCCCCGCTTTGGAGATGGCCTCCGGGCTTTTGCCGGTGATATCCTTTCCATCCAGGATAATGTTGCCTTCGGTCGGGCGGTAGACACCGGTGAGCATGTTGAATACCGTGGTTTTGCCCGCACCGTTGGGCCCAATCAGACCGTAAAGGTGCCCCTTTTCGATGGTCATATCCAACTTGGAGACAGCCTGCAGGCCGCCAAAAGCAATGCCCAGGTTACTGACTTCCAATAGCGACATCTCAGGCCACCCCCTTCTTTTCATCTTTCTTGCCGGTAAACCGCGCGACAATCCGCTTGCGCCAGGCAACAATCTGTGGGCTCTGATTAAAAATCATCACGACAATCAGAACGATAGCATAGATCAGCATGCGGTAATCCTGCAATCCACGCAGCACCTCGGGCAGGACTGTCAGCAGGGCAGCCGCGATAATGGAACCGCGGATGCTGCCAATGCCGCCCAGGACCACAAACACCAGGATCTGGATGGAGGTGTTGTAGTCAAACCGGCTGGCCACCAGCGAGGAATAGTTCAGGCCGTACAGCACGCCGGCAAACCCGGCAAACACCGCAGACATCACAAAAGCGGTCAGCTTGTAGCGAGTCAGGTTGATGCCTACGCTCTGCGCAGCAATCTCATTGTCGCGGATGGCCATGACGGCGCGGCCGGTGCGGGAATTGATCATGTTGAGAATCACAATCAGTGTAATCAGTACCAGCACAATGCCGATGGTGAAGGTGGATGCCTTTTGGATGCCTGTAATGCCCATGGCACCGTTGATCAGCATCTTGCCGTCCGGCTCCATGCCAAGAGAGGTGGCATCTGTCATGGAAAAATGAAGGCCGTTTTCATCAATCCCCAAATAACAGGCGTTGATGATATTCTTAATGATCTCTCCGAAAGCCAGCGTGACAATGGCCAGATAGTCACCGGACAGACGCAGTACAGGAACGCCGACGATTACGCCAAAGATGCCCGCCACAACGCCGCCGACAATAAAGGCCAGAGGCAGCGCCACGTAGACCGGAACGGAATCTCCCAGCACCGTCCACAGCAGCACACCCGAAAAAGCGCCCACGCTCATAAATCCGGCATGGCCCAGGCTCAACTCCCCCAAAAAGCCAACTGTCAGGTTCAGCGAGATGGCCAGCATAACGTAGGCACAAATTGGCACCAACTGACCTTCAAAGGAACGGCTGGTTACCCCCGCGCCGGAAAGGATCTGCACGACCAGGTAAAACACAATCACTATGGCGAAAGTAATCAGGTTGCTTCTGGTCGTTTTTTTCATATGTTTTAACCGAGACAACGGCACGAAACTCACCTCACACTTTCACATTGATTTTTTTGCCCAGCAGACCGGTAGGCTTAACCACCAGCACAACAATCAGCACCAAGAACACGATGGCATCCGACAGCTGCGTAGAGATATAGGCCTTGCTGAGGTTTTCGATTACCCCCAGCAACACGCCGCCCAGAAATGCACCGGGGATCGAACCGATGCCACCAAATACCGCGGCAACAAATGCCTTGATGCCGGGCATGGCGCCGGTGGTGGGCGACAGCGTCGGGTAAGAGGAACACAGCAACGCACCGGCAACGGCGGCCAGAGCAGAGCCTATAGCAAAGGTCAGGGCGATGGTGCCGTTAACATTGACTCCCATCAACTGGGCGGCACCGCGGTCCTCGCTGACAGCCAGCATGGCATGGCCGGGAACCGTGTGATTGACAAAGGCAGTCAACGCCACCATAATGATCACGCAGGCAATAATGGTTACGATAGCCTCTGCCGAGATGGTCAGCTGCCCGTCAAACAGCACCAAAGGTTTCAGACCAATACCTGTCACAATGGATTGGAAACTTTTGGGGTTGGCCGACCACAGCAGCTGTGCCACCTGCTGCAGCAGATAACTGACACCAATGGCGGTGATCAAAACGGCCAGAGACGGCGCCTCACGCAGGGGGCGGTAGGCTACACGCTCAATGGTGACACCCAGAATGGTACAAACCACCATGGACAAGATCACGGACAGTATGGGGTTCATCCCAAAGCTGCCAAATGCAAAAAAGATGACATAACTGCCGATCATGATGATATCGCCGTGTGCAAAGTTCAGCATCTTTGCGATACCATACACCATGGTGTAACCCAAGGCAATCAATGCATAGACACTGCCCAGGCTGATACCGCTGATCAGGTAGGACAAAAATTGCATGTTGAAACACACCTCACAATTCCCGCTTTCTGTCTGTTCCCACTTTGGGGGAAGTTTGTCAGAACAGTAAACCGGGCAGCCAAAATTGATAGAAATCAAGTGCCGGATACGATACCCGTCAGAACAAACAGACGAATTTTGTCGTCCCCAAACACAAAATGACAAAGAGGGCTGCCGAAGCAGTGTTCGGACAGCCCCCTTTGGCAAAATGTTTTAATTCTATGGCTCTATGGCTCGTCCAGCTTAGCCGCCAGCAAAATCACTCTTCGCTGCCAACCAGAGCATAAGCGCCATCCTGAACCTGATAGACCTTGGGCTCCTTGGAGATGGTGCCGTCGGCAGCCCAGGTCTGGTTTTCACCGGTGGTGCCGCTGAAGCTCATGGAAGTGAACGCGGACTTCAGTGCATCGCACATATCCTGGGCGGACATATCGGGCGTGATGGTGCCGTCCTGCACGCACTGGTAGATGGCGTAGACGCAATCGTAAGCATCGGCAGCAAACTGGTTCGGAGTCTCACCGTAAGCGGCCTCGTAGGCAGAAACAAAGGTTTTGGTGGTGTCATCCTCGCCGTAGGCGGAGAAGGGGCACAGCAGCATCAGGCCGTCGGCCAGAGAGGTGTCAAAACCATCAATGCCCAAGATACCGTCCATACCGTCGCAACCGAAGAAGGTGGGCGTATAGCCAATGTTGTTGGCAGCAATCAGAACCTGGCTGGCCTGCTGATAGTAGATAGGCAGGAATACCAGATCAGCGCCAGCCTGCTGGCACTGCTGAACCTGAGTGGACAGGTCGGTATTGTTGTCGGAGGTGAAGGAGGAAGTCTGAACAATATTCAGGCCGCGTTCCCCGGCCTCCTTAGCAAATGCAGTGTAGATACCGGTGGAGTAAGCATCGGAAGAGTCGTAGATGATGCCGATGGCAGTACCCAGAGAATTATCAGCAATGTAGTCGGCAGCGGTAAGGCCCTGGTTGGGGTCGGTGAAGCACATCTGGAAAGCAGTGCCCTCACCAGCTGTAACCACATCCACAGAGGAAGCGGACGGGGTCAGCATAAAAATATTCTCGCTGGCGCACTCCGCGGCAACGCTGATGCTGGGGTTGCTGGTGACGGGGCCGACCAGGACCTGCATGCCACCGTCCAACAGGGTGTTGAACGCATTGACAGCCTTCTCGGAGTCGCTCTCGTCATCCTGGAAATCCAAGGCAAAGACCTCGGTACCGGCTGCAGCATTGATCTCGTTGACAGCCAGCTCCGCACCGTTATTGACGGCGATGCCGTAAGCGGCGTTATCGCCGGTCAGGGGTCCAATGCCGCCCAGATGGATGGGCGTACCAGTACCCTCGGCAGTGGTGCCTCCCTCACTGGTGGCAGCAGAGGAGCTGCCATCGGAACCCGTTGCAGCGGAGGACGTTTCCGTACCACCGCAGGCAGCCAAACTCAAGGCCATGGTTGCTGCCAGCATACCACTGATCAATTTTTTCATAGTGTATCCCTCCTAAAAACTTTACAGCGCACCCCTTTTCGGCCAAGCCGGAAAGAATTGCACATGTACGCTGTAATATAATGATTATTATACGCCCCTGTCACCCGTGTGTTCAAGGCACTAAATCACCATAGTTTGTTTTTGAATTCTTCATTTTTGTGGTCATTTTATATAAATATCCGTTACAAAATGTTATCAATCTGACGGCATATCTAAATCAATTTTGGCAAAGGAGTTGCAAAATAAAGCGTATTTTGTCATAATAGTTAAAATTGTATTGGTGTCTTTTGCGGACGTACATATCGATTTTGATTTCTTTTGTCAGGAAAGGAGCTTACACCATGAAACTGCTGGAAGATCGCATCCTTCGCGACGGCCAGGTTCGTCCCGGCAACGTGCTGAAGGTCGATTGCTTTCTGAACCACCAGCTGGATGTGAAATTGCTGGACGCAATCGGGGCCGAATTTTACCGGATCTTTGCCAATGACGGGGTAACCAAGATCCTAACTATTGAAGCTTCCGGTATCGCCATTGCCTGTATGACCGCCCGACATTTCAATGTGCCGGTGGTTTTTGCCAAAAAGGCCAAGAGTAAGAACATTGACGGCGATGTCTATACTTCAGTGGTCCATTCCTTTACGTACGGCAAGGATTACGACATTACCCTGTCCAAAAAGTTCCTCACCCCTGAGGACCGCGTCCTGATCGTGGATGACTTTCTTGCAAACGGCAAGGCGATGAAAGGACTTTTGGATGTCTGCCATCAGGCTGGCGCCACGGTGGCCGGCATTGGTATCTGTATTGAGAAAGGCTTTCAGCCCGGAGGTGACGAGCTGCGCAAGGCAGGTTACAAACTGGCCAGCCTTGCCATTGTGGATCACATGGATGACCATTCGCTCACCTTCCGGCAGCAGGACTGATTTTGCGGCGCCCTTGCGCAAAATAACCGTCTGGTGTAAAATAGGGCAAATATCAATTAATACCAATTTGTGGAGTGGGAATTATGGCTGACGAGAAGTTTTCCAATTTTCTGACAGAGATCATCGATGCAGACCTGGCTGAGGGCAAGGTGAAGGAAATTCACACCCGGTTTCCGCCGGAACCCAACGGCTACCTGCACATCGGGTCCGCAAAAGCAATCTACATTAACTATATGGTAGCCAAAACATATGGCGGCAAATTCAATCTGCGCTATGACGATACCAACCCTGCCCGGGAAGGTGAAGAATATGTGCAGAGCATTCTGGCCGACCTGAAATGGCTGGGTGCTGAGCCTAACGGCGGTATTTTCTATGGCAGCGATTATTTTGAGACCTGCTACCAGTACGCTGAAAAGTTGATTCAGGAGGGCAAAGCCTACGTGGATGACCTGACCCGCGAGGAGATGCAGGAATATCGTGGCAATGACGCTGGCAAACCCAGCCGTCCCAGCCCCTACCGTGACCGTACTGCCGAAGAAAACCTGGATCTGTTCCGCCGTATGCGCGCCGGTGAGTTTGCCGATGGCGAAAAGACACTGCGAGCCAAAATTGACCTGGCCAGCCCCAACATGAATATGCGGGACCCGGCTATCTATCGGATCAAGCATGTCTCCCATCACCGTCAAGGCGACAAATGGTGCATCTACCCGCTGTACGATTTTGCACACCCCATCCAGGACGCCATTGAGGGGATCACCCATTCGCTGTGCAGCTTGGAATTTGAAAACCATCGTCCCCTGTATGAGTGGGTCATTGCCAACACTGTGGGCGGCGAATTCCCCAAACAGCGTGAGTTTGCCCGCCTGAACATGACCAACACTGTTATGAGCAAGCGCTATCTGCGTGAGCTGGTGGAAAAGGGCATCGTGGACGGCTGGGATGATCCTCGTATGCCGACCTTGTCCGGTCTGCGCCGCCGCGGCTACACTCCCTCCAGCATCTTTACGTTTGTGCAGCAAGCTGGCATTTCCAAGGCCGACAGTCTTGTGGATATGCGTCAGCTGGAAGCGGTTATCCGTGCTGAGCTGGAATTGTCCGCACAGCGCCGAATTGCAGTCCTTGACCCAGTTAAGCTGATCATTGACAACTACCCCGAGGGGCAGTGCGAGACTTTTGAGCTGCCCAACAATCCCAACCGGGATGCAAATGACAGCACCACCCGCCCGGCTCCTTTCACCCGGGAAGTGTGGATTGACCGCAGCGATTTCTTCGAGGTTCCGCCGCCGAAATTTAAGCGCCTGACCATTGGCAGCGAGGTTCGGCTGATGGGCGCCTATCTGGTGCGCTGCACCGGTGTGGACAAGGATGCCGACGGCAACGTAGTTGCCATCCATGCCAATGCCGACTTGGAAACCCGCAACGGCAACCCTGCTGATGGCCGCAAAGTGCGCGGCACCATCCACTGGGTCAGCTGTGAACATTGCATTGATGCAGAGGTTCGCCTGTACGATAAGCTGTTCACTGAGCAGAATATGGGCGGCATCCCCGACGGCGCTGACTTTAAGGATTACCTGAACCCCGAGAGCGTGATTGCAGTGCCGCATGCCAAGCTGGAAGAATGCCTGCAGGACGCCAAGCCCGGCGATCGTTTTCAGTTTGTGCGCACCGGCTACTTCACCCCGGACAGCCATGACCCCCATGTATATAACCGCATTGTCACACTGAAGGACAGCTTCAAACTCTGATCCGCACGCCACTCCAACACAAACCAAATCCTCGGAAGCCTGTTCATCCCATGCTTTCGGGGATTTTTGTTTTGCCAGCGCCCGGAAAGCCTTGCCACCACGAATGTTTGCCGATATAATAACCTTGATTGTAAATGAGGTGGATGTATATGAACCTTCAACTTGGCTTTTTGTGGCGGGAATGCCCCGGCGGCGTCCGATTGCTAAAAGTCTACGGGGATTCCCCCTGCCCGGTTCTGCCGGAAAGCATCGAAGGGCAGCCTGTACGTGAGATTGGCCGCTACTGCTTTGCCGAGCGCCCCGCGCCAGAAGGCAAGCTGACCCTGCCCCGCGGCATGGAACAAGGCCAACTGCACCCTATCTGCGGCAACTTCTTGGAACAACTGACTTTGCCGGACCATCTTCACCTGCTGGACAGCGCCGCATTTTACAACTGCCGTTCTATAAGGCGGCTGGAAGTCGGCCCGAGGATTGATTCGCTGGGCAGCGATCTGTTCACCAACTGCCGTTCACTGGACTGCATTGCGGTGCGCAGCACCCCGCAAGCCCCCACCGGTATTCGAAAATTGATTGGCAGCATCAGTGCCGATGTGGGGGTTGAATTTCTTGGTCAGGAGGGCCAGATTGTCGCCAGCCTGTTTTTCCCGGAATACCTCGAATTGCTGGACGAAAACACACCCGCACACATTTTTAACCATAGTATCGAGGGTGAGGGCTATCGCTACCGGCAGTGTTTTGCCGGTGAGGTATTCCAGTTTTCCGAATATGACGGAGTATTTTCCCAGGCGCTGGTTGGGGAATCGGCTGAAAAACTTTGCCGTATTGCTCTGGGCCGTCTTCGCTGGCCGATCTGTCTGTCGGAACAGGCAAAGCAGCGGTATCTGAACTATCTGCGCGCACATTTGCTGCAAACCTGCGCGCCCCTGATCGCTGCACGAGACTTGGATGCGCTGCGCTTTGTGCGCAATTTAGATGAACTGCCGCCTGAAGGTCTGGCTGCTGTTGCTGGTGCCTGCAGTTCAGCCGGGTTTGGCCCGGGCGCTGCATTATTTGTAGCCGGGCACCAGTCGGCCGGGCGCAAGACATATAGCTTTGATGATCTCTAAGGAGGAAGGAGGGCGGTGCCAATGGCACGGAATCATGTTGAGACACAAGCCGAGTGGGAAAATACCATGGCCCAGCGGATTTTTGCCGCCATCCGTGGGGAACTCTACCTGGCGTTGCCCTATATGAATGCTGCGCTGTGTGCCCTGTCCCCCGCTAGCCCCCAAAACATCGGTTGCTTCGCCACCGACGGCCAGCGGATCTGCTTTTCCCCTTCCTGGATGATCCGCCTTTACCGCAGCAACCGGCGTTATCTGTCCCGCGCCTACCTGCACAGTGTGCTGCATTGCGTTTTCCGCCACCTGTGGCTTCGGGGCGACCGTGAGCCCGCTGTATGGGGACTTGCCTGCGACATTGCCGTAGAATCTGTGCTGGACCATTTGGGAGTGCCCGCGCTGTCGCGTCCTGTGGGCTGGCTGCGGAGTGAGACCTACCGCAAACTTTTCGACCAGTGCAGGCTTCCTGGTGCCGGGCCAATCTATCGTATTCTATGCAGCTGCGATGCCAAGGAACTGACCAAACTGCAAGAAGAATTCTTCTGCGACAGCCATTCCCTTTGGCCCAAGGACCCAAACGCACCTGCCGCACAGATACAGGGAAATCACTGGGAGCAGCTGGGGCGGCAGACACAGCTCTCTATGCAGCAGGCAGGCAGTCGGGCTTCCTCTGCCGAGGGCGCGGCTGCTTTGGCGGCACAGGTCCAGGCCGGACGCAGCAGGCGGCAGTACCGGGAGTTTCTGCGCAAATTTGCCGTCTGGCAGGAAGAACCGCATCTTGATCCGGAAGAGTTTGACCTGGGGTACTATTCCTATGGCCTTCGCACCTATGGAAACACGCCTCTGATCGAACCGCTGGAGACCCGCGAAGCAAAGCGGGTGCGCGACTTTGTGATTGTGCTGGATACCAGCGAGTCCACCTCCGGCGATCTGGTCAAAGCCTTTCTCAAAGAGACATTCACTCTGCTGAAATCAACAGACAGTTTTTCCTCCCATTGCAGAATTCTGATTTTACAATGTGATGATGCGGTGCGCAGCGAGACTGTGTTGACCGATCTGACCGCTCTGGAACGCTACACCCAAAATTTTGTGTTGAAGGGTGGCGGCGGCACGGACTTTCGTCCAGCTTTCGCACGCATTGAGCAGCTTCGTCAGGACAACCGGCTGCGCAATCTGCAGGGTGTGCTGTATTTTACCGATGGCAAAGGTACCTATCCTGCCAGGCGGCCGCCCTATGATGTCGCTTTTCTCTTTCTCGATACCGGCGAAGCGCCCCCACAGGTACCGCCCTGGGCCATGCAGATGGTTATCGAGCCGGAGGAACTTATTCGTCCCAAAGCCCCCTCTCTGCTCGCGCCAGACTGGTCGGCGGAACCCCCGGACGAAATTCCACAGTTGTAATATTTCCCCATTAAGTATCCCGGGAGGTTAAATATAATGGATATTCAAAACGCCAAACTGGAAATCGAGCGTACCGTCAAGGCCTATCTGGCCAAAGACGAAGGCGGCAATTATCGCATTCCAGCGCTGCGTCAGCGGCCGATCCTGCTGATGGGGCCTCCCGGTGTGGGTAAGACCCAGATTGTCGCCCAGGCCGCGCAGGAGTGTGGTGTAGCCCTGGTGGCTTACACTATCACCCACCACACCCGGCAAAGTGCGGTGGGACTTCCCTTTATTCGAGAGCGCAATTTCAACGGCAAGACCCACAGTATCACCGAGTACACCATGAGTGAGATCATCGCCAGTGTGTACAGCAAAATGGAACAGACTGGATTAAGGCAAGGTATCCTGTTTATCGATGAAATCAACTGTGTCTCTGAAACATTGGCCCCTACCATGCTTCAATTTCTCCAGTACAAGACATTTGGAAATCAGGCGGTCCCCGAAGGCTGGATCATCGTCACCGCCGGCAACCCGCCGGAGTATAACAAAAGTGTACGGGAGTTCGACCTGGTCACGCTGGACCGAGTCCGCCGCATCGATGTGGAGCCCAGTCTGCCTGCATGGCAAACGTATGCCAGAACTCAGCGGTTGCATCCGGCCATTCTCGCCTATCTGGAACTTCGGCCCAAGCATTTTTACAAGGTCGAACAGGATGTGGACGGCGCCCGGTTTGTAACTGCCCGCGGTTGGGAGGATCTTTCTGCCATGCTGCTCACCTGTGAGGCGCTGAACCTTCCGGTAAATCAAGACCTGATCGGAGAATATCTGCGTCACACCGAGGTTGCCCGCGATTTTGCCGCCTATTGGGCGCTGTACAAAAAATATCACGAGGACTACGGCGTCGAAAACATCCTGCAGGGCAAACCTTTTGATGCCGTGGTAGAGCGCGCAATGGCCGCCAGCTTCGATGAGCGTCTGTCGCTGGTGAGCCTGTTGATTTCCGGGTTGAACGTGCGCTTTTCCAACGCCCGCAAAGCAGACGCGATTACCGATGCCTGCTACCAGATGCTTCGCGCCTATAAGCGCGGGCTGGATCATCTGGCAGAGGGTGAAACGCCTGCCGCGCTGCTGAACAACCAGTGTGGGGAGGCCCAAGCCCGATTGGAAGCCGGTATCTCTACCGGTCGCGTTTTGCCCAGCGAGGCAGGTGTGCACCGCCAGGCTCTTGCCCTGATGGATGGTTGGGCTCAAACCGTTGCTTCTTCCGATACCGTTGATGAAGCATTTGACCGCATCCGAGCCAAATTTAATCATCAGGTACACAAGCGGGAAGATGCCGTTGCTGCCGCCAGCAACGCTCTGGAATTTGCCTTTGACTTTATGGAACGCGCGTTCGGCGACCAGCAAGAGATGGTCGTATTCGTCAACGAGCTGGCGCTGGGGCCCGACTCCGCTCCATTTCTGGCGGAGAACGAATGCCTGCGCTTTGACAAGTACAGTAAGACTTTGCTTTTAGATGAAAAGCGGGATGAACTGCTGGCCGAGCTGGAGCGGGATGAATTGCGCCGGAGCGAACACAGCCAGGACTTTTGATCCTGAGGCATCGAAAAAGAGAATATGCCCTGCCGGATGTTTGGCCGGCAGGGCATATTCTTTTCTGTGAAGAAATCCCGAGAAGCAAGCGCATGAAAGAAGCACTTAATCCGCTGCGGGGGACTCCATTTGCAGTCTGCCGGCATGCAGACGGTTTGCCAGGTGCCGCATGGTCCAATTGTAGGCAGGGAGCAGGAAGATGCAGGCGGCAATCCAGGCAGCCGGATTGGACAGCGACGCACCGAAAAAGCCAAGCCATGGCACCAGCACCAGAGCCACCGCCGTACGGGCAATCATCTCGGCCACACCCGCCATCATCGCTATGCTGGAATATCCCAACCCCTGGATATCATAGCGCCAGACAATCAATGCTCCTAACGGCAGGAAGAACAGGCTATTCCAGAACAGATAGCTCTGTGCCAGGCCGACCACCTCCATCTCGGCACCGGTATCAATGAACATATCAATGATGGTCACATCGAAAAAGTGCAGGAATACCAGCGAACCAACGGCATAGACAACCGAAATCCCCAACGCACAGTTTACGCCGGCTCTGACCCGGTCAAGGCGCGCCGCTCCCAGATTCTGACCCGCATAGGTTGCCATCGCAGTGCCGATACTTTCCAGCGGGACGCTGAGCAGATTGCTGGTTTTGCCTGCCGCGGTGACGGCGGCCACGGCGGTACTGCCCAACACATTGACTGCCCACTGCATGATGATTGAGCCGATGGCGGTAATGCTGCACTGGAGCCCCATGGGCAGGCCCATAGCCATCAGTTTGCCGCAGATCGCACCATTGAAATCTTTTTCACCAGTCTTCAGATGGATAATATCGAATTTTTTGATCAGATAAACCAGACTGGCGATGCCAGAAATTGCCTGCGACAGATCTGTGGCGAAGGCGGCCCCAAAGACACCGGCGTCAAATACAATGATAAAAAACAGGTCCAGTCCCACATTCAGCGCACTGGTGATGACAAGAAAAATCAGCGGGGTACGGCTGTCCCCCAGCGCACGCATGATGCAGGCAACCATATTATACAGAAAAACAAATGGGATACCGCCAAAAATCCAACCAATGTAGGTGGCTGCGTCGTCAATAATATCCGCAGGTGTCTGCATCAACTCCAAAATCGGGCGCGTCAGAAGCACAGTCACCACGGTCAGCAAGAGAGCTCCGATGAGGCACAGCCAGGTGGCATTTGCCACGTAGCGGCGCATATTGGCAGGTTCCCGTGCCCCAAAATACTGCGCAATTGGAATGGCGAATCCATTGCACAATCCGGTAACAAAACCGATGATCATGTAGTTGATGGAACTTGTGGACCCGACAGCTGCCAGTGCATTGACCCCCACAAACCGACCGACAATAATGGTATCGGCCAAACTGTAAAATTGCTGGAACAGATTGCCCAGCACCAGCGGCAACGCAAACAGCAGGATCACCTTCAGCGGATTCCCGCTGGTCAAATCCCTTGTCATATTCCTCTTCTCTCCTTTTGACTAAGTACCCTCTACCTTTATCAAGAAGCACAGTGTGCGTCTCACAAATCAAAAAGCCGAAAAATCTGCTAAACAGCGGCGAGCGTAAAGTCCAAAACCGCAGAAATACCTGGTACGTTCCACGGTTTTGCAGCGCAATGGCCGCTATTGCTCAGCAGGATGGAACATACCAGGGACTGATCAGATACACCCTAATATAGCGCATCCCCCAGGGAAAAATCAAGAGATTTCTTTGTGAATTATACACAAAGGCCAGCAGCCGCGCTTGTGCGTTCTGCCAGACATGCGGATGCGATGATTTGTCCGCAAAAAAGGCAGCCCGCCGCATGTGCAGGCTGCCTTTTCATACGAGCAATCCGTTATTGCCGGAGTGTTACGGCTTGACGCGGAATTCTTCTTCACAGTAGATGCAGCGATAGCGTCCGCTGGGGGTCAAGGCAAAGATATGGTCACACCCCTCCTCGATGGCGGTAATGCAGCGGGGATTGGTGCATTTGATGACGTTGACCAGCTGTTTGGGAAGGTCCGGGCGAATTTTGCGGACAATGCGCCCGTCTTCGATGCAGCTGATGGTAATTTGCGGGTCCAGATAGCCAAGCACATCAAAATTTAAGCCGCTAACATCGCCCTCGATTTTGATGATGTCCTTTTTGCCTGTTTTCTGACTGCGCACATTTTGCAGCAGCGCCACCGTAGCATCGTGGAGCTTTTCCAGTTCCAGCATATGGTACAGTGCAAGGCCAGTACCAGCGGTGATATGATCGATCACAACTCCATTGTGCAGTTCATCCACTTTCAGCATTTGAATGCCACCTCCCCGGTTTTCGGGTCCTTCAGACCCAGCAAAGTCATAATCAGCGCCATGCGCATGTACACGCCATTCTGCACCTGCTCAAAGTAGGCGGCACGCGGGTCTTCGTCCACATCCAGCGTAATTTCGTTAACGCGGGGCAGCGGGTGCAACACTGCCATATCCGGGTGGGCAAGTGCCATCTTTGCTTCGGTCAGGATATAGCTGTTTTTCAGGCGGACATAGTCTTCCTCGTTAAAAAAGCGCTCTCTCTGCACACGCGTCATGTACAGGATGTCCAGATCGGGCATAGCCTGCTCCAGGCTGCGTGTCTCCTGGTATTCAAGGCCTTTGGGTTCCAGGATTTCATGGATGATATAATCAGGCACACGGAGTTCCTCTGGCGAGATCAGCACAAACTTCATACCTTCACAGCGGGCCAGACTCTTGATCAGCGAATGCACCGTACGGCCAAATTTCAAATCTCCACAGAACCCGATGGTAAGATGATCCAGCCGGCCTTTGCGGTTGCGGATGGTCATCATATCCAGAAGCGTCTGAGTGGGATGGCTGTGCCCGCCATCTCCCGCATTGATAACCGGGATGCGGGAATACCGCGCAGCCCGCAGCGGCGCGCCCTCTTTGGGATGACGCATGGCGGCAATATCAGCAAAACAACTGACAACACGGATGGTGTCTGCCACGGTCTCCCCTTTTGTGGCACTGGATACCCCAGCATCCGGGAACCCCAGCACCTTGCCGCCCAAGTTGAGCATAGCCGCCTCAAACGAAAGGCGGGTGCGTGTGGACGGCTCGTAAAACAGGGTTGCCAACTTTTTGCGGGCCGCCACATCCTGGTATGCAGCAGGGTCCTGGCTGATGCGGTCGGCGAGATCCATCAGGCGGATGGTCTCCTCCATGGTGAAGTCCAACGGGTCGATCAAATGTCTCATGTCAGCTTCCTTTCCTGTGTTTCAGTCTCAATTTGAATACTTTTCAATTTTATGCATCCAGAGCAAACCGCTTCAAGTCACATCAGTTTCCGCACAATGGAAAAATCAAAAAAATCAGTATAGTATGTATGACAATGCAAAATCGGGCAGCACAGACGTGTGTAAAACACTTCATCGAGCATTAACAGCGCCTGGTCGCCGCCATTCAGCCCCAGCATTTGCCGAACTTGTCCCCCGCCGTTGACAGCATGGATATGTGCCACGGTGGCCACCGTCTGCTGTCCTGCGGCATGTTCCAGCAAATCAAACACCGGGCAGGAGAGATCCATCTTTGCCAGTTTTTCCTGGTCAAACAGTGCCAGCGGCATCACATCACTGGAATACAGCACGGGGATCTCATCCGCCAATACCCGCCGGCGGATGTGCAGAACGGTATCCCCTGGCTGAAGGCACAGGGACGCGGCCAGTTTCTGGTCTGCGGCTTCCTTTGTGACCTCCAGGTGATCTGAATGCGGCTCACAGCCTTTTGCGCGAATCATGCTGTAGAATTCCAGTTTATGGTCAACACGGTTTTCCAACGCGGCCACATCCCGGTTGACTACGGTTCCGATGCCTCGAACACGTTCAATAAAACCTTCCCGTTCCAGTTCACTCAGTGCATCGCGCACCACGGTACGGCTGACCCCAAGATCTGCTGCCAATTCCACTTCGGATGGCAAACGGTCATGCCCGGTATACCTTCCCTGGCGCAGCGCCTCAATCAGGCGGGCAGCCACCTGGGCTGAGATTCGTTTTCCCCCCAATGGAGTGCCGGGATCCATATGTTTCTTCATTTCGTTCGATCCTTACAGAGGCATACCTACTTATCCAATAACAGTATGCCAGATTTTTACTATTATAGCATATTCCAGCCTGGTTGCCATCCCCGCCGGAGAAAATGGCAGAACTATTTTGTGGCGGCCTCCTCTGCACCGGCAGGAGCCAAACCGTTTTCTCTGGCATAGCGGCAGACATCTGCCAAACAGCAGCGATCGCAGAAGGGCTTGGTACGGGCGGTGCAGACATCACGGCCATGATATACCAGGCGGTGGCAAAAATCGCTGCCTTCCTCCGGCGGAATGATCTTCCACAGGGCCATTTCCACCTTTTTGGGTTCCTTGATGTTGTCCACCAGGCCAATGCGGTTGCACAGGCGGATGCAGTGAGTGTCGGTAACAATCGCGGGTTTGCCGAAAACATCCCCCATGATCAGGTTGGCGCTTTTACGGCCAACGCCTGGCAGTGCCAACAGCTCATCAAACGTCTGGGGCACATGGCAGTCGTATTTGTCCCGCAGCATCCGCATACAGGCAGAAATATCCCGCGCTTTGCTGTGACCCAAACCGCAGGGACGGACGATCTCCTCGATTTCCTCAGGCGTTGCGGCGGCCAATGCTGCCACGGTGGGATATTTGGCAAACAAGTCCTGCACAACGACATTAACCCTTGCATCGGTGCACTGGGCAGCCAAGCGGACCTCCACCAAGAGTTGCCAGGCATGTTCATAATCCAGTGTACACTCAGCCAGCGGATATGCCTCTTTCAGCCGTTGGATGCAGACCAGAGCCAGTTCTTTTTTGGTCATAATGCTATCTTCTCATTCCTCTCTGTGGCGACTGCAAATATGCCGCCGTGATGCCTTTCGGTTGAATTCTACCACGACGCTGCGCTATAATGCAAGTGTGCGTCAAACCAGCGGGAAACTTCGCAGATCTGACAGAATACAGGAGGGACAAGATGGAGCCTTTGGCACAGCGGCTGCGACCGCGCACATTGGATGAGGTATGCGGGCAGCAGCATCTTTTGGGAAAGGACATGGTCTTTCGCCGAACGATAGACAGCGGACGTATCCCCAACATGATCTTCTATGGGCCGTCCGGCGTGGGCAAAACCACGGTGGCGGAGATTATTGCAAAAAACAGCGGCATGCGCCTTCATCGGCTGAATGGCACCACTGCCTCCACTGCGGACATCAAGGAAGTCCTGGCTGAGGTAGGTACCCTTACCGGTGCAGGCGGAATTTTATTGTATCTGGATGAGATCCAGTATTTCAATAAGCGGCAACAGCAAAGCCTGCTGGAATGTATCGAACAAGGCACCGTGACGCTGATTGCATCCACCACTGAGAATCCCTATTTTTATATCTACAATGCGCTTTTGTCCCGCTGTACCGTCTTTGAATTCAAGCAATTGGCCGCCGAAGATATCGCCAAGGGGCTGCAAAACGCGGCCGATCGCCTTGGTCAGGAGCAGGCCTGTTCGATTACTTTGGAACCGGATGCGCTGGAGTATTTGTCCCGCAGTTCCGGCGGCGATATGCGCAAGGCCCTGGGAAACCTTGAATTTGTTGCAACAGCAGCCGCAGTACAGGATGGGCAGCGCCGGATCACGCTGGACATGGTACAGCAGGTAGCCCGTCACACAGCCATGCGTTATGACAGGCTCGGGGATGACCACTACGATATTATCTCGGCCTATCAGAAATCCATGCGTGGCTCTGATCCAGATGCGGCTTTACACTATCTGGCACGGTTATTGGAGGCAGGAGATCTGGCATCGGCCTGCCGCCGTCTGATGGTCTGCGCCTGTGAGGACGTAGGGCTTGCCTATCCGCAAATCATCCCCATTGTCAAGGCCGCTGTGGATGCCGCCAACATGTTGGGCTTACCGGAAGCGCAGCTTCCCCTGGCAGATGCAGTGGTTCTGGTTGCCACCAGCCCAAAGTCCAATTCAGCCCATATGGCTTTGAACGCCGCTATGGCGGATGTGCAGGCCGGCCGCAGCGGGCCGGTTCCCAGACAGCTGCAAAACAAACATTTTGATGGCGAAGACGCTGCGGTAAAAGGTCAGCATTATCTATATGCCCACGACTACCCCAACCATTGGGTGAAACAGCAGTATCTGCCGGATGCTCTAAAGAACGCCCATTACTATACGTTTGGCGATAACCGTATCGAACAGGCTGCCGCCGCTTACTGGGCCAAAATCAAACAGAGCGGTTAAGAAAAATCGTTTGCCGCGGCCGGTGGCACCTGCCAGTTTCGCAGGGCTGCCGGCCGCGGCGTTTTATCTTAATCCTTGGGCTGCATTCCTATTTTTAATTCACAATCTGGAATAGGCGAAGATTTTTCTTTTGATAGCCTCTATCAAATACAACGAAAGTACATATATGGTTTCCCATATATCCCCCAGCCCATTCGCCCCTCTCATTTTCTCAATCTTGCGCTGTTTCGTTATCTATCTGCACCTTTTTGTTCATTTTCACAAATTTATCACAATTTGACAGGTTGACAAACAGATAGATAATTACTACAATTCATGTATGCACTATTACTATGGCTGATGTCCGTTGTTTCCGTTATCGTTTTCAAAGCCATACCGGCTTTTGGGTGGAAAGTTATCGTCGTATAAGGAAAGAACGGTTCTGTACCGTTCGTCAAGAAAAAGGAGAAAACCTATGCGTTACTCTCATCAAAGGGAGCTGATCCTGAAGGAAGTACTTTCCCGCAAAGATCATCCTACTGCAGAGCAGATCTGCACCTCCTTGCGCGAAGTCTGCCCCCGGCTGAGCCTGGGCACGGTATATCGTGACTTGAACACTTTGGTCGAAATCGGCAAAGTCCGCCGGGTATCGATTCCCGGTGAGGCGGATCGTTTTGACGCTGAACTGGGGGTTCATCAGAATCTGTTCTGCCGAAAATGCCGCAAGGTCGTTTCGCTGCCAATCTCTGAGGATACACTTCACAACTTGGTCATGTCCTGCCCGGAGGTCAAGGTCGAGAATTATTATCTCACCGTCTTTGGCCTGTGCAGCGACTGTGCGCGCCAGGAAGGGTAAACTGATCGTTAAAAACGTCGGCTTGTCGGAATTTGGTTTCGACAGACGGCGTTTTTCTTTTTCCGTTTTTACAGGCAGCCTGGTGCACTTTCCCGCATACATTGATAGCAAGATTTGCGGGGGGTGTTCCAATTGCGAAATGTTCCGGCAACACTGCGGGCTGTTGTCTGTGCGTTGATTGGTTCAGCCTGTCTGCTTTTGCTCCCGTTTCTCATTCTGCCCGCAACACCTGAAACAACCGACCCGCTGCCCACCCAGCAGCCGAGCACCACTGCCTCACCTGCGCCCTTGTCATCCGGAACCACAGACGGTTATCGGGCGGTGTGGATTTCCTATCTGGAATGGCAACGTATCGATTTTTCTGCAGCGGATGTGTTTTCTGGTCAGCTGAGTCAGATGTTTGACCAGTGTGTACAAACCGGGATCAATACCGTAATCTTGCAGGTGCGCCCCTTTGGCGATGCGCTGTACCCCAGCAAGCTCTTTCCGTACAGCCACCTGTGTACTGGTATACAGGGCAAATCTCCCGGGTTTGATCCCCTTGGTTTGGCAATCGAATTGGCACACAACAGGAGCCTGCGTGTAGAAGCCTGGATCAACCCCTACCGTCTGCAATCCGGCGGTGTTCCCTCCTCCCTGGCAGACAACGGTCTCGCCGCGCAGCATCCCGAGTGGGTGAAAGAGGCAAACGGCGGTCTTTGGCTGAACCCGGCACTGGAGGCGGTTCAACAATATATTGAAGACGGTGTGCGTGAACTGTGCCAGACCTATCCACTCGACGGCATCCACTTTGACGATTACTTTTACCCCACCGCAGAGCTTTCCTGGGATGCGGAGGAATTTCAGACCTATCAGCAAACCGGCGGCACACTGACACAGGCAGACTGGCGAAGAGAGACGGTCAGCCATCTGGTACAGCGATGCTGTGCGGCGGCACATGAGTTTGGTGTAACATTTGGTATCTCACCACAAGGCAGGCTAGAGAACAACTATAATTCTCAGTACAGCGATGTGGCGCGCTGGTTAAGGGAACCCGGCTATGCAGATTATCTGATGCCGCAGCTTTACTGGGGATTGGATTACGCCAAAGGTGGCGACAGATCACTTTCCCTGAACCAACTGCTGCAGCAGTGGCTGGCGCTCCCCCGGGACGAAAGCGTAAAGTTCTATGTCGGTCTTGGTGCCTATCGGATTGGAGAAGGAGATGGCAGCGAAGTTGGGGCCGAGTGGTCCTCCGGGCAGGCCCTTGCCCAGCAAGCGGCTGTCTTAAAAGAAAACAATGTGAACGGAATCGGACTTTACCGATATGACTCGCTGTTTGCCAATACCGCATGGCCAGAGCTGGCAGCAAAGGAGGTTGCCGCGCTGCGGTCCCTGTGGATACCTTCCGGGTTTTAGCGGATAAACAAGTCACATTTTGCCGGTCCTCCTTGATTGTTTTGCGTTTTTCCGAACTTTGTGGGCAAGGGTGGTCGATACCGGTATTCACCGCTTTCCGCAAATAGTGTTTGCGTTCCAGCCGCTTTTGATTGCATATCACAATGCACTAAACTAAATAAATTGCATTTGTATATCCGGTATGATACACTGGTATCAGATTAAAGGCAGGCTGTGCGGCCGGTGGGCGCACGGTTCAGATGGTTTTGTATGGGAGTGAATGGATATGGTGACCTGTTGGGATGTCACGGTCCCGGGTGTCAACGGCGAAGAGCTGCGCAGAGCATATCTCTATCTGCCCGCTTGTTATGATGCCGAACCGGAACGGCGTTTTCCCGTGCTGTATATGTTCGACGGGCATAACGTCTTTTTTGACAGCCATGCAACCTACGGCAAATGCTGGGGCATGCAGGAATATCTTGATCGAACCAGTACGCCGCTGATCGTGGCGGCTGTGGAATGCAACCATGGTTCTCACAACGAGCGGCTCTCTGAATACACGCCCTACCCGTTCCGTAATCCGCGCTTTGGCAAGGTGAACGCCTACGGCCATGAGACGATGGAATGGTTTGTGCACAGTTTCAAGCCCGAGATCGACCGCAACTTTCGCACCTTGCCCGACCGAAAACATACCTTTATCGGCGGCAGCTCCATGGGCGGCATTATGGCCTTGTATGCCGTGACGGAGTACAATAGTATCTTTTCCCGCGCAGCGGCTCTCTCTCCTTCGCTGTGGGTCTCGCCCAAAGAATTTGATGCCACGCTTGATTCAGCCAAATTAGGCCCGGCCACTGTTGTCTATATGGACTATGGCGCCCGGGAATTTTCCAATCACAGCGCAATGCGGGCGGAATTTGCCCATGTGTGTACACGGCTGCTGGAACGTCATGTACTGTTGACCGCCCGGGTTATCCCCGGCGGTGAGCACTGTGAGGCAAGCTGGGAACGGCAGCTGCCTTTTGCCATTCCAGTCCTGATGTTCGGACTATAAGATTTCAAGGGTAATTGCATTGATTGCAAAATCCCTACAATATTTTCCAGGCCCTGCCAAAAGCAGGGCCTTTGTTGTGCAAAAGAGACAGAATTGCTTGGGCCTCTTTGCAAAGTGCCAGATTGATGGTATAATCAAAATATCGAGAAAATATGTGCCGTTTTTTGTTAAACACGTCACAATCGATCGGAGGTACATGAGACAATGGACATTTTTGAACGTTTCGAGAATCAGCTGAAGTCTGCCCCCCGCACTATCGTTTTCACCGAGGGCACCGATGCCCGTATTCTGAGCGCTGCCAGCCGCTTGCTGGCCAATGGCGTGCTGAATGTGGTATTGCTGGGCAACCCCGAGGCTGTCAGCAAGGCTGCTGCCGGCGGCGGCTTTGATGTGAGCAAAGCCACTGTGGTCGACCCTGAAAACTATACCGAGTTTGATGAGATGGTCGCTCAGATGGTCGCCTTGCGCAAGGGCAAGATGACGGAGGAGCAGTGCCGTGACGCCCTGAGAAAGAGCAATTACTTTGGCACGATGCTTGTGAAGATGGGCAAAGCCGACTGCCTGCTGGGTGGCGCCACCTACTCCACCGCTGATACCGTCCGCCCTGCCTTGCAGCTGATCAAATGCAAGCCCGGGGTCAAATCGGTCAGCAGCTGCTTTATCCTGCGCCGCGGTGAGGAATGCCTGGCCATGGGCGACTGCGCCATCAATATTGATCCCTCCGAGGATGATATTGTCGAGATCACTTTGCAGACCGCCGAGACCGCTAAAGTCTTTGGCATTGATCCCCGTGTTGCTCTGCTGAGCTATTCCACCTTTGGTTCCGGCAAGGGTGACAGCGTAACCAAAATGCACAACGCCACCGCGCGCGTGAAAGAGCTGGCCCCCGATCTGAAGGTAGATGGCGAACTGCAGTTTGACGCCGCCGTTGCGCCCGAGGTTGGGCAGCTGAAAGCCCCGGGCAGCAAGGTGGCCGGCTATGCCAACACCTTCATCTTCCCCGACATTAATGCCGGCAACATCGGCTATAAAATTGCACAGCGTCTTGGCGGATTTGAGGCCTACGGGCCCATTCTGCAGGGGCTGAACGCTCCCATCAACGACCTGTCCCGTGGATGCAATGCCGAGGAGGTCTACAAAATGTCCCTGATCACCGCCGCACTGATCTGAGTGTGCCTTTGCCCATATAAATAGACAACAAGCAGCCGGAACAAGTCCCGAACGGGCCGTTGTTCCGGCTGTTTTGCTGAAGGTCGCCATGTATTCCGGCAGGTCCAATGCGGAGCTTTGCCTGTTTGCGTCGGGGCCGATCGAAACAATGCGAAAGCCTCCCGATGTCCGGTTGCAGGAAGGTTCCTGCCGCTGCATCGGGAGGCTTTCATAAGAAGGAAATGGGGAAATAGTGAGGATGGCGTTGTGCTGCGAGCTTTCATGCGCGACGCTTTTTGTCCAAGCGAATCTTGTCCGCGATCATGGCAATAAACTCCGAATTGGTGGGCTTGCCGCGCAGGTTGTGTATGGTATAGCCAAAATAGCTGTTCAGCGTGTCAACATCGCCCCGGTCCCAGGCCACCTCGATGGCGTGGCGGATTGCGCGCTCGACCCGACTGGCAGTGGTACCGTTGCGCTTGGCAATTTCGGGGTACAGACGCTTGGTCACCGCGTTGATGTACTCGTGATCGTCGATGGTCAGCAGGATCGCGTCACGCAGGAATTGATACCCTTTGATGTGGGCCGGCACCCCGATCTGGTGCAGAATCTCGGTGACCACCAATTCGTCGCTATCCTGCGGGTAATTCAGATGCGGGGTCGGCGTGCCTGCTGCTTTGAGGACCCGTGTGGCCAGAACTTGTTCATCAAAAGGCTTGACAAAAAAGAATGAAAAACCGTTGTCCAGCAGTTCCTGCTCCACCGCCTCGTTTTGGAAAGCGCCTGTCACGAAGAAGGTGGTTTTGGCGCCGTTGTGACCAGACTGGGCTTCATAGCGCTGCTTTACTGCTATGGCATCCAGGTCCGGCATAAAGGCATCCAGCATAGCTACCTGCGGGTGCTGTGCCAGCAGTGTCTCCAGTGCTTTGGCGCCATTGCGCTCACACACCGTAACCGAAACCCCCTTTTCTTCCAGAGCAGCCTTACACAGCGCGGAGACATCCGCTCCGGTATCTGTCATCACAAATTTGATTCTCTCCATAACACGCAGTCTCCTTTACGCAAATGTCATTGTCCTCGTGACAATGGTAATTTTACCATATTTTTCCATATCATTCAAGTGCAAATTCCAATTTTTCCCAACAAAGAAATAGGTTTTGTTCCCCTCTCCTCGACGGAATTCACCGGCGTATACAAAAAAGACCGGACTTCTTGCCTGTTTCGGCAAAAATCGTCCGGTTGCTTTTCTGGCAGAAAATTGGGTGCATTTTCCATTCATGGAATTTCGTCAGCCGGTTTCGCCCCCAGCTGCGCGGTCTGCTCCCTCCAACATAGTTCGGGCAAAAATGCCGTATCCGCGGGTGGGATCGTTGATCAGCACATGGGTTACCGCCCCCACCAGCATTCCGTTTTGCAGGATGGGGCTGCCGCTCATCCCCTGCACAATGCCACCGGTCTTTGCCAGCAGGTCCGGGTCGGTCACGCGGATCTGCATATTTCGGTTGGGATCACTGGCGTTCAGGTTGACATATTCGATACGCACATCATAGAGCTGCGGGGTACTGCCCTCCACCGTGGCAAGAATCTGGGCCGCACCCGGCTGAATTTCCTGGCTGTTGGCCACCGGGCAGATGTTCCCCGCCACTGTGGAGGACAGCTTGCCGTATACACCGGTGGCATCGTTGGCCAGCACAGTGCCTAAAACATCCGTCCCGGAAAAGTCGCCGCGCAGTTCCCCCGGGGCACCGGCTGCGCCGGCTGCGCAGCCGGTAATATTGACAGGCACAATCTCACCGGAAAGCAGCGAGATGGAGGTGCCGGTGTCGGTATCACTGATGGCATGCCCAAGTCCCGCAAAGGTACCATGCTGTGTATCAGCAAAGGTCAGGGTACCGATCCCTGCTGAGGAATCTCTCACCCAGACGCCAGCTTTATAGCTGCCATCCTGATCGCGAACCGGTGTCAGCTTGCAGGTGCGGCGCACACCATCCCGCAGATAGACCACTTCCATTTCACCACCGTTTGCCCCGGTGATGGCCGCGCTGAGTTCCTCATTATTGCGCACCGTATGCCCGGACGCGGAGACAATCAGGTCACCAAGCCGGAGCCCGGCTTCCTTGGCAGGGTTTTCGCTGCCCTGCTCGGTATACAAATCAGAAAAAGCAACTACCAGCGCACCGTTTGAGAACATCTTGATACCAAAGGGGGTACCACAGACAGTCACTTCCCGGCGATCTTCAGACACGGTCTGTACCGTTTTAATCGGGAACAGACCAAACAGCTTCAGGGTCTGCCCACCGCCGGCATTTCCGCCCGGAGCACTGACCGCCAGCTGGCCGGCAGATGACCGTGAATCTGCCGAGAGCCAGGGCATGGATGCGATGCTGAGCCTTTCCCCAGGTTCAACATAGAACACATCAGGGATGGCACGCTGGAGTGCATACAAAGCCGCACCGGTCAGCAGGGCCGTCGCCAGTGCTGCTGCGGCCAGACGGCGGAAAAATTTGTGCATCTGAATCATCTCCCTGCTTTAGAGTATGTGCAGATCCAGGGCGAATTATTGGGATACCTGCTTTCCGGCAATTTTTTCATAATATTCTGCATCTATCCCAAAGAGAATGTTTGACAAATGCCTGCGAACTTGTTACACTGAATGGTAGTTTACATCATCGACCGTGATCGGCCGGTCAAATAGGCGGGTATGGCGGAATTGGCAGACGCGCCAGACTTAGGATCTGGTATCCAATGATGTGCAGGTTCGACCCCTGTTACCCGCATACAAAAAGCCGCCCTTTCCCGTGGCAATCCACGGGAAAGGGCGGCTTTTTCATCGGCGATTGTGTTCCGCCAGCGTTAGCAGACAATCAGCGGGCTGCCGGGCGGCGCACTTACTTTTTCAAGCCAAGCTTTTGGGAGAAGTCCGCCATTGCTTCCGAAATCTTGATCCGCTGGGGGCACACGGCCTCACAGCTGCGACAGGCAATGCAGGCCGAAGGCTTTTTATCATCGGGCAGCGCATCGATCGCCATGGGGGCAATAAAGCCGCCGCCGGTGTAAAGATATGCTCATTGTACAAAGCCAGCAGACGGGGAATGTCCAAATGCATCGGGCAGTGGCTGGTGCAGTAGTGACAGGCCGTGCAGGGCAAAACGCCACCCTTGACCATGTCATCGGCGATGGAAACGATGGTTTCAAACTCCTTTTCGTTCAAAGGCTGCTCGGTGGTGAAGGTGGCAATATTCTCTTGCAATTGCTCCATATTGGACATGCCGGACAGCACCATCGTCACGCCGGGCACAGCCTGCAGGAAGCGGAACGCCCATGCGGGAATCTTCTCGTCGGGGCGCAGCTTCTTGAGGGCGTTCTCGGCAGACCCGGGCAGATGAGTAAGCCGGCCGCCGCGCACAGGCTCCATGACCCAGATTGGAATGCTGCGTTCGTTGAGCAGCTTCACCTTTGCCTTTGCATCCTGGAAGTTCCAGTCCAGATAATTCAGCTGGATCTGGCAGAACTCCATATACTCGCCATAGGCGTCCAAGAAGCGTTTCAGCACATCCAGAGAACCGTGGCAGGAGAATCCCAGATGACGGATGCGGCCATTCTTCTTTTGCTCCAGCAGATAGGCCAGAATGCCGTTTTTCTCATCCAAATACGGGTCGATGTTCTTCTCATAGACATTGTGAAAGAGGTAAAAATCAAAATGGTCCACCTGACATTTTTTCAGCTGCTCTTCAAAAATTTCCCGAACCTTCCCCATGTTGGACAGATCATACCCAGGGAACTTGGATGCGAGATAGAAGCTGTCCCGGGGATAGCGCGCCAGCATCTTGCCGGTGACAATCTCCGAATTGCCATTGTGGTAACCCCAGGCAGTGTCAAAGTAATTGATGCCATTTTGGATGGCATAATCGAACATTTGGGCCGTTGTAACCTCATCGATTTTGGCATCATCGCCATCAATGGTGGGCAGGCGCATGGTGCCCAATCCCAGCGCGGAGAGCTTCAGGTCCTGAAAATTCTTGTAGATCACAGCAGTATCCTCCCTTTTTTATACACAATGAAAGCATTTTATCGTTACTCAGCCGGTGAAAAGCAGCATGGCTGTGATCGGTTCGTTCGCACACCCGCAACCGTTTATTCTTCCTGCGGCGGGATGGCTTTGCCTACCGGGCATTTGCCCTTGTCATTGCAAGCACACTTTTTCAGCTGATAGATCAGATAATCCAGGCAATCCACCTTTTGCTGTTGTTTGTGCAGTGTCTCGATCAAACGGCAGCGCTGACACTTGAGCGATTGCAGCAGTTCAGTCGTTTTGCCCTGCTCCAGCAATTGCAACATACGCTCGGTGTCGGATTCAGAACAACCGGCATCCCGCAGATTTTGCACAACGGCACGGCGTGCCAGTGGGTCACAACAGCTCATCCCCATGATACAGCTCCTTTTTACTGCGCACTGGTCAGATCAGCACCAAAGTATTTTTCGGACAGAGCGGCCAGTTCACCAGATGTACGAAGCTCCTCCAGTGCCTGATCGACTGCCTCCACCAAAGTGGCGGCATCCGCGCGGTTGCTCATGGCCAGGGCCAGCTCCTGCGGGTCGTCGCTGCAGGCAACCTTAACGTGCGCATCCGGCTGCTGGCTCATATAATAGTTGAATGTGACAGAAGAATTCAGCGTCGCATCAATGCGTCCCGCCTCCAGCAGCTCAATGGTTTGGGCAAAGTCGTCCACCCCCTGGGTGGTGGCTCCGTACTGTTCGGCCAGGATGGCGTAGGTACTGGTGATGGTATTGGCGGTTGTCTTGCCGGACAGGTCTTCCATCGAGTGGATCTCGTCGTAGTCATCCCGGACAATAACCACGGTGCTGTCATAAAGATAGGGTATACTGAAACTGTACGCCTCTGCGCGTTCCGGTGTCACATTGACACCATTGGCAACCATATCATAGCGGCCTCCGTCCACGCCGGCCAGCAAGCCGTCGAACTCGCCTTCTACAAAGCTGGCGGTAACACCCAGCTTTTCTGCCACCAGTTTGGCAACCTCCACATCGTAACCCACCAGTTCGTCGTTGTCATCGTGGTAGGTAAAGGGGGCCCAAGTGCCCTCGGTTCCGACGATCAACTCGCCGCGCGCCTGAATCTGGGCAAGCAGGTCGCCCCCGGCAGCGCTCCCAGTGGCATTTTCCCCTGTGGTGGTACCACCGGCAGCGGAAGAACCGACCTCGCCGGAAGAGGCATCGGCAGCAGAAGACGTTCCGCTGCAGGCAGTCATACTCAACAGAGCAGCAGCCAGCAGGGCGGCAATCATACGGGAAGCCATTCGTTTCATTGTTGAGATCCTCCTAACAGATTTTTTGGGTTTTTTGGGTAAATGTTCAATTGTAAATTCCGTGTTGCTCAATCATGCGCAGAAAAGCACGGGTACGCTCCTGTTTGGGAGCCTGGAAAAACTCTTTGGACGGCCCTGCCTCCACCACGACGCCGCCTTCCATAAAGACGACCTGATTGGAAACATTGCGGGCAAACCCCATCTCGTGGGTGACTACTAGCATGGTCATGCCGTCATTGGCCAGTTGTCGCATAACCGACAGCACCTCGCCGGTAAGCTCCGGGTCAAGGGCGCTGGTCGGCTCGTCAAAAAAGATAATATCCGGATTTGTGGCAATGGCGCGAGCAATAGCCACACGCTGCTGCTGGCCGCCAGACAGTTGATGGGGATAGTAACCGCACCGGTCAGAGAGCCCCACCCGTTCCAACGCTTTTCGGCCAATCTCCTCGGCTTGGGGTTTGGGCATTTTGCGGGCAACTATCAGCCCCTCCGTGACATTTTGCAGAGCGGTTTTGTTCAAAAACAGATTATAGCTCTGGAATACAAAACCGGTCTTGCGGCGCATCGCGTTCATTTGCTTTTTGGTGGCACGATTGAAGTGATAGGTTTCACCATCGAAAGTCATGGTTCCGCCGTCTGCTTTCTCGAGAAAGTTGATGCACCGCAAAAGCGTCGTCTTGCCCGAACCGCTGGGGCCGAGAATGGCCACCACGTCGCCCTTGTGCACCTCCAGGTCAACACCTTTGAGCACCTCCAGGCTGCCGAAGGCTTTTTTGATGCCGTGAACTTCCAGCATTCACCCCACCTCCTTTGTCTGATAAGCGCCCAGCTTTTTCTCGCCGATCCGCTGCAGTTTGGTCATGATGGTGGAGAACAGCAGGTAAATGAACGCCACCTCCAGATAGAGAGGCATATATTCAAAGGTGCGTCCGGCAATACGCTGGGTTGCCATGAACATTTCAGCCACCGTGATGGTAGAGGCCAGAGAAGTGTCCTTGAGCATCGAGATCAGCGAGTTCATCAGTGATGGAAAGGCGGTTCGCAGTGCCTGGGGCAGCACGATCCGGCGCATGGTTTGCAGATAGGTCATGCCCACGCAGTAACCGGCTTCCATCTGTCCCGCGGGGACCGACTCCAGCGCACCGCGGATTGCCTCGGCGGCATAGGCGCCTTCATTCAGCGAGAAGACGATTACCGCCGCCACAAAAGGTTCCAAAATAATATTGAAATCGGTCAGACCATAAAACACCACGAACAGCTGCACAAGCAGAGGTGTACCGCGAACAAACCAGATGTAAAACCGACAAATCTGTTGCAGAAACCGCACGTGGGCAAACTGCACCATGGCTACCACCACCGCGATAACCATGGCAAAGCAGAAGGAGACCACCGTGAGCGGGATGGTCATAGTTAGGCCCGGGATCAGCAGCTTGGGAAACGAATCGATCAGCAATTCCAGTATACGTGTATCCATATGGTATGCAATTTCCCCTTTATCTCAGGTGGCCGCAGCGTTTGGGCTTGGCCGTATCTTTCCGTACTGTATTGTACAGGATTTGGTATGTAATATCAAATACCTATGTCAAATACCATTCTATGCTTGACAGGTATAATTTTAGGGTGTTATATTGTGGGCAGGAAGGTGAAAAGTATCAATGGAACTGCGTGTGTTGCAATACTTTCTGGCAGTGGCCCGTGAACAGAGCATTTCTGGTGCAGCGGAGTCGCTGCATCTGTCCCAGCCGACGCTCTCCCGTCAGCTGAAGGAACTGGAAGAGGAACTGGGCAAGCAGCTGATGATCCGCGGGAGCCGGCGCATCACTTTGACAGAGGATGGCATGTTGCTGCGCAAACGCGCGGAGGAAATTATTGATCTGGTACATAAAACCGAGAGTGAAATTATCGATTCGGACGAAACCATCGCCGGGGACATCCGCATCGGAAGCGGCGAAACCGATGGTCTCCGGCTTTTGGCCAAGGCTGCCCGCCAACTGCACGCACACTTTCCCCAGGTCCAGTACCATATTATCAGCGGCGACGGCCCGTTGGTGACCGAACAGCTGGACAAGGGACTGATCGATTTTGGCCTGCTGATCGGCACACCAGATCTTTCCAAGTATGACACACTCCCCTTCCCGGTTCGGGATGTCTGGGGCGTATTGATGCCCAACGACTGCCCCCTGGCCGCAAAGGACGCCGTGGAGCCGGAAGACCTGTGGGATCAGCCGCTGATCATGAGCCGTCAGAAGGGCGCCGAGCTGACCCACTGGTTGCGCCGCAGTTTCAGTCAGCTGAACATCGTGGCCACCTACAACCTTCTGTATAATGCCTCGCTGCTGGTAGATGAGGGGCTGGGCTATGCCCTGACGCTGGACAAACTGCTGAATACCCAGGGAACACGGCTGTGCTTTCGGCCACTGAAGCCGGCATTGGATATTGGCATGTATTTGGTATGGAAGAAATATCAGGTGTTCTCCAAACCCGCAGAAAAGTTCCTGGAGGTGCTTCAGGAACAGCCCGAATTTAAAAGTCAAAACGATTAGTCCGGCCCACTGCGGGACAAACTATGCCGAAAGCTGTCGGGCTGTGGAGAAGACCGCAACCACTACAAAAGGAAGGATGGCCGCTGTATGCTGATCCGGCTTTTGCCAATTATCCGAAAGAAATCCCCCTCGGAGGCCCGGTGCCGCCAATTGGCGCAGCAATGCGTGGAACTTGGGATTTTGCTGCTGCTCGTTCTCAGCGAGGTGTTCAGCTCCAACATACAATCCACATTGCCCGCATTCAGCCGTGCGGCACGGCTGGTTCTCACCGGCGGCGGTGCGCTGCTGTTGCTGTTGAAGTGCATTTTTTTGACAAACTACGAGCGCCGTTGGCAGTGGGTCGTACTGTTGGCAGTGCTGTGCTATACCGGATTTGCCACGGCGTATGGCGGGGATGAATGGTTTGTGCTGGCAGCGCTGGCAGGTCTTGCTGCCAAGGATACCGACCTGCGCAGGCTGCTGCGGGTCTACCTGGCTGCAGCTGTCGCAGGGTTGGTGCTGGTGCAGCTGCTGCATTTGTTCACTCCGTTGGTTCCCTTCAAGTTCTACTGCCGCAACTGGGACTTTGGATACGGCCATTACAACGGATATGGTGCACGATTGATCGGAGTGTTTTTTGCCTGGGCCTGGCTGCGCTGGCCTAAACTGCGCTGGTTTGACTGGTGCGGGCTGGCGGCACTCGCACTCTATACGCTGCTTGTGCCTATCTGCCGCGGTGCGGGCGGCACCATGATTCTGCTGTTGATGCTGTTTGCCGGCCAGAAGGTTCTTCCCCGCTTTTTTGAAACCCGGGTCTATCACACACTGGTGCTTGCCATCTACCCGGTGATTACAGGATTCAGTATCTGGGCGGGTTGGCGGTTTGACCCACTCAATTCTGAACTGACGCCCCTTCTGTCCAAAATCAACCGCACATTATCCGGTCGTTTTGAAATCTGGCACAACATTTTCTGGCAGCATCCCGTCACCCTGCTGGGAGGCCTGTCCACCGACGGTGACGAGCACAGCGCTATCGACAATATGTATCTGGCACTTCCCATGAACAAGGGTGTGCTGGGTGCCGTACTGGTGGCGGCCGTGTTTCTTCTGCTGATCTGGCGGTTGGCAAAGGGGCACCACACCGGTGAACTTTTGTGCATGACCGCTATGATGGCTTACCTGTTTATGGAAAACAAACCGTTTCTGCTGTCCGCCAATCCACTGATTTTGTTGCTGCCCTGCGTGTTCTTTGCCGTGACAAACAAGCCATTGCCGGTGCTTTGTCCACGCATTGACCCGAAAGCGGATATCCCGGTCAGTACTGTCCCTTAAACCACATCCACTCTGGCCGGGGAACCGGTAAATTTGCAAAATAGCGGCAAATGCACGTTGCCAGTCCTCTATGATACATTTCCCGTACCGTTCAAATACCGAGTTTTTTCAAATTCACCTGAGCCTTGCCCAAGAGGTACCGTACCATCTGAAAATTGAGATGCCCCCTTCCCGGCAGACAGCAAAACCTGCTAAAGACCGGGAAGGGGGCATCTTAGAGTTCGGTTGGGTGGTGCTTTTTTGACGGCCACCCCTCTGTTATTCCTGGGGCTGTTCCACGAGGACCGACTCCTTACCGTAGTACGCTGTCAGTCCCCAGCTGTCCGGACCAGGCACTACATCGCTAAAATACAGAAGGCCAGGGCGCTCATCCTCTGTCAGGGTGCGAATCACCACATCATGGGCGGCTGGGTCAGTCAATTTGGCTTCTCGTTCGTCCATCGCCGCGGCAAACGCCTGGGGCGTACCGTTTGCCAGCTCCCAGACAGCCTCCAGGCTGGTGGCAAAGCGGTTGTCCAGCCCCTCCTTAACAGTATGACCGCCAATGCTGGCCATGCAGACAACCAGCGCGGCTGCAATCAGCGCAGTCCCTCGGCGTGGCAGGAATCTGTCCACAGCGGCCTTGCTGATCCTAGCCAGCCAGCCGAGAAAAACCGCCCAACTGACAATGGCACCCAGCAAAAATGTCATCCAAACCACATTGATCAGCCGCCCCGGGCCGATACCGCCCATGGTATAGGAGGGCAACCAGATCATGCCCCAGATCAGCACAAAGGTGGCAGCCAGCGGCAGCCACGGCCAACGGAAAGTGCTATCTTTCAGTATAGGGCTCCGCACCAGGTGCCAGAGGGCCGGCGTGAGCAGAAGCAGCAGGCAAACGAAAGGCAGGTCCAGCCAGCGAAGAACGGAAAGCCCCGATAAAATCAGGCTTTTGAATACAGCCTCCGGCAAAGACGCCGAGGAGAAGCCTGACATCCGCACCGCTGTGCCCGGCGAACTCATATTGAAAAAGAGTCCCAACAGACAGGACAGCAGAGGGGCCACCGGCCAGAAAGCGCGGCGGCGGGCAAACCAAAGAACGGCAAAAGCCAGTAACATCAATGTGAGCAGGATAATCACATGATGGCCTCCGCCAATCAGCAGGCAAAACAGGCAGGCTGCCACCGTTCTCAGAATTTTTTTCCAAACCGGCCGGCGCCGCTCACCGGGCGACATGCCGATCAGCAGCGCAATCACCCCTAGTGCAAGGGCGAAAAACGGCAGATAGTTCATGGCGCCATTGTACCAGTAAAGGCTTTCCACCTGATTGGGCATACCCTCAATCACGGCAAAGGTGAATACAAGTGCCAGGAAAGTCGGCAGCCCCCGGGTACCCGGCGCCAGACGATGTACCACAGCCCCGGCCAGTGCCAGCGACGCCAAGAACAGCATAGCCGCCACCAGAACTATTGTCAGCCCATACCACTGCCCGCCAAAAATGGCCGGCTGCAAGGCCAAGAGAAAGCCCGAGACGTACAGCCCCTGCCAGGTGTTGTAAAAGTTCAGGTCGGCATCCAGCGCAGCCCGAAGCAGCCGGGGCCAATCGGCACCGTACTGCTGTACCACTGCGTGGGTTGCTCTTGCATAGATGAAATCATCTGCAGAAGGACGGGCATAAACCGCCACTGCAAACACCGGAATCAGCAAAAGCAGCATACCGATACAAAGTCCGCAGCGCAGCCTGCGCGTTGCCCCCGCCTCCTTCCGCTGGGGAGCGGAAACACCCCGTTTGTTCTGTTCCATCACGGCTGGCCCAGAGTCTTTTCCAGGAAATAGGGCCACTGTTTCTGCCACCAGGGCCAATCATGGCTCACATCGGCGCCCCAGATATCCACCCAGGGATGGATGCCCTTATCTTCCAGGATATCGCGCAGTTCCCTGGTGGAGGCCAGCAGTTCATCTTCCCAGGCGCCTTGACCGCAGCACATGATAAACTTGTCTGCCTGCGCGTAAAGTTCCTTGTAGGGATGATCCGCCGGGAAATTGCGCATATAGTCGCAGGGGCTGTTGCGGTAAACCAGGTCGTCCATATAGTTTCCGAAGAACACCCGGCTGCTGTATATGCCGCTGAGGGCAATGGTGCCATTGTACAGATCCGGCCGGCGCAGGAAAAAATTGACCGCGTGAAATGCACCCACACTGGCACCGCCAGTCAAGACGCGACCGGTATGATCAGCCCCCTGTTCCCTGTTGATTTCAAGAAGACGGGGAGTCAGTTCACCGGTGACATAATTATAGTAGCGCTCCTGCATCTCAATCCGGGGGCGGCCGGGACCGTTGTTGTCCCAGCTTTCCCGATCGATGCTGTCGGCGCAGAAAATCTGTAGCTTGCCGGCATCGATCCAAGGTGCCGCGATGCTGCACATCCCGTTATTTTCCCAGTCAAAGAAACGGCCGCTCTGGCAAGGGAAGATGAGGATGGGCCGTCCGGCGTGACCGAACACCTTGAATTCCATATCTCGATTGAGGTAGTTGCTATACTCTTTATAATAGCGGATTTGCATGTGCAAACAGCTCCTTTTGTTTTCTCCAGCCGGAAACGCCATCAGATCCCAGCCGGAATCGCCACTATTTGTAGAAGAATTTTTTGTTCAGGGAAAGAATTCCCACCATGCTGTGCATCAGCCCAGATTCTGAGCTTTTGAACACCCAGTAATACAGGACCGCCAGCACTTCCCGCAGATAGCAGGGCAGTACACTGAGGATGGAGATTCCAGCCGGCAGCGCATGCGGGTCCGCAAATCCGGCACGCCGGGCATACTCTCCTGCCCGGTAGCAATGGAAAGCGTTGGTAACATAAACAATGGACACATCCTCCGGCATTCCCTGGTCTAGGAGGATCTGCCTGGAAAAAAGGAAATTTTCCTCGGTTGAGGTAGACTTGCTCTCTGCCACCACGCGGTTCGGATTCAAGCCTTTTGTCAAGAGATAATCCCGCATGGCCTGCCCCTCCGGCACCCACTCGTCACGCCCCTGGCCACCAGAGGTGATCACTAGCATATCCGGATGCTGCACGGCATACTCGTACGCCTTATCCAACCGGTAGCGGAGCAGCAGACTGGGCCGGTCGCCCCGCAGGCCAGCCCCCAGCACGATGATGGCCCGTTCTCCACCGGTAGCGGTGTTGGTGTAGCCGCTGACCGAAACGAACACCAATATTCCCGCATACAATACCACACAGATGAGCAGCACAATGCCCACGATACGCCCCACCCCGGCGGCAAACCACCGATTGATGGGCCGGTACCAAATGCAGTAGCAGTCCACCGCAGCAGTCAACAGCCAGACCAGCAGGTTACCCATGTTAAAGTTGCTGGTGAAGACCAGCCCCACAGAGTAGACGGTGAGCACTACCGCCACCACTCGCAAAAGAAAGACTGCCACAGTACAGACCCCCGTATGCAGCTCAGCGGGTGATCTCATGGAGGACACCGCAGCCATCCAGGCAGGTTTCTACGCCCAGCAAACCGCAGACCGTGTTGGCGATGGTGCCAAAACAGTAGCGGGTACCCAGATCAACACCGGAACGGACAGACGAACCGTAAATCAGGTAAGGCACATACTCGCGGGTATGGTCGGTCGTTTTGGTATAAGAGGGATCGCATCCATGGTCAGCGGTGATCATCAGCACGTCATCGGGGTGCATTTTGGCCATGAATTTCGGCAGCCAGCCGTCAAACTCAGCCAGTGCTGCGGCATAACCCTCCACATTGCGGCGGTGGCCATACAGCATGTCAAAATCCACCAGATTGACAAAGCAGAGGCCGTCAAAACCGCGATCAGCCAGTTCCAGCGCAACCTGCATCCCTTCGGTGTTGCCGGCGGTGCGGATGGTCTCACTGACGGCACGGCCAGCAAAAATATCGTAGATTTTGCCCACGCCGATGGTGGCCTTGCCTGCGGACTGCAGCTTGTCCAGCATCGTCTCACGCGGGGGCAGCAGCGAAAAGTCATGCCGGCGGCTGGTACGGGTGAAATTGTCCGCCCGATCACCGATGAAGGGGCGCGCAATGACACGGCCGACGCCATACTTGCCTGTAAGCAGCTCCCGCGCCTGCCGGCAGATCTCGTAGAGCTTTTCCACCGGGACGATGGCTTCGTTGGCGGCGATCTGAAAGACGCTGTCGGCAGAAGTGTAGACGATCAAAGCGCCGGTTCGCAGATGTTCCTCACCATAATCTCGGATCACCTGGGTGCCGGAATAGGGCTTGTTGCACAGCACCTGATAGCCGGTCTTGGCCGTGAAGGCATCCAGCACCTCCTGCGGGAAACCATTGGGGAAGGTAGGCAGCGGTTCGGCGCTGACCAATCCGGCAATTTCCCAATGGCCGATGGTGGTATCCTTGCCGGCACTCGCCTCCCGCAGGCGGGCAAAGCTGCCCACCGGGGCGGAGCAAGGGGTGCCGCAGGTCACCCCGTCAATGTTGAACAAGCCCAATTTTGCCAGGTTTTCGCCGCGAAATGCAGGATGCGCCGCCACAGCAGCCAGCGTGTTGGTGCCGGCGTCCCCGAATGCTTCCGCGTCCGGCTCGGCGCCAATGCCGAAACTGTCCAGAACGATCAGAAATACACGTTTTGCCACGATTGTTCTCCTTTGTGTTTGAATGCGCTGTATCCGTTTACAAAACGGCATGGTTTTTGTTGTATTATACCTGAACTGCCGCCAAAAGTAAAACGCTTTCTTCGGCCGGTACAAGCAATCCCTGCCGTGCAGTCCGCGCAGAAGGCCACTTTGCCTGATGTGGGCTCAGCCGGCGGTTTTGTCCCAGAACCGCCGCAGTGCCCGTTTCAGCTCGTCCAGGCTGTACACCGGGGTAAGCTGTTCCCAGTGAGGGGGCAGCAATCGGCGGTAGTCCAAATCAACAAACCGATCGTCAATAAGCAGTACCACACCCTGATCCTGCGGCGTACGGATGACACGCCCGGCCGCCTGCAGCACCTTGTTCATGCCCGGATAGCGGTAAGCATAGTCAAAGCCGCTGCCCCGGGTGCGCTCAAAGTAGTCCCGCAGCTGTTCCTGCCGGGGGCCGACCTGGGGCAGACCGGGGCCGACGATGGCCGCGCCGATCAGCCGGCTGCCGGCCAGGTCCACCCCCTCCCCAAAAACGCCGCCCATCACCGCAAAGCCCAGCAGCGTCCCCTGCGGGTCAGGTCGAAACTGCGCCAGAAACTCGGCGCGGCCTGCCTCGTCCAGGGCGCTTTGCTGAACCTGCAGCGGGATATCAGGATAACGCTCAGCAAAGGCTGCCTGCACCTTTTCCATGTAGCTGTAACTTGGAAAAAAGGCCAGGTAGTTGCCCGGCTTGGCCGCCGCCATGGCGGCCAGGCAGTCCGCCACCTGGGCAACGCTTGCCTCCCGATCCCTGTAACGGGTGCTGATCTGGCAGACTGCAAACAGGCCGAGATTCTCCGGCGGGAACGGGCTTTTCAGTGCCACGGCACGGGCATCCGGCAGACCGCACAGATCCTTGTAGTAACCGGCCGGCGCCAACGTGGCCGAAAACAGCACCGCCGCCCTGCCCAGGGCAAAGCTGGCCCGCAAAAATTCACTGGGATCCAGGCAGAGCTGGGTCAGGCGCACATCGCTGCCGAAGGCGGCCGCCTGCAGGATAAAACGTTCATCAAAGGTGTCTGCCACACGCAGCCAGGCGCGGATATCGAAGTAGAGCTGCAGCAGGGCAGCGTGAACCTCGGTAGGGTCACGGTGCTCGTCCAGCCAGGCTTCCAGCGGTTCGCACAATCGTTGAAGCATCCGGCTCAAGGCCTCGTCCTGTTCCGGACGCATCAGCGTTTTAGCGCGTCCGCCTTCCTCCTCGCATCGGCGGCGCCAGTCCAACAGGGCGGCGTTGACTTTGCCCAGGTCGGTCTTTAACCGGCTTTTGCCCTTGCCCAGCAGCCTGCGAGCTTGCACAAAGCTGCTTTTGAGCAAGCTTTCCGTATGCATATCCCGCGCGCGGTCGGGCAAGTTATGGGCCTCGTCAACGAGGAAAATGTAGTCGCCGGCCGTCTCAAAAAAGCGCTTAAGGGAGACAACCGGATCAAACAGATAGTTGTAATCCCCCACAACCACATCGCACCAGAGGCTGGCGTCCAGCCCCAGCTCAAACGGGCAGACAGTATGCTGCCGGGCCAGGGATTGCAGGCTGTCGGCGGTGAGGCTGTCCACGTCCAGCGCCTGCCAAAGGGCCGGCTTGATACGGTCAAAGTAGCCGTTTGCGTAGGGGCAGGCTTCAGGTGTGCACTCCCGGCTTTCACACAGGCAGATTCTGTCCTTGGCGGTCAGCGTAATGCTGCGCAGCGGCAGGCCGGGGTTGGCCTTGTGAATGGTTTGCAGGGCATTCTCCGCAGCAGCTCGTGTAGTTCCCCGGGCGGTCAGGTAAAAAATCGGGCCGCCCGCCTGCCCCATCGCCTTCAGGGCCGGGAAAAGCACGCTGATCGTTTTGCCGATGCCGGTGGGGGCCTGACAGAGCAGTTGCCCACCGGTGGTGCAGGTGCGGTATACCTCGGTGATCATGGCTTTCTGGCCGGGGCGGTAATCGGGGAACGGAAAGTGCATGGCAGCAAGTCCGCAGGTGCGCTGTTCCCTCCACCGGGCTGCGCGGCGGGCCCAGGGGGCGTACTGCACCAGCAGATTGGTGACAATGCCTGCCAGTTCCTCGATGGTATACTCGCGTGCAAAGTGCAAGGTCAGCTCCTCGTCCACCTGATAATAGGTCAACTGGACACGCAGACGGGGCAGGTCCTTCTGCACGCCGTAGATAAAGGCGTAGACCTGCCCCTGAGCCCAGTGTTCCGACGCCTGCTCACCGGTGATGGTTTCGACAGGCAGCACAGTGGTTTTGATCTCGTCGATAGTAACGGTGTCGTCCGGCGCAGTAAAGATGCCATCGGCTCGGCCCTCGATGGTATATTCCACATCCGCAACCGTCAGGGTGTGGCGCAGGGTGACCTCGGCAATGTAGTCAGGGTGGTCAGCCACAGCTTCCTTTTGCAGTTTGCGGTGCAGGCGAGCCCCCTCCAGCGCCCGGTCAAATCCGGTAAAACGGTTGTCGATGCTGCCGGTGCGCAGCAAAAATTCCACCAACCGGCGAACCGGCAGTGTCAGGGACAATTCGGCCATGAGAGCCCCCTTCCTTGTATGTTTTCCAGTCTTACACTGCATATCATTCGCCTTACTGAATGCCGCAGCCGACGGTTGTTCAGCGGAACAGCTCGGCCTCCACACTCTGCCGCAGGGCGTCCACGCCGGCAAAGTTGGTGGCATGGACATAGTAGGTTTCCAGCTTATCGTGAATGCGCTTTGCCTCGGCCTGGGTTTGACAGGTGCGGGCAATCAACTGGCCGGCAATACGCTTTTGGAAGCGGAGTATCCCCTGTTTTGCCGCTAGCCGGTCCCCGCCCAGAAAACGGGTGGCACGAATGGTCTTTTGCCCAGCATAACGCAGTGGGTGCCAAGGGTTGGCAGTGGCCACCGCCAGGCGCAGGCCGGGAAGAATCAGATGGTCGATCTTGCTTTGATCGGAGGCACAGCGGCAGACAATGGCCTCATACCCATTTTGGTAGGCATATTCAGACAGGATGGACAGCATACGGGCTGCAGCGGCACCGTAGGCATCCTGAATTACATAGATGGTATCTGCCAATGCAGGGATTGTGTCAGCAAAGGTGGTGATACCGCCAGGCGTGGGTGCGCTGAGCAGCCGAATACGCCGGGTGCCGGGTTTCGTGCCGCGGCGGGCGGGCATCAGACGTGCAGCCATGCGTGCTGTAAAGCGATCCAGCTTGTCAGTGCCCAGCAGCGCGGCAGCAGCCTGGCGACGGCGCTGTAAAAGGGCGCAGGCCAGCGCAAAATCCGCGGAGGCGCGCCGCAGCAGCGCCGTGTTGCCGTTGCCGGCTTCCAGTACCTCGGCGCTGTGGCATTCCAGATAGGCGTGGTCCAGGGTGCTGTTAAAGCTGATAATCCGCTCGGCCGCATCCGGGTACTTGCAGTCCAGGGTGTGGGGCGCGGTGGCATCCAGGATCAGGTCGCCGGAGGGCAGGCGCACACCGTCCAGACTGGCAGGGTCGCTGGAGCAGTGGATGCGCTCAATGCAGCCACCCTCCCCCACCGGCCGCACAGCAGCCCTTTCCGCAATGCGGCGCATAAAAGTGGACTTTCCGCAGCCGGGGCCCGCCTTAATCAGCCAAGGGCGGGTGCCTGGTTCGGCGGCCGCCTGGGCAAACCAGCCGGAAAACCCGGACGGCGCCAGTGCTCCCAGGAAGAAATCCACCACAGGTAGCGCGCCTGTTTTTGCCGTTTTGTTTTGCATGACCGTAACCTCCTTGCCGTTGGGTTGAAATGGGGCGGCTAACAGGCCATTCTATGCAAAAACGGGCCGGCGTGACACAGGGCGCCCGGATGCGCCGCTGCCCGCCGGCCAGGGTTGCGGCGGGCGGGCAGTCAGGCAGTTATTGCTGCTGGTCAGGGTAGGTGTGGGTGCAGACCTCATAGATCTTGTCCCGCAGGGCGGTGAAATCGCCAAAAGCCAGCGGTTTGTTGTTGGGGTTGCGCAGCAGGGCCGCAGGGTGCAGCGTAGCCATGAACAGTGTGCCCTGCTTGTCAAAGAATTTGCCGTGGTCCTTGGTGACCGAGAATTTTGGGTCGATCATCTGCTGGGCGGCAATCCGGCCCAGGCAGACCACAATCTTGGGGCGCAGCAGCCGGAACTGCTCCCGCAGCCAGGGCATACAGGCCTTGGACTCGGCAGGCAGCGGGTCCCGGTTCTGGGGCGGGCGGCACTTGACAATATTGGCGATAAAGATGTTCTTTTCCCGGCTTAAGTCCACTGCTTCCAGATAGCTGTCCAGCAGTTTGCCGCTGCGGCCCACAAAGGGCAGGCCCTGCTCATCCTCGTTGGCGCCGGGGCCCTCGCCCACAAACAGTACTTCTGCGTCCGGTACGCCCTGCCCAAACACCACGTGGGTGCGGGTCTCGCACAGGTCGCAGCGGCGGCAGGAAAGGCATTCCTGTTTCAGCGTTTCAAAATCCATGACGGTTTCCTCTCAAATCATGTGGCAGACAGTCAACAATCCCCGCAGACAGTAGTATCGGCATCGGGGTCGGCTATCTCGCCGGGCACCGGCTTTTTGGGGGCGCGCAGCAGCGTGTAGGGCATCAGCGGGGCGGCACAGGGGATGGTGTATTTCATCATCGGGTGGGGTGTGGCGTCCACGTTCTCCCCTGCCTCGTTTTTGATCCACTCGGGCGTGAGGGGGATAACCGTGCCGTCCGGCTGCAGCGCCTCAATGGTGTCCCCCAGCAGGAAGCGGCCCCGCTGGGTGCAGCTGGCAATACTATTTTCCCAGCTGTCCACCGTGCCGATAAAGTCCCAGTTGCGCACATAGGTGTGGCTGGGCGTCTGAAGGGCCTGCTCCTTGCCGAAGTAGAACCCCGGCGAGTAGTGGCGGTGGCTGGTGCGGTCCAGTTCGTCAATGACATCATCGGGCAAGGTGAAATTTTCACCCATCGGGTCCTTCAGGTAGGCGTCCAGGGCGCGGCGGTAGGCGCTGGTGACTGACGCCACATAGTAGAAGGTTTTGGCGCGGCCCTCAATTTTGAGGGAATCCACGCCCGCCTGGCAGATCAGGTCAATGAAAGGCGCTGTGCACAGGTCGTTGGCGTTGAGGATATAGCTGCCGCCCTTGTTTTCCCCAATTTCCATAAACTGGCCGGGTCGGCGCTCCTCCACCAAGTAATATTTCCAGCGGCAGGGCTGGGCGCACTCGCCCCGGTTGCCGCTGCGGCCGGTCAGGTAGCTGGACAGCAGGCACCGGCCTGAGACGCTCATGCACATGGCGCCGTGGACAAAAGCCTCCAACTCCAGTTCAGGCGGGGTATTGTCGCGGATCTGGGCAATCTCGGTCAGGGTCAGCTCACGGGCCAGCACCACCCGCTTGGCCCCCAGGTGGTAAGACGCGGTGGCCGCCGCATAGTTGGCGATGCCCGCCTGGGTGGAAAAATGGATGTCGGTATCGGGGGCGTACTTTTTGCACAGTTCCACCACACCCAGGTCAGCGGCGATAAAGGCATCCACGCCGGCGTCCCGGGCGTCCCGGATAGTTTCCGGCAGGCGTGCAAGTTCCTCATTTGTGGGCAGGGTGTTCAGCGTCAGATAGACCTTTTTCCCGCGGGCATGAGCGAAGATACAGCCCTCGGCCAGTTCGCCCGGGGTAAAGTTAGCGGGCGCGGCGCGCATACCAAACTCCTTGAGCGCACAGTAGACGGCGTCTGCGCCGTAGAGTACGGCGTATTTCAGGGTTTCCAGGTTGCCCGCCGGGCTGAGCAGTTCCGGCTGTGATAGCATGGGTGACAGTTCCTTTCCTGTAAGATTGCGGGGCCGCTGCTGCCGTCAGGGCGCCCAGCCGGCCTTTTCCACATTGGCATTGTGTTCTTCCAGCGTTTTGGCATAGAAATACTGGCCGGGATAATCGCCGTTCGGGTTGCCGGTGACAAAATAGAGGTATCCCTCGTCCAGATACTCCTGGTCCGGCTCCAGCGCCGCCTTGATGGCATCAATACCCGGATTGGAGATAGCGCCGGCGGGCAGGCCGGTGACATGGTTGTAAGTGTCGTAGGCGGCAAGGACTTCCTCCGGGATGGCGCCGGCCGCACGCCAGCCCATATACTCGGCCATGGGGGAATTCCACAGGTAGTTGTTGTCGTTGTCGTTTGTGATATCGCAGCTGGCGTTGGACTGCAGCGGCATGCCCGCGGATTCCAGACGGTTGTGGAAGCAAGCCGAAACCTTGTAGTCCTCCTCCGGCATGCCGGCCTCCTCCTGGATAAAGCTGCCCAAGATCACGGCATCGTCCAAACTGTTGATGCAGTCATTGGGGTCAGCGTCCACCTCGGCCTGCAGTCCCTCCGTCTCCTTGGCAAACTGGTTGTAGAAGGTGCGCACGTAGCTTTCAACCGTGTCATCATCAAAAAATTCATAGGTGTCGGGGAAAAGGTACCCCTCACACTTGAAAAGGCGTCCGGGATTGTCCGGCATCTGGGCCCAGAACGTATAGTCGCTGAAATCCGCCTGGGCCTCACTGCCATCCTTCTCGGTGTAAGGTTCGCCGTTGGCGCAGGCCAAAAACTGGTCTACGCTGTCACACAGGCCATTGTCCACCATCCGCTGGGCAATTGCCACGGCGGTGGACCCCTCCGGGAATGTGATGGTGGTGGTGTGGCGGAACACCCGTTGCTCGGAAAGAGCGCTGAGAATATCGTTGTAGGACATACCGGAACGCAGCTTGACCGGACCGGGCTGCAAGTCGGAGGCGCGGCCGCTGTAACTGGCGTAGAAGCGGAACAGCCAGTCGTGTTGGATGATTCCCGCCTGGGCCAACTGCCCGGCGATGGTGCTAGCCGTAGAGCCCTCCTCGATCTCGATCTCCTGCTCCTCCCCCAGAACGCCGCCGGTGGCACTGCCGTCCACCTCCCGGTAGAGGTTAAACACGTTCCAGCCAGCGACGCCGACCAGCACAACAAACACCAGCACAATCACCAAGCCGATGGGAAAGCGGCGGCGGGGCCGGGCATCCTCCTCTTCCTCGTCGTCCCCGTCTTCCTCCTCTGCCGGTTCCGGCGCAGGCCGGGATACCGGCTTTTGGGGCTCCATCTGAGGACGGGCATGGTAACTCCGGGTAACCGGATCGTTTTGACCGTCATTACGTTGAATCCTCATAATTCTACTCTCCTTGAGGGCCTGCCTCAGACCAGCAGGCGGAAATACACATCTGTCAGGGGAAACGGCTTGTTCAGAAAGCGCAGTAAACCATAGCCACAGCGCTTGCCCTCTCCCAGATAGAGGGACTGGTTTTCGGTGAGGATGATGCTGGCCTGCTCACAGCCAGTGCGTTCCCGGGCTGCCTCCAGCAGTACATCTGCCGAGTGATCATTGTCAGCCTGCAACTCAATAAATTGCAGTTCCTCGCCTTTCTGGTAATAGATTCCATAACCGCGCTTGTTGGACACAATCGTTGCACCCCGATGGTACAGCTGTGAGACAATCTCGTTCATGCCGGAGCGAGGCAGTGTGATGCAGCCCGGCTGGTAATAGAGCCGGGTGTCCATCAACCGCCGGGCCGTCATTGCGTCAAATTCTGCCCGTGCCCAAAGGTTATGCGGGATCGGCCTGCGCAGCAGCCGCAAGGGAAAGGCATCCTCAAACTGTAAATTGCGCAGCTGGTCGGCCATCGTGCCGGATTCCGGCACAGCAACGGCAAACTCCAGCCCGCTGGCTGCAAAAGCCCGCAGACATCCGTCCAACAGCTTTGCCATCAGGCCATGGCCCTTAAACTCAGGGACAGTGGTCATGCCGCACAGCCATAGGCCCCGGTGCCCCCGCGTATCCACCGGAACGGCACAGAGCATGGCAACCAGCCGGTTTTCTTGCGGTGTTTCCTGTTCCACCAGCAGCACATTGTCCAGGCCGACGATATTTTCCAGCCAGCCGGCAATCTCGCTGCGGCTGCCTCCAGAGACCCTGTGCCGCAGCACGAGTAGGGCATCCAGATCTGCTTGGGTCGCTTTTCGCAGCATGGGCCAATTCCTTTCTTTGGAGGTAGAGCAGGCAACGCGCAGGCAATGCCCGCTGCCGCGGGTATGACACCAGTTTACAGGATATCACACAATGTTTCAAGTATCTGGTTGTGGATCGACTGGATAGAGCGCATCTGCTTGCCCTGCGGCAGGTGCTCAGTGCACTCGATGCGGGTCCAGCCCAAGGTTCCGGCACAGTACTCAGCAGCGGCGCGGGCACGGGCCATGTACTCCGTGTCCTTTTCCTGAATGTCTTTTTTGCTCTCATCGCCATGGTAGCGCCCGCTCATCAGTTTTTGGGATACATCCGGATCCACCGCCAGATAAATCACCCGATCGGGAGCGGGAATGCCCATTTTGCGGTACTCGAAATCAAACAGCCAGTCAAGAAAGGCATCCCATTGCGCCCTTGGCAGCTTGGCACATTGATGGACAGCGTTGCTGGTGGTGTAGCGATCACTGACCAGCAGCCCCCCGGCCGCATAAAAGCTGCCCCAGTCGGACTTGTACCCTGCATAACGATCCACCGCGTAAAAAGTGGATGCCGCATAGGCATTGACATCGTCAGGTTTCATCCCGAATTCGCCCTTCAGGTACATTTTGACCAGCGCGGAGGAATCACTCTGATAGTTTGGGAAAGACAGCTTGCGGAAGTTTTTTCCCTGCTCTGTCAGTGTTTGCGTCAGCAGGTCGGCTTGCGTCCCCTTACCAGAGCCATCCAGGCCCTCCAATATAACCAGTTTACCCATTTTGAAGCGCCTCCGCCTTCAGGCTGGCATACTTGTCCCGTACAGCCTCCATTTGGCCGCAGCACATGCGCCCCTCCGGACAAGGACCGGTCAGACAGCGGGGGCCGGCCTGGGCAAAGATGTGGGGTGCCAGCGGCAGCACCAGGCGCAGCATCTGGTCAGCCACCGCGCGGATTTCCCACTGGGCCCGGTTGCAGCAGCGCAGATTGAAGAAGTTGATCAGGCTGCGGCAATTCATGGTCATAACCATCTTGGTCTCGCAGGCGTTAGGCAGCACAAAGCGAGCGTCCTCGTTGGCCTGCTTGCCGGCCTTACGGCGGGCGGTCTTTTCATCCATGCCATCCGCCACCAGACGGGCGGTATGGGCGTTCTCCAGGTTTTTGACCAATTCCAGATAGCGCCGGGCGTCATCGTTCATCGCATCGACAAACTGCGCCTTTGCCTCCGGGATAGCTTCAATCTCCGGCGGGATGACGTAATGGAAATCCTCCAACCGGACATAGCGCTGGCTCTGCACGCTGAAGCTTGCAATGCGGTGGCGGGTGACCTGCGCTAGGAAAGTGCGGGAAACCCCCTCAATGCCAAAGGTGAAGCTGGCATGCTCGATAGGGCTGGCATGACCCACATCGGACAGGCGCTGCAGAAAGGCCGCTGTCTTGTCCGGCGTCAGGCCATCCAGCAGTGTGGCGATGTGGGCGTCGGAATAGCAGAGCTTGGCGGCCGCGGCGATGGTTTTTTCCGGGTCGCTGGTATGGGCGATCAGATTGACAAGCATGAGCAATACCTCTTTTTTCAGACAGAAGTCCGGTCAGAACTGTTTTATTCCTCCACCTTTTTCATGGGGGCATAGTTGGCCATCGTCTTTTTGACGCCAACACGGTCAAACTGTACTTCCACAATGCAGTCCCCCGCCACCGGCGTGGCCTTAAGCACCTTACCGCGCCCAAAGACCTTGTGTTCCACCAGGTCGCCGGGCGCATAACTGGCGGACTTTTTGGCACCGGCCGCTTTTGTTTGAAGGCCAGCCAGGGAGGACGTGGCCGCGCCCGCCGGGCGCGCCGGTGTGCCGGAATGATGGTTGACATTGCCGGCATACCCGGCACCAAAGCCCGCGCTTGGCACTGTGCGGCGGCCGCCGGAAAAATTGGGGCTTTCGTGACCGCCGCTGGCAGCGAACCCGCTGTGGAAACCACCCCGGCTGTAACTGCTGCCAAAACCGCCCCCGCCGCGATTATATTCAGAGTTGAGATACCCGCGGGAGCCGCCGGAATATCCGCTGCGCCCGCCCGGTACGTTGCAGCTGCCATAACCCGCTCCGAATCCGCCGGCATAGGCTGCCTCAGGGCTTTGGGTTTCCTCAAGGAGGGACGGAGGCAGTTCCTGCAAAAAGTCGGAGGGTTGGTTGCGCTGGGTGCGGCCAAACATCATGCGGGTACAGGCCGAGGAGAGATACAGTTCCTTTTTGGCACGGGTGATGCCCACATAACAGAGGCGGCGTTCCTCCTCCATGTCCTCCTCACTGTAACGGGAAAGCTCACCGGGAAAGATGCCGTTCTCCATACCAACAATGAACACATAGGGGAATTCCAGCCCCTTGGCTGAGTGGAGCGTCATCATCACCACCGCGTCGGCGCCCTCGTCATAGGAGTCCAGATCGCTGATCAGAGCCACTTCCTCCAGGAACCCCGCCAGAGTGGCATCCTCACCATTCTGATCCACATAGGTCTTGATGGAGGAAACCAGCTGCCCCAGGTTTTCCAGCCGGGTCTGGCCTTCCTCGCCCTGGGCCTTCAGCATAGCCTCATAACCGGTCTTTGCGATAACTTCCCCCATGAATTCATCCAGTGGCAGGCGGGTAGCCTTGTCACACAGGTCCTGATACATGGCATAGAAGCCGCCCAGCGCACCTGCGGCGCGGGCCAGCGCCGGGTAAGTGGCCGCATGGGCAATAACTTCCATCATCGGAACACCCCGGGCAGCAGCCAAATCGGCGATCTTTTCGATGGTTGCCCCGCCGATCTTGCGGGCAGGCTCATTGATAATACGGCGCAGCCGCACATCATCCCGCGGGTTGACAATGACGGCCAGATAGGAGTTGATATCCTTCACTTCCTTGCGGTCAAAGAAGCGCTGGCCGCCTACAATACGATACGGGATGCCCGCCCGGGCGAAGTAAGTTTCCACCGGGTTGGACTGGGCGTTCATGCGGTAAAGTACTGCATGGTCCTGCAGGCTGGCCCCCTGGCGGAGGTTTTCACCGATTATTTCCGCAATATGTTTGGCCTCGTCGCCCTCGTTTGCAGCCTGATAATACTGAATCTTGGCGCCATCACCGTTCTCGGTCCAGAGAGTTTTACCCTTGCGTCCGACATTGTTCTGAATAACAGCGTTGGCGGCATTCAGAATATTGGCGGTGGAGCGGTAATTTTGTTCCAGGCGGATGGTTTTTGCCCCCTGGAAGTGCTGCTCAAAATGGAGGATATTCTCGATGGTGGCGCCGCGGAACCGATAGATGGACTGGTCATCATCGCCCACCACACAGACATTATTGTAGCCGCCCCCCAACAGCCGTACCAGGTGAAACTGGGCGATGCTGGTATCCTGATACTCGTCCACCAGGACATAGCGGAATTTCTGTTGGTAATACTCCCGGGCTTCCCGGTCCTTGGCAAGCATCTTGACAGTGTGGTAGATCAGGTCGTCAAAATCCATAGCACCGTTTTCCCGCAGGCGGTGAGCGTAGGCAGTATACAGCTTGGCCACCAGTGCCGCCTTGGTATTCGCAGTGGGCTGAGCGGCCACCTCCTCCGGCGAGAGAAGCTTGTCCTTGAAGGCACTGATCTGGCTGATGGCTGATTTGACCGGCAGAAATTTATCATCGATCATTAATTCCTTATAAATCAGCTTCATAACCCGCTGCTGGTCATCGGAATCATAGATCGTAAAGCTTTTGGGGAAACCGATGCGCTCTGCGTCACGGCGCAGAATGCGTACACAGGCCGAGTGGAAGGTGGAAGCAAACACGTCGTTGCCCACCGTCTCTCCCAGCATGGACTTAAGGCGGTCCTTCAGCTCACCGGCAGCCTTGTTGGTGAACGTAATGGCCAGCACGTTCCAGGGTCGAGCCGGGCGGACAGCCAGCCGCCGTTCGGCCGCAGGAGGCAGATCCCGGCCGGAAGTGACGGCATCCCGCAGGGCGGAAAGCTCCTCGGCCGAAATACCGCCGTCAGGCAATTCCCTGCTGCCGTAGGCAGAGCCAAACCGGATGATATTGGCAATGCGGCTGACCAGAACAGTGGTCTTGCCGCTGCCGGCTCCGGCCAGAATCAGCAGCGGGCCTTCGGTGCAAAAGACCGCCTGCCGCTGCACCGGATTCAGGCGGGCGAAATGCGCGGCAATATATTGGTCGCGCAGAGTGCAAAATTCAGCTGCATTGGATGGCATGCTTGTGTTGTGTTCCTCCTTGGGGTGCGGCAGGGCGTGCCTGCAGTTAAGAATAGTGGACTGACCCGCCATTGGGCAAAAGACCCGCAGGAAAAGGCCAACATTCGGTTTAGTATAGCACAAATTGCATCGTCAGAAAAGACTTGAAGCGGCAAAAAGATGGCAGGCACTTTGCATGCCTGCCATCTTTTTGCCGCCGGGCGAAGAATCAAATGTGAAGCGAAAACCGAAATGTTGCCGGAAACAGGCGGGTTGCCGCACGGATGAAAAAGGGACCAGTCGCGCCCGGGCGAGCTGCTGCATTCCGTTTGCCGTAGCAGAAACGCACAGTCAGTACGTGCTTGCACCCCAGTTTCCTTATACGCAGGCTGCCATGTCGCCGCTGACCAGTACAATATGACCGTCCGGGTCGGCATCAGCGGTAAAAGCTGCCCCTGGTCCGGTATCCCCGCTGGCGATGCGGTCAGCCAATGCCTGTTCCACCGCACGCCCCACCTTCCGGCGCAGTTCCCGTGCACCATAGGCGGGCGTTTCATTGCCGGCCAGAGCAACCGCCGCCGCATGGGTGTGATGCAGAGTATAGCCCTGCTGGGCTGCACGGAGTTCCAGCTCAGTCAAAAGCCGGTCAGCGATGCTGGTCAGTTGCTGCGGGCCAAGGGGGTCAAACAGGACAATCTCGTCCAACCTTCCCATCAGTTCGGGGCGAAAGAATTCTCTTGCCTCCTGCAGAGCCTTTTGCCCGCGGCGATCCGACTCCTCGGCAGCTGCACCAAAGCCCATGGGACTGGTCTGTCCCGCCAGGCAGCGGGCACCCAAATTGGATGTCAGCAGAATAATTGTATTGGAAAAATCCGCCTTACGGCCCTGCGCATCGGTCAGGCAGCCATCCTCCAAAATCTGCAGCAGCACATTTTGAATATCGGAATGCGCCTTTTCAATCTCATCAAACAGCACCACGCTGTAAGGGCGGCGGCGCACCGCCTCGGTCAACTGGCCGCCCTCCTCATGTCCCACATAACCGGGCGGCGACCCCAGCAGACGCGCCACGGTATGCCCTTCCATATACTCGCTCATATCAAACCGGAGCAGTGCCTTGTCGCTGCCAAACCAGCTTTCGGCCAGTGTCCGGGCCAGCTGTGTTTTTCCCACGCCGGTCGGGCCAAGGAACAGCATGGCCCCAATGGGGCGTCCAGGTTCCCGCAGCCCTGTACGGCTGCGCCGGATCGCCGCCGCCACAGCCTGCACCGCACGGGGTTGGCCGACAACCTCATGCGCAAGACGCTCTTCCAGCTGGCTCAGGCGTTCCCGTTCTGCCTCTCCCACCCGCTCAGCCGGCACACCGCTGGCACGGCTGACCACATGGGCAATATCGGCCGGCGCCAGTGCTGCACCGCCCCGGCCGCCGATCCGAGCCGCCGCTGCTGCCTCGTCCAGCAAGTCGATGGCCTTATCCGGCAGATACCTGCCCGGCAGATAGCGTACGCTCAGCTCCACTGCTGCGTGGATAGCATCTGCCGGGATCGTAATGCCATGATACCGCTCATATCGCGGCATCAGTCCGGTCAGTATTTTTTCTGCATCGGCCGGAGTGGGTTCCTCCACCATCACCTGGCCAAACCTCCGGTCCAGTGCTGAGTCTTTGCCGATGGTCTTGCGGTACTCCTCCGGCGTGGTGGCGCCGATCAGCTGTATCTCGCCCCGGGCCAACATCGGCTTCAGGATACTGGCCGCATCGATGGCCCCCTCCGCCGCACCGGCACCTGCGATCACATGGATCTCGTCAATAAACAAAATGGTGGAGCGGTCCCGGTATAGTTCCTCCAACAGATTTTTGAACCGCTCCTCAAAATCGCCGCGGTATTTGGTGCCCGCCACCATAGAGGCCATATCCAGAGCCAGCACCCGTTTGCCCAACAGGCTGCCAGTTACCTTTCCCTCCGCGATGCGCTGTGCCAGCGCTTCCACCAAGGCGCTTTTGCCCACGCCCGGCTCCCCCAGCAGGCAGGGGTTATTTTTTTGCCGCCGGCAAAGAATCTCAATCATTCGTTCCAGTTCGCTGTCACGGCAAAGCACCGGGTCCAGCTTTCCCTCTTGGGCCAGACGGGTCAGGTCGCGGCCATATTTTTCGCTGGGTCTGCCGGAGCGGGCGGTACTCATCCGCGGCTGAGCCGGAAGCACCAGCTGGCCGGAAAGCCGCCGGCATTCTCGGGCCGCCTGCGGCACCTCCACCCCCAGTTCTGCCAGCCACATGCTGGCTGTACAGGCACAGTCCTCCAACATGGCGCAAAGCAGGTGTTCGTTCTCTGCCCGGCAGACTCGGGCTGCCTGTGCCCCCAGCTGTGCAAATTCCAGCGCTTTGCGGCTTTCCGGTGCAAGGCCTTTCCAGCCAAGGTGCTGCGGTACCGCGGCACAGCTGCGGCGGGCGGCGCATTCCTGCAGCGCGGTGCAGGTAATCCGCTTGCCGTGCAAAAAATCAGCCGCCGGACCCGTGTCGGTTTCCAGCATGGCAAGCAACAGATGGCCTGTGTCGGCAGCAGAGCAGCCCTCCTGCCCGGCCAGTGTCAATGCCCGGCCCACGGTACGGCAGGTACGGCGAGACAACCCTTTGTGGAAATAAAACATAGTGCAGATTCTCCCTCCAGACGCGGCGGCTGTTGCAATCGCTGCCATGCCGCGTCCACACAAAGTATAGGCGCACCGTGCGCAAATAATCATCGAAAGCGGGCAAATCCCATGACAAACCCAGGGAAACCGTGGTATAATAAGTTTGTCCTGCCGTACCGCGGCTGGGCATGCCAATCCAAACAGAAAGGCTGGGGTGCCGATGCACCGATTGTTTCGCTATATCAAGGGGTATGAAAAAGAAAGCATTATTGCCCCGCTGTTCAAAATGCTGGAAGCCTGCTTTGAGCTTCTGGTCCCGATCGTCATGGCCCGTATTGTGGATGTGGGCATCCGAAACAGCGACCTGCCCTATATCTGGCGACAGTGTGCGCTGCTGGTACTGCTGGCTGTGGTCGGTCTTGCGTCCAGTCTGACGGCCCAGTATTTTGCAGCCAAAGCGGCGCTGGGGTTTGGCACAGCGCTGCGCAGGGATCTGTTTGCCCATATCGACACTTTATCTTACACGGAATTGGACCGCATCGGCGCTCCCACCTTGGTCACCCGCATGACCAGCGATGTGAATCAGGTGCAAAATGGCCTGAATATGACGCTGCGGCTGCTGCTGCGGTCACCATTCATTGTAATCGGGGCCATCCTCATGGCATTCGGCATCAGCCCGGCGTTGACAGGGTGGTTTTTGCTCATCACAGCCGCCATCTCGCTGGTAATTTGGCTGATCATGCGCGCCACGGTACCAGTTTACCACCAGAGCCAGACAACGTTGGATCGGGTCACCCTTCTTACTCGGGAAAACTACGTGGGTGCCCGGGTTGTGCGGGCGTTCAGCCGACAGAAGGATGAAATGGCCGATTTTGCCGCCGCCAATGACCGCCTGCGGGATGTTCAGCTGGCTGCTGGACGGATTTCGGCCTGGATGAACCCGCTGACTTATCTGATCGTCAATTTGGGTGTAATCGCCGTGCTGTGGCATGGCGGCCATCAGGTGGACACCGGTGCGCTGACCCAGGGCGAAATCATTGCGCTGATCAACTACATGAGCCAGATCCTTCTGAGCCTGCTGCGGCTGGCAGACCTGGTGATCAGCGTGACCCGTGCCATCGCCAGCGCACTGCGTGTGACGGAAGTGCTGAACACCACCACCTCAATGCCTGACCCGTCTGCCGGTGAACTTTCCCCGGTGCCGGGCGCCCCCTCGGTGGCTTTTGAGGGGGTCAGCTTTACATACTCCGGAGCGGGAGCTCCCAGCCTTTCCGGCATTGATCTTTCGGCCCGCCCCGGCGATACCATCGGCGTGATCGGCGGTACGGGCAGCGGCAAATCCACCTTCGTCAATCTGATCCCCCGCTTCTACGATGTAACTTCAGGCAAAGTGGAGCTGTTTGGCCATGATGTAAAAGAATACGGCTTTGCCCAGCTTCGGCACATGATCGGTATCGTGCCCCAAAAAGCTGTTTTGTTTACCGGTACCATTCGGGACAATATGTGCTGGGCCAAACCGGATGCCACCGACGAAGAGATCTGGGCGGCGCTGGAAATTGCCCAGGCAGCCGACTTTGTGCGCAAAAAGCCAAAAGGTCTTGACGAACCGGTGGAAACAGCCGGACGAAACTTCTCCGGCGGCCAGCGCCAGCGCCTGACCATTGCCCGGGCGCTGGTCCCCATGCCCCGTATTTTGATCCTGGACGACAGTGCCTCGGCACTGGACTTTGCCACTGACGCCGCCCTGCGCGCCGCCATTCGGGAAAAGACCCGGGGCATGACGGTGTTTATCGTATCCCAGCGGGCGGCAGCCGTCCGGCAAGCGGACAAAATCCTTGTGTTGGACGACGGCGCAGCAGCCGGCTTGGCTCCCCATGCTCAGCTGCTGAAAGACTGTGATGTTTACCGCGAGATCTGCCTGAGCCAGCTTTCCAAGGAGGAGGTGTCCCGCACAGTATGAGCAAGAAAAAAGATTCTGTCCGCCGCAAGGGCGGAAGCCGGGATACCATCCGCCGGGTGCTGGCGCTGATTGCTCCCTACCGTACCCGCGTTGTTCTGGTGCTGGTGCTGGCTGCGGTTACTGTAGCCTCCACCCTGTATGCCCCCATTCTCAGCGGCCGGGGGGTGGACTTGATCCTTGGCCCCGGCAATGTGGACTTCGCAGGGTTGATCCGAATTGGCATCCAGCTGGCTATCACCATTCTGGTCACTGTAATCGCCCAGCGAGCCATGAGTCTGTTAAACAACAGCATCACCTTCCAGGTGGTGCGCGACATCCGCGTACAAGCCTTTGACCACCTGCAGGTGCTGCCTCTTTCCTACATTGATGCCCACCGCCCCGGTGATGCAATCAGCCGCATCACCACCGATGTGGAACAATTTTCAGACGGTCTGCTGATGGGCTTCACGCAGCTGTTTACCGGTGTGCTGACGATTCTTGGCACGCTAATCTTTATGCTGACCATTGACTGGCGCATAACGCTGGTGGTGGTGGTATTGACGCCGCTGTCCATTTTTGTGGCGCGTTTTATCGCCGTTAACACCTACTCTATGTTCAAGGTGCAGAGTGAGACCCGCGCCGAGATGACTTCCCTGGTGGAAGAACTGGTGGGGAATGAGCATCTGGTGCGTGCCTTCGGTTATGAAAAGCGCGCTGAAAAACGGTTTGAGAAAGTCAACCTGGATCTGCAGAAATGCGGTGTGCGGGCGGTGTTCTTTTCCTCGCTGACCAACCCTTCCACCCGGTTCATCAACGCACTGGTCTACGCCGCGGTGGGGGTATTCGGCGCATTTCTTGCCATTGGCGGCGCCATCACCGTGGGCGGTCTGTCGGCGTTTCTCAACTATGCCAACCAGTATACCAAGCCGTTCAACGACATTTCCGACGTGATGACTGAGCTGCAGAACGCCCTGGCCTGTGCGCAGCGGGTGTTTGATCTGATTGATGAGCCCCCGATTTGCCCGGATGCCCCGGATGCCAAAGTTCTGGATTCCTCGGCCAGGAATGCAGGCAGCGTGCGCTTTGAACATGTACGTTTTGGATATACGCCGGAAGTGACCCTTTTCAAAGACCTGAGCCTGGAGGCAAAGCCCGGGCAGCGTATTGCACTGGTGGGTCCCACCGGCTGCGGCAAAACCACACTGGTCAATCTCCTGATGCGCTTTTACGAGATCGAGGGCGGGCAGCTTTTGGTGGGCGATACCCCCATCGACCGGCTGACCCGGGATTCGCTGCGGGCAAACTTTGGCATGGTGCTGCAGGAAACCTGGCTGAAAGCCGGCACCGTGGCCGAGAACATCGCCTACGGCAAGCCGAACGCCACCCGGGAGGAGATCATCGCTGCAGCCAAACAGGCCAGAGCGCACAGCTTTATCTGCCGGCTGCCACAGGGATATGACACTGTGATCACCGAGGACGGCGGCAACATCAGCCAGGGCCAGAAGCAGCTTTTGTGCATTGCCCGGGTGATGCTGCGCCGCCCGCCGGTTCTGATTTTGGACGAGGCCACCTCCTCCATTGACACCCGCACCGAGGTGCTGGTCCAAAGCGCCTTTGAGGAACTGATGCGGGGGCGTACCAGTTTTGTGGTGGCGCATCGCCTGTCCACCATCAAAAACGCTGACTGCATCCTGGTAATGCGGGATGGCGAAATCATTGAGCGCGGCAAACACGAGGAATTGCTTGCAAAGGGCGGCTTCTACGCGAATTTGTATGAGAGCCAGTTTGCCAAGGCATGAGAATTGGTCACCGGCAAAACAGGTTGATGTGTTTTACCTGCGCACAAATTGACGCCGTTCAGATACAGCAGGATAATAAAAATTGGTACACATTTTGTGAACCCTGCGCGGGGGATACTGCGGCTGGCAGAGCAATACCGCGAATCGGAATATCTGTGAGGGGGAAGATTTATGTCCAAAACTATCATTCCAAAAAACTATAAAAGTATGTTGGGCCTGTACGATACCCAGAAAGCCATCGGCCTGATCAAGACGATCTTTCAGGAAAAGCTGTGTGCCGCCCTGCATCTGAAACGTGTAACCGCACCGCTGTTTGTCGCCCATGGCAGTGGTCTGAATGATGACCTGAACGGTGTGGAACGGCCAGTAACCTTCGATGTTCCCTACCTGAATGAGAATGCCGAGGTGGTGCACAGCCTGGCCAAGTGGAAGCGCTATGCCCTGGGCAAATATGGCTTCCGTGCTGGGCAGGGCCTGGTGACTGACATGAACGCCATCCGCAGGGATGAGGAATTAGATAATCTGCACAGTATCTATGTGGATCAGTGGGACTGGGAACGGGTAATCACCGAGCGTCAACGCACACTAGATTTTCTGAAGGATACCGTCCACGATATTGTGGATGCTGTGTGCGGCACGGCCGACGAGCTGCGTTGGAAGTTTCCTGTCTTAAAAAAGCTCTCGCTGAGCCGAGATGTGAGTTTCATCACCACCCAGGGATTGGAGGACCTCTACCCTGACCTGACCCCGAAAGAACGGGAAAATGCCTATGTAAAAGAGCACAAAACCACCTGCATCATGCAGATCGGCGGCAAACTGAAAAGCGGCATTCCCCACGACGGCCGTGCCCCCGACTATGATGACTGGACGCTGAACTGTGACATTCTTTTCTGGCACAAGGCACTGGGGTGCGCACTGGAGCTGTCCAGCATGGGCATCCGCGTCAATGCCGAGAGCCTGCGCCGCCAGCTGGAAGAGGCAGGCTGCCCCGAGCGCGCGGAGCTGCCCTTCCATAAGATGCTGCTGGAAGGAATGCTGCCCCTGACCATGGGCGGCGGCATTGGACAAAGCCGCCTGTGCATGCTGCTGCTGGGCAAGGCCCATGTGGGTGAGGTGCAGGTCAGCCTTTGGGACGATGACACACTTGCTGCCTGCAAGGCTGCTGGCGTACAGCTGTTGTAAATTTCGGAAATCCATAAATCAACGCACAAAACCCGCCGCGGAAACGCTTGACTAAAGCGCTGCCGCAGCGGGTTTTATTTGACTATTGGGGGCGCGAAGCAGGAGACCTTATCGTTCCTCCGTGCGGTTCAGGCGGTGATCTTTCACTGCCTGAAGGTCAGCCAAGTCGTAGGGCGTGTTTTGATACACATAGTAGTTGAGCCAGTTGGTGTATAAAAGATGGGCATGGGCACGCCAGCGGAAGATCGGGGCTTGGTCGGGGTCATCATCCGGGTAATAGTTCACCGGCACAGCGATCTCCTTGCCAGCAGACACATCACGGCGATACTCGGTATCCAGGGTATATTTGTCATACTCGGGATGACCGATCACAAAAATCTGACGGCCCGACTCCGTCGAGAGGAGCATCGGCCCTGCAACATCGCTGTACGCCAACATGCGCAGTTCTTTGCAGGCGTTCAGGTCCTCCTCGTTCAAACCTGCCCAGCGGCTGTGGGGGGCATAGAATACCTCGTCAAAGCCGCGCACCAGCGGGTTGGAGGGACGGATAACCCGATGCTCAAACACACCAAACATTTTTCTTTGCAGATGTACTTTGCGCACCCCAAAGTGATAGTACAGCCCGGCCAGTGCCCCCCAGCAAAGGTGGATGGTGGAGTAGACATTGGTCTTGCTGTAATCCATAATTTTGCACAGCTCACCCCAGTAGTCCACCTGCTCGTAATCCATATCTTCCAGCGGGGCGCCGGTAATAATCATCCCGTCATACCGCTCATTTTTCACCTCATCAAAGGTCTTGTAGAAAGCCTTCATGTGTTCCTGCGGGGTATGCGTGGCGGGATGGGTGGCCGTCTGCAAAAAGGTGATATGCACCTGCAGCGGACTGTTGGCCAATAGACGGGCCAGCTGGGTTTCGGTTACAATCTTGGTGGGCATCAGATTCAGGATCAAAATCCGCAGTGGGCGGATCTCCTGGCTTTGGGCGCGTTCCCTGCGCATGACAAAGACGTTTTCCCTGGCCAACGCCTCGAAGGCGGGCAGCTCACGGGGAATGATCAGCGGCATCGGGTTCTTCTCCTTTGGTGGAAGTGGTCAGCAGCGAGTGTCAAACGTTCAGATCTTATCCAGTGCCTGGGCGATGTCGGCAATCAGATCAGCCTTGTCCTCCAGGCCGCAGCTCATCCGCACCATTTCCGGTTTGACGCCGGCAGCGGCCAGCTGCGCATCATCCATCTGGCGATGGGTCGTGCTGGCGGGATGCAGGCAGCAGGTGCGGGCATCGGCCACATGGGTCTCGATGGCGGCAATTTTCAGGTAACCCATGAAGGCTTTTGCCGCCTCGCGCCCGCCTTTGACCCCGAAGCTGACCACACCGCAGCTGCCGTGGGGCAGGTACTTTTTGGCAACCTCGTGGTAGGCGTCGCCAGGCAAACCACAGTAATCCACGTAGGCGATCTTGGGATGGCTTGCCAGGAACTCCGCCACGGCCTGGCCGTTCTCACAGTGACGTGCCATGCGGACGTGCAGGCTCTCAAGGCCCAAATTGAGCATATACGCATTGATGGGGCTCTGGATGCAGCCAAAGTCGCGCATCAGCTGTGCAGTGGCCTTGGTGATAAACGCACCGCCTTTGCCGAAACGCTCGGCGTAGGTGATACCATGGTAGCTTTCATCCGGGGTGGTCAAACCGGGGAACTTATCCGCATGGGCCATCCAGTCAAAATTACCGCCATCCACAATGGCGCCGCCGATGGTTCCGCCATGGCCGTCCATGTACTTGGTTGTGGAGTGCGTGACGATGTCGGCTCCCCATTCGATGGGGCGGCAGTTCACCGGGGTGGCAAAGGTATTGTCCACAATCAAAGGCACACCGTGGCGGTGAGCGGCCGCGGCAAAGCGCTCAATGTCCAGCACAGTCAGTGCCGGGTTGGCGATAGTCTCGCCGAACACCGCCTTGGTGTTGGGCCGGAAAGCGGCATCCAGCTCCTCGTCACTGGCATCGGGGGAAACAAACGTGGCGGTAATGCCCATCTTTGCCATGGTGACCGAGATCAGGTTAAAGGTACCGCCGTAAATCGAGCTGGAGGAGACAATGTGGTCCCCTGCATTGCAGATGTTGAACAGAGCCAAAAAGTTGGCTGCCTGGCCGCTGGAGGTCAGCATGCCGGCAGTACCGCCCTCCAACTGGGCGATCTTGGCAGCCACCATATCGCAGGTGGGGTTCTGCAGGCGGGAATAGAAATATCCGTCCGCCTCCAAATCAAACAGCTTTCCCATCTCGTCAGAAGTATCGTATTTGAAGGTGGTACTTTGAATAATGGGGATCTGGCGGGGCTCGCCGTTTTTGGGGGTATAGCCGCCCTGCACACAGATGGTACCCAAGGATTTTGTTTCGTTTGCCATGGTGAATCCTTCCCTTCTCTATCAAATATGAGCAATAATGGCCCGGCGCCGCACGGTGCACTGTATTTATTGTAGCCGCTGGCGGAAAGGATTGCAAGACGCGACCGGAAAAATGTCACAGGAAGTTGGAATCCATGCGCATCGCCAGCTCATGCGCCCCCACATATACAGTTCAGATCGGTTGTTCGTCCCGGGATATGCTGACAAAACGAAAAACGGGCGTTTTTGTACCGCATTATTTACCACATTATATGCCCATAAGAGCAAAACCGGGGGCCGGATCAAACAATCCGGCCCCCGGTTTCGGGAACAGTTATCTGATTATGCCAAATCAGCCCTTGAAGTAGCGGTCCAGCAGGCCCTGCATGCCGCGGCCATGACGAGCCTCGTCCTTGGCCATTTCGTGGACAGTGTCATGGATGGCATCCAGGTTCAGCTCCTTGGCCTTCTTTGCCAGATCCATCTTGCCGGAGCAGGCGCCGCACTCGGCATCCACACGCATACGCAGGTTCTTCTCAGTGCTGTCGGTCAGAACCTCGCCCAGCAGCTCCGCGAACTTGGATGCATGCTCAGCCTCCTCGAATGCATAGCGCTTCCAAGCCTCAGCAATCTCAGGATAGCCCTCGCGGTCGGCGACACGGCTCATAGCCAGGTACATACCAACCTCGCTGCACTCGCCGTTGAAGTTTTCGCGCAGGCCCTGGATAATCTCCTCGGGGGCGTCCTTAGCGATACCGACAACATGCTCGGTCACGTAGGTGTTCTCCTGCTTCTCGATGAACTTGGAAGCGGGAGCCTTGCAGACGGGGCAGAACTCGGGGATGGAACCTTCGGCGATATAGCCGCAGACAGTGCAGACATACTTCTTCATGGTCATATACCTCCTGAACAGTTAAATTTTTAGAACTGTGTCCCGCTTTTGGTACGGCGCGGCACAGTTGGCACACAGCATTTGCCATGACCCTAGTATAACGCCTTTGGATTGAAATGTCAATGGATTTTTGAAAAAATTTAAGACGCTATCTTAATTTTTTATACAGCGGGTTTTGATTATTCTTGGCCGAAAGATGTGCGAAATACGGCAGCAGTGCTTTCAATAGCCACCAGGTAATTCCGCCCATGATAAGACCGGCTATCATCAAAACGGGGGCATACCCCAGCGCCGCGGCGCTGGAAAGCAAAATTGCCGCGCCGACCAGCTGCCCCAGATTGTGCGCCAGGGCGCCGCAGGCAGAAAAGAGGTAGCCGCTGAGGCCGCCCGGCCAGAGCAGCAGCAAGCACAAAACCAAAAGGGAGGCACTGCCCCCCAACAAGGACAGCACCCCAGCGGTAAATCCCCGGGTCAGAAAGGCAAACAGTGCTTTGAGCAGCACCAGGGCACAGGCGTATCCCCTACCCAAAAACAGCAGTGCATACATCACCACAATGTTGGCAAGGCCAATCTTCATGGCCGGCATCAGCCCCAGCAGGGGTACCAGAGCCGATTCCAAAAACGATAGGACCAGAGCCACCGCAAACAGCATTCCCATATGCGCAATCCGGTAGCTGCCGCCGCGACGCATAGCCTTCCCTCCTTTTCTGTCATATGCTGCCTCAAAATTGTACCCTGCGGACCGGGAAGTTGTCAAGAAATCACACCGGCAATGCCTGTTTCATTTGACAAGGCAGCCGACCCGTTGTAGAATAGTGTGGTAAGCCGCCGTGGCGGAACTGGCAGACGCAAGGGACTTAAAATCCCTCGGTGGAGACACCGTACCGGTTCGATCCCGGTCGGCGGCATAGGGAATGCGCGGTGCTCGAAACACACCGCGCATTTTTACTGTTCATTCAGGGAGGGGCATCATGGAGCAGGCGACATCTCGGCGCCGTACCTATCTGCTTTTTGGGCTGGGCGGGCTTTTGGGCGTGCTGGCCTTTCTTCTGGTATATGGTATTACGCCGCTGAACCCGGCTGAGGATGCCTTTTGCCGGGGCGGCTATATTGAAAAGGATATCCAGCAGCATTACGCCGGCTGGCTGTTTTATCGTCAAAGCGACCTGACACTCCCCTTTTGCCTGACACAGTCCATCAATTACCCGGATGGCCTCAGCGTTGCCTATACCGATTCCGTTCCCCTGTTTGCCGCGCTGTTCCGGCTGCTCTCGCCTTTGCTGCCCGGAACATTTCAGTATTTTGGCATCTTTACCTTGCTCGCCTTTTGCCTGCAGGGAGCTTTCGGCGCTCTGCTGGCGGGACTGTTTGCCAGGGGAACCATTGTGCCGCTTTTGGGGGATATTCTATTTGTCTCCAGCCCTATTTTGTATGAACGCGCCTTCCGCCATACGGCGTTGGGCGCACAGTTTGTGCTGCTGGCGGCCCTCTACTGGTATTTTCTGTGCCGGCGGCAGGGGCGTATGCCGGGCGCCGGCCTGTTTGTACTGAATGTCCTCGTCATCACCATTCATCCCTATTTTCTCCCGATGACCTACGCTGTCACACTGGCTCTGCTGGCCGAATATGCTGTGGCGCATCACCAATGGAAAAAGCCGCTCCTCTGGCTGGGTGCCGATCTAGCCTCCACATTGGCCGCGGGATGGCTGTTCGGCCTGTTTTCCAGCAGGGCCTCGGGCGGCAGCGATGCGCTGTATGGCTACTTTGGTCTGAACCTGAATGCATTGTGGAATCCTGTCGGTGTGGGCGGTACGGTCTGGAGCCGGGTGCTGCCGGTGCAAAATCAGGTTGGCGGCAACTACGACGCCTTTGCCTACCTGGGTCTGGGCGTATTGCTTGCCTTGCCGGTGGCCGCTCTCGCTCTGACCATTCAGCGGCGGCTGGACCTGCGCGGACTGCTGCGCCGGCACTGGATGCTGATCATCGTCTGCCTGATCCTCAGTGTGTTTGCTGTCAGCAATGTGATCACAGCAAACGGTGCCACCTTGATACACCTGCCCTTGCCCGGGTGGCTTTTACAGCTTTGTTCCGTGTTCCGGTCCAGCGGCAGAATGTTTTGGCCTGTGTATGACCTGATCACACTGGCAGCCTTTGTTTGGTTGCTGCGGGCCGTCCCCAAGCAGCAGCGCTGGCTGCCCATGGTTATCGCCGCCGTGCTTGCAGCAGTCCAGGTGTGGGATATTTCCCCCGGTCTTGTTCAGCGCAGAGACGCCATGATTCAGGCAAATCAGAGTGATGCGTTTCCCACCCAGCTGTCAAGTAATTTCTGGCAGGCAGCAGCGAAGAACTACCGGCATATTGTTTCTATGGACGGCATCCAGGATGATGCCCTGCATCTGGCCCTGTACGCTGCCGATCACAACATGACCACCAACGACCCGTTTGCGGCCCGCTACGATGCGGGTGTGCTGTCGCAAGTCCGAAGGCAAACGCTGACCGAGCTCGATGCCGGCCGCTTGCAGGAGGATTCGCTCTATCTTTTCCACGATGAGGGCCTGTTTTTGCAGCACGTGGAATCCATCAAGGAACTGGCATGGTGCGGCGAAGTAACCGCAGCGGATGGAAGCAGATGGTATGTGATTGCACCTGGCATGGAGGAATTTTCCGGCGATGGGCTTTGCACTCGTTACGGTGATGGATACCCGCTGCGGCTGGCAGACTATACGGACGGCCTGTGGAACCGGGGCGTGCTGGACAGTGATAAAAAGACTGTCTGCTTTGCCGATGCACCTTTCACAAGAGCAAAGCTGGAGCAGGCTACGGCCATTTGTGCAAATGGGCAGACCTACCCTATCACTAAATTTGATGACAGCGACCCCGGCTGGCTGATGATTACCCTGGATATCGACGACGCCACCGTCTTATGGGGCGTGGAATTGGAGACGATCCAAAAATGAGAGAACTGCATATAAAAAGCCTGCTGCCGGTGCGGCTAGACCGGTATTTGTCCGAACAATTTCCTGCGCTTGGGATCGGGCGCCTGAACAAAGCCCTGCGGGAAAACAAGATCAAGCTGAACGGCAAAAAGCAGCCGCTTTCCACGCGAGTGCAAAATGGCGATGTGGTCCGCCTGTATCTGACAGACGAGCAGCTGGGCGTGGCACCGCAAACGGGACCCGCTTTTTTGTCCCTGCGGCCAGCGGAATTGATCTATGAAAATGAGGACCTGATCGTGGCAAACAAACCCGCCGGCATCCCGGTGGAAGGGCCGAACCCGGACACACTGCTCAACCGGGTTTGTAAGGTCCTATACAATAGCGGCCACTGGCAGGCCGGCAGGCCGCCACGCCTTTGCCACCGGCTGGATACCGGAACCAGCGGGCTGGTGTTGCTGGCAAAGACGCCTGCCGCTGAAGCTTTTTTGACAGACAGCATTCGTCAGCGTACCATTCGTAAGCGGTACCTGTGTGTGACCTTCGGCCGTCCCCACCTGCCCGCCGCCACACTGCACGACTACCTGCTAAAAGACGCCGAAGCCGGTATTGTGCGGGTGGTTAACAAGCCCTGCCCCGGCGCAAGAGAGATTATCACCGCCTATGAAACTCTCGCGGTCAGCGGGCGGCTGGCGTTGCTCCGTGTGGAACTCGTCACCGGACGCACCCATCAGATTCGTGCCCACCTGGCCAGCATCGGCTGCCCGATTTTGGGTGATTCCAAGTACGGCAATCACGCTGCCAACCGGGAACTAAGGCTGAAATACCAGGCCTTGTGTGCCTGGGAGCTGGCCTTTCCCGCCCATATTCAGGACTTGGCGTTTGGCTATCTGGCCGGGAAAACTTTCCACGCGCCCAAGCCCTGGTATTATCAGCAGGTTCTGGATGGAATATTAAAATAGCAGCGGCGAAAGAAAACAGCGATAAAAGCCTGTCTCCTCAGAACAGCAAAATCTGTTGCTGAGGGGACAGGCTTTTTCCATTTTGATCACCCGTCCAACATGGCGGTGGCCGCGTTATTTCAACTCCACCACAGTCACGCCGGTCTCGCCCTCACCATAGCGCCCCAGGCGAAAACTCTTGACGCTCTTGTGAGTTCGCAGATGTTTTTGAATTGCGGCACGCAGGGCACCGGTCCCCTTGCCGTGAATAATGTAGACGGTATTTTGACCGCGCAGGACCGCATTATCAAGGAACTTGTCCGTCTCGGCCAGCGCCTCTTCCACCGTATACCCCAACAGGTTCAGTTCCATGCTGGCTTTGCGGTCGTGATCCAGCTGGACTGTGGTGCGGGAACGGGCCGGCTGACGCTGTTTTTGCGGCTTTTCCATCTTGTCCGGTGCACGCAGACCGGACAGCGGCACCTTTGTCTTCATAATGCCGGCACGCACCTCTACCATCCCATCCCGGTCCGGACGGGAAAGTACGTTTGCCAGCTGATTCAGCTCCGCAATTACGACCTCCTGGCCAGGTTGCGCATCCTTCAAGGGTACAAATTCCTTTTTGGGTCGGGCGCCGCTCTCCGTGCGGGAGAGCAGCTTTTCGGTGTCCTTGCGGGCAATCTCACGGGCACGGATAGCGCGCTGGGCAGCGCTTGCCTTCTCATCCTTCTGAATGCGCCGCAGCTCGTCGGTCAGCGCATAGGCATCATTTTGCACCTGCTGCACCAGGTCATGGGCCTGTTTGCGGGCAGCCTCCAGCTCTTTCTCCCCCTGCCGAATCAGCTCATCACGTTTGGCCTCAGCGCTGGCAAGCGCATTTTCCGCCTGGGCACGTGCCTGCTCCGCGTCATCCTGGGCTGCCTTCAGCTGGAGTTTCAGATCGTCCAGCTGCGCCAATACGCTGTCAAGGCGCTTGTCATCGCTGGACATATGTGCCCTAGCAGCGTCAATAATCTCTTCGGGGATTCCCAGCTTGGCACTGATCAGAAACGCATTGGATTTGCCCGGCACACCCACGCTCAGCTTGTAGGTGGGTGACAGGCTCTCCACGTCAAACTCACAGCTGGCATTCACCACACCAGGCGTTTCCAGGGCGTAGACCTTCAGCTCGGCATAGTGGGTGGTGGCCATCAGCAGTGCCCCCTGCCTGCGCAGGCGTTCCAAAATGCTGACAGCCAGAGCTGCACCTTCAGCGGGATCGGTGCCGGCCCCCAGCTCATCCAGAAGGACCAGCGTGCCGCGCCGGGCCAACTGCAGAATTTCCGTGATCCGTTTCATATGGCCGGAGAAGGTGGACAGGCTCTGCTCAATGCTTTGCTCATCACCAATGTCCGCCAGGTACTCTGTAAAGCAGCAGACAGCGCTGCTCTCGTGAGCAGGAATCAGAAAGCCATGCTGGGCCATGGCATTCAGCAATCCAGCCGTTTTCAGCGAAACCGTTTTGCCGCCGGTGTTGGGACCGGTGATAACCAGGGTATCATACGCATCGCCCAGTGTGATATCCACCGGCACAACCTTTTTCTTGTCGATCAGCGGATGACGTGCTTTGTTCAACCGGAAACGAACCCCATCATTTACGGTGGGCATAAACGCATTTTCCTCCACCGCCAGACGGGCCTTGGCCAGCAGAAGATCAATCTGCAGCATCGCCTCATAGCTGTGGGAGAACTGGGGTTCCAGCTGCGCCACCTGGGAGGAAAATGCCGTTAAAATTCGGGTGATCTCCTCCTGCTCCTGGGCGCGCAGCTGCATAATGCGGGCATTGGCTTCCACCACAGCGGTGGGCTCCACAAAGATTGTTGCACCGGTAGAGGAAACGTCGTGGATAACGCCTCCGATCTCACCGCGATACTCCGCCCGAACAGGCACTACATAACGGCCGTTGCGCAGCGAAACCACCGCATCCTGCAAAAATTTGTTGGTGGTGGAGTTTTTGATGATGTTATCCAGCTTGGTGCGGATAGAATCTTCCGTCTGACGGATCTTGCGGCGCAGCTCACGCAGGGCAGTGCTGGCGGTATCCGCCATTTCCTCCGGGGAAAGGATAGACTCGGTAATCTGACGTTCCAGAACCGGTTGGGGACTTAGGGCAAAAAACAGGTCATCCACCGGCAGCGCGTCATGATCCGAGACGCCGTACCACTTGCTCAGGCCATCAAAATTGCGCAGTGTGGCAGCGATTTCCAGCAGTTCCCCCATCGACAGGATGCCGCCCTTTACCGCATGGGCAGCAATGCGGCGCGCATCCGCCACCGCACCAAACCTCGGGCTGCCATTTTTGATCAAAAGCGAGTTGACTGCATCGGTTTGAGCCAACGCCCAGCGCTCATCCTCAGGCGTCTGATACGGCTCAATGGACCGCATCATCTCCTTGGTTTCACGGCAGGCGCAAAGATCAGTGGCGCGGGCAATGATCTTATCCAGTTCCAGTGTGATTCGATAAGACTGATCCATAAAAATATGTTACTCCATGTGATGGGTGGATCACAGATCCCCCAATGTTTTTAGAAATTCCAGGCTTTTGGGTCCCTGTCCCAGATGTGCCAGCAGATACTTCTCGCTGACCGATGCCAGCCGTTTCAGGCTGGGGACAGAGAGTGTAAAGGAAAACAGCTTTGCATCCTCTGCCAGACAAATATGGCGCAATGCATACAGCGCACCGGCATCCAGGTTCGGGGTGCGGTTATTCTTTTGGGCGCATTCAGCGCAGAGCAGCGTACCTTCGGCGGGATCCAGGTAAAAATCGCCGCCGTCATACTTGCCGCAGACAGCGCAGGCCAACAGCTGCGGCATATAACCGGACAGGGTCATGGAGCGCAGTTCATAAATCGCCTTGAGCTGCAGCAGCGGGCGCCTGCCCGTCCCAATCATATAAAAGCTGTTGAGCAGCAAGCGCAAATGTTCGGATGATTCCGGCGGCGCAGGTGAAAGGCCGGCGGCAATTTCCGACAGATAGGTTGCCAGGCTCATACGCTCGATGCTGTCGGTCAGACCGTGGAATACACGCCGGACCTGTGCCTGATCCACAAAATAGTGGGATCTGCCTGAGGTCAGCACAAATTCCGAGTAGCAGAAAAGGCTGCACGCACTGAACAGCTTGTTTTTTGGGCGCAGACTGCCCCGGGCGGAGGCCGAGACCAGCCCCAGGTCAGGGGTCAGAAGCGTCAGGATCTGATCGGCCTCCCCCACACGGATCTGACGCAGGACAAGCCCCGTCGTTGCTGTCTGCTGCATAGCCATCCTCTCCCAGCGCATTGGTCAGGCGCTGCTGTGTTTTGTAGCCCAGATAATACCAGATACTTCCCGTTTCGGCAAACAGCCGCCATTGCTCCTCCGGGCCGCCCGTCAGACACATGTTGCTTCCCTCCTTCAAATTGCTGTGATACGATCCAGTGTAACGCAGCAAACTGGAGAGGTTTGTCTGACCGGGGCGCCTGTAGGAAGATTTACAGGCGCCGGTTCAGGGCTTGGCAAAGCCCAGGTTGTCCAGCTGGCGCTCGTTATCGCGCCAGTCCTCCCGGACTTTCACCCAACATTGCAGGTTGACCTTGGTGCCAAGCATCTCCTCGCAATCCAGCCGGGCGGCTGTGGCGATCCTTTTCAGCATCTGACCGCCCTTGCCAATAATCATTCCCTTGTGACTTTTTTTCTCACAGACAATGTCCACCGTAATATCAATCAGGTTCTTGTCCGGGCGCTCCTTAAAGGAATCCACCACCACTGCAATGCCGTGGGGAACCTCCTCCCGCAAGAAAAGCAGTGCTTTTTCCCGGACAAGTTCCGCCACCAGTTCCTTTTCGGGCAGATCCGTATAGGCATCATCATCAAAGTAATGGGGACCTTCGCTGCCATAGGCCGCCAGCAGTGGGAACAGCTCCTCGCACCCGGTACCGTCCCTGGCAGAGATGGCAAGAACTTTTTCAAAGACGCCAAGCTCTTCAATCTGCCGCTTGCGGGCCTCCAAAGTGGCAAAGTCGGTGAGCAGGTCCACCTTATTGATGATGCCGATGGACGGCCCGGCCTTTTTCAGTGCCTCCACCATTTTCAGTTCCGACTCGGTGAAGGGGCCCGCGGGCTCAAACAGCATCAAGGTGACATCCACATCCGCCAGACTGGCCGAGGCCGTCTGTGTCATGCGGGCATCCAGCTTGTTGCGGGGTTTGTGGATGCCTGGGGTGTCCATAAACACATACTGCACCGGCCCCTTGGTCACAATGCCCATGATCCGGTTGCGGGTGGTCTGCGGCTTTTGGGTAACGATGGCAACCTTTTCCCCTACCAGATGGTTGGTCAGGCTGGATTTCCCCACATTGGGGCGGCCCACCAGCGCTACAAAAACGCTGCTGGTCTGGACGGGATCATGCTTGCTTGTTGTCATCGGGCAAACCTTCCTTTTTGGGTGCGCCGCCAAAGCGGAACACAAACAGATAGGCCAGTATCAGTGATATGGCCAGCAAAATCAAGTATAGTGGGTTGGCAGTCAGGGCGGACCACAACCGCATCAGGCGGTCCGGCTTCAAAAACAGGAATCCGCCCGCAAACAATGCGCCAACGGCGCTCATCAGCACTGCACCGGCTGCCATGTCTTTGGCGGCTCCGGCGCTCCACCAATGGGTGGTATCCGGCTTGTCCACCGCCCGTTCCACCGCCGAATTCATCAGTTCGGCCTGGATCACACAGAAAATGGCCAGCGAAAGCAGTGCAAACTCGCTCGCTCCCAGTCCGGCCAAAACAGCTGCGAGATAGGCATATGCCGCCGCACAGAGATGAAACCGGATGTTGCGCTCCTCCCGGATGGCCAACCGTATCCCATTGTAGGCGTAGACGAATCCGCGGCCAAACCGTTTCAGTTCAGACTTCATCGCTGGTATAGGAGACGGTACGCGGCAGACCCAGCTGCACCAGGACGGCTTCCTCTTTTTCCCGCATATGCACTGCGGCCAGACCGCCCGCCTCATGGTCGTAGCCCAACAGATGCAGCATGGAATGGACGGTCAGATAGGCCACTTCCCGCTGGAGGGAATGCCCATACAGCTCCGCCTGTTCCATGGCACGTTCCATCGAGATAACAATGTCGCCCAAGATCTTGCAGCCGTTGTCCTCGTCAATATCATAGACGCCGTTTTCCCCCATGGGAAAACTGAGCACATCGGTGGCAGTGGGCTTGTTGCGGTACTGCGCGTTTAACTCCGCAATGCGGGCATTATCCACAAAGGTGACACTGATCTCGGCAGGTCCGTCAAACTTTTCGTATTCCAGCACTGCATTGCAGCTGCGGCGGATCAGGATGCGCAACCCGGACGGAATTTTGACTGTGTTCTGCGAGTTGGTGATCAGGACCTTGTTGGACATAGGACATTTCCTCCGTTCGTATAGACATTTATTCTTCCTTTTGATCCGGCTGGTCGGGGCCGGGCTTTTCAGTTGTATTCCGGCGGCGCGCGCTGTTACGGGCCGCCTGCTCATAGGCACGGATGATCTGCTGTACAAGACGGTGGCGCACCACATCCTTGTCTGTGAAATAGATCTGCGCAATGCCGTCAATGCCGCGCAGAATCCGCAAAGCGTCCACCAGACCGCTGCGGCTCTTGTCCGGCAGATCAATCTGCGTCACATCGCCGGTGACAACCACCTTGCTGCCCGTGCCCATCCGCGTCAGAAACATCTTCATCTGTTCAGGGCTGGTGTTCTGCGCTTCGTCCAGGATGATAAAGGCGTCATCCAGCGTACGGCCGCGCATATAGGCCAAGGGAGCAACCTCAATCAGTTGTTTCTCAATCAGCTTTTGAAAGGTCTCGGCCCCCAGCAGGTCAAACAGGCCATCATACAGGGGACGCAGATACGGGTCCACCTTGGTTTGCAGATCACCGGGCAAAAAGCCCAGCTTTTCCCCTGCCTCCACCGCCGGGCGGGTCAGGATAATACGGCTGACGTCCTTGCTTTTGAATGCCTTGACCGCCATGGCGACCGCCAGATAGGTTTTGCCGGTGCCTGCCGGGCCGACACCGAAAGTGATCGCATGGCTTCGGATCGCGGCGAGGTATTCTTTCTGGCCCAGCGTTTTGGGATGGATGGGTTTGCCTTTGGCTGTCACCGCCACAAAATCGTCATTGAGTTCCTTCAGTCGCTTTTCTTCCCCGCCGCGTGCCAGACTAATGCAGTAGCGCACTGTCTGTTCCTCCAGCGGAGTGTGATTTTGCAGCAGCGTGGACATACCATCCACCGCATGGATGGCAGCTTCGACATCTTCCGGGTCACCGGTAAACTTCAGCGTCGATCCGCGGCAGACTGCCGTGACATGAAATGCCTGCTCCAACATGCGAATGTTCTCATCGCAGCTGCCAAAGATAGCGGCAGCCAGCTCGATGCTGTCCAGCTCGATTCCCTTTTCCACCAGGCCAATAACCTCCACATTCCGAGTGTACTATCAGAATTATAGCACAATTTGCCGCAAAAGAAACTGTGTATTTTGCACAAAATTTTGCAGGGCGTTGTTGGCAATCTCCCGAGCCAACTGTCAGCCTTGCACTGTGGGCATCTCCGGCACCGCCAGGCCAGGGCGAGCAATGTCGGCGCAAAAGACAAATTCTGCCCGGCAGGTTACGGCAGTTTCCGTCTGTTCACAGAAGAAACTTTGTTCTTCGATGACAGCATCCGGCCATTGGCTTCGCAGCTTCAGGTAGCAGTTTCGCCGAGCCAGCGCTTCGGCAGCCGCCGGGGTATGGGTGACGGTCTGCAGCGTCTGCGTCCAGCTGGTTATGGTGTGCAGGCATCCGGGCAGCGCCAGCTCTCCCAGCGTAAGCGGCATCCACTCCTCCGTGAGGATTCCATCCGGCAGCGGCGCCTGGTCTTTCTGCAACGGAAACCTGAATCCCAGCAGACAAAGCGTTGCGCTGGCGGCATGCTGCCCGGTCAAGACGGGCAGCTGCTGCTGCAGCGGCTGCTCTGCGTCAACCTTTAGATGCATGCGTCCAAAGACGCTGCCGGAGGCTGTCTGGTATACCGGTTCCCCGTTACGGTCATTGCGAATGCCATTTGCCAGCAGTTGGCCTTCGGCCACATACTGGCCCGGTGCCACACGGGCAAAGCCGCTTTCCACCCGGATCTGTATGATCTCCGCATCTGCGGCGGCATACAGTGCGGTTTCCGGCGTGTCCGTGCGGATTTCCTGCCGATGATACGGTGTGCTCTCGACGGCCAAGCATCCGCCGGAAAAGTTCAGGGTGATCCACCCAAACCGGTCGCTCTGCGTTGCGGCCAGATCACGGGCTGTCTGAAGCGCCGGCCCGCTCACCCGGCTGCCCTCGCACAGACCGGCATCTGCCAACAACGCCCGCATTTCCGCCGCCTGTTCCCCGTCCAGTGTGCCGAAGTCAATCCGCCAGACAAACCCAGACAGAAAGCAGACAAGCAGGCAAAAAAGAACGGCGCCGATCCACAGCCCGGGCCTTGCCCAAATCCGGCCAAGCAGAGTGCCGGGCCCCCGCCGGCCAATCACCCGCAGCCTTACCCCCTGCCGGGCAGCCAGCCTGCCAAGCTGTATATAGTCGCGCCCCGTCATGGTGAACGATATCCCATGCTTGACCATACGTACATGCCGAAAACGCAAACCGCCCATTGCGGCAGCACTCAGGAGAGAAACGCTTTCCTGCCCTTCCGCCAGAATCCGAAAGGTATCCGGCAGATGAAATTCAGCCTTTACCATTGCGGCCCCTCCACCTCGAGGTAAAATCCAGGCGGCTGATCCTGCCCGTTACGGCCAGACGCCTGCCGGAAAAGGATTCTATCTGCATATTTGCCCCATACAATGTAATGACAACAGCGCCCATGTCCAGGCAGATCTGCTCCGGCGAGAATTCCAGCACCCGCCGGCATCCATCCGTCTGCACCACTCCGTTGCGAATTTCCAGCTCCGGCAAACGATAGAAATTGTCTTCCGGTTGGGCAAACAGAACCGGCATCTGCGGGGGATCACGCTTGCGGCGCTTGGGCTTTTCCGGGCGGTATCGTTTCATGGTCATGCCCCTCCTCTGAACAGGTCGTCGTCAGGCATACAACCAAATATATAGCGCAGGAGGCCTGGATATGAGCAAACGATTCAAAAGCGGGGCTGTCGCCTGTCTGACAGTTGGATACGCCATCCTGCTGCTGGCAAGGCCGCAGGCGGCCGCGGGTGGATTTCGCGCCGGTATCCTGTTGTGTGTCAACAGCGTGCTGCCGGCATTGTTTCCCTTTTTTATCGTGAGCGCGCTGTTACTTTCCCTGCCGGAATGCCGCGCAATTTCCCGGCCGCTGTTGCCGCTCACTCGAGCCTGGGGGATATCATCCCCCTCTGCACCGTTGTTGTTGCTGATGTCCTGGTTGGGCGGCTACGCCGTCTGTGCCAGACTGACCGGCGACCAGTTGGAGCGAGGACAGCTGACTTCGGATCAGGCACAGCGACTGCTGATTTTAGGTTGCTGCTCCGGGCCAGGGTTTGTTGTAGGCTGTGTGGGTGGGCTGATGTTGGGTTCTGTACAGATCGGCGTGCTGCTGTACGGACTTCAGCTGGCAGCGAATCTGCTGTGCGCCGCGTTGCTGCTGCTTCCCGGCCGGCGCGGCAAGCGGCCTGCCGGGCAGGCAGTTTTTGCGCACCGCCCTGCCGAACAGACCGCGGCGGACATCCGGCCAGTCACCCTGCCGCAAGCCGTGGGCACCGCTGTGGACAGCTGTCTGGCTGTGTGCGGCTGTGTCCTGTTCGCCCGGATTACACTGGCCCTGCTGGAAAGCCTGCTCCCCCTCCATCCGCAACAGGCGGCATATTTGCGCGGCGCTTTGGAAGTAACTGCCGGCTGTGATGCTTTTGCCGCCCTGGGAGGCCGAGCCGCATTGTGGGGCTGCGGGTTTTGCCTCAGCGTTTTAGGCCTGTCGGTCTTTGTGCAGGTCCGCCAGTTGGCCGGCGCAAAGATGCCGATGGGGCGGTTTTTGCTTTCGCGGGTGATGCATCTGCCGGCATTGCAGGGGCTGCTTCGCCTGTGCTCGCCATTTCTGTCCGGCGAGCTGAGTGTATACAGCTCCCTGAGGCAGCGCGTCATTGTGACAAACCGGCTCCCGCCCGATGCCGCAGTTGTTCTGTTGTTGTTTCTGGCTGCCGTGCTTTACAAAACAGGCCGAAAATTTTATAATATTTTTGTAAGTTGAGAGACTCTTCACAGGAAGTTGCGCAGGGGCGGGAGAAATTGCCGTATGATGTTCCCCAAAAAAATATATGGAAGTAAAATTGCACCCGCCTGTTCATACTGTACGTATGGCGCCCTTGCTGCGGATGGCAAGATGATCTATTGCCGCAAACGCGGCGTTGTCTCGCCCTATTACAGTTGCCGCAAATTTCATTATGATCCGCTGATGCGTGTTCCGCGACGGCAGGAGCTGCCCAAATTCGACCCCAGCGATTTTTCTTTGGATTAATGCCGGTGTTCCGGCAAAGGTAAGGTGTTATGAAACATTCCGAAAAGAAGCAACATTTTCTGCCAGCCGAGTTCAGCAGCACGGTTAAGAACAAACGTCTTGTTATGACGGTATACTTTTTGCTGCGGCTCTCGGTGATTCTGGTGATGATCGCACAGATTTTCAATCGAAATTTTGAGAATGTGTTTCTCTGCATTCTCACGCTTGTTCTGTTCACCTTGCCCGCCGTTCTGGAGCGAAAGCTGAAGATTGACATCCCGAACACGCTGGAAATTATTATTCTGCTGTTTATCTATGCAGCAGAGATACTGGGTGAGATTCAAGCGTTCTATCTCTATATTCCCAACTGGGACACGATGCTGCACACCATGAACGGCTTTTTGTGCGCAGCTATTGGATTTTCGCTGTTGGACATTCTCAACCGAAATGACAAGGTCAAGTTTTCGCTGTCGCCCCTCTATCTGGCCATTGTAGCCTTCTGTTTTTCCATGACAGTGGGCGTGCTGTGGGAATTTTTTGAAGCCGGAATGGACCATTTGTTCCTGCTGGACATGCAAAAAGATTCTGTCATTCACCAGATCGGCAGCGTTCTGCTCAGCCCCAACGACAGCAATCGGGCAGCTGTGATCCGGGATATCGTTGATGTGATCGTCGTGCAGGGGGATGGCACACAAACCGCGCTGGGAGTGGGCGGTTATCTGGATGTGGGGCTTCTGGATACCATGGAAGACTTGTTTGTTAACTTTATCGGTGCAGTGGCTTTCTCAATCATCGGCTATTTCTATGTGCGTAGCCGCGGACGCGGCCGTTTCGCCAGCCGCTTTATTCCCGTCATTATTCCAAGTGATGCACAGCAGGCGGTCCCCGCTGCGCAAAATGCAGAGAAGGGCAGCAACAACACCGCTGGACATCCTGCCCTTCCGAATTCCCCCTGATTTTTCCTTTCGTGCCATTTTTTAGCCGCGTGTATTGACTTTCCAGAAAAATATTGTATACTATATGTTGTTGCGTGTGCTCTCCGGCCACGCACAGCAAATGCTACTGTGGCTCAGTTGGTAGAGCAGCTGATTCGTAATCAGCAGGCCGCCGGTTCAAGTCCGGCCAGTAGCTCCAAAAGTGCCGCGTTTCTCCGCCTGGCTTTAGGCAGAAACGCGGCATTTTTTATTTTCCGGTTTTCGAAGCAATCTGGTTAGTTAAAACGCGGGCGTGTTGTCAAGATAAGTTTACCTTCTTGCCCCCATCCGCCATTTTATGTTCCGCCGTTATTTTTTCGGCTTTTGTCCATACTGTTCCATAACACTGGCATGGTCCATGCGGTATGGCCAGTCCATCTCCCGTTTCATTGCATCGTATGCGATATTTCTCACAAAGTTTCCGGCATTTTTGGTAATTTGCATGACAAGTGTCGAAAAATGTGGTACTATAAATTAGCAAATCTTTTGTTTGCGTTCGCCGCGGAGAAGGAGGTGGGTACGATCGCTTCAACACAAAATTCTTTGCTCGATTGCGACTTGTTCGGAATGCTTTCGCAAAGTGCGATGGATGTCTACTTTTATGTTTGTGACCTTGTGAACGGGCGCTCCCGCTGGAGCGCTGTCGCCGTCGAGGAGTTTGACCTGAAGGACGAGTATATGGAAGCCTCTGACTGGATGTGGCTTTGCCGGATACATCCCGAAGATCAGAACAAGTTTGTGAAAAATCTGGAGCAGATGATGCTGGGCCAGACCGATGACGTGCATCACTGTGAGTATCGTATCCGCAACCGATCCGGCCAATATGTCTGGATTCGCAGCCGCGGTGTACTTCGCCGGGATGCCGCAGGCAACCCCGCATCATTTGCCGTTGTACTGCGCAATATGGGGCTGAGCCCCAAGTACGACAGCACCACCAACCTGTACACGATCCATGAGTTTCGTTCAAGGTTGTACGAGACGCTTTCGCGACCGGAACAGAGCGGCGGCATTTTGCTGTTTGACATTGATGATTTCAGCCGCATTAACGGCAGCCATGACTATGCGTTCGGCAACCAGGTGCTGCGCGCCTTTGCTGAAAAGCTGCTGGCCATGCATTTGCCCGGTTATCTCTTCCGCATGGATGGCGACAAATTTGCCTATTGGATGGATGAAGCGGAGCCGGAGGATTTGGAGATTGTCTTTTCCCGTTACAGTACCGCCGCCACCGAGTTGAGGGTGGGCGAAGAGGAGATCCCGCTGGTTTTAACCGGCGGCTATGTGCTGTACCCTGCTGACGGCAATCGCGCCGAGGATCTTCACCGCCGTTTGGAAGTGGCCATGAACACAGCCAAGCGCACAGCCCCCGGCAGCCTGTGCGCCTACTCGGAAGAAATGTACCGGGATGAGCAGCGGCTTAATGCACTGCGCAGCGCCATTCATCAGGCTGTGCACCATTCTTTTGAGGGGTTTTCTTTGCAGTATCAGCCGCAGCTGAACAGCAAAACCGGCGTATGTACTGCCGCCGAAGCCATTCTAAACTGGTCCAGCGGCGATTATCCCAACGTAACACACGAGGAGCTGATGGCAGCCCTGGAGGACAGCGGCGATATTCTGACGGTTGGCCGCTGGGCACTGGAACACGCCATGAACCAGGTTCGTCAGTGGCAGTTGCTGGTGCCAAATTTCGGCATCAGCATGGACATCAGCAGCCGTCAGATCATCCAAAAAAGCTTTCTGGAGAGTGTTTGCCAGATGGCTGTCCAGTACGAGCTGCAGCCCAATACGCTTTGCCTGGAACTGAACAACGGCTGTTATGCCGCCGGCGACCGGCATCTTTCCGACCTGACGCGCATCCTGCGCAGCCATGACATCATGGTTGCCTTGGATGGCTTCTCACCGGAATGGTTCAGCTTGGAAATGCTGCGCAAGTTGAATCCGCGCTGGGTCAAGCTGTCCTCGGACTTTGCCGGCGATGCCGCCGACGCAGCCAATCCGGCGCTGCCCGCTTTGCTGGCATTATTCCATCAGCTTGGCGTTCACGTCTGCATCAAGGGCATTGCCAGTGTCCCGCAGGATCAGCTGGCCAAACGCGCTGGAGCCGACTTTGTACAGGGTTCTCTGTACACGGTCCCGCTTTCCGCCGACGAATTCTTTGAAAAATATCTGGACCGTCAATGGGTTTGTGAGCACTGACGGTACCTGTTTGAAGGAAGTTGTTTATGTCGCTTTCCCTCAGTGCCTGCATTGTCTCATACTGTGACTATGACGAGGTCTGCGCCGCTGTGCGCAGCATCCTGCAATACACGGCGGGCGATCTTGCCCTGTATGTGGTGGACAACGCCAGCCCGGATGGCTGCGGGCACCGCCTGGCCGAGACGGATTTTGCCGACTCCCGCGTAGAGGTGATCTGCCTGCCGAAAAATGTAGGGTTCGGCGGTGGCCACAACACAGTGCTGCCCAAATTAACCAGCCAAGTCCATTTCATCCTGAATCCGGACATTTTGCTGGAATCGGATGTGCTGCATCCGCTGGCCGACTGGCTGATGAAACACCCTGACGCGGCCATGGCAACCCCGCAACTTTACTTTCCGGATGGGCGCATTCAGCATCTTCCGCGGCGCAAACCCACCCCATGGCTGCTGTTTGCCCGTCAATTGGCGCCGAAGCTGCCCGGTTCCCTTTTTGACCGTGCCGACCGCCATTACACCATGCAGGACGAGGATTTGACCTCCCCTCGTCCCATCGAATTTTGTACCGGCAGCTTCATGGCGGTGCGAACGGAAGTGCTTCGGCAGATCGGCGGCTTTGACGAAAACTATTTTATGTATGTTGAGGACGCAGATCTGACCCAGAAGGTGCTGCGCCTGGGAAAGGTCTACCTGCTTCCCCAGTTTAGGGCGATCCACGCCTGGCACCGTGCCCCCATGCGGGATGCCGGCAAATTCAAGATGCAGCTTGGCAGTATGATGCGTTACTTCAAAAAATGGGGCATTGGAAAAGGCAGTCTCTGATCGGTTCCTGTCCCGCGTTATCCACCGTGCCGGCGCCTGTCTCTCACAGCGCCGGCACGGTTTTTTGCGGGCATTGCATAGAGTTTCCGTGCAGCATTCTCTCGCTTGCAAAATGCAGGGTCTGGTGTCATAATAAGGATGGTTTTTGGCTGTGAACGGTTGATTTTGCCGCCGTTCCACCCGATAGGAATGAGGAAAAAGGGGTACTTGTATGAAGATATGCACGCTGCGCAGATGGATGACCACGCATCCGGTCTGGACCGGGGTACTGGCGCTTGAGCTGCTGGTGCTGCTGGTCGGACTTTTTTGGCTTGCGCGTCCGATCACCAGCATCACGCTGACCGGGCCGGACTTTTCCCCTGCCCAGCTTCAGATCCCGCTGAGCGTTCAGGGGGACAGCGTGGGCATTGACACAGATAACACCGACGGCATGGCATTCTATCAAAATATGGCCGAAAGCAATGCTGCCGATGAAAATGATGTGGGTGTCGGCATATTTTTGTGGAATGGTCCGGAGCTAACCCGTGGGCGGTATGCCTTTTCGGTGGAATATCAGTGCAGCGGCTCCACGGCGGCGAACGCGTTTCAGCAGGACACCGCCCCTAACGAGCAGATCATCACTTCCGCCATGGAAAAAAGCGCAGCCGGTACACTGCGCGTGAATCTGCCAAACGGAGAGGGCGCCGGCTATGACTTGAAACTGAAACCGGAATCAACCCATGCAGAGGGCCATTTTTGGGTGCAGAGCCGCTGCACAGAAAGCAGCCTGATGGTCTATGCACGGGACTCTTCGCTGACAGTCAGCAAGGTGACTGTGCAGGAAGATTTTGGATGGCGGATTGCGCTGTGGGTGATCAACCTGCTGATCTTTGCGCTGGTGGACGGGCTGGCCCTGGCACTGAGTCCTCTGTCCCCCTGGGCCCCCGATACCAAGCGGCGGGCGGTCCTGGTAGGGTTGGTGGCTGTAACGGTTCTGGCCGCTTTGCCGGCTTTCAGCGACTTTGCCGGACATGGCCCGGACACCCACTTTCACTATGGCCGTATTTGGAACATCGCCCAAGAATTGAAAAACGGGCAGTTTCCGGTGCGGCTGTACACGCAGGACCTGAACGGATACGGCTACGGCAGCCCCCTGTTTTACGGGGAATTGCTGCTGTATTTTCCTGCTGTGCTGGTGCTGCTGGGCTTTCCGCTGTACCAGGCACTGAACGCCCTGCTGATTTTACTGGCTGTACTGACGGTGGGCATTGCATGGTTCTGTTTTCACCGAATGCTGGGCAGCCGGATGCCCGCCTTTGTGGCCACCGCATTGTTTGCTACCGCCAGTTATCGGTTCAGCGATGTTTATTGGCGGCACGGCATCGGGGAAAGCATTGCGCTGTGCTTTTTGCCGCTGATCGCCTACGGGTTCTGGGCGCTGTACGCAGACGATGTCCCGGCACGCCGGCACGACCGTGCCTGGCTGCCGTTGATGCTGGGTTATACCGGCCTGTTGCAGTGTCATCTTGTCAGCACTGAAATCATGGCGCAGTTTTCCGTTGTGCTGGTATTGCTGTGCTGGCACCGGGCCTTCCGGCCCAGAAACCTTTGGATTCTTCTGAAGGGGGCCGTACTTACCGTACTGGTCAACCTGTGGTTTCTGTTCCCCTTCCTCACCACACTGCTGGGCGGAAGCTGGCTGGGTACCACCGTGCAGAACCGGGACCTCAACACAGCCCGGATCTCCTTTGGCTATCTTTTCCGCCTGTGGGACCAGGATCTGTCCACCGGTGCACTGCGTATCGGTGGCGGGCTGGTGCTGGGCGCGCTTGCTTACCTGATCTGCCGGGCGCTGTGCCCTGCCGCGCTGCGCCGCGGCCGCCAGATTGGCACCATTGCGGCTGTGCTGGGCGGACTGGCAGTCTACCTGGTGGGCTGGATGGATTGGAACGGTCTGTACAACCTGCTGGGCGACCGGGTTGCTGCGTTCCTGTGCAATATTCAGTTTCCATTCCGCTATCTGATGGTGGTCACACTTTGTTTTGCCGCCATGGGCGGTGCGGCTGTGCTGGTGCTGCACAAGTCCTTTGGACAGCGCGCTGCCGTTTTGACCGCCTGCTGCCTGGTGGGACTGGGCTGCTGGTCCGGCTGGATGGAGGCCGGACAGTATGCCTATGGCTATTACGGCCGTAACCGCATCACGGAAGGCAGAGAGCTTCTGTCCGGCAAAGACAGCTCCAACCTGGAGTATATTCCTGCCCTGTTTGAGGAAGAATGGGTCAATGACACCACCATTCATACGGTGGATGGGGCTGTGCTGGTGGGCAGCACCCGCGACGGCAACACCTTTACCATCACGGCCACCGGCAACGGCAGCAGTGACAGCAGCCTGGAACTTCCTCTGATCGCTTATCCGGGTTACCGCATCACCGCCAATGACGGCGGCGCCCTGTCGCTGGGACCCACGGTTACCGGCAAGGTGGCGGTGGTTTTGTCCTCCGATTATAACGGCAGCTTTACGGTATCTTGGGCAGAACCGCTCAGTTGGCGCGGCGCGGAACTGGTAAGCATTGCCACCATCGCTGGGCTGGTTGCTGTGGAGGTTCTGCGCAAAAAGCGCATAAGGAAAGTCCCCTGAGAGTTTGGCATATGCTGTCGGTTCCATTGGGTCAGGGCTACTGTGTAATGTGTTCCATGTATGGCATCAGCTGCCCAGTGTTTCCATGGTGACAGGTTTCTGCCACATCCACCCCTTGCAATTGGCGGGAAACTATTGTATAATAGCAAAAGCGGACAGGGCTGTATTTGCGCTGTTTTGCATACGGATGCGGGCCCCGTGCGCGGGTGCCCCGTGAACCATGTCAGGCGGGGAACCGAGCAGCATTAAGCGGTGTGTACCCGGCGCCGCGGCAAGCCTGCATCCGTATGCAAAGCAGCGCAGCCGGCCGGTCCGCTTTTTGTATCCATGGCAGAGGAGGCCCGGCAGATGTACCACGCACTGTACCGCAAATGGCGGCCGCAAAAGTTTGCCGATGTGGTGGGCCAGGAACCCATCGTCACTGCGCTGCAAAACCAGATTGCCTCCGGCCGCATTGGTCATGCCTACCTGTTTACCGGTACCCGAGGCACAGGCAAAACCACCTGCGCCAAAATTTTTGCCAAGGCCATCAACTGCCTGGATCATTCCAGCCCCGACCCCTGCGGCGAGTGTGAGGTCTGCCGGGGCATTGATGACGGTACCGTGCTGGATGTTTCCGAGATCGACGCTGCGTCCAACAACAGTGTGGATGACATTCGCGACCTGCGGGACGAGACTGCCTTTCTGCCCACCGTCTGCCAGTACAAGGTGTATATCATTGACGAGGTGCATATGCTGTCCACCTCGGCCTTCAATGCTTTGCTGAAGACGATGGAGGAGCCGCCGCCCCACGTAATCTTTATTTTAGCCACCACAGAGGTTCAAAAGGTCCCGGCCACAATCCTGAGCCGCTGCCAGCGATACGATTTTGCCCGCATCACCGCGGACAAAATCGCCGGTCGCCTGCTCTATGTGGCCAGCCAGGAGTCCTTCACCCTCACAGAAGGGGCTGCCGCCTTGATCGGTCGCTTGGCCGACGGCGCCATGCGTGACGCACTCTCCATTCTGGATACCTGCGCTGGCGTCAGCAACGAGATCGATGAGGCCCTTGTCCGCCGCATGGCTGGCGTTACTGACCGGGCGTATCTGTTTGAGATCAGTGATGCTGTCGCCGCTGGTGATGCCGTCACTGCCCTGCAAAAAGTGGCGGAACTTCGGCAACAATCGGTGGATATGCGCCGCCTTTGTACCGAGCTGGCTGGACATTACCGCAACTTAATGCTCTCCTCCCTGCCCCAGGGTACCGGTCTGCTGACCGGCATCTCGCCGGAGGAGGAAGCCGCCTATGCCGCCCGTGCCGGCACACCCCAGGCAGATGCCATCCGTGGCATTGAGGTTTTTGGCCGGGCGCTGGAAAAGATGGGCCGCGGTGCCGACCAGCGCATTGAACTGGAACTGGCGATCTTCTCACTGACCCAACCCGCTGCCAAACCGGTGGTTCAGGTGGTACAACAAGTGCCGCCGGCCACATCCGGGGCGCCTGCGCCCTTTGCCATGCAGCCTGCCCCGCCGCCGGCCCAGGCGGATACCAGCGTTTCGGCCGCATCACCTGCCGCCCCGCAGCCGCCTGTGGCGGAAACGTCCACCGAGGTTGCCCCCTGGCAGGCGGCTCCTGCCAACCCGCAGGCCTACGTGCCGGAACCGTCCCCCCCACAGCCGCCGGTAGAACCGCCTGCTCCTGCCCGGACTGTCGGCAGCCACCCCCAGCCCTTTGCCCCTTGGACACAGGTGCTGGAAGCACTTTCGGGTGCAGATCCGGCCATGTTCTCTTTTCTGCAGGGCAGCAAAGCCTATTACGATGGCAAGCGGGTATTGATTGACTGCAACGAACCATTCCGCGACTATATGCGCAAGGACAAGTCCACATACACCAGGCTGAAAAAGGTGATTCTGGATGTTTCCGGGGTTCGCTGCGGCATTGGCCCCTACGAAAAACCGAAGGCCGCAAAGGACGCCCAAGGGGTGTCGATGGAAGACACCCTGAAAGCCATGCAGAATTTGGGCGTCGATGTGGTCATCGAGGACAAATAGTGCAATCGCGGGCATTCGCCCGTGAAGGTCCTGTTTTCCCCTGCCGCCGGCAGCCGGATACCGGACAGATAGACGGATCCCACCGAAATCATTGACAGAATTGAGGAACGTAATATGAAAGCAAGACTTCCCAAAGGCTATGGCCGGCCCGACCCCAATGCCATGATGCGTCAGGTACAGAAGATGCAGGATGCCATCCGCGAAAAGCAGGCAGAACTGGAGGCCAAGGAATACACCGGTACGGCATCCGGTGAGATGGTCACCGTTACCATGACCGGCAAGCACGAAGTGACCGCCGTCCAGATCAAACCGGAAGCGGTTGACCCTGATGACATCGAAATGTTGGAGGATCTTGTCGCCGCGGCATTCAACAGCGCCGTCTCCGCCGCCGACAAAGAGGCGGAGGACGAAATGGGCAAGTTGACCGGCGGCATGAACATCCCCGGACTTGGCTGACAAAGAAGGAACCACTATGCCCCAAAATCTTGAACCGCTTGAAAATCTGATCGACCAGTTTGGCCGGTTCCCCGGTGTGGGCCGTAAGGGCGCCACCCGCATGGCCTACGAGGTTATGGCCATGCCCAACGAGCAGGCCATGCAGCTGGCCAAGGCCATTGAGCATGCAAAGACCGACCTGCACCGCTGCCGCGTCTGCCAGGATTACACATCGGGAGAAATCTGCAAAATCTGCGCCTCTCCAAAACGGGACCGCTCCACGATCTGCGTGGTGGAAAGCCCCCGGGACATCCAGTCCATTGAGCGCACCCATGAGTACAACGGCCTTTACCATGTACTGCATGGTTTGATCTCCCCCATGGACGGCGTGGGGGCTGAGCAGCTTTGCATCAAAGAATTGCTGGCCCGGTTGGACGATACGGTCAAGGAGGTCATCATGGCCACCAGCCCGACAGTGGAGGGCGAAGCCACGGCCATGTATCTGGCCAAGCTCATCAAACCGCTGGGCATCAAGACCACCCGCCTGGCTTATGGCCTGCCGGTGGGTGCCAGTTTGGAGTATGCTGATGAGGTTACCCTGTACCGCGCCATGCAGGGCCGCGGCGAGATGTGAGCAGGCGTGCCTGCCCGCATTTTGCTTGACTTCCCGTATAAAGCGCGGTATACTGGTATGCTGACAAGCTAAGGAACAAAGGAGGTGAGCCCCCTGGCCGCAGACAAAAAAAGCGAACCCCGCAAAATCATTGCCCAGAACCGGGAGGCACGCCACGAGTACTTTGTCATGGAGACACTGGAGACCGGCATTGCCCTGGTGGGCACCGAGGTGAAAAGCCTGCGGGGCGGAGGGTGTAACCTGAAGGATTCCTGGGTGGATGTGGACAACGGTGAGCTGATTGTTAAGGGAATGCATATCAGCCCTTATGAAATGGGCAACATCTTCAACAAGGACCCGCGTCGTCCCCGGCGGCTGCTCGCCCACAAAAGCGAAATTCGCCGCTTGGCGCAGCAAATCAAATTGCAGGGTTATACGTTGATTCCGCTGTCTCTTTATTTCAAGCATGGCCGTGTCAAACTGGAGCTGGGCCTGTGCAAGGGCAAAAAGCTATATGACAAACGGGCAACCGCAGCCGCAAGGGATGCCAAGCGTGATATTGAACGCGCGCTGAAATCCCAGCGGTAACAAAAAATATTTCTACGCGCAGACATGCGCTCTTCCCCAGGGGCAACCGGCCCCTGGAATCATGGGGATGTAATGGTTTCGACGGGGGGAGAGCGGCGTGAGCAGCGGGCCGTGGCGGGGAACCACGAAAAAAGCCCCAAACTAAAATTAACTGACAACAACACTGTTGCAGTCGCAGCCTAACTAAAGGCTGCCGTCCTGCCCACTTTAGCACCGCGTGGGGCCAGGGCGTCGACAGGTGCTGAACATGCACGGGCCTAAGCTTTGCCGTCCGTCAGGTATTCATGAAGCTACCAATGCAAACTGCGCGTATGTTCGCCGTTGCTGAGGGAATCTAAGTAAGCATACTGCGCCCGGAGATACTCTAACCGCTTTCTTTTCGGACAGGGGTTCGACTCCCCTCATCTCCACCAAATGGACATTGCACGAACACCTGCTTTTTCAAAGGCGGCTTTGCGTTGCGATGTCAGGAAAGAGCCGGAAGGCCAAGGCACAATGTGCCTTGGCCTTCCGGCTCTTATGCGTATTCCTATGCGGCAACTTGTACGGCCAAAGGATGCCGGCTGCGGGTTCCAGTTTCTCAGGTATGGAACACCTGTTTGGCGATGTCGGCAGCAGCTTTGGCGTCCTTGGCGTAAAAATCGGCGCCGATTTGGCGGGCATAGTCCGGGGTGAGCACCGCACCGCCCACCATGACCTGGCAAGGCAGGCCTGCTGCGTGCAGTGCCGCGATGGTATCCTGCATAGCCGGCACCGTGGTGGTCATCAGGGCAGAAAGCCCCACCAACGGTGCCCCGGTCCTGCGGACAGTTTCCACCACCGTCTCAGGCGGAACATCCCGGCCCAGATCAATGACCTCATAGCCGTAGTTTTCCAGGATGACCCGCACAATATTTTTACCGATGTCGTGCACATCCCCCTTGACGGTGGCGATGACAATGCGGCCGCGGCTTTCCCCCTGGGTCCCGCTGGCTGCAATGGCCGATTTGACCTCCTCAAAGGCCGCCTGCGCCGCAGAGGCCGATTGCAGCAGCTGTGGCAGAAAGATGCTGCCCTTCTCAAAGCCGTTGCCCACCGCATCCAGTGCAGGGATCAGCACCTGGTTGACCAAATCCAGCGGCGCGGTGTTGGCCAAAGCCGCCTTGGCAGCAGCGCGGGCCTCGGCTTTCAGACCGCAGCGCACCGCATCCGCCAGCGTGTGCTCTCCTTCCGGCTGGGCACTGGTGGCGACGGTTGCCGTTTTGACGGTCTGCGTAGTCTGGATCTGCACATCGGCGTAAGCTCGAATGTAATCGGTGCTTCCCCGGTCGCTGCCGGTCAACACACGGAAAGCCCGCACGGCACCCATCATGTCCGGTGTGTTGGGGTTGATAATGGCCAGATCCAGTCCCGCCGCCATCGCCATAGTCAGGAAGGTGGCGTTCAGATAACCGCGGCAGGGCAGGCCAAAGCTGATATTGGAAACTCCCAGAACGGTGCGCACACCCAGCTCCCGCTTGCAGATCGTCAAAGCTTTCAGTGTCTCCGCGGCGCCCTCCTGCTGGGCGCTGGCCGTCAGGGTCAGGCAATCGATGTAGACATCCTCCGGCGGAATGCCGTAGCGTCCCGCCTCCCCGGTGATGTGCCGGGCAATGGCTACCCGCTCAGCGGCAGTTTTGGGGATGCCATGTTCGTCCATCGTCAGGCCAACCACTGCCGCACCATACTTTTTGCACAGCGGCAGGATGGCATCCAGCGTTTTCTGTTCGCCGTTGACCGAGTTGACAATGGGTTTGCCGTTGTAGATGCGCAGTGCGCGGGCCAGAGCTTCCGGGTTGGAGGAGTCCAGCTGCAAAGGCAGATCCGTAATGCTCTGCAGTTCGCGCACCAAATGTTCCAGGGTGGCGGCCTCATCGATGCCGGGCAGGCCCACGTTCACATCCAATACCTGGGCCCCTACCTCAGCCTGAGCCACAGCCTGGGATGCCGGATAGGCGGTATCGCCGGTGCGCAGCGCTTGCTGCAGCCTCTTTTTGCCGGTGGGGTTGATGCGTTCGCCCACCACCGTGATGCCGTCCACCTCCACACAGCGCACCGGCGTGCAGAGGACACTGCGGCGAAGCGGGATCTTTTGGGCCGGGGTGTGCCCGGCAAACGCCTGCCTCAGCAGGCGGATGGTCTGCGGTGTGGTGCCGCAGCAGCCGCCCGCCATTGAGATGCCGGTGGGCAGGTAGGCAAGCATTTCCTGGGCAAAGTCGGCGGGCGTCAGATTGTAGCTGCCATCCGGGTTGGGCAAGCCGGCGTTGGCCTTGACGAACACTGGAAGTCCAGCCGGAACCAGACGGCAGAGCCGCTGAATGAGGGGCAGGATCTCGGCAGGGCCCAGCGAGCAGTTGATACCGATGGCATCCACGCCCAGGCCCACAGCGGTGGCGGCAAAACTTTCCACCGTACAGCCAGTGAAGGTACGGCCGTTTGCCTCAAAACTCATAGAGGCAAACACCGGCAGATTGGAATGCTCCTTTGCCGCCAGGATTCCCGCCTTGAGCTCGTACAGATCGGTCATGGTCTCAAGAAAAACAAGATCCGCGCCGGCGTTGGTGCCAGCCTCCACCATTTGTGCAAACTGGGTCACCGCGTCCTCGAAGGCAAGGCTGCCGGCGGGGGCCAGCAGCTCCCCAATGGGGCCGATGTCCAGTGCCACCAGCGAGCCGGTTTGCCCTGCGGCAGTACGGGCGCAGGCGATGGAGGCCGTGATAACCTCCTCCACGGTGTGGCCGGTACCGGCCAGCTTGCGGGGATTGGCGCCAAAAGTGTTTGCCAGCAGCAGGTCGGCCCCGGCGTTGGCGTAATCCCGATGGATGGCGGTGAGGATTTCGGGGCAGGTCAGCGCAGCCAGCTCCGGCATTTGCCCGGGCTGCAGGCCCCGGGCGGTGAGTTGGGTGCCCATGGCGCCATCCAGAAATACAAATTGGCGGCGGTCGAACAGTTCATTACATTGCACAGGTGGTTCCCTTCTTTCGGTAAGCGCAGGTTTGGCGCAGAGCGCAGGTGGCGCAGCCCGCCCGTGCACCGGTGACCGGATGAGCTGCAATACCCAGAATAGCAGTGACGCTCTTGCGGGGGGTCATCAGACAGTCGGGGGTCAGGCAAACGCCGATCCCCCGCACTGTGTCCAGCGCAAGGCAGAGATCTTTCTGCAGTGTCAGCGGGCAGTCGCCATAGCCGGGGGAATACCGGCCGGTCATGTACAGCCCCTGCCCTGTGATCTCGGTACGGATGGCGGCCTCCAATGCATCGCAAACCTGCTCCAGAAGAACCGACGCCATTGCATCAGCCACCGCGCCCAGGGCGATGTCCTGTAAACAGAGACGGCGCAGCGCTGCGTCCACTCCACTGCCCAGCGTTGCAGCCATTAACACCATACCGTTGCAGCCCGCCAGGTGACGAGCCAGGTCAGTACCCGCCGTGTCCAGCGGCAGGGCCGAGAGCGGCAGCTGCCGCCAGATGCCCCGCGGGGTGGCGGCGGCACGCAGATCCGTTTCTGCCTTGGTAAACAGCTGCGCCATGGCATCATCCGGCGTCCATCCGGAAGCGCCCAGGTAACGCAGTACCGTTTTGGTGTCCAGTTGTTTCGGCAGTGAAAGCTGCATATCATTTTCCTCCCCTGCGCTGCACAGTCAAAGCAGGTCGCGGATGCCCTCGTAGACCGCAGCTGCCACATTGGCATCATTCATGGCGTAGAGGTGAACGCCGTCGGCGCCGCCCTCGATCAAATCCCGCAGCTGATGCACAGCATACTCAATGCCGGCCTGGTAGAGCGATGCGGGGTCGTCCTGCCAGCGGGCGATCATACGGGTGAAGTCGGAGGGAAGGCTGGCGCTGGACAGCTTGACCGTGCGCTCAATCTGGCTGCTGCGGACAATGGGCATAACGCCCGCCGACACCGGCAGTGTGATGCCCGCCTTGCGGGCCATATTCAGGAAACGGTAAAATTTGCCGTTGTCAAAGAAGAGCTGGGTGACAAGATGCACCGCGCCAGCCTGCTGTTTATGGAGCAGATTAGCCACGTCAGCGGCCAGGGAGTCGGCCTCCGGGTGGCCTTCCGGATAGCAGGCGCCGGAGAACTCCATGTCCGGGGCGGTATCCCGGATAAAATCCATCAGGTCGCTGGCATGGTGGAAATCGGGGCTTTCCGGCCGCAGGGGGGTGCGATCCCCCCGCAGAGCCAGCACATTGCGCACACCGGCCGCCCGCAGATCATCCAGCTGAATTGCCATCTTGTGCCGGTCGCTGCCCATGCAGAGGGTATGGGCCAGCGGAAGGATGTCCAAGCTATTTTTAAGGAAGTTGGCCACCTGCACCGACGATACGCCGCCCGCCGAGCCGCCCGCGCCGTAGGTGACGCTGACAAAGTCGGGGTGCAGGTCCTTCATGCGGCGCAGGGTTTCCTGCATGGCGGCAAATTTGGTGGTCTGCTTGGGAGGGAAACACTCGATGGAAAAGACGCAGGGCTTTTCCCGGAAAAGCTGGGCAATGGTGGACATCGGGTAGTCACTTTCCTTTCTGCTTGGCCGGATGGCCGGTCTGTATTTTCTGCTTTATCGTTTCTATGGCGGGAAGCGCTGCCTTCCCCGCCTTGCCCGGCCGTTTATGCGGCCGGCGCTAACGAATCGGCTCCCCTGGCTGTACAGTAAACCTGCATGGCACCATCCTCGTAGACAACTGTTACCGCACCGTCCTGGTCAGTGCGGTAAAACTCGGCACCAACTGCCGCCACACGGTCCACCACCTCGGCATGTGGGTGGCCGTATTCGTTGTCCAGACCACAGCTGGCCACCACAATCTCGGGAGAAACCGCATCGAGAAAGGCCGCTGTGTTGGAGGTGTTGGAGCCGTGATGCCCCGCCTTGAGCAGGTCGGCATGCAGCCCGCTGCCGCAGTGAGCCACCAGCTGCTCCTCCACCGGTTCCTCGGCGTCGCCGGTGTCCACAAAGGCAAAATCCCCGGCAGTGTAGCGCAGGCAGAGCGAAAGGTTGTTGGCATCGATGGTATCCCCCTCCTGCTGCGGGATCTCCCCTGCCTGGAGGACTGTGAGGGTTCCGCTGCCCAGATCGAATGTATCACCGTCCAGCGCCACATACATGGGCACACCGTTGTCAGCAGCGGTATCCAGGGTGCGCTCCAACCCGGCAGATTCCTCCTCATAGGCGGTGAGGTCAGGCAGGATCAGCATCCCGGTGGGGAAGGCTGCCAGCACCTCCGGCATACTGCCGATGTGGTCAGCGTGCGGATGGGTCATAACCACATAGGCAAGCTCCTCCACCCCGGCGGCGCGCAGATCCGAGACAAGGCCCTCGGCGGCGTCCGGCGTGCCGGCGTCAATCAGACAGAACTCCCCATCCTGACAGATCAGCACCGAGTCCCCCTGCCCCACATCGAGAAAGGTAACCGTAGTCTCGCCGGAGGATACGACGGCAGCATCCGGAGCATCACCGGCTACGCCAAAAAAGTGATAAATTTCGCTCCAGGTGGGCACAAACCCTTGCCCGCCAAATTCCTGTACGACAAGACTGACGCCTGCCGCCATCACACCGAGGATTGCACACACAATGGCCGCAATCCGCCGCTGTTTGCTTTTGGTGCTCCGTCTGCGCCTGCGGGATTTTGACATGATACCTCCTTACCCGGCGGGTAGCCAGGCTTATGTTTCTTCCTGTGCGCCCAGTTTGCGTTCCTGCCACTGGGCGCGGGTGACCAGGACAGCTCGGGGTTTTGCACCCTCGTAGGGGCCAATGACGCCTTCCTGTTCCATCTGGTCCATGATGCGGGCAGCGCGGGCGTAGCCCAGCTTGCAGCGCCGCTGCAGCAGGCTGGTGGACGCCTGGCCGGCATCAATCACGCATTCCACAGCCTGGTCAAACATCGGGTCGCGGGCAGAGCCGCCGTCCCCATCGTCGCCGGAATCATGGCTGCCCTTCTCGGCAACAGCACGGCGCTCCATCTCGGCGATCATCTCCTCATCATACTGGGCAGAGCTGGTGGTTTTGATAAAGTTGAGCACCGCGCTGATCTCCTCGTCGGTAACGTATGTGCCCTGAATACGGGTGGGCTTGGGTGCACCCACCGGTAAAAAGAGCATATCACCGTTGCCCAGCAGCTTTTCGGCTCCACCGGAATCCAGAATGGTACGGCTGTCAATCTGGCTGGACACCGCAAAGGCAATGCGGCTGGGAATATTGGCCTTGATCAGGCCGGTAATGACATCCACGCTGGGGCGCTGGGTAGCGATGATCAGATGGATGCCTGCGGCGCGGGCCTTTTGTGCAATGCGGCAGATGTAGTCCTCCACCTCCTTGCCGGCAACCATCATCAGGTCCGCCAGCTCATCAATGACAATGGCGATGTAGGGCAGATGCTCCAATGCCGGGGAGGTCTCGGCCAGCTTGTTGAAGCTCTTAATGTCACGGACATTATTCTCGGCAAACAGCTTGTAGCGGCGCTCCATCTCGGCAACCGAGGCGCCCAGCGCACCGGCCGCCTTGCGGGGTTCAGTGACGACGGGCATCAACAGGTGGGGAATGCCGTTGTATTCGGCCAGTTCCACCACTTTGGGGTCGATCAGGATGAGTTTGACATCCTCCGGCGAGGAGCGGAACAAGAAGCTGATAATGATTGAATTGACACAGACAGACTTGCCGCTGCCTGTGGAGCCGGCGATCAGCAGGTGGGGCATCTTGCACAGATCAGCCACCTGGGCTGTGCCGGCAATGTCCTTGCCCAGCGCCATTGTCAGCGGCGAGCGCATATTGATGTAGTTTTGGCTCTCAAACACGCTGCGGATGTTAACCGCAGAGCGGACTCGGTTGGGGACCTCGATGCCTACGGCAGGTTTGCCGGGGATGGGAGCCTCAATGCGAACGCCAGCTGTGGCCAAATTCAAGGCAATGTCATCGGCCAAGTTGGTGATCCGGCTGATCTTGACGCCCGCCTGGGGCTGCAGCTCATACCGGGTAACCGAGGGGCCGCGGCAGATATCCATGATGCGGGTCTTGACGCCAAAGCTGTCCAGCGTGCGCACCAGGGTATCGGCGTTTTTCTTCATCTCCCGTGCCGCACCGGCGTCATCCTCCGGCTTGGTGGGGTTGAACAGATTGAGTGACGGGTAGCAGTACGGCTGCGTTTCGCTCTGGGCAAGCTCAGCCAGGCTGGGCTGATGCTCGCTGTCCGGCGAGTTTGCATCTGCTGCCCTGTCGGCACGCGGCGGTGTGTGAATCGGCTCGGAAGCGCTATTGCCCACCGTATTTGAGACGCGCAGCTTCCCCGGCACAGTGGATGGCTCTGTTTCAGCGGCGGCATCGGCTGCCGGCGCCGGCTCAACCGCCGGTCGGGGCGATGGTGCTGCCGAATGCAGAACCGACCCTACCGGAACACCGGCGTTCCAGGCCGCCTGGGCTGCGTCAAAGCTGCCGCCAATGGTGGGAATCACATCCCGGGTCCCCTGCGGATCTGGCGCGGCGGGTTTTGCCGTTGCCGCAGGCTGATTCCTGGCGGCACGCTGAGCCTCCACATCAAAGCGGATCTCCCCCACATGATTCTCATCCGCCTCATCAGGGATACCGGCCATCGCCTTGCGGATCAGATCGTCCAGCTCATCCGCAGAGGGCTGCTCCGGCTGGGGAGCCGCATCCAAATTCAGCGAGAAGTCCTCCTCCCCTTCCTCTGTGGGCGGCACAGATGCCGGGGGCGGAGTGACCGGCTCCTGATGCGGCGCCTTTCTGTCATGGCTCAGCTGTAACAGCGGATCGAGCCCAAATGTGCCGCCAGGGCCGATCTCCACCGGTTTCAGCGGATCGTGTTCCATTGCGTCCTGCAGACGGCGGTCGGACATATCCGGCCCCAGGTCCACATCAAACGATGCACGCGGCGGGGTTTGCGGTTTGGGCGGGGCCGTCTGCACCGGCGTGGCAGGCATGGCAGCAGCCGGTGCCGAGTATGTTTCCTGCTGGGCTGCGGCACGGCGGCGTGCCAGGCGGGCCTCATCCTGCTCCAGATAGGGCTCGGCATTAAAGGCGGGATGATGGGGGATCGTGTTTTCCGGACGATCCATACCGGTCAGCGTCTCGAGAGATGCCTCCTCCGGTTCGCTGTTGAACAGCGGGGTGTCATATTCGGTTTCCTGCGCATTGGCATCGGCGCGCGCCTGTTTCCAGCGGGCAATCTGATAGGCAATAAACTGTACCACATCCCGGGGGGTTATGGCGAAAAAGACCATGATTCCTGTGACAAACAGCAGAATCATCACAAAGTTTGCGGCCGGACGACCGCAAAGGGCAACCAGCGTCGCGCCAATGACACCGCCAATGACGCCGCCTGCCCAGAACCGGGTCTGCCCCCAGACGAACAGCGTCCCCACCACCTGAAAGAAGTTCGAGTCGCCAATCTTAAAATCGGAAAAGACCACAGGAATGCTGGAACATACCAAAACCAGAAGCAGTGTTTTGGCCACAAACTTGCCCACCAGGTACCCAGAGGCTTTCAGGTAGGCAATATACAAAAGGAACAGCCAAATCAGATAGGTAAACAGGCCAAACACGCCAAACAGCCAGCTGCGCATTACACTCCAGGCGCTTTGCCCGGGCACAACAACCAAAGCCATGGCCAGCAGGCCGATGGCAGCCAAGGGAATGCTGCTCATAACGCTGTGCCGTTCCTGTCGGCGCTTGGCACGGCGGGACAGAGCCGCTTTGGCCGAGGCTGAACTTCGTCCGCCTGCGGAGCCTGACTTGCCGCCGGAGGAGGTTCGGCGGCTGCCGGAAGCAGACCGCTTGGCGGAAGAGCCAGTGGATTTACTGGAACGAGATTGTGCCATTGTATGTATTACCCCTCAATCCTTGCCGTTTTGCGTAAGGGCCGGCGTAAAAAGCCGGCGCCAGAGTTCTATGTAGGAGGGGACGGATACAAGCCATCCCCAGTGGAAATGGATGGGCTTTGTGCACTTGCCCCCAACCGCAGTCGAGGAAACCAATCCGCTTGTTGTGGGAAAGGTTCCTGCACAAATATCCATGGTATTTTATTTTATCACGATTTTTCAAACTTGTAAAACCGTGCAGGGCGTTTTGTCAGTGTTTGCGTGTAAAACTTCCGATGGCTGGCCTTGCCGCTTTTGGGCAGGGTGACAAGGAGGACTGCGCTTCCCCACCCCATGACACTGGCCCCGGGCAAGAAGCAGTATATCGTTATATCGTTTGTTTTATTATAATGGGTGGGTCACAGGGCCCCGTACACTGCCATCAGCGGCGGTGTCGTCTTTTGCCCTCGTCAATTTCGCCGTACAGGTAATTCAGAGCGTCGCCAATGCCGCCCAGAGAGTCGATCAGACCCTCCTCCACTGCCTGCTGACCATTGAGCACGGTCCCCATATCCATGACCAATTCCCCGGTGTTGTGCATCAGTGCAACAAATCGCTCAGCCGAGATCTTGGAATGTCCCGAGACAAAACTGACAATTCGTTCCTGCATCTGTTCAAAATAACGCATGGTCTGCGGAACCCCCAATACCATACCGGAATGCCGCACCGGATGCACGGTCATGGTGGCTGTGGGCACAATAAAACTGCGCCGTGCCGATACCGCCAGCGGGATGCCGATGGAATGCCCGCCCCCCAACACCAATGTGGCACTGGGTTTGGAAATGCCCGCGATCAGCTCTGCCAAGGCAAGGCCTGCCTCCACATCACCGCCGACCGTATTAAGGATAACTAGAAGCGCCTCGATGTCCGGGTCCTCCTCAATATCCACCAGCTGGGGGATGACATGCTCGTACTTTGTGGTTTTCTGGTTATCCGGGGCAAAGTTGTGCCCTTCAATGGTGCCGATTACGGTCAGGCAGTGAATGGTATGGCTGCCTTGGGTTGCCGCAACGCTGCCGCTCTCGGCATTCAGCTGCTGCTCTTTCTGCTTTTCCAGCGCGTCCTCGCTGTCAATGGGATGTGCATGGTTCATACCTCGCCCTCCTTCGGGATTCAGGATTCCTGTTTCGTGGGTGAGTATGCCCAAAAAGCCACAAAAATATGTCAGTCCATTGAGAAAACCGCTCCATGAAAGCGAGCCTGTTTGCAGCGACTTAGATAAAAATTTGACAATTGATCGGGAAACGATTATACTAATTTTGTATGAAATGTTCATCCGCACCGGGTACTCGGAGCATCAAACGGCCAAGGAACGCGGTGCAGATGTGTCAGGTGATTTTCCGCCGCGTTCTGCTATTTTTTGGAGGTGCCAGTATGCCCGCACAGAACAGAGCTTCGTTGCCGGTGATCAAGCGGCTGCCAAAGTATTACCGTTATCTGGTCAATCTGTCCGCGGAGGGCAGAGAGAAGGTTTCATCCAGTGAGCTTGCCCACATGATGGGCACCACTGCCAGCCAGGTTCGCCAGGATTTCAACTGCTTTGGTGGGTTCGGCCAACAGGGCATCGGCTATAAGGTGGATGTTTTGCTGGATGAAATTGGGCACCTGCTGTTCGGCAACGGCGAACGGCTGCCCACCATTCTGATCGGTGCCGGCCGCCTGGGCAGGGCTGTGTCCAGTTTTATTGCCCGGGACACCAATGGGTATCGCCTGATTGCCGCCTTTGATGTCGATCCCGACCTGGTGGGCAAAGAGATGAGCGGCGTTACAATCCGCCCGCTGACCGAGTTGGAGAGCTTCTGCCAACAGAACAAGCCGGTGGTTGCTGTACTTTGTGTACCGCGGCAGAGTGCTGTGGAGGTCAGCAGCGAACTGGTTCGGCTGGGGATCAAGGGATTCTGGAATTTCAGCCACTATGATCTGTCTGTGGAGCACCCGGAAGTGACCGTTGAGAACGTACACTTGGGCGACAGCCTGATGAGCCTTGGCTACCGGCTGCGCAACGGGGATGTTTGAGTCTGCATTGCCCTGGTAAATTCCCGATGGGATTGGGGCAATCGGATAGCTGCGCAAGATGCGTCCGCTGCCAAGTTGCAGCGGACGCATTGCATTTCTGGCAATTCCGTTTATAATGAGAAAGAATATGGCATGGGCAAAGCCCTGAACGGAGGAAGCCAGAATGGCAAAACTGTATTTTCGATATGGCGCAATGAACAGCGGCAAAACCACCGCCCTTTTGCAGGTAGCTTTCAACTACAATGAGCGGGGTATGCGGGTTTTGATCCTGAAGCCGGCGGTGGACACCAAGGGCGGGGATCAGCTGGTATCCCGCCTGGGGGTGGGCTGCAGGGTAGACGCGCTGGTTACCCCCGACCGCGACGTTTTTACCCTGGTGGAAGCGGACCGGAACAACCATGGTCCACTGGCCTGTGTGCTGTGTGATGAAAGCCAGTTTTTTACCCCTGAACAGGTGGAACAACTGTTCCGTGTGACGGTGGATTTGAGCATTCCGGTAATCTGCTATGGCTTGCGGGCCGACTTTATGATGAAGGGCTTTCCCGGCTCCACTCGCCTGCTGGAATTGGCCCACACCATCGAGGAGATGAAAACTATCTGCGCCTGCGGGCGCAAGGCCACCTGCAACGGCCGCAAGGTCAATGGTCAGTTTGTGTTCGAGGGGGAACAGATTGCCATTGACACAGTGGACCATGTGGAATATGAAAGCCTTTGCCCCCAGTGTTGGTACCGGGAGTACCGCGCCTTTCTCAAACGCCGCGGCGGGACCAGCGCCCCTGCGCCCGGACCACAGGCATAACCGGGCGCGGTTCATCGTTCCACAGTTTCCCTGGTGCAAAACAGCCCGGCGCTGCTCCTCTGTGAGAGGCAGCGCCGGGCTGTTTCTTGATTCTGTGATTGATCTTTGGCTATGCAGCGGGCAGTCAGATTTCTGCAATCTCACTGAAAAATCCAGGCACGGCCTTTTCTGTGCTGCATTGCTCTGCAGCACAGCCGCGATTTATCGCTCTGTGGAGACTGAAGGGGTTGGATGTTCTTTATCGCAGTTCCTGGTCAAACAGGCGGCTTTCCAGCCAGGTGCGCTCATCCTCATACACTTCGGTGCGGTTGGTCTCATTGTGCATCTCATGGCGGCCACCCTCGTACAGATGGCAGGTCAGGTCCTGTATACCGGCGTCCCCCAGCATCGCATAGACAGCGCGCACACCATTCCCATAGTTCCCCACCGGGTCGTCTGTACCGGCAACCAGCAGCACCGGCAGCTGTTTTGGCATCGCCTGCGCCCATTTGCGGGTGCTTATATGGGTCAATGCGGTGAGCATATCCCGGTAAGCCGCAGCCGTAAAGGTGAACTGTGTTTGCGGGTCCGCATCAAAATCGGAGATTACTTTGGGATCACGGCTCATCCAGTCGCTTTTTGAAACAGCCTGTGGAATGCGCCTGCAATAGGCGCCGGTTTGCGCCTGGACAATCAGCCCGGAATGATAGTGGGGTCCGGCCACTGCCGCCAACACACTTGACAGGATAAGCCCCAGCCGGTTGCGCGGGGACGGCCCCGCCGTGCCGCTGAGGATCAATGCGTCAATCGTGTCCGGCCATAGTTCCGCATACCACCGTGCAAAAAAGCTTCCCATACTGTGGCCGTACAGCACCAAAGGAAGACCGGGATAGCGCTGGTGCAGCGTTGCGTTCATGGTTTTCAGATCCGACAGAATACAGCGGTAACCGTTTTTATCCGCAAAATGACCGCGCTCTTCCGGAGCAGCGCTGGCGCCATGTCCCAGATGGTCATTGCCTGCCACCACAAAGCCGTTCGCCGTGAAATACGCAATCAAATTGCAATACCGGCCGATGTACTCACACATGCCGTGGCTGATCTGAATGACAGCCCGCGGCGCAACGTCCGGCATTGTATATACATAGCCTGCGATGGTATGCTGTTTATCTGCCGACGGAAAATGCAGCGGTTCACAATTAGGCTTGGTCATAGTCCGGTCACCTCCGATGCCGGCGGCGTGGTTCAGAATTGCTCGATCCCGTCAGCCGTAACGCGGGCATAAACCAGCGGCGGCAGCGTGGGTTTGTCTGCCGAGAGGATTAACCCTCCGCGGTACATCTCCTCGGCGGGCTGGAACAGCGCGGGATCATCCGCAAACATGGTACAGATCACATCGCCTGAACGCACATAGTCACCCAGTTTGTGGCGCATGATGATCCCGGCGGCAAAATCGATGGTATCCTCCTTTTTGATGCGCCCGGCCCCCAGCAGCACGCTGGCATTGCCGATCTTTTCCACATCGTTTTTGGCAATATAGCCTTCCCCCTGCGCCACCAGATCGTAGCAGTATTTCGCCTTGCGCAGTTGATCAGGATTGTCCAAACAGGCAACATCGCCCCCCTGTGCAGCAAACATCTGCCGGCATTTCAGATAGGCGGTGCCATCCGTCAGGGCGCGCTCAGCCATGGCGCGGCAGCTGGTCAGATCCCCCTTGCCGGCCAGTACCAGCATATTCGATGCAAGCTGCAGGCAGACCTCCGTCAAATCGTCGGGGCCCCGGCCTTTCAGCACAGCAATGCTCTCGGCAACTTCCAGAGCATTGCCGATATTGTGCCCCAGCGGCTTGTCCATATCCGTAATCAATGCCGCGACCTTGCGACCATGGGCGGTACCGATGGAAACCATCAACCGAGCCAGTTCAATAGCATCGGGCAGGTTTTTCATAAAGGCGCCGTCTCCCATTGTCACATCCAGCAGAATCGCATCGGACCCGGAGGCCAGCTTTTTGCTCATGATGGAGGAGGCAATCAACGGGATGCAGCCCACCGTGGCCGTGACATCCCGCAGTGCATAGAGTTTCTTGTCTGCCACTGCAATCTGGCCGCTCTGACCAATGACTGCAATGCCAATCTCGTTCACTTGACGGAAAAATTCGTCCTGCGTCAAGCTGGTACGGGTACCGGGGACAGCCTCCATTTTATCAATGGTGCCACCGGTATGGCCCAAACCGCGGCCGCTCATTTTGGCAATCTTGACGCCGCAGGCCGCCACAATCGGGGCCACAACCAGGGTGGTCTTATCCCCCACCCCACCGGTGGAGTGTTTGTCCGCCTTGATGCCGGCAATGGCAGACAGATCCACCATCTCACCGGAGTGAGCCATCACATCAGTCAGGACCGCAGTCTCCTCATCTGTCATGCCGCGCAGATAAATGGCCATGAGCAGCGCGCTCATCTGGTAATCCGGCACGTCACCCGCCACATAGCCGTTGATTGCAAAGGCAATCTCGGCCCGGTCAAGTGTTCCGCCATCCCGTTTTTTGGCGATAATATCATACATACGCATTGCGTTGTCCCCCTTTGCTGGAAATTTGCCGCTGAAAGCGCACGCCCGGCCCACAGGATCTGGGGCCGGGCGCACACGCCGGTTTGTTTTGGTCAGAATGGAATCAGCGGGAGCCTTTATCGTACGGGATACCTTCCGCCTTGGGTGCTTTAGACTTCTTGGATGTGAAAACCAGCACAATCATCGTGACAATGTACGGCAACATCTGGTACAGGTTGGAAATATCCTGTACCCCCTTAAAGTCAGGCAGGAAGGTCAGGGTGCTGTTATAGGCCGCAATGACCTTGAACAGTGCAAAGAACACCGCCGAGCCCAAAATCGGCAAAGGCTTCCAGTTGCCGAAGATCATGACTGCCAAAGCCAAGAAGCCGTAGCCGCCCACATCCGAGTTGAAACCGCTGCCGGCCGCCACAGTGTACGCCAGACCGCCAATGCCGCCCAAAAAGCCGGAGATCAGAACGCCGGCATAGCGCATACGGTAGACGTTGATACCTACCGAATCCGCAGCCTGCGGATGTTCACCGCAGGCACGCAGCCGGAGCCCGAAGCGGGTCTTGTACAGCACAATGTAGCTGGCAATGAGCAGAATGATGGCGAGGGGTGTGGTAAGATAGAAATACTTGAAAAACAGTGTGTCAAAGAAGCTCTGACCCTCTGCAGGGGCAAGACCCAGCGTCTCACGGGTAATGCGAACCCAGGTGGGAATGCGGATGGTGGTCAGACCCTGGCCCTGGATAGCCCAGGTGAGCACAACCGCAAATGCCGGCGCAAACTGGTTCAGCGCTGTGCCGCCGATGGTCTGATCCGCCTTCAGGTTGATGGCCGCGAATGCCAGAAACAGCGAAAAGATCATACCGCAGGCGCCGGCCACCAAAATGGCCAGAAAAACCGCCAGCTGCGGATGAGCCGGGCCAAAACCGCTCTGATCAAAAGCCTGCAGCGTAAAACAGGCAAACAGAGCACCGATGATCATCATGCCTTCCAGCGCAATGTTGATGACGCCGGAATGCTCTGAGAACATACCACCCAAAGCAACCAGAAGCAGCGGCACAGCGAAAATCACGGTAAGGCTGATAATGTTGGCAAGAACGATCATTTCCCGCTCGCCTCCTTTTCTTTGCGGCGGCTGAGTGCCTTGGTAATGACGCCGCGCATCAGCAATGCAAATGCCGCCAGATAGATGATGACCGCAATCACAATGTCGGTTGTCTCAGGCGAATAGTTGGGCTGCATGGCCGAACCGCCCACCTGCAGATAGCTGACAAACAGCGAGCTGAAAATAGCGCCAATTGGATGGGAATTTGCCAGCAGCGCCACAGCAATGCCGTCGAACCCCATGCCCAGGATGGCCTTTTCGATCACGTACTGCACGGTACCGGCCAAGTAGTAAATACCGCCGCCCGCACCAGCCAGGCCGCCGGCAATCACCATGGAAAGTACCACATTGCGCTTGGCATTGATGCCGGCATACTGGGAGGCGTCCCGGTTCAGGCCGCAGGCCTTAAGCTCATAGCCAAAGGTAGTCTTTTGCAAAACAACCCACACCACAATCGCCAGCAGCACCGTGATAAGAATGCTGATATTGATCCAGGGGGAATCGCCAAACAGTTTATCCAGCCCACATTTGGGGATGATTGCCCCGGGATTGGCCGAGCTCAGGGCTGCAGTGCGATCCGAGTTGGAAGCACCCCAGGCCGAGGCCAGCATAACGGGCATGTTGGCGATCAGCAGGTTGACAAGATACATTCCAATCCAGTTGAACATGATGGAGGTGATAACCTCGTTCACATTGAACAGTGCCTTGAACAGACCCGGGAAAACGCCCCACGCGGCGCCGCCCACCATGGCTGCCAGCAGGCAGACAAACCAAGGCATCTGAAACTGAATGGCAAACAGCAGGGCGAAGAATACGCCCATGGTGTACTGGCCGGGTGCACCGATATTGAACAGACCCGTTTTGTAGGCAAAGCCCACCGATAGTCCGCACATCATCAGCGGTGCCGCCTGGTACAGCACCTGGGAAAAGCTACTCAGGTTGGAGACACCCTTGGTCAGCATCTGCGTCATTCCCTCCAACGCAGCGCCAGGGTTCAAAACCACCAGCAGCACAAAGCCCAGCACCAATCCGATCAGAATGGACAGAAGGCTGGCCAGCACGCCGATCAGCGTGGCGTTTTGGGAAAGAGGTTTGCGTTTCTGATTCATGCCTGTCCCTCCTTCTGCTTTTTGCCGCCGGCCATATACAGGCCAAGCTCTTCCACAGTGGTCGTCCGGGGATCAAACTCGCCAACGATCTCCCCTTCATACATAACAAGGATACGGTCGGAGAGGTTCATCACCTCATCCAGTTCCAGGCTAACCAGCAAAACGGCGCGGCCCGCGTCACGTTCTGCCACCAGCTGCTTGTGGATAAATTCGATGGCGCCCACATCCAGACCGCGGGTGGGTTGCACAGCTACCAGCAGCTGCGGGTCCTTGTCAATCTCGCGGGCAATGATTGCCTTCTGCTGGTTGCCGCCGGACATACTGCGGGCAATGGTAGCCGCCCCCTGACCGCTGCGGATGTCATACTCCTGAATCAGGCGATCAGCGTACTTTTGCACCTCTCCGGAGCGGATAAAGCCATGGTTCTGGAATTGTGGCTGCCAGTAACGTTGCAGAACCAGATTTTGACCCAGCGTGTAATCCAGCACCAAACCGTGCTTGTGACGATCCTCCGGGATATGACTCATCCCGGCTTTGGAACGGTCGCGGATGCGCGCATTGGTAATATCCTGCCCGCACAGGCGGATTCGGCCGCACGTAGCCTTCTCCAGACCGGTAACGCCAAACACCAGCTCGCTCTGGCCATTGCCCTCGATCCCCGCCACACAGACAATTTCACCGGCGCGGACATTAAAGGAAACGCCTTTCACCGCATTGTTCTTGTGGATGCGGCTGGGCACCACCAGATTCTCCACTTCGAGAATATTGTCCCCCGGCTCGCAGGGCTTTTTGTCCACCACAAACTGAACATTGCGGCCAACCATCATGCGGGAAAGTTCTTCCTTGGTGGTATCGGCAATATCGACCGTGCCCATATAGCGGCCCTTGCGCAGGACCGTGCAGCGGTCAGCCACAGCCATAATCTCGTTGAGTTTGTGGGTGATAAAGAGGATGCTTTTCCCCTCGGCTTTGAAGCCGCGCATAATCTCCATCAGTTCGTCGATTTCCTGCGGCGTCAAAACCGCCGTTGGCTCGTCAAAAATCAGGATATCATTGTCACGGTAGAGCATCTTCAGGATTTCGACACGCTGCTGCATGCCCACCGAAATATCCTCCACCAGAGCGTCCGGATCCACACGAAGGCCATATTTTTCGCTCAGCGCCATAACCTTCTTGCGGGCAGCATCCTTTTGCAGAAAGCCCATCTTGGTACTTTCCACGCCAAGGATGATGTTGTCAAGCACCGTAAAGCATTCCACCAACTTGAAATGCTGGTGCACCATGCCGATGCCCAGACGGTTGGCATCATTAGGGTCCTTGATGCGAACCTCCTTGCCGTCTTTTTTGATCACACCCTTTTCCGGCTGATACAGGCCGAACAGTACGCTCATCAAAGTGGACTTTCCGGCGCCGTTTTCACCCAGCAGCGCATGAATCTCGCCGCGGCGGAGCTGCAGCGTGATATCATCGTTTGCTTTGATGCCTGGAAATTCTTTTGTGATGTTGAGCATCTCAATAACAAAATCCTCTGCCAATGGGTGCTACCTCCTTTCTCCTGACTGGGCCCGCCGGAGCCTATAACGGCCTTGCCGTACCTGTTCACAGGCAGCAAACAACCGCCGATACCACATCTTTGCGGCCGGCGACCAGGCGAAACCTGCTTGAATTTTTCTTCATTATAGCGAATTCCGTCGCTTTTTACAAGGTTTTGATGCAAAAAATCGAACTAGTTGTTCATTATTGTTATAAAGTATGACTTTTCTGTTAACAAATGCCACGTGCTTGCGCGCTTTTTTCGCTTCCCATCACGATGGCCTGTGTACATCCGCCTGCCCAAGGGTAAATGCTCTCCTCCATCGTCCGTCCCCTTTCGCAGCATAAAAAAGTTCCAGAAGAAACCAGCTCAGGTTTCCTCTGGAACTTTGATCAAAAGTCAGCAGCCGGTGCCGGCAGCATCAAACCGGATGGCTTTTTTTCTCATAGTCGGCGTGCAGGGCATCCACACCCTGGATGCGGGCATTGCGCTTTTCGAAGAATTTGGGCGCAACCTGGGGGAACATGGCGTAAGTCAGCACGTCCTCCTCCTGGATGGCATACTTGGCAGCCTCGGCGCGCAGCTTGTCCATTTCGGGTTCAAGGGTGTCGGCAAAGCGGCAGGTAATGGGCTTTTCGCCCTTGAGGATCATGGCCTGGAACTCCGGCTTGATGGGCGCGGGGGTCTTGCCGTAATCGCCATGGATCAGGCCGCGGAACTCCTTGGTGACCATCTTGTACCGTTCGCCCATAATGACATTGAACACCGCCTGGGTACCAACAATCTGGCTGGTGGGGGTAACCAGCGGCGGGTAACCGGCATCCTCACGCACACGGGGGATCTCAGCCAGCACCTCGTCCAGCTTATCCTCCTTACCGGCATCTTTCAGCTGCTTGAGCATGTTAGAGAACATACCGCCGGGAACCTGATACAGCAGTGTATTGGCGTCAACACCCAGGCTCTTCTGGTTGATCTGGCCATTGGCAATATACTTTTCACGCAACTTATTGAAGTAGTTGCGCACCACATTCAGCTGGTTCAGATCCAGGCCCGTGTCGTAATCGGTGCCCTGCAGAGCCGCAACCAGGCTCTCAGTGGGCATATGGGAAGTGCCCAAGGCCAGCGGGCTCATGGCAGTATCCACAATGTCGGCTCCCGCCTCGATGCCCTTGAGGATGGACATGGAGGCCAGACCAGCAGTGTAGTGGCTGTGAATGTCAATGGGGATGTGCACAGTCTCCTTCAGCTTCTTGACCAGGTCATAGCAGGTGTAGGGCTTGAGCAGGCCGGCCATGTCCTTGATGCAGATGGAGTTTGCCCCCATCTCCTCCAGGGTCTTAGCATACTGGGCAAAATACTCATTGTTGTGAACCGGGCTCAGGGTGTAGCTGATGCAGGCCTGAACATGGGCGCCCTCCTTGTTGGCGGCCTTGATGGCGGTCTGCAGGTTGCGGGGATCGTTCAGTGCGTCAAAAATACGGATAACGTCAATGCCGTTGGCGACGGATTTCTGGACGAAATACTCCACCGCATCATCGGCATAAGGGCGATACCCCAGCATATTCTGGCCACGGAAAAGCATCTGCAGCTTCTGATGGGGCAGTTGCTTGCGGAGAATGCGCAGGCGCTCCCAGGGATCTTCATCCAGGAAGCGGATGCAAGCGTCAAAGGTAGCGCCGCCCCAGCACTCCACGGAGAAATAAGGGATCTTGTCCATTTCCGGCAGGATGGGGCGCATCTCATCCATGGTCATACGGGTTGCCAGCAGGGACTGATGCGCGTCACGCAGGACAACCTCGGTAATTTTAATCGGTTTTTTAGCCAATTGAATTCACCTCGTTCTAACGCCGCTCAGGCGGCGGGTGCAGCAGTTTGCAGGCAGCTCAATTCATGGTAAGCAGCAGATCACCGGAGCTGACGGTATCGCCCTTGCGGACATTCACTGTGGCAATGGTGCCGTCCTGCGGGGCGGAGATCTCGTTTTCCATCTTCATTGCTTCCAGAATCAGCAGGGTGTCGCCTGCCTTGACACTGGCGCCAGGTGCAACACGCACATCCAGAATGTTGCCGGGCATGGGCGCATTCACGCTGACAGCACCGGCAGTGCCCTGGGGTGCAGCAGGAGCAGCCGGCGCTGCGGCGGGCGCAGGTGCGGCAGCAGGGGCCGTTGCAGCGGGAGCCGGAGCAGGCGCGGAAGCCGCACCGTTCTCTTCAACAGTGACCTGATATGCAACGCCGTTCACGGTGACAGTAAGGTTTTTCATGGGGGTCATCCTCCTTCAAAATATGGGAAGTGAGAAATTACAGCGTAATATTGCCATGCTTCTTGGCCATACGCACCGCGCGTTTGCTGGCCAACATATCCAGTGCCTGCACAACGGCCGCACGGACGTTAGCAGCGGTGGAAACGGTATCAGCAGCACCGGCGGCAACAGCCGCCTCGGCAGAGCAAACTTCCTTGCGGTAGGCAGCAGCTTTCTCTTCTGTGGCCTTAACAACATTGTCGGAGGCGTAGATTTCCTCCTTATACAGGACACTTGCGGCAGCCTGCGGCGCTAGCGGGGCAATGGTGCAGCCGGAAACAGCAATGCGCCAGTCCGCCGGTGCGGCAAATACGGTGTACACCGGACCGACTGCCTCCCCCGCCAAAACGGCCACCTTTACCGTAGTGGCCTCAGCATAGACGCCGGCCATGCGGGCAGCCTGACGGATGCCGCCAGCCTGATCATCCGCCTCGCTCTTGACCAGGCCCTCCGTGTTGACCACAGTCACGACAGGGATGCTGTAAGCATCGCAGAAACGCACAAAACGCGCAGCTTTGGCGGTGCAGCGGTGATCCAGGCCCTCCTTGGCCGTCACAACAATTCCGGCTGTGGAGCCGCCGATCGTAGCCAGAGCCGTGTAAACATTTTTGCCATACCCGCCGTACAGTTCCACCAGGCTGTCCTCATCCGCCAGTGCAGAGGCCGCTTCGGCAGGCAGGTACTTGGCCAGGTTCAGCGAAGCTTTGGGCTCAGCGAAGTCAAAGACAGAAGGCCCTGCCAGGTTGTTGCCGGGCAGCATCCCCACCAGTCGGGCGGCCAGCCGGGCAGCCTCATCAGCGTTGGCCGTATGTGCAGCGGCCACACCGGCCTTGGCGGCGAATGCCTCGGAACCGGCCCCCTCAACCTTGTCCTCACTGTTGAAGGGCGAGGTCAGGAACAGCTCCGCATCATCGGCCACAATGCAGAGATCGGCAGCGGCGGCGCAGATGGAGGAAGAGCCGGCACAGGTACCGGTGACCACGGCAATCTGCGGAACCACGCCGGAGATTTTGGCAATTTCCGCCATCAGGCGCGCATTGGCATTCAGCAAATCCAGCCCGCCCTCCAGTTTAGCGCCGGTGGAATCATAAAACGTCACAACCGGTGTGCCGGTCTCGGCGGCCATTTCCAGAACACGAACAGCCTTGTCGATGTCCTTGACGCCGACCGGACCGCCGTTCTGACAGACTGCATAAGCAGACTGTCCCATGGCGCAACCATACGCAGCGCTTACTGCACCATCGGCAAACAGCCAGGTGTAGGCGCCGTCATCAAAAAAATGTGCAAGAATTTGCTCCTTGCCCGCTTTTTTTGCTGCCATATAGGAACCTCCCTATTTGTAATCTTGCAATGAACTTGCATGATGTCATACCAGTAAGATTATACTACTTTCTCTGCCGTCAAACAAGAGTTTTTGTACCGATTTCCGACGTTTGCATACGCGGAATCCGAATCATTTCCGCTTCAGCGGGCCGCGGCGAGCCGGCTCGGACCGGTCATCCGGTTTTGCTCTGCTCTGGCGGGCCGCGGCGCGAAGTGCGGTAACCTCGGATTTTTTCAGCTCCCGATACTGCCCTGGCTGCAGCATGCCCAGCTTGACCGGCCCCTCAGCGCTGCGCTTGAGGCGGACCACCTCCAGGCCGACAGCCTCACACATCCGTCGGATCTGGCGGTTACGGCCTTCGTGCAGGGTGATTTCCAGCACAGTGCGGCTGGGTTCATCAGTGACCACATGGATCACGCAAGGCGCCGTGCGCACACCGTCATCCAGCACCACGCCGGAGGACATCTGCACGATCTGCTGCTCAGTGGCGCGGGGATGTACTGTGACCCGGTACAGTTTGCTGACTCCGCCGGAAGGGTGGGTCAGCAGATTGGCAAAGGCACCGTCATCCGTTAAGAGCAGCAGGCCTTCACTGTCCTTGTCCAGACGCCCCACCGGGTAGACCCGACGGTCAATGCCAGGGAGCAGGTCCATGACCGTCTTTCGCCCCCGCTCGTCCGACGCTGTGGTAATATAGCCGCGGGGCTTGTGCAGCATCAAATAGATGTACTGACGTTTGCGCACAATCCGCAGATTTTTTCCATCCACCGACACCTTATCGTAGTCCGGGTCCATCTTGTCCCCCAGACCGACAGGATGGCCGTTGACTTTGACACGGCCCTCGGCAATCAGCTGTTCGGCCGCGCGGCGGCTGCAATATCCCTGGTCGGAAAGGACCTTCTGGATGCGTTGTTCTGCCATGATTTCCTCCAAATTTCAAAAAAGGCGCAGTCCCCTGCCCTGCTGTACAGCAGACAATCCAGCGGCTGCGCGATCCTGTGCCTGTGTTCAGGCTGTTATGCTTCTTCCGACTGACGGGACGGTTCCTCCCGCTTCAGCAGTGATGCCAGCTTATCCACCAGCTCCGGCAATGCATTGATGGCATTGTCGATGGGGGATGCATGGTCGGCCAGCTGTACGGTGCGCACATTCCCGTCCGTCACCACCAAGAACGCAATGGGGGTGATGGACACGCCGGCACCGGAACCGCCGCCGAACATTTCCTTTGTCACCTTGGCGCCCACATCCGAACCGCCGGAGGCAAACCCCATTGTCACCTTGGAAACCGGAATGATCGTGGTGGTGGCATCCACCGCAATGGGGGTGCCGATGATCGTGTTGGCATCGGCCAGCTCACGGATCTTTTCCGCGGTTGCGCCCATCAGGCCCTGAACCGGATGCTCTGCCATATTGAATCTCCTCCTTTGGGATATGGACGGTACTGTGCCGTCACTTACTGCCGACGATGCGGCCGGTACCAGCATCATCTGCCGGTCGGTTTGTGTTTGCCGGCTGCGCGATGGTTTGCTGCCCTGCGGACCGTCAACAGTATGGTTGCCACTATTATATACATTTTTGCCGTGATTTGGCAAGCGAAACAGCGCAGGCCGGCCTTTTCGTTGGTGAAATCCGGTTCCAGCCGCAGTTCATCCGCCTCCACATCCAAAAAATCCTTCAAAACTGACCAGGCCGTATTGCAGGCAGCGATAATGGTTCCGTACAAAATTGCGGTCTGTGCCGCATTGTCGCCGACAACTGTCCCAACGATGCACACATGGCGTACCCGCAGCCGGTCCAGCAAGAATTTGCCGGGGCCCTGCCCCCAGCGACGCAGGATGTGAACATAATGCATGGGATCATCCAGCAGACGGTCCATCATCTCGTCGATGTCGCCCATTGAGGGCACCGACGGCGCAGCGTCAGCCCTTGGACGAGAGCTGCCATTGCCCCCCCGTTGCGTCGTCCTGCTTTTTTTCGGTGCGGGTGCAGCGCCCGGTCCCGCCGCCCGGGAGGGCGCCGCAGTCGGCCGCGGACAGGACCCCGACCGGGGAGCCGATGCCGGTTGCCCGGCCGGCGAGCCGCCGGCAGCTCGTTCTTTGTGCAGCGGGGCGGCTTTTCCGGCCCCCTCCGCCGGGCGGTGTGCTTCCTGCGGCAAAGGGAAAAGGCGGCGGCGTACGGGACCAACCGTGAGAAAAGCCTCCAGTTCTCCGCCATGCCTCCACTGAATCCGCAGCCCCGCCGGGAGCAGCAGCGCAATAACCGCCAGCGCCAGCAAAATCAGCAGCAAAATTCCCATGACGCGGAGAATTCCAAGCACAATGGTCATGGCTGCATCTCCAGTTGTTCACTTTCCGGTACATTTTCGACGGTGGAGTCCGGCTGTGCCGGGTCCTTTTCCTCGTGCAGCGGCGGCAAATCGGCCAGGCTGCCCAGACCGAACACCCGCAGGAAGGTATCGGTCACCTGGAAGGCCACCGGCTTACCGGGCAGATCCAGGCGGCCCGCCTCCTCAATCAGCCCCCGCTCCAGCAGTTTGGCCACCGTGGAGGAGGAATCCACCCCGCGCACCTGTTCAATAAAACTGCGGGATACCGGCTGGTTGTACGCAATAACCGCCAGCACCTCCAGTGCCGCCGGGGACAAGGGCGCGTTGCGGCGGGTGTCCAGGATGCGTTTGACAATCTCTCCATAATAGGGCCGGGTGGCAAGCTGCCACCGGTCCTCGAAGTTCAGCAGAACCAGGCCGCTGCTTCGCTCGTCATACTGGCGCTGCAGTTTTTGCAGCAGCACCTGTACCTGGATTGGCTCGGTGTGCATCGCGTCGGCCAGCCGATCCAGAGCCACGGGTTCCCCGTGAGCGAACAGCATGGCTTCCAGTGCACCCATGCGCTGTTGTTCATTCATGCGGTGCTGCCTCCTTTTTGTGTCTGTGATGGGAGCGGTCCACTTTGAGCTGTCCACCGGAATCCACCTGTACGCGCCCGGCGCGGATCAATTCCAGCAGCGCCAGGAAGGTAGCCACATTGGTGCTGCGGCTTTCGGTGCGGCTGAACAGCTGGCCCATGCGAGACAATGTGCCGTGCACCAACCCGCGGAGCATATGCGCCACCCGGCTGGCTACCGAGACAAATGGAGCGGTGACCAGCGGCTCAAAACGCTCCTGATCCGGTTTGCGCCGGCGAAGGCTGCGCCCCATCAGATTGTACCATGCCTGAACCAGCTGCTCCGGCTTGTGGGGACGGGTGTATTCCGCCGCTCCCACCAGCGGCTGGGGCGCGCGCACTGCGGTGAACAGGTCCCGGGCTCGGCCGCCCAGCTGCGCCGCCACCCGCTTGCAAGCGCCGTACTCGATCAGGCGGCCGGTCAGTTCTGCTTTCATCCGTTCCGCTTCGGGGGCGCGGGGCAACAGAAGCGCGCTTTTCATCTGCACCAGATGCGCCGCCATATCGATGAACTCGCTGGCCACATCCAGGCGGTTGGCCTGCAGTGTGTTGATGATCCCCGTATACTGGTCGATCAGCTCCATGATATTGATGTCGTAGAGATTCATCTTGTTTTTGCTCACCAGATGCAGTAAAAGATCCAGCGGGCCTTCAAAATCTTCCAGCTTGAAGGTCAGTTCCCCCATGCATGTCTCCCCTGTTTGTATGTCCTGTTTGATCTCACCAGATAAAGCTTGTTGCGGCATCCAGCCAGCCCATCACTGCATTGTCTGCCACAGACAGCGGCAAATTCAGCACGCCAAATACAGCCAGCAGCAGCACAGCGATCATAATATACCGCTCGTACTGCATCACCTTGAAGTAATACTTTTGTGGCAAAAACGTCAGAAAAATGCGGCTTCCATCAAAGGGCGGAACCGGGATCAGGTTGAACACGCCAAGGCTGATGTTCATCACAATCATATAATACAGAAAATCCGCCAGCAGTTGCGGGGTAGAAAACCCCAGCAACAGGTAGGCCAATTTGTACAACATCATGGACACAAAGGCCAGCAGAATGTTGGACACCGGGCCTGCCGCCGCAGAGACTGCCATCCCCACTTTGGGGTTTCGGAAGCGATCCGGGCGGATACTCACGGGTTTGGCCCAGCCAACACCGGCGATCACCATACAGACAGCGCCCATCAGGTCAAAATGGCGCACCGGGTTTAACGAGAGGCGCCCCGCATTTTTAGCAGTGGGATCTCCCAGCAACCAGCTGACCAGGGCATGGGCCGACTCATGGAACGGGATAACAATCAGCATGACCAGGGCTCGCAGCAAATAAGCAATCAGAACCTCTGTTCCCAGCAAACCGTGCATAGGCTGTACTCCTTTTTTGCACTCATATGACGCATTGATGAAAGGGCAGGTTTCTGCGGCGTTCCCGCGCCGCGGGACGTCAAAGGTTTGCCGCAAATTCCCGCACACGCTGCCAGAACTGGCGGGCCGCCGGGGACAGACCGTTTTTATCCCGGCAGGCCATGCCGATGGAGCGGCTGGCGGCCGGTTCCAGCCTGAGTGTGCAAACCTCATCCTTGCGGTTATTGTATCGTGTCAAGATCAGCTGCGGCATAATTGCCACGCCCTGGCCGCAGGCCACCATGGCGATGGTGGATTCGTCATCAATAACGTAGCACCGGGCGTTTACCCGCAGATCGTTCTTTTTAAGGTAGCTTTGAATATCAGCATCCGTGTCGGGACGCTGGCTGACAAACACCTGGCCGCGCAGTTCTTCGGCCGTAACCACGCCGGGGTGCCGCGGGCGAAAGCTGACCGGTGCAATACAGACCAGAGGGTCACAGTACATGGGCTCGAAATCCAGTTCCTGTGCGCTGGAAGTTGACATCAGACCGATTTCCACGGTGCCGTTTTTCAGCCAGGCAGCAATGTCGGAATAGCTGCCCTGATACACCTGCAATTCAATACCAGGAAACTGTCGCTGAAACCCTGGCAAAAGCTGCGGCAGCCAAGTCACACAAGCACTGTTGAAGGCTGCCAGCCGCAGCACCCCCTTTTCCATGCCGTTGATGCGGGCGATGGATTGATCCAGCGACTCGCTGCAGGAGAGCAAGCGTTGGATGTCCGGCAAAAGGTGCTCCGCTGCAGCGGTCATGGTGACCCCCGCCTTGGTCCGGGTGAAGAGCGGGAAACCGCATTCCGCTTCCATCGAGGCCACCGAGTGGCTGATGGCGGATGGCGTCAGGTGAAGGCGTTCCGCCGTGCGCGCAAAGCTGCCCTCGTGGGCAATCGTAGAAAAAATCTGGCAGGCCAGCAGCGTCATAGGAATTCCTCCGGTTTTTGCAGTTCTGTGTGAATTCGGCTCATCATTCGTGTGAAAAGATTGAATTTTACTTATCACAAATACTGTACTATGATAGAGGCATGAAGTCAAGGCGGAAACGCCTGATATTCGACTCTTCCCTCTGAAATGCCCGCGGTCCGCACAGCCGCCGGGCATTTTTTGTTTGAGCCAGGTTCGATCCTCCCCCCCCTGCCGGGCAACTGGCCAGACGAAAGGTTATAAGCGCACAACACAGCAAACACCGTTTTGTAACCCGATCAATGCCGGCCCGGCATCGTCGCACGCACTAACAATCCGGTTCACAGTCCAGAATAGACGGAATATTGGCCCAGCGCTCGGGCTGGGCAGCATACATTTCCTGCAGCCAGGCAGTCGCCTCGTCCAGCCCCTGCTGATTCCCCGCAAATTCTTTGGTGGTTGTCTTTTCTTTTGCGGTGTGTTCCAGGCTCCAGGGTTCCGGCCAAACGGTCACCTCAAGATAGGCGATTTTTTTCTTGCCGCTCTCATCGGACGGGTCGGAACGTTTGCCCGGTGAGATCAGATACCGCATCCCGCCCTCGGCACCGGAGAATGGGTTGCCATTATCGAAATAGTGATAGATCGGAAACCCTGAAAGCATCTGCATTTCCTCCCCTGTGTGGAAAATATGCCAAAAGCGCGCCGCAGAGTATCTGCATGGCGCTTTTGGGTGCGGGTTACGAGTTTCGACTTCTTTTTCCCGCGTCCAAAATCAGCATTAGACTCAGCATTTTCAGTTTATTATACCATTTTGCATCAAGTTTGCAACAGACGCTGTGGGGCACGCCGGGCAGCAGCCAGCCGTCCAGGTTCACACTATCGACATACTGTGTCAATTCGCGGTTCAGCGTCTGGCAACTGTTGCTGATATTCTCCCCCCTGCATGACTCCCGTAATGCCGCCTGCCTATATTTCGTTTGCCGCCGGTTCTGTTCCGTACCGGCGGTTACCATGTTCCTCTACATTTTTAGCAGCTGTACTCTCTCTGCGCCCAAATGCATTGCAATTCTTCCCTTTGTTTTCGCTTTACTATACTTATAGCAAAAAACAGGCAGCGGCTACGAAAAGAAAGAGTCCACTGCCTGTCTTGTGATTTTAACGTTTTTGCAACGTGCTTTTTTACAAGCAGATGCCGTCCGCAGTCTATTTTAATGGTGGCCTCTCCGCCGAACCAGAAGTAACAACGGTAACGCCGCCCCGCCAAACAGACCAGTCACTGTCAAAGGAAAAAGCAGGAATCCGTCCTCCGTCTGCGGGATATGCCCGCCGCCCGGCGTGGGCGTTCCTCCCTGCGTGAGCGTCTCATCCGGAGTGGGCGTCCCGCTCGGAGTGGGTGTCCCGCTCGGAATGGGCGTCCCGTTCGGAGAGGGTGTCCCACTCGGAATGGGCGCCTCGCTCGGAGCGGGGGAGGGTTCAAGTCCCGTTGCGCCGGTATAGCAGTTTGTCAGGTTCTGTTTGATGTTGCCATTGGCATCGATCTGCGGTGTATCCCATACAGATTTGTAATCGGAAATCTGTTCCTCGCACAAAGTATATTGGACCGGTGTAGTGCCATCCGCCAGGAAACGCGGCAAATCAAAAGCAAACTGCCATCCATCCCGCTCTGTTACCATCTGCTGGGCGACTGTCACGCCGTCCAGCTGCACGTATATTGTAGCCGAGGTCGGATGCAACGCCTGCGGCGCACTGCTGTGCTGCCAGTTTTTTTGTCCCTGCAGGTGCACTGTTTCACGCTCTGCAGGTGCCCCTACATAATGGTTTTCAAAACGCGCTGTCGCATTACCCTGCGGGATTGTTCCAGCAGAGCCTTCGGCTGTTGTCACATAGTCCTGCGCCCAACAGTCAACCTCAACGATGTGGTAGGCCGTGCCGACAGGCAGATTGGCAAATACTGCTTTTTCCTCGGCAGCCAGTTGGAGCATACCGTCGGTCAGTGTTTCGTTTGTTGTTTGGCCATCGGATGCCACGCGCGTATATGCATAAGTCGCCTGATCCGGCAGATCGATGTTTACAGAAAAGGTGAAGGCTTCCTCGGTGTCCAACGCTGCCCCAACCACCTGCTTTTCGATTGTTAGCGTGCCAGTAGGCGTCTGGGATGCCAAGCGATTGACAAAACGAGCCTCGCACCCTTCCGGCAGCAATGTTCCAGTAGCGTTCTGACTTACACACTGGTACCCGGCGGGAGTTAATTCCTCCACAGAATACCAGACACCGGCCGGTAGCGCGGCAAACTCTGCTGTCTGACCGGGTGCGAGCTCCAGGACGCCGCCATTGACCATGGTTTGTGTTTTGCCACCATCGACGGTATAGGTGTAGACAGCGTCAGGATCTTGCCCGATGTGGACAAGGAAACGAAATACGCCGCTGCCGGCACCGGCAAGCTCTTTGTGAATGCGCAGTGAAGCCGTGCCGGAAAACTGCATCGGCGTATTGGTAAAGCGAGCTTGTGCGCCCTGTTCCGTCATCACACCAGTACTGGCGACGGCGGCAATAGCGTAGCCTTCGGCCGGCTGCTCAGTAACGGCATAGCGCGTTCCAACAGGGATGTTGCCGGAAAAGACGGCACTCTGCCCGTCCTGCAGGGTAAGCGTTCCACCGTTTTGCAACGTCTGCGTTTCACCGCCGTCGATGGTGTAGGTATAGGTAGCATCCGGGTCCTCCCCAATCTGCACGGCAAAGGTGAACATTTGTGCAGATGCCACCTGTTCCGTCCTTTCCGCAGCAAGCGGAACCGGTTTGGAATGGGCGTCTTCTTCGGCCGGTGATTTGCTCAGCAGGGTTGGATCTGTCGTTTCAGTTTCGCTATTGTCAATCTCCAAAGCTGGATCTGTTGCTTCGGATACATCACTGTCGGCCTCCGGTGCCGTTTCTGACATTTCCGGTACATCACCGCCGTTTTCCGGGCTTAGCTCTGTCGTTTCCGGCCCATCACTATCGGTCTCCGGGGCCGCCCCTGTCGTTTCAGATTCATCGCTGTCGGTTTCCGAGGTTGTCTCCGTCTGTGTTGGGGACGAAACTTCATTTTCCGAGATATCATGCGCATTTTGCGCTGGAAGCACCTGCTTAGTGATGGTCAGCGTGCCATAAACCACGTCCGGTGTTTCGACCGGCGTGTTGGTAAAGACAGCTGTGCTGCCATCGGTTTTCAGCGTCCCTGAAGCCCCTGTGCTGGCGATGGCATACCCCGGCACCGTTTCTTCGTAAATGGCGTAGGACGTTCCTACCGGCAGCCCGGTAAAGACAGCGCGTTCGCCGGCGCACAGCGTCAGTGTGCCACCATTGGGCACCGTCATGGGGTTGTCCAGCGGGACACCGGAAGCGTCATACCGTTGGCACAGGAATACCGCATCCCCATCGGTACCGATCTGCACATGAAACACGAACTCCTGTGTCGGATCCACCCCCTCAACAGCCTCTTTCTGCAGCGTGAGATCCGCCGTCAGACGGCGGTTTTCAGCGCGCAGCTCCAGGAGTTCACCATTTTCAGGCACAGTAAAGGTTATGCGGTTATCGGTGTCCGCAAAGGTGTAACCGTAAGGGGGGGATACTTCGCGCAGGAAATACATACCCGGGGTTAACCCCTCAATCAGTAGCGAGCCGGTTTCGTCGGTAGTATATCGCCCCGGCACGCGGCTGCCGTCGGCATGGTACAAATCGTATACAGCATTGGCCAGCGTCGTTTGCGTGCCTTGCTCATATTTTGTCAGCCGCACGGCAGCGTTGGCTTCGGCCAGCGAAAAAACATTGGCGGCGGTTTGTACACTGCTGCACCAAGCATAACTGCCCTGTGCCAGCACAGCAAGAAAAACGGTCAGCGCCGTGCACAGGCAGATGACCCTGTACCAAAGCGAATGTTTTCCGGCGCGTTGCATGAAATAGAGCACCTCCTTTTCAAGGGATCGTGTGGGCACACCAAGGCTTTATGTCAGGCGGCGTGCCGGCGGCACACCGCCTGACATAAAACTTTGCCGCGCACCTGCAAGCGGCAAAGGGCAGCGGCCCCGTGCCGGCGGCCTTGTGGGCCGCCGGCCGGGCTGCTGCCATAATTTTATGGGATGACAGCTCTGACTGTCAATTAGAACATACTATACTTGGGTTCGTTAGCAAATGTTCCATACTCGCCGGCCTTCACAGCATTAACGAATTCATTATCCGCCTTATATGTGACAACCGTTTTGACTGTCATACCGTCAAAAGTATGTGCGTCCAGCAATTCAGGGTGCTGCTGCCAGGTTGCCAGTTTAAGGTTGGTGACTTCCACGCCCTGGAACACACCGTCAGCAAGGGACGTCACTGTATACTGCCGGGACGTCGGGTCAAGGTGCGTAGTCTCATGTTTGCTAAAAATTGCGGTCAGCTCTTTTATCTTGACTCCGGGTTTGACCATCACCAGCTGAACATCGCAGTCTTCATCCGCCTTCTCGCCAGGTATCTTGCGGTTGGTCACTTTGCCGATGGCCTCAGGTCCATTCTTGGCAGACAGATATACATAGTCGCCGCCAACAATTTGGGTCTCGGCATACAGGTCATACCAACGGGCGTTGGTCAGGTGGGTCTGTTTTTCCTCCGGCGTAGCGGCGGCCTGTGCGGCTTTATATTCTTCCACAGCATTTTGCTTCTGCTTCACATAGGCTGTGGTAAACGCCTTGTCCTCAGACGGCGGGTTGGCGATCTCTTGCTCCAGGCGTTCAATCTCGCTGGCAATCGGGTCATAGGTCGCAGCGGCAGCCAATGCCTTAGCAGCGTCGCTTGTCCAAGTTGCGCCATCCTCCTCCAGGCCGGCCAGCTTGGCGTCGATGGCATCCATCTCAACGTCGATCGTGTACTCGATTGCGCCGGAGGAGCCTTCCGCCAGCGTCACAGCATCCACCAGCAAGCCGGTATTGCCCAGCGCGCCTGCTGTATCCTCATCACCGCTCGGCGTCAGCGGCTGCATCCAGTAAGCATACCCGTCATCGGCCAACACCCAGTACGCGCCGCACTGCTCTTCCTGCGTCAGTTCCTGCCATTCCGCATAGGTTTTGACATTGCCCGTCGTCCAGGATACATGCTCGTGGATTTGTGTATCCTCCTCACTGCCATGAACCACGTTCGCCACGTCCAGCAGCGTCTCAGCCCCTTTGCGCATTTTCAGCGTTTCGCTCAGCTTGACGCGCACAAGAATGTCATCCGAGCCGTCATTACTAACCCAGATATCCTTGTCCACCGCTTCGCCCGGCGTCCACTTGACCTGCTGTGCATCACCGTTCTCCACCGGGGTTCCGGCAAGCACGTCGTGCAGTTTGACGTTGTAGTCCTCCAGCACAAACTGATTGCTGGTCTGCTGCACACCGCTGATCCAGGCGAACGCACCTGAAAACGCCAGCGCTGCGGCTGTCAGCACAACGCCGCCTACCAGAAACCGTTTTTTCAATTTCATAAGTATATTCCTCCTTCATGTCTCGCCGCAGCCACTGTCCGTTTCGCTAACTGCAAACAAGATCATCATGCCGTAAGACAACCCGTGCAAATGTGCCTGTCAGCTCCACTTATCGAACTTGGGCTCGTTGGCAAATGTACCGTATTCACCAGCTTGAACAGCCTGCCAGAATTCTTTGTCAAGGCTGCCATAAATAACCTTGGAGGTCACTGTCAGGCCGTCAAAAGTATGGGCGGTAAGGTCTTTGTCGGCCAGAGAATCCAAATGCAGTTTGCTGACCGATACATACTGGAATGCGCCGTCAGCAATATTTTTGAGGTAGAAATTCTCCACATAATCGGCGCCGGCAACGGTATTGGTAATCTTGTCCGGCAGATCAATCGAACCGAGGTGGTTAACCGGGTCAAACATCAGGATCGTGCAGTCGTACATACGGGCAACTTTGTCGCCGCTGCCAACATCCGCCGGGCCCTCACCGGTATAGGTCTTGGAGTAGATATACTGAGCGTTGTACTGGGTATAGGCGCCATAATTCGACGGATCTTCAAACACCTTGGCATACAACTCATACCACGCGCCCTCGTGCATCTTCTCGGCGCGGACAGCCTCGTTCTCCGCTGCAGCGGCTGCCTCATAGGCCGCCTTGGCCGATTGCAAACGTGCAGCCCCCAATTCAGTCTCTGCTTCGGCCAGGGCAGCGTCGACGCGCTCCAGCGCGCTGCTCATCGGGTCATAGGTCGCAGCGGCAGCCAATGCCTTAGCAGCGTCGCTTGTCCAAGTTGCGCCATCCTCCTCCAGGCCGGCCAGCTTGGCGTCGATGGCATCCATCTCAACGTCGATCGTGTACTCGATTGCGCCGGAGGAGCCTTCCGCCAGCGTCACAGCATCCACCAGCAAGCCGGTATTGCCCAGCGCGCCTGCTGTATCCTCATCACCGCTCGGCGTCAGCGGCTGCATCCAGTAAGCATACCCGTCATCGGCCAACACCCAGTACGCGCCGCACTGCTCTTCCTGCGTCAGTTCCTGCCATTCCGCATAGGTTTTGACATTGCCCGTCGTCCAGGATACATGCTCGTGGATTTGTGTATCCTCCTCACTGCCATGAACCACGTTCGCCACGTCCAGCAGCGTCTCAGCCCCTTTGCGCATTTTCAGCGTTTCGCTCAGCTTGACGCGCACAAGAATGTCATCCGAGCCGTCATTACTAACCCAGATATCCTTGTCCACCGCTTCGCCCGGCGTCCACTTGACCTGCTGTGCATCACCGTTCTCCACCGGGGTTCCGGCAAGCACGTCGTGCAGTTTGACGTTGTAGTCTTCCAGCACAAACTGATTGCTGGTCTGCTGCACACCGCTGATCCAGGCGAACGCACCCGAAAACGCCAGCGCTGCGGCCGTCACCACAACGCCGCCTACCAGAAACCGTTTTTTCATCTTCATTCTTTTACCTCCTTATAACTGTGCATTTTACATGACATGCGCCATGTACGGAAACTTGATTCAAGCAGTGCGACTTAGTGATCGGAACAACCGCTGCAGCAGCGCGAACAGAATACAAAGCAACACACATAACCACAACGTCAGCAGTATATGGTCGCCCACCCATGACATTACGTATCCCAGATACGGCACACACAGCACTACAACGCCGGACACGGCATCGCCACGGACCATCTCGGGGTCGGGGTCCTCATTGGCAATCCCCTTGGTGCGGAACCAGGGTAGCCCTGTTTCGTCGCAGGCAGGCAGTATCTCGATCACCTCATGTGAAATATTGGTTCCCGACAGAGAATACGTCACAACATCCCCAACCCGAATCTGCTGAGGGTCGATCTTCTTCGTAAATACCGCCGCGCCAACAGGGATATCTGGCTCCATACTGGGGGTCTGTATGTAATAAAAACGATATCCGAACAGCGACTTGCCCGGGTCACCGCTACGGGAAAAGACGAACGCCCCCAACAGCAGTAATGCCATCAGCAGATAAAACAGGACATTGCCAATGGCAGAGAAAATGCGTTTTCCACCCGAAACGTGCGCACACGCATGGGCACCCCCATCCTGCGTCCGCCGGCTCGACAGTTGTTTTTCTTTCATAGCTGTATTCCTTTGGAGAGAAAGTATCGCGTTAACAAATCTTAACGTTATTTAACATTTGTTGTTTATGCAAGCGTCGAAAACGACGTCAAAAATGCACTCAAAGCGGGTCGGTACGGACCATCTCACCCTGAAAGCTGTTCGTTATAAGTATAGAATTTTTATATAATATTGTCAATTTATTTCCATTATCCCTCCACATTTTTGTTCGATTGACAATTCTATGACAGTCATTTTGTGAATATTGTACACAAAGCGCAGCTCGTTAACATTGTTAACTTTTCTATGCAATGTTGACCGTTTTGCGCCATTCTCCCGCATTGTCACTCGTCAGTACTTGCCGCACCGGCGAAAAGTGTCTCACTTTGCAGCAGTCTGCCGCTTCCGGCACCGCCAACCATTTGCCTTACCTTTTTCCCGAGCATTGACACGGTCCTCCAGCAGGGTCACGGCGCGACACAGGTCGCCTGTGGGGTGGATGTGGCAGCTGACTACCGATGCGCTCCCGCCCATCATGACGACCAGCAGCATGCGGAGCGCGGGCTTCTCCCTGCCATAGCTGGTCAAGGGCAGCCCGGCCGCAATAGCGACACCGCACTCACGGGGCGCACCGCGGGCCTCGATCTCTTTGGCGATGGCAGCCGGTGTCAGCAGGCAGTAGTTGTCGTTGGCGGTCTTGTCCCTCTGGATCGGCTGCCGCCCACTGCCGCAAACAAAAAGCCCAATCCTTGGCTGGAATCTGCCAAAGATTGGGCTTGTGTTTACAGAGTTTTCAAATATCGGAAACCGGATTATTGTCTCTTATTTTTGTATAGATCACCAGTCGGCCGCTGTTCTACACATTACACAAAACAGCAGCCGGAACTTCTACGAAAAAACTACTGTTCTTTTCCTGGAAAAAGCCGAAAACAGGGGGCTGCTGCCTGTCACAGGCCGGAGAATTGCCCTGACACTCATGTATAACTCCAAAAATATCGCCGTTATCCCCTGTGTTATCATTTGACCAACAGTAAATTTTTGAAGGACAAAAAGGCCAATTTCTTTCGATGTAACAACAAAAAAGTGGCCGTTATCCAAAACGACCACCAGATTTGGAGGTGACGACCAGATTTGAACTGGTGAATGAGGGTTTTGCAGACCCTTGCCTTACCACTTGGCCACGTCACCATAATGAGTGAAAAACCGGCTTTGGGAGCCGGTTTCCACTGTTTGTTGGAGCGGCCGACGAGGCTCGAACTCGCTACCTCCACCTTGGCAAGGTGGCGCTCTACCAGATGAGCTACGGCCGCATATAAGCACATTCTTAAGGTAAGAATGTGCAAGAACCTTGGTGCCTCCGATCGGAATCGAACCAATGACACGGGGATTTTCAGTCCCCTGCTCTACCGACTGAGCTACAGAGGCAAATGGCGACCCGAATCAGGCTCGAACTGACGACCTCTAGCGTGACAGGCTAGCGTTCTAACCAACTGAACTACCGGGCCACAGGATGGTGGGAGTTAACGGACTCGAACCGCTGACCCTCTGCTTGTAAGGCAGATGCTCTCCCAGCTGAGCTAAACTCCCAAATGGAGCGGCCGACGAGGCTCGAACTCGCTACCTCCACCTTGGCAAGGTGGCGCTCTACCAGATGAGCTACGGCCGCATGGTGGAGAGTTTAGCTTTACTCGGCTCTCTCCGGGCGACAGGTGTTATTTTAACGCATCGGAGGCGGAATGTCAACACTTTTTTGCAGATTTTTTTAGGATTTTTTCGATTTGTTTCTTGTTATCGATACTGCGTTATATTGTTTGCCTTTTTCTTTGCAATTTGCCATCTGCAACCGGGGCGCAGCAAAAAATCAGGCTGGATTTCTTCCATATTTATTTTCAGAGTGCGGGCAGCAAGCTGATCCCCCTTGTCCGTTTGGAATGATTGTTCCCGCCTGCCCGCACAGCCGGCAGGGCCATACGTCTATCAGCGCAAACAGCATTCAGGGCATTTCCCTGTGGCGGGACCTTTCCTCCATGGCCGGCGGGGATCACAAAAGGGAAAGTATATTGCCAAAAGGCTACGCGCCGCATACCGCCTGTTGCTTTGCCGGCATGGTGCGGGTACTTTGCCATTGTGGATCGCAGCCCACAACAATGGTGCCTTTCTGGGGCTGCTCACACCATTCCGGGCGCTGTTCGGCGGGGATTTTCTGAATGACGCCATTTGCAACCGTCATACCAACAACATGGATGGCGTTGTGCATGACATCCATTGAGCACTCTGCCCGCTCAGCAATCACAACGGTATAGTCCACCGGACCATTCAGCAGGCCATCCACAAACACAGCTGGCCATCCACAACGGTTCCGTAGTAGATGATGTTGTCAGAATCACACCGCTTATTTCATCAGCGGAAAGCCAGGTCAGCGTCTTCTGCGTCATACCCTGCTGGCAACGGCTCATCTCGCCGCTTTCAATAAACCGGAAGATTTCATCCTTCTCACCGCCCGCCGCCTGTTCCAACGCCGCAGAGAGGGATGCGACGGCCCTCTCCCAATCTCTCTGTGGGAGCTGCTGCAAGCCCACGGCATAGCTGTCCGCTTGCCGCACCGCCCCGGCATGGCCGCGGCTGGAGACGAGCCGGTATCCGCCCCCCCCAAAGCAGCCACCGCACGGGCAACCAATATTTCCACCATCAGACGCTTGCCAAGTGATTTTATTACAATCCCACAGGAACGCTTCTGACAATGCAGGCAGGCCGTATCCAGGCAGAAAAATCGACATTTCCCCTTTGGAGAAAGACTGTTTTGCCGTTCTGGCACGGTACCGGAAGCAGCCGTTCCCGCGTGCGGCAGCCGAAGGCAGTGCCGCGCCTTCGGTTGTCCCAGGGGGGATTTCGTGATATAATCCCCCTTGTAAGTGCAACAAAAGGAGGGACCCGAACCATTGGCAAGCATCCTGATCGTGGACGATGAGGCCTCTATCGCCGACCTGGTGGAAGTGTACCTGAAAAACGAGGGATTTCAGGTGCTGAAGTTTTACAATGCCGCCGATGCGCTGGAATGTGTGGCCAACCGACCGTTGGATCTGGCCATTCTGGACGTAATGCTGCCGGATATGGACGGTTTTACCCTATGTCAAAGGATTCGCCAGAAGCACCTGTTTCCCATCATCATGCTCACTGCCCGGGTCGAGGACATGGACAAGATCACCGGTCTCACCCTGGGCGCCGACGACTATATCACCAAGCCCTTTAATCCGCTGGAGCTGGTGGCCCGGGTGAAAACCCAGCTGCGCCGTTATACCCGCTACAATCGGGCGGAGCAGGGTCCCAGAAAGGCGCAGGAGTACGACTTTCGTGGGCTGACCATCTGCAAGGCAAACCACAAATGTACACTGTTTGGCGAAGAACTGGCATTGACGCCGCTGGAATTTTCTATCCTGTGGTATCTGTGCGAGCACCGGGGCCAGGTGGTGTCCAGCGAGGAACTGTTCGAGGCGGTGTGGGGCGAAAAATTTATGGATGCCAACAACACTGTGATGTCCCACATTGCCCGCCTGCGGGAGAAGATGCACGAGCCCAGCCGTAAGCCAAAATTCATCAAGACCGTTTGGGGGGTGGGTTACACCATTGAGTAAGCTCAAAGCCCGGCTTGCTGCCCACCGCAGCGGCAAGATTCTGTACGGCCGCAGCGCCACCAGTATGGTGGCGCTGTACCTGCTGGCCATAGCAGGGGTCCCGATCGCCACATTTGTCATCTTTATACTGGGGTACAGTTTTTACCATGCCCTGCGGGACCAAGTGACTTATTATTACTACGACTTTTTCACCCCGTATATCGCCGAGCCGCTGTACAACCTGATGTGCATGGTGCGGGATATAGCGCCGCTGTTTGTCATCGTCCTGCTGGCCGGCGGCTGGCTGGGGGTGACCTGGGCGTTTTTCCGGCTGTACCAGCGGGACCTGACCCAGGTGGTGAAAGCCGCCGGCTCCCTGATGGACCCGGACGCCGCCCCGCCCAACCTGCCGAACGTGCTGGCCCCCGCCGAGGCCGAGCTTCGTCTGGCCCGCCAGCAGGTGCAGCGCAACGCCGCCATCGCCCGCGAGGCTGAGCAGCGCAAAAACGACCTGATCGTCTACCTGGCGCACGACCTGAAAACGCCGCTGACCAGCGTGATCGGCTACCTGACGCTTTTGCGGGACGAGCCGCAGATTTCGCCAGAAATGCGGGCACGGTACACCGGCATCGCGCTGGACAAAGCCGAGCGGCTGGAGGACCTGATCAACGAGTTTTTCGACATTACCCGGTTCAACCTCTCCCACATTGAGCTGGACCGCCGCCCCACCGACCTGACCCGCATGGTGGAGCAGGTGGTCAGCGAGTTCGGTCCCATGTTGGCCGAGCAGCACCTGACCTGCCGCACCGACCTGCCGCCCAAGCTGGAATACAGCTGCGACCCGGACAAGATGGCCCGGGTGTTTGACAATCTTCTGCGCAACGCCTGCCATTACAGTTACCCGAATACCCAAGTGATCATCTGCGCCAGCGCTGTTCCCGGCGCTGTGGTGCTGACCTTTGAGAACCAGGGGCACACCATCCCGCCGGAAAAGCTCGGCCGCATTTTTGAGCAGTTTTTCCGCCTGGACGAATCCCGCGCCACCCGCACCGGCGGTGCCGGGCTGGGCCTGGCCATTGCACGGCAAATTGTAGAACTGCACGGCGGCAGCATCTCTGCCGAGAGTGCCGATGAACACATTCGGTTTACTGTGCGGCTGCCTGTGCAGAACCCGCCGCAAGAGAATTGCAAGAATTTCACAGAAAAGCTGTAAGAGGTTTACCACCTTTCCTTCAAATACCAAGCGCCCTGTTCTGATACCATTTCAGGTGTCAGGCAGGGCGTTTTGCATTGTCCCTGCCGTACCGGAAATCAATCTGCCGGAAAGGGGCTTTTTGTATGCAACAAAGTTTTGACAAAACCATTCTTGTGCTGTTTGGCGGCTGCTCCACCGAATATGAAATCTCGCTGCAATCGGCAGCCTCCGTGCTGGGCACCCTCACCCCAATGGTACGTCGGGTGCTGCCGGTGGGCATCACCCGGGAAGGTCGCTGGCTGCGGTATCTGGGTGATCCTTCCGCGCTATCGGAAAATCACTGGCAGCAGGCCGGCATCCCCTGCACCCTGACGTTGGACCGGGGCAGCTGCAGACTGCTTTGGCTGGACGGCTCCGGCCGGCAGGAGACTTTTGATGCAGCCTTCCCGGTGCTGCACGGAAAAAACGGGGAGGATGGCACCGTACAGGGCATTTTCGAGCTGGCAGGCGTACCGCTAATCGGCTGTGGGGTTCTCTCCAGCGCACTGTGCATGGACAAGGACCGCGCCCATAAGCTGGCCGCACTGGCAGGGGTGGCTGTGCCAAAAAGCGCCGTTTTTCGTCGCGATGCCAGCCCGGATGATATCGCCGGGGCAGCCGAAACACTGGGCTGGCCGCTGTTTGTCAAACCCGTGCGGGCGGGGTCTTCCTTCGGCATCAGCCGGGTGGAGAATGCCGGACAGCTGCCCGATGCAGTGGCGGAGGCTTTCCGGCACGACTGTGAGATTTTGCTGGAGGAAGCGGTTCCCGGTTTTGAGGTAGGCTGCGCCGTACTGGGCAACACCGAGCTGATCACCGGCGCCGTGGACGAGATCGAACTGTCGAAAGGATTTTTCAACTTTGAGGAAAAGTACACGCTGAAAACCTCGGCCATCCACTGCCCGGCGCGCATCCCGCCGGAGAAGGCCGCCGAAATCCAGGCTGCTGCAAAAAGGGTCTACCGGGCACTGGGCTGCCGGGTGTTTGCCCGGGTGGATCTGTTTCTCACTCCGGACGGCAGGGTGATCTTCAACGAGGTCAATACCATTCCCGGCTTTACCGCACACAGCCGCTATCCCGGCATGATGCGGGCCACCGGCCTGGAGCTGCCGGAACTGGTGGCAAAAATGGTCGAACTGGGGGTGCAGAACACATGAAAACGGCAACCTATACGGTATACCAGGCTGACCATCCGGCAGACTTTTCGCTTCCGCCGCTGGGGCCGCTGGTATTGGTGAATCGCCAGCATCCGCTGCAAAGCGGGTTCTCGGTTCCGCTGCAGGCGCCGGACGAACGCCATCCCGAACAGTTGATGGAACTGCAGGCTGCCCGGATGCTGAACGCCTGCCTGCGCGCCGTCAACTGCACCGATCGCATCGTGCCGGTGTCTGGCTGGCGCAGTCACCGGGAACAGCAGGCCATCTGGGACGAAACCCTTGCCTGTGAGGGAGAAGCCTTCACCCGCAGCTACGTGGCCCTCCCCGGATGCAGTGAGCACGAGACCGGGCTGGCCATCGACCTGGGCGCAGCAGCGGAGAAGATCGATCCGATTCGGCCGGAGCTGCCCCGGGACGGGGTTTACGGGGACTTTCGCCGTGCAGCGGCGCACTACGGATTCATTGAGCGTTACCGTGCCGACAAGATTGCCCTGACCGGCATTGCGGCGGAACCTTGGCACTTTCGTTATGTGGGTGTGCCCCATGCACGATATATGGAACTGCACGGCCTTTGCCTGGAGGAGTACATTGCTCTGCTTGCTGAGACTCCTCTGGTCTGCCGGCTGGAAAATGGCCGAACCGTGACGGTTCGCCGGGTAAAAGACCTGCAGGCGTTGCCGCCTGCTGCCGGGGCACGGCAGATTTCCCCCGACAACACCGGCTGCTATATTGTAACCGACTGGGAGGCGATGAAATGACCGCCCGCCGAATCCCGGCACTGGATTGGTTCCGGCTGGCAGCGGTTTTTCTGGTGGTGGTGAACCATACTTCCCCGTTGGGCGATCTTGCTCCGCTGGCGGATTTCTGGCTGGCGCGGGTGCTGGCCCGACTTGCGGTGCCATTCTATCTGATGGTCAGCGGATATTTTTTAGCCGCAAAGGATTGGCGGGGGCTGATCCCGTTTTGGCGGCGCAGCACCCTGGTCTATCTGATCGCGGCGGTTCTGTATCTGCCGCTGAATCTCTATGCCGGGGTCAGCCCCGGGGAGTGGCTGCGGGATTTTCTGTGGCAGGGTTCTTTTTACCACCTGTGGTACTTCCCTGCTCTATTGTGGGGGGTGCTGATCGCGCGGGGGCTGGCCAGGCTGGGCATGCCGCTGGCGCTGGGTGCAGCAAGTCTTTTATATCTTGTGGGCCTGGGCGGAGACAGCTATTACGGCTTTGCGGCACAGGTGCCGGCTCTGCGGAACCTATATGCCATCCTGTTCCATTGGGCCGGGCAAACCCGCAACGGGCTGTTCTATGCGCCAATGTTTCTATTGTTGGGCGCGGCGCTGGCCAAGCGCACGGGCCGACAGTCGGCCCGGCTGATTGCCGGAGGGTTTGCAGCGGCACTGACAGGCATGTCCGCAGAGGGGCTCTGGCTGCACCGGCTACAGGTGCAGCGGCATGACAGCATGTACCTGCTGTTGCCGGTGTGCATGGTATTGTTGTTTCAGCTGCTGCTGGCCTGCAACAGCGGGCGCAGGCGGACAGCAAGGGACCTTGCATTGCTTGTCTATCTACTGCATCCCGGCTGCATCGTGGCAGTGCGGGGGCTGGCCAGACTGACGGGCATCTGGGCACTGTTGGTGGACAACAGCCTGGTCCATTTCTGTGCCGTGCTGGCAACAAGTTTTGCCGCCGGTTGGCTGCTGGTTCGGCTGCGGCCAATGCCCCCGCCGAGAGACAGCCGTGCCTGGCGGGAAGTGGACGCAGATGCCCTGCGGCACAATGTCCAGGTGCTACAGTATGCCGCAGGGGCAAACTGCCGCCTGATGGCGGTGGTAAAGGCAGACGCCTATGGCCACGGAGCCCGCCAGTGCGCACGCATCCTGCAAAGGGCAGGCGTACGGGACTTTGCAGTAGCCTGCCTGTCCGAGGGCATCGCGCTGCGCAAAGCCGGCATTCGGGGCAATCTTCTGGTGCTTGGCTGGACCGACCCAAAACTTGCCCCTCTGCTGTCCCGCTGGCGGTTGACCCAGGCGGTTATCAGCGTGGAACACGGCCAGGCCCTTGCTGCACAGGGCTGCCGGGTGCGGGTACATCTGGCGTTGGATACCGGAATGCACCGGGTAGGAATTCCGGCCGGGGACACTGCGGCGCTGGCCGGGCTGTGCCGGCTGCCGGGCCTCCAGGTGAAGGGCGTGTTCTCCCACCTGTGTGTTTCTGATGAGCTGACCCCGGAAAGTGAAGCCTACACCCGGCGGCAGGCAGATGCCTTCCGCACCGCGGTGGAAATGTTGCACCGAGCGGGTATTCAGCCGGGGGACATACACCTGCTCGCCAGTTACGGCATCTGGAATTATCCTGAGTATCATTTTGACCTGGTACGGGCCGGCATTGCCCTATACGGTGTGCAGAGCGATGCCAGCGCTACCCGCCGGAAACTGGATTTGCAGCCGGTCCTTGCGCTGAAAGCCCGCATTGCTCACATTGAGTGGCTGGACACCGGAGAGACCGCCGGTTATGGCAGGGCGTTTACCGCTCCGCGTCCGACCCTTCTGGCCGTGGCAGCCATTGGGTATGCCGACGGTCTGCCCCGCCACCTGCCGGAACGGGGAGGCCGGGTTCTGGTACGGGGTGTTTCCTGCCCGATGGTGGGGCGTATGTGTATGGACCAGCTGCTTGTGGATGTGACCCAAGCGCCTCAAACCGCCATTGGCGATGTGGTAACGCTGATCGGCTGTGAGGGCGGAGCCTCCATCTCTGCGGAGGAAGTGGCACAACGCTGCGGCACCATCACCAATGAGCTCCTGTCCCGCCTGGGGACCCGCCTGCCGCTTCTGCGGCGAACAGAAAAATGATGCGCAAAGCCCCCGGTTTACTCCGGGGGCTTTGTGACACCTGTGATTGGATGTGCGGAAACTGTGTAACCGCATTTCTTCCGGCGAGGATCATTTGATAAACTGGTCGATTGCCCGGTTCAACTGGTCCAGGGAGGCCAGATCCCCCTGTTCCACCGCGTCCACCAGGCAATGGGAAATGTGGTCCTTAAGGATGATCTTTCCGGTATTATTTAATGCAGCCTGCACGGCTGCCAGCTGAATCAGTACGTCGGCACAGTCCTGGTCATTTTCAACCATGCGCTTAACGGCCTCCAGGTGCCCGATGGCACGGGACAGGCGGTTGAGCACCGCTTTGGTATGGGTATGGCTGTGGTGATGGGAAGGCTCCGCCGCCCCCCGCGTGGTCCCGTGGCCGGGAGCTTCCGCGCCGTTCATGGAAATCGCCTCCTCTGGGGTACATCCGATCCAATTGCTGCATCCCTCATAGATCGGACGTATACGCATTCTTCTTCATATATTGTAGGAAAAGCCGAAATCCTTGTCAATCAAGCCGAGAGACAGGCACAGTCTGTATCCCCCACCGGGGCTTCCCAAACCGGCAAGAAATGCTATAATAAACTTCGTCAGATGTTGAGACGTTGCCGGAGCTGCCTGCAGGAAGCGGCACAGAAAGCACATTTTCAGCCGGCATTTTTCCTGACGACACGCCGCCTTTTGAGCGGCACCGCTGAAGCATACAGCACAGACCAGAAGTCTGCTTTCCGCACAAGGATGTGCGGAAAGCGGACTTTTTGTTTTTTGACGAGGGACGTCTGTAACGGAAAGAGAGGATACAAAATGGAAAGGATCAAGGCACAGATGGCTGCGTATTGGTCCCGACGGGTGGAAGCGTTTGCCGGCCTGCGATATCGGGAATTCAAGAGCGAAAAGCATGAGCAGTGGTTGGCCGAACTGGATCGGTGGCTACCTAAGGGTGGCCGGCTGAACATTCTGGACGTGGGCACCGGCACAGGATTTTTTGCCTTTCTGCTGGCGGAGCGCGGGCATCATGTGACCGGCATTGACCTGACACCAGAGATGATCGCAGAGGCCAGGCGGTTAGCTTCCGGCCTGCACCTGCCGCCGGAATTTTATGTGATGGACGCCGAAAACCCCGGTCTGCCGGCACACTCCTTTGATGTGGTGGTAACCCGAAAACTCACCTGGACGCTGCCCCACCTGCCGCAGGCCTATGCGCGTTGGCATGAGCTGCTGAAGCCAGACGGTTTGTTGATCAATTTTGATGCCGATTATTGCCGGGAAAAGGAGCCGGGTCAGCTGCCGGCGCACCACGCCCACCAGGATGTGAGCCATGAGCTGATGCAGCAATATGGCCGCCTGAAGCAGTCTCTGCGCCAGACCCAGCAGCCGCGCCCCCAGTGGGATGTGCAGTTGCTCTCCCGGGCCGGGTTCCATGACATCCAGGTGGATACCGGCGTCTGGCAACGGCTGTACCGTAAAATTGACGAGTTTTACGACCCCACCCCCGGCTTTGCCCTGGTGGCCACAGCATAATATGCAAGGAGAACTTTATGATAGATTTGCAAGGCTATACCCGGCAGAACGTGTCCTACTGGACGGTCCGAGCCCCCAGTTATTCCGGCGTAACCCGGGAGGAACTGGACTCCGGCCAGCGCAGAGTATGGAGACAGACACTGGACGAGCGGATTCAGGCACATTTCCCCGGGAAAATCCGACCAGAGATCCGTGTGCTGGATGTGGGCACCGGCCCCGGCTTTTTTGCCATTCTGCTGACAGAGCTGGGGTACCCGACCACCGCGGTGGATTATACGGATGCCATGCTGCGTCAGGCCCGCAAAAACGCCGGAGACCTGGCGCCCGGGATCCGTTTTTTGCAGATGGACGCACAGGCACTTGCCTTTCCAGCGGCGAGTTTTGATGTGATTGTCTCCCGCAATTTAACCTGGAACCTGCCGCAGCCAGAACTGGCATACCGCCAGTGGGCCCGTGTGCTGAGCCCAGGCGGCCTGCTGCTGAATTTCGATGCCAACTGGTACCGTTATCTCTACGATGGGCAGGCCGAAACGGAACACCAGGCCGACCGGGAAAATGTGCACGCCAGCGGCGTTGCGGATGACACCGCCGGCACCGACGTGGCGGCGATGGAAACAATTGCCCGGCAGTCGCCGCTTTCCCGGTCAATGCGGCTCCAGTGGGACTGCAAGGTGCTGGAAGCACTGGGACTGAGGGTGTCGGCAGACACCAATATCTGGCAGCAGGTATGGACCCGGACAGAATGGATCAACAACGCCTCCACCCCCATGTTTCTGGTTTCTGCGGTCAAGCCGGCAACCTGCTGACAGCCCGCAGACGCCCCTGACCAGTAAATTTCTGGCTGCTCAACCGTAAAAGACTGGCCGTCCGGCAAGATGTCGGACGGCCAGTCTTTCGCGGTTGAGCCTTTTTGGATGCGGCAGCAGGTGAACCTGCCCCGCCTGAAAGACGAAAAGCGCGGGGTGAGCGGGGCTTTCAGCACATCTCCGCAAT
>CALXHQ010000023.1 GCA_944388145.1 uncultured Gemmiger sp. | reverse complement strand
ATAGAGAGCGGATAGTTCACACACTCAAAAAAGATATAATTGGGGTAATCTCCCCTTGACAAACCGCTTTCCAAAAGAAAATACTTCAAAAGGCCGCCAAGGACAAGGGCTACACAGATACCATCTTTTTCGTGGATGACGGGATCACCGGCACTACCATGAAGCGCCCCGGCTTTCAGAAGATGATCGCCGCAATCGAGGCCGGGTACATCTCGGCGGTGTTCGTGAAAGATGACTGTGTAATAATAGAACCAACACAGAAAGACCTCGAAAATCAGGGCTCTGTGGCTGGTTCTGTTTGTTTTTTGACCCGAAACAAAGAGATTTTCAATTTTATAACGTAATTTGCGCCACTGGCAGCGCGTAGGAGGAAATGCCAGCTCGAAAATCAAACATTTTGAACATAGAGCGGTTATCTGCCGTCAGGAGAAATCCTGACTGGTGGGTAACCGCTCTTTTTGTTTGCCGCCGGACGCGGCAGGCGCTTGACGGAATCATGCAAGGAGGCTGCGAGAAACGTGCAAAAGACAGGCAATCGGTACAGCGCTGAGAGGAGGTGACCAGGATGGCTGTATTCCGCGTAGAAAAGAACGCCAACTACACAACCATGTGCAACTATCATCTGCGGGATCAGACACTGAGCCTGAAAGCTAAAGGATTACTCTCCATGCTTCTCAGCCTGCCGGATACCTGGCACTATTCGGTTCGCGGGCTGGCAGCCATCTCGCGGGAGGGCGTGGATGGGATTCTCACAGCATTGAAGGAGTTGGAAACACACGGCTACCTGGAGCGCCGTCAGCTTCGCGGGCCCGGCGGCCGCCTGGGGCAAACCGAGTATGTGATTTTTGAAATGCCGAAATCGCAACCGTGTACGGAAAAGCCGTATACGGTACATCCGGATACGGAAAGTCCCGCACAAATAAGTAAAGAAAGAGTAAGTAAAGAATCAATAAGAACGGATCAAAAGAAAGAGACGGCTCCGCCGTCACGCCACCGCTATGGGATGTATCAGAATGTTCTGCTCTCTGACGCTGAACTGGAAAAGTTGCGGATAGAGTTTCCGGCAGATTATCAAAACCGCATCGAACGGCTGTCGGAGTATATCGCCTCCAGTGGCAAGCACTATAAGAATCATCTGGCTACGATCCGCAGCTGGGCAAAGCGGGACGGCACCAAACAGGCAAAGGCAGTGTCTTACAGTCACGACAATTATCGGTACGAGGAGGGAGAAAGTTTATGAATACAACGCTTTTTGATTTTCTGGATCGCCTTCAGGTACAGACCGAGCCAAAACCCGGCCAATATCTGGGCGAGGATGGGCTGATCTACTGTGAAAAATGCCACACCCCAGTCCAGTGCCGTGTTACCCTGGCAGGCAAAGTGCGGGTTATGCCCTGTGTCTGCCAGTGCCAGAAGGAGGAACGGGAACGGCAGGCGCAGCAAATCAAGGAGGAAGAACAGCTGCTTTACGTCCGACGCCTGAAAGCGGCGGGCATCCAGGAACGGCACCTTCAGGAGTGGACGTTTGCAACAGCCACAGACACACCCAGCATCCAAATGGCAAAGCGATATGTCGAGAACTGGCAAAAGGTCAAGGCGCAGAACCTTGGCCTTTTGCTTTGGGGCGATGTCGGCACGGGCAAGTCGTTTCTGGCCGCCTGCATCGCCAACGCGCTGCTGGAAAAAGGCGTCCCCGTCCTGATGACCAACTTCTCAAAAATCCTGAACCAGATGGGCGCGATGTACTCGGCTGAGCGGTACCGCTACATTGCATCGTTTCAGCGCTTTTCGCTGTTGATTCTCGATGACTTGGGCATTGAGCGGAATACGGAGTATGCGCTGGAACAGGTCTACGCCATTGTGGATGAGCGTTACAAAGCCGGGCTCCCGCTGATTATCACAACCAACCTGACGATCAGCCAGCTGCGCAACCCGGAAGATGTAAGCCATGCCCGGATTTACAGCCGGGTGCTGGAAATGTGTACACCGGTACACGTCCCGGGGGCCGACCGCCGCACAGCAATCGGAAAGACAAAGCAGGAACAGGTCAAGGAAATCTTGTTTTCAAAATCTTAGAGGAAGGATGATGCCCATGAAGCAGAACCCCACATCAGAAAAAGCATTCCATGCGGTGTCGGTATCTGGAGGAAAGGACAGTACAGCGCTGCTTTTGATGATGCTTGAGAGAAATATGCCGATCGATTGCGTCCTCTGGGCCGATACGGGGATGGAATTTCCCGAAATGTACCGGCACATTGCGCGGCTGGATCAGACGCTGTTTGCAGAGCGCGGGCTTCACATCACAAAGTTAAAGCACCCCAAGGGGTTTGAATGGCTGATGTTCGATGAGCCCAAGACAAAGCCGACCGCCATCCAGCGCCGGGTGGAGAACGGCCTGCCGCTGACCGGCAATGGCTGGCCCGGGATCGCCGTTCGATGGTGTACCGGCCAACTGAAAACGCATTTGATCAGCAAGGCGGTCAATCAGATCAAGGGCAAGTACCGTGCCCTCCACTATGTCGGGATTGCCTACGACGAGCGGAAGCGCTGCAAATCGGAAGTGTACCCGCTTGTGGAGTGGCATATCACGGAGGCCCAGGCATTGGCGTACTGTTATGCGCACGGCTACGACTGGGACGGGCTGTACGAAATCTACCATCGCTGCTCCTGCTGGTGCTGTCCCTTCCAGAGAATCAGCGAGCTGCGAAAACTCCGAACCCATCACCCGGAGCTTTGGCAAAAGCTGTTGCGAATGGATGAGCGAGCCGTTCAGATGTTTGGTACCACGCCTTTGGGAACTTTCCGTAAAGGCTACACGGTGCAAACGCTGGATCAGCGCTTTGCAGAGGAGGAGCGCAGTACATGAAGAAAGCGGCAGAATCGGTGCAGGAAATCCCTCTTTCCGAGCTGCACCCCTTCAAGAATCATCCCTTCCGGGTGGTGGATGATGAAGCGATGCAGCGCACGGTGGAAAGCGTGGCGCGCTTCGGCGTGCTGGCTCCAGCGCTGGCCCGGCCCCGACCGGAAGGCGGGTACGAGCTGGTTTCGGGCCACCGGCGTATGCGGGCATCCGAGCTGGCAGGGCTTACAACCATGCCGGTGATCGTCCGGGAGATGGATGACGATACCGCCACCATTGCGATGGTGGATTCCAACCTGCAAAGGGAGACGCTTCTCCCCAGTGAGCGTGCGTTTGCCTACAAGATGAAGATGGAAGCGATGGAACGCAAGGCGGGGCGACCACCCAGAGAAAATTCCGGCCAAGTTGGCCGGAATTTTCAAGGCAAGGAAACCAGAGAATTGATTGCCGAACAGACCGGCGAGAGCGCCCGGCAGGTGCAGCGGTTTATCAACCTGACAAACCTCATCCCGGAACTTCTGGACATGGTGGATCGAAAAGAGCTTGCCTTCAACCCGGCGGTGGAGCTGTCCTTTTTGAAGAAAGAGGAGCAGCAGGGCTTTCTGGAAGCAATGGATTACGGCCAGGCCACCCCCTCCCTCTCCCAGGCACAGCGGATCAAGAAACTCAGCCAGGCAGGACTGTGTACGCAGGAAGCCATGAATGCAATCATGAACGAGGAGAAAAAGAGCGAGCTGGATACCGTCACCCTCAAAAATGATGTGCTCCGAAAGTATTTTCCCCGTTCCTATACCCCCAAACAGATGCAGGACACCATTATCCGGCTGCTGGAACAATGGCAGAAAAGACGGCAGCGGGGTCAGACAAGATGAAGGAGAATGCTATGCGCAACAAGACTGAAATGAATCACAGAAACAATGCATCCGATGTGGACATGAACCTGCTGATGGCCGGGATTGGCGAGATGCTGGACGGCATCCGCCACTGCCTGAAAGCCACCGATGCGGAGGATGACGAGCAGGACGATGGCTATCTCTTCATGGCCGCAGCGTATCCGGGAAAAGGAATCCAGGTGCGGGACGTGACCGAGTGCTACGGTGTGCTGAAATGCTTCGGCACGGAGGATTCGGTGATGCAGGCCCCTGACTGCGACATGCTGATGAGCTATGACGAGCGGCAGGTTCTGGTGCTGGACGGCTGGAAGTATCTGATCGGCCCGGCAATCTTCTACAATGTGGACGGCGACGGTGAGGACGTTTCGCTGACAACCGAGGAAATCTATGAGGTGCAGCGCATGGTGGATCACCGTACCGTGACGCTCTGGGCGGACGGCCGGGAGTTTCCGGCAATCCTGCTGAACAAGGTGGCATGAGGACGTTCTGCGTTGTGTTTCCTCCTTCAGTACTGAGAACGAGGAGGTGGTTCCTTGCAGGAAGAAGTAGAAAACCGGACACTGAATCTGGCGATCAGCACAACAAAGCTGACGTGGCGGGCCGTGGCCGCAGCGTTCAAATTGTACCGGCAGCACCGCCGGAACGTAAAGGCGAACAAGCAGACCGCTGCAAATGAAAAGCCTGTGGGCGAACAGACCATTGACCAACTGCTCGGGCAAAACCAGGGTGCAACCAATATTGAGATCGAGAAAACAGACCTGCGAGGATTCAAGCGGTATCTGGATAAATACGGCATTGACTATGCCATCACAAAAGACCCGTCCCAGGTGCCGCTCCGGTATCTCGTGTTCTTTAAGGCGCGGGACGGCGATGCGATGACAGCTGCGTTTAAGGAATACTCCGCCTCTTTGCTGCAAAAGCAGAAAAAGCCGAGTATCCTCAAGCAGCTGAACAAGCTGAAACAGCTGGTGGCATCTATGCCTGCAAAGGTACGGCAAAAGAGTCAGGAGCGTGACCGATGAGCCAGAAAGAGATCAAACGTCTTATCCTTCTGAATATCCCGTACCTGGTTCTTGGCCTGCTGGCGACCAATCTTGGCGAGGCATGGCGGTTGGCGGAAGGAACAGCCATCGCGGCAAAATTGCTGGCGTTCTTCTCTACGATCGGCCCGGCGTTTGCCAATCCGCTGCCCAGCCTCCATCCCATTGATCTGCTGGTCGGGCTGGTTGCAGGCGGCGCGATTCGGCTTGCGGTCTACTTGAAGGGCAAAAACGCTAAGAAATACCGCCACAATATGGAATATGGTTCGGCCCGCTGGGGCACAGCGAAAGACATTGAACCCTTCATGGCCCCCAAGTTTGAGGACAATATCATCCTCACAAAGACCGAACGCCTGATGCTGTCCAACCGCCCCGCCGACCCCAAAAACGCCCGCAACAAAAATGTCCTGATTGTGGGCGGTTCCGGCTCCGGCAAGACTCGCTTCTGGCTCAAGCCCAACCTGCTCCAGTGCAACTCAAAGGAGCACCCGACTTCCTTCGTGGTCACCGACCCCAAGGGAAGCGTCGTCTGTGAGTGCGGAAACGCATTGCTGAAGTTCGGCTACCGCATCAAAATCTTCAATACTATCAATTTCAAAAAATCGATGCATTACAACCCGTTTGCGTATGTGCACAGCGAGAAAGATATTTTGAAATTGGTGACCACCCTTATGGCGAACACGCAAGGGGACGGCAAAAGCGGCGACGAGTTCTGGACAAAAGCCGAAAAATTGCTGTATACCGCACTGATCGCGTATATCCACTATGAAGCGCCTGTGGAGGAGCAGAACTTTGCCACCTTGCTGACGCTTCTCAACGCAATGGAAGTCCGAGAGGACGATGAAGAATTTCAGAATCCTGTGGATTTGATGTTTGAGGCGTTGGCAAGGAAGAAGCCGGATTCCTTTGCGGTGCGCCAATACCGACTCTATAAATTAGCCGCGGGCAAAACCGCGAAAAGCATTTTGATTTCCTGCGGCGCTCGTCTGGCCCCCTTCGATATCCAGGAACTGCGGGAGATCACCGCCTATGATGAATTACAGCTGGACACCCTGGGCGACCGGAAAACGGCACTGTTCTTAATCATGAGCGACACGGACAGCACGTTCAACTTCCTGATCTCGATGGTGTACACCCAGCTGTTCAATCTCTTGTGCGAAAAGGCCGATGATGTATACGGCGGCAGGCTGCCGGTTCATGTGCGGTGTCTGATTGACGAGGCCGCCAATATCGGCCAGATTCCCAACCTGGAAAAGCTGGTGGCGACCATCCGAAGCCGGGAGATCTCCGCCTGCCTGGTCTTACAGGCCAAAAGCCAGTTGAAAGCAATCTATAAGGGTGCGAAACGTTTCGCTATAAGTTGTGCTTAACAGGCACAGCGAAAAGCGACAATCAGAAACACTTACAATCAAGAATGAACTGATTAGAACTAAAACCTCCAAATCAGGGGCGAAAATCCCCTGCCGTGCAGAACCAATATCGACAGCAAAACTAAATTTGCATACGACATGTTAAAGTCGGAGATAGCACGCGAGATAATACTCCACTATGCGTTTGGCGTCTGTTTGCACCAATGGTATAAAGCGTGGTAAAGTCGTAGCCTGACGGCCTAAGTGCGGAAAAGCGCATAGGGCCTACATGGAGCGGTCTTCCGAAGCCTATGGCTATACGAAGGGAAAGTTATGCAGCGTCGTAAATGGCCCCATTGAAAAATGGTGAAATTGGGTGGGTGTGTACTGTTCTTTGTTCGGTATACATGCCCGGACATGAAATAGTCCGAGGCAATATGCAACAACTGTGGTTCAACGCATATTCAGCACCCACGGCGTATGGTAACGGCCTAAGGGCTTCACAAAAGGATAGAGGTTTTGGAACGTTTGAGAATCTGCATACGGAGCGAAACAGCGCAATGAAATATGCAGATGTCAGCGGTCCCATAGTAGTCTGCGACCGGGAGAGCCGGTTACACGGGGTTGAAATACCCCATGGCGAAGGGGACCAGCCGGTTCGATTTGTAGATTTCGCAAACGAAAGATAACAACTCTCTGAAATACGAGTGACGAACCATAGGGGGAATGCCTTATGCACTTAAACGTCAATCTTTCAAGCGAAACCAGCCTAAAAGAATTACAGGATTTTCTTTACGCAAAATCACAGGAAAACAAAGCATTTACAGGATTGCTTGAAGCGGTGGCAAGCGAAATAACCATTGTGACCGCCATTCATAACATCAAGTCTAACAAAGGCAGTAAAACCGCTGGTGTAGATAAGGTGAAAATGGACAAGTACCTGCAAATGCCCAAAGATGAAGTAGTCACGCTTGTTCAAAATAACCTACAAAGGTATCTTCCAAAGCCTGCACGCCGCGTGTACATCGACAAGGGTAACGGCAAAAAGCGGTCTCTTGGAATCCCCACGATTTTAGACCGTATCATCCAAGAGTGTATCCGTATCATCATTGAGCCTATCTGTGAAGCAAGGTTTTATCCACACAGCTATGGGTTCAGGCCGTACCGGGCGCAAAAACACGCAATAGCAGACATCGTTCATACCATAAACCTGCCTGCGAAGCCGCAAAACAAGGCGGTCTTTGCGTTGGAAGGTGACATTCGCGGTTGTTTTGACAACATCAATCATCGAATCCTGCTACAGAAACTTTGGAAAATCGGAATCCACGACAAGAGGATCATTACACTCATCAGGCAAACTCTGAAAGCCGGATATGTCGAATATGACATCCTGTACCACAGTAATGTCGGAACACCTCAAGGCGGAATTATCTCGCCGCTGTTATCAAACGTATATCTAAACGATTTCGATTGGTATGTGGGCCGACAATATTGTGAACCGCACAGGGTATGCAAGCAGAAAAACAACGACATCGCCCGGTTGCGCAATCAAGGCAAAAATCAGAAATACAATTTCAGATATGCCGATGACTGGATCATCCTCACTTCCAAACGTTATGAAGCGGAGCGTATGAAAAGGGAACTCACGAAGTATTTCAGGTACAGGTTGAAACTCGAATTATCGGAGGAGAAAACAAAGATCACCGATATGCGGGAAAATGGTGCAGAATTTCTTGGCTTTGTCATACGGGCTGGAAAGCCGCGGCTGGCGGACAAGAATTCCGAAAAACTCGTTGGAAAGCCATTTCCCAATATGGTGAAGTTGTCTGCAAAAGTCACGAAAGTATGCGATGAAATACATGCGATGAAACGTATGAAGCATACCAGCGACCGCGTGGCCCAAATTCAGTACATCAATTCCATGATTATGGGAATCGCGGAGTATTTCAAAATCGGGATTTGTTCCAAGGCATTTAACGCGCTCGACAATAGGATATACATAAGTTGTTACTATACTTGGAAACGTTTGTACCCCGATGCTGCTATGCGAATGAAACTTCCGCTATGCAGACTAAACAACCTTCCCCACAGGCATGAAGGTTACCAGGCAAAGACATACGCGATTGAGTACCAAAATATGTGGATTGGGATTACAAGAGCTTGTCTCACCCATTCACAGCACGCAAAATATCCGCTGAATCAGAAGATAACACCCTATACGGCGGAGGGGCGCAGTCTTTACCTCAGGCAATGCAAGCGCAACAAACGTTTGCCGCTTGACAGGCCTTCTGTCAATACCGATACCGACTTGAGAATGTCGGCGTATTCGAATTCGATTTACAACTTTGAATACTTTATGAACCGTGAATATGCATTCAATCGTGACAAATGGAAATGCAGGTGCTGTGGCACAGATTTGAGCTATCGACAGGATAGGCACTGCCACCATGTGAACAGGCGGCTGCCGCTGGAGAAAATCAATCAAGTGTCAAACCTTGCATGGGTATGTCGGGATTGCCATCTCAAGATACACAGCAATCGTGTTCCTGTGAATGTAGACGCAAAAATCAAACAGAAAATCCTTAAATTCCGAGACAAACTCGACAAAGCGAAATCTACAAGCGAATAACGCCCGCAAGGACGTTGTGCGTCGAAATCCGATGGAGGAAAGTAGGCGAATCGGTGGCGCGCTGGGTGCGTCGAAAGCCGCATGCCCAGCGGTAGGTGGGGGAAAACTCGGAGATGACTTCAAAAAGTTACCTATCACAACAAAGTACCTACCCTGCGCACGCCTTCGGCGGCGCAGGGGTGGTACACATACAACGCCGACACAATTGTGGGCAATATGGATTCCCAAATCTTTTTGGGCGGTTCTGAGCCGACCACATTGAAAGACCTCAATGCGGCCCTGGGCAAGGAAACGATTGATCTGTTCAACACGTCCGATACCAGAGGCAACAGCCCGTCCTATGGAACAACCTTTCAAAAGGCCGGCCATGATCTCGCGTCCATCGATGAGCTCGCCGTGCTGGACGGCGGCAAGTGCATCCTCCAGCTGCGCGGTGTCCGTCCCTTTCTGTCCGACAAATATGATCTGACTCAACACCCAAACTACAAGTACACATCGGATTACGATAAGCGCAACACCTTCGACATTGAGAAGTTCCTGGACAGGAAAATGAAACTGAAAAAGAGCGATGTCTTTACCGTCGTAGATGCTGACGCTTTGTAACGAAGGTCTGTCTAAAAAGGCAGGCTTTTTCTTTATGCCCTGAATCCCTGATTGCCCAATGAACCGCACCGACTGCGGCTGGCAGGAAAACGAGCTTAGGTATCAAACGGCAAATCACATTCGGGCATGGCACACCGCCTGCAAAGACAAGTTGCAGCTTTTACACAACCAAACAAGAAAGGAAGGCCGAAGCCGGGGCTGCCGGGCATACTTTTGCCCGGCAGTGTTTGCTTCCTGCCTTTGCTGCGCGGTTTTTTATGAATCTGAATCACTTTCCCGGTCTGCTTCGGCCGCAGGTATTCACATGGATTTCTTTAACGAAGCGATCACCGTTCTCCAGACCCTAGTTGTCGCCCTCGGCGCTGGCCTTGGCATCTGGGGTGCCATCAACCTGCTGGAAGGTTACGGCAACGACAACCCTGGGGCAAAAAGCCAAGGCATGAAGCAGCTGATGGCGGGCGGCGGCGTGGCCCTGATCGGCATCACCCTGGTGCCGCTGCTGTCCGGCCTGTTCGGCTGATCGAAACCCTGTAAAATCCTCGCCCCGTCCCGCTTTTGCGGGACGGGCAGAAAGGAGGTCGCAGCCGGATGGATTCTCTGTGGGAATCAATCACCGAATGGCTGAAAGAAGTGCTGGTCGGTGGGATCATGGATAATCTGTCCGGGATGTTTGATGCGGTCAACCAGCAGGTTGGCAATATAGCGACACAGGTGGGAACATCCCCGGCGAATTTCTCGCCGGGGGTATTCTCTATGATTCGGAATGTGTCGGAGTCCGTCATCATCCCGGTTGCAGGCATTATCCTCACGATTATTGCCTGCTATGAATTGATCCAGATGATTATCGACCACAACAACCTCGCCAATTTTGAAACCTGGATTTTCTTCAAGTGGATTTTCAAGACCTTTGTGGCCGTGATGCTGATCACCAACTGCTTCGATATCACGATGGCGGTGTTCGATGTCTGCCAGACCGTGATCGGCGGCGCGGGCGGATTGATTTCAGGTTCGACCGCCGTGGACGGGTCGGCGCTGGAGACGCTGGAAGAAACCTTGATGGGAATGGATCTTGGCCCGCTGATCGGGCTGTTTTTCCAGTCTTTCCTGCTCAGCGTCACTATGTGGGCGCTGAGCATCATCATCTTCATCATCGTGTATGGCCGGATGATTGAAATCTACTTAATGGTGAGCCTTGCACCGATCCCCTTTGCAAGTTTTGGCAACCGGGAGCAGAGCCAGGTGGGGCAAAACTACCTGCGCAGCCTGCTGGCGCTGGGGTTTCAGGGATTCCTGATTCTTGTCTGCGTTGGTATCTATGCGGTGCTGATTCAGGGAATCGCCTTCAGTGACGATGTCATTGCCTCTATTTGGGGCGTTGTCGGCTATACGGTTCTGCTGTGCTTTACATTGTTCAAGACCGGCGCTCTCGCTAAGGGAGTGTTTTCCGCCCGCTGAAATGAGGAGGGTTGCAATTGGCAGCGTATATCTCGGTTCCCCGCGACTTGACGCGGGTGAAATCAAAAGTGTTTTTCAACCTGACAAAACGACAGCTTCTTTGCTTTGGTGCCGGTGCGCTGGTGGGCGTTCCGGCCTTCTTCCTGTTAAAGCAGTCCGGCAACGTGTCCCTTGCCGCGATTGGCATGATGATCATCATGCTCCCCATGTTCTTCCTGGGAATGTATGAGAAGCACGGCCAGCCACTGGAAGTCCTTGCAAAGCAGTTTATCGAAGCAAAATTCATCCGTCCCAAAGTCCGGCCCTATCAGACCAACAACTACTATGCGGCTTTGATGCGGCAGGCATGGGCAGAACAGGAGGTACAGCGTATTGTTTGCTCGGAAAAGCAGAAAAAAACAGGCCGCCCCCGGCAAAATCGAGCTGCCGGACACCCTGACCAAGCGGGAGAAAAAGCAGATTCGCGCCGTCCTTGAAAAGGCAAAGCGGGATGATGGCATTCCCCGCACGGCGCAGCAATCGATCCCGTTCCAGCGGATGTTCCCGGATGGCATTTGCCGGGTCAGCGACCACTATTACACAAAAACCATCCAGTTCCAGGACATCAACTATCAGTTGGCCCAGCAGGAGGACAAGACTTCCATCTTTGAGGAGTGGTGCGGCTTTTTGAATTTCTTCGACAGCTCCATCCACTTTGAACTGTCCTTCATGAATATGGCCACGGATATGGAGAGCTTTGAGCGCCGGATTCAGATCGAGCCCCGGCAGGATGGTTTTGACGATGTCCGGCAAGAGTACAGCCAGATGCTGCGCCAGCAGCTGGAGCGCGGCAACAATGGTCTGACCAAAACCAAGTACCTGACTTTCGGCATCGAGGCAGAGTCGATGAAACAGGCAAAGCCCCGGCTGGAACACGTGCAAACCGACCTGCTCAACAACTTCCGCCGTCTGGGCGTTGTGGCCCGGACATTGAACGGCAAGGAGCGGCTACACCTGATGCACGCCATGTTCCACATGGGCGACCACGACAAGTTCTATTTTGACTGGAAATGGCTGCCCGCCTCCGGGTTGTCGGTGAAGGATTTTATCGCCCCCAGCAGCTTTTCCTTCCCGGGCGGCAAAACGTTCCAGATGGGATCGATGTATGGGGCCATGAGCTTCCTTGCCATCACGGCGTCCGATCTCAGCGACCAGCTGCTGAAAGACTTTCTGGATATGGAATCCAGCGAGATCGTGACCATGCACATCCAGTCCGTAGACCAAAACAAAGCCATTAAGACCATCAAGCGCACCATCACCGAGCTGGATCGCAGCAAGATCGACGAGCAGAAGAAAGCAGTCCGTTCGGGGTATGACATCGACATCATCCCCTCCGACCTGGCCACCTACAGCAAGGACGCCAAGGCGCTGCTGAAAGAATTGCAGAGCCAGAATGAGCGGATGTTCCTGATCACCTTCCTGGTAATGAATACCGGCAGGACATTGCAGGAGCTGGAAACCAATGTGTTCCAGGCATCCAGCATTGCGCAGAAACACAACTGCAATCTGTGCCGGCTGGATTTCCAGCAGGAACAGGGACTCATGAGCAGTTTGCCGCTGGCACAGAACCTGATCGAGATTCAGCGCGCGCTGACCACCAGCTCCACCGCCATCTTCATCCCGTTCACTACACAGGAGTTGTTCCAGGACAGCCCGGAGGCGCTGTACTATGGCCTGAACGCGCTCTCCAACAACCTGATCATGGTGGATCGGAAAAAGCTGAAAACGCCCAATGGCCTGATTCTCGGTACGCCGGGTTCCGGCAAGAGCTTTTCGGCAAAGCGGGAGATCACCAATGCCTTCCTTGCCACTGATGACGATATCATTGTCTGCGATCCCGAAAGCGAGTACACACCCCTTGTGACGCGCATGGGCGGGCAGGTCATCAAAATCAGCCCGGCCAGCAGCCAGTATATCAACCCGATGGACATCAACAGCAATTACAGCGAGGAGGATAATCCGATTACTTTGAAGGCTGATTTCATCTTGTCCCTCTGTGAGCTGGTCGTGGGTGGCAAAGAAGGGCTGCAACCGGTGGAGAAAACAGTGATCGACCGCTGCGTTCACCAGATTTATCAACCCTACTTTGAAAACCCGGTGCCGGAGAATATGCCGCTGCTGGAAGATTTGTACAATGCCCTGTTGGCGCAGGACGAAAAGGAAGCCCACCATGTGGCAACGGCGCTGGAAATCTACGTCAAAGGCTCGCTGAACCTGTTCAATCACCGGACGAATGTGGACATCGAAAACCGGTTTGTCTGCTACGACATTAAAGAATTGGGCAAGCAGCTGAAAAAGATCGGGATGCTCATTGTCCAGGATCAGGTTTGGGGGCGTGTGACCAAAAACCGCGGCCAGGGCAAAACCACCCGCTACTATATGGACGAGTTCCATCTTCTTTTGAAGGAGGAGCAGACAGCTTCCTATTCTGTAGAAATCTGGAAGCGGTTCCGCAAATGGGGCGGCATCCCTACCGGAATTACGCAGAACGTGAAAGACCTGCTTTCTTCGCGTGAAGTCGAGAATATTTTTGAAAATTCCGACTTCATTATCATGCTCAACCAGGCCGCCGGTGACCGGCAGATTCTGGCGAACCAACTGAATATCAGTCCACATCAGCTTTCCTATGTGACCCATTCCGGCGAGGGCGAGGGGCTGCTGTTCTATGGCAACGTGATTCTGCCTTTCGTAGACCATTTCCCGACGGATTTGGAACTGTACGGCATTATGACATCGAAGCTGTCCGAAGTCGTGGAACGGGAGGCTGGCCATGCTGGATAAAACGCCCCGCCTGAAGTTTACGGAGGAGGAGCTGGAGACACCCGCGGTTGCCCATGCGGCAAGAAAAGCAGAGCGTGCCGCGGCCAAAGCAGATGCTGCCAAAGCCAGGCTCCCCACCAAAAGCAAACTGAAGCATGAGAGCGACAAGGCGGCCAGCCGCAAGGAACAGCTGCGGTTTGGCAAGAAGGAAAAATCCAAAACCGCAGATGGACAGGAAAAGCCTGCCGGTCGGCCTGCAAAGGGCAAAGAAAAATCCGGCACTCATGGCAGCGCCGGCAAAGCAGGCGTGAAAGAACACCTGCGCTTTGAAGATTCTGCGGTGGAAGTGGCAGCCCCGGGCAGCTCCATCGGACGTACCGCCGCTCACGCGGTGACCGGCACGATCGCCGGGCGGGTTCACCAGGCAGTTGCAGAAACCGAGGACGACAACGTGGGCGTCCAGGCTGCGCACCAGGGCGAGGAGTTTGTGGAGGGCGCGGTGCAGACCGCCGGCAACGCCCGGTACAGCCACAAATTGAAAGCCCATCGAAAGGCCGCCCGGCTTGACCGGAAGGCAGACCAGGCCAATGTGGAAGCATTGTACCAACAAGCGGTGTCCGACAACCCGGAGATTGCTTCCAACCCCATCTCACGCTGGAAGCAGCGGCAGGAAATCAAAAAGCAGTACTATGCCGCCAAAACCGCCAAGGGCGCAGCCGCCAGTTCCAAGACAGCGGGCGGTGCGGTCAAAGGCACCGAAAAGACGGCGGAGGGGGCCAAAACACTGCTGGAGAAGATCAAAGACTTTGCCATCCAGCATTCCCACGCGATGATTATCATCCTGGTGCTTGTCCTGCTGGTCGTGATGATTATGGGGGCGTTTTCTTCCTGCTCGGCCATGCTGCAAGGCGGCACCGGCTCCGTCCTGGGCACCTCCTTCACCGCAGCGGATGAGGACATCACAGGGGCCAATGCGGATTATCAGGCGCTGGAGGCAGCCCTGCAACAGCAGATTGCCAATATGGAATCTACCCACCCGGGCTACGATGAATACCGGTATCAGTTGGACGAGATCAACCACAATCCATACGAGCTGACCGCCTATCTGACAGTGCTGTTCGAGGATTACACCCGAGCGGAAGTTCAGGATGCGCTGCGTGCGCTGTTTGGGCGGCAGTACACGCTGACACTGGAGGAAGAAGTGGAGACGCGCACCCGCACAGAAACCCACACCCGCACTGTGACCGACCCGGAAACCGGGGATACGTCCGAGGAAGAATACGAGGGCGAAGTGGAGTACGACTATTACATCCTCAATGTCACCCTCAAAAACAACGGGCTGGGAGCGGCAATCGCAGCCTCTGGCCTGACGGAAGATCAGCAGGAACGGTATGAACTCCTGCTGCAAACCCAGGGCAACCGTCCGTATCTGTTTGAGGATGATATCTACGCCAACTCTACCGGCCCCTACACGGATTATGACATTCCCGGCGAAGCCCTGACGGATGAGAAATTTGCCAATATGATTCGTGAGGCAGAAAAGTACCTGGGGATGCCCTATGTGTGGGGCGGCAGTTCCCCCAGCACCAGCTTTGACTGTTCCGGCTTTGTCTGTTGGGTCATCAACCACTGCGGCAACGGCTGGAATGTGGGCCGAACCACCGCAAACGGATTGATGAGTTTCTGCGATATCATCCCGGCCAGCGAGGCGCAGCCCGGCGACCTGATCTTCTTCCAGGGGACGTATAACACCACCGGTGCCAGCCATGTGGGAATCTATGTGGGCGGCGGGATGATGATCCACTGCGGGAATCCGATCTCCTACACTTCGGTACAGACGAGTTACTGGCAATCTCACTTTTATGCGTATGGCCGCATTCGTTGAGGAGGTATGTGAATGAGTGCGAAACTGGACAGAATCGGCATGGAGCGCGACAAAGCCCTCCGCAAGCGGGACGAATGGGATGCCCGCTACAAGGAGTTGGACAAACGGTATCGGGAACAGGAAAACACGGAAATTCACGACCTGGTTCATGCATTTCACCTGACCCCGGAGCAGCTGGGGCAGCTGCTGCGCCAGACAGCGCAGGCCCTGCCCTCGCCGGAGGCGTTCAACCAGGTCGTACAGGAGGATGTTGTGGATGAAGATTAAAAAGATTTTGGCGCTGTTTCTGACAATGACCCTGTGTTTGGGGGTGTTCTCTGTGAACGCCTATGCCTATGCGGACGAAAGCGCCGCGGCCACGCCCCAGCCGGTGCAGGCAACCCCGGCGCCGACAGCAACGCCCACACCGACGCCGGAGCCGATGGAGGCATTGACTCCCGATGGCAATCTGACGATTGTGGATGACAACGGGAGCCCCACCGGTGCCGGAAAGCAGTTCATCACGCTGGTCAGCAAAAACGGCAATTACTTTTATCTGATTATCGACCGCGATGACGAGGGCGAGCAGACTGTGCACTTCCTGAACCAGGTGGACGAATCCGATCTGCTCAGCCTGATGGATGACGAAACGGTGGCGCAGGTCGAGGAAAGCCAGGCGGCACCGGCAACCCCGGAAACGGCAGAACCCGAGCCGGAACCGGTTGAAGAACCGGAAGAAGCACCCACCAATATGCTGCCGGTTGTTGTACTGCTGGTGGCCTTGCTGGCTGGCGGCGGTGCCTTCCTGTTCCTCCAGATGCAGAAAAAGAAGCAGGCGGAACAGGCAAAGCCCGATCCTGACGCAGACTATGCCGATGATGACGGGGATGACTTTACGCTGCCGGATGAGGAAGATGTGACAGACAGTGAAGAAGCTGATTCTGACTCAGAGGAGGATGAGCAGGGCTAAACCGGCGTAGACCGGCATTCCTGCTGGGGCAGCCTTCGGGCTGCCCTGAACATAAAACAAGAAGGAGTTGAATGCCTATGAGCAAACTTGTGGTCTGTGAGAAACCCTCGGTCGCACAGAGCATCTCGAAAGTTCTGGGAGCAACCAGGCGCGGCGACGGTTTTCTGGAAGGAGACGAATACATTGTGAGCTGGTGTGTGGGGCACCTGGTGGAATTGGCCCAACCAGAAAGTTATGAGGAACGCTATGCCAAATGGCGCAAAGAAGATCTGCCGATTTTGCCGCGTTCCTGGAAGTATCAGGTGACAGCAGCAACGAAAAAGCAGTTTTCTGTCTTGAAGCGCCTGATGGCTCGGCCGGATGTCGAAAGCCTGGTCTGCGCCACCGATGCCGGGCGTGAGGGCGAACTGATTTTCCGGCTGGTCTATCACCAATGCGGCTGCAAAAAGCCCTTTGAGCGGCTCTGGATTTCCTCAATGGAGGATGCGGCCATCCGGAATGGATTTGCCAGCCTGAAACCGGGAACAGAATATGACGCTTTGTACGAAGCCGCCCTTTGCCGGGAACGTGCCGACTGGATTGTCGGCATCAACGCCACCCGGCTTTTTTCCTGCCTGTACGGTATGACCCTCAACGTGGGCCGTGTCATGACGCCGACGCTGGGAATGGTGGTGGCGCGGGAAGCCGCCATCTCAGCTTTCGTGCCGGAACCGTTTTATACGGTACATCTGACGGCTGGTGAATGCAGTGTTGCCAGCGAACGGTTCAAAAGCAAGAGCGATGCAGAGGCACTTCGAGATGCTTGCCTGAAAGCGCCTGCGGCGATAGTTTCTAAAGTGGAACGCCGCGAAAAGAGCGAAAAGCCGCCCGCTTTATATGACCTGACCACGCTTCAACGGGAGGCCAACCGCCTGTATGGCTTTACGGCCCAGCAGACGCTGGACTACGCGCAGAGCCTCTACGAGAAAAAGCTGCTGACCTATCCTCGCACGGACAGTCGGTATCTGACGGACGATATGGCCGCCTCGCTGCCTGGGCTGGTGGCGAGCAGCGCCCAGGCGTTTGGCGTGCAGCCGCCGGTTGAGGTTCATGCCGGTGCGGTTATAAACAGCCAAAAAGTTACCGACCACCATGCATTGCTGCCGACGGCCAGCATGGCAAAAGCTGACCTTGCGGCATTGCCCGCAGGTGAGCAAGCCGTCCTGCGGATGGTTGTGGCGCGGCTGCTCTGTGCTGTCGCCGCACCCTATCGCTTTGCCGAAACCATCGTGAACGTGACCTGTGCAGATGCAAGTTTCTCTGCCAAGGGCAAGGAGGTTTTGGATCGTGGATGGAAAGGCGTAGAACGGCAGCTTCTCCCAAAAGAAGAAAAGCAGGAGAAAACGCTCCCGCCAATGGCGGAAGGCGCAGCCCTCACCGTCACAAAGACTGAGATCAAGGAGGGCAAGACTTCACCGCCTAAGCATTTTACCGAAGATCTGCTTTTGCAGGCGATGGAAACGGCCAGCGCCGATGATTTCCCCGAAGAGGCGGAGCGCAAGGGCATCGGCACTCCGGCCACCCGTGCAGCCATCCTTGAAAAACTGGTGCAGAAAGGCTTTTTGGAACGCAAAGGCAGCGGCAAGACAAAAACGTTGCTGCCGACCGAAAAAGGCATAGCCCTGATTACCGTAACCCCGGAGCAGCTCCAATCCCCCACAATGACGGCTGACTGGGAAGAAAAACTGACAGAGGTGGAAAAGGGCGAATACGCGCCGGAAACTTTCATGCAGGAGATTGCCGGCATGATTACCGAACTGGTCAACAACTATGAGATCGTGAAAGGAGCCAAAGTGCTTATGCCTGAGAAAACTGTGATCGGAACCTGCCCGCATTGCGGGGCTGAGGTTGTGGAACGCCAAAAGGGCTGGTTTTGTTCCAACCGGGAATGCCGGTTCATTCTCTGGAAGGACAACGCCTATTTCAAAAAGATCGGCAAACGACTCACAGCCCAGATGGCGGAGCGGCTGGTGCGCGATGGCCGGGTCCGCGTCAAGGACTGCAAGAGCCAGAAAACCGGCAAGACGTACAACGCCTCGGTTCTGCTGTCCACCGAAGCGGATGGCCGTCCGAAATTCCAGCTGGAATTTGAGAGCGGAGGTGGCGGCAAATGAGCACTGAACCGCGTGATATCACCGATCTGGCAGACATCCAAAAAGTGGAAAGTCCGCCGCACGACATTCGCTTTATTGACAGCCACTATAAGGAGCTGTTTCGTATCCCGGATGGCGGTACCATCCTGGTGGAGTATCCAAACGTACCCAAACGCCGGTATTTGGCCCAATGCCGTTACCTGGATGATTATCACACCCAGATTGGAAACCAGGTCTATCACATCTGCCAGTTTGCCGAGCTTTTGGAACGCGGCGGCGGTATCTGCCGCCCACTCCCGGAAAGCTATCTGAAAAATGCGGAGATCCTGTTGGAAGATGACTATGGCATGATTGATGGCGTGGTCAACAACGGCAAGAAGGAACCTGAAAAACTGGCACCGAAGCGTGAACGGCCATCTGTGGCGGAGCAATTGAAAGGGCTGCCGCACAGAGAACCAAGGCCGAAAACGCCGGGCAGGCACAGAGAACAGGAGCGATGATATGGAGAACAGCCGCTATGCAAACACCCTTGAGCAGGAGCCAGGGATCGTTCTTGACGTTCAACAGGTAATACGTCCGGTTGATCTTCATGATCCACAGCGTGCCGTGGGCTATCTGCTTGCTGACGGTACGGTTCTTTGCGAAAAAGACGAAAATGACTTTTATCTTGCCGCCGCCACTGAGGGCGATGCGCATCCGCAATTTCAGGTATGCTATGAGCCGGTGTGGGACGAGGATGGGGAGGTTACGGGATTCCGCCAGATGAGCCAGCATCTCTCGACGTTTCCCGGCGAAGAACAGAAACTCATTTACCAATACGCCATGAACACCAAAGAAAACCTGCTGGATGATTTGGGGCAGCTTCTCCGTGTCATGAAGAACCCTGAGCTGCATCAGCGCATTGCCGGGACACGGGATAAACTTTCGAGAATCCCGGATCGGGAGTGCGTCAGGCTGATGGCTGATATCCGTGCTGCCTATAAGGGCCGTCACCTGGAATCCATCCGGCAACGGCAGAAAATGGCTCAGAAAAGCCCGGCCGGCAGGAGACGGAAAAGGAGTATCGAGCGATGAACCATTTTACCACCGAGGAAATCAACTTGATCTGTCTCTACAATCCGGGAACCCGTTCAGGGCTGATGGAAAACCTTACCGATATGCGCAGCTATCTGCAAACGGACGAGACAGAGCTGTTGGCGCTGACCGACCAGGTACTCGAAAAACTGCGCGGTATGGATGACCGGGCATTTTCAGAGCTTGATTTGTATCCGGATTTTATGGACTGAGATGGAAGTTCGAGTGGCCGGGGCAGACGATTGCCCCGGCGCATTTCTGCCGTAAGGAAGGAGGCCGCTATGTGGAGTAAGGCAGATTACTATTCGGCGATTGCCAGGGAAACGCTGGAGGGGCTCACCGTGAGCTGGCAGGAATGGACAAAATTTCTTACCACTGCTTCCCGGCTGTATAAGTACCCCTTTATGGATCAGGTGATGATCTATGCCCAGCGCCCGGATGCCACCGCCTGTGCGGACTATGATTTGTGGAATCATAAAATGAACCGCTACGTCCGGCGGGGCTCGAAAGGCATCGCACTTTTGGACGAGAACGGCGACAAACCACATCTGCGCTATGTGTTTGATGTGGCGGATACCGGAGCGCGGGAAAACTCACGGACGCCGTGGCTGTGGACAATGGAAGATCACCATGTGATTCCCATCATGGCAATGCTGCAACGCAGCTACGGCGTGGGCGGCAATGACCTGGGGCATCAGGTCGCTGTGGCGGCAAGAACGCTGGCCGATGCATACTGGGCAGACAACCAGAAGGACTTTTGCAGCATCGTTGACGATTCTTCCCTGCAAGAGTACGATGAGTATGACATCGGAATCCAATTCAAGGCAACCGTCGCCACCAGCATCACTTATACGGTGCTCAGCCGCTGCGGATTGGAACCGGAGGAATACATGGGGCATGAGGCGTTCATGCCGATCGTCGAGTTCAACACCATTCCCGCTGTCATGGCGCTGGGGTCCGCCGTCAGCCAGTGCAGCAAGCAAATCCTCATGCAGATCGGCGAAACCATCCGGGCTGTGGAGCGGGAAACGATTGAAGAATGGAGGAAATGGGATGAAGAACACCTTAACCTACACGCGCAGCGGGGATTATCTGATCCCGAACCTGAAACTGGACGAACAGCCGGAGAAAGCCTTGGGCAAGTACGGGCGGATGCGCCGGGCGTACCTGAAGGAGAACCGTCCTCTGATCTACAACCACCTGTTGCTGAACGGGATGCTGTACCGGCACCTGCTGGAGATCGAGGAGACGGCGGCACAGCGCATGGAACTGCTGATGCGCCAGCTGCTGGAGAAAGCCCCGGCTCCGGACAAGAGGCAGGACGCAATGGCGTGGGTGCAGCACATGAACGCACTGAAGGCCCAGGCCGAGGAAGTGATTCTGACGGAGCTTATCAACAGCTGAGCTTCACCCTCCCGGATGCAGAACCCGTATCTTACCAAACGATTGAAGGATCGAGCGAACCATCGCCCGGTCCTTTTTCTGTGCCCAAATCGGGGGATCAGGCTTCAGCCCAGGAAACGGCGCAGGAGAAAAGTTCTCCTGCTGAGGATCACGGCACGGATTACCGGCTGCTGGGCCGTCTGCGGGCGGACTGTGACTATTTCCTGGGGGCCGGGCAGAGAAATGAGAAGCACCTGTGGGCAGGAAGCGTCCATGCGCAGATTGCGAAAATGCGCGAACTGTACGAAGCCCTGCCGGAAAAGCCGGAATGGCTCACCCCGGAAGCGATTGACAGCTATGCCGAGCGCATGGCACCTCCGTACCAGGTGGTGGTCTACCACCAGCTTGAAAATGGCTTTGACGAACGGCAGGAATATCAGACGCGGGAAGAAGCCGAGAAGGCCGCTCAGGGCTATGTGGACGGCACAATGGCGCCGGACGGTTTTGCCTACGATGGCGCGGCGATCTACGATCTGGAGCAGCGGACCTACCTCCGTATTATTGGCAACTACCCGGATGAGGCCGCCCAGGCACAGGTGGCCCGCCCCGACCTGTCCGGCCAGCCCGTCACCCGCGAGGGAGACACCCTCACCATCGGCAGCGGCGAATCCGCCCATGAGATGGATATTACCGTATCGGATAAGGAATATGAAGCCATCCGGGACACCATCCCGGAGCGTACCGCTTACGACCCGTCCGCCCCGGTTTACAGTGTGGGCAATACGGTCTATCTGGACAATCAGGAGTATCAGATCACCGGGCTGCGGGACACCACGGTGGAACTTCTGCCAAACGGTGCAGCATACCCGATCTTTCGCGCTGAAAACCGGGATCGGTTCGAAACGCTCCTGCAACGCGATAGCCGCAACGGCGCTATCACCGAGTACCTGGCACCTAATCCGGCAAATGTCGATCAGGATTTGATGGAGGTATTGGCCGCCGGTCTGCTCACCACACAGGACAAGGCGTCCATTTCCGGTTGGCTGCGGGCTGGCGAGAGCAACACCAGCATCGCGCAACACCTGTCTGAGCTGTTCGCTGATCGTGCGGACACGCTGGAACTGCTCACCGGCGACACGGCGGATTTCCGAACCTCTCCCACTGGGATTGAGGTGGAAGTCCTGGATGATGAAGAAAAAAAGTTGGTTATGTTGGGCAGCAGCTGGGGCGAGATCGCACCTATTTTTCGGTGGCTGTATCTGCATGAGCAGGAAGGCTTTTACCGCGACCCGGAGACTTACCTGGCGGCGGAACCTGAATCACCGGCTGAATCTGAATCGGTTGCCGCAACGCAACAGGGCGAGAAAGCCGCCACCGATGCCCCGGCGTTCCATTCCGAGCCTGTGGCCGTCTACCCCGGCGAACAGAACCATCTGCCGTATGACGTGGTGGTGGAGCGGCTGCACGTTGACCAGCCGGAACCTACGCCGCCGGAACCGCGTCCGCCTGAGAATTTCCGCATTCTGGACGATGACCTGGGGAAAGGCGGGCCAAAGGAAAAGTTCTGGCGCAACATCAAGGCGATTGCCGCGCTGAAGCAGATCGAGCAGGAAAATCGCTATGCCACTCCAGAGGAACAGCATATTCTCTCGCAGTATGTAGGCTGGGGCGGCGTGGCGGACGCCTTCGACCCGGACAAACCCGCGTGGGCCGCTGAGTATGCGGAGCTGAAGGAACTGCTGACCCCGGAAGAATATGAGGCGGCCAGGGCCTCCACCCTCAACGCCCACTACACCAGCCCCACCGTCATCCGCGCTGTCTACGACGCGGTAGAACAGATGGGCTTCCGCACCGGAAACATTCTGGAACCGTCCTGCGGTGTGGGCAACTTCTTCGGGATGCTGCCGGAGAGCATGGCCGGGAGCCGTCTGTACGGTGTGGAGCTGGACAGCATTTCCGGGCGCATCGCAAAGCAGCTCTACCCCAAGGCCGACATCACGGTGGCAGGATTTGAAACCACCGACCGGCGGGATTTCTACGATTTGGCTGTGGGCAATGTCCCGTTTGGCAATTACAAAGTCAACGACAAAGCCTACAACAAGCTGGGCTTCAACATCCACAACTACTTTTTCGCAAAATCGTTGGATCAGGTGCGGCCGGGCGGCGTAGTTGCTTTCGTCACCAGCCGCTATACGATGGATGCCAAGGATTCCACCGTGCGCCGGTATCTGGCCCAGCGGGCGGAACTCTTAGGGGCGATCCGCCTGCCCAACAACGCTTTCCGCGCCAATGCGGGTACCGATGTGGTGTCCGACATCCTGTTCATGCAAAAGCGAGAACACCCCATTGACCTGGACGCAGACTGGGTTCACCTTGGCCGCGCAGAAGATGGCCTGACCCTGAACAGCTACTTTGTAGACCACCCGGAGATGGTGCTGGGACAGCTTTCCACTGAAAACACCCAATACGGCAAAGAGGAATGCACCGTCCTCCCGATCGAGGGTGCTGACCTGGGTGAGCAGCTCAAAGAGGCAGTTTCTCATATTCACGGGCAGTATCTGGCATTGGAGCGGGAACTCCCTGAACTCGAGAACAGCCCGGACATTCAGCCCGCCGACCCTGCGGTGAAGAATTTTTCCTACACTGTGGTCGATGGCGCGGTGTACTTCCGCGAAAATTCCATCATGTCACCGGTGGAACTGAGCGAAACCGCCAAGGCCCGCGTCAAAGGTATGGTGGAACTGCGGCAGATCGTCAATGACCTGATCGAGTACCAGCTGGAAGATTATCCCGAAGCCGACATCGAGGCTAAACAACGGCAGCTGAATACCGCCTACGATGCCTTCACTCAAAAATACGGCCTGATTAACAGCCGCGCCAACGAAAAGGCGTTCTCGGAAGATTCCTCCTACTATCTGCTCTGTTCCCTTGAGAATATTGATGAGGACGGCAGACTGGAAAGCAAGGCGGATATTTTTACGAAACGCACAATCCGGCCGGAACGCCATGTGACCCATGTGGATACGCCCAGCGAAGCATTGGCGATCTCCATCGGCGAGCGCGGCAAGGTGGACATCCCCTTCATGGCCGAGCTTCTGGGCAAACCAGGCGACTATGAAGCAGTGACCGGCGAACTGCAAGGTGTGATTTTCCGCGACCCGATGGGGCCGGATGCGCCGGAGATTGGCTGGCAGACCGCCGATGAATACCTGTCCGGCAATGTCCGGGATAAACTGCGGGTGGCGCGGCTGGCTGCACAGAGTGACCCGCGGTACACTGTCAACGTCGAGGCACTGGAAAAGGCACAGCCCAAAGACCTGGAAGCCTCCGAAATCGAGGTGCGGCTGGGCGCCACCTGGATCGACCCCAAGTATATCCAGCAGTTCATGCAGGAAACCTTTGAAACGCCCTTCTATCTTCGCCGTGCGATTGAGGTGAAGTTTTCCGCCGTCACGGCAGAATGGCAGGTTTCCGGCAAAAACAGCACGGGCCGCCATGACGTGGCAGCCTATATGACCTATGGCACCGACCGCGCCAATGCCTACAAAATCCTGGAAGATACCTTGAATCTGAAGGATGCGCGGGTATACGACACCGTCGAGGAGGCGGACGGCAGCAAAAGGCGCGTCCTCAACAAGAAGGAAACTACGCTGGCCCAGCAGAAGCAGCAGGCCATCAAGGATGCGTTCCGGGATTGGATCTGGCGTGACCCGAAACGCCGGGAAACACTGACCGCCAGGTACAATGAACTGTTCAACAGCACCCGCCCCCGTGAATATGATGGCAGCCATATTCATTTTGTCGGCATGAACCCCGAGATCAAGCTGCGGCCGCACCAGAAAAATGCCATCGCCCATGTGCTGTACGGCGGCAACACGCTGCTGGCCCACGAAGTGGGCGCGGGCAAGACCTTTGAGATGGCGGCGGCTGCAATGGAGAGCAAGCGGCTGGGCCTTTGCCAGAAGTCCATGTTTGTCGTACCCAACCATCTGACCCAGCAGTGGGCCAACGAGTTCCTGCGTCTCTATCCCAGCGCAAAACTGCTGGTGACCACGAAAAAGGATTTTGAAGCCTCCAAGCGCAAGAAATTCTGCGCCCGGATTGCGGCTGGCGATTACGATGCAGTCATCATTGGGCACAGCCAGTTCGAGAAAATCCCCATCTCGCCAGAGCGGCAGCAGCGGCTCTTGCAGGAGCAGATCAACGATATAACCGAAGCGCTGGAGGAGCTGAAACGAAACCGCGGCGAGAACTTTACCATCAAGCAGATGGAAAAGACTCGAAAAAACCTTCAGGCACGGTTGAACAAGCTGCTGGAGACCGACCGGAAAGACGATGTGATTACCTTTGAGCAGCTGGGCGTGGACCGGTTGTTTGTGGACGAGAGCCAGGCGTACAAGAACCTTTTCCTATACACAAAAATGCGCAACGTCGCCGGATTGTCCACATCGGAATCCCAGCGCAGCAGCGATATGTTTATGAAGTGCCGGTATCTGGATGAGATCACCGGCGGGCGCGGTGTGGTCTTTGCCAGCGGCACCCCGGTCTCCAACAGCATGACAGAGCTGTACACGGTTATGCGTTACCTCCAGTACGATACGTTGCAGCAGAAAGGGCTGACACATTTTGACTGTTGGGCCTCCACCTTTGGGGAGAGCACCACCGCCATTGAGCTGGCCCCGGAGGGCACCGGCTACCGGGCACGGACACGCTTTGCCAAGTTTTACAATCTGCCGGAATTGATGAACCTTTTCAAGGAAGTGGCCGACATCAAGACCAGCGACCAGCTGAACCTGCCGGTGCCGGAGGCAAAGTTTGAAACGGTGGTCGTCCAGCCCTCGGAAATTCAAAAGCAGATGGTGGCCTCTCTCTCGGAACGGGCGGCCGCCGTCCACAACGGGCAGGTTGACCCATCCCAGGACAATATGCTCAAGATTACCGCGGATGGACGGAAAATCGGCCTTGACCAACGGCTGATCAATCCGCTTTTGCCGGATGACCCAAACAGCAAGCTCAATGCCTGCGTGAATAACGTGTACCGCATCTGGGAGGAAGGCAAAGCGCAGCGGTTGACCCAGCTTTTGTTCTGCGATATGAGCACCCCGAAGGGGGACGGCACCTTCAATGTCTACGAGGATGTCAAGGCCAAACTGACTGCGAAAGGGGTTCCGGCGGAAGAAATCGCCTTCATCCACGACGCCGACAACGAGATTAAAAAGAAAGAACTCTTTGCCAAAGTGCGCACCGGCCAGGTGCGCCTCCTGCTGGGCAGCACCCAAAAGATGGGCGCAGGCACCAACTGCCAGGACTTGCTGGTGGCGGTGCACCATCTGGATGTGGGGTGGCGGCCTTCGGATATGACCCAGCGCAATGGCCGCATCATCCGCCAGGGCAACCGGAACAAGCGGGTGCAGATTTATCAGTATGTGACGGAAGGCACCTTCGACGCCTATCTCTACCAGACGCTCGAAAACAAGCAGAAATTCATCTCCCAGATCATGACCAGTAAATCCCCGGTGCGGGCTTGCGATGATGTGGATGAGCAGGCGCTCAGTTATGCAGAGATCAAGGCGCTTTGCGCCGGGGACAGCCGGATCAAAGAGAAGATGGATTTGGACATTGATGTGGCGCGGCTGAAGGTGCTGAAATCCGACTATCTGAGCAACCAGTACCGCTTGGAAGATCGCTTGCTCAAGTATTTTCCTGCGGCGCTGGAGGAACAGCACGGCTTCCTCCGAGGATATGAAACCGACCTGCAAACCGCGGCTGCCCATCCGCTGCCGAAAGAGGGCTTTGTCGGTGTGGACATCCAAGGCCGGGTTTACAGCGAGAAAGAGATGGCCGGCGAGGCCATCCTGGCTGCCTGCAAAAGCTATACCGGCGTAAAGCCTGTACCGCTTGGCAGCTACCGCGGTTTTGCGATGGAGCTTTCCTTTAACAGTTTCAGCCAGGAGTACGAGATCACGCTGAAAGGTTCCATGACCCATACGGTGACACTGGGCACCGATGCCCGCGGCAATTTTACCCGGCTGGATAACGCCCTCTCCGGCCTGGAGAAGCGCAAAGAGAAGGCGCAGGCAGAGCTGGCAAACCTTGAAAACCAGCGGGAGGCAGCCAAAGCGGAGCTGAGCAAACCATTCCCACAGGAAGCGGAGCTGGTTGAGAAAAGCGCCCGGCTGGCCGAACTGGATGCGGAACTCAATATGGATGAGCATGACGCAGAGGAGAAAGCGGCAGAGCCGGAAGGCCGCAGTTCGGTGCTGGCTGATCTCAAGGCCAAAGCCGCGATTGTGGGAAACACGCCAAGGCAGCACGTTGCACATGAGGTGGCGCGCTAATGGAAAAATTGAACGATACCATCATCCTGCGGGTTTCAAAAGAAGATCGGGCGCGTATCCGGGCAAAGATGCAGGAGGTCGGCGTAATCAATATGAGCGCCTACATCCGCAAGATGGCGCTGGACGGTTACTGTGTGAAGCTGGATTTGCAGGATTTGAAAGAACTGACCCGTCTGCTGCGCATTTGCAGCAATAACCTGAACCAGTACGCGAAGAAGGCCAACGAAACCGGCAGCATCTATCAGGCGGACATTCAGGATTTGCAGATGAGGCTGGACGATTTGTGGCAGGCCGCGAAGGAGCTGCTTGTGCGGTTGGCAAGCATCTCCTGAAGCGACCGCCCAGGCGTTTTGCATGGCAGAACGCCTGGAACATACGACAACCTTGCGGGGATTTGCGCAATCTCTTATAATACAATCAGATCATGAAAACAGCAAAGGCGGTGAGCACAGTGGTCAAACTTATAAAACTCCCCTTCAAATTGCTGGCGCTTCCTCTCATCTTAATCCTGATGACGGCAGTGATCCTTGTCAGGATGGTAACCAACCTATCCTCCTATATCGTGGGGCCGCTGATGCTGTTTATCCTTGGCTTCGGAATTTATTCGGCCGTGCAGCAGCGGTGGACATCTGTGGCGATCCTGGCGGTTTCGGAGGTCCTTTGCGTCGCCGTCATGTTTTTTGCCTTTTCAGTTGTGTCCGCCCTGGAGGGAATGCGCGATTTCCTTGTAAGTTTTGTACATTCATAAATCAAGAAAGAGTTTCGGGCAGGCTGCTCCGCCAACATACGCGGAACAGTCTGCCCTTCTTTTTTGTGGAAAGGATGGTGAACTATGGCGGCGACAAGGCTGATTGCGTTGCATATCAACAAAGGGAAAACCATCGCGCAATGTCTGCGTGACCGGACGGATTATGCACAGAACCCGGCAAAAACTGAAAAGGGTGAACTGGTCACGGGGTATGAGTGTGACCCTATGACCGCCGATGAAGAATTCTTGCTGGCGAAGCGCCAATACACCCATATCACGGGCAGGCGGCAGCAAAACGATGTGATCGCCTACCAGATTCGCCAATCCTTCAAGCCGGGAGAAATCACGCCGGAGGAAGCCAACCGGATCGGCTATGAATTGGGGATGCGGTTCACCAAGGGCAAGCACGCCTTTTTGGTGGCGACCCACACAGATCGCTCGCACATCCACAACCACATCATCTTTAACTCCACGGCGCTGAATTGCAGAAAAAAGTTCCGGGACTTTCATAACTCCGGGCTGGCTCTCCAAAAAGTCAGTGACATCCTCTGTGTGGAACATGGGCTGTCCATTATTGAACCGAAGCCCTATCGGGATCGTGTGAAACGCACGGACTATCCGAAACGGCCCAGTTTCCGGGATGAGATTCGGCAAGCCATTGACCGGGCGCTGCAAGCGAAGCCGAAAGATTTTGAAGCGTTTCTCAGGCTCCTGGAACAGGAAGGCTACACCTGCAAGCGCGGCAAGCACACGGCGTTGCGCGGGAAAGGCCAAACCCGTTATCTACGGTTTCGTTCCCTGGGAGAAGGATATTCTGAAGAAGAGATTCGCGCTGTGATCTTGGGCGAGCGGGAACACCACGCCCGCAGCAAGGGAAAACCAGTCATTGCACCGAAGCGGCTGAACTTGCTCGTGGAGATCGATGCCAGGCTCCAGGCCAAAGGAATCGGTTACCAGCGCTGGGCTACGGTCTATAACTTGAAGCAGATGGCACAGACCATGATTTTCCTTCGGGAACATGGGATTACGGATGTGGGGCAACTGCAAGAGAAAGCGGCGCAGGCGGTTAAACGCTTTGACCAGCTGGATGGCAACATTAAGGCGGCAGAAAAACGGCTGGTGGAGATCGCAGCCCTGAAGAAGCACATCCTCAACTATGCCAAAACAAAGGATGTGTATGTGGAATACCGCAAGTCTGGATACAGCAAAAAGTTCTATGAATCCCACCGGGAGGCCATCACTCTGCATAAGGCCGCCAAGGATGCCTTTAATGGTTTGGACGTGAAGAAATTGCCGAAGGTAAAAGACCTGACCGCCGAATATGCCGCAGTGCTATCTGATAAAAAAGCTGCCTACGCCCAATATCGGAACGCCCGCTCGGAAATGCAGGAATACTTGAAAGCGCAGAAAAACGTGGAGCAGTTTTTGCATCTGACCAGGCAGGAAGCAGAAAAGACACAGGAAGAAAAGCAAAAGCAAGAAACCCAACGCTGAACGAACGCCCGGATGGCTGTCAGTTTGACAGACCGTCCGGGCGTTTTTCTTTTTAATCTTTTGGTATGTATCCGCAGATGCGCCGTTTTGCCCTCGTTGCGTATTGCAGAACTCGGTTGTAGGATATACCGAATTCCCTTGCAAGGGCAGCACAGGATACACCTTGATTCATTTTTTGCATAAAGTACTTTTCTTTCTCTGAAAGCTGTGCAATCTGAGAATCGATCAGGGCGCGCGTTTCGGGCAAATAAATGTGCTGGTACGGCAAGCGTGATTTCCCCATCAGGATGGATGACTCGCACTTTGACAGGGAGGTTGGCAGGTTGTCGTAGAAGTAGGCGATCACTTCATCACATTGACGGTACATCCATTGATTCACCTTATAGAAATGCTGTATGAAGTGAGTTGCATTTTTTTCGCACTTCCCATCAAAAAGCGGCGCATACTCCACGCGGTCAACGCTATTTTCCTGAAATCCATTTGTGTGGAGCATCTGATCGTCGGTGCGCCCAAGTTCCATCTTTCTTAAAGGGTCAACGACTGCCACAACAGCAACTTGCTTTTCAGGAAAAGACTTTCGTATTTCTGGAATGGCAATGACGGCTTCTTGCAGAAAAGGCTCACGGAGGGTATGAAACCAGAACTCTACTGCATCATTCTGCTCAATCACATGGGAAATTGCCCGATGCAGAACCGGGCGTATTTTTTCCTCCCAAAGAAAACTGTCGGAAATAAAGCAAATCTTTTTCATGGTGCCCTCCTGAAAGCAATAGAGTGAAATTCCCCGGCACTGTTGATTGATCCGATATTCCTTAATGAAATATCCCGATTTCACCGCGCAGCTTCATGGCCAACTTCCCGATGAATTGCTCAGGTGTTGGGCATTTTTTGGAAAACCCTAATTCCCGCCACAAGGTCAGCGATTCCGCTGTATCAAATCGGTGGTGAAAGGCATCCTCAATGGCACGCTGCATTTCTCTGTAAACGTGTTCCGGCGTTGTGTTGTCCTCAGCGGCAACCTGTTTGACAAGTGCTTTGAAATTCATTTTGACCTCCTTAACAGAACTTTATATAGTTCTTTAGAACTACTATAAAACAATTTTCTGTCGAAGAAAGCCGTGATTTGTCGAATCTCAAAAGAAGAAAAAAGAAAAGAGAGTCACAGGGCTCTCTTTCTATGTCTTAGCTATGTCTCTATTCGTCCGTAAGGATGCGGAACGCATCCAGCAGTTTCATGCGTTCACGCTGCGGCAACTTGGAAATCCGGGTTGACAGTTCGCACGCAACGCTCTCTGCCGCATGGTTAACGACATCGACCAGCAGCGAATCGGCGGAAATATCCAATGCATTTGCAATGGCCACGAAAGAGTCCAGGTTTGGAACTTTGATCCCGCGCTCAATGACACTCATGTGGGTGGGGCTGAGATCGACCAATGCTGCCAGCCCTTCCTGTGTCAGTCCTTTTGCTTCTCGAGCAGCTTTGATCCGCTGCCCAACAGCTTGTGCGTCCATCTCGTCGCCTCCTGCTTTAGACCTACTTTTCGTTCCTCATTAGTATACCGGGCATCCATTTGCTAATACAGAAGTTAAAGAACGCAATATAGTTCTAAAGAACACGGCACAACAACTTTGCTTTTTGGTAATCCCTACGCCTGATATGGGACTGTTTATGGCAACGAGGCGGAAAGCTCCTTCTCAAATTCGACCATTTTCGGTATGGCTTTATTTCATAAATCTGCTATAATTTGATAAATAGTATGTCCAGGCGGGAAGTGATGGCATGGCTGACGAGTATCTTGTTGATGCGGCAGAGTATACCTATCGTCCGTTTGAACATCAAGGCTTCTCTGGCGGGCTTCTCCTGGCGACACCAAAACGCGCAGATAGACCGCGGCTCTTGGTCAAACACGAAATGCCGTGCTCCGCCTGCTGCGAATTTATGTATTCCCGGCTGGCACAGGAATTACAGCTGCCCGTGGCAGAAGCATTCTTAATGAAAGTGAGCGCGAAAGACGAAAAGCGATTCAAGACGCCTTATGTTGTGGGCATTACATATCTGGAAGGTTTGCAAAGATTTTCGTTGGAGGAAGTGCAGCAATCTCCGCAGCTCGTTCACGAATATGCCGGCCACTATGCCTTGGCTGCGATGTTCGGACAGGCCGATCTCGTGCAAATGTCGCGGACGCCTTCCGGGCATATTTTGAGCTTTGATTTCACGGATTGCTTTCGACTTGGCGACCTGTGCAATGTTACAATGTTTCAAAATACGGATCTGTTTCTTGAGCCCTATTTGATCCATATTCTGTCTGCGTTTAACCGCGAGGATTTTTCACTGTGGTTAAACGCCGGAGAATCTGTTGTCAGAAAACATCTGGGCGAAGAATGCTTTACCAGCATGGCGGTTGGCGCTTATCACGACACACTAAAACGGTTCTGCCTGATCCCGGAACATCGAATCACAGAAATTGCAGAGGCTTTGGACAAAATCTATCCAGTGCAGATCAGTGTGTATTTCGAGGAATATGCAAAAATCCTGAAAAGGAAAATCCGATATTATTTCAAAACCTTATCCCCGTAACCCAACATCACACAAATTCAGGAGGACACCGTAATGAAGTACAAACTCTACCGTTCGTTTGGCGACCTGGACAAAGACGTGAAAAAGCACGAACTGGTTGCCGTCGAGTACGGCAACTCGATTGAAGAAGTGGAAGATGCTTTGATCAAGGATGTCGCCGATGATCTGGCCGGTGACGAAAAATATGCCGGATGTGAAACCGCGGCCTATGCGCCTGAGCCGGTGAAAGACTTCCGGAAAGTAAAGCGGTATGCGTATGAGATGATGGGCATTGTCTATCCGCCCCGCGCAGAAACCAATGTGCTGATCGACTTTGGAATTATCGAAGAACCGGAGGATTAAATTGGCGGCATGATACCGTATGAGCCGGCAGGCTGGAAAGAATACCGGTTGATGGTGTAACGCTTCATGTTGTTTCAATCTATCAAATTGCGATTGATATTTTCTCGGCCAACCGCTATACTGATAACATAAAAAACTTTGTTAGGAGTGATTTTATGCCTCGCGCAAAGGGTTCCAGAAACAAAAAGAAAGCTGTTGCAAACGTGGATTATGCAGCTTTGATCGAAGAAAAGCTGGCTGAGAAAGCTGATACGGCCAGCCAGATTGATGCCAAGAATGAAGAACTCGTCACACTGAAAACAGAGCTGAAAGAACTCAAAGCTCAGGCAAAATCTCTGGATAAAGAGATTGCCAAGCTGCAAGCCGCCCGGGCGGCCAAAGAGGCTGCGGAAGCGGAAGAAGCCAAGAAGGCCGAGCTGGAAGAAGTGCTCAAGCAGCTGATGGCGGAGGGCATGAGCGCGCAAGAAATTCTGGACAAACTCAAATAAGATTGCCAAAAACGAGCGACAGCGAACCAATAAAGCGTTCGGAACGAATGCGCAGTCCCGTATCGCCAGATACGGATCTTTCAGGGGATTGGGGACTTCCCCAACGAGAAAAATGCCGGTGCAGCCAGAGAACTGCGCCGGCATTTTTGCATTTGTATATACAAATGCCCTGCTCGCCAATTTGCGGATTTACAAAGATCAATCGAAAATGACCGGGTTTGCGTGAAACGCTTTCAAATGGTATCATGGATAAAAAAGCTGGAGGCAAACGAATGCCAAAGAAAAAAGAAAAGAAAAACGGGAACGACAATGTTGAATTTGACGCCCGCCAGGACATCACCGATGCGCGGAAAGTCAAACGTTTTGTCACCGAACATTTCAAGGAGACCCATCGCACGATTGCCCGCGCCTACCGCGGCAGCAAAGCCGAGCGCGTGCGGGAGGCGTTCAACCTGACCGAGCTTTACGAGTCCCGGCGAATCCGCGCGGTGGCAAACTCTCTGCCGGATGTCTGGCGGCGGTACGGGGCAAAATATCCCGGCCTGGCCGTAGAAAATGAATGGGCGATGCTCTGCTCGATCCCAGCGCTTGCCTACGACGAACTGGACTTTGACCACAATCTCTGCCTGGGCGCGGCGCTCTGGATGCTGGATACTTTGAAAGACTGCGGCCAGCTGGACCAGGCGCTGGCACTTTTGCCGCGCGGAAAAGATGAGACTGACGTGGACATACCGCAGCTCTACGACCCCAGTTTTTCAAAAGAAATTTTGTGCGGGATGCTGTTTGTCATCCAAAACCGATACGGCCGGGTGGCGAATAGTTTCATCCTGCCTGCCGTGCCGGGGGACAAACAACCAGCCAAGCCGAATACGCACGAACAATTTTGCAAGCTCGTGTCGCTGCTGCCGCAGGATGCCGTCAGCGAGGCGCTCGAACGGTTCCGCTTGGCAACATGGGAGTGGTGCGATACCTACTTGGAATGTGCAAACCGCCTGGCCGTCCAGGGGGAAAAATACGAGCGTCGCCTGCATTCGCTGACCCAAAAACTCGAGGAAATGACGCGGAAAGAGGAAGCACGTACCGCCGTGCCTTCGATGCTGGCGCCGCTGGCGGCCATTCCCAAACTGCCGGCGGTCAGTATGGATGACCGCGAGGCCGACCGCCGCATAGAGGAACTGGAAAAACTTGCGGCGCAGGCGGACGTCCTGGAGGAAAAATTGAAAGGCGTGGATGACGAACACCTTGACCTGCAGACCCTGGGCATTTGCGCAGCAGAAAACAATTACGACCTGCTTGTCGAGCGCATCGGGCAGGAGGCGGCGGAAAAGCTGTTCGGGTTTTCGGAGGACGACCCCTTTGAAACCTGCTTCGCGCTGCTGGTACTTCTGGAACAGGACGATGACCTTGCTTGGCTCTACTCAGCCCCGATGGCCGTGCTATGCACCGCCGCGAACCAGCTGCCCTGGGCTAAGTTTCCCTACGAGGAGGAAGACGACAATCAAAATCAGCCATCCCCGGCGGGACATTCCCCACGAATGCTGGACGCCGCCTGGTATCTGCCCTCCTATGCTGACGAAAAGTTTGCCGCAGAGGAAGAAGGCAGCGATCTCGTCAGCCTGGCGCAGCTGGTCTATGGAATGACCGGCGCGCTGCTGCCCCGCGATATGCAGCAGTACGACTTTCTCAAAAAGCACCTGCGCCGCGATGGCCTGACACCTTCCAAAATCCATGCGCTGCTGGCCGTCATGGCGGCGTTGGGCGCAGCGAGCCGCCAGATCGATTTTGCACCCAGCGGGCAAGTGGAAGCCGATGAACAGCAAACGCCCATGCAAGCGGCGGAACGGATTCCCGATGCGCAGGCGCTGCGCGCAGAAAATTCTGCCCTCCAACAGCAGGCCGATGCTCTGCGCCGGGCAGCCCATGCCGCCGAAAAGCAAACGGCCAACGTGCAAAAACAACTGGAAGAATTGCAGCAGGAGGCCGAGCGGCAGCGCCAGGAACTGGCAGACCTGCGGGCACTGGTCTTTCACCAGCAGCAGGGCACCGATGACCCTGAGCCGGAGAAAACCAGCATATAGTTTCCATGTCACACCCGCCAAAAGATCGTGGTGTTTGGCGGGCACGACTCCTGGCTGCGGGAGATCCGCCCGAAGCTCCCGGATGTGCGTTTTGTCAATAAGGACGCCGCGCCCAACCCCGATCTGATCCGCCACGCCGATGTGGTTTGGGTCCAAACCAACTGCATTTCCCACAAAGCCTACTCCGTTATCATCGACACCGTGCGCCGCTATCACAAACTAATCCGCTACTTCTCCTACGCCAGCGCCGCCAAATGCGCGGAGCAGGTCGTGGAACAGGACCGCCGTCAAAGCAGAGCATAACACACGCCTGTACCAAAGGCCCGTGCCCCAACATCGGGGCGCGGGCCTTTTTGCATATTCCGGGAACGACGAACGATTGCTATTTGTCTGCCCCATTCGTTGCCGATACCGGGCTTAATAAAAGGTAACCGATCAGATATCTGTAAATGAAAGGAGCCTGCTGCATGGTAAATCCCAAAACTTTGTCCGCTTATGAACACTGGCTCACCCACCAGGAGTACAGCCCCGCCACCATCCAGAAGTACACCCACGCCCTGGCACGCTTTTTCACCGATACCGGGGCGGGCAAGCGCCCTGACCGGGAAACGGTCGCTGCCTGGCGGGACAGCCTGACGGCAAAGGGCTACACCCCCTCCACTGTCAACGCGCTGCTGGCTGCCGTCAACGACTACCAGGAGTCCATCGACAACCCGGCGGGCAAGGCAAAACCCTTAAAGCGGCAACGTAAAATCTTTGCCGATCCGGGCCGCGAGCTTTCCCGCGCCGAGTATTTCCGTCTGCTCACCGCCGCCCGCACCACCGGCAACAAGCGCACCCAGCTGCTGCTCGAGACCATCTGCTCGACTGGCATCCGGGTGTCGGAATTGCAGTTCATCACCGCCGAGGCCGTCCGCCGCCGCAAGGCGTCGATCCGCTGCAAGGGCAAGTGCCGGGAAATTTTGCTGCCGGCCGAACTCTGTCACCGGCTGCAAAAGTGGTGCAAGAAACACCGCATCCATACCGGCCCCGTCTTTCTATCCCGCAGCGGCAAGCCGCTCTGCCGCGTGACGGTCTGGAAACTGTTCAAGGCGTTGTGCGAGCGGGCCAAAGTATCCGCGCGCAAAGTCTTTCCCCACAACCTGCGCCACCTGTTCGCCCGCACCTTCTACAACCTCGAAAAAAATATCTCGAAGCTGGCCGACCTTCTTGGTCATTCCAGCATCGAGACGACGCGAATCTATATCATGGAATCGGGCGCGGAGCACGAGCGTTTGCTCAATCAAATGCACTTACTTTTGTGAAATTGACGAAACCGTGGTTCTGTT
>CALXHQ010000022.1 GCA_944388145.1 uncultured Gemmiger sp. | reverse complement strand
TGGAAAGCGACCAGTTCACCTTCAAGCTGACCAATACGGGCAAGCCTGATGGTGTGGCGGAAGCCCCGATGCCGACTGAGGATACCCTCACGCTGAATTACGCTAACCGCACGGGCGCCTTCGGCAACATCCAGTTTGCTGTGCCGGGCATCTACACCTACACCATCTCCGAAACGGACAGCACTGCTCAGGATCTGAAGAAGGATAGTACGGTCTACATCGTCACCGTCAACGTCGAAGATAACGGCAGCGGCACGCTGCAGGTGGAATCTTCCATGACGCCCGGTAGTGACAATGTGGCCGCCTTCACCAATACTTATAATGGTGACGATGATCCGAAGAAGGATGTTACCGTCAATGACGAAACCACCAGCGGCAACGGTTCTCTGGTTGGTGTAGGCGATGAACTGACCTATACCATCGACTGGACCAACACCGCCGTGGATGAGAAGGGCAACGCGGTAACCGCTACGGTTACCGTCACCGATCCCATCCCGGCTGGTACGGAACTGGTAGAAGTGTACAACGACGGCAGCAACGACAACGGAACGATCAAATGGACCATTGCCGATGCGGCTCCCCATGCAAAGGGCACCGTTTCCTTCAAGGTCCGTGTGACCGAGGATGCCGTTGAGGAGGATACCATCTCCAACACCGCGTCCGTGAAGGTCGGCAACGATGACCCGACCACCAGCAATACGGTGGAGAACAACTTCCCGAAGAAGGAAGACATTACCCAGCCGGCAGTTACCGAGATCCATGTCGGCGATGAGCTGACCTATCAGATCAGCTTCCACAACAAAGAAGCCGGTACGGTGGAAGTTGTGGATACCCTGGCACAGGGTCTGGAGTATGTGAAGGATTCTGCCCTGGTGAACAATGCCGCTGTAGAACCGACGGTTGATGCGGACAAGCTGACCTGGAACGTTCCGGTGACTGCTGGTTCCGATACGATCATCACCTTCCGTGTCAAGGTTACCCGCGACGCGCTGGTGACGGTGGATAACAAGGCCACCGTTGGCGGCCATACCACCAACACGGTCACCACTCCCGTTCCTACCGACGATGCAAAGCATGTTTCGAAGAACGGTGTGCAGGTGGACGGCCAGCTGGTTGAGGTGGGCGATACCCTGACCTATACCATCGACTGGGCCAACGACGGCGAGACGGATGGTACCGTTACGATCGTCGATACCCTGCCGAATGGCCTGGCCGTCAAGGCAGACACCATTTCGAACGACGGCGTCTATGACGAAACTGCCAAGACCATCACCTGGATGCTGACCAACGTGCAGGCTGGCAAGCGCGGCACCGTGCGGTTTGAGGCTGAAGTTACGGCGGAGGCCTTGAACGGTACCATCGAGAATACGGCAACGGTGAACAACCATGCCGCGGTCTCGGTTATCAACTATGTCAACACCAAGACGGTGGAAGAACCCGCGGACGGCGTGAAGGTCGGTTCTGAGCTGACCTACACCATTGAATACGCGAATGCCACCGATGCGGCGGCCACCGTTATCGTGACCGACAAGCTGAGCGAAGGCCTGACGTATGTCAACGACAGCGCCAACGTTGAGCCCACTTCCGCCGAGAACAACACCATCGTCTGGACCATCGAGAACGTCCCGGCGAAGTCCACCGACACAATTACCTTCAAGGCGGTTGTGAACGAGAAGGCCGTCCAGGACACCATCGAAAACAAGGCGACGGTGAAGGTGGGTGACAACCCGACGGTGGATACCAACACCACCGAGACCACCCTGGGCACCGGCAGCCTGGCAATCTCCAAGACGGTCAACTGGGCCGAAACCGGCGACAAGCATGAGGATCAGAAGTTCAGCTTCCAGGTTATCCTGACGGACAGCAAGGGCAATGCCCTGACCGGCGAATACAAGCTGGACGGCACCGAGGATACCGTCAAGAGCGGCGATTCCATCACCCTGACTGACGGTGAGACCAAGACGATTGTCGGCCTGCCCGAAGGCACGAAGTACACTGTGACCGAAACGCAGGTTACCGGCTACAAGGCAAAAGTGCAGACGATCTCCGGTGAAATCACCGAAGGAACCGAACCCGCAGCGGCAGCTTTTGTGAATACCTACACGACGACCTCCACGACGGTGGGCGACGACGGTGACACAATGCTGACCGTGCACAAGAACTTCATCGGCCGCGACTGGACCGATGGCGACAGCTTCAGCTTTACGCTGAGCGCTGCCGAGGGTGATACGGCTGCAGCCTCTGTGCTGAGCGAGCCCGAGACCATCACGATCAAGGCTGATACCGAGAACTATTCTGCATCCTTCAGCCCGTTGACCTTCAAGCAGGTTGGCGATTACACCTTCACGGTGCAGGAAGTCATTCCCAGCGAAGCGGTGGACAACGTGTACAACGGCATCACCTACGACACCGATGTAAAGACGCTGCTCATCCATGTGATCGATAACGGTGACGGTACGCTCTCGGCTGACCTGGACCCGCACAGCGATAGCCTGACCTTCACCAACAGCTACGATGCGAACTTCCCCGATCCGGAAGATCCCGACAACCCGGGTGTGGAAAGCGGCCTGGTGCAGATCCCTGTTTCCAAGGAGATGACCGGCGACCGTACCAACCTGCTGGATGGCGAGAGCTACGACTTTGCCATTACCCCGAATACCGACAAGAGCACAGTTGCATCTGAGCTGATTCCCGAAGCTGACAACAGCACCCTGACGCTGGACAAGTACACGCCGACGGACCTGTTTGCTGTCGACTTCAGTGTGGTGCATGAAAAGGCCGAGGCTCTGATGAACCAGGCCATGAACGGATCGGCTGCCAGCGCGAAGAGCGCTTACATTGCAACGGCAGAATCGGCTATGGCAACGTCCGAAACGGCCGCTGCAGATTCCGATGCCAGCAGCAACGGTTTGTCTGTGGATTCGCTGAATGTGGCGACCATGAGCCTGGAAGATATCCAGACTTTGGACGCTGACCAGGCCAAGAACCTGTTGGATCAGATTTGCGGCGATTACTACTACACCATCGCTGAATCCTCCACCGAAATGGGCGGCGGCGTGACCAAGGACCTCACCACCTATGAGGTCAAGATCACGATGAAGCACGATGGTGCAGGCACGCTGTATCTGGAAAAACCGGTGATTACCAAGGTCACCAACAGCGACGGCAGTGAGATCGCTGAGGCGGAACGTCCTCAGGTGGAGACGGCTGCATTCGTGAACACCTACACGCTGCAGAATGACACTGTAAGCCTGAGCATTACCGGCAGCAAGGAGCTGACTGGACGTGCCCTGGAGAAAGGCGAATTCACCTTCGTCCTCCAGGATGCCACCACTGGCGAAATTGTTGCCCAGACCACCAACGAGGTGGATGGCAGCTTTACCTTCGATCTGAGTTATACCAAGGATCAGATCCGCAAGTACGGTTACACTGTCACCGAGGTGGTCGGCAGCGATGCCCAGATTACCTACGACAAAACCAGCTATGCGGTGCAGGTAAATGTCTATGACGACAACAACGGCAACCTGAAGGCGGAGGCAACTCTGCCCGAGAGCGGCCTGGTCTTCCGCAACACCTACACGGCCCCGGCACAGGAGCAGGAGGAAACTCCGACAACCCCGAAGCCTACGCCGGTTCCCAGTGCGGCGCCTACCGCAACGCCTGCTCCGGCCAGCGTGATCCCGCAGACGGGAGATAACTTCCCCTATGCGCTGTTGATCGTACTGCTCTGCGCAGCAGCTGCTGGTTTTGGCATCGCGTTCTATGCGAATAAGCGCAAAAACAAACACTAAACCACGGTTTCAGCGTTGATCGGGTAAAAGCGTAATACAAGGCCTCCGACCTGCTGAACCGAACCGGTAAAAACAGACAATAGACAAAATCCCCCTGATGTAGGAAAATGTAAGTACTACATCAGGGGGATTTTGCGTTCTGTCTGCACAATCTGGGGCGGTTCACACCACGGCGCTGCTGCACCGGGCGGAGGAAGCCCCCCATTTCCACCAGGAACTGGAGATCCTCTACCTGATGGAGGGCACCCTCACCGTCACCCAGGACGGCAAAGAAACCACGCTGCAGAAGGATGACGTGCTGGTCGTCAACTGCAACCACACCCACGCCTTGCACAGTGAGGGGGAACTGACCCTGCTGCGGGTGCAGGTATCCTACGCCCTGCTGGAGGAGATCGCCCCCGGCGGGGAGGTGCTGTTCTTCTGCAATTCGGCGGCGGACGCCTATCATCCCTACGGGGAGGTGCGCCGGATCATGCGGCAGCTGCTGCTCAGCTATGTGGGGGCGCGGCGCAAAACGCCGGCGCTGCGCTACAGCTACATCTATGCCCTTTTGGACCTGCTGACGGAGCATTTCCGCCGCGCCCCGGAACCCGCCGCCGACGGCCGCCCGCCCCAGGACGAGGAGCGGCTGCAGGCCATCATCAGCTATGTGAACCAGAATTTCCGGGACCAGATCAACCTGGGCAAGCTGGCAGAGCAGATGTATCTGTCCACCTCGTCGCTGTCCCGGCTGTTCAAGCGCAGCATGGGCTGCTACTTTGCGGATTTCGTCAACCATGTGCGGCTCAACCATGCGGTGCAGGAGCTGGCGGACACCGACAAAACGGTCACCCGCATCGCGGCGGACTGCGGCTTCACCAACCTGGCGGCCTTCAACAAGCAGTTTCAGGCGGTCTATCACACCACGCCGGCCGCCTGGCGCAAGCAGCAGTGGGAGCAGCAGGACCCCGCCGACGATGACCGCCAGCTGGAGGTCCTGGCCCAGGACATCGAAAAACTGCACCTGGAAGAGGAACCGGCGGTTTCGGGGCCGGGGGCGCAAAGCCTGGCGGTGACGGTGGCTGCCGGGGCGGGCGCGCCCTATACCCACAGCTGGAACCGGGTGCTCAACGGCGGCGCCGCCAACGAGCTGACCATCTGCAACGTGCAGGGGCATATCGTCTACCTGTGCGAGCAGCTGGGCTTCCGCCATGTGCGCATCTGGAACCTGTTTTCCCGCCGGATGATGATCACCCGGGATACCGCCCAGCCCCAGTACAATTTCGATACCCTGGACAATGTGCTGGATTTCATGGTATCCAACCACATCGCGCCCTATCTGGACTTCGGGCAGCGGCCCGCCTGCGCGGTGAAAGCCGAAGGGGAGATGGTCTATTACGAGGACGAGGCCATGACCTTTGCCACCCCGGCGGACTGGCTGCGGATGTTCCGGGCCTTTGTGGAGCACATCACCCGCCGCTACGGCCGGGACCAAACCTATGATCTGGATGAAGAATTGAAACTGGAGATTTACCATGCAATAAGTTAAGAAAATTACAAATTCACCTGTTTTAAAAAACATTGATTCCAAATGTTGATGGTCTGGACGGGAACGGCCGGCTGTTTGGCGTGAATATTTTCAAAGATACCTGGCGGTACCGTGGTAAAGCCGCTGCTATAAAAGTTTCCAACGGAGTTTTCGGGCTTTATTCGCCAGAAACGTGAGTAGTTTTCCCGGCAATCGGTTAATTCTTGACCACCATCTGACCACTCCTTCCTTCCAGCCGGTTCCGTGTATCGTTTTTTACGTTCCAACATTCTTTTATAACCACCAAAAACAGCGCCGGAAGTTGTGCATACTACACAATTTCCGGCGCTTTATCATGCTATTTTCCCGTCCGTCACAGTTCTC
>CALXHQ010000021.1 GCA_944388145.1 uncultured Gemmiger sp. | reverse complement strand
ATCTGATATGCCTTTAGAGTTTTATTATCCAGGTTTTTCTGCAACTTGCAGTAAGTGAAATATGCAGATAATGTTTGCGGCTCTGTCATAAAGAATGCTCCTTTTGTTTATTAATGTTATTATAAATTCTTAGTATATTACAACTAAAAAAGCATACGGAAAAATGTCTTTCGGAAGTCAGCATAACTGGTTATTGAACACGGATTAATATACTGTAAACACAAATTAATTTGAAAATGTATTTTTTTAGAGACAAAATATAATAGCAAGTTATGCTTTTCGAAGGGAACTTTCGAAGGACAAAATATACAACAAAAATACAACAAACTGCTTGTACAGCGCAAAAAACTATGCTACACTGTTATTATGCAGGAATGTATAGTCTAAAGGAGGCCGTTGAAGTGCCGCAGGTTCAGATAAATAATGTGTATGACCTTTTAGCATGGATTTGTGCAGCAATTGCTGATTGGCCTTTAGGTGTACAGAAATCAATGACATGCAAATATGATATGACGCAGAGAACAAAATCAATAGAGGCTGAGTTTGATTTCTTGAATATGAAAGGCCCAGATAAGGAAGAATCCTATGAATTCTTGTCAGAAAAACAAATTAAAATAATTTGTGATAAAGTGTGTCAGTGGAGCCAGACGTCCTCCGACAGAATTTACATCCTTTATTTGTTAACATATCTTGCAGGCTATTTTGACTTCAATGCGGCGTTTACTCATTTCCTTACGGATTATATGTGCAATGATGTAACAACGGATGTGTGGAGTTTTGTTGCACTAAATTCCAATTATAAAGAAGTGGGTGGAGCACTAGTACCTAAGTTTAGAACGATGTGGGAAAAGAAAAATATTCGCACAAGCCAGGAACTTGATTTTTCCCCATTTTCATTACTGGCAAATTATCTTTGGATACCTCAAACGATAGAAAATGAAGAATGGGAAGCAACACATCTTTATATTAGTGATACATCTATAGGAATAAATGGAAATGAACCCTTAATGGTTATTGCTTCTTCAGGGCAAAGGGAAAATACTTTTGAATATCGCTGTGATAATGAAATAAAGAAATTTATTATTGAGAAATACAATGATGGAGCATGTGATAGACTTCAAAAAAAGATAAAATGCGTTTTGGACTCTGCTGCAAATCAAAATGCTCATATTGTACTATTTCCTGAAATGATGGCGTCGCAACAATTACAAAGTGAAATATGCCATTATTTGTCTGAGAGTAATAACGTATACCCAGCACTTATTTGTCTTCCCAGTACCGAATTCCCCATTTCAAAGGAAACAAACAAGTACTGTAACTCAACACTTATCGTGAATGGGAGTGGGGAGAAACTAACAGAATATCATAAACAACATCCGTTTCGTTTAGATCAAAAGAGCAAAACAAAAACGGATGAAATGGGAAATCCATTGATGGAATATTACTATGAGCCAATTGAGGCGGATCGAAAGATTAATGTTTTTCATGTAAGAGGGGTTGGTAGAATTGGCCTTGTGATTTGTGCAGATGTATTTCACAAAAATCTGCTCAACTATCTTTTCGATGTATTGCAAATTAATGTTTTGCTGGTGATGGCGTATACCAAAGGAACGGATATTTTCTTTAGAGCATTGACTGCTGCCAATGTTGCATATTGTGATGTGATTTGGTGTAATGCATGTGCGGCATATGATAAACCGCTGCAGACAACTCCGATTATATCATGCTTTTCTTTTGGACATGAACAGAAGCAACAGCATATCTGCAAATACTGTGGAAAAGGTAAAAATGAGTGTAGCTCTTGTTTAGCTACGATAAAGATTGCCACCGAGTACACAAGGGATAATGATCTCGATTTTTCTCTAATTTAGTACTCGGATAAGAGGTGCTATTATGAAAAATGAAATAGTAAGTACTAGTATCTTTTGCAAAGATAGAGCCATAGAAATCGCTGGAACACTAGAACAGATGGATGAACAGCATACAAGAAATCTACTGACGTCTATAATCCATGAATTAGAGAAACTTGTATTAAAAAATGAGATGTATGATGTGAAAGAGGCGGAAGTACATTCTTTTTTAACAATTATCTCAAAAAGTATTCAACGCGAAAGTAGAAAAAAGGGCTCTTGGAAATTCTATTTATATGGAAAATATGATTCACGACAGGAAGCTTTACTTAGTGAGTTACAGAGGAAAGTTAAAAAGGAGCAGAGAGAAAAAGTATTAAGGAAAAAAAATGTACCGAAGATATTGCAGTATCTTTATTCGCATGGTGCAAGTAGACATAGCGAAATTGCAAAAGGTTTAGGCATTGATTCCGGCAATTTATCCAGATTAATGGATGAACTTTCAGGCGAAGAACTTGTTGAGAGAACAAAAATTCGGACGTCAAGTTTTACTGTTTATGAACTCACTCGCGAGGGATATCAAATTTGCACAAACTATTATCGCCAGAAAGCAGTAATGGATGAAGATATCCAACGATATACTTTCGCGCAAGTCCGAACATTGCGAAAGAGCGTGGAAAGTATGCAAAATGAGTATAAAAAGATTCAGTTGGAATTCCTAACAACAAGTAACAATGATATTAAGCAATATTTTACCGAGGCTGCTTTTGCAAATAAAGAATATAATAATTTAAAAGTTGAAATTGTAAAAGGTGAAAGCGACGAAGACCTAATACGGCGGGTTCGCGTTCTTGAACCAGACAAACCAACGGATAGCTCACAAAAAATCATAGGAGGGTACGCGTATGTCTGATGCTCAAAAAATTATAGAGAAACTTAATAAGCAATCACCTGAATGGGAAACTATAGTTTACGGTTATTATGAAGAAAATAAAGGTTTACAGGGAAATGAAGAATCAATATTACAAGAGTTCTCAAAACTCATAGAAGCAATTGTTAAAGAAATCAGAGAAAAGCATATCGATCGAGAAAGCGCATTTGATGAATATAAAGATATGAAATGCGCCCAAGTTATTAAAGTTTTCGTTAATGCTGAGCTGCGACTGTTTTGGGCGTGCTTCCCAATAGTAGAGTTAGAAAAAAAGGATTATTATGAAGTAGAACAATTGATAGATGTTGTTTGGGATCAATATGTTCTTCGATTCGGTGGGGATGAATTGAAGAAAAGAAAATATCCATTGACGGAAGGTGAGTTTGAGGAATTCTGTGCAGCTTTAGATAACTTCGTGGATGAGTGTGTCCAAATGCAATTGACGTCAAAAGCAATTTACTCGAAGTTGGAAGATGAAGTTAAACTTTCACCTTCAGTATGCCGATATTTGACAGATAAGGTGGATCGTGATTGGACAGAATTAAAATTAAACCATATCATTAAGCAACTTAGAATCCTAAGAAACAAAGGTTAAGCTCGATAT
>CALXHQ010000020.1 GCA_944388145.1 uncultured Gemmiger sp. | reverse complement strand
GGCTGGCCCTGCTCATCGGTCAGGGGGATCATCGGCCACTTTTTGCTGTGGCTGACCTGCATGACCGTCTCCCGCACGGTGCCGCGCAGCGCAGGGTCCTTGCACCGCTTGGACCAGCGGATCTGCTTTTCCACCACCGGCAGGTAGACGACGTGCAGGTGGTAGTGGAACACATCCCGCCCCAGCCGGTCACTGGCTTCCCGGTTGCGCTCATCGGCGTGCATGACCGCCGAGATGATGTACTGCTCCCCGCCCGCGATCTCCTTGGCCAGCTTGTAGGCTTCGGCGTAGAAGCTCTTGGCATACTCATACCCGCCATGCGTCTCGAAATAGTCGGTGTTCACATCAAACACCAGCTCGTCAAAGACGTAGGCGTCCGGCTTGAGGCCGCGGGTGGAGACGATGCCGTCCGCCACCATCTGGTCAAACTTCTGCGCATAGGTGGGGGCGTCACATGCTTTGAAGATCACATTGTTGTGGCTGTGTTCCAGCAGCACATCCGGGTTGGAGTAGACTTCGTTTTTGCGTTCGTTGTGGCGTTCCCGCACCGAGATCGCATTTTTGCGGTAGCGTTCGTTGCGCACCACGGTTCGATTGATTTTGCTGATAGGCGGCTCCTTTCTTGGGTACGGTTTTGTGGCGGGGTCCGCGGGGTACGCAGATACTCCCTTTTATAAAGGAAGTATCTGACCCATTATGACACTTTCCGGCGTTGCCGGCAAAGTGCCCGTGGGCCCGCTGCGGCGGGAGGGGATTTACGGGGCGCTGCCAACCATCCGATTATGCAGCATCCCCGACAAGGCTGGAACAGTTGTGCTTTCTATCCGGGTGGGTACATCTTTGTACCAGCCTTTGAAGCGGCACATTCCTTTCGCCTGTTTCCCTTCCCGGCCTGCCCTTTACCAAAACGCGGGTGGTGGAATCTGTCTCTATCTATCTTTTAGAGATATAATATAAATCTATCTATATCGTGCCGGTTTTTCCGGCAGGTCAGTGTCGGGATTTCCGGCGGGTAGCTGCCGGATGTTCCGGCGGGTTATGCCGGGATTTCCGGCAAGCGGTCACAGCTCATTCGGCTCCTTGGGGCGGGGCAAATTCATGTAATACCGCCGTGCCTTGCCGTTTGGCTGCCCCGGCACCGGCTGCAACAACCCGCAGGCTTCCAGCGCGGCAAACAGCCCTGCTGCCTTCTCCCGGTGGCAGTGCAGCATCCGTCCCACGCTGGCCTGCGAGAGGCTGACACAGGGCCTGTGTCCGGCTTTCCAGTGCCCGGTGGTATCCTGAGCCGACAGCCGCAGCAGCCCCAACAGGCGGCCATACAGCAGCTTGCTCTCGCTGGGCAGGCTGCGGTAGGGTTCCTCTGCAAACAGGCTGGCGGGGATCATCAGGAAACTGTCGATGCGGTTCAAGTTTTCCTCTGCGGGGACAAGTTCATGGTTCAGTTGGCACCTCCTTGGGTCATGGGTGGTTGCGGGTTTGGTCTGTCTCTCCTCCTCTCTGCGCCGTTGCCGCCTCAGGTCCGGCAGGCAACCTCCTCGGCTGGCGCTGTGCCGTTTTCTCCCGCTTTGGCAGGCTCCCACATCGCTGCGATCTTTGCGCTGCTTCCCCGGCAGGGTCACTGTTCGGTCGTTCCTTCTGTTCTCGGAAGATGTTTGATTATTTCGTTATAGTTTCTTCCGACACATTCAGTATACGGCCCCTTGCCTATCAACACAAGATGTGTTAGACTGTTTTCATGTCGGATGATTCACACGCTTTTCTGCACAAAGACCGCAACACGGCAAAACACAGCACCGTTTGCAAGCCACATTTCCTCCAACACAGGGCGGTGAAGGGATTTTGAACTACCAGACGTATCTTTTCTTTGATGGCCGAGCCGAGTATATTCAGGGCTACGACACGCCCCAGCACACCTTCCCGCTGGGATCACTGGTGTTCGGACTGCTGGATATGGAGTTTGCTCCCTATCTGGAACAGGCCACCGGCTTGCTGGACCGGTTCAGGGGGATGGATTTCCCTGCCGGGCGCACGATGACACAGAGCCTGGCCGAGCCGGAAACCTGCGCCTACTACCAGGCGGCTTCCTTCTATCATGGGCTGGCGGAGGCCGTTCGGGCAACTTCCCCGGCCTTGTTCGATCTGCTGGAAGGATACTGTTCGGCCACCTTCCGACGGTTCAAGCGGGAACTGGATCGGATGACCGGCCAGCTTTCCCAGGTAAACCACGGGCAGCCCAGCGGCAGCCGTTTGTCCACCAATTCACTATTCCAGCGCACCGTCCACACCGGCAACCTGGCGCTGACCAGCGACTTGTTGGAAGGCTACTGCCGCAGCTTTCCTGCTTACACGGAGCAGATGGAGGTGTTCATCGAGCTGGATACCGAAGACGCCTCCCTGTGTGAAACCGCCCTGTTGTTTTTAGAGTCCTTTGCGGAGCTTCTCCGGCAGCTTACTCAGGCGGCAGAAGATTTTCGCAGCCTGATCGCCGCCACGCTGGTAGATGAGGACAGCCGCCCCCGGACAGAGCATGGCCAGCGCCCTTCGGAGCTGCTGGCAGAACTGGCCGAAAATGGCGATTCAACCTATCAGAAATACCACAACCTGGAGGATGACATCCATATCCAGACTCGCTACAAACGGCCAACAGACAACAAAAAAGGCGGCATTTCTGCCGCCACGTTCTACGCGAGCGATACGCTGCCCGCGCTGCTCTTTTTGGAATTTGTACAGATGTGTGCCCAGAATCTGCCGGTCGCCGTCTGTGAAAGCTGCCACCGGCTGTTTGTTCCTTTTTCCAGCCGCGCCAAGTATTGCGATCGGGTGCTGGACCCGGAAACCGGCGCCACCTGCAAGGACATTGCCGCCAAGCTGGCCTATGCCGAGGAACTGAAGGCCGACAAAGCCAAGGAACTCTACAACAAGATGCGCAACCGCTACCAGATGCGCTGCTCCCGCGCCCCTGGCAACCAGAAAATGCGGGATGACTACAACGCCTGGCGCAAGCAGGCACAGATGGCGCTGAGCAAGTATCAGTTGGGGGAGATCGGGTGGGAGACGTTTGAAAAGGTCATCCAAACAGGATTATAAAAGGGGCTGGGCAGCGCAATTGTTTATTCTGCGCTGTCCAGCCCCTTTTGCTTAGCAAATGACCGTTGAATAAAAAACAAACCCGAACCCATGCTCAAAGAGCAAAAAGTTCGAGTTTGGCTTGTTTGGTGACCCGTACGGGAATCGAACCCATGTTACAGCCGTGAAAGGGCCGTGTCTTAACCGCTTGACCAACGGGCCGTATAGAATACAAGATTTCGCTAAAACAGCAAGCAACCCACCGGCCACTATTGCAACCGGTCCCCAAGTATTTTAGCGAAACCTTGTAATCTGTGGTAGCGGTAACTGGATTTGAACCGGTGACACTTCGGGTATGAACCGAATGCTCTAGCCAACTGAGCTATACCGCCATATATTCCTGATGCACCCCAAAAGGTGCTTTATTATTATATTAGACAAGCCACAAATTGTCAAGCAATTTTTCATGATTTTTTCAATTTTTTTCAAAGCGATGGCCGTTCCCTGTTTTGGCCGGCGGGGGATCGGCGCTGCACAGAAAAGCCGCCCGCCCGGCGCAAACCGGGCGGGCGGCCAAAGGCTTACTCAAATCATACGGCAGGGGACAGCCCGCACCGGGGCAATGTCACCAGTCTCACATTCCCAGCGCTGCCAGATAGGCGGCCTCCTGGGCGGCGATCTGTGCCTGATACGCTGCAACAGCGTCGGCATAGGCGGCCTCACGGGCGTCCGCGGCGGCCTGGACCGAGTTGCCGTAAGCGGCAATGGCGTTGTTCTGGGCAATCTGGTTGGCATGGGCGGCGTTGCCGGCGGCCACAATGGCGGCGGCATCAGCGTCGGCCTTGGCGGCTGCCTGGGCAGCGTAGGCGTTCACCGCGGCAATGTAAGCGTTCTCCTTCTTGACGATGGATGCCTGCAATGCCTGGCTGTATGCAACGATGGCATCATTCTCCGCCAGCTGGGCGGCATGGGCGGCGTTGCCGGCGGCCACAATGGCGGCGGCATCGGCGTCAGCCTTGGCAGCAGCCTGGGCCGAGTAGG
>CALXHQ010000019.1 GCA_944388145.1 uncultured Gemmiger sp. | reverse complement strand
ATTCGGCGGTGGCAGGCGTTTTTTTCTCTGCCTGGCTGGGTTTTAGGTGTTGCTTTTTCCATTCGGCGGTGGCAGGCGTTCTTCTTTCATCACTGAAAGAAGAACCAAGAAAGGTGCCACCGATTTCGACGCGGTGGACGCACGACCAGGGGAACTTATCCCCTGGACCTCAGCCTGAGGATACGTTGTGTCGCCCCGCCAACGACAGGTGCTCGGCCCTACCCTGCGGGCCGAGGGTACGTTGGGTCACCCACGGCTGCTGCCGGTAAGTTTCTAGCGTGCAATTTGCGCTGTACCTGCCGCTGGGTTTCGTAGCCCGGCAAGGTTGATCTTACTGGCACGCCCGCAGGAAAAGCCAAATCCATGGCATCTGTTACAAATTCTGCTACGCACCTTCCGGCAGGAAGGGGAGAGAGAAACGATCCCCCGGCCTGCAAGGTAAGGCCGGGCACCGCGCTCTGACGGGTCGGCTGCCGTTCATCTTAGGCAGGATTGCAAAGGGCAAGGCCCTTTGCTCGTGCGTCCACCGCCTCGAAACCGGTGGCACCTTTCTCGGTTCCTCTTTCGGTGACGAAAGAGGAACGCCTCCCGCAGGATGCCGGTAAAAGCGAAATCACCCGCCGCCGTCCGGTTAAGAATCCTCCTGGCAGGCCGCCGGTAAACTCAAAACCAGCAGCCCCGCCAAACCGAGAAAAACTTTTCCCCGCCGCTGAACGGCAAACCCGAAACCACCCGCCGCCGCCATATTCCTCTTCCGCCCGTTGACATCCACCCCGCATCCCTTTAGAATGAAACCATACTATAAGAAAAAGGAGCCTTTGCCATGGCACATACTGAGCAAACCCTGGACAGCCGCATGATCTTCGACGGCAAGGTCATCCGCGTCACCCTGGACACCGTCCGCCTGGAAAACGGCGATACCTCCCTGCGGGAGGTGGTGCATCACCATGGCGGCGCCTGTATCATGCCCGTCACCGACGACGGCGAGATCTATATGGTCCGCCAGTTCCGCTACGCCCTGGGTGAGGAAATGTGGGAGCTGCCCGCCGGCAAGCTGGAGGCCGGCGAGGACCCCTTCGAGGCCGCCAAGCGGGAGCTGGAGGAGGAATGCGGCGTAACCGCCGACGAGTACATCCCCCTGGGCTGCATCTACCCCACCGTGGGCTATGACAGCGAAAAGATCCATATCTGGATTGCCCGCGGCCTGCACGCCACCCACCAGCATCTGGACGCGGACGAATTTCTGGACGTGCACAAGCTGCCCTTTGACGAGGTTCTGCGGATGGTTTTGGACAACACCATCCGGGACTCCAAGACGGTGGCGGCGGTGCTGCGCTACGCACTGATGCAGCGCGGGGTGCAGTGATGGCCCAAAAGCAGGTGCGGCTGGGGTTTTGCGATCTGGCCCGCGACTGGGACCCGAACGACAACTACTTTACCCGGGTGCTGCGGGCGGCCGGCTGGCAGGTGGACGTGGTCACCCGGCCGCAGGACAACCCCGACTATGTCATCAGCTGCGGTTTCGGCAGGCAGTACCTGGACTTTTCCTGCGCCCGCATCCAGTATTCCGGCGAGGACAGCTGGCCCGACCTGAATGTGTTTGACTATTCCATCGGGTTCCCGCTGTTTGCCTACGGCGGCCGGTACCTGCGGCTGCCGCTGTACGCCATGCGGGACAGCTGGGCCCCCGCCCTTGCCAAGCACACGCTGCCCGACAGCGAGTTTTTGTCCCGCAAAAAGTTCTGCAACTTTGTGGTCAGCAACGATTTCAGCCCCGAGCGCAACGCCTTTTTTGAGCAGTTCTCCGCCCGCCGCCAAATCGACAGCGGCGGCGCCTACCGCAACAACATCGGCGGGCCGGTGGCCGACAAGCTGGCCTTCCAGCGGCAGTACAAGTTTTCCATTGCCTACGAGAACAGCCGCGACCCCGGCTATGTCACCGAGAAGATTGTGGACGCCTTTGCCGCCGGCACCGTCCCCATCTATTGGGGCGACCCGCTGATCAAGCAGGAGTTCAACCCCGGCAGCTTCCTCTGCGCCGACGATTATCCCGACAACGCCGCCCTGATCGACGCCATCGAGGCCATCGACCGGGACGACAGCGCCTACCTGGAGATCTGCCGCACGCCCATCCTGGCCCCCGGATGCCGGGCCGGTCAGTATCAGGATGACCGCCTCTGCCTGGAATTTTTCGAGCACATCTTTGCCAAAGGCCCCAAACAGGCCATCTGCCGCAACCGCAGCTGCTGGGGCGGCATCTACGAAAACGACCTGCGCTATTACCGCAGCCTGGCCGAGGCCGCCAAAAAGCCCAAAGGACTGCTGGCCCGGCTGGGCCTGCGGTAAAGTGCCCAAATCAGACGGTTTTCTGCCATGCCGAACACAGAATCTTATCCCATCCATCCCATCGCCCACATCCACACCGACTTTGCCGAGAAATTCGGCATCCCCCGCCAGGCGGGCCTTGTGGATGCCTTGACCGCCCGCATTGTCTTTACCCCCGAATACCGGGTGGCTGAGGCGGTGCGGGGCATTGAACAGTACAGCCACCTGTGGCTGATCTGGCAGTTTTCCCGGGAAGTGGGCCGTCCCTGGCACCCCACCGTGCGGCCGCCCCGTCTGGGCGGCAACACCCGGGTGGGCGTGTTTGCCACCCGCAGCCCCTGCCGCCCCAACGCGCTGGGGCTTTCCAGCGTGCGGCTGACCGGGGTGGACACTGACGCCCCCGACGGCCCGGCGCTGATCGTGGCGGGGGCCGACCTGCTGGACGGCACCCCCATCTTTGACATCAAGCCCTATCTGCCCTATGTGGACAGCCACCCGGACGCGGCGGGCGGTTTTTCCGCCGCGACGGCCGGCCGCCGGCTGGCGGTGGATTTTCCGCCCAAACTGCTGGCCAGGGTCCCGCAGGATAAGCGGGCGGCGTTGACCGGCGTGCTGGCCCAGGACCCGCGGCCGGGCTATCAGCACGACCCCGGCCGGGTGTATGCCATGAGCTTTGCCGGGCTGACGGTAAAATTTACCGTGGATGACACCAGCCCCGATCTGCGGCTGACCGTGGTGGATATTGTGTAGCCTTCGCCGCCTTTTGACGGAACAACTATGATCATAAAATTGCAAAGGAGAAATGCCGTATGACCCATCATATCGTTATGTGGAAGTTCAAACCCGAAGTCGCCGATGCCGACAAGCCCAAACTGCTGGCGGACATGGCCAGCCATCTGGAGGGGCTGGTGGGCCAGGTGCCCGGCCTGGTGGAGCTGCACTTTGTGGCCAACCCGCTGCCCTCCAGCACCCACGACATGGCGCTGGTCTCGGTGCTGGAAAAGCCCGAGGACGTGGCCGTCTACTCCAACCATCCGGCCCATCAGGCGGTGGCCAACACCTACGTCCGCCCCTACACCTGCCAGCGCGCTGCGCTGGACTATCAGGACTGACCCCATGCGTTTGAGCTTTACCCTGCGCTGGACGCCTTTTTGCTCTCGATGCCAGGCAAAGCAGGGGAGGCAGATTTTTCCACCGCCCGCACAGAGTTTCGGGGGTGACATTTCCCCAAAGATTCAACAAACCACGCCGGATTTCCACCCGAATGTTGAAAACCAGCGTGGTTTTTCCATCCCAATTGTGGACAATTTTATGCGTTTTATCGACGAATGCAAAGTTTTCTACTTCACTTTCCACATTTCGATGTGGAAAACTAAAAATTCCTGTGGAAAACCGTCGAATTGCTCCATACCGCCCGCATGATTTTTTGCGGCAGCAGCGGGGGAGTGGGCGCCGTTTTTCCCCGCAAAGCCCTGCACCAATATCGCCGGCACGGGCTGTTCGATTCCCGCACGGGTCGGGTTGCCTGTGCTCCGGGCTGGTGTCCGGCCAACTCTCACTCCCGCAAAGCCCTGCCTGCGGTGAACTGCCCCGGGAATCTCCCGCGCCCTTTTGGACAGTCCGCAGGACTGTCCAAAGCCGGCCGGGACCGCCGGCTTCGCCGCGGCCGGCACGGGCTGTTCGATTCCCGCACGGGTCACCGGTGCTACCGCCTTCATGCAATGCCATATACAAGAAAAAGCACCTACTTCTTTTGAAGTAAGTGCTTTCGTCTGGTGAAGCATTATCGTCTAAAATCGAACTTTTTACTTCTTCGAGGGTGACCAGCTGGTCACCCTCTTTGTAGTT
>CALXHQ010000018.1 GCA_944388145.1 uncultured Gemmiger sp. | reverse complement strand
GTCGTGCTCTACGAGGTACACCGGCTGGCCTGCTTCGCTAACGAATACGAAAACGACTTCATCAAGGCGATGGTGGGACGCTCCGCCAAGGTAGCGGAAAATGACCGGGTACGCAAGAAGCGGGAACTGGATGGGCTGCTGGCCCGGGACGGGGAGCTGGATATGCTCTTTGAACGGCTCTATGAGGACAATGTGTCCGGCAAGATCGACGATGCCCGGTTTGCCAAAATGTCCAAGCGGTATGAGCAGGAGCAGGGCGAAAACGCCAAGAAAATCAAAGCGTTGCGGCTGGAGCTGAAAAAGCTGGAAGATAAGCGGATGGATGTGGACACCTTCTTGGAAACGGTACGCCGCTACACAGACGCTACCACCATTACCAAACGCATGGTTGCCGAACTCATTGAATATATCGAGGTCTATCCTGCGGTTAAGGAGGACGGTGTTACCAATCAGCGGGTGACCATCCACTACAACTGCATCGGTGCCTTTGAGGTGCCGGATCGCCGGAAAATCCCCGAGCGGGATATTCTGCTGGAAACGAGAAAAGGCGTAGCATTAAGCTACGCCCCGGCGGTGTAAAGGTGGTGTGGGATATGAGAGCATTTCTCTATTGCCGTGTCGCCCATGACGATTCTTTCGCATTGGAACACCAGCGGTTTCTGCTCCAGCTCTACGCAAAGAAGGCGGGATATACCATCATCGGCGCTGCGGACGAATACGGCAGCGGGCTCACATTAGACCGCCCGGCGCTCCAGAAAGTGACCGAGGCCGTTGTCACTGGCAAGGTGGATGTGGTGTTAGTCCATAACCTGACCCGGATAGGCCGGGAGTGGGGGATGACCCAAAGCTACATTGACCTGCTCACCCGGCACAAGGTAAAGCTCCTGTGCATCCGGGATCGGCTGCTGTTCGATGAAAACGGCGCTGCCCCAATTTTGACAATAAAAAATGCGGAGTGTCCTTTGTAGGATACTCAGATCCTATAAGGACACTCCGCATGGTCGGAGTGACGGGATTCGAACCCACGGCCTCTTGGTCCCGAACCAAGCGCGCTACCAACTGCGCTACACCCCGATAAAAAAACCGCAGCAGCAGAGCTGCTGCGGTGTGGTTGGGGATGAGAGGATCGAACTCCCACGGGCGGAGTCAGAGTCCGCTGCACTACCATTATGCGAATCCCCATCGGATCTCGTTTTGGGCTGGCGTTTTATTCGCTGCCCTCAACGGTTATCTATTATAGCGGCCAGTCACCCATTTGTCAATAACTTTTTTCACATTTTTTGAAAAGTTTTCCGGCCTGCCCGCTGCGGAAACCGCCGCCCCGGTTTTGTGCAGCAATACATATTGACAAAGCGGTTGCAGCGCGGTACTCTTAAATGGATGAAACCGTCAGACTGTGCCGCAGAATTTGCGCGGTCAGGCGACAAAAAGCGCTGGTTCCAAGCTGCGCGGCACCGCTTTGCGGCGCAGGCGGACGGGTTTGCAGCGCAGGGGAGGTACTTGTAACATGAAAAAACGTGTCGGTATCCTGACTTCCGGCGGCGACTGCCCCGGTTTGAATGCTACCATCCGCGGGGCGGCCAAGGCGCTGTACCACCGTATGGGGGACAAGGTGGAGATCGTTGGCGTGATGAACGGCTACGACGGCCTGATTAACGGCAACTATCGCGAGATGGACCCCAGCGAGTTTTCCGGCATTCTGACTATGGGCGGCACCATCCTGGGCACCAAGCGCACCCCCTTCAAAAAAATGCGGGTGATTGAGGAGGACAATGTCGATAAGGTCAAGGCCATGAAGCGCACCTACAAGGAGGCCAAGCTGGACTGCCTGCTCTGCCTGGGCGGCAACGGCACCCACAAGACCGCCAACCTGCTCAGCCAGGAGGGGCTGAACATCATCGGTCTGCCCAAGACCATTGACAATGATATCTATGGCACCGACGTGACGTTCGGCTTCCACACCGCGGTGGACATTGCCACCGAGGTGATTGACCGCATCCATACCACCGCAGGCAGCCACAGCCGCGTCATGTGCATCGAGATTATGGGCAACAAGGCCGGCTGGCTGACCCTCTATGCCGGTATTGCCGGCGGTGCCGACATTATCCTGATCCCGGAACATCCCTACGACATTGAAAAGGTTGCCGCTGCGGTGGAAAAGCGTGCCCAGGCCGGTAAAAACTTCTCTATTCTGGCGGTTGCCGAGGGGGCCTACTCGGTGGAGGAAGCCAAGATGAAGCGCAAGGAGTGGACTGCCAAGCGTGCCGAGGCGGGCTACACCACCGCCACCAACCGCATTGCCCATCAGATCGAGAAGATTACCGGTGCCGAGACGCGCATCTGTGTGCCCGGTCACATGCAGCGCGGGGGTTCGCCTTCGGCTTATGACCGCGTGCTGGCCACCCAGTTCGGTACCTACGCCGCCAGCCTGGTGGCAGACGAGCACTACGGCGTCACGGTTGCCATGGTCAACCGCCATGTGACCAGCAACCCGCTGGTGGACATCGCCGGCAAGTCCCGCCTGGTGCCCGATGACTGCGATATGCTCAACGTCGCCCGCGCCATGGGCATCAGCCTGGGCTGAGCGCAGCGTCTGCAAGAAAACATAGAACAAAAAAGCCCGCCGTGGAAAGCAGTATCGTTGCCTTCCGCGGCGGGCTTTTGCGTCCTGTTTCGGGTAAAGCAGGGAACGGAAGAGGGCCTTGGAAGGCCCGTCAGAATGGAAAAAGGCGACATAGCACCGGCAATCGGTTCTGCAGCCAGCACCAGGGGGGGGCGCCAGCCAGGCGATGCCCGACCAGATCAACACCGCGTTGCCGGGGCAGGGCAGCCTTTTGGTGAAGGCGCGCCTTGCCGCCCCATATCACTTATCATCGAATATCGATACTTTCAGGTGGAAACCTGGCAAATAGCAAAATTTTAGACCTTGCCGCAAAAGTGCACCGATCCAGTTGACAAAAGCTGCCTTTAGTGATATGGTTAGTTACAGAAGTAATAAACCAACAAACGGGGACGCCCGGGCGGCGGTTCCATGCTTCCCGGGGCAGTGCACAGCCCCATCCGGGCAGCGGCTGCAGTGCCGCCCGGCGCAAACTTCCGACATTACAGCCCGGTATCGCGGGCGGGCACACCGGTACGGCAGGCGAAGCGCCAAACCCGCCGGGCGCTTTGCGGCGATACCGCCAATATTCAAGATAAGGAGGGCCTGCCATTGAAAGGGATGCTCAACGATCAATCCCTGATTTACCAGCAGATCGCGCAGCTGCTGGAGGACGGCATCCTGCGCGGAGAATACCCCGCGGACAGCCAGGTGCCCAGCACCAACGAGCTGGCCCGCGCCTTCAACATCAACCCGGCCACCGCGGCCAAGGGCATCAACCGTCTGGTGGACGAAGGGCTTTTGTACAAGCGGCGGGGCATCGGCATGTTTGTTGCCCCCGGCGCGCTGGAGACACTGCGCGCCCGGCGGCGGGAAGCCTTTGCCCGGGCGCAGGTGAGCGACCTGGTGCGGGAAGCCCGCCGCCTGGACATCGACCGTGATACACTGCTTCAGCTTGTGGCCGATGCGGCCGACAAGGAGGAATTGTTATGACAGACCATACCGCCCGCGCCCTGTGCGCCCGGGGCCTGAACAAGAGCTACGGCAGCCAGCAGGTGCTGCACGACCTGGACCTGACCATCGATCCGGGGCATATCTACGGCCTGATTGGCCGCAACGGCGCCGGCAAAACCACCCTTTTGAGCATCCTGACCGGCCAGAACACCAAAAATTCCGGCGAGGTGACCTACGGCGGCGAGCCGGTGTGGGAAAATACCCGCGCCCTGGGCAGCCTGTGCTTTGCCAGGGAGTTGAACCCCTCCAGCGAGGTGGCTGCCCTGAAGGCCGAAGAATACCTGCTGGCTGCCAGGCTGTTCTGCCCCCGGTGGGACCAGGCCTATGCCGATACACTGATCAAAAAGTTCCGCATTGATACCAAAAAGCGGCTCAGCAAAATGAGCAAGGGCCAGATGAGTATGGTGACCATCGTGGTGGCGCTGGCCTCCCGTGCGCCGGTGACCATTCTGGACGAACCTGCCGCCGGGCTGGACGTGGTGATGCGGGAACGCTTCTACCGCCTGCTGCTGGACGATTATGCCGAGACCGACCGCACCTTTGTCATCTCCACCCATATCATTGAGGAGGCCGCCGGCATCTTTGAGCGGGTCATCGTGCTGGACGAGGGCCGCGTGATTGCCGAGGCTCCCACCGAGGAGCTGGTGGACCAGTTCCGCTATGTATCCGGCAGCGCGGCGGCGGTGGACCGCGCCCTGGCCGGCGGCCCTGCGCCGCTGCAGATGCAAATGGTGGGCGCCCACAAGATGGCAGCGATCCGGGGGGATGGCGCCCTGTTTGACCGGCTGTCCGCCGACCCGGACCTGACGCTGGAGGGCATGAACCTGCAGAACGTGTTTGTGGCCCTGTGCGGCCACGGCGATGAGGAGGGGTGATCCCATGCTGAAGATGCTGGTGCTTTACCGGCGGCTGCTTTTGGGGGCGCTGGGCGCCATGGCTGTCTATGTGGCCATTGTGGTCGCCGGTGTATGGCTGACCGACCTCAGCCTGTTTGAAACCTATGTTTTTGCCACGCCCCTTGTGTCCATGGCGCTGCCTGCCATGTTCGGCGGCGGTACCATGACCAACCTGGCGCTCGGCTTCGGCGCACCGCGCAGGATCTGCTTCTGGGGCTGGCAGCTGGCCGCGCTGCTGATCTCGGTGCTTTGCCTGGCCATGACCTGGCTGACCTTTACCCTGGCGGACGGCAAAATGGTGGAGAGAGAGTCGATCACCTGGGACTGGGGCAGCATGGCGCTGCTGTTTGCGGGCTGTGTGTTCGCGCTGCAGGGCAGTATCCTGTCCCATACGATGGAAAAGGGCTGGCGGCGCTCGCTGACGCTGACCGCGGCCTGGATACTGAGCTTCGCCTTCCTGATGGTGGTACAGGTTAGTTTCCTTTTGGACGATGAGCCGCTGTTTGATGTGCTGCGGCCGGTCGGCATCGCAAACCCGGTCTGGCTGGCGGCTGGCGGCGGATTTCTGGCGGCGGCCCTGGTGCTGGGCGTTATTGCCCGCATCCGATTTGCAAAACTGGTGGTGAGCTTATGAAAGAAAAAACTACGGCACTGTCCTTCGGGCGGTTCCTTGCCCGGTGGCTGCGTCTGCGCCGGGACGATATGCTGGCCCTGCTGCTGTTTCCGGCGGGGTTCTGGCTGCTGATCATGGCGGTCGTGCTGGCTGCCGCCGCCATTGAGGGCGCCCCCCTTGACGCCGGCACCTTTGCCATTCCCACGGCCATGGCGCTGGTGGGCGGCGTCTTTGCGGGGTTCATTGTGGGCATGGGCAGTGCGGGCGCGGCCTTTACGCTTGCCGTCTGCTGGGGACAGCCCCGGCGGTACGCCGTTGTGGCGCTGTGGCTGAGCGGCGTCCTGTACAGCGCAGTCAACCTGCTGCTGGCGGCCCTTTTGCAGGGCGCAGGGACGCTGATCTGCCTGGCGGTGGGGGTGCAGGACCTTGTGGGCCTGCTGCCCCTGATCCCGCCGGTGCTGTGGCTGATCCTGCTTGTGGCCCCAACGGCGGGGGCGGTCCTGGTCAAGGCGTCGCTGCGGCGGTTCGGGCCGAAAGCGGGCAAGTGGCTGTATCTGATCTTTATGGTGGCCTGCATCGGCATCCCCAACCTGGACAATGTGGCGGGGGCTGATCTGCGCCCGGCGCTGTTTGCCCTGCTGGGCGCGGTGCTGGCTGCTGCGGCGGTGGAAAGCAGCATCTGGCTGCTGCGCGCCCCGGTGGGGAATACCTGAACCCGCTGCCCGGCCCTGCGGCAAAATAAAATAAAAGCAGGCTGCCCTGCCCGGTTTACCGGGCAGGGCAGCCTGCTTTGTTTGCGGGATCAGTTTTTGGCTTCCTCCAGCAGCAGCGGGCGGGCGTCGCTGGCCAGATACAGGCTGCCGCAGACCACCACGCCGGCCAGGTTGTGGTCGTCGGCATAGTCCACCGCTTTGCGGATGGTTTCGGGGATGGAACCACCCACCTCGGCGTCAAAATGGAAGCGGGCCCTTTTCCACAATTCCTCCGCCGGGAGCGCCCGGGGTGTGGTGGGCGCGGTGGTGAACACCTTTTCAAAGCAGGGTTCCAGCTTTTCCAGGAAGCCGTCGATGTCCTTGTCCGCCACCATGCCGATCACCCCCACCAGGTTGCCTTCGTAGTTGGCATCGGCAAGCGTCTGGGCCAGGCCGGCAGCCCCGTCCGGGTTGTGGCAGCCATCCAAAAGCAGCAGCGGATGGCGGCGCAGCACCTCGATGCGGGCGGGCAGGCGGGCCTCTTTCAGGCCGTCCAGGATTGCCTCGTCGGAGATGTCAAAGCCGTAATTGCGCCACAGGGTCAGGGCGATTTCCACCGCCATGGCGGCGTGCCATCCCTGATGGCGGCCAGGCATTTTCAGCATAACCTGATAGCCGCCGTAGTCAATGTAGTTTTCCAGCGGGCGGCACTTGCGCCGGACCAGGTCGTCGTTTTCCGGCGTGACAATGGTGGTATGGGCGTTGGCTGCCGCGGTCAGAATGGGTCCCATGGCCTCGGCGGGCTGGTCGGGGTAGCAGACAACCGTGCAGCCCTCCTTGATGATGCCCGCCTTCTCGGTGGCAATATCCACCAGGGTATCTCCCAAAAACTCCATGTGATCCATGCCGATGCGGGTGATCGCGGCCACCAGCGTATGGGGCACGATGTTGGTGGCATCATACATGCCGCCCATGCCGGTTTCCAGCACAACAATGTCGCAGGCTTCCCGGGCAAACCAGAGCAATGCCACCGCGGTGACGGCCTCAAACTCCCGGGGGCTGTCCCCGCCTTCCAGGCAGATGGCGTCGATGGCGTCCAGCACCTGTTCAGCCAGATCGGCCAGCGCCTGGGGCGGGATCATCTCGCCGTTGATCTGGAACCGTTCCCGGAAATCGGTGACATAGGGGCTGATGGTCAACCCGGTCTTATACCCCGCCTTTTGCAGGATCGACGCGGTCATTACGGCCAGGGTACCCTTGCCGTTGGTGCCCGCGATATGGACGCATTTGAGGTTTTGTTCCGGGTTGCCCAGCTTGTTCATCAAAGCGCGCATCCGGTCCAGTGTGCCGTGGCCGCCGTGGGGCAGCGCGTGCAGGGCTTCAATTGCCTGTTGTGGGGTCATAGAGTTCTCTTCCCTTCTTCATAATAGGAGTATCCGTTCTCGGCAGAATTTTCATAAAATCCCCGGCTTGCCTGGTTCGGGGTGCCCGTTGCCTGGCGTGGGGGCTGCGCGGCGTAGTTCGGCCCGGCAAATGGCTCACGGGCATAGCGGGGCGGGGCAGCTGCAGGGTGTGCCGCCCGGGCCGGTGCGCGCTCCGCCCGGCACGGTTCCGAGCCCGTTTGCTGGCTGCGGCGCAGGGCGTCCCGTTCCTGGCGCAGACGGCGGTTCTCCTGCTTGATGGAGTAGAAGGAGGTGATCCCCCGCACGATGAGCAGCACCACCAGCGAGATGAGCATACCACCCACCACGCCGGCAAAGTCAATCCAGATGTCGGTGACCTGGGAGGAACGCCCGGCCACATACCGCTGGATGGTTTCATCCGATACAGCCGTGAGCAGGCCCAGCAGCAGCGGCCAGCTGATATGCCGCACAAACCGCCGGGTGTAGACCCGCAGGCAGAGGGTGAGTAGCAGGCCCTCCAGGCAATACTCGGCAAAATGGGCCAGCTTGCGTATGGTGTGCTCGGACAACGGGCCAAGACCGACGCGTTCCAGCACAGCGTTGAACAGATGCATGACATGTTGGCTGCGGGCCGAGGATTCTGTGGCAACTTCCAGTGAATTGCCAAAGATGTACCCGATGCATAGCACCACGGCGATGGTAAAGATCACCCGGAAAGCGATCAGCCAGGGACTTGTTCGTTCAGTTTCATTGGACATTGGTCTTACGTTCCCTTCTGTGCGGCTGCCAGGCAGCCGGGACGGTTCCCTCCCCAGAGGCTGTTGCCCCCACGGAAAATGCAGATACTGCACAGCGCAGGCATTGCCGCAAAGCCGCCTGCGCTGTACCGACATTATAGCATCGAGCCGGCAGGATGGCAAGGCGGGGGAAAAACACGCAAAGGGCTGGCCCGGCGTTTTGCCGGGCCAGCCCTTTATCAGGTTATGTGTTTTGCTTCATCCGCCGGGCGGGCAATCAGCCCAGCGCCGCGATGGACTGGCGGATGTTGGCCTGCTTGTCCTTGGCGGCGGCCAGCTTGGCACGCACATCCTCCACCAGCTTGGCGGGGGCTTTCTCCACAAACTTGGGGTTAGCCAGCTGGTTTTCAAACATGGCCAGTTCCTTCTCGGTCTTGGCCAGCTCTTTGTTCAGGCGGGCCAGCTCCTTCTCCCGGTCGATCAGCTCCATCATGGGGATAAAGCCGCGGGCGGAGGGAGTGTTCACCTGCACCATGCCGGCGGTGTCGCCGTCGTAATGGCCGGTCAGGGTCACATCGGTGGCAAAGGCGAACCGTGCCAGGTAGGCCTCGCCCTTGCGGAAAGCGTTCTGGTCGGCTGTCTCGATGACCATACTGGTCTTTTTGGCCGGATGGACGTTCATATCGTTGCGCACAGCGCGCACCGCCTTGATATAGTCCATCAGCTTGTTGAAGTCCTCTCCCTCCTCCGGCCAGTCGTGGGCAGCGTCGAAGACAGGCCAGGCCTGGGTCATGATGGTTTCGGCGCTGCCGGGCAGGCTCTGGTAGATAGCCTCGGTGACAAAGGGCATGAAGGGATGCAGCAGCTTGAGCGCCTGGCTGAGCACATACACCAGCACCTTGCGGGCGGTGTCGGCCTGCCGGGCGTCGCCGGAGTTCAGCCGGGACTTGCAGATCTCGATATACCAGTCGCAGTAGACCTCCCAGATGAAATGCTCGATCTTGTCGGCGGCCAGGCCCATCTCGTACTTGTCCAGGTTGGCGGTGGCATCCCGGGCGGTGGCGTTCAGCTGGGAAAGCACCCACTTGTCGCTCATGTCCAGCAGGCTCTCGTCCGGCATACCGGGCTGGAAGTCCTCGGGCAGGTTCATCTGCACAAAGCGGCTGGCGTTCCACAGCTTGTTGGCAAAGTTGCGGCAGGCCTTGACGCGCTCCTCGCTGTAGCGCATATCGTTGCCCGCGGTGGAGCCCACCACCAGCATCATGCGCAGGGCATCGGCGCCGTACTGGTCGATGACCTCCAGCGGGTCGATGCCGTTGCCCAGGCTCTTGGACATCTTGCGGCCCTGGCTGTCGCGGACGATGCCGTGGATCAGCACCGTGTCGAAGGGCGCCTTGCCGGTGTAGGCCAGGCCGGAGAAGATCATGCGGGATACCCAGAAGCCGATGATGTCATAGCCGGTGACCAGCGTGTTGGTGGGATAGAAATAGTCGTAGTCCTCGGTGGCCTCGGGCCAGCCCAGGGTGGAGAAGGGCCACAGCGCGCTGGAGAACCAGGTGTCCAGCGTATCCGGATCACGGGTCAGGTTGGCGCTGCCGCAGTGGGGGCAGGCGGTGGGGGCCTCCTTGGCCACGATGGTCTCGCCGCAGTCGGCGCAGTACCAGGCCGGGATCTGATGGCCCCACCACAGCTGGCGGCTGATGCACCAGTCGCGGGTGCCGCGCATCCAGTTCAGGTAATTCTTGGTGAATCGCTCGGGCACGAACTTGATGGTTCCGTTTTCCACCGCCTCGATGGCGGGTTTGGCAAGCGGCTCCATCTTGACGAACCACTGTTTGGACACCATCGGCTCGATGACGGTGTGGCAGCGGTAGCAGGTGCCCACCTCGTGCTTGATGGACTCGGTCTCTTTCAGGTAGCCGCCGGCCTCCAGATCAGCCAGGATGGCCTTGCGGGCCTCCATGGCGGTCATACCGGCGTACTTGCCGCAGTCCAGCACGTCCGGCTCATCGGCGGCGGCGCGGCCGGAGGCCTTCAGTGCGTCCGCCTCGGCCTTGTCGGCGGCGCCGGTCATGTGGCCGTCGTAGGTCAGCACCCGGATCATGGGCAGGCTGTGGCGCTTGCCCACCTCAAAGTCGTTGGGGTCGTGGGCGGGGGTGATCTTGACCACGCCGGTGCCCTTTTCCATGTCGGCGTGCTCATCGCAGACGATGGGGATTTCCTTGTTCAGCAGCGGCAGCACCACGTGGCAGCCGTGCAGATGGGCATAGCGGGGGTCCTCCGGGTTGATGGCCACGGCAGTGTCGCCCAGCATGGTCTCGGGGCGGGTGGTGGCCAGTTCCAGCATCTCGCCGGTCTCCTTGACCGGGTAGAGCAGGTGCCAGAAGCTGCCGTCTTTCTCCTCATATTCCACCTCGGCGTCCGAGATGGAGGTGTTGCAGTGGGGGCACCAGTTGACCATACGGTTGCCGCGGTAGATCAGCCCCTGGTCATACAGGCGGACAAAAACCTCCTTGACAGCGTTGGAACAGCCCTCGTCCATGGTGAACCGCTCCCGCTGCCAGTCGCAGGAGCAGCCGAGCTTTTTCAGCTGGCTGACAATGCGGTTGCCGTACTTTTCCTTCCAGGCCCAGGCGCGCTTGAGGAAGCCCTCGCGGCCGAGCATATCCTTGGTCAAGCCCTCCTTGGCCATCTCGGCCACCACCTTGGCCTCGGTGGCGATGGAGGCGTGGTCGGTGCCGGGCACCCACAGCGCGGCGTAGCCCTGCATCCGCTTGTAGCGGATCAGGATGTCCTGCCAGGTTTCGTCCATGGCGTGGCCCATGTGCAGCTGACCGGTGACGTTCGGCGGCGGCATGACGATGGTGAAGGGCTTTTTGCTCCGGTCCACCCGGGTGTGGAAGTATCCCTTATCGCACCAGGTCTGGTAGATTCGGTCCTCGGTGGATTTGGGGTCGTACTGTTTGGCGAGTTCTTTTGCCATATCGGCGTCCTCCTTTGTCTGTGTGGGGGGATGATTTTGTAATTTGTAGGGAAATCTCAATCAAAATTGTGTGCGAAAAGTACCGACGACGCATGAGCAACTTTGACTGAGGTTTTATCGAAAAGGGAATCCCAAGGGCCGCAAAGCCGAGCGCTGCCTGCGGCGAATGCAACGGGGCGCGGTCGCAGCACGCAAGTGTGCTTCAGCGCACGCCGCGCAATGCGGACACCGCAACCCGGACAAAACGCGGAGGACCGGCTTGCCGACCACAGCGTTATCCTCTTTGCGCGCCGCTGAAAACGGCACAAGAAAACGGCCGTCCCAAGAATTGCGGTTCTTGGGACGGCCGTGCATCATTTCAAAACAAAGCTGCACGAGTGGCCGCGGTACCACCCAAATTGCCTGCCAAAAGCAGCAGACCACTTGAATGCCCGATAACGGGGGCAAAACGGGGCCGGTTCAGGGAAGCGACCCTCGGCGGGGTCAGCCGTTTTCTATAATCCATTATTATATAAGGTTATAGAAAGGCAGGCTGTCCGCCAAAGGGGGGCACCGTTCGCCGGTCCTGCTTGGGGGCGACAACCGCCGGCGGCCTTTACCGGGCTTGCATCCTCCCCGGCTTGCTGAAAAAGGCACTGGTGCCAGCGGAACTCCTCCGCATTGCATTTTATGAGATAAGTGTAGTGCAGTTTTGCGGGCTTGTCAAGATGGAACCCTTGCATTTGCCGGGTTGACGGACGCCCCCTTTCAACAAACTTTGCGGGTTCGGGCGCGTATACTGGAGGCAAACGGATAGCAGGGGCGGACAGGCTCTGCTGTATCGAATCGAGGTGGAACGGCCTTCATGGCAAAAGTCTGGTTTATTCCGGCAGGCAACACACTGGCAGCCTATCTGTCGGGGGAGATCGACCACCATGCGGCGCAGATGCTGCGGCGGGAGATCGACGCCCAGGTGGATGCCCATATGCCCGAACTGTTGGCATTGGATTTCAGCGGTGTTACCTTTATGGATTCCTCCGGAGTGGGGCTGATCCTTGGCCGCGGCCGGTATATCGCGTCCTTGGGCGGCCGTCTGACGGTACAAAATCCCCCTGCCCAGATCCGCAAAATGCTGGACCTGGCCAGGATTCATTATGTCTGACGGGGGTGCGCCATGAAACTGGTCAATCAGGTCAAACTTGTCTTTTCCAGCCGCAGTATCAATGAGGGATTTGCCCGTGCGGCACTGGCGGCGTTTCTGGTGCAGGCCGACCCCACTGTGCCCCAACTGGCGGATATAAAAACCGCGGTATCGGAGGCTGTCACCAACTGTATTGTGCACGCTTATCCCGGCAAGGCGGGGCAGATTACGCTGCGGGCGGCTCTGTACGAGGGCGGTCTGGTGAAGATCGTTGTCGCAGACCGGGGCGTGGGAATTGCCGATGTGGCCAAAGCCATGGAGCCGCTTTACACCACCGGCGACCCTGAGGAACGTGCGGGGCTGGGGTTTGCGGTGATGCAAAGCTTTATGGATAAGGTACGCGTCACCTCAAAACCCGGCCGAGGCACCCGAGTCACCATGAGCAAGCAGTTGGAGGCGGCGGACCTCCGGCAGTGATTCCTCTTACATAGGCAGCGCACCGCTGCCGCGCTTGCAGGTGTTGCTCTGCAACGCCCGCCTGATACAGGAGGATGGAGCCATGTCCGCACAGTTGGCCGGTACCCCGGCGGAGGCAGCCCGCGCCCAGCGGGAAAAATTTATCCAAAATAATCTTGGTCTGGTGCATTGCTGTGCCGGACGCTTCCGGGGCAGAGGAATCGAGTATGAGGATCTCTACGCTGCCGGATGTCTGGGGCTGGTCAAGGCCTGCGATGGCTTTGACCCGGGGCGGGGACTGTGCTTTTCCACCTATGCGGTTCCGGTGATCCTGGGCGAAATTAAAAAGTTGTTCCGTGATGGCGGCACCGTAAAGGTCAGCCGTTCTTTGAAGGAACTGGGACTGAAGGTAAACGCCGAACGGGAGCGCACACTGAAACGCACCGGGAATGAGCCCAGCGTGACCCAGCTTGCTGAGACACTGCATACCACCCCGGAACAGATCGCTCTGGCGATCCGCGCCTCGCTGCCGGCCCTGTCCCTGACCCCCACCGAAAGCGAGGACGGCAGCAAGGAGTGGGACATTCCGGTGGAGTCGCCGGAGGAGGCGCTGTCTGAGCGGATCAGCCTGAACGAGGTGCTGGGCCGCTTATCTCCAGATGACCGCCAGCTGATTCAGCTGCGCTTCTTTGGCGGTAAGACGCAGTGCGAGACAGCTCGTGTGCTGCACACCACGCAGGTGCAGATTTCCCGCCGGGAGAGAAAAATTTTGAAATGGATGCGCCAGGAACTGACAGGGGAGTAAGTCGGCGCTGCCCCTTTTTTGAGCATATACCGGCAAAGCTGAAAAAAGGAAGACATGCAACCAGTGCCCGGAAAGGGACAGTCGTATTTGGGAAAATTACAATACGTAAAATTGACAAACCCTAACACAATTACCAACTGTATAAAGTGTGGGGAAAGCGATGGTCAAATTGTCGATATCCAGGGAAAGAAACTGTAAGGAATGACAAAAGTGATACTTTTGGCGAAATTCTGCCCGAAAACACTTGACGCAGTTGGAATCTCATGGTAATATAATTGCACCGATTCGGGCCTGCCCCGCAACGCTGTCAGGGACAGGGCGTGGGCGGCACGGATTGGCAGAGCAGCTGAAAGGCTGTTCAAAAAAATCTCAAAAAGGTCTTGACAAAGAGATCTGAATGAGATAAAATAAATAGGCTGTCGCGAAGACAGCCTGCC
>CALXHQ010000017.1 GCA_944388145.1 uncultured Gemmiger sp. | reverse complement strand
GGCATGGGCGGCGTTGCCGGCGGCCACAATGGCGGCGGCATCGGCGTCAGCCTTGGCAGCAGCCTGGGCCGAGTAGGCGTCAACGGCCTTGACATAGGCATCTTCCTTGGCTGCAATTTCCGCCTGATAGTTGGCAACAGCCTTGGCATAGGCAGCCTCACGGGCGTCCGCAGCTGCCTGGACCGGGTTTTCGGCCAGCACCGGCAGCGACAGGGCAGCCACCAGCGTCAGGGAAAGCAGCATCGTGATCAGTTTCTTCATACCTTGATTACCTCCTTATGACCGTCCGATGTGTAAATAATATACCAAACCTGATGGACGGCAGTTTCTGTCTGGTAACTTCAGTATAGTACATTGCGCGGAAAAACGCAATGGGCAACCCGTCCTATTCGCTATATTTTTTACACAGTTTATTCATTTTTTTATAATTTTGACACTATTTTTTCCAAAAACGGCCTGCACCGGCCAAAACCGGCGGCGCTGGCCCGGGGCCGCCGATGCCGATCCGGTTCCAAAAACGGCCGGTCAACGGTGCCTCTTCTTCTCCTCCTCCGCATCCTTTGCCAGGACCATCCTTGCAAACACAACGGCGCAGACAACCGCCAGCATGGCATACCCGGCCCCCGCCATCAGCTGGGAAACCTGCCCCAGAAATCCATCGATTGCAAGCATCCCGCAGCAGAGAAACGCCGCAAAGGATGCGGCCATGCCCAGCGTTTTCATTTTTGTTCCTCCCCTTGTCGGCCCGGCGGCGGGCCGCCCCCTTATCTCTGGCCGTTTTCCAGCCGGAACAGCTCATCTTTGGCAATGTCCGGGAAAAACGCGTGCTGGATGATCAGAGCCTCCGGCCAGGTGAACGGGCTTTTGCCGCTGAGCTTTCGGTTCAATGCCCGGGGCGACATGCCGGCTGCCTGTGCGATGGCAGATTTTTTGATGCCCCGCTCCGCAATTTTCCGTATCAGCACACTGTATCCCATACCTTTGACATCCCCCGTGCAAAGTTCCGCATCCGGATTATTTTGAATTCATTATAATGCCTTATATGGAACCAGTCAACCAGTTTTTTTCCGTTTGCGGTACTTTTTATTGACGGTTCAGTGCAAAATCGGTATACTGAAACCAACGCTGCAAAACATTGGGATGGGGGACAGACAGGATGGAACTGGGGATGCTGATCCAGCAAAAGCGCCGTCAGGCCGGTCTTACAATTGATGAATTGAGCGAGAGGTCCGGCGTGCCCAAAGGGACGCTGAACAAGATCCTGAACGGCATCACGCGGGACCCGCAGCTGGAGACAGTCAAGGCCCTGGCCCGCGCGCTGGGCTGTACACTGGAAGATTTTGACGATAGCCCCCGCCCCCGCGCGCTGACTCAGCCGGAGTTCGACCTGATCCAAAAATACCGCAAACTGGACAGCCACAGCCGCCGGCTGGTGGAACTGGTCATTGACCAGGAACTGCGCCGCGGGCAGGTATCGGGCTGATGTTTCATATTCAAATACCAAAAAAGCACCACATTTTTTTCAATGCATCGACAGAACGCAAAACCGCGCAGGCCAAAAAAGCCTGCGCGGTTTTTGCATGGTTCTATCTGTGGCTGGGATACGGGGGTTATTCCTCGTTGTCGCCGTCGTCGGGGTCACCGGCGCCCTCGTCGGCGGTGGCGTCCTCGGCTTCCAGGCGGGCGATCTCCTCGTCGGACAGGTCCTCCCCGTCCTCAGGGGCATCCTCCGGCTTGGCGGTCTCGGCGCTGTTGTCCCGCTCCACACGGGCCATCATGGCCAGCTTGTCGTTCTCGGCCAGGCGCATCACCCGCACACCGCTGCCGTAGCGGCTCTGCACGTTGATATCGTCGGCGTGCATCCGGATCAGGATGCCCTCCTGGCTGATGAGGATCAGGTCGTCGGCGTCGTCCACAATCTTGACGGCCGCCACGCCGCCCTTTGTATAATTGCGGATGCCCTTGCCGCCGCGGCGGGTGACCCGGTAATCGTCAATGCGGCTGCGGCGCCCCTTGCCGTCCTCGGTGACGGTGAGCATGGTGGCGCCGGGCCGGCAGACGCAGACGCCCACCACATAGTCGCCCTCCGCCAGCCGGATGGCCCGCACGCCGTGGCCGCTGCGGCCCATGGCGCGGGCGTCGCTCTCGGCAAAGTGGATGGCCATGCCGTCGTGGGTGGCGACAATCAGCTCGTCGTCGCCGTGGGTCAGGTGGCACCAGGTCAGGGCATCGCCCTCGTTCAGGCTGATGGCGATCAGGCCCGCCTTGCGGATATTCTTGAACTGGCTGAGCGGCGTGCGCTTGATCAGGCCCTGCCGCGTCACCATGGTGATAAAGCTGTGCTCCTGGTCGATATCGGCGGGCTGCCGCATCAGGGTGGTGACCTTCTCGTCATTTTGCAGCTGCAAAAGGTTGACGATGTTGGTGCCCTTGGAGGTGCGGGCGCCCTCCGGCACCTGATAGCCTTTCAGCCGGTAGACCCGGCCCTTGTCGGTCATGAACAGCATATAGTCGTGGCTGGAGCCGACAAACAGTTCCTCGGTGAAGTCCTCGTCCTTGTGGCTCAGGCCGGCGATGCCGCGGCCGCCGCGGTTCTGGGCGGTGTAGGTGTCGGCGGCGGTGCGCTTGATGTAGCCCGCGTGGGTCAGGGTGTAGACGCACTGCTCCTCGGGGATCAGGTCCTCGATGTCCACCTCGCCGGAGACCGCCTCGATGGCGGTGCGGCGCTCGTCGCCGTACTTTTCCTTCAAGGCCAGCAGCTCTTCCTTCAGGATGGACTGGACCCGGCCCTCGTCGGCCAGGATCTCCCGGTAATCGGCGATGCTGACCTTCAATTCGCCCAGTTCGTTCTCGATCTTCTGGATCTCCAGGCCGGCCAGGCGTCCCAGGGGGAAGCGGCAGATGGCCTCGGCCTGCACGTCGTCAAAGCCGAACTGCTCCATGATGGCGGCCTTGGCCTCGGCCTGGCCGCCGCCGCAGTGGCGGATGGCGTAGATGACCTCGTCCACAATGTCCACGGCCCGCTTCAGGCCCTCCAGGATGTGGCAGCGGTCCTCGGCCTTTTTCAACTCAAACTGGGTGCGCCGGCGGATGACTTCCTCCTGGAAGTCCACATACCGCTGCATCATGCCCTTGAGGGACATGATCTTGGGGGTCTTGTTGTCCAGCGCCAGCATGATGACGCCCACCGTGTCCTGCAGCTGGGTGTAGCGATACAGCTGGTTCAGAACCACCTGGGGGTTGGCGTCCTTTTTCACCTCGATGACGATGCGCATGCCCTTGCGGCTGGACTCGTCGTTCAGGTCGCTGATGCCCTCGATCTTTTTGTCCTTGACATAGTCGGCGATGGACTCGATCAGGCGGGCCTTGTTGACCATGTAGGGGATCTCGGTGACGATGATCTCATACCGGCCGTTCTTTTTCTCGACAATCTCGGCGCGGCCGCGCAGCGTGATCTTGCCGCGGCCGGTGGCGTAGGCGGCGCGGATGCCCGACCGTCCCATGATGATGCCGCCGGTGGGGAAATCCGGGCCCTTGACGTGCTCCATCAGGCCGGGCAGGTCAATGTCCGGGTCATCGATCAGGGCGATGATGCCGTCGATGACCTCCCGCAGGTTGTGGGGCGGGATGTTGGTGGCCATGCCCACCGCGATGCCCTGGCTGCCGTTGACCAAAAGGTTCGGGAAGCGGCTGGGCAGCACGCTGGGTTCCTTCTTCGTCTCGTCAAAGTTCAGCGACCAGTCGATGGTTTCCTTGTCAATGTCGGTGAGCATCTCGCAGGCGATCTTGCTCATGCGGGCCTCGGTGTAACGGTAGGCGGCCGGGGGATCGCCGTCCACCGAGCCGAAGTTGCCCTGGCCGTCCACCAGCGGATACCGCATGCTGAAATCCTGGGCCAGGCGCACCATGGCGTCGTAAACGCTGGCATCGCCGTGGGGATGGTAGGAGCCCAGCACGGCGCCGACGGTGTCGGCGGATTTCTTGTAGGGGTGCTGGGGGTCGTTGTTGCGCTCGTACATGGTGTACAGGATGCGCCGGTGCACGGGTTTCAGGCCGTCGCGCACATCGGGCAGCGCGCGGGAGACGATGACCGACATGGAATAATCCAAAAACGCAGTCTCAATCTCCTGCTTGACATCCCGCACGATGACCTTGGTACCGGACCCCGGCACCATCACGATATTTTCTTCCATTTGTGTACCACCTTAAACTCTATCAGGGTTCGCGTCTGCGTGTTGATCCGGAATCCAGCGGAAAGCCTTCCGGCCGCAGGCGGCGGGAAATGCAACGTTTCCCCGGCCTGCAGATCCAGCATTTCTGCGGGCAATCACACGTCCAAATTCGCATACACGGCGTTCTTCTCGATGAACTCACGGCGGGGTTCCACCTGGTCGCCCATCAGGACGGTGAAGGCCTCGTCGGCGCGCTCGGCGTCCTCGATGGTGATCTGCACAATCACCCGGTTGTCCGGGTTCATGGTGGTCTCCCACAGCTGCTCGGGGTTCATCTCGCCCAGGCCCTTGTACCGGCTGATCTTAGCGCCGGGCATTTCGGCCGACAGGGCGTCCTTTTCGGCGTCGTTGTAGGCGTATTTCACCGTCTGGCCCTTCTGCAGCTTGAACAGCGGCGGCTGTGCCACATAGACGTAGCCGTGCTCGATCAGCGGGCGCATATAGCGGAAGAAGAAGGTCAGCATCAGTGTGCAGATATGGCTGCCGTCCACATCGGCATCGGCCATGATAAAGATCTTGTGGTAGCGCAGCTTGGTGATATCGAACTCGTCCCCAATGCCGGTGCCCAGCGCCGTGATGACCGGGGTCAGCTTGTCGTTGCCGTAGACCTTGTCCACCCGGGCCTTTTCCACGTTGAGCATCTTGCCCCACAAAGGCAGGATGGCCTGGATGTTGGAGTCCCGCCCCTGCTTGGCCGAGCCGCCTGCCGAGTCGCCCTCGACGATGTAGATCTCGGTCTTGCTGGGGTCCTTCTCGCGGCAGTCGGCCAGCTTGCCGGGCATGCGGCTGGTTTCCAGCGCGCTCTTGCGGCGGACCAGGTCCCGGGCCTTCTTGGCGGCGGCGCGGGCACGGGCCGCCTGGGTGGCCTTCTCGAACACTGCCTTGGCCACGGCGGGGTTCTCCTCGAAATATTCGTTGAGCTTGTTGTAGACCATGCGGCTGACCAGCGTCTTGATATAGGTGTTGCCCAGCTTGGCCTTGGTCTGGCCCTCAAACTGGGCCTCCTGCAGTTTCACGCTGATCACGGCGGTCAGGCCTTCCTGCACATCCGAGCCGGACAGGTTGTCGTCCTTGTCTTTCAGGTAGCCCTTGGCGCGGCCAAAGTCGTTGAATACGCGGGTCAGCGCGGTCTTGAAGCCCTCCTCGTGGGTGCCGCCGTCCGGGGTGTGGACGTTGTTGGCAAAGCTCAAAATCAGGCTGTTGAAGCTGTCGTTGTACTGCAGGGCCACCTCGGCCACCGCGCCGTCGGCCTCCCCCTTCATGTAGATGACCTGGGGGTGCAGCACGGTCATATCCCGCTTTTCATGCAGGTACTGCACAAAGCTGCGGATGCCGCCCTCGTAGCACATGCTCTCGCGGCGGGGTTCGGGGTGGTTCTCGTCGGTGCGCTCATCGGTCAGGGTGATGCGCACACCGGCGTTCAGGAAACTCTCCTCCCGCAGGCGCTTGAGCAGCGTCTCATAGTCGAACACAGTGCTCTCGGTGAAGATTTCCGGGTCGGGCTTGAAGGTGACGCTGGTGCCGGTGGAGGCGGCGGAGCCGATCTTTTTCAGATCGCCGTCGGCATTGCCGCGGTGGAACTTCTGTTCATACTCGGCGCCGTCGCGGCGGACGCGGACGACCAGCCACTCAGACAGGGCGTTGACCACCGAGGCACCCACGCCGTGCAGGCCGCCGGCCACCTTGTAGCCGGAGTCCTCGCCGCCGAACTTGCCGCCGGCGTGCAGCACGGTGTAGACGACGGTGACGGCGGGGATGCCCATTTTGGGCTGGATGTCCACCGGGATGCCGCGGCCGTTGTCGTTGACCTCAATGATGTCGCCCTGCTTGATGGTGACCTCGATGTGGGTGCAGTAGCCGGCCAGCGCCTCGTCGATGGAGTTATCGACGATCTCGTAGACCAGGTGGTGCAGACCGCGGGGTCCGGTGGAGCCGATATACATGCCCGGGCGCTTGCGGACAGGTTCCAGGCCCTCCAGGACCTGGATCTGGCTGCCGCTGTATTCGTGGTCGGTGACAGTCTCGCGGTTGGTTTCGGTAATGATCTCTTTCGCCATTCGGTGTTCGTCCTTCCCTTCTGTGTGTCGGGTGCGAAGCCCTCTATCGTGATATGAAAATTGGCTTTATTAAAACTGGAAGATTCCAGAAATGACGGAGTATGTGGGGTGTTTTGGCCTTGCCGGCCGGGGGCGTTGCGGTGTTTTTTCGGCCCGGCGGGGATTCTGGTTTCGATTTTACCGGCAGCCTGCCGGTAGCATTCTTCTTTCATCACCGAAAGAGGAACGCTCCCCGCCGTGCAACGGCAAAAGAGAAACCACTAACCCCGCCGAGCCGAGAAAAAAGAAGCTCACAGCACCAACTTTTCCGCCCGGCCTTTCAGGGCAGCGGTGGACAGCTCGGTCAGGTAAACCGTCTCGGTGGGAAAATCGGTGACAATAAAACTTTTGGGCAGGTCTGCGGAAAGGTCCACCACCGCGCCCTCCTGCTCAGCCCGGGCAAAAAACGCATTGGTGATGCTGCCCCGGGTGGCATTGTCCAGGTCAAAGATGCCCACAATGTCCCGGGTGTTCAGCACAAAATCCCGCCCCGCGTGCATCAGCATGGCAAGCCCTCCTGTCAGTTTTCAAACGGTGTCTCAGATGTGCGGCCGCCCTTGACAAACACCAGCTTGCCGTTTGTGCGGGCGAAAGCGGCGGAATCGCAGGTGGTCACAAAGGTCTGTTTGTCCTCGATGCGGGTGAGCAGATAGGCCTGCCGGGCGTCGTCCAGCTCGCTGAGCACGTCGTCCAGCAGCATCACCGGATGCTCGCCCAGGATCTCGCCCGCCACGCTGGCCTCGGCCAGTTTCAGGCTCAGCACCGCGCTGCGCTGCTGGCCCTGGCTGCCGTAGATCCGCCCCGGCTGGCCGTCGATGTCGATCTCAATGTCCTCCCGGTGGGGCCCCGCCAGGCAGAACCCCGCCCGCAGCTCGGCGTTTTTCACCTCCCGCAGCCGGGCGGCCAGCGCCTGGGGGGTGGGCTCACAGCAGGGGCGATAGGTCACCTGCAGCGTCTCGGCCCCGCGGGAGATGTCCCGGTAATTCTGCGCCGCCGCGGGGGCCAGCTTGGCCAGGTAGGCGGTGCGCCGGGCCATCACCTCGGCGCCGGTTTTGGCCAGCCCCTCGTTGAAGGTCTCCAGCAGCGCGCCGGCGCCGGGGGTGATGTCGTAGGCTTTCAGCAGGGCGTTTTTCTGGGCCACTGTGCGGGCATACCGCCGCAGTGCCATCAGATAGCCGGGGTACAGCTGGCAGAGCGCCGCGTCCAAAAAGCGGCGCCGTCCCTCCGGCCCGCCCTTGACCAGGCTGAGATGGTTGGGGTCAAACACCACGGCGGTGAAGGTGCCCGCAATGCTGGCCGCCCGGCCCCGGTCAACGCCGTTCAGGCGGGCGGTGCGGCCGGGCCGTTTGGTCCCCCGGCCGCCCACCGTCAGCCGCAGCTGCTGATCCCGCTCCCCGGCATGGAAGGCGGCTTCCAGCACCGCAAAGGGGGCGTCACGGCGGATAAGCTCGGCGTCCTTGGCGCCACGGAAGCTCTTGCCGCCGGTCAGCAGCCAGATGGCCTCCAGCAGATTGGTCTTGCCCTGGCCGTTTGGCCCGCAGATGACGGTCAGCACCGGCGACGGGTCCAGCGCGGCGGCTTCCAAGTTGCGGAAATTTTCGACCTGCAAATGACAAAGGCGCATCAGCGGCCCTCCGCCACCTGCAAGGTGCGGCCGTCCAGGGTGACCTTGTCCCCGGCAACGCACTTTTTGCCCCGCATGGTGCAGACTGTACCGTTGACCAGCACCTCACCGCCCTGGATCCGCTCCTTGGCCTCGCCGCCGGTCTCGCACCAGCCCGCGAATTTAAGGAGGGCCTCCAGCTTGATGAAGTCGGTGTGGATGCGGATCATCTCCACATCCTGTTCCGATGTTTTTTCCATGGTAACACGTTCCTTTTTGGGAAAAGTTTTTCCGGCCCCGCGCGGGGTTGTGCGTGAAACAGGCAATCACTCGTTTTTGAACCGCACCGGCAGCACCAGATAGATAAAGTCCTTGCCTTCCTCGGGCAGAACCTTCACCGGGCTGAGGGGACCGCTGATCTCCAGCAGCACCCGCTCACTGCGGGCATTGCGCAGGGCTTCCAGCATATAGCGGTTGTTGAAGCCGATCTCCACCGCGTCGCCCTCCATCTTCACCGGCGGGAACTCGTCCATCACCTTGCCCAGTGCAGTCTGGCACCGCACCGTGATCTTGTCCTTGGCAAAGGTGATGCGCAGCGGGTTTTTCAGCCGCTCGGTGATAATCAGCGAGGCGCGCTCGATGGTATCGATGAACTGCTTGCAGTCCACCACCACCTTGCTGCGGCAGCCGTTGGGGATTACCTGCTTGTAGTTCAAAAATTCGCCCTCAATCAGGCGGCTCATAATGGTGTAGCCATTGGTGGTGAACACCACATACCGGCGGTTGGCATCGATTTTGATATCGTCATCCGGCCCGCCCATAATCTTCAACAGTTCCTGCAGCGTCTTGGCCGGGATGATGATGCGGATATCCCGGGTGCATTCCACATCCCGCTGAATGATGGCCAGCCGGTAGCCGTCCAGTGCCACAATGGTCAGGCTGCCCGGCTCAATGACAAACAGCTCACCGGTGTGGGCGGGCTTTTTGTCATCCTGGCTGACCGCATAGATGGTCTTTTCAATCATTTCCCGCAGCATTCCGCACTTGACGGTCATCGTGTTCTCGGCGCCGGGGTTGGGCAGCATCGGGTATTCACCGGCCAGCATTGCGGGCACCTCAAATTCGGCCACGCCGCCGCGGACCAGGGCGGTGCCGTTGTCGTCCAGTTCCACATGGACGGTGCCGGCGGGCATGCGGGCCACCATGCTGCCGAACAGCTTAGCATCCAGCACCATCTCGCCGGGGATCAGCACATTGCACTCGATGGTGGTGGTGATGCCCATCTCCATATCATAACCGGTCAAGGTCAGGGCAAAGCCCTCGGCCTTCAGCAGGATGCCCTGCAGTACCGGAATGGCCGCCCGGTTGGTGATCGCCCGGGATACGCCCTCAATGGCGGCGGCCAGCAGTGTCTTTTCACACTCAAACTTCATAGGGAACCTCTTTTCTGAACGAAAAATCACGCCGCAGCGCGGTTATGGACTTTTGGTGCAGGCTAAACGCCTGAAAATAGAGCTTTATTCTCAATTTGTATTATTGTTGCAATCCGTGCAATCATACGCTGCTGCGCATTTTTTGCAGCGGGGGTTGTATCTGCTGTTATTGGCCGGCTTTTGCTGCCGGGTGTCTGTCTCTGGAAACCGCCTGTTTTGCGGGCAGCTGTTGCTGGGAAAGAAGGCTGCCGGGTTTGGTTTCCTTACTATTTGTTATGGAAACTTTGTGACAGCAGGAATCCTTGGGGGTTGTGCGGTTTGTTTTTTGGCAGCAGAATACAGGAAACTTGGATAGTAGTAGTAGTAGGGGCCGTGCAAAGCGTGGAAAAGTCCCGCAAATGCGATGGCGGTGCGGTTTGGACCACTGTGGATAATCCAGTTTGTATTGTGGGAAAAATGTTGAAATGGGGAAAATCGGAGTTTCTCCACAGCCCGTGGTGGAAAACCAATGTTAATTGTTGAAAAATCGGTTGAAAGTGTTGAGAACCCCGCCGCTCCGTTCCGCAGCAACTTTTGCAAGGTCTGCCGGCTGGCCGGCAGGGAGGACAGGAGGGAAAGCTGATGTTCTGTACGCCACCCACAGACAGGCACTGTTTTTCAGGTGCGGACATTTTTGATGATGTCGTCCACCGTCTCCTTGATGTGGCGGTCCCGCTGGATGTTTTCCTCCATGGTTTTCAGGCTGTACACCACGGTGGAGTGGTCCCGCTGGAACTCGGCGCCGATGGCCTCCATGCTCATGCCGGTAATTTCCCGGATGATATACATGGACATCTGCCGGGCGGTGCTCACATTGGCGTTGCGCTTTTTGCCGCGGATGTCCGCCGGCAGCACGTTGAAGGTGCGGGCCACCTCGTTGATGATCTTTTCAATGGTCACCGGGATGGGCTGGGTATCGTTGAGGGTATCCTTGATGGCGGTCATCGTCACGCCGATGCAGGGGGCAATGCCCTCCAGCATATAGTAGGCGTTCAGCTTTTTCACCGCGCCCTCCAGCTGGCGGATGTTCTGTTTCAGGTGGTTGGCGATGTACTCGGCCACGTCGTCGGGCAGGTCCAGATTGAGCAGCTCGGCCTTGCGCTTGACAATGGCCACCCGGGTCTCAAAGTCCGGCGGCTGGATGTCGGCGGTCAGGCCCCACTCAAACCGGGTGCGCAGGCGTTCCTCCAGGCTTTTGATCTCCTTGGCCGGGCGGTCGCAGGCCAGCACAATCTGCTTGCCGGCGTTGTGCAGGGTGTTAAAGGTGTGGAAAAATTCCTCCTGGGTGGCTTCCTTGCCGGCGATAAACTGGATATCGTCGATCAGCAGCACGTCGGCCTGGCGGTACTTCTGGCGGAACTGCTCGGTGGTGTTGTTGCGCACCGCGGTGATGATCTCATTGGTGAACTTTTCACAGTCCACATAGACGATGTTGAAATCAGGATGGTTTTTCTTGATCTCAATCTCAATGGCGTTGAGCAGGTGGGTCTTGCCCAGGCCGGAGGGGCCGTAGATGAACAGCGGGTTGTAGGCGCCGGAGGGGTTTGCCGCCACCGCCTGGGCCGCCGCATAGGCAAACTGGTTGGAGGGACCCTTGATGAAATTTTCAAAGGTGAAGTCATACCGGCCGGAGGGCAGGTCGTCCTCCGGGTCGTGGGTGGCCACGGGGGCCTTTTCCTCTGCCTGAGGCACAACCAGCTTGACCTCCACGTCGAAGCCCAGCACCGACTTGAACGCCTCCTTGAGCAGGGGGGTGTACCGGTCGGACACAATCTGCCGGATGAAGTCATTGCGCACGGCCAGGGTGACACAGTTGGAATTTTCAAAGCTGACGGCTTTCAGCCCGCTGATATAGTACTCGTAGGCCGCGTCAGCGGTATGCTGGCGGCAGTAATCTTTGGCAGCGTCCAGAACGCCGTTGAAAGAGTCGAGAGTGTCCATTGTTTTCCCCACTTCTGTACGGAATTTTTCACATAGAAATACAGATACAGTATAGCACAAAATGCGCACAAATACAAATATTATAGATGTAATATAGAAGGAGGGCAGCAGGCGGGAAAAAATGGCATTGTAATATGCCATGAAATACAGTATGATGAAAGGGAGGCTCCCAAACGGGAACCCTGCAATCCCGGCCAGGTAAGAAAAAAAGGAGGAATCCCGCCATGAAGCAATGTCCCAACTGCGGTGCATGGAACACCGATGATGCTCACTTTTGCAAGGACTGCGGCACGCAGCTGCCGGACGCAGCCCCCCAGCCCGGTTACCAGAACCAGGCTCCGGGCGGCATGAACCAGGCTCCGGGTGGCATGAACCAGGCTCCCGGCCAGCAGGGATACGGCAACCCCGGCGGACCGTTTTTGATCCAGCCGCGCAGTGTAGCCCTGTGCATTGTCCTGACCATCATCACCTGCGGCATCTACGGCCTGTACTGGATGTACTGCCTGAATGAGGAAACCAACCAGCTGGTGGGCAACCAGGGCTATACCAACGGTGCCCTGGTGATTGTGTTCGACATCATCACCTGCGGCATTTACGGCATCTACTGGGCCTACAAGATGGGGGAGAACATCACCCGCATCAAGGGCGACAGCTCCTACTCCATCGTGTTTTTGGTGCTGTCGCTGTTCGGCCTGCAGTTTATCAACTTTGCCCTGATCCAGGACACTCTGAACAAATGCGCCTGACCCGACCGCTGCGCAGCGCCCTGCTGCGGGTGGCGGTGCTGCTGGCGGCCGGCCTGGCCTACGGGCTGTTTGCCGCCCGGTTTGGGGGCGTTCCCTGCCCGTTCCGGCTGGTGACGGGGCTCAAATGCCCCGGCTGCGGCATCACCACCCTGCTGCTGGCGGTGGGCCGCGGGAACTTGGCCGCTGCCTTTGCCGCCAACCCGTTTTTGTTCTGCACTTGGCCGCTGCCGGCGGCGCTGGTGGTCTGGCAGGGCTGGTGCCGCGCGGCGGGCCGGCCCTTTGGCCGCCGGGCGGAACGCCTGACCTTACTGTACGCCGCCGCGCTGGTGGTGTGGGGCGGTGTGCGCAACTTTGTGATCTAGGCGATCCCCGGCAAATCCCCGGCGCAGGCGGATTGCCGCGGCTTTGCGCCCCACATCTCCCCAACCTTCCCCGCCGCCCCGGCCCGCCCGCAGCGGGGAAGGGGACACCTTTGTCCCCTGTACCCTTTTTTCGCATTTTTTTGCCGGCAGCAGTCTGCCGGATAGAAAGGACCCTCCATGAAAATCCCAGCCCGCGGTTTCACCCACGGCGGCAAATTCCATGCCGACGATGTGTTTTCCACCGCATTGTTGAAAATCTTCCGCCCCGACATCAAGATCACCCGCGGCTTTGTGGTGCCCGACAACTTCGACGGCATTGTCTACGACGTGGGGGGCGGGATGTTTGACCATCACTCGGAACCCCGCGAGACGCGGCCCAACGGCGTGCCCTACGCGGCGTTCGGCCTGCTGTGGCGGGTGCTTGGCCCCGGCCTGGTGGGGGAACATCAGGCCCGTCTGCTGGACGAAAACTTTGTCCAGCCCCTGGATCTGAACGACAATACCGGTGAGCAGAACTCTCTGGCCGATGCCATCGGCAGTTTCAATCCGCTGTGGGACTCCCACGATGACCCGGACGCCTGCTTCTGGCGGGCGGTGCCCTTTGCCCAGGCGGTGCTGGAAAATGAGATTGCCGCTGCCAATGCCGTCAACCGCGCCGATGCGGCGGTGCAGCGCGCCTACAAAAATTCCCGGGACGGCATTGTGATATTGCCCGCCTACATGCCCTGGAAAAACGGCCTGTACAAGACGGACGCGCTGTTTGTAGTCTATCCCAGCCAGCGGGGCGGGTACAGCGCCCAGTGCGTCACCGATTACCGCACCCGCCGCAGCAAGGTGCCCTTCCCGGCGGCCTGGGCCGGCAAGCCGGAGGAGGTGCTGCGCCAGGTTTCGGGCCTGGGACTGCGGTTCTGCCACCCCAGCCGGTTCCTCATCACCGCCGATGACCGGGACCAGGCCGTCGAGGCCTGCCGGGCTGCGCTGCGGGCGGCCGGCCGCCCGGTGAGCGAATGACCGCCCCGGAACAGCCGGCACAGCAGGGGATTGCCCCCAGTACCGCCGGGGACCGCCTGCCAGCCCCTGCCTGGGCCTATATGCTGCGCTGCGGCGACGGCAGCCTGTACTCCGGCTGGACCAGCGACCTGGCCCGGCGGCTGAAGGCCCACAACGGTGGCGCCCACGGCGCCCGGTATACCCGCTCCCACGGGGGCGGGACGCTGGCCTATACCCAGCGGTTTGACACAAAACAACAGGCCATGCGCCGGGAAGCCCAGCTCAAGCGGCTGCCCAAGGCCGAAAAGGAGGCCCTGGCTGCCCGCTGGCTGGCGGACAGCCGGGTGACCATCCGCCCTGCCGTGACCGGGGACGCCCCGGCGGTGAACGGGCTGTACTGCTGGTATGTGGGGCATTCCACCGCTACCTTCCAGTATGGCTGCCCCACGGTGGAGGAAACCCGCCGGGATATTGAGGCTGTCTGGCGGCACGCACCGTTCCTTGTGGCCGAAACCGCGGCGGGGCAGCTGGCCGGCTACGCCTGTGCCCATCCCTGGCACACCCGGGAGGCTTTTGCCTGGGATATGGAGACAACGGTCTACTGTTCCCCGGATGCGGTGGGCCAGGGCGTCGGCAGACGGCTGTATACGGCGCTTTTGGAGGTCTTGCAGGCCCAGGGGTATTACAATGCCATTGCGCTGGTGGCAAGGCCAAATCCAGCCTCTGCGGCCTTCCACAGGGCGATGGGATACGCCCGTGTTGGTTGTGAGCCGCGCACCGGCTATAAATTCGGCCGCTGGCTGGACCTGGACACTTGGGTGCGGCCGCTGCGTTCCGGCACCGATGCCCCGATGCCGGTGACGCCGGTCCCCCCGCCCGAAGCCCTGGCCGCCGCGCTGCGCCGCGCCAACGCCCCGGCGTGACGCCGCCGCATGACAAAAAAGAACCCGCCGCTCCGGCATTGGAGCGGCGGGTTTGCTTTTTGCTTTTTATGGAAGACGGGCAGGTTTTCCACAAATTTGTGGAAAACCTGCGGGGAAGGCGGGGGCTTTTTCTTTGCCGGGTGAGGTTGGTTGTTTCTCTTTTTCGGCATCCTGTGGCGGGCGTTCCTCTTTCGTCACCGAAAGAGGAACCGAGAAAGGTGCCACCGGGTTCGCCGCGGTCTACGCGCGAGCAAAGGGCCCGGCCGGCGGTCAGTCGTCCTTCTCCTCCCACTCGCTCAGGCGCAGCAGGTCGTCGCGGCTGCCCGAGACGATCATGATGTCCCCCGCGCGGAAGGTGTAATCGGGGCCGACGGTATCCACCACCTCGCCGCCGTTCTCCACGGCGATGATGTTCAGCCCGAACTGGGCGCGGATATTCATCTCCAGCACCGTCTTGCCGATAAATTTCTCCGGCACCATCCGCTTGGAGATGTTGATGCTCTCACTCAGCTGGATAAAGTCCAGCACACGGGCAGTCTCCAGCCGGTTGGCCAGGCGCAGCGCCATGTCCCGCTCGGGGTAGACCACCTCGGCGCCCAGCTTGGCCAAAATCTCGCCGTGCTCGGCGCTGGTGGCCTTGGCAATCACCTGGGGCACCCCCAGGCTGACCAGATTCAGCGTGGTCAGGATGGAACTTTCCATATTCTCGCCGATGCAGACCACCGCCACATCACAGTTCTGGATGCCGGTGTCCATCAGGCTTTTTTTGTCCAGCGTGTTCACCACCAGGGCGTTTTCGGTGTATTCGCGCAGCTCGCGGACTTTCTCCTCGTCCCGGTCAATGACCAGGATCTCGGCGCCCGACTGCGCCAGGTCCACCGCCAGCGCGTAGCCGAACCGGCCCAGGCCGACGATGCCGTAGGAAAGCTTCTCTTTCTTGTGTTTGTGGAACATAACAAAGGACCTCCAGTCCAATCTACAAACGAATTGGGGGCAAAACGGTGAAAATTAGCAATGAGAAATCAGGGTGACCCGGCGGTCTGCCGCCGCCTGGGGAAAGAAGAACAAAAGTTGGAATTCATGCTTTTTTGAGGGCATACCATGCGCAAAGCGCCAAAACCCCGGATTTTAAATTCCACATTGGCCAGATTGGCCATTAGCCGATGGCCAGGTTGCCGTCGGGGTAGCGGGTGCGCTCGCCGCGGCTGAAGTACCACAGCGACGCGATGGTCAGGGGACCCAGGCGGCCGATATACATGATGACGATGGAAAGCAGCTTGCTGGCGTCGGACAGGTCCGGCGTGATGCCGGTGGACAAGCCAACGGTGCCAAAGGCGCTGACCACCTCAAACAGTGCCTGCATCGAGGTGACCTGCGGGTCGAAGATCAGCATCAGGTAGGTGCCCACGATCACAACACACAGCGCCAGCAGCGTGATGACCGCCGCCTTGCGGAAGGCATCCCGCGGCACAGCAAAGTGAAAAGCTTTCTCGTTTTTGTTGGTTGCGGCTGATTTGACGCCCTGGATCAGCGCAAAGAAGGTGCTGGTCTTGATGCCGCCGCCCGTCGATCCCGGCGAGGCGCCGATGAACATCAATACCGCCAAAACCAGCAGGCCGGTGTCGTTGAACTGGCCCAGCGGGTAGGTGGAAAAGCCTGCGGTACGGGCGGACACGCTGTGGAAAAAGGCGCCCAGCCAGGTGACATTCTCAGTCAGCTTGATGAGCAGGGTGCCCACCACGATCAGGATCAAACTGACCGAGAGGACCACCCGGGCGTGCATCGAGAGCTTTTTCCAGTGGAACCGCTTGCGGACCACTTCCTGGATGACCAGGAAGCCGATGCCGCCGAAGAAGATCAGCCCACAGGTGACCAGGTTCAGCAGCACGTCGTCCCGGTAGGGGATCAGGTTCTGGAAGTTGCCCAGGATGTCGAAGCCGGAGTTGTTGAAGGCGGCAACCGAGTGGAACAGGCTGATGCCCAGCGCCCGGATGGGGGGGTAATCCTGCACGAACACGATAAAGCTGAGCGCCGCGCCGGCCAGCTCAAAGATCAGGGTGGTGAGCAGGATGGATTTGACCAGGCGGATCAGGCCGCTGCTGGTATCCACATTGGATGCCTCACGGATCAGGGTGCGGCCCTTCAGCCCCACGCGTTTGCCCATGGCGATGATGATGCCGGCGCCCACCGATGTGACGCCCAGGCCGCCCACCTGGATCAGCCCGGCCAGGATCGCCTGGCCCAGCGGGGTGAAGGTGTCGCCTGCGTCGATGGCAATCAGGCCGGTGACGCAGACGGCGCTGGTGGAGGTGTACAGCGTGTCAATGTAACGCACCTCCACACCGTCCTGGATGCTGCACGGCAGGATCAGCAGCACCGACCCCAGCAGGATGACAGCCGCAAACCCCAGGGCAATCAGCCGGCCCGGCGGCTGCCGTTTAAGCAGAGAGACGATTTTGTCCATAATTCCTCCCGCCTGCCAAACGGCAGGCATTGTGTTTCAAAGGGGTCGCGGGACCGGGCAATAACCGGTAACAATTCCTGGCTCAGCGGCCCAATCCCACAAGCTACATCATAGCATATCACACGAAAAATACCAGCCCCCAGGCAAAAAAAATCTCCGGCAGCAATTGCAAAAAATAAAGAGCCGGTGCGGTCACCCGGATATCGAGGCGGTTCCCTGGGGTAACGGCGACAACTGCCGCCACGTCCTGGCCGGCACGGACGGCGGTTGCGGCATCCTGTTCACCGCCTTCAAGGCCTATGCCGTCGCTGTGCCGGGCAGCGGAAATAGAATGCGCCGTCCCCGCAGTCCGCGAAAGCGGCACGCGGGGACGGCGCATTTTTTTGTATATCGAAAACCACTCGCTAGGCGAGTGGTTCGAAAAAAGACTTATGTCGATCATGAAGAAATAAAAAC
>CALXHQ010000016.1 GCA_944388145.1 uncultured Gemmiger sp. | reverse complement strand
CTACCTGCTGGAGCACGGCACCAGCAAACAGGTGACCGCTGATCTGCTGGGCCACGCGGACACCGCGTTTCTCGAGCGCACCTACTGCCATCCGCAGGACACCTGCAAGGAGCAGGCGGCAGGGTTGCTGGATACGATGCTGCAGCCGGCGGATGCCGTTGCCTGGGAGCAGGAGCGACAGTTGGTGACAGCGGGGCAAGGACACCAGTAAGCAACACATACCACAACACACAAGGCAAAAAGCACCGGGAAACCCCATAATCAGGGGCTTCCCGGTTGCTTTATCTGTGAAAGTGACGGTTATGACGATGATGACGCTGATTTTGATATACCCCCACGCCAGGGGTATCCCGACGGTATCGTCATGACCGTCATTATCGTCACTGAAAATGCGGATATTATTGCTTCTGATGGATTGTTGGACATTCTTGCCGCCAAAGTCTGTTGGGCTTGGTGATGGATATATTCGTCTCGTTGTGATAGTGTTGACCTAAGAAGAAATGGCAAGAAAGGCTACAATCAGCCTTGTACACAAACAGGAGGTAATCATGATAAGAAACGACATCCGCATTATGAAGATGGATCGCAACAATCGCAGCATCCTGATGCGTGCATTATATGCAGATTTCTGTGCCAACAGGGAAGCAGGCCGACCGAATGAGCACTACGCGGCTCTCATCATAAAGGTACATAATACCCCGCCCGGCAAACTGCCATTGAATGGCGCAGAGTTCCGTCTAGCCCGCAACTCGCTCAACAACCTGCGCAATGAGCGCATCGCTGCGGGCGGATACACCGATGCGGCAGATGCAGCCCTAATCAAGCTGGTGAAGGCGAAGCCGCCGTTCTGGCCGTTTTGGTAAACGGCTCCCCCAAATCCGTACAGCAACAGCCCGGATGTAACGTCCGGGCTGTTGTTGGTTCTGGTGGTTTGCCAGGCAATTTTACTGCCAAAGTCTGTTGGTGTTGGTAATAGCTATATGCCACAGAGGTTGGTATGCTTTGTGGTGCGGATGGTCAAAAATAATGACCAGACGCAGAAAAGTATCCAAGGCAAACCAAAGCAAATCACATTGGAAAGGACGTGGCAGTATGGCATCCATTCGCAAACGGGGAGAGAATAGCTATTTGATCGTGGTGTCCCGCGGGTACGACTATGAGGGTAACCGGCTGAAATCGATGCAGAAAACAGTACATCCACCGGTGGAACTAAAACCGAAACAGCGCGAGAAGTGGTTACAGGAACAGGCGGTGTTGTTTGAACGGGAGGTGCATCACACCCCGGAGCCGGTGAACAAGAGCATTACATTAGCGAAGTACATCGACCACTGGCTGGCGGAAGTCGCGCCCAAGAAGCTGGCGAAAACCACTTATTCCCGCGACCAGCAGGATGTGCGGCGGATTTTGCCCGCGCTGGGGCACTACAAACTGACCGACCTGCGCAAGGAGGTCATCCGGGATTTTTACGAGGAAATGCGCAAGGCCCCCAAGTTGACCGACGGCAAACCTCTGGCCGAAAAATCTGTAGAGGGCATCCACAATACGCTGTGCAGCATTTTGAGCGATGCGGTGGAGGAGGGGTACCTGCTGCACAACCCAGCCTGGAAAATGTACAAACCCCAGGGCGAGAAGAGGAAGCGCCCGGTGGCGGATGAGGATCTGGTTCAGCAGTTGGTCACGGCGCTGGAAGAGCAGAGTCTCAAATATGAGACCTACTTCAAACTGGTATTAGCCACCGGGATGCGGCGGGGCGAAGCCTGCGGGCTGCGCTGGAGTGACATCAACTGGAAGAAGCGGTCAATCCACATCCAGCGCAATGTGGTAAAGTTGAGCCGCGAACCCATCTTCGTGAAGCCGCCCAAGACGGCCAGCGGTGACCGGGTGGTGTATATCAGCAAGGAAATGGCTAAATTATTGAAGTCGTGGAAGCAGCAATGCGCGTGGGATCGCAAACAGAATGATGAGGTATTACAGGAAGATGACTACCTGTTCCGCCAGCCCAACGGCGATCCGATGGTGCCGACCACGTTTACCTTCCGGTTCAAGAAAATCCTGAAACAGAACGGTTTGCCGGAGGACCTGAACGTACACAGTTTGCGGCACACGAACGCCAGTCTGTTAATCGCTCAAGGGGTAGATGTCCGCACGGTAGCCAGTCTGCTGGGTCATTCCCAGGCCAGTACAACGCTGGACATTTACGCTCACGCGTTCGACAAGAAAAAACGGGAGGCGCAGGAGATGTTGGGGGAGGTGATGGGGTTGTAACGAGTCTGCCCAGATGCTTTAAGGGCCGTTTTGACGGGCTGATCTCTGGCACAAGTGCTGAGCCCGGTTGCCCGAAGAAACAGCACTAAAGAAACATTCCGAAACACAGCCTGAAGGTCAGTTTCCGGCCTAAGAGCCGCCGCTGCGCGGCGGTTGCCTCCGAAACACTCCTGCGGGCCGATACGAGCATCGGTCCCTACAAATTAGGCGAAGCAGCAGATCAACGCACTGTTGTCGCCGCAAAATTCCCAGCAAAACAAAAAACTGATAAAATAGTCCCTGTGCCAACTGCTAGCTAAATAAACCGGCACAGAAGGGAGGTCCCCTATGGACTATCTTATCAGTTTTGTTGTATCTGTCATGGCCGATATCGCAGCGTACATTGTCACAAAGTGAATCGACAGGCGCGAACCATGACAAAACAAAAATGTCGCTGTACGGCAATACAGCGACATTTTTTGGTGCGGCTGACAGGATTCGAACCTGCGGCCTTTCGGGTCGGAGAACTGTGACATCCGGCAGAATATAATGATACAGCGCGGGAGTTTGTGCGATATGCACAAATTCCCGCGCTGTTTGTGATGGTTATAAAAGAATGTTGGAACGTTAAAAACGACAAGCGGAACCGGCTGGAAAGCAGAGTGGTCAAATGGTGGTCAGATACCTACAGTCAGCACGCAGGTTCCCCAAAGAAAGGCTTTACCGACTCGAGCGGTGCGCCGCTCCGGCGTGCTTTATCCTGCTCATAGGCTACACGGGTAGCTTCTTCCACGAAGGCCCTGACTTCCGGGGAGGCTGCCGACCATATCACATGAAAGCGCTGGCAAGTCTGGTAGAAAATGCGGTAAAACACATCCCGTTCAGGGTCACGCTCAAAATACTCTTTGGCAGTCATGGAAAAACACCTCACTTTAGATAGGTAATAAACACATTCATCGCAGCCTCGCCGGAAAGTTCAAATCTGGGGGCACCGCCAAAACTTGGCAAAGGGACGGCCCTAAGATCACGGACATAGTGCTCGGACAATTCGGGAACTTTTGCTTCAAAGGTGACCGTGCCGCCGCAGTTATGATCGATCGATAATTTGATGCCATACGCAATCAAGACACGGCCAATACCAAAATACTTTTTAGAATGCCCCACGATGACCGGGTTGCTTTCCGGCTGGCTCTCGATGTATGTGATGTGGACCATCACATCGTTTTCAAGGATCTCGTAAGCCGCCAGTGCAACGAGTTCGCCCGCCTTCGTCTTCAGCGCATATTTCTCGAATTTGCTATCTTGAATATAGTCTGACAGCCAACTGGTTTGCCAGACAGGGTCTTGTGCAGCTTGCGCGGCACAGCGGCTGCAAACAGTATCTACGCCGGGTCTCCCCGTCTTATTCAACCCCCAGCGCTTTGAATACTGCCTCCTTGGCAGTGGTGTAGAAAATGATGCTGAATGCACCCATCAGCTCCGGCGGGACAGTGCCCAGGTCGGCGGCGGATGTGATGGGCAGCAACACTTTTTTGGCTCCGCTGTCCAGGCAAACCTGCAGTACATTGGCCAGCTCTTCCACTTTGGAGATGGCGCCGCTGATGCTGATCTCGCCCAGCACGGCCAGACTGCCGAGCGTGGGCCGGGACAACGCCGCCGAGGCAATGCCGATCACGGTGGCGAGCGTCACCGTTTTGGTCATACCGATGCCGTTGAGGTCCTGATAGTTTACAATGTAGTCCTTCTGCGTCATGCTGATGGAGCGGGAAATCCCGGCAGCGTTCGCTTTTAAATAGTTGAAAGCCGTACCGGCAGCCTCCCGTGCTTCCCGGTCGCCGCTGAGACCGGCACGCTCGAACTTGCCGGTGCCGGGCATCATCTGGGTTTCGAGTCGGTAGACGCCGATCATGCCGGATTTCCCGCGGGAAACGGTATACACCGTGCCGGGGTTGGCTATTCCGTCCGGGATCAGCTGGCCGCCGCCCTGTTCCGGAACGGGAACATAGGTCTCCTGGAAGGTCTCGTTGTCGATGTAGGAGAAGTTGACATCGTAGAACTCCATGCCGCCGATCCGCTTGAGCTGCTCTTTTACACGGCGGCGCATCTCCAGCGAGACCGCCAGGATCTCGGCCATATCCGTCTTGGAAAACGCGCCGTCGGGGTAGAGGAGCTTTGTAAAGCCGGACACCATTTTGCGGACTGCAATGGTATCCCGCTGGTTCAGATTGCTGCCCAGGCGGAACCACTTGTCGCAGGCATCGCCCCAGGTCTCCTTGCGCATCTCCCGCAGAAACTCGGCCAGGTAATCGGTGATGAAACCATACTCGTTGGTGAAAAAGTCCGGACGGTATTTGGGGATCTCCCAGCCGGGCACATAGCAGTGCATACGGTCCAGAAATGCTGTGTCGTTGGCCATCGCTTCGGGGAAGGGCTCAAACAGGTGGGAGGTTTTCAGCAGTACGTCCACGCTCTGATTGATGTTGCCCACGAACACCATGGACGCCGTGGCGGCTTTCTCCTCCTTGCCGCGGGCAAAGGAGCCGGAGGCCATGTAGTCCTTCATAATCTGCACGCCGTCCTTGTCCTTGAAGGTGATGCCGGCTACCTCGTCAAAGGCCACGCAGTCCCACATGCCCACCAGACCAACGGTCTTGGTGCCCATGTTGTAGAACAGGTTGGCGACAGTGGTCTGCCCGCCGGACACCAGGATGCTGTTGGGGGAGATCTCTTTATACAAATGGGACTTGCCGGTGCTGCGGGGGCCCAGCTCACACAGGTTGAAGTTATTTTCGATCAGCGGCAGCATACGGGCCAGCAGCAGCCATTGTTCCCGGCGGGTGAATTTGTCTGCCTCCATGCCGGTGGAGCGCAGCAGCAGCGTGATCCACTCGTCTTTGGTAAAATGCTGGCGGTTTTCCTTGATCTCGTTCAGGTCGATATGGGGCATCTGGATGGGGGTCAGCTTGCGGATCTGGATGGGGGAGGCGTGCTTGTCCTCGGTGAACTCGTAATCCAGTTGGACGATACACCAGATCCCGCCGCACAGCAGCCGGTCAAACCGGGAGACATAGCCGGAATCAATGGGGATGTCCTTGACGCCCAGGTTGGAAAAGTCCGCCTCGTAAATGTCTTTCTTGATGTTCAGCCGCACGGTGATGCGGTCGATCACGGTATAGCTGCCGCGCTCCCGCAGCATCGAGAGCACCTTCTGCGCTTCGTCCGGGCGGACAAAGTTGTCGGCCAGAATGTGCTTGACGTTCTGCACACCTTTATGGATGATCTCCTCGTCATCGCTGCTGCAATACTGTCCCAGCAGAAATTCCAGCACATAGACCGGGACGTTGGCGCCCTCCTTGATGGATTTGGTCAGGTCCTTGCGGACGATGCGGCCATCAAAATACCGCCGCAGCTTGCGGTCCAGCACGGCGTTTTTGTCCTCGTCTGCTTCCCGCTCAGGCTCGCCAAGGGGCGAGGCGTGCAACATTTCTTCTTCCACGGTATCGTCTCCTTACAACTCAAAACCGAAATCATCGGCAAATACCACATCAATGCGGAACGGGATCTCCTGCGGCAGGTCGGTGCCGTTGGCGATCACCAGGCGGCAGTCCTTGCCGGAATAACTGCCGGGCTTTAAGGTGAACCGCACCCGGAACACCCGGTCAGAAGCCGCCGGAGCAGTGCGGTCGGCAATGACTGTTTGTCGGTCGCTGACCGGGACGCCCTCTTCGTCCGCCATATAAATGGTATAGGCGGCGGGGCGCACACGGTCGGTGACGGGCTGCTTCTGGAAAAAGTCCAGGCTGAAAATCAGGTTGGAGACCTTGCGGCTCTCGCTGAGCAGCGTCAGTTCGGCGGTGGTGGTCTCGACAAACTGGCGGCTGGAAGTGCGCACGCTCTTGTAGATCAGCACCGGCACGGTCAGCTCCTGCAGGCTGACGCCGCCGTGGACGTAATTTTCGCCGCCGCCAGGCATCGCCATGCGGATCGCGCCGCGGGGCGTATACCCCTGCACTGGGATACCGGCCATCCGTTTCCCAATGCCGACCGGCAGCAGGTGATCGGCAGAGGTACCGGGGGGCGTCAGGGCGTACCGGCGGCCCAACTCGTAGAGCGGCCCCGCAAACGCATCCCTGCCCAGCTTGTCGCTCTCCTCCAGCGGGCTGTATGTATACAAAAATCCATGGTCGGCGGTGACCAGCACCTCGCTGCCCTGAAAGTCATTGACGACCATCCGCACAATGCCGGCCAGCTCCTGCAGGGCGGTCTGGCAGGCGTCGAACACCTTGCTCTCGGTGGGGGCCTTGTCCCCGATGGTGTCAATGGCGTTGTGGTAAATGTATACAACGCTTTGCCCGGCGGCCAGCTGACGGCGGTCAGAGCGCTTCATGGCAAGCAGATCTTTGTACTGCACGGCAACGCTGTGAGCCGCGGCGGCCTGCAGGACCTTTTGGCGTTCAGCGGTGGTGCGGGTGGGCAGGCCGTCCATGCGGACCTGCATCCCGTCGTCCACCTCCAGCCGCTGCCCGGGCAGCAGGGCGGCCATGCCAAACTTTGTGATGGACGGAAAGACTGCCTGGCAGCTTTCCAGCGTCACCTGTGCGTGCGGGTTTCCGGCCAGCTCCTCCCGCAGCTGGGCGGCGACCTCGTAGCGCAGCGCGTCCGAGATCACCACAAACACGCGGGTATTTTTTGCCAGCCGTTCCCGCACATAATGGCTGTAAAAGTCCCGCTGACGGGCAATGTCCGAAACATAGCCAAGTTCGGTCAGGTCACTGCCCGCCGCGGCAGTCCAGCAGTCGGTCAGGCCGGGCAGGTACCAGTTGGCGTACAGCCGCTCGATAAAATCGGCAGCGTGTTTCAGGCTGTCCTCCAAATCGGGGTCGCCCTGCTGCAGTGCCTCGCCGAAAGCCAGGTAAAAATGGCGGTAAGCGGTATCCATGGCATAGCCGTTGCCGGTATAAAATTTCCAGATCTCTTTGGCGGCGCCCATGTGGAAGCCGGCGGCATGCTCCTGCCGGAAATCCAGCAGCTTGGCCGCGGCGGCCAGGCATTGGCAGTAGGCGGCGTAGCGGTTTTGCCAGGCGCCGGCCCGGCGGGTCTCTACAGCGCGGTGCAGCAGCTGCGGCTGCGCCGTGCCCTCCCCCACGGCGGCAAACAGCCGCCGGTACAGCACATCGTGCAGCACGGGCAAAAGGTCGGCGGACAGCAGCTGTTCGGTGTCCAATTTGTCAAAGCGGGGGGCCAGGCGCAGCTCCTGTTCCACCGCGCGGCAGATGCCGTACAGCACACCGTCATCAGGGCGGGCCAGCCAGTCCTGCACAAGGCCGTAGCAGTAGGCCTTGCCGGATTGGGAGACAAACGCTTCCAGGCCCTTCAGCGGGGCGTCCCCCATGGCCTGGGCCAGTGCGCTGACCAGCAAATGGGCGGCAAACCGTGCCGGCGGCGCGTCCTCCTCCTGCTGGTAGCCGGTGTATTTGTACACCAGCTGCCAAAATGCGGGCAGGCTGCCGAACTTTTGGATGTTGGCCAGCGCCGGGTTGTCGGCCCCAAGCCCGGCGGACAACACGGCGATCAGTACATCGCCGGCGTCTTTGGGCGCGCAGCCGGCCAGCACCCCCAAAATATCCACATGCAGCGGCAGGGGAGCGGCGTAGGTGCGGCCCAGGCGCTGCAGCTTTTGCACCCGGTCGCGGCTGTCAAAAAAGCGGGCGTACAGGCGGACAGTCTGGCGCAGGGCGGGGGTGGGCTGGATGCCCAGCTCGTCCATCAGCATCGAAGTCTTGTCGGCGCGGTATTCCTCGCCGGTCAGCTCCAGGTCCAGCAGCCAGTCATCCTGCGGGGCGGGCAGCGGAAACGGGTTGTAGACCAGGTAGCTGCTGCCGGCGTCATCGTGAGCCAGCAGCTTTTTGGCGGCAAAATTGTTCTGGCCGGTCAGCCGCAGAAACTTGACGCCGGGCGGCGTCAGGCTTTCCGCCACATCGGTAAACTCGGCGTCCGGGTCCTGCCAGAACACGATGCGCCGGCAGGCAAAGTCCTGCAGCGGCGCTTCAAAGCGCTGCTGCAGGGCAAAGCGGATGGTTTCGGTGGACATCTCTTTCTCCTTTTTTAGTGTTCAGTGGCCAGTGTCCAGTGGCCAGTTTGCGGTGGCGAGAACTGACCACTAATCACTAACCACTGACCACTGACAGCTGGTCACTTCACACGCGCGAGGACGTCGGCGAACAGGGCATAGTTGTGTTTGACGCCGTCATCCAGGTCGATGGCGATGTTCTGGTCGGCCAGGTGGTGGATCTTTTCCTCGTATTTCTGGATCTCCAGCGCCTGGTCCTGCAGCTTTTTCTGCTGTTTGGCCAGGCGGACGCGCTCGGCGCCGGAGGCCTGGGGCAGGGCATCGGCCAGGTGGGCCAGCTGGGTGCGGTAGCGCTCCTGCTGCTCATGGACATAGTCGGTGCGCATGCGGGCCAGCAGGTCGCTCTGGTAGCGGTGCATGTAGACCAGCGCCTTAAAACCGTTCTTTTTGCCGGAGTCGAACAGCCAGTAGATGGGGCGTTTTTGGTAGGTCTTGCAGTGGTCGGTGTAGAAATCGTTGAGGAAATAGCTGCGGATGACCTGCCGGGGCGTGCCCTTGCCGCCCAGGGCGTCGGCCACAAAGCGGATGTTTTCCTCCAGGGTGTCGTCCCCGTAGGCCACGCGGACGAACTCGACAAAGCGGCCGACAATGTCATCGGGGAAGTACTCGTCATCGCAGATGGGGATGATGTTGTCCTTGTCGGGCAGGAAGGTCTTGTATTTGGTGCCGTCCCAGTCGCCGCCGGCGTAGGCGAGGCCCTCGACGTCGAGGGAGTAGCGGCCGAACATGCAGCCCACGGCGTAGGACAGCAGCGAGACGATCTCGTCCCGTTTGGTGCGCACGTAAGCCGAGCCCTGCATGGTGGGGGGAACGTCGTCTTTGGTATCGAAGATGCGGTGGACGGTGACGTCCCGGTCGGCCACCTCGGGGGTCAGCTCGTCCTGCAGGCCGTAGATCTCGATAAAGATGCGGTTGAGCTCCTCCTCGTTGGCCTTGAGCTGCTGGAATCGGGCCTCGCACTGGGATTTCCAGGAGGTGTATTTATCTTGTAGAAGAGTGCCCATTATAAAATCCTTTCCTTTTTTAGGCTAAACTTGCCTTCCCTAACAGTCGTTTGATAGAGCTCGATATCGGTTCCGTGTATAATATCTTTCACCTTTTCTTTTACTTCTTCACTTGTCCGCAGGCCAAAACGGATTTCTTTGATGAAATCGAGTCCGATAATCCGACCGGTCGTAGGAAGGTCCTTTCTCGTATAAATTAAACGCCATTCTGCCTCGTGCTCCCATTGTTCCCCTTTTCTGATATAAAAATAGGGATTTTCAACCAACTTCGTAGGATATACTGATGTAAAGCGTTTCCGGGCATATTGTACTGGAAATAAGTGTTTTAGTAGGGCGTTGTCCGCCTTACTAAAGTCGTAGCCAACGCAAATGCCGCAGTGGTTGTTGGCATACTGACACCACATCACAGTTCTGCAAGGATGAATGGTAAAACACTTGAGAAAGATTTCTTGCTGCTGTCTTTCAATTAGTGAGCGGTCTACATGGAAGACATCACCCTCCAACCAATCGTTCATATCGTTTGCGGAAGATAACCAGACGACATGGTTTCCTAAATTGCAGAGATCGCACCGATCTGCGCTGGAATATCTGTATAAAATGGGAAGATCGTTTTTATGTTTTTTAATATAATCTGTCACACGATCCAGAGCGTCAGATTTTCCGGTGTAAGATGGCAAAGCAGTTTTGGCAGGAGAAATAGCGCGATCCACGGCTCCGCGAAATTGCCGATCTCTTGCAATATATTTATAATATTTAGGCATTTTGTTTTCCTCCTTTTTAGATGAGTGGATGCTTTTTGAAATTCTACGAAGGTGCGCAGAAATCCTCGTGCCTTTTGGCGAACGGGACCAGGCACTAATAATATTATAGTCATCGCTGTCATTATATCAAAGTTGCTCCGGCAACAAGGTGATACACTTGCCGTTGAGTATTCCATATATGTAATCAATGACAATAGGCTTTCGCTTTTTCCCAAAACTTCAAGAGAATGTCACGTTATTTAGGTTAATGGGTGCTTTTTGAAATCCCACGAGGTTTCATAGGAATCCCAATCAGATTTAGATAGTGATATGCATTGCTTGGTGATTAAAACGATTTCCTCCTTATCATACTCTATGTAAGGTGTTGCACGAATATCATCAACGTTGGTGTTCAAGGTAGGAGAGATGATACTTAGGTAAGCAGCGCTGATTTTCCCGTTTAATAAAGCCAGGCCATATAGCAAAGTATCGGAATCAACGGCAAATGCACAATGTGCGCCAGAGCCAAAAATCGCTCCAACATCACTCCAACGAAAAGATAGTGCCCCACTAGTTAAAGCTGACCATGTTATACTTTCCTTAAAATAGAATTGCGTGTTTTGAATTGTTCTCGAAGATGTTTTATATAGTTTGATGGCGTATTCTTTTATTTCTTTTCCGTTATTTTCGTAATTGATAACCCAATCAAGGTTGCCATACCATTTGCGAAATGCGCCGCCTTTGTTCATTGGAAACCATTTCTTGGTATAATTGCATTTTTCGATAACACTTTCACATTGAATATAGGGCTCGAACCAAAGCTTTAGAAAACGATTATTATCGGAAGTGGCTAGGCCATGACGGGGAATAATTGTGTTACCAATTGGTGGAAATTCATATGTTTTATAGAACGCATTGCTCACCCAATACGCCACCGGGGCGCCGGGGATCTTGGCAAAGTTGTCCTGCTGCGCTATGTAGCGGCTTGCGCCGGAAAGAAACAGCTCCTCCTTGCCCTGCTGGGTCGTCGGTTCGATCAGGCGGCAGTAGGTGCCTTTGTAACCCGGCGTATGGCTGGCGCGCAGCACAAAACTGGTCGTCTGCACTACCTCGCCGCCGATCTCTTCAAACGCGCGCGGGCCCAGATGCGCCATGCTGGCGGTGTCGCGCCGCAGCAGTTTCCCGCGCAGCTTTTCATAGCTGGAAAGGAACATCCAGGCATGCTGGGTGATCATCGCCTGGTAGCGCCCCGGGGCGGTCATCTGCCCGCAGCGCTCGATAAACACCGCAAACAGGTCGCTTTTGCTGTCGGGGTAGTTCTTTTTGACAAAGTCGGCCAGCTTGGCGTTCATGCCGCTGCTGCCCATATAGGGCGGGTTGGTCACCACCACGTCATACTGGCGCGCCATCATCTCGCCCTGCGCGATCAGCTGCCGCAGCTGTTCGGCGGCGCTGCGCGCGCGGAGCTCCTGCAGGCTGACGCTGTCCTGCGCCGGAAGCGACGCCGCAAACCGGCGCAGCAGCGCCCAGTCCAGCGGCGGCACCGTTAAGATAGAACCGTATTCTCTGGCGTCGCAGAACACCTGCACCAGCTGTTCTGCCTGGCGCAGGGCCGCCGCGCGTTCCCCGTCGGGCAGGGCCGCGCCCAGCGCGTGCAGCGCTTCGGCGGGCAGGGCGTTGCTTTCCCGGATGGCGCATACATGCGGCTGGATGCCGCGCCCCAGGATGCGCCGGTCGTACCGGCGGGCTTTCATCATCACCGCAAAATAGGCCAGCTGCGCGGCGCGGCCGTCGATGTCCAGGCCATAGAGGTTGTGTTCCAGGATGCTTTGCGCGGCGTCGCGCGGGTTCCAGCCTTCGCGCTCATACAGCTGCATCAACACCTCAAAGGCATAGACCAGGATATGCCCGCTGCCCATGCAGGGGTCGATGACCTTCAGCTCCGGCAGTGCCGCCGGGCCCGCCGTCAGGCGGTCCAGCTGTGCGCGCACTTGCGGCTCCTGCGCGGCTTCCGGCAGGTAGTACCGCCAGCCCAATTCCGCGGCCAGCGCCTGTTCTTTTTCGGCGCGGGCGGCTTCGGTCAGGGGGCCGGCCGCCGCCAGCTGGCCTTCCACATACAGGCGGCCCAGGCTGTTTTCCACCATATACCGCACGATCCAGTCCGGCGTGAACAGCTGCGTGGCCGAGGGCAGGCGTTCCTTGGTGATCTTGACGTTTTTCTTCAGCAGCGCAAAGGTCTCGTCCTTGACCTCAGCGTTGTAATACTGGTACAGCCACCCGATGATCTGCACCTGGTCGGTCCAGTCGGCCTCGGGGATGTCGGCCACCATGCGCGCGGGCACGCTGTCGGGGCGCAGCAGGTTGCCGGGGCAAAGCAGCGCGGTGTACCCGGCAATGGGCTCAAACAGCTGGGGCAGGGCTTCGCCCAGGGCGTTGCACTGGGTCAGCAGCAGGTAACGGTAGAGGGCTTCGGTCTCGTTGCGCTCAATGTACCCGGCCACGCGCGCGCGGTCCAGGCCGGGCAGGTCCAGGTGCAGCGCCTCGCGCAGAATTTCCGGCTCAAACGCGCCCGCCGCGTTGGAGAATACCCGCACATGGGTGGGCAGGTAGTCGTTGACTTCCATATAGCGCAGCGCGGCAAAGCGGTTGAACCAGGTGTAGGCGGCTTCCTCCATGACCTCGGCGTAGCCCTTGGCCTGCACGGCCTCCACCAGGTCCCGCCGCTGCGACCGTTCCCGGTCGGTCAGCACCCGGCCGTTGGCGGTGGCGGCGTCCGGGGCGCCGCAGCCTTTCGCTGTGACGCCATAGTTGTAGGCCCGCTGTTCAACACCCCGTACCAGAGCCTTATGGGCCTCCACGGCAAATTTTTGAATGGCAGTTTTGTTCATAACGCACCCCTTTTTTAGTGGATAGTGATTAGTGACTAGTGGTCAGTGGTCAGTGGCCAGTGGTCAGTGGTTGGTGGCCAGTTTGCGGCGGGAGGGCTGGTCACTGGCCACTTTTCACTAACCACTGTTCAGTGGCTAGTGGTTAGTGGTCAGTGGTCAGTTTGCGGTGGGGGCTGGTCACTGGCCACTTCTCACTGACCACTTTTCACTGGCCATTGACTCACAAAACCTGCACGCCGTCGGCGTCCTCCAGGGCATCGTACAGGCGTTCGCGGATGGCGTCCAGATAGCGGTCCACCTCGGCTTTGCCGGTCAGGCGGCGGGCGGGGCAAAGCTCCCGCCGGTCCACCTGGACGTAGGTCATCGGCTTGGGCGCAGGCTGGGGCGCTGCATCCGGCGTGGAGGCTTTGGGGGCAGGGGCCGGGGCAGGCGGTGCGGCCATCTCGGCCAGGCGGCCGCACACCGCCTTTTTGTAAGCGTCCAGCCGGGTGATCATGGCGTCCAGTTCCACCAGCGAGGCCGCTTTTGCCGCATCCTGTTTTTTGCGGTCAAATTCGCTGTCGGCTTCCCGCAGCAGATCGTGCGCACCGCGGGCGTCCGCGGCCAGCTGGTGTACGTCCGCCATGGCCTGACGGATGGTCTCCAGCACCTCGGCGCGCTTCAGGTCCAGCTTTTGCGCATAGATGCGCTTGAGGGCGTCCATGTACTCCGGCAGGCGGCCGATCTCCCGGTAGGGCTTTTCCATGGCAAGCACGGCGCGGATCTTGCGCAGGGCTTCGCTGGCGGCACTGTCGCCGGCAAAGTAGTCGCTTTGCTGGGCAAGGCTGTCCGCCAGCTGCCGCGCCGCGTCAAAGGTGGGACGCTGGGAGCGGAAGAAGGCTTCCACATCCTCCATGTCCTCGCTCATGTTTAGCAGGTCGTTCTGCCGCTGGACCATGCGGTTGAGCAGCGCCACGTTGTCCCGGCTCTCGGCCAGAATGTCCTGCATCAGGTCCCGTGCCTGGACGACCAGCTCTTTCTGGGGATAGGCCGCCCTGGCGTAGGCCTCGTCCAGCAGTTTCTGGCAGGCATCGCGCTTGCCCCGGAAGGTCTGCTGCACAAAGGCCACCAGGCCGTCCTCGTCAGAGGGAATGTCCATCTGGCCCAGGTACTCCCGCAGGAACGCGATGCTTTTGCGCATCAGCTCCTCGGACGGGGCGACCCGGCGGACCACGATGGCCTTCTCGGTCTCGGACCGTTTGCGCAGGTAGTCGGGCAGGCGGCGGTCGTTTTTTCCCACCACAGCGCCGCCGTATTTGAGAGAGAGCTTCTGCTGGGCGATCAGCCGGGCCACCAGCGCGGCGATGTCGATCTCCCGCCAGCCGTAGGGGATGGCCTGGTAGCGGTCCTGCACGTTGCGCATGGAGGTGGTGCGCATGCTGGCCGCCTGCAATTCCAGCCACTGGCTGACCTCATTGAGGGCTTCCTCGTTGTTGGCGCCGCTGCCGGGCAGCGTCTGCTCGGCGTCCGCGGAGCCGTTCAAAATGGCAAGGAGGTCGGCGTCGCTGTCCACAAAGCGGTTGACCATGCCCAGCTTGGAGTAGACCGTCTCAATCAGGGTGTGCATAGCGGCGTCCAGTTTGTCCCTGGCGCTGCCCGACCGGAGATCAAGTGCCTCGCCGCAGACAACGACCCGCGCCGCGAGGATGGATTTTTCAATGTATCCCCGCGCGCGGTCCTCCAGCGTGCGGGCCTCCTGCATACGGCCGTGGATGATGGCCTGGACATTGGGCGCCAGCTGGGAGACGTTTTTCTGCTTGGCAAATTTGCGGATCTTCATGGCCTGCTCCAACTCGTCGAAATAGGGGGCTTCGTCCGAGAGGAGGACCAGGGCTTCGCGGTTGCGCTGGGATTCCAGGCTCAGCTGCTGGTCGGACGCGCCGTACAGGTCGCCCGCCACCGTGACCAGGCGCAGCCGGATGCCGCCGCAGGCGCTGCCGTTGAGGGTCTCGTCCACATACTGGTCGTAGGGAAAATCGTACCGGCCGTATTTGATTTTTTTGGCGGGGTAGATCTCGCCAAAGACTGTCTGCGCGATGCTGGAGATGACCTGCGCCGTGTCCACAGCCGTGTTTTTGATGTCGATGGCAATCTCCTGCTCCTCATCGGTCAGGAAGGCGTAACTGTCGCCGCTGCGGGAGACATAATTCTGCGCCTGAAGCCGTTCCAGCGAGGCAGCCACCTGGGCGCGCAGCGCGATCTTGTCGGTGCGGATGTCGTCGATCATCAGGATGGCAATATTGTCGATGTTGGCTTTGATGTCATCGATATAGCGGATCAGGTACAGCAGCTTGAGCACCGCCACGTCCTGCGGCTCGATGCCATCGCGGTGATCGGCGGCGTTCTGGCAGCGGTCGATCACCCGGCGGATGGGGCTTTCCAGGAAGGTGCTGACGGTGTCATAAAACAGGTGGAAAGGAACCAGGGCGTTTTCGTCCCGGTCCTGTACCTGCTGGGCGGCCTCCTGGAAGCCGGAAAGCATGGAACGCTCGCCGCCGGACAAATGCTTGCCGGCATTGCCGTGCTTGCGGATCTCGGCCAGGACTTTCTGGATCACAAGGAACTGATAGGGCACGAAGGGAAAGGAGGCGGCGAATTCCTCGCTGCCGGAAAAGCCCTTGATGTCCAGCACCGGGTTGTTGAAGGTGAACAGGTTTTTCAAAACCGGGGCCTGGCGGTCATATTCCATCCGCAGCAGCTGGTCGGCCTCCTCGGTTTTAGCGAGCACACGTTTTTTGATGACCTCGTCCACCGAGGAGGAGGACAGACTGAGCCGGGTGTTGAACCGCCCCTGGATCTTGGAAAAATCATCGCCGGAGATCTTGACCACCGAGTCGATGGCTTCCTGGCTGGTGACCATCACCCAGACTTTGCCCATACAGCGGGAGCCGATCTCCTCCACCAGGGATTGAAGGTTGATCATCAGGTCGCCGTCATCGCCGATGTACTGGCCGACCTCGTCCACCATAAACAGCAGGCGGAAATTTTTGCCCTTGCTGTCCGCATAGGCGCGGATGTCCTCCACCAGTTGGGCGATGCTCAGCTCGTTGGTTTCCTCGCCGTTGAACCAGTTGCGGGCAGCGGTCTCGGACATGCCCAGCACTGACTGGAGCACGGCGACCACATCGTCCTCAAAGAAAGCGAAAGAATCCCGTGTTTCCACCCAGGGCTGACCATTGATTTCCTCAAAGCGGCGGCGAAACGCCTCGGTTTTGCCTTGCCGGTCAATGAAGCGTTCCAACTTGGCGACCTTCAGGTCATCGCCGTAAAAACCGCAGTGGTCGTAGAACATTTTGGCAAAGACACGCAGCACGGCGGTTTTGTCCTTGGTGACGGGGCCTTCGATGTCGATGTTGAACAGAATGGATTCGGTGGGGACCGAGGCGCAGCGGACTGCGTCGGCATACATCATAGGGTCATCGAATTTGTCGGAAAAGTATTCGATTGCCGGTTTGCCCTGCACAACGCGGTTGGACAGCAGGCAGGACAGCATTTTGAGAAAGTGGGATTTACCACTGCCGAAGAAACCGGAGATCCACACGCCAATGCGGTCGGTGGGGGCGTCCAGCGCCTTGGTGTAGTGGTCAAAGAAAGTGCGGAAATGGCGGCGCAATTCTTTGGTGATAATGTATTCACTCAGCTCCTGGCTAAGGCTGCGTTCATCATCCTGGGCGACCTTGACAACGCCGTTGATGTCACGGTTGATATCTTTGGCAAACATGGAACGGATGTTCATAGTAAAAGCTCCTCTCATAACAGATTGAAAGCGCGGTAGTAGTTTCCGTCGTTGAACAGGTTGAACAGGCTGAGCGACTGGCCGTTGAATGTGCCGGGGTAAAACAGAACGATCGGGGTGTCAGGGCAGAGGGGCTGGATGCTGTCCAACATTTTGTGGGCGCGCATAAAGGGATGGATCTTGCCCACGCCAGTCAAAAAAATCACGTCGCCGGGGCGGGCAGGCAGGATGCCGCTGGCTTCCAGCAGCGCTTGCGGAGTGGCGATTTTTTGCAGCTGCCGCAAAAGATAATCTTTACCGCGTTTGGCCTCCAGACCGGGAACCGCCGACAGCACCCGCTTTTGTTCCAGCAGCGTCAGAAATGCTTCATACAGATCACATTCGGTGATGCGGCAGGGCAGAGCGGCATTGTCTTTCAGAAGACGGATCTGATGCTGCACGGCGGTTTCGTCCTGCGGGTCATAGCAGAACACATGGATGCCCACTTCGTTGCCAAGGCCTTTGTTCTGCAAAAAGGCCGGCTCCGAGATGCGGGTGCAGATCTGATCCAGACGCTGTGCAATGGGTTGCTCCTTTGACATCTTCTGTCACCTCCCAAAACAGTTGAAGGCAGGCAGCGCGGCCAGATCGCTTTTTTCGCGGATGCCCTGCTCCAACTCATCGCAGAGAAAGACGGGGTTCAATGTCTCGCTTTTCACGCTGTCCAGATAGCGGGTTTCGAAAAGCGCACGTACAAGCACATTTTTCAATTTCCCGATGGTGGCGCTGCTCCAGCCTGCCACAGTATCGCTTTGCGCTGCCAGACGGGTGAAAAAGGTGTGGAGATCTTTTTTGGTCAGGGACAGGTCGCAGTCTTGAAATTTGCCGCCAATCACATCGACCATGAATTCCCACACCAGACGATTTGCGCACATCATGGCGTACAGATTGATTTGACGGGCGTTTTCGGGCGGTGCAACCGCCAGCTCCTGTACCAGATCACGGCTGCCCAGCGCGTCTAAGCGTTTATAGCAGGCGCGGGTCATGCGGGCGACTTCACGCTCGGTGGGATACTGGAACAGATTGCCGCGCAGGATCTGCGCGGCGGCATCCGTAACAGAAAGGTCATCCAGATAGAAGCGGGCGGTAAGCCGCATTTCTTGAAAAAGATACTGTTCAGCAGTGAGGGCGCCGTTATACAAAACAGGAGGCGACATGATGATGCTCCTTTCGGTAAAATCCATGATGAGGATGTGCGGCAAAAAGGTGTACTTTTTGGCGCACGCTATAAAAGGTTGGAATTGGAAAATAAGTACGATAAATGGTCCTGACTAACACAAAAAGCCGTCTTTTCGGTAGAAAAGACGGCTTCGATATGCTATACTGAAAAAAATAGGAAATGCCAAAAAAGTACACCTTTTTGTGCAAAAGTTGGTACTTAGCGCTCAGTGGAAAGCGGCGGTGCAATGTGTCGGGCGCGATAACGGAAGGACGACGGCGGCATCTGGCAGGTGCGGGCGGCTTCGGCGCAAGAGATTTCGCCATTTTGCCATTGCCGGCATATATCATTAAAATTGGCGGGAAGCGGCATGGCCGGCCGGCCAAACCGCACGCCGCGGGCCTTGGCGGCGGCAATACCTTCAGCTTGGCGTTGGCGGATATTGGCGCGTTCGTTTTCGGCCACGAAGGATAAAACCTGCAAAACCACATCGGATAAGAAGGTCCCCATCAGGTCTTTGCCCCGGCGAGTATCCAGCAGGGGCATATCCAGTACTACGATGTCCACGCCCTTCTCCCTGGTGAGCAGGCGCCATTGTTCCAGAATTTCCGCGTAATTACGTCCCAGCCGGTCGATGCTTTTGATGTAAAGCAGATCGTCTTTTTTCATTTTCCTCAGCATCCGTTTATATTGCGGACGGTCAAAATTCTTGCCGCTCTGCCGGTCAGAATAAATTTGCCGATCCGTCACACCGACGGCGCGCAGGGCAACGAGTTGCCGGGCCTCGTTCTGGTCCCGGGAACTGACGCGAACATAACCATAGCTTTTGCTGGCGATGGTGATACACCTCCTGTGCCATGCACCGGGGTCTGCCCGGCGCTGTGGATTTTTATGCGTAACACCATTATAAAGCAAAAAGCAGGGCACGCCAGCATGGGAAGAAGGCCATACAACGAAGCGGTCCTCAAAGGAAGCCCAAATAACTTCCTTTGAGGACCGCTTTTGGCATAGGGCGGCACTCTATTGCTGAATCGCCCCCGTCTTAGGCATCTTACCGCCGGACCCGGTCCTCCTTGGTGCAGTAGAAGGCGGTCTATCGGACCTGGTAGGTGCGGTGGGACTTGCCCGGCGTGGGGACGCTGGGCAGGGTCCCGGCCAGCAGGGCCACGCCGGGACCCCGCAGCATGAAATGCCGCACATGGCCATCATCCAGTATGTACAGATTTTCCAGTTGTTTTTAAGGCGTCAACATAGGAACCTCTTTGTTTATTGGGCTCATTAGCTTTTTTACATAAGCCAATAAGCAGGCTTATCTTCTTCCAGCATCGTATCCCTTTTTTTCAGCGGCACCACCTTCACATCTACCTGAACACGCTGGCCGGGATACTGCATCTGTTCGTATGGCTTTGCCTTGTATTGTACGCCGGGCAACATCCTGACCGGCGACAGGGAAAAGGACCGTGCGGCAGCCGAACGCCTCAAAGACCAGATCGACATCGCACACCACCTGGGCGTGCCGCGCATCCGCTGTGATCTTTCCGCCTGGGGCCGCCAGCCGGAAGACAATGTGATCGAAAATTACCAGCGGGATCTGCCCTGGATCATCGAGGTGTGCCGGGAGCTGGCAGACTATGCGGCCGCCTGCGGCATGACGCTGACGGTGGAAAACCACGGCACCTACATCAACGGCGGTGACCGTGTGCGTCAGCTGATCCTGGGGGTAGACCGCCCCAACTTCCGCTGCACGCTGGATGTGGGCAACGCCATCTGTGTGGATGAGGACCCCCTGGTCTGTATGGAGGCCCTGCTCCCCTTTGCCGAGACCGTCCATTTCAAGGATTTCTATATTCGGAACGACGATCTGCTTTTGGATGCAGGCGGCTGGACAAAGACCAATGGCGGCCGGTACTTCCGCGGTGCCATCGTAGGCCAGGGGGAACTGCCGGTGGTGGAACTGATGAAGCGCCTGAAACGCTCCGGCTATGACGGCGATGTGTGCATCGAGTACGAGGGCGTGGAGGACTGCCGCCAAGGCTCCCGCATCAGTGTGAACAATGTCCGCAAGCTGGCAAAACTGTAAATGCTTTTATAACAAGGAGGTATTTTTCATGAAACGAAAACTGTTCTGTCTGGTATCAAGCTGTGTCTTTGCCGCCGCGATGCTTGCCGGCTGCGACCAGGGAGGCTCGGAAGCGGTTTCCGGCGCCGGAACGTCGGAGGCTGCCGCATCTTCCGGCGCCAGCGAAGAAACGACAACGATCAAATTCTGGCACACCTGGCAAGGGCTGGAAGCAGAAAAGTTTGAGAAGATCATTGAAGGCTTCTCCGAAGTGCGGCCGGACATCAAGGTGGAGGTCCTGGGCAGCACGACGGAAGAAAAGCAGCTGATCGCCATGACCAGCGGGGATTCTTTCGATGTGGGCTTTACGATGGACTGCATCGCCAATAAGTGGGCCAACAGCGGCGCCCTGGCTGATATGACCCCTTATATCGAAGCCAACGGCACCGATACCGAAAACTATATCTCCTCCCTGATGGAGCTGGGGCAGATCGACGGCAAGCAGTACGGTATCCCGTTCACGATGGACACCTATATGCTGTTCTACAACAAGGACATTTTGGCCGAAGCCGGTTACACCGAACCGCCCAAGACCTGGGATGAGTTTTCCGAAATGTGCGAGGCGGTCACCCAGACCGACAGCAACGGCGACTACACCCGCCTGGGTTATGTGCCGAATTATCCCGGTGTGACGGTCGCTGCGATCCCGTATGCGTACGGTGCGTCGCTCTATGACGCCGAAACCAATACCGTCCTGGCCAACAGCCCCGAAATGGTGGCTGCCATGGAACAGAAATACTCCCTGTATTCCGGATTTTATGACACCGCCAAGGTGCAGAAATTCCGCAGCGGCCTGGGGCAGTACCAGAGCGCCGAGAACCCCTTCTTCACCGGCGCGATGGCGTTCAGCATCGAGGGCGAATGGTTCCCCACGTTTATTGCCGAGTACGCGCCGGACATGAACTGGGGCGTGGCGCCGCTGCCTTCCGTGCAGGGGAACGAAGCCAACAACGATGCGTTCCTGCAGTGCGGTATGCTGGTCATCCCGGAGGCTTCCAAGAACAAAGAGGCCGCCTACGCGTTTATCGAGTGGCTCACCTCCGACGAGTGCCAGGTGGAACTTTGCGCGCAGAAGGGCAATCTGCCTGCCACGCATTCCGGCCTGGAAAACGCTTCGCTGTTTGAGCAGAACCCCAGCCTGGAACCTTTTGCAGAACTGGCCAACCAGGAAAACGTCCGGGCGCTCACGGCGGCCCCCTTCATGGGTCAGTACCAGAATGAGCTGAGCGCCGTGGAAGAGCAGATGTATAACGGTGATTACACCCCGCGGGAGGCGCTGGACAAAGTAACAGAGAGCATCCAGGCCGTCGCCGACGAATGGGCCGCCGGCAACGGGTGAGATCACAGGGCATCCGCGTCAGGGTGCGGTAAGCGGCGGCACGGTATCGCCGCTGGAGCAGGACTTCCCCACCGCCATTTGGCGGTGGGGAAGTTTTGAAGGAGACAAGCTATGAAGAGAACAAAAAAGAAGCGTTCCAGCGGGCTGGGGCGCGCACAGGTCAGGCTCGCCATGGTATTCATCGCCCCCTGGGTGATCGGCTTTGTGGCATTCTCGCTTTACCCCATCGTCACCACGCTTTACTATAGTTTTACCGAGTACAATCTTTTCTCCCCTCCCAAATGGGTCGGGCTCCAAAACTATGTGGATATGTTCGGCGATGAAAACTTCCGCCACGCTTTGTACAATTCCCTGTGGTTCGTGGTGATCGGCGTCCCACTGCAGCTGGCACTGGCCATTTTCACTGCGGTCCTGCTGAATATGGATGTGCGGGGAAGAGCCTTTTTCCGCACGATCTACTATCTGCCTGCGCTGGTCCCGCCGGTGGCGGGGGCGCTGATCTAGGTATGGCTGTTGAATCCCCAGTATGGCCTGGTCAACGCCATACTGCGCATGCTGCACCTGCCTGAGCCGCTGTGGTTTTCATCCGCAGAATGGAGCAAACCCGCCATCCTCCTGATCGTACTGTGGGGGATCGGCAACACGATGGTGGTGTACCTGGCCGGCATCGGCGACATCCCCCGTGAATACTACGAGGCGTTGGAGATCGACGGCGGAAATGCCTGGCATAAATTCACTGCGGTCACCTGGCCCATGCTTACGCCGGTCACATTGTTTCAGCTCATCAATGGCATCATCGCCGGGTTCAACATGTTCACCCAGTCGTATGTCGTTTCGCTGACCCGAGGCCGCACGCCCGGCGATATCGGCGGCGTCGGCAACTCGTTGCTGTTCTATGCGCCGAACCTGTATCGGGAGGTTTTTTCCTGTCTGAAATTCGGCTATGCCAGCGCCCAGGCCTGGTTCATGCTGCTGATCGTATTGCTGGTGACCGCCCTTATCCTGAAAACCGCACCCAAGTGGGTCCATTACGGAGAGTGACGTCATATGGTTACAAAAAAGTGGAAAAAGGCACTCCGCTATGCGGTCCTGGTCGCGGTAGGCGCGTTTTTCTTCGTTCCCTTTGTCTGGCTTATCAGCACCTCCCTGAAAAGCGATTCGCAGATCTTCAGCTACCCGCCGCAGTGGCTCCCCTCCCCGATCTGCTGGCAGAATTATGTGGACGCCTTCCAGGCTGTACCGTATCTGCAGTATCTGCTCAACTCGCTGACCGTCACGGCGCTGGCCGTGCTGGGCAATCTTCTCTCGGTGCCGCCAGTGGCATACGCCTTTTCCAAACTGCGCTGGCCAGGGCGCGATAAGGTCTTTCTGCTGGTACTGGCCACCATGATGCTGCCGTTCCAGATCACCATGATCCCGCTGTACAGCATCTACGTCAAACTGAATTGGATCAACACCTACCTGCCGCTGGTGCTGCCGGACTTTTTTGGCAAAGCCTACTTTGTCTTTATGATGCGGCAGTTCTTTAACAACGTCCCCAATGAACTGCTGGAAGCCGGACGCATCGACGGTGCATCGGAATTTCGGATCTATTTCCAGCTGGTACTGCCTCTGGCACGGTCGGCGCTGGTAACGGTGGCGCTGTTTGCCTTCGTCTGGTCCTGGACAGACTTCCTTGGCCCGCTGATCTACCTGACCGACCCCGCCAAGTGGACCATTTCTCTGGGCTTGAGCCAGTTCACGACATCCTACGGGTTCCAGTGGGCGCAGCTTATGGCGGCTTCGGCCATCTTCATCATTCCCATGGTCATCTTTTTCTTCTTCATGCAGAAGTCCTTCCTGGAGGGCATCAGCACAAGCGGCATCAAATAGACGATATTAGGAGGAACTCTTATGGAAAAAATCAAAATTGGTATCATCGGTACTGGCAGCATCAGCCATTTTCACATGGGTGGATACACCGCCCGCTTCAACGGCACAGTGCGGGAGGTGCTGCGCTTCAGCGTTCTGCTGATGATCTGGCACCCTATCCGCACACTGGAAGTCTTTGCCTGCCTGGCGGCGGGCCTGGTTCTGGCGCTGGGGCTGCCGGGCATGGCGCTGGTTGCCCCGGCAGGTGTCTACTGGCTGGCCAGCATCCTGATCGAAAAGGTATTTCTCAAGCATTTGCGGCCGGAGGACGCAGCCGCGCAGGCCGCCAAAACCCAACAGGAGGAAACGCAAAATGACCGATAACACATTGCACCGGGCGCGGGAATTCGAGGCCCGTTACGGTCCCCTGATCCCGGCGGACCAACGCCCGGCCTATCACCTGACCCCAACCATTGGCTGGATGAATGATCCCAACGGGTTCTCCTGCTACCAGGGGGAATACCATCTGTTCTATCAGTACCACCCCTATTCCACCGAATGGGGACCCATGCACTGGGGCCATGCCAAGACCCGGGATTTCCTGCACTGGGAACGACTACCCGCAGCTCTGGCCCCCGATACGGCATATGACCAGAACGGCTGCTTTTCCGGCAGCGCGGTGGAACTGCCGGACGGCCGCCAGCTGCTGGTGTACACCGCTGTGCGCAAACATCTGGGCGAGGATGGCCGCACCACCGAGACCCAGACCCAGGCGCTGGCGGTGGGCGACGGCGTCAACTATGAAAAATGGCACGGCAACCCGGTGCTGACGGCCGCCGACCTGCCCGAAGGCGGCAGCCCGGTGGATTTCCGCGACCCGAAAGTCTGGCGGGAAGCGGACGGCAGTTACCGCCTGGTGGTGGGCAACCGCTCTTCCGATGGCAGCGGCGCCGTGCTGCTCTACCGCAGCGAGGATGGCTTTGCCTGGTCGCTGGTGGGTACGGTGGATGCCTCCCGCAGCCAGTATGGTCAAATGTGGGAATGCCCGGACTTTTTCCCACTGGACGGCAAACAGGTACTGTTTGTCAGCCCGCAGGAGATGAGCCCCATCGGGTTGGAATTCCACGCGGGCAATGGCACGGTCTGCCTGATCGGCAGCTATGATACCTCCGCAAACCGTTTTGTGCGGGAAGCCGTCCAGGCGATCGACTACGGCATCGACTTCTATGCCCCGCAGACGCTGCTGGCCCCGGACGGCCGCCGCATCATGATCGGCTGGATGCAGAACTGGAACACCCTCAGCTGCAAGCCGCGCGATGCCCGCTGGTTTGGGCAGATGTCCATCCCGCGGGAACTTTCCATCCGGGAGGGGCGGCTGTATCAGCAGCCGGTGCGGGAGCTGGAACAGTACCGCTGCAACCGGGTCTGCTACCAGAATGTACTGCTGACTTCCGAGACCAACCTCCACCGGGTGGAAGGCCGCATGGTGGACATGACAGTAGAGATCCGCCCTGCCGAGCGGGAACTCTACCACAGCTTCCGGGTCAATGTGGCAAAGGACGGCGAGTATGTCACCACGATCCGCTACCGGCCGGATACCAGCATCTTGAAGATCGACCGCACCCGCAGCGGCAGCAATGCCGATGTGGTGCACACCCGCAGTCTGCTGGTACGCCCGCAGGATGGCCAATTGAAACTGCGCATCCTGCTGGACCGCTACAGTGTCGAGGTGTTTGTCAACGATGGCGAACAGGCGGTCTCGGTTGCGATCTTCACCCGGCAATCCGCCAACGCCATCAGCTTCGATGCCATCGGCTCGGTGCTGATGGATGTGGAAAAATACGACATCGACCTGGACCGAAAGGGGGCGGCAGAAGATGGAACCAGCCATTGATGTGGTGGCCCTGGGCGAGCTGCTGATCGATTTCACCATGAACGGCGAGAGCAGCCAGGGCAACCCGCTGTTTGAGGCCAACCCGGGCGGCGCGCCCTGCAACGTGCTGGCCATGCTGAAAAAGCTGGGCCGCTCCTGCGCCTTTGTGGGCAAGGTGGGGGACGACCTGTTCGGCCGCCAGCTGCGGCAGGTGGCCGAAGAAGCAGGCATCTGCATGGATGGACTAGCGGTGGACCCGGCCGTGCGCACAACACTGGCTTTTGTCAAGACCTTCGAGAACGGGGACCGGGACTTTTCCTTCTACCGCAACCCCGGCACCGACATGATGCTGACCGCAGCGGAGCTTCCCGCCGAGTTGATCACACAGACGAAGATCTTTCACTTCGGCACCCTCTCCCTCACCCGTGAGGCGGTGCGCAGCGCCACCCAAACGGCGCTAGAGCTGGCAAAAGAGAACGGTGCGTTGATCTCCTTTGACCCCAACCTGCGCCCGCCCCTGTGGGACAGCCTGGAGGAGGCCCGCGCGCAGATCGCCTGGGGCCTGGCCCGATGCGATGTGTTGAAGATCGCCGACAACGAGTTGGAATTCATGACTGGCCAGACGGATTTTGCCAAGGGCGCGGCTCAGCTGCAGGCACAGTACCCGAACAACCGCTTGCTGAATGTCACCGCGGGCACCAACGGAAGCCATTCCTTCTACGGCAGTCAACAGGTGTTCCAACCCGCCTGCACCCGCGGCGGCGTGATCGAGACCACCGGCGCCGGGGACACTTTTTGCGCCTGTGTGCTGAACTTTGTGCTGGACCACGGCCTGGACGGCCTGACCGAGGCTGACCTGGCCGGGATGCTGCACTTTGCCAATACGGCCGCCTACCTGGTCACCACCCGCAAAGGCGCGATCCGTTCGATGCCATCGCCGCAGCAGATCGAAGAGATTCTGTAGACCGACCACAGTGCGGCGTCCTGTTCGATCGGATCAGGGGCGCTGCTGACAACGTGAATACGGCATGAGCTTATTGGCTGACAAGCCGCACTGCTTTGCCGGATGGCGTTAGCGCGTTAGGAACAAATCCTTGGCCCAGCCAGTAGACCAGGCGGTGCTTGCTGAGGGGGTCATCCAGCAGGACCTCGATGGCCAACCGCGGGCAGCAGGCTTTGCAGAAGGCAAACATGTGTTTGGAAGCACCCGCAAAGTGGGGGCTTGTGTAGGGGCCCATCATGGTGGCGCGGGGCAGCGGCGTGGAGGCCGTTGCCTTCGCGCCGCCTTTTCGTTTGTTGGGGGCGAGATACTCGTCCGGCGCAGGCAGCTGCAAGACGAACCAGGCGCCGGGGCGGCCGTTGGCTTCCATCAGGAAGCACTGCCCGGCGGCGATCCAACCGACGAGGGCCTGTGTCAGGGCTTCGAGCTGTGATTCAAAAGTGGGAAGTTTACTTTTGTCAACACCTGCGCGTGTGGCGTCGAATTGGCAGCGGTCCTTGCAGATCTGCAATAGAACAGGGAAGTCTTGGGCCAGGGCGGGGCGAATTGTGATTTGCGGCAGCTCTTGCCCGGTCGATTTGTAATAGTTGCTTGCGGGGTCTACACCTGCTGATTGTGCCATCTTTTCGCAGTAAGCCTCATAGGTGGAATCGCCCGGCCAGGCGGGACCATCCGGGAGCAGCTTTTCATATTGTTGTTTGGCGTTCTCCCATTGTGCGCGGGAAAGCGGCGGTGTGTTGGTCGTGGTTTCTTCGTTGTGCAGATCGTCCGCCTGTACACCCAAAATGTCCGCCAATGTCTGATATGTAGAGCGCTTTTGCGGGTAGGTCTCGCCCTTTTCGTAAGCGATGATCGTCCGCAGCCCCAACCCGGCCTGATTGGCAAGTTCGGCTTGCGTCAGACCCTTTTCTTTGCGAGCACGGCGCAGCTTTTCACCAAATGTCATGAGACACCTCCCAAATTATGCAGATATATTGCTTAATAATTTATGAACTGCATTGACAGATGCGAATATGGCGCATAAAATAGAAGGCAAATAGATGCGGAATATTCGCATAATTAGCATACCAAATTCTTGATTTTAAGTCAAGTAAGCACAATAAGCGCGTAAAGGAGGGCGCATGGCAAGAGCACATTATCATCTGAATTTGAACTTGGACGAACCGAATGCGGGAATGGTATCACCCGTGTGATACCACTTTTGCGGGCCGCGGAGAGGGTGATATCACCCGTATGATACCACTTGCTCCGGCAGGGATTCCTATAGGAATCCACTCTGGCTACCAGATTTTCCGCCAGGATTCCTATTGGAATCCACCCGGGTACAGCGGGGCAATTGCGCGAGAAAAACCGGCTGAAAAGTTTCTTTGCCAGCTCAGTAAGTTTTGCTAGCATAGCGTTTGGATGTCCAAACGCAAACTTTTGGGAGTACCCAAACCCCTTGTTACCTGGCTGGGAAAAAGCATAACAAGTAAGGCCATAAGGCAGAAAGGAAAATGCGATGACGAATGAAACCAACGAACTGAAAACCTACACCATGCAGGAGCTGTACAAGCAACCGATAGAGCCGGTGGAATATCTGGTGGACGGCCTGCTGGCCCCGGGGCTGTACATACTGGGCGGTTCACCCAAGGTCGGCAAGAGCTGGATGGCGCTGCAACTGTGTCTCGCTGTGTGCGGCGGAAAGGCCTTTCTGGGGCGCGCAACGCGGAAAAGCGAGGTGCTCTACCTGGCGCTGGAGGACGGGCCACAACGGCTGCACAGCCGGGCTTTGCGGCTGGCGGATACCGCGCCGGAGGGGCTGCACCTCTGCCACCGGGCCGCGCCTATCGGGCAGGGCCTGGAGCAGCAGATCGAGGCGCAGCTTGCGGAACATCCGCATATCCGGCTGGTGGTGCTGGATACGCTGCAAAAGGTGCGGTGCACGAGTGGCAACGGGCTGTCCTATAGCAGCGACTACGAGGATGCCGGGGCGCTCAAGGCGCTGGCCGACCGCAACGGTATTTGCCTGCTGGTGATCCACCACCTGCGCAAGATGACGGACGACGATCCGTTCAACCGGCTGTCCGGCACCAACGGGCTGACGGGTGCGGCAGATGGTACCCTGATTTTAATGCGCAACAAACGCCAGGACGGCACCGCCACCCTCTATGCCACCGGGCGAGACATCGAGGACGTGGAGGAAGAACTGGAATTTGCCGATTGCCGTTGGAGGCGGGCCGTGCCGCCGGAGCAGTTGCGGCTGACCTTGGTGGTCAATGCACTGAAAAAGTTGCTGGCGGCGGGCGAATTCCGGGGGACGGCCACTGAACTGGCAGCACAACTGGAAAGTCAGGGCAGCTATTGGAGCCCGGCGATCCTTTCCAAATATCTGCAATGCCACGATGAGGCACTGGCTAAATGTGGGATATTGCTGGAAACTAAGCGGACCAACAGCAAACGGCTACTGTGCCTACGCTATGAGGCGCAGGCCAGTGACGCCTGTGACACGAGTGACGGCAGTGACGGGTGTGACAGATACAGCTATAGCGGGGGTGTCCCGTCACTGCCGTCACAACCGTCACCAGCGTCACGCCCGTCACTGGCGTCATGAATTTGAAACGATAGGAGGTGCCTGTATGGCATATATTCAACAGCGCGGAGAAAGAAAATATAAAATTACAGTTTGTAATGGCTATAAGCCCAACGGCCAGAAGCGGATGCAGGCACGAACTGTCGATGTACCCAAAGAGGTGCCAAAGCGGAGCATCCGGCAGTACGTTATGGCCGAGGCGGAGCGGCTGGAAAAACGGTTCCGCACCGGCATCGACCAGAGCGAGAATTCCCGGTTCGAGGACTATGCTAACGGCTGGTTAACGCGCATGGAACGGCGCTACAAGGCCAGTACGCTGGAGGGGTACCGGCGGATGCTGGAAGCGGTGTACTCTTCTATTGGCGGCTTGCCGTTGTGTAAGATTCGGCCAATGGTGCTGGAGGAGCTGTGCGAGGAATTGCGCCAACGTCCCGGTCGAAATGGAAAAACCATGTCGGAAAATACGGTACATAAGTATCTGGACACCATTTCTGCCGTCTTGCAGGATGCCGTGAAAAATGACATCCTGATGTACAACCCGGCTCACCGCGTGGAGAAACTGCGCGTTGAGAAGCCGCAGCAGCGCATACCCCAGGCGTGGGAAATGCAGAAGTTATTGCAATGTATTTTGCAGGAACCGCTGTTGTACCGGGTGTACTATCTGCTGGCGCTGTCCACTGGCCTGCGCCGCGGGGAGCTATGTGCTCTGCGGTGGCAGGATTTGCACGGCGGAAACCAACTGTTGATCCAACATTCCCGCAGCACAGTGGTGGGCAAGGGTGTCATCGAGAGCGACACCAAGAGT
>CALXHQ010000015.1 GCA_944388145.1 uncultured Gemmiger sp. | reverse complement strand
CTGGCCCGGGGCGGCGAGATCTGGGGCCGCACCACCCAGCCACAGACTGTACTGTACCTCTGTCTGGAGGACACCTATGCCCGCATCCAGGGGCGTTTGTTCCGCCTGACCGAGGACTCCGTTCCCAGCCGGTTGTACTTCCAGACCGGAAGCTGCGCCATCGGGGACGGGCTGGAACTCCAGATCGAGAAATTTCTGTCCCAACACCCCGAAACCGGGCTGGTGGTCATCGACACCTTGCAGAAGGTCCGCGCCGCCGACCCGAACAACGGCGCTTACGCCAGCGATTATCAGGATATGAGCGCGCTGAAATCCCTGGCGGACCGCCGCGGTATCGGGCTGCTGCTGGTGCATCATCTGCGCAAACAGGGCGCATCCGACCCGTTCCAGCAGATTTCCGGGTCCAACGGCCTGATGGGCGCCGCCGACACCATTTGGCTGCTGCAGCGCCAGCGGATGAGCGACACGGCCCGGCTGCTGGTGACGGGCCGTGACATGGACAGCTGCACCCTCCACCTGCAGACCCGGGATTGCATCTGGCAGCTGTTGGAGGAGGAATCCGCTGAGGAGCAGGTCCGAAAGGCCGTCCCGGACTATCTGTGGCGGGCGGCGGACTTTATCCAGCACATCGGCAGCTGGACAGGCACCGCCACCGAACTGCTGACCGCTGCGGGCATCACCGATGTGCTGCCCAATCAGTTCACACGCAAACTGGTGGAGCACTTCTACACGGTGTTTGCCCCGCAGGGCATCCGCTACCAGTCCCGGCGCACCTCCAACACCCGGCTGCTGTGCTTCATCTATGACGAAGATGACGGTCATGACGGTAGTGACGATGATCCCGGCAGATCCCCTTTACCGTCTGGTACGGTACCGGCTGGTGAAGAGGGTGCGGCCCCCGTACCGTCATCGTCGTCATCACCGTCACCGGGGCCGCATCACGGTAGCGAGCATGGGCTTTGTGTTGCCGACGGGCACCCCTTCGCCGCGGCGGACACCGCCGCTCCTACGGGGACGGCCCCGAACCCCGATTTCTCACGGGAGGCTTCCTCGTGAGAAACCGCACCGTGGGTATCAACGTGCGGGTGACACCGGCTGAAAAGCGCCGGATGGAATCCGCTGCCCGTCGCTGCGGCCTGACGCTGTCGGAATATCTCCGGCAGCAGGCACTGGGGTACACACCGCAGTTTCATCCGCCCGCGTCTTTGTTTTCCGCTCTTGAAGAACTGGACGCGCTGGCGGACCTTCTGCCGCCCGGGGACGCGCTCTCCTGCCGGGCGGCCACAGACCAGATCCGGGATGCCCTGCTGCCGAAGGAGTAATCTCTGGCCGTCACCAAGATCTGGCCGGTGCGGGACAACCTGCGCCGGGTGGTGGACTATGCCGCCAACCCGGAAAAAACCGAATACGGTGCCCTGTCCCAGGCGCTGCACTACGCCGGGAACGACGCCAAGACCACCTTGCCGGAAAGCGCAAAACTGGTGAGCGGCATCCACTGCCGCCCCGAAACCGCCTGGGCGGATATGCGGGCGGTGCAGCGGAAGTTCGGCAAGACCGAGGGCGTGGTGGCGATGCACGCCTACCAGAGTTTCCAGCCCGGCGAGGTAACCCCGGAACAGTGCCACGCCATCGGGGTGGAGCTGGCCCGGCAGGTGTGGGGCGGGCGTTTCCAAGTGTTGGTGGCCACCCACATGAACACCCACTGCCTGCACAACCACTTTGTCATCAACGCGGTGTCTTATGTGGATGGCAAAAAGTACGAGCAGCGCCGCAGCCAGTACCGGGAACTGCGCCGCGCCTCCGACGCCCTCTGCCGGGCCCAGGGGCTGTCAGTGGTACAGCCCCTGGGCAAAAGCCCGCCGCGCCCCCTCTACGAAGCGGAGCGCCGGGGCGAACCCACCCGGTACAACCGGATGCGGGAGGCACTGCGCTCCGCCCTCCAGCAGACCAGCACCGAGGAGGACTTTGCCCTGGCCCTGCGGCAGATGGGCTATCTGTGGCGGCGGGAGGAGGGCCGCAAGTACGCCACGCTGCGCTCAGTGGACGGCGGCCGCCCGGTGCGAGTGCATCGCCTGGGCCCGGAGTTCGACTGGCCCGCGCTGGCCCGGGTGCTGGACGCCCACTATTACCAGTTCGGCCCCCACTATTACAGCCTGTTCGGCGGGTATGACCGTCCCAGGCGCCCGGTCTTTCGTTCCTGGGCCAAGGTGCGGTACAAGGGACTGCTGGACGAACTCTTCGGCAAGCCCCACCTGGGCCGGCAGTATCTCTACTTCCGGTACAAGGTGCAGGTCAAGCCGAATCCCCGGGCGTCCATCAACTGGCCCGAGATCGAAGCGATCTGGCGCAACGTGGAGCGCACGCTGGAGGAGATGCACCTCTGCTTTGACCGGGATTTCCACACCACCGACGAGGTGGAGGCCCACCGCCGGGAACTGGCGGCGCAGATTGACGCTCTCTGCAAAGAGCGCGCCGACTGTGCCCGGCTGCTGCGGCACAAGGTCCCGCCGCCCGGCACCGCTGAGCGCCGGGCTGAACTGACCCGCCAGATCAAGGCTCTGCGGCACGAGGATGAAGTCTGCGACAGGATTCTCCGAAGGGTACGAGCCACCACCGCCTGCCGCAAGGCCCTGGAGGAACAGGCCCGCCAGCGGGCCGAGGAAAAAGCCCGCCACCGCAAGCGCCGCCGCGGTCTGGAACGCTGAACCACAACCATATCAAAAGCCCGCGCCGGGAAGTTCCCGGTGCGGGCGCTTTGGTAGATTCGTACCCAAGACAAGGGCGTATCCTTGTGTAGATTTGTGAATAGCTTTTGCCGGGGATTCCGGGTATTGTTGTGTTGGACCCGGAAACCCGTACAAACGAGTATGAAAGGAGAAATGCCTATGGTAGCAGGCCGACTGCAAGAGAAAAACGGATATTACTACATGGTGCTCAGCTACACCGGTGCCGACGGCAAGCGCAAACAGCCCTGGCACGCCACCGGACTGCCTGTGAAGGGCAACAAAAAGCGGGCGGAGGAGATGCTGCGGGAACTGCGCCGCAGCTTCACTCCGCCCAAACCCAACCGCAAAGAGGAACTGAGCCCCGATATGCTGTTCAGCGACTATATGCTCTACTGGCTGAAGATCATCCGCCCCGCCGTGCAGGAAACCACCTGGTCCTCCTACAACTTCAATGTGAAGAACCACATCGTCCCCTACTTCGAGCCCACCGGCATCACGCTGGGCGGCCTGCAGGCACGGCACATCCAGAGTTTCTATCTCCACGAGCTGGAAACGCTGAAAGCCACCAGCGTACTGCGGCAGCACGCCAACCTGCACAAGGCGCTGAAATACGCCGTGAAGCTGGACCTGATCCCCGGCAACCCGGTGGACAAGGTGGAGCGGCCCAAGCCCGAGAAGTATCTGGCCGCCTACTACACCGCCGAGGAGATGGAGCAGCTGTTTGAAGCGGCCCGGGGCCACCGGCTGGAACTGATCATCCAGTTCGCAGCCTTCTACGGGCTGCGCCGAGGCGAGGTGCTGGGCCTGCGGTGGGACGCTGTGGACTTTGAGGCCGGCACTTTAACCATCCGCCACATCGTGACCAGCACCAACCTGGAGGGCAAACACGTCCTGGTGGAGGCCGACCGGGCCAAGACCAAATCTAGCCTGCGCACCCTGCCTCTGGTGGCCAGCTTCGCCCAGCGGCTGCGGGCGCTGAAGGAGCAGCAGGCCTACAACGAGAAACTCTGCGGAAACTGCTACAACCAGAAGTACAAGGGCTACCTGTTCGTGGATGAGATGGGCAATCTTGTCCTCCCCAACGCAGTGACCGACGGATTTGCCAGGCTGCTGGCCGACCACAGCCTGCGGAAGATCCGGTTCCACGATCTGCGCCACTCCTGCGCCAGCCTGCTGCTGAAGCAGGGCGTGCCGATGAAGCAGATCCAGGAATGGCTGGGTCACAGCGACATCTCCACCACGGCCAACATCTACGCCCACCTGGATTCTCAGTCCAAGCAGCTCAGCGCCGCCACGATGGAACAGGCACTGCCGCTGCCGGAAGAGCTACCCGAAAACCGGTGGTAATCCTACACTGGTTCAGAGCGCGAGCTCCCGACGCAGATCGGTGAGCCAGACAGGCGGTGTATCGGTTGCGGGCAGCAGTTCCCCGTTGCGATAGAAAGCCACCACCCGGAAGCCATTGTCGTTGTCATAGAAGGTTGCTTCATTGCACAGCGGCAGCAGCTTGCCCAGGTCCCGGAAACGCCGGGCAAACCGGCGTTCCACGTCCTGGGTCGGGATGTCGTGGCCACCGCGGGCCACCCGGTTGGCGATCCGACGGACCGATTCCTCGGCGGTATCCAGGCCCACATAGTACAGCCGCACGGTGTAGCCCTTGTCCCGGGCCGCGCGGGCCATTTTGCGGGAAAAGCTGCCCGAAAGGGTGCTTTCCTCGGTGAAGTCGATGCCCTGGGCCAGGCAGTCCTGCAGTTTGGCAACGGCAGCCTGGCCCCCGGCGTACTCATCGCCGCCGTGCTGGGCGGTCAGCCTGTCGGGGTCCACGATAACGCCCAAGTCGTCCAAGCAATCCTTCAGCACACCGGACAGGCTGCTCTTGCCTGCCCCGTTGACCCCGCCCACGATGGTAAATGTCGGCATAGCGCTTCCTCCCAAACGGCAAGGGGCTCTTGCCGTGAAAATACAAAAATACCCTCAGGAAGATTCCTGAGGGATTTGGCGGAGATGGTGGGAGTCGAACCCACGCGCCTCTCTCGAGACCTAAAGCATTTCGAGTGCTCCCTCTTACGACCTCTTGAGTACATCTCCATATTTAATTTTTCCAGCACCGCCTTGCAAACCTTTCGGAAAAATGCAAGATTTCGATGCAAGATAAGCGGATAATAACCGGATGCATACCCCGGGGAAATCCCACCGTCACGCCTTTCGCGGCGGACGAATCGGCCAGCGGGCTGCAAACTTTCGAGTGCTCCCTCTTACGACCTCTTGAGTACATCTCCATATTTAATTTTTCCAGCACCGCCTTGCAAACCTTTCGGAAAAATGCAAGATTTCGATGCAAGATAAGCGGATAATAACCGGATGCATACCCCGGGAAAATCCCGCCGTCACGCCATTCCTAGCGGACGAATCGGCCAGCGGGCTGCAAACTTTCGAGTGCTCCCTCTTACGACCTCTTGAGTACATCTCCCTATGGTCGCCGCGGCGGAAAATTCGGCCGAGCGTACTTGTATAGTATAGCAAATTTGGGGCGGCGCGTCAATTCTTTTTTTGCCGCCACGGGTGGCGCCGGGAGATGCAAAACGGCCCGCCGCATCGGGCAATTCGACGCGGCGGGGCAGAGAAAACAGGTTTCTGTATCGGGATGGGGGTCACTTTTCGGCGGGGGCGCCGCCGGCGATGCCCTGGATAGCGGACACGGTGGCGGCCAGGTTCTGCATCTCGCTGGGGACAATGATCTTGGTGGCTTTGCCGTCGGCCACCTTTTCCATCGCCTCCATGCTGCGCAGGGCCAGCATACTCTGGGTGGGGGCGGCCTCGTTGATCAGGCGGATGGCATCGGCCTGGGCCTTCTGCACCAGCAGCAGGGCCTGGGCCTCGCCCTCGGCCTCACGGATGCGCTGCTGCTTGACGGCTTCCGCCCTCAGGATGGCAGACTCCTTTTCGCCCTCGGCACGGGTGATGGCCGCCTGCTTTTCGCCCTCGGCCAGCAGAATGTTGGCGCGCTTTTCCCGGTCGGCCTTCATCTGCTTTTCCATGGCCTGGCGGATCTCGGCCGGGGGCTCAATGTTTTTCAGCTCAATGCGGTTGACCTTGATGCCCCAGCGGTCGGTGGCATCATCCAGCGTGGCGGTGATCTTGGTGTTGATGGCGTCACGGCTGGTCAGCGTCTCGTCCAGCGACATACTGCCGATGATGTCGCGCAGTGTGGTGGCAGACAGGTTCTCGATGGCCTGGATGGGCCGGCTGACGCCGTAAGCGTAGGCCTTGGCGTCAAACACCTGGAAAAACACCACGGTGTCGATCATCATGGTGACGTTATCGCGGGTGATGACCGGCTGGGGCGGGAAGTCGGCCACTTCCTCCTTGAGGGAAACGCGGCGGGCTACCCGCTCCAGGAAAGGCACCTTCAGGTGCAGGCCGGCCTCCCAGGTGGTCTTGTAGACGCCCAGGCGCTCCACCACAAAGGCGTTGGACTGGGGCACGATAACGATGCAGCGGATCAGCACCAGCAGCACCAGAATCAGGATCACAGCCAGAATCACAAACGGCATAACGGTTCCTCCTTTGCTATGGCAGGTTGGGACATTTTTGACATCGATGTGCAAAAAGATGCGGTCAGACGTTTTCTTTCACCGCTGTCACGGTCAGCACAGCACCGTCGGCGGCGGTGACCTGGCAGCGGACGCCCTGGGGCAGGGCAGCGTCGGCTCTGGCCTGCCAGTCCAGCCCGTCCACGCGGACACGGCCGATCTCGCCGGGCAGGATGGCCTTGAGCACCACGCCCCGCTTGCCCACCGTCAGCTGAGAACCGTTGGTGACCGGGGGCTTTTTGTTGGCGCGGCGGCGGGCCAGAACCGGCACCATGATGGCCAGTGTAACTGCCGAGACGATGGCAAACGCAAGGATCTGAAGGGGAAGTGACGGGTTGAAGATGCTGACGACCAGCGCCGCCAGCGCGCCGACCGCAAACCAGATGGAGATCAGCGCAGTGGTGGCGGCTTCGGCCACCAGAAAGACGACGGCCAGGATCAGCCAGATCCAGGTATCCATTCCCATAAGGCACCTCCTTGTGCGGGGTTTTGCGGAAATGGCGGTTTTGCTGGAAGCGGGGCGGGGCGCCTTGCACCGTGCGCCGGGGCATCTGCCTCGGGCAGGTTTTGGCTGCGACAGTCCGCCCCGTTCCAGATTGTCAGCATTTTAACACAGTCTCGACAAAAAGTCAACATCTTCCGGTTTTTATGCCGTATTATACTATATATTGTGGTTTTTCACATTGCTGTGGCCAGCGCTGGTATAGAATATCCTGTTTGGGGCTTGAACAGAAGGGCAAGCCGTGTAAAAAGGGCGCAGCTTTCCGGTAAAACTGTCGTTTTTTTATAGGAAGGCCACTGCGGGCCGGGCGTTTCACCCTGCAGGGTACAGAAAGCCGGTCCGGCACCAGGGCAAACGCCCCGTGCCGAACCGGCAATCACAGCGGGTTTGCTGCCCGCAGGCAAGCTGATCAGCAAATGGCGAAGTATCCCACATGGGTGGGGTGGTTGTCCTCCACCAGGATGGTGAAGCCGCCGGGGTTGACCTCGGTGGATTTGCCGAACGCCTGGGTCAGCAGCAGGTGCGGGCCGCGGTTGAGCACGATCTCGGCGGTCTGGGTCCGCCCCACCCGGCGATACTGCAGCAGGTCGCCCTCGGCACGGACGATCTCAAACCGGCCGCCCTGGAAAGCGTCGCAGCTTTTGCGCAGGGCTGCCAGATTGCGCAGCGGGCCCCGCAGCCGCTGTTCGGTGCTGTTCCAGTCATAGTAGGCCCGGTTGAAGGGATCACGGTAGCCCTGCATGGCGATCTCGTCGCCATAATAGATGCAGGGTACGCCGGGCAGCGTGAAGATCATGGCGTAGCCCAGCAGCAGGCGCTGGACCGCCTGATCGTAGAGCGCCCTGGGGATACGCCTGCCGCTTTGCCAATAGCGGTCGCGGCCATTGGCCGGCTCACCGGAGATGGCGGTCATGGCGCGCTCGGTATCGTGGGTGGAGAGAAAGTTCATCAGGCAGTCCACCGCAGGTTTGGGGTAGTTTTCCACAATTTCCAGCAGGCCCTCGGCCACATCCGCCGGGTCCGCCCCGTGCAGGTAGTCGATGGTCAGGTTGCGGAAGGGATAGTTCATGGTGGTGTCCAGCCCATGTCCCCGCAGATAGGTGCGGCGCCGGCCAAAGGCCTCCTTGGTGGTGGCGTCCTCCCACACTTCCCCGATGAGCAGCTTATCCTCACCGTGGGCCTTAACCGCCTGGCGGATGCGCTCAATAAAGGCGTCGGGCAATTCGTCGGCCACATCCAGCCGGAACCCCGAGGCGCCGCGCTGCATCCAGGTGTCGATGACACCGCCCTTGCCGCAGACAAAATTCACGTAGGAGGGGTCTTCCTCCTGCACCTCGGGCAGTGACTCGAACCCCCACCAGCTGCGGTAGCCGCTCTGGTAGCCGGAGTCAAAGTCATACCAGCTGCGGTAGGGGGAGTTTTTGTCGCGGTAGGCGCCGCCGGGGCCGTAACGGCCCTCCCGGTTAAAATAGAGCGAGTCGGAGCCGGTATGGCTGAACACGCCGTCCAGAATGATGCGGATACCCTTTGCCTTTGCCTCGGTGCACAGGCGGGTGAAGTCCTCCGCCGTGCCCAAAAGCGGGTCGGGTTTGAGATAATTTGCGGTGTTGTAGCGGTGGTTGGAGTGAGCCTCGAAGATGGGGTTGAGGTAGATGTAGGTGACGCCCAGGCCGGCCAGATAGGGCAGCTTTTGGCGGATGCCCTCAAAGTCGCCGCCGAAGTAGTCCCGGTTCAGGTAACCGTCCTCCTGTTCGTTGGGCCAGAAGTAGGGTTCCCCCTGCTTGTTTTCCCGGTAAATGCGGTCGGCAAAGCCCATGGACTTGCCCTGCACCCCCTCGCAAAAGCGATCGGGGAAGATCTGGTACATGGTACCGTTCTCGATCCAGGCCGGGGTTTGGAAGTCCGGCTCATAGACTGTCAGCTGCCACTGGCGGCCCTCCACCCAGGACAGTTCGCCCTCGCCATGGCTGCCGCGGATGACCTTGCGGAAATCGGTGTAGAGGTCAAAGTAATAGAAGTAAAGCCCGGTGGTGGTGGGGCACACCCGCACCGAAAAGTGGTTGACGCCGGGGGTTTGACCGTCAAACTCCATGCGGTAATGCACCGGGTCCTCCCGGTCTTTGGTCAGCACCAGGTGGGGGTCCACATAGCCAAGGCTTTCGGGGGTGGTCAGGTGAAAGACCACCTCGGTATTGGCCGGCACGGCGCCAAAAGGCGTTTTGTACGCCGGGTCGGCGCTGTTATAGAAGGTATGCTGCATTTGTTGCGCCTCCATTGCAAAAAAGGCCGCCGGGCACCGCGCGGGGAAAGGCCCCGTGCCGCGCCGCAGCGGCCTGTCCGGCTGACCGGCAGCCGGTAGATCCCCTTATTTACTTGACCGGGGTGATGCCCCAGATGTTGCGGGCATAATCCATGACCGAGCGGTCGGCCGAGAAGATGCCGGCATTGGCAATGTTCATCAGGCTCATTCGGTTCCACTTGTCACGGTCGGCATACAGGCGCTGTACATCCGCCTGGGCACGGCGGTAATCCTTGAAGTCCGCCATGACCATATACGGGTCGGAGTTGCGCAGATTGTTGGTGATCTCGCTGAAATTCTCGCCGTTCCAGCCCTTCTCCAGCATATCCAGCACAGCCATGGCCACGTCGTCGTCATAGATGAAGCTGCTGGGATGATAGCCCATGCCCTTCAGGGCGTTGACCTCGGGGGTCAGCATACCGAAGATGATCTCATTGTCATGGCCGGCGGCGTCGGCAATTTCCACGTTGGCGCCGTCCAGGGTCCCCAGGGTCACGGCGCCGCTGATCATGAACTTCATGTTGCCGGTGCCGGAAGCCTCGGTGCCGGCCAGGCTGATCTGCTCCGAAACCTCGCTGGCGGGCATCAGCCGCTCGGACAGGCTGACGCAGTAGTCCTCCAGATAGACAACGCTCAGCTTGCCGCGGACGGCGGGATCACTGTCAATCAGCTGGCCCAGCTTGCAGATCAGGCGGATCATCTGCTTGGCCATATAGTAGCCGGGGGCCGCCTTGGCGCCGAAGATATAGGTCTTGGGGATAAAGTCGGCGTTGGGGTTGGCCTTCAGGTACAGGTACTGGGCGGCGATGTTCAGCGCATTCAGGTGCTGGCGCTTGTACTCATGCATGCGCTTGACCTGGCAGTCGAAGATGGAATCCGGGTCAATAACCTGGCCGGTGGCCTTGGCGAGATAATCGGCAAAGATGGCCTTGTTCTCCCGCTTGACCTGGCCCAGGCGGTTCAGCACCTGCTTGTCGGAGGCGAACTTCTCGAACTTTTTCAGCTCAGAGGCATCCTGCTTGAAGCCGTCGCCGATGGTGTCGGACAGCAGGTTGGTCAGGCCGGGGTTGGGGGCCAGCAGCCAGCGGCGGTAAGCGATGCCGTTGGTGACGTTGGTGAAGGCCTGGGGCTTGTACAGGAAGTAGTCGTGGAAGACGCTGTCCTTGATGATCTCGCTGTGCAGCTTGGACACGCCGTTGATGGCGTGGCAGGTGTAGCAGCAGATGTTGGCCATGCGGACCTGGTTGTCGCCCAAAATGGCCATATAGTTGATCTTGCCCTGGTCGCCGGGGAAGACCTTTTCCAGGTCGGCGCGGCAGCGGCGGTCCATCTCGCAGACGATCTGCCAGATACGGGGCAGGGTGGAACGGAAGATGTCCACATTCCACTTTTCCAGCGCCTCGCTCATAACGGTGTGGTTGGTGTAGGCAAAGGTGCGGCGGCAGATGTCGAAGGCGGCATCCCAGTCATAGCTGCACTCATCCAGCAGGATGCGCATCATCTCGGGGATGGCCAGGGTGGGATGGGTATCGTTGAGCTGGATGGCCACCTTGTCGGGCAGGTTGTCCAGCGTGCCGTACTGGCTCAGGTGGATGCCCAGGATATCGGCCACCGAGGCGGCGGAGAAGAAGTACTGCTGGCGCAGGCGCAGGATCTTGCCCTCGGTGTGGTTGTCATTGGGGTAAAGGACCTTGCTGATCAGCTCGGCGCTGGCACTCTGGCTGATGGCCGTGGAATAGTTGCCGGCATTGAAGCTGCTCATATCAAAGCTGGGGGCCTTGGCCTGCCACAGGCGCAGTTTGGACACGCCGTTGGAGTTGTAGCCCGCCACATACATATCGTTGGGGATGGCCATGACGCTGTTATAGTTTTCATAGCGCACATGGTGGAAGCCGCCGTCCCAGCTCTCGATGGCCTGGCCGTCAAAGCGGATCTCCTGGGCCTGGTCGGGATGGCTCTTGATCCAGACCTGGCCGCCGGGCAGCCAGTTGTCGGCGGTTTCCTGCTGCCAGCCGTCCACAATCTTCTGCTTGAAGATGCCGTACTCATACAGGATCGAGTAGCCGGTACCGGGGATGCAGTCGGTGGCCATGCCGTCCAGATAGCAGGCAGCCAGGCGGCCCAGGCCGCCGTTGCCCAGGCCGGCGTCCGGCTCCTGGTCATAAACCTGGTCAATGCAGATATCTGCGTCGGCCAGCACCTGCTCCGCCACCTCGTTCAGGCCAAGGTTGTACAGGCTGGTGCGCAGGCTGCGGCCCATCAAAAACTCCATGCACAGGTAGTACACCTGCTTGTGGCCGGAGCCCAAGGTCTTGGCCTGGAATACTTTCTGGCGGTCGGACATGATCTCACGGGTGATCATGGCCAGGGCGCGATAGATCTGCGTGTCGGAGGCAACCTCCAGCGTGACGGCATACTCGCTGGTCAGCTTGTCGCGCAGCATCTTGTCAAATTCTTTTTTGGTGTAGTTCAGCACGTTTTTCTCTCCTTCATAGCCGGCTTGAGGCGGGGGTACGGGCTTTGGCAAAGTCAGAGTCCAGGTTTAACATGGGAACTGCCGGTGTAAACTAGGGTGTATCCGGACCATTTCGGTGTTCCGGGCCGGATACCGCCAAACAGGATGCGGACCGATGCAATACAAATCTCTGTTCTATTCCATCTTCACGATTATAGATGAATTTTTGGGCCATTGCAATAGATTCGGGCAATAAATCGAGATTTTTTTGTTTTTCGGGCAAAAGGTCTTTCTCAAAACCGTCTCTTATAGTATAATAATAGTGTATCCCCACCTGTTCGGCAGGATGGCAATGCGTTTCTGTGCGCGGCAGGGTCTGCGCGCTTTGGGTATAAACCGGTACTCTGTGAATCTTGTTATTTTGAATCAAAGGAGTTGTGACATTATGGCAACCAGCAAAGTACGTTTGAACATCTGCGGCTCCAGCTATGTGATCTCCACCAGCGAGAGCGAAGATTATATGAAGAATCTGGCCGACCGGCTGAACCTGGACATGAACGAGCTGATGAGCTCCTCCAACTCGGTGTCCATCACCACCGCCGCCGTCATGACGGCGCTGAGCTACCGGGACGAGCTGGAAAAGGCCAGCGGCAGCGCCGACAATATGCGCCGCCAGATCAAGGATTATCTGGAGGACGCCGCCAGTGCCAAGATGGCCGCCGAGGAGCTGCGCCGGGACAACGTAGCCCTGCGCAAGCGGGTGGCCGACCTGGAAGCCCGCCTGAAGACGCGGCAGGATATCCCGGACTGATGGGGGCAGCGGGTATGCCGCAGCGCGCGCTGCGGCCGGAAATTCTGGCCCCCGCCGGCAATGCGGAAATGCTCAGCGCCGCTGTTTTCAGCGGCGCTGATGCTGTATACCTGGGCTTTGCCGGCTTCAACGCCCGGCGCACCGCCGGCAATTTCACCCCCGATACACTGGCCGACGCGGTGGCCTTCTGCCACGGGCGGGGGGTGCGGGTGCACGCGGCGCTGAACATCCTGGTCTATGAGAGTGAGCTGCCCGCCCTGGCCGACGCTATCCGCTGCGCCGCCCGGGCCGGCGTGGACGCATTGATCGTGGACGACCTGGCCACCTCGGCACTGGCAAAGCGGATTGCCCCCGACCTGCCGCTGCACGGCAGCACCCAGATGAGCATCCACACCCCCGAGGGTGCCCGCCAGCTGGCCGACATGGGCTTTGAGCGGGCGATCCTGGCCCGGGAGCTTTCGCTGGAGGAGATCCGCGCCATCTGTCAGGCCAGCCCCATCGAGACGGAAATCTTCATCCACGGGGCCATGTGCATGGCGGTGAGCGGCCAGTGCATGATGAGCGCCTTTCTGGGCGGGCGCAGCGGCAACCGGGGCGCCTGCGCCGGCCCCTGCCGCCTGCCCTTCGACGCCGGGGACCTGCGCCCCGGCCAGCCGGGCAAGGCCTGCCACCTGAGTCTGAAGGACATGGACCTGATCCCCCACATGGCCGACATCATGGCCGCCGGGGTGGCCAGCGTCAAGATTGAGGGCCGGCTGCGCACGCCGGAGTATGCCGCCGCCGCAGTGACCGCCTGCCGGCTGGCACGGGCGGGTCAGCCCTATGATGAGGCGCTGGTGCGGGATATTTTCTCCCGTTCCGGCTTCACCGACGGCTATTTCACCGGCCGCAACGACGGCCGGATGTTCGGTGTGCGCACCGAGGCCGACGCCGCCCGCACCCGCGCTGCCACCCCCAAAGCCCGGGAGCTGTTCCGCCGGGAGTATGAGCGGGTACCGGTGGATTTTTCACTGACCGTCCGGCAGGACGGCGCCGGGCTGACCGCCGCCGACCGGGATGGGCACACTGTCACGGTGTCCACCCCGGCGGGGGCGCCCCTCTCCCCCGCCCGCAGCGACCCGGGCCCCGCCCTGGACCGCAGCCTGGCCAAGACCGGCGGCACCCCCTTCCTGGCCGGGGAGCGGGTGATTTTGCAGCAGGGCGGTCCCTGGTTTTTGCCGGGCAGCGCCGCCAATGAGCTGCGCCGCCGGGCGTTGGATGCCCTGTTGGCCGCCCGCAGCGTGCCGGTGCCCTATGCCATCCACCCGGCCGAACTGCCGGACTTTCCCCGCCGGGCGCCCGCTGCCCCGCCGAAACTGGCCGCCCGCTTTGAGCGGGCGGAGCAAATGCCGGACGCCGCCGCCGGGCTGGCGCTGCTGATTTTGCCGCTGGCCCAGGCGGACCTGGTGCCGCAGCCGCTGCGCGGCAAAACACTGCTGGAGCTGCCCCGGGTGATGTTCGCCCCCGGCGGGGAGGAGGTTGTCCGCCGCCGGACCCGGGCTGCTGCCGGCCAGGGGTTTGCCGGTTTTGTGGTGAACAACCTGGCCCAGTTCCGGTTTGCCAAAGGGCTGGGGCTGCCGCTGTACGGCGGGTTGGGGCTGAATGTGACCAACCCGCTGGCCGCACAGCGCTGCCGCCAGCTGGGGGCCGAGGGGCTTTTGATCCACCCCGAAACCCCGCTGCGGGACATGGCGGGCATCGCGGGCCAGGGGCCTGCGGCAGCGCTGTGCTACGGCCACATTCCGCTGATGCTGACCCGTGCCTGCCCGCTGAAAAACCGTCCCGACCACGCCAGCTGCGCCGGGTGCAGCCATGCCGGCCGGCTGCGGGACCGCAAGGGCAAAGATTTCCCGGTGCGGTGCGCCCTGCCGGACAACGGCGTGCGCACCATCTACAACCCGGTGCCACTGTACATGGGCGACCGGCTGCGGGAACTGCCCGCCGACTGGGCGGTGGCCGCCTTTACCATTGAGACGAAAGCCCGCGCCGCCCAGATATTGGCAGCCATTTGTGCCGTCAGGCCCTTTGACGGCGACTTTACCCGCGGGCTATACTATAATGAACCCGCCAAGGGATAACCGCCGCCGCGCTGCGGCCGCCTGTCCCGCGATACCTGTTTTGAGGGGAGGCCCTTTCTGATGAAGCATCTGAACGACAAACAGAAAAACAGCATTCTGCTGATGGTGCTGGGCATGGGGATCGCTGTGCTGGCCATCCGTCCGCCCCGTTGGCTGACGCGCGTCTACCTGGTGCTGGAACGCGCCGTGGCCGCCTGCCTGGGCGTGCTGCTGGCCGCAGCCGGCGCTGCCGCCCTGCTGGGCCTGGCCAACACCCCCAACCGCAGCGGGGAGCCGGTGTACACCATCCACTATGAGGAAGGCGGCGCCGAAACCGCCGGTGAGGACAACACCAACCAATAAGGAGTTTTTTCATGGAAGCCAAAACCGTCAAATACAAAGTTCTGGACCCCCGGGCCAAGGCGCCCGCCTACGCCACGGCGGGGGCTGCCGCCGCCGACCTGTGCGCCCTGCTGGACGCTCCGCTGACATTGGCCCCCGGCCAGAGGGCCACGGTTCCCACCGGCATTGCCATTGAACTGCCGGACGCAAACTGCGTGGCGCTGCTGTATGCCCGCAGCGGTCTGGCCATCAAGCACGGGCTGACGCTGTCCAACTGTGTGGGCGTCATCGACAGCGACTATCGCGGCGAGATCCGCGTGGGGCTTGTCAATCTGGGCGACGCCCCCTACACCATCGCCCCCGGCGAGCGCATCGGCCAGCTGTGCATCACGCCGGTGTGGCAGGCCGCCTTTGTGCAGGCCGACGAGCTGGGCGGCACCGCCCGCGGCGAGGGCGGGTTTGGCTCCACCGGCAGGCTGTAACGCCGCTACGGCCCCCAGCGGTGCCAAAAAGTAAAATTGGAAAAATTTTCCATACTCGTCCGTTTCTGCGCTCTTTCGCGCAGGATGCCCCCGTATACTGTTTCACGAAAGGCAAGATACACTATGGCACTGATCCTTGCATCGGGCAGCCCCCGCCGGCGGGAGCTGCTGGCGCTGGTCACACCGGACTTCACCGTCCGGCCCAGCACCGTTGACGAAAGCCGCATCACCGCCCCCACCCCCGCCCTGCTGGCCCGGGCTTTGGCAGCCGCCAAGGCCCGGGACGTGGCGGCCGCCTGCCCGGATGACATTGTGCTGGGCAGCGACACCGTGGTGGACTGTGACGGCCAGGTGTTCGGCAAGCCCCGCGACCGGGCGGACGCCCTGCGCATGCTGCGGGCACTGTCCGGCCGGGCACACAGGGTCCACACCGGGCTGTGCGTCTGCGCAGGCGGCCGCACGGCCGCCACGGTGGAGACCACCACGGTGCATTTTGCCCCCATCCCCGAACCGCAGCTGCAAGCTTACGCCGACACCGACGAACCCTACGACAAGGCGGGCGCCTACGCCATCCAGGGCCGGGCGGCGGTGTGGTGCAGCGGCATTGAGGGATGCTACTACAACATCATGGGCCTGCCCGTTCACCGCACCGCCCAGCTGCTGGCTGCCTTCGGCCTGCCGCTGTGACCGGCGCCGCCGTGCCGGCCCATCCGGCACCGGGGGAGCAGACAAATGGGCATTGTTTCACGCATTTACGCATTTTTTACCGGGAGATTTCGCACTATGTTCCAGAAAGACATCGGCATCGACCTTGGCACCGCCAACACGCTTGTCTACATGAAGGGCCGCGGCATCATCATGCGGGAGCCCAGCGTGGTGGCGGTGGACACCAAAACCGACGAGCTGCGGGTGCGCAGTGTCGGGCATGAGGCCAAGGCGGTCATCGGCCGGGCGCCGGGCTCCATTGTGGCGGTGCGCCCGCTGAAGGACGGCGTCATCGCCGACTTTGACGTGACCGCCGCCATGCTGCAAAGCTTTATCCGCCAGGCCTGCGGCCGCGGCATTTTCAGCCGCCCGCGGGTGGTGATCTGCGTGCCCTCCGGCGTGACCGAGGTGGAGCGCCGCGCGGTGCGCCAGGCCGCCATGCGCGCCGGCGCACGCCAGGTGATGGTGATTGAGGAGCCGATGGCCGCCGCCATCGGCGCGGGCCTGCCCACCACCGAGCCGGTGGGCAGCATGATCGTGGACATTGGCGGCGGCACGGCCGAGGTGGCGGTCATCAGCCTGTCCGGCATCGTGGCCAGCCAGAGCATCCGCTGCGCCGGCGACACGCTGGACCAGAGCATCATCGCCTTTATCAAGCGCAAGTACAACCTGCTGGTGGGCGAGCGCACCGCCGAGCAGATCAAGATCGAGATCGGCTCCGCCTCCCCCATGGACCCGGAGGCAACCATGGAGGTCAAGGGCCGCAACCTGGTGGACGGCCTGCCCAAGGACATCGTCATCCGCTCCGAGGAGGTCCGCGAGGCCATGAGCGAGAGCCTGCTGCGCATCGTGGACGCCATCAAGGACACGCTGGAGCGCACCCCGCCGGAATTGTCCAGCGATATCATCGACCGGGGCATCACGCTGTCAGGCGGCGGCGCGCTGCTGCGGGGGCTGGACCAGCTGGTGCAGAGCGAAACCGGCATTGAGGTCCATGTGGCCGAAAGCCCGCTGGACTGCGTGGTGCTGGGTGCCGGCGCCGTGCTGGACAATCCGGCTCTGGCCGGGCACCGCCGGGAGGAGCCCAGCTATCTGTAACGCCTGCCGTAAAACAAAATCTGCGCCGCGACCGGGTCGGGGACGTTCCCCTGCCCGGCCGCGGCGTTTCTCTGCCTGCATTTTGCCGCATTTTGTGGTATGATAAGGGCAAGAGACGCGGCCGCAGGCTGCGCACAGGAGGTTTTGCCATGCAGGACATTCGTTCTTCCGCACTCATCGGCCTGGGAGCGCTGGGCATTTTGTTCGGGTGGCCGATGCAGTGCCATCCCCCGCGGGACGGGTTTGCCGTGATTGCCGACGAGGCCCGCATCCGCCGGTATCAGGCCATCCCCACCCTGTACAACGGCCAAACCTGCCGTTTTTGCTACTGCACCCCTGCCCAGGGCAAACCGGTGGACTTTCTGCTGGTGGCGGTGAAGGCCACCGCCCTGGACGACGCCGCCCGGGAGATCCGCCCCTTTGTGGGGCCGGACACGGTGATCGTCAGCGTGCTCAACGGCATCTCCAGCGAGGAGACGCTGTCCGCCCTCTACCCGGGGCGGCTGCTGTGGAGCGTGGCGCTGGGCATGGACGCCACCCGGGACGGCCGCAGCCTGGTCTGCAAGACGCCGGGCTGCCTCCAGCTGGGCGAGCGGGACGGCAGCGTCACCCCCCGGCTGCGGGCGGCGGCGGACTATCTGTCCGGCTGCGGCATCGCGGTGGAGGTCTGCACCGACATCCTGTACAAGCAGTGGCACAAGCTGATGATGAACGATGGCCTGAACCAGGCCGCGGCGGTGTTTGATCTGACCTACGGCGGGCTGCGCCGGCCCGGTCCCGCCCGGGACAAAATGATGCAGGCGATGCACGAGGTGGTTGCGGTGGCGCACAGGGAGGGCATTGCCCTGCCGGATGACGCCCCCGAGACCTGGCTGCGGGAGATGATGCCCCGCTTTGCCGCTGATGCCATGCCCAGCATGCGCCAGGACGTGCTGGCCCACCGCCCCACCGAGGTGGAACAGTTTGCCGGTGTGATCCGCCGGCTGGGGCGCAAGCACGGCGTGCCCACCCCGGTCAACGACTTTTTCTATCAGCGTCTGCGGGAGATTGAGCAGCGCTGGTGATCCACCGCAGCCACGGATTGGAGGATGGGGACCTTGTACAGCCATTTTATCCAGTTCACCATCCCCCGCATCGGGCAGGGCCTGGTGGCGCTTTTGCTGTATCTGAACTTTTTGCAGCTGCCCTTTGTGGCGGTCTTTCGGGACAGCCTGCCGGTGCTCTACTGGCTGCTGCCGCTGGCGTTGGCGGCGGGTGTGCTGTGGTTTGCCCGCAATCCCCTGGGGGTGGGTATGGTGTGGGCCGGCGTGCTGGCCGGCGTGTATGTGGTGCTGGACCTGGCGGGTGTTGGGTTTTGGGCCATCGGCGGCAGGGTGTACCAGGTGTGGCGCACCGTCTGGATGGGCGGGCTGCTGGCCTGGGTGCTGACGCTAGGCTGGCTGGTCTACGGCTGGCGGCGGGCGCAAAAGCTGTGCACCACCGCCTATCGGGTAACGACCTCCAAGCCGCTGCCGGGCGGGCGGCTGCGCATCGTGCAGGTGAGCGACCTGCACGCCGGGTCCACCATGAATGCGGCCCGGGCGGCAGAGCTGGCCGCCCGGCTGGACGCCCTGGACCCCGACCTGCTGGTGCTGACCGGCGACATCTACGACGAGACCACGCCCCGGCCGGACTTTGAGGCTTACAACCAGGTGTTTGCCGGGGCAAAGGCCCGGTACGGCAAATATTTTGTCTACGGCAACCACGACCTGGGGCAGTATTTCGGCAAGGCCAGCTTTACCCGCGCCGACTTTGAGGCGGCGATGGCCGCTGCCGGCGTGCGGGTACTGGAGGACGTGGCGGTGACGGTGCCCACCGGCGGCGGGCTGCTGCGCATTGTGGGCCGCAAGGACTGGCTGTTCTGCGAGGGGCGTCGCTGCCCTGCCGGCAAGCTGCTGGGCGGGCCGGACAGCGTGTTCACCCTTTGGCTGGACCATGAACCGCGGGAACTGAAGGAGGCTGCCGCCGCCGGCGCCGACCTGATCCTGTGCGGGCACACCCACGCGGGCCAGCTGTGGCCGGTGGGGCTGGTGGCGCGGCTGTTCCGTTTTAACGAGCTGAACTACGGCAGCCGGAAGATCGGCGGCGCAACGGCCATCGTATCGGCCGGCGCCGGCACCTGGGGCTACCGCCTGCGCACCGAAGGCCGCACCGAGGTGGTCTGCGTGGAGGTGGAAACCCGCCGCTGAAGGGCGGCCCGGCGCCGGACCGCCGGTGTTGCCGTTTATCCCGATTCGATGACGTTTTATCCCCTTTTTCCCCCGTTTTGCATCCCGGCAGGCTATACTGGGTACAGATCAAACATCCGGCACCAAGCGCCGGATTCCGGACAGAACGCGGGCAAAGGAGGGGCCTGACAATGAGCGAATTTTCTGTGAACCTGGCGGGAATGCAGCGGACCATGGACGAGTATGAACGCCTTGCCGTGCTGCTGAGAAAAAGCGCCAGTGAGGTGCTTGCCGTCAAGCGGGACCTGAATTTTCATCTGCTGCAGCGGCTGCTGGTCAACCAGTACCTGTCCGGTATTGCCGATGACCTGACCGCTCAGCGTGATGCCCTAGGCCGGATGGTCACCACAGGGCGGCAGATTGCGGAGTTGTACCGCCAGACGGAAGAGGACCTGCTGGACAGCGCGTCCCACCTGCCGGACATCCTGCAAATTTTGAATCTTCTGAATCCTCTGGAAGTGCTCAAATGGATCCGGGAAAAGCACCGGCGGGAGGCGGAGGAACTCATCCGCAATTATGAGCAGGCCAACCCCGAGGACGCCCGGCGTCTGAACGAGTTTTTGAGCTCGGAGGTGGCGCAGTGCCTGACCGAGGAGGACATCTTCCGCATCAAGTACATGGCCTACACCGCCAAGGAGCCCTACCGCTCAATCTATCTGCGGTCGCTGTCCCAATACACCATCGTGAGCATCAACCAGGACGTGAACGCGGACGGGGGAAATTACAATCCCGCCCAGGGCGGAATCAACCTCTCGTACCCCAACAGTTTTGGCAAGGATCCCCGCGGGGACTACAATACCCTTTTCCATGAGGGCGGCCACGCCATTGACGACTGCAGCAATGTGACTGAAGAGGATGGATACGATACCGGGAGCTTTACCGCATACAGCGAAAAGCTGGGCAAGGACATCACCCTGCGCGAAGCCATCCAATACGATGTCTACTACAACCGCGACAACCCGAACAGCATCACCAGCATTGCCGAAGCGCTGAAGCAGGACGGGGCGGACGGCAGCACAGACGCGGTGATCCGGGCCCTCCAGAACGGCACCGACCCCAAAACTCTGAGCAACGACGACCTTGCCCTCTACCGGGACGTGCTCAACCAATACCGCAGGGTTACCGACACATCCGCAACCTATATGGCGGTCTCCGATGTGTATGGCAGTGTCTCTCACAATGCGCTGCGCACCGGCTGGGGGCACGGCAACGATTACTGGGTGGAGGACCCGACCCGCACGGAGAAGGAACTCTGGGCCGAGTTTTTCGCCAACAACATGACCGGCGACGAGAAAGCCCTGGCCATCATGCGGGAGTATTATCCCGAGTCGTACAAGGTACTGGAGGAATATGCCTATGCGGTGTACTGAACCGGCGGATCGCCCCGGCGGCGCGTGCGCCCCGGTACGGCCGCAACAACGCCCGGCGCGCCGGGCAGGGCTGCTGTTTTGCCTGTTGGCAGCAGCGCTTTGCCTGTGCGGATGCGGCACCGCCCCTGGCGGCCGGGCAGACCATCCGGCAAGCAGCCAGACAGACAGCGAAGCGAAAGAGGTGTCAACCATGACAGACAACAATCTCTATTCCCGTGAGGAAAACCGGCAGTTTTTGATGGATCAGTACGGCTTTACCGCCGACCAGCTGGAGGGCATCGACCTGACCCGCTTTATCGCCGACTATCAACTGCGCACGCGGGACTATCCGGCCGAGAAGGTCCAGGGCTTTTTGCGGCGCAACCGGGACATCTACCAGGACGACGGCACCACCGAGCTGTACGCCCTGCTGGACACCGCTGAGGAGGGCGGCCTGCCCGAGGGCGCCGCGGTGCAGCGCATCGGCTACTACCGCAATGTCGGCGCCCTGCGGCAGCGGATGGTATTCGACCTGGCAAACGGGGTGTACTACCTGGACGATGCCACCGCCCACCCCCTGACCACGGAGCAGACCGGCCTGCTGAAGGGGACGGCCGACCGCTGGGGAGTGCCCGGCTGGGAGCCCTACTGCCAGGGCGAGGAGCAGCCCACCACCGGTTCCTTCCGGTGGCGGCTGGTGTTTGAGCTGGAGGACGGCAGCCGCTGCGCCTACGGCGGATACACCGGCGATATGTCCCACCTGCCCGCCAACTTCTCCGACCTGGACCGAGAGCTGCTGGGCGTGATGAAGAACGCCGGGTAACCCCCCGCACAAAGCCTGTAAATTTGCACAAAAGACAGCAGGCGCCTTTGCCCGGGAAAACGCCGGGCAGGCGCCTGCTGTCTTTTCAGGTGTTATCGGGGCGGGCGGTCAGTGCGGGATGTAGCTGAGGGGGTTGGTGCGAACCCCATTGACGCGCAGCTCCAAATGCAGATGGTAGCCGCCGTACTTGCCGTAAACCTCGCCGGTGTTGCCCACGTAGCCGATCACCTGACCCTTGGTGACTGTCTGGCCCACGCTGACCACATAGCGGCTCATGTGGGCGTAGAGGGTGGCGTAGGTTTTGCCGTCATCGGCAGTGCCGTGGCTGATCTGCACATAGTTGCCGTAGCTGTAATGGCTGGTTGCCACGCTGACCACGCCGTCCGCCGCGGCGTAGATGGGGGTGCCGCCCGCCGCGGCAAAGTCGGTGCCGTTGTGGCCGCGGCCCCAGGGGTCGCTGCCGCCAAACTGGGTGGTGATGCTGCTGTAACTGTCCAGCGGGCAGCGGAAATCCAGGCTGCAATGGATGGACGGGGTGGTGTACTGGTTGTTCTGGCTGGTCACGTAGGCGTCCAGCTGGGCCTCGGCCTCATCCAGCTTTTTCTTGGCGGCCTCGGTCAATTCCTGCTGGGCCTGCAGGTCGGCCTGCTCGCTGCTCAGGGTGGCGTCAGCGGCCTGGTAGGCCTCGCTCAGCTGCCCCTGCAGGGTGGTCAGCTGGTCCTGCTGCTGCTGCAATGCCTCCTGGGCGGCAGCCAGCTGACTGGCGGCGTCGGCGGCCTGCTGGCGCTGGGCGTCCAGCTCGCTGGCCTGCTGCTCCAGCTCGTCCAGCATCGACTGGCACTTGTCATTGACCTCCCCCATCACGTTGGAGAAGGAGAGCAGCTCATACAGGTTGGTGGCCTGGCTGAGCAGCGCAATGCTGCCGCCGTCGTGCATCTTTTGCAGCGCGCGCATCATGCCCTTGGTATCCTGCCAGGTCTGGTCGTACTCCGCCTGCTTGGCCTCCAGGTCGGCCTCGGCCTGGGCCTGGGCCTGCTGGGCGGCGGCCAGCTGGGCGCCGATCTGCTGCAAATTGTCGTATACCTGGTTCATCTGCCCCTGGACCGAGTCGATCTGCCCCTGGATGGCGTCCACCTGGCCCTGGGCATTGTCCACCGCCTGCTGCTGGTTTTCCAGGTCCTGCTGGGCCTGGTCGTACGCGTTCTGGGCGTCCTCCACGTTCTGCTGCAGCTGCCCTTTGGTGGCGGCCAGCGCGCCGGGCGCCGCCTGGCCGGCCAGCAATGCAACGGCCAGCAGCATCCCTGCCAGCCGAATGGTCTTGCGTTTCATCTTGTCGGATCGTTTCCTTTCTGTCTGTGCCAAAAAATGCAGGAAAATGCAGGATAGAAATATTATATAGTATAGCACCTGCTTGTAACGAAGTTGTAACAGGAGTCTGCCTTCCCGGCAGACGGTTTCGCCGCACGGCGGGCCGGGACCTTTGTGCCCCGACGCCCCGAACAGATGCCGGAGCCGGTTCAGGCACACCCCAACGTTTTGATTATAGCACAAAAATGGCGCCGCCGGGAGAGGCAGGCGCCATTTTTCACAGTTGTACCGTCAATTGGCGTGAAGCTGATTGACCAGCGGTTCGCCCCGGGCAAAGGCGCGGGCGTTTTCCATGGTGGTGATGGCGATGCTTTGCAGCGCCGTGCGGGTGAAAAACGCCTGGTGGCTGGTGACCACCACATTGGGGAAACTGGTCAGGATGGGTACCACCTCGTTTTGCAGCACCTCGTTGGAAAAATCCTCAAACACCTGGCCGTTCTCATCCTCGTAGACATCCAGCCCCACGCCCGCAAATTTGCCCCGGCGCAGCGCGGCGATCAGCGCACCGGTGTCGATCAGGCCGCCCCGGCTGGTGTTGACCAGAATGGCCGAATCCCGGATGAGGGGCAGGGTCTTTTCGCCGATCATGTGGTGGGTTTCGGCGGTCAGGGGGCAATGCAGGCTGATCAGATCGGACCCGCGCAGCAGCTCCTCCAGCCCCACATAGCGGACAATGTTTTCCAGCGCGGGGTTTTGGTACTGGTCATAGGCAAGCACCGTCATGCCAAAGCCGTGGCAGATGCGGGCCATGGCCGCGCCGATGCGCCCGGTGCCCACAATGCCCGCCGAGGACCCGTACAGGTTGTACCCCAACAGCCCATCCAGCGAGAAGTTGTTGTTGCGCACCTTGACATACGCCTTGCAGATACGCCGGTTGGCGGCCAGGGCCAGCGCCATGGCGTGCTCGGCCACCGCCTCGGGGCTGTACCCCGGCACCCGCAGCACCGTCATCCCCAGCCGGTCGGCGGCGGCCAGGTCCACATTGTTGAAACCGGCACAGCGCAGCAGCAGCAGCCGGATGCCGTTTTTGGCCAGGCACTCCAGCACCGGGGCGGAGCAGTCGGCATTGACAAAGGCGCACACGGCGTCGCCGCCCCTGGCCAGCGGGGCGGTGTCCGCGTCCAGATTGGCGGCCAGGAACTTGATCTCGCAGCCGTAGTCCGGGTCGGCGGCCAGCACGTCGAAATAATAATGGTCATACTCTCGGGTGCCGTAGAAGATGATTTTCATTTGGGTACCTCCTTGTGGGCGGGTTTATACCATACTGTTTTTGTATGATTTGCTCTCTCAGTATAGCATACCCAAACCGCCGGGAAAAGCCCCGCCGCAGACATTTTTTTGCGGCAGGGCACCTCTGTGTGAAAAATATGAAAAATCCTGCCTTCGCTCTTGACAAGGGGAGACAAAACGTCGTATCATACTGTTCGTATACGAACTAAATATATTGGTGCATTGTGCAAGAGCGGGGGTGAGACTGACGTGGAAAAGGACTGCGGGGCATGGATCAACCTGCTGTCACACAAGGTCAAACAACGGCTGAACGCCACCTTGCAAAACCTGGGCATCACCGGCGTGCAAAGCCGGGTGATCTACTATATTCTGGTCCACTGCAAGGACGGGCCGGTGTTCCAGCGGGACATCGAGAACGCCTTCGGCCTGAGCCGCTCCACCGCCACCGGCATTTTGCAGCTGATGGAGCGCAACGGGATTATCCGCAAGGAGAGCGTGGCCAGCGACGCCCGGCTGAAAAGCCTGGTGCCCACTCCCCATGCCGCCGAGCTGGACGCCCAGGTGCGGGAGTGCCTGCGCGCCAATGACCGCCAGCTGACCCGTGGCCTGTCGGAGGGTCAGGTGCAGCTGTTCAAGGAGATTGCGGCAAAAATGTCGCAGAACCTGGATGACTGGAACTGCCGGCCTGCGGACTGCTGCGCCGAGACCGCCGGCCATAGCGCGCCGTGAGCGCCTGTGAAAACTTGTTAAAAAGTTCGCAGCATAACAAAATGTGGTATCCGCCGTCGGCAGATTTTTGCTTGGATCTGTCCCGGCTGCGTTGATCCCTGCACAGGAAACTGTGCCGTGAAAGATTCTATTTTGTAAAAGGGAAAAGGAGGAATGTCACCAATGATAAAAACTTTGGCCCGCAGTATTCGCGAGTACAAGCGGCTCACGATCCTGACGCCTCTGCTGGTGACGGTGGAGGTTATCATGGAGTGCGCGCTCCCCTTTGTAATCGCCAATCTGGTCAACGAAATGCAGGCCGGCTGCGGTATGGATGTGATCGTCCGCTACGGCATCGAGCTGCTGATTATGGCGGTGATCTCGCTGGTATTCGGCGTGGCCGCAGGCAATACCTGCGCCACCGCTTCCACCGGTTTCGCCAAAAACCTGCGCAAGGATATGTTCTATCGTATCCAGGACTATTCGTTTGAGAACATCGACAAATTCTCGGTTTCCAGCCTGGTCACCCGTATGACCACCGACGTGGTCAACGTGCAGATGTCCTTCATGATGATCATCCGCATTGCCATCCGCAGCCCGCTGATGCTGATTTTCTCCTTCACCATGGGCTTTGCCATGGGCGGCCGCCTGGCCATGATCTTCCTGGTCACCATCCCGCTGCTGGCCATTGGCCTGGTCCTGGTTATCCGCGCCGCAACACCGATCTTCCGCCGCGTCTTCCGCAAGTACGACGCGCTGAACGACTCGGTGCAGGAGAACGTCCAGGCCATGCGCGTGGTCAAGAGCTATGTGCGTGAGGACTACGAGAAAAAGAAGTTTGCCGCGGCGGCCGAGGATGTCTGCAAGGACTTTACCAAGGCCGAGCGCATCATGGCGCTCAACAGCCCGATGATGCAGTTCTGTGTCTATGCCGGCGTGGTGTTTGTCATGACTTTCGGCTCCTACGCGGTCATCACCAGCAAGGGTGTCGGGATCAACGTTGGCCAGATGTCCTCCATCCTGACTTACAGCTTCCAGATCCTGATGAGCCTGATGATGCTGTCCATGGTGTTCACCATGATCAGTATGTCCCAGGAATCTGCCGAGCGTATTGTCGAGGTGATGAGCGAAAAGAGCAGCCTGACCAGCCCGGCGAATGCTCTCACCGAGGTGAAGGACGGCTCCATCGACTTTGACAACGTCAGCTTCAAGTATTCCAAAAAGGCGGAGCGCGATGCGCTGTCCGGTGTGAACCTGCACATCAAGTCCGGCGAGGTCATCGGTATCATGGGCGGCACCGGCTCCTCCAAGAGCACGCTGGTCCAGCTGATTCCCCGCCTGTACGACGTGACCGAGGGCTCGGTCAAGGTGGGCGGCCACGACGTGCGGGAGTATGACCTGGAGGCCCTGCGCAACCAGGTGGCTGTGGTGCTGCAGAAGAACGTGCTGTTCAGCGGCACCATCAAGGACAACCTGCGCTGGGGCAACCCCAACGCCACCGACGCCGAGATGGAGGAAGCCTGCAAGCTGGCCCAGGCGGACGAATTTATCCAGCAGTTCCCGGATAAGTACGACACCTGGATCGAGCAGGGCGGCTCCAACGTATCCGGCGGCCAGAAGCAGCGCCTGTGCATTGCCCGCGCCCTGCTGAAGAAGCCCAAGATCCTGATCCTGGACGACTCCACCAGCGCCGTTGATACCAAAACCGATGCGATGATCCGCAAGGGCTTCCGCGAGTTTATCCCGGATACCACCAAGATCATCATTGCCCAGCGTGTTGCCAGCGTGCAGGACGCCGACCGCATCATCGTGATGGACGGCGGCCGCATCAGCGCCATCGGCACCCATGAAGAGCTGATGAAGACCAGCGATATCTACCGCGAGGTCTATACTTCCCAGAATAAGGCAGGTGATCAAGATGCCCAATAATCAGACCAGTTCCACCCCGTCTGTGAATCCCCACACCACAACCCAGCGCGGCAAGCGCGCCCCCAAAGGCGTTTTGCGCCGCCTGCTGCGCACGCTGTTTGAATTTTACCCGGTGCTGCTGCCTGTCACAATGGTGTGCATCGTGATCAACGCGGTTGTCAGCTCGGTTCCCTCGGTCTTTATGCAGAACGTCATCCAGGTGGTGGATGACAATTATAAGAGCGGCGACTGGAGCGGCGTTGCCGGCCAGATCATGGGCCTTGTCGTGATCCTGGCTGTGATGTACGTCATCAGCCTGATCGCCGGTACCCTTTACACCCAGCTGATGGCCATCATCACCCAGGGCTCGCTGAAGAAACTTCGCGAGAAGATGTTCGACCACATGCAGGACCTGCCCATCAAATACTTTGACACCAACGGCCATGGCGATATCATGAGCTATTACACCAACGACGTGGATACCCTGCGCCAGCTCATCAGCCAGAGCCTGCCCCAGATCACCATTTCCGCCATCACGCTGTTCTCGGTGTTCTGCATCATGGTGTATTACAGCGCCATCCTGGCGCTGATTGTGGTGGTCGGCGTTGTCTGCATGGCGTTTGCTGCCCGCGCAATCACCTCCCTTTCCTCCAAGTACTTCCTGCGCCAGCAGATCACCCTGGCCCACGCCGAGGCGTTCATGGAAGAGATGATGACCGGCCAGAAGGTCATCAAGGTTTTCTGCCATGAGGAGGCCGCCAAGTCCGACTTTGATAAGGTCAACGGCGAAATCTTCTACAACGCCCGCAACGGCAACCGGTTTGCCAACATCCTGATGCCCCTGCTGAGCAATGTCGGCAACGTCATGTACGTTGTGGTCGCCCTGGCCGGTGGTGCGCTGCTGCTGAGCGGCGCGCCCAACGTGAGCATTTCCGGCATGGCGTTCAGCATCTCCATCGTGGTGCCTTTCCTGAACATGACCAAGCAGTTTGCCGGCGCCATCGGCCAGGTTTCCAACCAGGTCAACATGGTGGTCATGGGCCTGGCCGGCGCCCACCGTATCTTCGCCCTGCTGGACGAGGAGCCGGAGCAGGACGACGGTTACGTCACCCTGGTCAACGCCCGCGAGAAGGCCGACGGCACCCTGGAAGAGTACCCCGAGCGCACCAACGTCTGGGCCTGGAAGCACCCCCACCACGACGGCACCATCACCTACACCCGCCTGCGCGGCGATGTCCGCTTCTACGATGTGGACTTCGGCTATGTGCCCGAAAAGACGGTGCTGCATGACATCTCGCTGTACGCCAAGCCGGGCCAGAAGGTGGCCTTTGTCGGTTCCACCGGCGCCGGCAAGACAACCATCACCAACCTGATCAACCGCTTCTACGATATCACCGACGGCAAGATCCGGTACGACGGCATCAACATCAAGAAGATCAAAAAGGCCGACCTGCGCCACTCGCTGGGCATCGTCCTGCAGGACACCAACCTGTTCACCGGCACCGTGATGGAGAACATCCGCTACGGCAACCTGGAAGCCCATGACGAGGAGTGCATCGCCGCCGCCAAGCTGGCCGGCGCGGATGACTTTATCAGCCGCCTGCCCGATGGCTACAACACCATGCTGACCGGCAACGGCGCCAACCTGAGCCAGGGCCAGCGCCAGCTGCTGGCCATCGCCCGCGCGGCCGTGGCGGATCCCCCGGTTATGATCATGGACGAGGCAACCTCCTCCATTGACACCCACACCGAGGCCATTGTCCAGCGGGGCATGGACGCCCTGATGACCGGCCGCACCACCTTTGTCATCGCCCACCGCCTGTCCACGGTGCAGAACGCCGACGCGATCATGGTTTTGGACCACGGCCGCATCATCGAGCGCGGCACCCACGAGCAGCTGATTGCCCTGCACGGCACCTACTATCAGCTGTACACCGGCGCGCTGGAGCTGGATTGATCCCCTCCATCGCCCCGTGACCAACGGTGCGTACAACCAAGCAGCGGCCCTGCCGCCGGAATTTCCCGGCGGCAGGGCCGCTTTTTTATCCCTCTATGTTTTTGTGCACCGCAGCCGGCCGCCTCCTTGCCGGAAAAAGGAGCAGCCCCGCCCACAAAAATGCGGGCGGGGCTGCTTGCGCTGTGGCGGTTTGTGCGGCTGTGTCAGGCCGGCTGCATCAGACGATGCCCTGGGCCAGCATGGCGTCGGCCACCTTGGTGAAGCCGGCGATGTTGGCGCCGGCAACCAGGTTACCCTTCATGCCGTAAGCCTCGGCCGCAGCGGCGGCGTTGGCGTAGATGTTCTGCATAATGCCGTGCAGCTTGCCGTCCACCTCGTCAAAGGTCCAGGCCAGCCGCTGGGAGTTCTGGCTCATTTCCAGGCCGGAGGTGGCCACGCCGCCGGCGTTGGACGCCTTGGCGGGGGCAAACAGCACATTGTTGGCCTGCAGGTAGGCGATGGCCTCCGGGGTGGAAGGCATATTGGCGCCCTCGGCCACGGCGTAGCAGCCGTTGGCCACCAGGGCCTTGGCGCCGTCCAGCGGCAGCTCGTTCTGGGTGGCGCAGGGCAGGGCGATGTCGCAGGGAACCGTCCAGATGCCGGCGCTGCCCTCCACATACTTGGCGGAAGGCACATAGTCCAGGTAGGTCTTGATGCGGTCGCGCTTGACCTCCTTGATCTGCTGGATGACCTTGTAGTCGATGCCGTTCTCGTCCACGATGTAACCGTTGGAGTCGCTCATGGCAATGACCTTGCCGCCCAGCTGGGTGGCCTTCTGGTTGGCGTAGATGGCCACGTTGCCGCTGCCGGAGATGACCACCTTGGCGCCGTCAAAGCTCTTGCCGTTGGCCTTGAGCATCTCGTCGGCAAAGTAGCACAGGCCGTAGCCGGTGGCCTCGGTGCGGGCCAGGCTGCCGCCGTAGGGGATGCCCTTGCCGGTCAGCACGCCCACAAAGCTGTTGGTGATGCGCTTGTACTGGCCGTACATAAAGCCGATCTCGCGGCCGCCCACGCCGATGTCGCCGGCGGGCACGTCGCAGTCGGGGCCGATATGGCGGTACAGCTCGGTCATAAAGCTCTGGCAGAAGCGCATGACCTCGGCGTCAGACTTGCCGTGGGGGTCAAAGTCGCTGCCGCCCTTGCCGCCGCCGATGGGCAGGCCGGTCAGGCTGTTCTTGAAGATCTGCTCAAAGCCCAAAAACTTGATGACAGACAGGTTGACGCTCTTGTGGAAGCGCAAGCCGCCCTTGTAGGGGCCGATGGCGGAGTTGAACTGGACACGGTAGCCCCGGTTGACCTGGACCTTGCCGTTGTCATCCACCCAGGGCACGCGGAACATAACGACGCGCTCGGGCTCCACCAGGCGCTCGATCAGGCCGTTTTTCTCGATCTCAGGGCGGGCCGCAACGACCGGCTCCAGGCTTTCGAGAACTTCCTCCGCCGCCTGCAGAAACTCCTTCTGCTCCGCATTGCGGGCTGCCAGACCCTCGTACACGCCTGCCAGGTAAGCATTCTTGATGGACATGGTGATACACTCTCCCTCTTAAAATTGGCGGCACTTCGCCGCCTTTGGAAGGGAGCGGCGCTGCGCCAGGTTCACTTTGCAAGGGCGGCCGCCCCGCAGCCGCACCCCTCGTACCGGTACGGCTGACCCATGGCGCAGCGCCTTTGCTACACAATATTTATTTTACAACGAGACAGGCCATTGTGCAAGAGAAAATCCGAAAAACGTCCGCATTTTGGCGTCATTTGTTTTCAGTGCAGGCACAGCTAAATGTATATTCTGCAACTCTATGCACAGGATGCAATTTTGTGCCAGATATGGTATGCTGGTGGCAACACGGCGGGCGTAACCGCCCGCAAAGGAGAATGGATATGAACCTGGAAACACCGCGCACCACCGTGCGCCCGTTTGTGCCGGAAGACCTGGACGGTTTGCAGGAGATCCTGGGCGACGCCGAAACCATGCGCTTCAGCCAGCCGCCCAGCACCCGGGCGCAGACGGAAAATTTTATGCGTGAATTTTGCATCCGGCGGCAGGGCGGGCTGGCGGTGGTGCGCCGGGCGGACGGCAAGCTGATCGGCTACCTGCTGCTGCACGAAACCGCCCCCGCCGTGTACGAGATCGGTTGGTTTTTCAACCGGGCGGTTTGGCGGCAGGGCTATGCCCTCGAGAGCTGCCGCACCGTGATTGATGCGGCCTTCGACCGGCTGGGCGCCCGCAAGATCTTTGCTGAGACTGCCGACCCTGCCCGCTCGGTACCATTGATGCGCAGGCTGGGCATGCGGCGGGAGGGCGTGCAGCGCATGCAGGTTGTCCTGCCGGACGGCCGCCCGGCCGATCTGCATTTGTACGGGCTGCTGCGGGAGGAATGGGCGGAACAGCAGGCCGGCCCAATGCTCGCCGTGCAGTAAACTGCCGCCCGGCTCTGCTTCCATCCAACGCAGCTGAAGGACACCTGTTGGTCTGCGCTTTTTGCAGAAAATACAAACCGTTAAATTTGCCAGAGTAGTCCAAATCGGAATATTCTTGATCGGACAGCGGTATCCCGGCTTTTCCATCCCGCCGGGATTGCCCACAAAGTCCGCAGCACTGTATCTTCGGCGGCACGTTTTCGTTGACGGAGCGGGGGCAGCTTGTTACAATAGCGGTAAGGGGAACAGGGCAATTTCTGGCAGCAAAGCCGGCCCGGGGGACGCCCTGCAATTTCGTTGCCACGGCCACAGAATAGCCGGCGCCGCCGGGGTACAATACAGTCAGACAAAGAAACTTTTCCCCCAACCAAGCTGTAAGCAAAGGAGAGTGTACCATGGCAGTTTTGACCATTACCAAAGACAATTTTGCATCCGAAGTTCTTGGCAGCGACAAGCCCGTGCTGATCGACTTCTGGGCCAGCTGGTGCGGCCCCTGCCGCATGATGAGCCCCGTGGTGGATGACATTGCCGAGACCACCCCCGCCATCAAGGTGGGCAAGGTCAATGTGGACGAGCAGCCTGCCCTGGCCGCCCAGTTCGGCGTGCAGAGCATCCCCACCCTGATCGTGATCAAGAACGGCCAGAATGTGGGCGAAAGCCTGGGCGCCAAGCCCAAGGGTGCGGTGCTGGATTTTCTGCGCCAGTGCGGCGCCCTGTAACCGCCCCCTCCTCCCCGCCCGGTTCTTCGGCGGCGTCCCGCATATTTGCGGGGCGCCGCTTTTTTGCGTACGCGGCCCGGTTTGTGGTATACTGGAGCCATCAAAGCAACAGGGGGGCACAGCATGGCAAAGCAGCAGACAGGCGGCATCTACCGGCAGACCCGCCATGTATCAGTCACCGGCATTCTGGTCACACTGGTACTGGCACTGGGCGCGGCGCTGGCCCTGAACCTGGCCCAGGAGGCCAACAGCCGTGACCGCACCCTGACCACCGCGGTACTGGCCGCCGCCGGCGCCCCCCGGACAGCGGCCCCCTCCAGCGACGAGGAGGCCGCCGCCTATGTGGAGATGCTGGTCAAGACCATCCCCGACGTGGACCTGTTCGCCTACTATGGGCTGGACGGCAACCCCGACGCCTTCTACGACAGTCTCTCCGCCGAGAGCGACCCGGCCCTGCTGGCGCCGCTGGACAGCGGCCTGATGGCCCGCATTGCCGCCGGAGAGGGTGCCCTGCTGGATGACAGCCAGGCCCCCCGGGGCGCCGACCACTGCGCCTATGCGGCGGTGCGCACCCCCGAAGGTTCGGTGACCGGCTATGTGATGGCCGGGATCTATCTGCGGTCCATCCGGCAGACCGTGCTCTCCACGCTGCTGGCCTATCTGTTGGTGGGCGCTGCCGCGTTGGCGGTGGGCGCCGTGCTGAGTATGCAGCTGGCCAAGCGCATCAAGACCGAGCTGCTGGGCTATGAGCCGGACGCCTTCCGGGATCTGTTTTTGCGCCGCATGGAGCTGCTGGACGCCCTGGATGAGGGGTTGCTGGCCATTGACAAAGACAGCCGGGTCATCTATCTGAACCGGGCGGCGGCAGAACTGCTCTCGCTGGACAAAACGACGGCGGTGGGGCGGCCGCTGGCGGAGGTCCGCCCCGAATCCACCATTCCCCAAGTCCTGCGCACAGGGCAGCCGGAGTACGGCGTCAGCGTGCAGACCCGCCGCCACATTCAGGTACTGTCCGACCGGATGCCGGTACGGCGGGACGGCCGCATTGTGGGGGCAGTGGCCATCTTCCGCAACCGCACCGAGCTGGCCCGCCTGGCCCGGGAACTGACCGGCGTACAGCACATTGTGGAGGCTATGCGCGCCTACACCCACGAATTTATGAACAAGCTGCACGTGATTTTGGGCCTGCTGCAGCTGGGAGAGAGCGCCCGGGCGGAGGAGTATGTGCTGCAGCTGACCCAGGCCCGGGCGCTGTCCACCGGTAAGATTGCCGAGTGCATCGCTGAGCCCTCGGTGGCGGCGCTGCTGATCGGCAAGAGCTGCCGTGCCGCCGAGCTGGGGGTGCGGATGACCCTGGACCCGGAGAGCCACCTTTCGGCCGAGCCCGCCTGCCTGCCCGCCTCGGCGCTGATCACGGTGCTGGGCAATCTGATCGAAAATGCCTTTGACGCATTCCGCCGGATGCCCGCCGCCAGCGGCTATGAGGTAGATGTGAGCGTGCGGGAGAGCGGGGACGGCCTGCTGATGAGCGTGGATGACAACGGCCCCGGTATGCCCCCCGAGCTGGCCGAACATGTGTTTGAGCGGGGCATTACCACCAAGGGCGAGGGCCATGGCACCGGCCTGTATCTGGTGCACAGCATTGTGGAGGCCTACCATGGTGAGGTGCGGGTGGAGTCCGCCCAAGGGGTGGGCACTTCCTTCATCATCAGCTTCCGCCGCCCCGACGCAGGCCAGGAGGCCGTCAACCCCATCCCCTGACAGGAAAGGAGCCGCCCATGTATTCCGTTGTGATCGTCGAGGATGATCCCATGATCGCCGAGCTGAACCGCCGCTATGTGGAAAAGGACGGTCGCTTTGGGCCGGTACAATGCTTCACGGCGCCCCGGCCGGCGCTGGACTGGCTGCACCGCCACCCCGCCGACCTGGTTATTCTGGACTTTTATATGCCGCAGATGAACGGCCTGGCCTTTTTGCAGGCCGTGCGGGCGGCGGGCATCGCCTCTGACGTGATCATGATCACCGCCGCCAACGACGCCGCCACGGTGGAGGCGCTGACCCGGCTGGGCATTGTGGATTATCTGGTCAAGCCCTTTGCCTACGAGCGGTTCTGCCAGGCGCTGGACAGCTTTTGCCGCCGGCGGGAGGCCATGCGCAGCGGCGGCAACCTGGACCAGAGCGCGCTGGACAGCCTGCTGCACGATACCATCCCCACTGCACTGCCCAAGGGGCTGCAACCCCCCACGCTGGAACGCATCCTGGACTGCCTGCGCAAGGCCGGCAAGCCGCTGACCGGCGAGGCCATTGCCGCCGCAGCGGGGCTTTCCGCCGTGACGGTGCGCCGGTATATGGCCTATCTGCTGGAGCATCACCTGGTGGCCGGCGAGATGGATTACTCCACCGGCGGGCGTCCCTGCCTGGTCTATCATATGATCCGCTGAGGGCGGGGCGCGCGCTCCCCTGCCCCGGCCATTACACCAAACATCCCCCCGCCAGACCGGCAGACAGCCGGCGCAGCGGGGGGATGTTCTTGTTTCAGGATAGTTGCGATTGGGCCCGGAGCGGGCTTACATGATCAGAGGGTTCAGGCATTCTCGCGGTATTCCGCGGGCAGGTCCTCCACCTTGGTCCACTTCTTCATGGCCTCTTCCAGAGACATGCCATCGGCGATGGCGTCCTTGCGGCAGGCGTTGACGGCCTGGATTTCCTTCATGCGGGCGCCGGTCAGGCTGTAATTCTTCATGGCGATCAGAGTAGCGGCCCAGGCGATCAGCGGGATGATGCAGAACATGATGATGACTGCGATCTTCAGGCCGTCAGAGTAGGGCGTTGCGTCGTCAGGCAGTTCGCTCAGGCCGGCGCAGGCCAGGAAGATGAAGGCGACCAGGGTCTGGGCCAGAGAGGAAACCAGCTTGTCCACGAGGGAGAACAGCGTGCCCATAATGCCGGGGATGTACTTACCGGAACGATAGGTCTCGTAGTCGGAGCAGTCAGCCACCATGGGGATGGGCATATCGGCGGTGGCGTAGTAGGCGCCGTAGCCGATACCGAAGAACAGGATGAACAGGATGGTATAAATGTTAATGGCTCCGCCGCCTTTGAACGGGAAGGAGAGTGTCAGGGCACTGCCAGCCGTATGGTCGCAAACGATCAGCAGCACCAGCACGCCAATGTAGCAGATAAATGCCACAGAGACATACCGCATCAACGATGCCTTTTGTCCCTGCTTCTGCGAAGTACGAACCGAAAGCAGGAAGAACGGAACAGCAAAGACATAGCCCAAAATCATCATGGGCAGATACAGGCTGTCGTAGTTGCCCATAACAATACCGTACAGGGCCAACAGGACCGTGGTGTTGGTGGCGATGGCCAGGGCCAGCTTGCAGCCGGCGCCGGCCACCATCAGCCGCTGCATGGGCTTATTGCTCTTGATGATCTCCACATATTCGGAAATCTTGACCTTTTCCTGGCTGCCACCCAGGCCGTAAAACTCGGGCCGGTCCTTACCGGCAATGCCGATAATGGCCAGGATCGTCAGCGCGACGGAAACAAGGATGCCCACCGGAGCGATGACACGGTACAATTCCGGCCGCGCATAGCCGGAAACCAGCAGCTCACCTTGATCATCGTAGATGTTATACATGTTTTTCAACAGCGGGATCAGCAGCTGCATAACACCCATACCCAACATGGAGCCGATGGTGTTAAAGATTGTAAACAGCGGGCGCTGGTTGGGATCATTGGTCAGAACGGTCTGGCCAGCACGGGTGACGGAAGTCTGGAAGGTGTAGCCAATGACCCAGACGAAATAGACCACCACAAAGCCAACATACCGCATGGGCATCATGGTGTTGGGGATGAACGGCAGCAGCACGTACAGAGCAATCACGCTGATCGCCATAATAATGCTGCCGATGATCATAAAGGGCCGGAATTTACCAATTCTGGTGTTTGTACGGTCCATCAGCGCGCCAATGATGGGGTCGGTCACCGCATCAGCGATACGCATCACGGTGACCATGATGGAGGCAAAGATGCCCAGTTCCAGCACGCTGGAACCAAACTGCGCTACATAGGAAAGAATCAGTACGAAATAAACGTTGGTCGCGCCGTTGTTCATCGGGAACAACACCAGCTGATACATCTTTGCGCGGTTGTAACTGCTGTGATGCCCGGAGCCTACGGTTTTTGTTTCACTCATATGCATTTTCTCCTTTTTATAAAAAGGGCAGGCGCCCCGCCCGCAAAGTGCGTGCGGGGCGGCCTGCTTTCGGGTACAAACTTACGGTGCAACAGCCCTGGCTTCCGGTATGCGGTTTCTTGTCTGCCGCAGTTTACAGTGCGACGTTACACCCTGAAAAGGAACAAGTGAAAGTTTTTTTGCGGACGTTTCCGGTCAGGACGCCTTGTTGGTGTTGGCGCGCTTTTTCTTCAAAGCGCCCTTCAGCATCACAGCGCAGATGACGGTCAGCACGGCCAGCACAGCGCACATTGCCCAGGCTGCCAGCTTCCACCACGGGATGATCACTTCCAGACGGTCGGCACTGGACCAGCCGTTCATGGCGTTGGAGTTGGCAACGGTGTACAGGATCTTGTGGGTGGCCTCCCGCATCATGCTGACGATGTAGGCATCGTTCTCGTAGTTGGCCAGGATCTCGGTGTGCAGCGGGGTGGGGCTGTCCCAGATCTCGGTGCCGGCAATCAGCGCGTCGGTGGAATCCATGTAGTGGCTGCCGCCGGAGTAGTCGGTGATGGACATGCCGCGCATACCCAGCTCACCGCGCAGGTAGTCGGTCTGCAGGTTCTGGTACTTGCCGCACCAGGTGGCGCCCCAGCGGTTGAAGCCGGACATGGTGCACCAGGCGCCGCCGTCAACAACGGCCTTGTCGGCAACTTCCAGGTAGATCTCGCGGGCGGTCTGCTCGTTCAGCCAGGTGTTGACACCCATACGGCTGGACTCGGAGTCGTTCAGGGCGACGTGCTTCAGGTAGACATAGACGCCCTTGGACTGGATGCCCTGAACCTCGGCGGCGCAGATGGTGCCGGCGATGAAGGGATCCTCGGAGTAATACTCGAAGTTACGGCCGGAGTAGGGGGTGCGATGCATGTTGATGCCGGGGCCGTACAGGCCGGAGTAACCCATGGCCAGGCAGTCCTCGCCGATGCAGCGGCCCACATCGTTGATCAGGTCGGTGTTGAAGGTGGCGGCCATGACGTCCTCAGAGGTGTAGCACATGGCGGAAGCGCCGCCGGTCAGGGCAGCAGTCAGGCCCTGGGGACCGTTCTCGTCCTTGGTGGCGGTCTTGCCGATGGAGGCAACGGCCTTGGTGTTGTGGAAGCCCTGGGTGATCAGCAGGTTCATCTCATCGAAGGTAACCTGGTCCAGCAGGCTTTCCCACTGGGGATCATCGTAGTCGGCGCCGATCATGGAGGCCAGGGTCAGGTCGCCGTCCGCGCCGGTGGTGGGCATCTCCACGCTGGAAGCCTCGCTGCCGTCGTACTGGGTGTTGGCCAGCGCCGCAGCCAGGTCATCGTTCAGCGCGAAATCGAAGGTGCCGGTGGGATAGGTGCCGGTCCAGTCGGAGCGGCTCAGCCAGGTGACCTGGCCGGGAGAATAGCTGACCTTGTTGGGGTCGGCATCGTCAAACAGGTTGGTGATGGCATTGCCGGTGGCCTCGCTGGTGGCGAAGGTGGTGGTGTCCAGCGCAGCGTTGGTCCACTTCCAGGTCAGGTTGGCGTTGCCGTCGGCATCCATGCGGCCTTCGGTGCTCTCAACGGTGTAGCCCTTGGCGGCCAGGATGTTGTTGACAGCCTCGTGCGCGCCGTTGGCAACGGTGAAGTAGTAGTCGCCGGCATCCAGGATGTAGGTCTTGGCGCCGTTGGCATCGTAGGTGCGCAGCTCGCTCTTCGGGACCGAGATGGTCAGGGTCTCGGAAGCGCCGGGCTCCAGGATCTCGGTCTTGTCGAAGCCGCACAGCTCAGCGCTGGCCTTCTCGATGCCGTTGTCCTTGTCGTACTGGGTGTAGGGGGACTGGAAGTAGACCTGGACGGTCTTTTTGCCAGCCACGGAACCGGTGTTGGTGACAGTGACATTGACCTCAAAGGCGTCGCCGTTGTCGGTCACAGTGTAGTTGGACAGGTCAAAGGTGGTGTAGCTGGTGCCGTAGCCGAAGGGATAGGCGACGGTGGTGCCGTAGCTGTAATTGCCGGCGTTGCCGGTGCCCATGACATAGTCCTCGTAGCGGGTCTCGGCGTAGCGGTAGCCCAGGTAGACGCCCTCCTGATAGACGACGTAGTAGCCCTGGTTGCCGTTGTCCTTGTCGTCAGCAATAAAGCCGTAGTCGGCATTGTTGGGGTAGGGACGGCTGTAGAAGTTGGTGACAGCGGGGTTGGCCAGGTTGTCGTACCAGAAGGTATCGACGATGCTGCCGGAGGGGTTGGCCGCGCCGGACAGGATCTGGCCGACGCCGTTGGCGCCGGTCTGGCCCACGTCGCCCACCCACAGGCAGGCGTCAATGCCGTAATCGGTGCCGCAGATTTCGGGGTTCAGGAAGTCCAGCTCCAGAGCGTTGGAGGTGTTGAGCAGCACGACAATGCTCTTGAAGGTGCCTGCGTCCTTCAGGGCCTTCAGGCCGGCCAGCAGGTCCTTCTCCTCCTGGGAGAGTTCCAGATAGTTTGCGGGGCCGGTCCACTCGACGCCGGAGCCGTTGTCGCCGCTGGGCAGGTCAGCGCCCTCACCGCCGGAGCGGGAGAACACGACGATGGCAGCGTCGCCGTAGTCGGCAAAGCTGGAGGAGGTGTTGCTCTCCACCTCGGACCAGGGGGCCTCGTTCACGTCGTACTCGCTGTTGGCAGCCAGTGCGTCGGAGATGGCGGCGGGGGTCACACGGCTGTACTTGCCGGCAACACTCTCAGAGGTGTACCAGTCCCACAGGGTGGGGTTGACCTCGATGCCCTGAGCCTCCAGGGCATCCTTCAGGGTGGGAGCAGCGCTGGTGTCCACCGAGCCGGAGCCGGTGCCGCCGTACATCAGGTCGACGGAACCGCGGGCAAACAGGCTGACCTTTGCGCCGCTGGCCAGGGGCAGTGCGCTGTTGTTGTTCATCAGCAGAGCGGCGCCCTCGGCCTCAACGGTGGCGCAGAGCTCTGCCTCGTAGGCTTCGCGCTCCTCATTGGAGGCAAAGTCGCTGGTGAAGTAGTTGGTGTCCTCGTCGGTATCGCCCTTGATGATGCGATAGGTCGCCGCATTCAGCGCAACGTTGACAGTGGTCTCGTACATGGGCGCCACAATGAAGGTGGCGACCAGTGCCGCGACTGTCAAAACCGCGCACAATGCGGTCAGGATCGACCACAATGTAACTTTCGGCTTTTTCTGCATAGTGTTATCCTCTCTTCCATACGTCATTTTTCGGGCGGTATCCTGTACCCCGGCGTGAGGCCCGCCGGGACCGGCTGCCGTCCCCTTTATCCTGCCGGCTGTCGGCCGCCGGGCAGGGATAAACAAATTTGCAGTTGGCGCACCCGTGCGGTGCGCCGCCCCTTACACCCAGTTGGCGCTGTTGGAGCTCTTGCCCTTCAGCACATAATTGGGGTTGGGGGTATCCACCTTGTGCAGCACGGCGGTGTCGGTGCAGGCGCCGGCCTTGGCTTCCAGGTGGGTCTCCGGGTTCAGGCTGACCTTGAACTCAAACACCTTGTCGCCCTGTTTGGTCTCCACCAGCTGGCCGTCCTTGTACAGCGACACTTCCGGCTGGTTGGTGTATACCTTGACGGTGGTTTCGGCCTCGGGGCGGTCGGCATAGCGCTTGCCGCAGATGTGGACAAACGGTTCCTTGCTCCAGTAGGCCTTGTAGGCGTAGAAGGCGTCCTTTTTGATCTTGCGGTCAAAGGTGACCAGGCCCTTGTGGTTCATGCCCGGCTCGCCGCCCTGGTCGCGGGCGTCGGCGGCAAAGTCAAACATATTCCACACGTGGGTGCTCCACATATAGGGGTGACGCTCAAAGCACTTGAGCATGAACTCGTGGTAGATGGCCTGGTATTCCTCGGTGTGGTCGCCCCGGTGCGGGTGGGAGGAATGCAGGTTGGGCATGGCCTCGCAGCCGTACTCAGAGTAGCCCAGGCAGCGGTTGGGGTAGCACAGGTGGAAGAAATTGATCCACCAGTCGTTCAAAAACAGACCGGGCACATACCAGCCCAGGTACAGGTTCCAGCTGACCAGGTCGGTCAGGTGGGCCACCTTGTTGAAGGGGCCGCACATGGCGTAGCAGGCCAGGGTGGTGGGGCGGGTCTTGTCCATCTCGTGGCAGAGGTCGTTGAGCACCCGGTGGTTGTCCAGCATGTCGGCCTTGTCCTTGGTGGAGATGGTGATCTCGTTGGAGACGCCCCAGCAGACGATGGAGGGGTGGTTGTAGTTCTGGGTAATCAGCTCTTTCATCTGGCTGATGGTGTTCTCGCGGCCGTTGGGCATATGCTCCGAGATGTAGGGGATCTCGGCCCAGACAATCATGCCGTACTCGTCGCAGAGGTCGTAGAAATACTGGGCGTGCTGATAGTGGGCCAGGCGGATGGTGTTGGCGCCGATCTCACGGATCAGGTCCATATCCTCCTTGTGCATCTCCCTGGTCAGCGCGTTGCCGATGCCCTTGCGGTCCTGATGGCGGGACACGCCGTGCAGCGGATACCGCCGGCCATTGAGGAAAAAGCCCTCCTTGGGGTCCACGCGGAAGCTGCGCACGCCGAAGCGGCAGCTGACCTCATCCACCGGCTGACCGTTCTCCATCAGCTGCAGGGTGGCGGTGTACAGGTAGGGGTCCTCCACGCCGTCCCACAGGTGGACCTGGGGGATGGTGAGCTCCACATCGGTTCCCTTGCCGGCGGCGACAACCTTGCCGGAAGCGTCGGTCAGGGCGACGGTGACATCCGGGTTCTGGACATTGGTCCAGCTCTGCACGCGGACCTTGCCGTTTTTGCCGTCCACAGTGGGGGTTACCTGGAAGCCGGGACCACCGAAATAATCCATATCAAAGTGGTCCTTGCTGACCACCACCAGCCAGGCGTCACGGTAGATGCCGCCGTAGAAGGTGAAGTCGGCCTTCTGGGGGTAGACGCGGTCGTTGCGGCTGTTGTCGGCCACAACCTCCAGCGTGTTTTTGTCCTTCAGCAGGGCGGTGACATCGGCGCGGAAGGTGGAATAGCCGCCGTCGTGATGGATGACCTTCTGGCCGTTGAGGGTCACATCCGCCGAGGCGTTGACGCCCTCGAACTCCAGGTAGACCACCTGAGCAGCCGGATCAAAGGCCGGCTTGTCAAAGGTTTTGGTGTAAGTGCAGCTGCCGCGCCAGTAGTCATTGCCGCCGTCCTGGCCGTCAATGTTGTTCCAGGTATGGGGCACATCGACGGTAGTGACCGACTTGTCCGGGCCGCAGAAACTCCAGCCCTTGTTGATGCTGATTTTATTGCGCATGGCTTTCTTCTCCTTACCCTGCTCTTGGCAGCGTGACGGGCAGACGACTTCTGGCGATTTCACGGTGCAAAATCCCGCGGCGTTTTGCCCGGGTGGGGGTGCGGCTCCACGGCGGCTGCCGCACACTGACAGATTGTTAGTATCTCTAATTTAACATTTTGGACACACAATATCAATGGTATTTTCATAAGTGGCGACAAAAACGACCTAAGTGGTTTTACCACGCGCAGAAAATTTTGTGTAATTTGTGCAGTTTCCACAAAAACGAAACGAATGGCACGAATCTGCAAGATTTTGAGCGGGGAGATTGCAGCGGCGGGGCGGGGCTTTTCTTTTGCGGCGTGAAAGGGTATAATAAACCCAGCCTGTTCCGGGGCCGGTCTGCCGCATCCGCGGCGGTGTCCGGCGATGCCGGCGGGCGGAACACAACCGTGTTTTTTCTATTTTGCAGGAGGTGGGCGCATGGCAGGCCAAAACATTCCCCTGCCCCGGCGCATCCTGCTGGTGCACACCCATTACCGGCTGTCCGGCGGCGAGGACACCGTCTTTGCCGCCGAGCGGCAGCTGCTGGAAGCCCACGGCCACACGGTAACCGTCTACGAGCGGTCCAACACCGAGGCGGACGCCAGCCTGTGGCAGAAGCTGCTGCTGCCGCTGCGGGCGGTGTACAGCCGAAGGACCCGGCGGGAGGTTCGGGCGCTGATCCGCAAAAACAACATCCAGCTGGTGCATGTGCACAATACCCTGCTGGTGACAAGCCCCGCGGTATTTTGGGCCTGCTTTGCCGAGCGGGTCCCGGTGGTGCAGACCCTGCACAATTTCCGGCTGTTTTGCCCCAATGGCGTCTTTCTTCGGGAAGGCAATGTCTGCGAGGACTGCCCCCGGCACAGCCTGCTGTGCGCCGTAAGGCACCGGTGTTACCGGGGCAGCCTGCTGCAAAGCGCGGTGTGCGCTTTTGTATACGGATTTCACCGGCTGCTGGGCACGTATAAAAAGGTGACGCTGTTCACCCCCACCGAGTTTGACCGGCAGAAGCTGCTGGAATGCAACGCCCGGCACCGGGTGTTTGACCCGGACCGGCTGTTTGTTAAGCCGAACCCGGTATCGGCGCCGCTGCCCGGCGAGCTGACCGCGCCGCTGCCCATGGCAGCACGGCAAAATCAGGTGCTCTATGCCGGGCGGCTGGAGGAACTGAAGGGTCTGCGCACTGTCCTGGCCGCCTGGAAACTGCTGGAAGCCGACCCCGCCGCCCCCCGGCTGCTGATCGCCGGGGATGGCCCGCTGGATGCCTGGGCCAAGGACAGCGCCGGCCCAAACGTGGAATTTTTGGGCCGGCTGGCCCCCGATGCACTGCACGCCGAGATGGCCCGCAGCCTGGCCGTGGTGGCCGCCAGCCTGTGTTATGAGACATTTGCCCTGGTGCCCGCCGAGGCCCACCTGTTGGGCACACCGGTGCTGGCCAGCGGCATTGGCAACGTGGGGGCCGCCGTGACCCCCGGCGAGGATGGCGCACGCTTTGCCCCCGGCGACCCGCACGCCCTGGCGGAGGCTGTGGCCGCCCTTGCCGCAGACCGCGGCCAGTATGACCCGGAAGCCATCCGGGCCGCGGCGCTGGAACGCTACGGCGGCGGGCCGGAGGCCGATTACCGCCGGCTGATGGATGGGTACCGCCGGGTATTGGCGGCGGAAGGATAAGGATGCGCCCCCTGATCTTTAAAATTTGCTACTGTCAATTTGTCACTGTAAGGTACTGCCATGAACCAGCTTTATCGCGCTTTGCATATGCCGCCCCGGCGGCTTTTGAAAAAACTTTCCGGCCAGAAGGAGATCTACACCATTGCGGTGCGGCGCATTCCGGCCGATGCCCCGCTGCCCGCCCTGGGCGAGGGTGCCTTTGTTCCCCTGCCCTTCGACGGCAAAACCTGGTATGCCGACCCGCTGCTCTACACCCGGGGGGACAGCCGCTATCTCTTTTGCGAGGCGTTCAACCTGGATGCCGGGCGGGGGGACATTGCGGTCATTCCCCTGTCCGACACCGGCCGTTTCGGTGTGCCGCAGGTGGTGCTGTCCACCGGCAGCCATCTGTCCTTTCCCACCGTGTTTGACTGGAACGGAGAGACTTGGATGCTGCCTGAATGCAGCGCCACCCACGCCCTCACCCTCTACCGCTGCGCCGAGTTCCCCGGGAAATGGGAGCAGGCCGCCAGCTTTGCAGTGGGGTGCGAGCTGTGCGATACCATCTTGCTCTCCTCCACAGCCGACGCTTTGACTCTGCTGTGCAGCGAGACCCGCCCCGAAAACCAGCTCTACACCCGTTACCGCCGCTTTGTGCTGCGCCGCGCCCGCCCGGCCGGCGAGCTGGGCACCGGTGACGAGGTGGAATCCGGCGCCTTTGTGCTGGAACCGGACGAGCCCTTCAATCTGCAGCACCGGGAATACGGCCTGGGCTTTCGCAATGCGGGGCCGCTGTTTACACTGGGCGGACAGGTCATCCATCCCACCCAGGTGTCCACCAAGGTGGATTACGGCGTTTATCTGCAATTTTTTGCCCGCCGGGGCGCCAGCGAAGTGCCGCTTTGCGCCGCAGAGCCCCACATTGTGCAGATCGCCGGCCTGGACCCGGAGGACGTGGTGGGCATCCACACCTACTGCCGGGACGATACCTTTGAGATCATCGACGCCCGCTACCTGGCCCGGCTGCCCCAGCCACCCCGGCCGCCGGCGCAGGGGGAATGAGGGGGAGGAAATGCGGCATTTGGCTGGTCCGGCGGCTTGCAGCCGCCTCCAAAACTCTCCAAACTCCGCCTTGCCCGCGCTCTTTTGCGCACGCGGCAGCGTGCAGATCCTCCATTCCTGGTTGCCCCGCTGACTTCCCATTTCCCCGCTCACAAAGGAGGCCCCCATGCTCACCATCGGCATCCCGCAGCTGTACTGCGGCGCATCCGGCCAAAAGGGCGCTTACAACCGCCAGGAGGTTGGCCTGGCCCGGGCCTTTGCCTCGCTGGGCTGCCGGGCGGTGGCCATCTACCCGGACCCTTCCCTCACCGCACCGAAAACCGAGGACCTGGAACCCCTGGTCCGGGTGCTGTATCTGCCCGCCCGGGCGCTGGGCGACCATGCCTTCTACAAAAGCTGGCAGCCGCTCCTGGACGAGAAAATCGACGCCGTCCATGTGATGGGCGACAATTCGCTGGGCGTGCCGGGGCTCTACCGTTTTTGCAGACGGCACGGCATCTACTTTTACAGCCAGCTGGGCGCGCTGAAAAGCGCCAGCAACTCGGCTGCCGCCCGCCTGGTGATGAATCTGCTGCTGCGCCGCAACCTGGCCGTCTACCGAAAGACCCCCGCCTTTGCCAAGACCCCCGCCGCCGCCGCCGAGCTGCAAAGCCTGGGCGTGCCCTGCGCCGGGGTGCTGCCGGTGGGCCTGGATACCGCCATCATCCCTGCCATCCCCGGCGAGAAGGCCGACATCCGCGCCGAACTGGGCCTGGTGCGGGGGACAAAGTATCTGCTGTTTGTGGGGCGCATCGATCCTTACAAGCGGCCCATGGCCCTGGTACCGCTGATGCAGGCGCTGGAGCCGGACTGGCGGCTGATCGTCATCGGCCAGGGCAGCCAGGCCGGCGCGCTGGACGCGGCGCTTGCCCCGCTGGGCGATCGGTACCGGCGCATTCCCAAACTGCCCAACACGGCGGTACATGCCTACTACCACGCCTGCGACGTGTTTGTCAACCTAAACGACCGGGAGATTTTTGGCATGAGCCTGCTGGAGGCCATGTACGCCGGCTGCCCGCCGGTGGCCCGCCGCGCCCCCGGCCCCGAGCTGATCATCCAGGATGGCGTGAGCGGTATTCTGGCCGACAGTGACGGCGCCCTGCCCGCGGCGGTGTGCCGCGCCGCCGCCAGCCCCGCCATGGGGCGTGCCGCCCAGCAGAGGGTAAACGACGAGTTTTTGTGGGGCAGCAGCGCCGAGAAGGCGCTGGACCTGCTGGCCCGGGAGGGGGTGCACGGCCGTGGATAACGACGCCAAGCTGCTGCAAAAAGCCCGCGACCTGTACAAAGGGCTGCGCTTTGGCTGGAAATACCGGGGCGTGCCGGTGATGGAGGCCGCCGCCGGCAACGATTACATTGCCCAGTGTATCCGGTGGGGGCACCCCTTCTACGCCGGGCGGTGCGGCGCCACCGAGATGCGCTGCATGGCCGAGTATCTGGCCGCCCGCCGGACCGCCGACACCAGCCGGGAGGACCGGTTTTCCCCAAAAATCCGCAGCGAGATGCGCAACCTGTCCGGCATGTTTCCCACCGATGACGGCACGCTGACCCGCTTTTGTAAACTGTACGCCGAAGCCGCCCAGGGCGCCGATCTGCTTGCTTTGTGGGATGTGGGCGCCGAGCGGGAGGTGATCCGCGGCTGCGGGCCGGACACCCGCTTTACCAAGCTGCGGGCGCTGGAGCCTTACTATCACGCCCGGCCCTGGACCGCCGCGCTGGCGGGCAAGCGGGTGTTGGTGGTGCATCCCTTTGCCGACACCATCCGCCGCCAGTACGCCCGCCGGGACAAACTGTTTGCAAACCCGGATATCCTGCCGGAATTTGCCAGCCTGCGGGTGGTGCCCGCCGTGCAGGGCCTGGGCGGGCAGAAGACCGGCTACGCCACCTGGTTTGACGCGTTGGACTGGATGCAGCACCAGATCGCCGCACACCCCTTTGATGTGGCCATCATCGGGGCGGGGGCCTACGGCCTGCCGCTGGCCGCCTACTGTGCCCGGGAGCTGCGCCGCCAGGCTGTGCAGATGGCCGGCGCCACCCAGCTGCTGTTTGGCATCCGGGGCAAGCGGTGGGACAGCCACCCGGTGATCTCCAAGCTGTACAACGATGCCTGGGTGCGCCCCGGCGACAGCGAGGGAATCCAAAACAAGGACGCCGTGGAGGGCGGCAGCTACTGGTAAGCCCCGCCCACGGAAGAAAGGACCCGCAACGTGAGCAAAAAGACAAGACTGATCCTGGTGGACCTGGACGGCACGCTGTTTGATACGGTGGCGGTGAACGCCGCCAGCTATCGGGCCGCGCTGGAGGAGGTGGGGTCCACCGTCACCGACGAATATTACGGAAAGTATTGTAACGGCGGATATTACAAATCGTTTTTGCAGCCGCTGCTGGGCGGCTGCCCGGACCCCGCGCTGGTGGAACAGGTCCATGACCGCAAAAAGGCGCTGTATGCAGCCTGCCTGGGTGCCGCCCGCAAAAACGAGGCGCTGTTTGCCCTGCTGGACGCCATGCGCCCCACCGCCCATCTGGCGCTGGTGACCACCGGCAGCCGCCGCAATGCCACCGAAATTTTGGACTATTTCCACTGCCGGGACTGGTTTGAGCTGATCCTGACCTCGGAGGACGTGACCCGCAACAAGCCCGACCCGGAGGGTTACCTGGCCGCCATGGCCCACTTTGGCATGGACGCCGCCCACACCATGATTTTTGAGGATTCCGCCCCCGGCCTGCAGGCCGCCCGGGCCACCGGCGCGGCGGTGTTTGCCATTGATCAGTTCTGAAAAAGGCGGAAGGTTTTCCACCATATTGTGGAAAACCTTCCGCCTTTTTCGCTTATGCCCCGGCGCGGGCCTGCGCCTTGGCCAGAAATTTATCGTTTGTCACCACAAACCGCTCGTGGATACCGCTGGCGATCTCGCCGGCACCGTCCCGCACGGCAAAGCGGAACACCAGCCGCCGGCGGTCGATTTCCACCAGCTCGGTCTCTGCGGTGACGGAGACGCCCACCGGGGTGGCGGCGGTGTGGTCCAGCTGCAGCCGTGTGCCCACCGTGCCCTGGCCAGCTTCCAGCTCAGGCTGAACGCTCTGCCAGGCGGCCTGCTCCACCAGCGCTGCCACCGCCGGGGTGGCAAGCACCGGCAGCGCGCCGCTACCCATGGCGGCGGCTGTGTTCGCTTCGGTCACCGGGCAGACAGCCCGGCCCTGGATTCCGATTTTCAACATTGGGATTCCCCCTTGCTTTGTGTTCTGTGCCGGGGTGTATTCCGGCACACCCGGTATACCGCTGCGGCCCCGCCCGGGCTGCCCCCCTTGGAAAGGAGATCTGCCCCATGCCCACCCGAAAGCCCCTCAGCCGTGAGGCCATCAAGCTGCTGGCGATGGCCGCCATGGCCTGCAACCACGCCGCTCAGGCATTGCTGCCCGCCGGCACCCCCGCGCGGGAAGCCCTGGTGGATATCGGCTACTTTACCGCCGTGACCATGTGCTATTTTCTGGTGGAGGGGTACCGCTACACCCGCAGCCGGCGGCGGTACGCGCTGCGGCTGGCGCTCTGCGGTGTGGTCAGCCAGCCGGTCTATTGGCTGGCGCTGGGCGTGGATCAGGCAAACATGATGTTCACACTGTTTTTCTGCTTTCTGCTGCTCTGGGCGCTGGACCGCCTGCAGGGGCACCGGCTGCGGCTGCCGGTGGTGGCTGCGCTGGTACTGGTAACCGCCTGGTGCGACTGGCCTATCCTGGCCGCCGGGTTTACCCTGCTGTTTGCGCTGTGCGGGCAGCTGGGCCGGGGTTGGACAGCGCTGTGCTTTGCCATGGCGGCGGTGCTGTTCTTTGCCTTCAATTACAGCAATTACAGCTATGCGGGCTGGGCGGCGGGTCCGGCGGCGCTGCACGCGGGGCTGAGCTGCCTGGGCATCTTGGCTGCCGGGGCGGTGATCCTGCTGGGGTACAGCGGGCGGCGCTCGGCCTTTGCTCTGGCCCACCCGGCGCTGGCCAAATATGGCTTTTACCTGTTCTATCCGGGGCACCTGGCGGTGATTGCCGCGTTGCGGGTGCTGCTGCCCGGGACCTGAATTTTTTCGGGGTTGTGCTGTGCGGGCTGCGTTCAGCGCAGGATCAGGCAGTCTGCCAGGGTGAACACATCCGGCACCCCCTTGTAACAGCACCAGCCGGGCATGCGGTCGTACCGCCGCGCCACAATGCGCACGCAGCGGGCCGCCCGGTTTGGGGTGAACCCAAAGATCCCCCGGCAAATTTCCCGCTCGGCAGGCCGGCAGGGCAGTTCCAGTGTGTCGGCCAGGGTCAGGTTCTGCTCGTCGGGCCCCAGATAGAGTTCCAGCTGCCGGGGAAAGATGATGCCGCTGCGGTGATGGCTGAGAAAGCCCAGCGCTACCTGGCGGATCAGCCGCTGCTGCGGCAGGCGGCAGGTCACATCCAGGTCCTGCAGGGTGGCCAGCCAGCGGCCGTCCTGATAGTCCAGGCTGCCCCGCTGCGGCCACAGCAATGCCGCTGCACCGCCGCCGCAAAAGACCGGCCGCCGGTCAAACACCGTGGGGCTGGTCAGCGTCACGTCCTTCCAGCCAAAGCGGTACTCGGCGGTGACCGGTTCGCTGGTCCGCCGCCCTTCCACCGCCTGCACCGTAAGGCAGGTATCCCCGGTCAGGGTCAATGTCAGCGGACTTTGCCGCAGAGAAGCCGCCCCATCGGGGAGACCGCCGTCCCGGGCAATGCGGAGCCCGGCCCCTGCCGGGGCAGTGATGGTGACAACCGCCTGTTCCCCCGCCGGAAAAACGCTGTCTGCCGGGGCAAAGACAGGCTCAGCCACCGGGGTCTGGGCTTTGTCCGGCGCCATGCGCTGCCATCGGGGCCGGTAACCGTCCAGGGGGACAGGGTTGCAGCGGTATGCATCGGTGAGAATGGCCTCCGGCAAGCCCGGCTGTGGGTGGGCAGCCAGCCCCAGCACCAGTGTGTTGTCTTCGGCCCACAGCACCAGGCGGCCGGCTGCGTCCAATGCCGGGCGGCCGGTTTCCACCTGCAGCCGGTAGCCAAAGCCCCGATGGCAAAGCTCCACCTGCCGCCCATGGATGCCGGCCAGGGTGGGCAGTGCGTCGAAGCGCAGTGCCAGGTCCTTTCCCCCGCCGGTCCAGGTGATGCGCAACTGCCGGGGCCGGAAGGTCAGGGTGAAGGTTCCCTGCGGCCCCTGCAGCATCGCCTGCCCCGTCCACTGGTCAGGGGCGGAAAACCGGATCTGGCCCGCCGGCTCGGTGCCGTCTGCCAGCAGCCGCACAAAGGGGCGGGGCATCGGCCGGCCTGCCGCCGCGGCATCGGCCATCCATTGCTGGGGGAACATCAGCGGCAGCGCATCGCTGACGCTGGCTGCCGGGGGCAGCGGGCGGTGTTCATCCGCCGCCCGCTGGCGCTGGGTGCGCAGCCCGGCCTCCAGATAACGGGAGGGGTAGTCCTGGTCATAGACAAACCAGTCCCGGATACGCAGGAGGCCCTGCTCAGCCAGCAGGCCGACCCGATAGTTTGACCCCGCATACCACAGGGCGCCGGGGCTGGGCGCGTCCGGCTGGCCGGCGGGGCTGCCCTGCCAGTCGGTGACAGCGGGCCAGGACACCGGCGGCGTCAAGGCATATTTGCCTGCAAACCAGGCCGCCGATTCAGCCATTGTCTCCACCCGCACCTTGCCCTGCCCGGCCAGCCGTGCCAGCTGCTGCAGCTGCGGCGCAAAGCCGGGGCGGATGTTCTCCCACAAAAAGTTATTTTCCTGCCCCACCTGGGCATAGCCCACGCCGCAGCGGTCGGTGTCGGTCAAACAGGAAAAGTACCACCCGATCCGCGCCGGGTCCCGGCCATTGGTGCAGCAGGGTTCCAGCGTGTAAACGCCGGACAGTCCCGGCCGGACCTCCTGGGCAAAGGAATAGACCGGGTCGGGGGAGAGAAGCCGGAACATGGCCACAGGGATTTGCCCGTCCGGGGTTTGTGCGGGCAGATACTCGTTGCGGCGGCTGGGAAAATAGATGCCGTTGGGGTAGCCGCCCCACAGGGTAAAGCCGTCGGTGCCTATCTGATCCCGGCAGATGGCGGCGCCGATCACACCATACCGCTCAGCGGCGTAGGCGATGGTCACCGGGTCCAGCACCCAGGCGCCGATGGTGCGGGGATACCTGCCGAACACCGCGGCAAAGTCCTGCATATAGGCATCCACCAGGGCACGGCGCTGGTCGGGGTCGTACCCCACGCTGTATGCACTGTCCACCCGCTCGTCAAACTCGTCGGTCTTTGGATCGGGGAAGGGCACCCCGGCCCGGCGGCAGAGGGGCTCGGTGATTTCCCACCAGGCGGCAATCTCATCGGCGGGGCCGGTCTCGCTGCGCAGCAGTTGCTGGTAGCGGGGGTCCATCAGTGCGTCGTACTTGAGTGCATAGGTGGAGGGCAGGCCATACTGTTTCAGCAGCCGGATCTGCCGGGCGATGGTGTCAAAATCCGCCTGCAAAAACACGCTGGGTTCCTGGTGAGACATCCGGATAAAGTTGTAGATATTGACGATGGTACAGCTTTTTTCTGCCATAGATTGCCTCCTGTGGCGGCGGGGGAATACGGGCTTTTGCCCGGCGTTTGTCCCATGGTAGCAGACACCAGGGCAATTGTCAATTCCCTTTCGCCGCCGGCCTCGGGGCGCGGATGCGGGGAGTGTAGAATAAATATAAGAAAAGCGCCCTGCCATTCCAGCAGAGCGCTTATTGGTGCACCTCCAGGGACTCTCCCGCGCACTTTCGAACAGTCCGCTGGACTGTTCGAACCGGCCGGGACGCAAGGCGGCCGGACGTGCTGTTCTCCTCCCTTGCGGTGCACCAGGTTTTGCTTTCCGGCAGAATAAATATAAGAAAAGCGCCCTGCCATTCCAGCAGAGCGCTTATTGGTGCACCTCCAGGGACTCTCCCGCGCAC
>CALXHQ010000014.1 GCA_944388145.1 uncultured Gemmiger sp. | reverse complement strand
AGCAGCCGCGCCAACGCCGTTTTTTGCAGCGCACGGTGCAAGAACCAGTATAATGTTTATAAAAGCCGGGGAAAACAGAAAGAACAGGATGGTGACGAAAATGCCTGAGAGCCAGAATACGGAATGGAAAAGCAAGTGGAAAGACGAATATCTGGAATGGATTTGCGGCTACGCCAACGCGCAGGGCGGAAAAATCTATATCGGCTGTGATGACGAGGGGAACGTCGTGGGCCTGCCCAACGCCCGCAAGTTGCTGGAGGATATTCCCAACAAAATCCGGGACGCGATGGGCATTATTGTCGGTGTCAACCTGTTGGACGAGGATGGCAAGGAATACATTGAAATCGACGTGCCGCCGTATCCCATTGGTATTTCCTGCAAGGGCGTCTACTACTACCGCAGCGGCAGCACACGGCAGATTCTGACCGGCCCGGCGCTGGAAGCCTTTCTCATGCGAAAACGGGGCGCGACCTGGGACAATCTGCCGCTCCCGGCTTTTTCGCTGGACGATGTGGATGACGAAACAGTGGCTCATTTTAAGCAGTGGGCCGCCAAAAAGGGACGCATTGACAAAAGCGTTCTGGATGAGCCAAAAGATGTGCTGATGGAAAAGTTGCACCTGATGAACGGCCCGTATCTGACCAACGCGGCCATGCTCCTGTTCAGCAAAGACCCGGAGAAATGGCAGCTGGGCGCGTATGTGAAAATCGGTTACTTTGAGACGGACGCCGACCTGCTGTATCAGGATGAAATACACGGCTCCATTCTGGAACAGATCGATAAAATCGTGGAGCTGGTGTACCTCAAGTACATGAGGGCCAAAATCATCTATGAGGGGATGCAGCGGATCGAACGGTATTTTGTGCCGGAAGAAGCCCTGCGGGAAGCCTTGCTGAACGCCCTGTGCCACAAACAGTATCAATCCGGCGTGCCGATCCAAATCAGTGTGTACGAAGATAAGCTGTACATTGCCAACTGCGGATGCCTGCCGGAAAACTGGACGCTCGAAAACCTGATGAGTAAACACGCTTCCAGCCCCTACAACCCCAACATTGCCCATGTGTTCTATCTGGCGGGCTTTATTGAGAGCTGGGGACGTGGCATTGAGAAAATCTGCTCTGCTTGTGAAAAGGACGGCGTACCACAGCCGGAATATACCATCAATCCCGGTGACATTATGATAAAATTCACCGCACCGGAAGATCGGGTCATCCGTTCTGTTACCGGCAGGGTGACAGAAAAGGTAACAGATAAGGTGACAGATACGCTGGATGAGACATCACTGAAAATTCTGAATCTCCTTGCCGTCGATCCGGCATACACAACGACGTTCCTTGCCGAAAACCTGTCTCTGAGCCGGAAAACCGTGTCGCTTAGATTAAAAATGCTCAAAGAGGCTGGCTTGATTGAGCACATCGGTTCCGACCGCAAAGGATACTGGAAGTTGCTGAAATAACGCAAAAATGCCCTCACGGCAGGCTGACAAAGCTTGCTATGAGGGCATTGCTACTTATTCCGCGTACGCAAGTTCATGCAGGACAATTTCTTCGGCCCGGCTGTGGATGCTATTCATCCGGCGCACCCACTCCATCTGATCGGTGGTTTTCAGTGCCTCGGTCACACCTTCCTGACGCATCATGGCAGTCTCAATAATGTCCAGTCGATTTTTGCAGGCAGCATCGATCTCCGCCAAATGGGGAAAGAGTTTTTCCGTGAGCAGCAGGATACTGTAAAGGGCCGGACGGTGGTCTTTCAGATAGACACGGCGCATCCGGCCATATTTGCCGATGTGGTACTCCTGCGTGTCAGCCAATACAAGGTTGGGAATCAAGTAGTCCCCGCATTGTGTGTAGGTCAGTTCCATAATGGCCTCCTTTGTGGGAATGTGTAGTGGGTGACAGTTACGGTCAAGGTCAGGAGCATCCCTCCTTCATCACAACTGTTTTTTCATTCGCCACAAATGAGCCACAGTCATGATGTAATTTTCGGTGGTGTAATCCACCCTTTATAAATTACATCATGGTTCTGGATGCTGTTGGACTCGCTATCCATGTTATCGTCACGGCTCAGGCGGCAGTAGAGAGCGGCTGTGCCGGTAGAGATTTTCTTGCTTGACTGTTTCAAAATATCCTCCTTCCTGCAATCAAGCAAGAGGTTCTTATCTATGTATATTATACCTCTGCCGACTGCCCGTGTTAAGGATGTCGATGGAACAGTTAGGCTGGCTCCAGATCGGCCAGCATCAGCTTCAACAGGATGTCACGCATGGACTCGCCTTTGTCCTTGTAGACGGGCGTGACAATGAATTGGATTTTGCCGACTTGATAGGCGTATTCCTCCTTGACGGGTACGGGATCTTCCATGTGGGCCTCCTTCCAGAGCGATACGAAACAATGACCGACAGTCCCCCTTGTCCCGTGGGGAAACGCAGAAAGGCGGCACCTTCCTCTACCACAGGAGCCTCCGCTTTGGCCGGGGCGGGCTGTTCCTGCACCGTGAGAGTAGTTTTGGCAGGCTCTACTTTTCCTGGCTCGGGGGGATTGTCTACCTTCCCGGCGTCGGGAATATTCTTTTTATCGTCAGCCACCTAAAAACCTCCTTCGTTGTGAAATAGAAAAAGCCAGCCCGATGGCTGGCCTGCGAGGAAATATCCCACCTTTCTCGTTTTAATATATAAAAACGCCACCCGTAGTCCTATTAGGGGCGCATTATATTGACGCATTATCCAAGAAAAATATTGTCGTTATTTTCCACATCGTGTATAATACTGTTGACAAAGACACTTTCCTTTGATTTGAGTGAATTGAAAATAAAGCCTTGCTCAATATTTTGGTGGAGGGATATTGATGTCAGATAATAATCGTTGTTTTATTATTACACCAATTGGTGATGACTCCGATCCCATTCGAAGACATATCGAGGGAATTATTGAAGCTGCAATCCGACCTGCGTTGGAAGATAAATATGAATTAGTAGTAGCACACAAAATAAGTGAGCCCGGCTCAATTACAAAACAAATCATTACTGAAATTTATTCAGATAAATTGGCTATTGCAAATTTGACCAATAGAAATCCAAATGTAATGTACGAGTTGGCCTTTCGACACAGTTTAGGGAAACCTGTAATTATGATTGCAGAGAAAGGAACTCCCTTGCCTTCCGATATTATTATGGAACGCACGATTTTTTACCAGAATGATGCACAAGGGGTACTTGAACTCAGAGAGAATATTAGTGCTGCTGAAAGCAAAATTGATTTTGAAAAAGAAAGTAGCCCAATATATGATATAATTCAAGAATATAGTCGCGATGCCCAGATAATTAAAATTTCTGAAAAGCAATTTTCTGAACCAACAGATGGCGAAAACACCAATATACTAAAATACATACTTCAAAAATTAAATAATTTGGAAGATACAATTCAATCTATCCGTCCTATTTCTCCGACTGCTAATGATACAAATTTCCCAAAAAAGACCGTAGTTGCTTTAGAGTTTGAAAGCATTTCAAGACCATATCAAAAAGAAAAAATATTTAACAGACTACAGAAGGTTTCTTCGATTGATTTCGATGTCCGAGTTGATGATATACACATCGATGAAGAAAAGAAATATGTTGCAATTTTTATAGTTCTGGAAAACAGAATATCTATTCCTGATGTATATAATTATTTTATAAAAGTTTTGAGCGAATATGGATTCACAAAAGTTTCTATAATGAAGCCAACTCAGCTAACCGCTCGTCTCAAATAGACTGCAGATCCCTATAAATAGATTGCATCGGATGGTCAAGTTAAAGATAAGTACCTCTTGCTTGCTGCAAACCCATTGATACAACTGGATTTTTCCAAGTCCTATAATTACACTCCGACCAAGGGTAAGTCCTTATGGGACTTACCCTTTTATTTTGTAAATTTTCATTTCTTGTTGCATGGAAACGTGCAACTTTTGGCTGTTGGACGCCTATATGTAGAAGTTCAATTTTACATATAGGGGGAAATGGTGTGTACATTGTCAAGAAAACAGGGTATATTATCAGTAATTATTTTAGCAGCCATATTTTGCACAAAACGGCAAGGGTCACTTACGAAAGTAGACTGTGGAAGATCTGGCGCGCTATCATAACACCTGGTACTTGTTATTATTGTGCATCCATGAACGGCAGGATTCTTGCAGTTGATGATCCCAGAATCGCGGAAATTCCAGTCCACCCCAATTGCAAATGCTATGTAGAAGCAATGACCGCAATTGCTGTCGGAACAGCAACAGATGCAGGGAGCAACGGTGTAGATTTGTATGTCGCACTTCATGGCAGACTGCCTAATTTTTATTTGACGCAGGATGAGGCAAAAGAGCGGGGATGGAAGAAGTGGCTCGGTGATCTTGCGGATGTGTTGCCCGGAACACTAATCGGCGGCGATATTTATAAAAACCGTGATCATAGGCTTCCTGTAGCGATCGGTCGAGTTTGGTATGAGGCGGATTTTGATTATGTCAGCGGGTATCGCAATGGTTGCCGATTGCTCTATTCAAATGACGGACTGATTTTTGTCACCTATGACCACTACTTGACCTTTTATGAAATTGGACTGGAGGCTACACGATGAAGGAGATCATTTTAGATTTTGCAGGAATCAATTCCCTTTGGAATTTGCATGAGTCCTTTAAAAAAGTATTCAAACTTCCAGATTACTATGGAAATAATATGGATGCTCTTTGGGATTGCCTCCACTGCTCCTTTGAATTTCCGACTACTATCGTCCTAAAAAACATTGAGAAGATTCCTTCCGAAATGAGAGAAGCTGTCGAGATCATGCTGGAACTTTTTCGCGATCTTGAAGAAAGAGATGAAGAAGTCACAGTAGTCGTGGAAGCAGAAACAAAAACTGAAAACATTTCAGATTATATAATCTGAACGGATAAAAAACCTCTTGCTTGCAGCTTGCAAACCATTGATATGACTGGATTTTTCCAAGTCCTATAATTACGCTCCGACCATATAAAAAAGTCACGATAAAACGCATTTTTTTTGCGAATTGTCGTGACTTTTTTCTTTTCCCCGGATCGTGTTTGTTTTGATGCACCTTGGTGGATCTGCGCGCAAGCGGTGTACTATTTCAGCCAGTTTACGACGCATCCGCCACTTTTTCAAGAAGAGCTGTCACTGGGCTTCCCCGCGGGTGCGCAGCCAGTATTCGCCCATGCTGGCGCCGGGCCGGCCAGTGACCTCGTTGTTTAGATAGGTCCGCAGCGCGTCGGTGTCCGGCTGCCAGGCCAGGGCGGCCTGGGTGGTGGGATACTCGATCTCGGCATAGAAAAACTCGCCGGGCTGGCCTGCATCTACCTGGTTGACCTCCAGCGTCAGGCCGTCGGGCAGCGCATAGCCGCGGCGAACTTTGGCGATCAACGGCTTGCCCAGCAGCGCTTTCAGGCGGTCGTACAGGTCGGGAGCAATGTCGGTCTCAATCTCCTCCCGCGCCAGCGTACCCGCCCCCTTGAAGCAGAGGACATAATGGGTTTCGCCGCCCTTGAGCGCCTCCCGCCGGATGCGCACGGTGGGCCGCACACTGAAATAGCCCTGATCCATCTGATATTCCTCGGTGCAGGCCAGCCCCTGGGGCCAGCCGGTCACCATCCATTTGCGTTCAATTTCCATGGGAACTCCCCCTTGCTTCAATTTCTGATGCCATTATTATACCATGAGTAGAAGCGAATGGCATAATAATGGCGCATCAAAAGGCGGTTGCCGGACTGGCGCCGGCCAAAACGGTGAGCTGTTGCGTATAAGTTGGTAGAATAGCCGCTTTTGCGGCTATTCTGCCACAGTTTTGTGCCCGTGCCTTGCGTATTTCGGGGCTGGGCGGTATACTGAAACCAATATGCTAAAATTTTGTGCCTCTGCGGCACCCAAATGAGAGGAAATCGACTGCCGATGAAAACTGTCCGCGAATGGCCCGCCTTCACCGTAACCAAAAAAGCCGCCGCCAGCCTTGCCGCCGGCCACCCCTGGGTGTACGACAACGAGATCACCGCCGCCCCCGACCAGCTGCCCGAGCCGGGTGCCCTGGCCGATGTGTTTAGCCCGCGGGGCAGCTATCTGGGCACCGCGTTTTACAGCCCGGCCAGCCGCATCCGGCTGCGGGTCATCAGCAAAAATGCCAATGACAAATTTGATGAAGCCTTCTGGCAGCGCCGCATCGAGTACGCCTGGGCCTACCGCAGGCAGGTGATGGGCCAGGCGGACTGTCAGTGCTGCCGGGTCATTTTTGGCGAGGCCGATCAGATGCCCGGGCTGACGGTGGACCGGTTTGGCCCGCTGCTGTCGGTGCAGATCACCAGCGTGGGCATGGAGCGGATCAAGGACCTGATCCTGCCGCTGATTGTCCGGGTGCTGCGGGCGGACGGCCAGCGCATCGACGGTGTTTTCGAGCGCAACGACCTGGCCCTGCGGGACAAGGAGAGCCTGCCCCGCGGGAAAGGCTGGTACCCCCTTCCCGGCGAAACCCACCCCGAAAGCCCGTTGACCGAAATCTGCGAGAACGGTGTCTACTACGCAGTGGACGTGGAGAACGGCCAGAAAACCGGCTTTTTCCTGGATCAGAAATACAACCGACGGGCGGTGGCAAAGCTGGCTGCCGGGCGCACGGTGCTGGATTGTTTTACCCACACCGGCAGCTTTGCCCTGAACGCTGCCATGGGCGGTGCCGCCCACGTGACGGCCGTGGACGTGAGCGCCACAGCCATTGAGATGGCCCGCCGCAACGCGGTTCGCAACGGGCTGGAAAGCCGCATGGACTTTGTCTGCGCCGACGTGTTCGATCTGCTGCCCCAGCTGGAGGCCGGCCCCCACAACTACGATTTTATCATCCTGGACCCGCCGGCGTTCACCAAGGCCCGCTCCACGGCCAAAAGCGCGCTGCGGGGCTACAAGGAGATCAACCTGCGGGCGATGCGCCTGCTCCCCCGGGGCGGCTACCTGGCCACTGCCAGCTGCAGCCACTTTGCCCCCGCACCGGAATTTGTAAAGATGCTGCACGCCGCCGCCCATGATGCCGGCCGGATGCTGCGGCAGATCGAAGCGCGGCAGCAGGCTCCTGACCATCCCATCCTGTGGGAGGTGCCGGAGACCGATTATCTGAAATTTTACCTGTTCCAGGTGGTGTGACCGGGACAATGCAAGGAGGAACATGCCATGCGGCATCTGAGACAATTGTTTACCCGGCGCAACTGGTGGGCGGCGCTTTTGCTGCTGGCAGAGGCGGCGGTGCTGCTGCTGCGCTTTGCCGGGGATTTTCATGCCGGGCAGGCGGTGACCATCACACCGGATCTGCTGGTGCCCTATACCGAGCAGGCTCTCAACGACAGCCGCGGTGTTCAGGTGCAGGACTACACCGGCGTGTTTGCTACCACCCGCTGGATTGATCTGGAACCGGGCAGCTACCGGGTGTCGGTCACCTATGTGACCAACGGCGGCGACGGCTCGGCCGCCTTTGTGGACGAGATCATGCCCACCGCACAGTATGACCCGGTGACGCTGTCCTCCTCCCGCACCAGAACGGTCTTTTCCCTGTGGATGCCCCATGCGTGTGAGAATGCCCAGCTGCAATTTTCGTCAAACGGCGGCGTCATGTTTGTGACGGGCGCCGAGATTATCCCCACCCACGCCTGGGCGTATGTGCGTTTTTTGACGCTGGCGGCCTTTTTTCTGCTGGCGGACTGGGTGCTTCTGGTGGCGCTGCGCAAGCTTCCCTTCCCCATCAAAACATTGCGGATGCGGTACAGCGCGCTGGTGATTGCCGGCATTGTGCTGGTGGCCTGCCTGCCGCTGGGCTTTGACTACCTGATCTACGGCCACGATATGTCCATCCATCTAACCCGCATTGAGGGGCTGAAAGCCGGCCTGCAGGCGGGGCAGTTCCCGGTGCGGATGGACCCGGAGATCGTCAACGGCAAGGGGTATCCTTTCAGCCTGATGTACTCGGACCTGCTGCTCTATCCGGCGGCGGTGCTGCGCATCATCGGGTTCAGCCTGCAGCAGGTATACCAGCTGTATGTGCTGGGTGTGACGTTAGCCACCGCGCTGGTCACCCGCTACTGCTTAAAAAAGATGTTCGGCAGCGAGGGCATTGCCCTGACCGGCACCGCCCTGTATGTTCTGTCCGCCTACCGGCTGACCAACGTGTACGTCCGGGCGGCAGTGGGCGAATACTCGGCCATGATCTTTCTGCCGGTGGTGGTATACGGTTTCTGGCGCGTCTATACCCAGCCCAAAGCAGGCGGCCGGCTGGCTTGGCTGCCGCTGGCGGTGGGTTTTTCCGGCTTGCTTCAGACCCATCTGCTGACCACCGAGATGGCGGGTATTTTTGCCATCCTGTTCTGCCTGGCAATGCTCAGGCGGACCTTCCGCCGTCCAGTTCTTCCCGCGCTGTGCAAGGCGGCAGGGGCAGCTGTGGTCTGGAACCTGTGGTTTCTGGTGCCAATGCTGCAATATATGCTGTCCGGGGCCTGCCGCATCAGCGGCAAGTACGACGCCTCCACCCTGCGGGACAGCGCGGCCCATCTTGGCCAGATCTTCCTGATGTTTGGCCAGGGCGAGGGTTACTCCCAGTCGCTGAACGTGGGCCTTGCCAACGAGATGCCGCTGACCATCGGCACCGTGCTGGGCTTGGGCGTACTGCTGTTTTTCTGCTGCCTGATGGACCCCGGTGTCCGCGAAACTGACCGCAACGCCCTGCGGCTGGGCGGCTGGACGCTTGGCCTTGGCTTGACGGCAGTGTGGCTGTCCAGCACGCTGTTCCCCTGGTATGAGATCTATCTGAATGTGGAGTGGCTGTCCAAGTTGCTGGGCAAATTACAGTTTGCCTGGCGGTTTTTAGGGCTGGCCACCGTGCTGCTTGCCGTGTGCTGCTGCTGTGCACTGGCCCTGCTGCGCCGCGGCAAAGCCGGCTGGCTGCGGCCTGCTGCGGCGGCACTGGCATTGCTGACCCTGCTGCCCGCCGGGCTGCTGACCTATGAAGTCTGCCGCAACAGTGAGGTGGTCAGCTACCAGAGCCTAGCGGCCATCGACAACCTGGCGGACCAGGTGGGCGGCGGCGAGTATATGCCCTACGGCATGGCCGACGGCAGCCCGAATGCCTGGGAAAACACCGAACCCGTTTTTCCCGCGGAACTGGTGGTAAGCAGCTATACCTTTGGCACACTGGAGGCCGGCTTTGACTGCGAAAACACCTCCGACGCGCCGGCCACCGCGGTGCTGCCGCTGTTCAGCTACCCCGGCTACCGGCTGACCGCCGGAGAGGGCGCCATGCTGGGCGAGCAGGACGGTTTGATTACCGTGACTGTGCCCGCAGGGTATGCCGGCAGTGTGCAGGTTCAGTTTGTGGGGTTCTGGTTCTGGCGCCTGGCCGATCTCATCAGCCTGCTGGGGATTGCAGGGATGGCTGTTTTCTGCCGCCGGGGCCGCCGTCAAGGCAGGCCGGTCCGCCCTTGAATTTGCCGTCCGGCAGGCATTTTTGCCGAAGAACTGTCCAAACCAACCAAAAAAGCAGCGGCCTGCCCCCGGTGGATTTTGGCAAAGCGCCTATTGCGTTTTGCCAACCGGGCCGCTATAATGAACACATAACAGCAAGGGCGCTGCGAATAGTTTCGCAGCGCCCTTTGTGGTATAACCAGCCGGCGGGGAAAGTGTATCTGTCTGCCGGAAAAGGTCGGCTCTGCGGCAATTTGCGGCGCCGGCCCGCAGTAAGTAAAGGAGTATGAAGTATGGCAGCAACCGTTATGGAAATCTACGGCAGCAAAGTCTTCAACGAGCACGAGATGCGTGAGCGTCTGCCCAGCTCGACCTACAAGAGCCTGAAGGCCACCATCGAGAAGGGGCAGCCCCTGGATTTGGATGTAGCCAACGTCGTTGCCAGCGTGATGAAGCGCTGGGCCATCGAGCAGGGTGCCACCCATTACACCCACTGGTTTCAGCCGTTGACCGGCACCACCAGTGAGAAGCACGATGGCTTTGTTGCCCCCCAATCCGACGGCACCGCCATCATGGAGTTTTCCGGCAAGGAGCTGATCAAGGGCGAGCCGGACGCTTCCTCCTTCCCCTCCGGCGGCCTGCGCGCCACCGCCGAGGCCCGCGGTTACACCGCCTGGGACCCCACCAGCTACGCTTTTGTGAAGGATGACGTGCTGTGCATCCCCACCGCGTTCTGCTCCTACACCGGCGAAGCGCTGGACAAAAAGACCCCGCTGCTGCGCTCGATGAAGGCCATCTCCGACCAGGCCTGCCGTGTGCTGCACCTGTTTGGCAAGGACGTGGACCACGTTTCCACCACTGTCGGCCCCGAGCAGGAGTATTTCCTCATCCGCAAGGAAGATTACGAGAAGCGCCTGGACCTGGTGCTGACCGGCCGTACGCTGTTCGGTTCCGCCCCCTCCAAAGGCCAGGAATTGGAAGAGCACTACTTCGGCGTTATCCGCCCCGTTGTCTCCGAATTCATGAAGGACCTGGACGAGGAGCTGTGGAAACTGGGCATTCCCGCCAAGACCAAGCACAACGAGGTTGCCCCCTGCCAGCATGAGCTGGCCCCCATCTTTGACACCACCAACGTGGCCATCGACCACAACCTGCTGACCATGGAGATGATGAAGAAGGTTGCCGCCCGCCACGGCCTGGTCTGCCTGCTGCATGAAAAGCCGTTTGAGGGTGTCAACGGCAGCGGCAAGCACAACAACTGGTCGCTGGGCACCGGTAAGGAGAACCTGCTGGACCCCGGCGATACCCCCATGCAGAATCTGCAGTTCATGGTATTCCTGTCCGCTGTCATCAAGGCGGTGGATGAATATGCCGACTTGCTGCGCACTGCGGTTGCCACCCCCGGCAACGACCACCGCCTGGGCGCCAACGAGGCCCCGCCGGCCATCATTTCCATCTTTGTCGGTGAGGAGCTGGAAGCTGTCATCGATGCCATCTGCTCCGACTCGCCCTATGCAGGCCCGGTCAAGATGAAGATGGATCTGGGTGTGGATGTGCTGCCCAAGTTCAGCAAGGACACCACCGACCGCAACCGTACCTCTCCCTTTGCCTTCACTGGCAACAAGTTTGAGTTCCGTATGCCCGGCTCCGCCGAGAACCTGTCTGACGCCAACTTTATCCTGAATACCGCCGTTGCCAAAACGCTGCGCGACTTTGTCAACGAGGTAGAGGGCGCCGCCGACTTTGAGGGCGCCGCTGCCGCCTGGGTCAAGAAGACGCTGACCGATCACCGCCGCGTGATCTTCAACGGCAACGGCTATTCCGAGGCATGGGAGATCGAGGCCGAGCGCCGCGGTCTGCCCAACCGCAAGTGCACCCCCGACGCCATGATCGCCCTGAAAGAGCCCAAGAACATCCAGCTGATGGAGGAGTTCGGCGTTCTGACCAAGACCGAGATGCTCAGCCGCTATGAGGTGGAGATGGAGCATTACTCCAAGGTCATCAACATCGAGGCCCGCACCATGGTCAAGATTGCCAACAAGCAGCTGATCCCGGCCGTGAACGCCTACATGGGTGATGTGGCTTCCACTGCCGCCGCCAAGCAGTCTGTCAGTGAGAAACTGTCCGTCCGCAGTGAGGAAAAACTGCTGGGTGAGCTGTCCACCTACGCCGACGAGATGAGCGATGCTGTGGACGCGCTGCAGAAGGTGGCCGACGAGACCGCCGCCATGGAGGACGAGACCGCAAAGGCCCATGCCTATCACGACGCTGTTCTGCCCGCGATGGCAAAGCTGCGCGCCAGCGCCGACGCTGCCGAGGAGATCTGCCGCGAGGACTATTGGCCGCTGCCCTGCTACAGCCGTATGCTCTACTACACCATGTAACGGCGTCAGCCGCCGGGTTGCGGCACAGGCGGCCGCCGGCCTGACCGGATGTGCCGCGCTGTTCCCGTTTTCCTTCTGACATTTCCCGATGCACGATGTCGTGTGCCAGCACGGCGGATGTGCCTCTCTTTTCCGGTTTCTTACGCAATCTCAAGCGGCCCGCTGGTTGATCCCATGCGGGCCGTTTGAGATTATGGACCCGGTCAACGACCCCATGCACGGAGGTTTCCACCCTATGAAGCATACTGCACAGGATGTGCTGAATTTTGCCGAGGACAACGACGTTAAATTTGTACGCCTGACTTTCTGCGACATTTTCGGCAACCAGAAAAACATCTCGCTGTTTGCCAGCGAGCTGGCCGGCGCTTTCGAGCATGGCGTCTGTTTCGATGGCAGCTCCATCGCCGGTTTCATGAACACCGAGGAGAGCGACCTGGTCCTGTGGCCGGACCCGGATACGGTCTGCATCCTGCCCTGGCGCCCCGCCGAGGGCCGCGTCATGCGGATGTACTGCGACATCACCCTGCCCGACGGCAAACCCTTTGAGGGCAACTGCCGGGGATACCTGCAATCGGTGGTGCGGCGGGCCAAAGCCTTGGGCTTGACCTGTAACGTGGGCTGCGAGTGCGAGTTTTATCTGTTTGAGACGGATGACCGGGGCAACCCCACCAAGATCCCCTTTGACCACGGCGGATACTTTGACATTGCCCCGCTGGATAAGGGTGAGGACATTCGCCGGGAGATCTGCTTCGCCATGGAGGACCTGGGCCTGAAGCCCCAGCACAGCCACCATGAAAGCGGCCCCGGCCAGAACGAGGTGGACTTTCTCTACGCCCCGGCGCTGCGCTCAGCCGACAACCTGAACACCTTCAAAAGCACCGTCAAGGCCATTGCCGGCCGCAACGGCCTGTTTGCCAGCTTTATGCCCAAGCCGCTGCAGGGTCAGGCGGGCAGCGGTCTGCATGTGAACATCTCTCTGAAGCGGGACGGCGTCAACCTGTTTGAGGGCGACATTGCCCCTGACAGCGAGCCCGGCCATTTTATGGCAGGCATCCTGGCCCACGCCCGGGAGCTGACTGCCTTCTGCAACCCGGTTCCCAACAGCTATGCCCGCTTTGGCAGCTGCGAGGCGCCCCGCTACATCAGCTGGAGCCGCCAGAACCGCAGCCAGCTGGTACGGCTGCCCAGCGCCCACGGTGAGCTGTGCCGCATGGAGATGCGCAGCCCTGACCCGGCCTGCAACCCGCACCTGGCCATCGGGCTGATCCTGGCCGCCGGGCTGGACGGCATCCAGCGCAAGCTGCCGCTGCCTGCCCCGGTCAACCGCAACCTGTTTTTGCAGTCCAGCACCGAGGGCATGGAAAGCCTGCCCGCCACCCTGCGGGAAGCCATCACGGTGGCTGCCTCCAGCGATTTTATCATGAAAGAGCTGCCGCTGGCATTGCTGAACAAGTATTTCGAGTACCAGACCCAGCTCTGTCTGGATTACGAGAAAGCCCCCAACCAGGAAGTCTGGGAACGGGAGCACTGCTTTACCATTCTCTAACCTCCGGACTTGTGCACTCTGTGTTTCTGCCCGCTTTTTACCCCTGTGAAAGGAGGTCGCCCGTATGCCGCTGGCTTTGATCGCATCGGCCGGTACCACGGCCAATGAATACCTGGCGCGGCACGTCACCGAGATGGGCTACCCCCGCCCGGTCATTGTGGCCAGCGGCGGCGAAGCACGGCGGCGCTTGGGCGAGAAGGAGTTTGAGATTGTGGTGATCAACACCCCGCTGCCCGACGAATTTGGCCATGAGCTGGGCGCCTGGGCGGTGGAAAAGAGCCGCGCCGGCGTGCTGCTGCTTGCCAAAAGCGCCACCGCCCTTCAGATCTCCCCCAAGCTACAGCAGCAGGGGGTGCTGGTGCTTGGCAAGCCGTTTTCCGGCGTGCAGTTCCGCCAGGCTGTGCAGATGGCCGCCAGCTGCTACCGCCGCTTGGCCGTCATTTTGGCGGAGAATGCACGCTTGGCCGACAAGCTGAACCAACTGCGCCTGGTGGACCGGGCCAAATGCCTGTTGATTGAGCGGCGCGGCATGACCGAGGCGGAGGCCCATCGCCTGATTGAGAAGCAGGCCATGGATACCCGCGCCACCCGCGGCGAGGTGGCCACAGCCCTGATTGAGGAAATGGAAGAGTAACGGCCGGCGCCGTTGTCCCTGTGCCCGCAGGCACAGGGACTTTTTGCTGCAATGACAGCGAAATTGATGGATTATCCGGCTTTTTTTGCACTTTGTGCCGAAATCTCGCGCCGGCACTTGCGTGAGGACGGATGGCAAGTGTATAATAAATGTGTATGTATACTGGATGCGGAGGATGTGCAATATGGCAACAAAGTACGTATTTGTCACCGGCGGCGTCGTCTCCGGCCTGGGTAAGGGTATCACGGCGGCAAGCCTTGGCCGTCTGCTCAAGACCCGCGGGCTGAAGGTCGCCTCGCAGAAGCTTGACCCCTACATCAACGTTGATCCCGGCACCATGAGCCCCCTGCAGCACGGCGAGGTGTTTGTCACCGATGACGGCACCGAGACCGACCTGGACCTGGGCCACTATGAGCGCTTTATCGACGAAAATCTGAACAAATATTCCAACCTGACCACCGGCAAGGTGTATTGGAATGTGCTGCACAAGGAGCGTCAGGGCGCTTACCTGGGCCAGACAGTGCAGATCATCCCCCACATCACCAACGAGATCAAAAGCTACATCTACAACCTGGCCAAAAGCACTGAGGCGGATGTGGTCATCACCGAGATCGGCGGCACCACCGGCGACATTGAGAGCCAGCCTTTCCTGGAGGCCATCCGCCAGGTGGGCGTGGAGCAGGGCCCGGAAAACTGCTGCTACATCCACGTGGTGCTGGTGCCCTACATCTCCGGCTCCAACGAGTATAAGTCTAAGCCCGCGCAGCACTCCTGCAAGGAGCTGCAGGGCATGGGCATCACCCCCAATGTCATCGTGCTGCGCGCCGACGGCAGCGTGGGTGCCGACATCAAGCGCAAGATCAGCATGTTCTGCAATGTGCGGCCCGACTGCGTCATTGAGAACCTGACCCTGCCCAGCCTGTACGAGTGCCCGCTGATGTTGGAGGCCGCCGGCCTGACCAACGTGGTCTGCCGTCAGTTGCACCTGGAAACCCCGCCCTCCGACCTGACTGAGTGGAAAGGGCTGATCTCCCGCATTGCCACCCGCAGCAAAAAGTGCACCATCGCCCTGGTGGGCAAGTACGTCAAGCTACATGACGCTTACCTGAGCGTGATGGAAAGCCTGTACCACGCCGGGTTTGAGAACGAGAGCAAGGTGGATATCCGCTGGGTGGACAGCGAAAACCTGGTGGATCAGCAGCGCTGCGACGAGGAGCTGCACGATGTGGACGGCGTGATTATCCCCGGTGGTTTTGGCGACCGCGGCATCGAGGGTATGATTCAGGCTGCCCAATATGCCCGTGAGCATATGCTGCCCTGCTTTGGCATCTGCCTGGGTATGCAAATCATAGTGATGGAATATGCCCGCAATGTTGTGGGCTTTGCCGATGCGAACTCCAGCGAGTTTACCCCTGACGGCGCCCACAACGTCATTGCCCTGATGCCTGACCAGCAGGGCAATATTCCCAAGGGCGGCACCATGCGCCTGGGCAAATACCCCTGCGTCATCACCGAGGGCACCAAAATGGCTGCCTGCTATGGCAAGACCGAGATTGACGAACGCCACCGTCACCGCTACGAATTCAACAATGATTTCCGCGATATTATGCAGGAGAAGGGTCTGACCATCGCCGGCACCAGCCCGGATGGCCGCCTGGTGGAGGCTGTGGAGCTGACCGAGCGCGATTTCTACGTCGGCGTACAGTTCCACCCCGAGTTCAAGAGCCGTCCCAACCGCGCTCATCCCCTGTTCAAGGGCTTTATCGCCGCGGCGCTGAAGTATCAGGGTGAGATGATCGACCGCTACCACGCCCGCATGGCCGAGCCGCGGGAAGAGCTGTAACACCGCATTCCCGCCTGACAAAGCCAAAAATCAAAACAGGAGCGCAACCCTAAAGGTTGTGCTCCTGTTTTTTGGTTTGCCACTGCCGCAGCGGAGGGCTCGGCAGCCCTTTTCTCCGGCAACAGCAGGCCAATGTATATCCGTTTTGTACTATTTTTGAATTTTATACAAAGCAGCCGTTCTCAACCCCCGGCGGCGCGCTTGCCATGGGGTGCCGCGTACCGCCTTACACAAAACGGCAGACATGGTCCACCGCAATATCCGAAAAGCCGTAGGCCTCTGCCTTGGTCAGCTTTCCGTTGGCGATGGCGACAATCTCCTCCAGCAGCGCCTGCCCCATCTCCTGAGCGGTCTTTTCGCCGCGGACAACAGCAGACAGGTCCACATCCATGTTATCCTCCATGTTGTGGTACGTGCGCTCGTTGGCAGTGACCTTGACCACAGGGACGATGGCGTTGCCGGTGGGGGTGCCGCGGCCGGTAGTGAAAATGACCACCTGACAGCCGCCCGCCACCATCGAGGTGACGGAGGAGATGTCATACCCTGCGGTATCCATAACAATGGCGCCGTGGCGGGTGGGGCGGGCGGCCTGTTCCAACACCTCCACAATGGGGCAGGTGCCGCCCTTGCGGATGCAGCCCAGGCTCTTTTCATCCAGGGTGGACAGACCGCCTGCCTTGTTTCCGGGGGTGGGCTGGCCGGCACGGCAGTCCTGGCCGGCGGCTTTCAGGTGCTCCTCATAAGCGCGGCAGACCTCAATGATCTCATTGTGGATCTTGGGGGTGGCGGCGCGGCGGGCCACAACGTGCTCGGCGCCGATCCACTCGATGGATTCACTCATCATGCTGGTGGCGCCGTAATCCACCAGCAGGTCGCTCAGCTCACCCACAGAGGGATTGCTGGCGATACCGGAGGTGGCGTCGGAGCCGCCGCATTCAATGCCCAGGAACAGCTCAGAGATGTCGAACAGTTCCTTCTGCTGCATGCCGGCCTGGGCGGCCATCTCCCGGGCGGCACGGACCGCCTTCTCAATGGTCTTGAGGGTACCGCCCTCCTCCTGGATGCCGAAGGAAACCACCGGCTTGGAGGTCATGGCCTGGATCTTTTCCCGCAATTGTTTGTGGCCCACCGTCTCACAGCCAAGGCCAATGATAACCACGCCGTAGACGTTGGGGTTGCAGGCAAAACCGGTCAGCACCTTTTGGGACATGGCCGTGTTGGCGGCCACATCGGAGCAGCCAGTGTTGAAGACAATGTTCACCGCCCCGCGCACCTGGCTGGCCACAATGCGGGCGGTCTCGCTGCCGCAGGCGCAGCCGGGCAGGATCAAAACATGGTTACGGATGCCGGGTCGGCCCTCGGCGCGGCGGTACCCCCAGAACTTCAGCCCCGTTTTGGTGGGGACGATCTCAGGCACCTCTGCATCAGTCTCCGGAACCAGCTCGCTCGCGTAGTCGCGCGGGACGCTGTAAATGTTTTCGTGGCAGACCCAGCAGCCCTGGTCGATGGCTCTGCTGGTGCGGCCGATCAGCTCGCCGTACTTGAACACGTCGCTCCCCTCGGCCAGCGGCTGCAGTGCCACCTTGTGGCAGGCGGGGATGGTTTCCTTCGCAGTCAGCGTGCAGAGCTCGCCCGCCTTGCGGTAAATAACCTGCTCGCCGGCGGGTACTTCCTTGACACAGGTGACTACATTGTCTTTGTCGTGCATCAGCAATGCGTTGACTTCCATAATATTTCCTCCGTTTATTCACAAAAAAATCCTTCGGCATCAAATTCTTTTTTGTTTACATTTACACTATCATGCAGTATCTATTTATTCAAGTTTATTCATTTTATGTATCCATAAATAATTCTTATAACGCCCCGTTCAAAGGCAGCAAGGAGCCATGCACTTCCTAAGAGGTTGGCGAAAAGGCGCACCGGGATTTTCTGTTTGGTACAGGCCGGCCGCTGCTTTCCTTGTGCAGAGAACCGGTGTCAGATTCAAAAGCGGTACCGGTGGAAACACCGCCCCGTCCAAAAGCCATCAAGATACAAAAGATGACGTTCATGCTCCGGCATTGCAGGGTACGGCCAGCGCCAAAGATACAAAAACGATAGACAAACGATACAAGGTGGATACAACAGCACGGTAAAATATTCTCAAAGGCCGGGAAAAGATGCCCGCCGAAAGGAAAATAGTGAAAGGTGGTTTCGATGTTATGTACAAAAAAGTTCTTGCCGGCAGCAGCCTGCTGATTTTGCTTCTTTTGGTTTTTACTGCGCTGTTTGTTTCTTGCCGTCCGATCTGGCAGAACTCTAGCCCGCCGGCGGAACCGCTGCAAGCCGAGTCTCCCGTTTTGGAGGGAAGCACTGTTGCCCCCGGCGTTGCGCAAAACCACACGGAGGCGGCGGATGCCATTGCGGACAAGCTTGGCAAGATGGGGGAACCTTATACACTGCACAGCCGGTATTACAAGCAGGGCGAAGCGCAGGACGAAACCGCGCTCAATCTTGGCTGGAACGGCGATATGACCGTTGTGCTGAAATCGGCCAAAGTGACAGACTACGCAGCCGGCAGATATGCGGACGGCGACTTGATTTCCGGCAATCTGGATGCGCTGGCAGAGTCGTTTGAAAACCCGGCCATCTTGCAGCTGGAGCTTTCTCTGACCAATCTGGACGCAGAAAACGCCAACGGCATCCGCTATCAGTTCGACGCTGGCATCTTCCATCTGGCCGGGTATGAGGATCTTATCGCCGAAAACTGGGCGCATCAGGACACCGCGCCCTATTCTTCCATCGGCGAGCGCTTTGCCAACGGATATTTCCCCTATTTTGACCACCATGGGACAGAAGAGGATACCTATTATCTGTTTGAGTTGAACCCCGGCGAGACGCTGGATTTTACGTTGGAATACCTGATCGACATGGCATACCTGGATCAGGATACGCCGTTTCTTGCCATCTCGCCGGGTTCGCAGGCGGAAGCCGGTATCCTGTTTGACCGCTTGGAGAAATGAGGGATGGCATTGTTTTGGCGTTTTTTGAAAGGCGAGATTTACAAGATATTTCACAGCAGGTTTTTCCTGATTGTGGCCGCCGTTTGGATTGTTTTGGTGATCCTGGACGGCTGCCTTGCCTACCGCACCTACGCCGGCAACCTGCGGCTGACGTTGGATACCATCCCCACCGGACAGGACGGCACATTTCAGGACTATCCGTTTTTGCAGATCTACAGCCTGTACAATTCCTGGATTGGCGCAAGGGTCAACCAGCCGATCCCGCTGATCTTCTTTTATACCATGCCGGTCTATACCGTGATCCCCTACAGCTGGAGTTATCTGTCTGAAAAGCGCAGCGGGTACCGCCTGACGGTGATTGCCAAACTGGGGCGGCTGCCTTACTATCTGGGCAAGTATATCTCCGCTTTTCTGTCCGGTGTGTGCACCGCCCTGATTCCGCTGCTTGTCAGCTTTACGTTTGTGGCCTGCCTGATCCCTGCTTACAGGCCGGACGTCAATTTTGCCCTGTATTACCAGGTGCAATCCACCGACCTGCTCGGCAATCTGTACTATATCCACCCGCTGGCCGCGTCCCTTGCCGACATGGGCATGATCTGCCTGTTTGCCGGATGCTGGGCAGGCGTATCCTATGCCGTATCTCTATACGTCAACAACCAGTTTGCCGCCCTGTTTGCGCCTTACCTGGTTTTGCTTTACCTGACAGCCACGGCAGAAAAGGCACAGGTATACCGGTCCTACGTGGAGGTGTCACTGTTTGACTATTTGCAGTTGTCCAGCCCATCGGGGATTCAAAACGCGTGGGTCTTCCTTGGTGAAATGGCCTTTTTGCTGATTGCACCGCTGTTGGCCGCCTGCCTGCGAGGAGTTCAAAACGATGTTTTATAAATTTTTGCACCATGACCTGACGTATGGCCTGCTCCTGCACTGGAAACGCTGTATCGTCACATTTTTGATGTTTTTCTGCCTTTCCTTCTCGCACTTCCTCACGCTGCGGATCTATGAATTGATCCATCCTGAATTTTTTGATGCGCCGGTAACCACAGCCGACTATTTTTTCGCCATGGCCGGCGGATGCGGACAGCCGGAAATATTGGACGGCGCGCCGTCTTTTTTCTCGATTCCAACCAGCTGGGCGGTTTTTGTGCTGTGGATTTTATTTGCCTGTCTGTACTATCCCTTTGTGGAATTGCAGGGAATTGGAAAACAGCTGATGGTACTTTCCGGCAGCCGGTGGATTTGGTGGTTATCAAAATGTGTTTGGGCGGTTGTCAATACCATGGTCCATTTCCTGCTGGCGCTTCTTTCCAGCATGGCCTGCGGGCTTTTGCTTGGCGCAAAGCCCGGTATGCAGGCAAACAGTTATGTCGCGCTTGAGCTGCAAATGCGGATGGACCGCCTGACCTCCACCACCACATGGGATATGGGGGCCGTTTTCCTGTTCTTCTGCTTTTCGCTGGTTGCGTTTGCGCTGATGCAACTCGCGCTCTCTGTTGTGATCCGCCCTGTTTTCAGTTACCTTGCCATTTCCGCCTATCTTTTCGCCGGGATCTATCTCCAAAGCCCCTGTTTTTTGGGAAACTATCTGATGCCGGCAAGATATGATCTCCTGACCGGCACGGGCGTGTCTACCGGCCAGGGATTGCTGATTTTTGTCTGGCTGATTGCCCTCAGCATCTTGCTGGGCGGTTTGTGCTTTTGCCATATGGACGTTTTGGGAGGAACGAGCGACTGATGAAAATAGAAATTCAGCAGGTGACAAAAAAGCTGCAAGGCGTTACTGTACTGCGCGATGTCTCGCTGACACTGGAAAGCGGCGTGATTTATGGCCTTCGCGGCGTGAACGGTTCCGGAAAAACCATGTTGATGCGCCTGATTGCAGGGTTGATTCGCCCTTCCAGCGGCCGCATTCTCATTGACGGCAAACAGCTGGGCAGGGAGATTTCCTTCCCTTCTGAGATGGGCTTTCTGATTGAAAACCCGGCGTTTCTGGACGGCTATACCGCCGCGCGGAATCTGCGCCTGCTTGCCGGCATCCGAAAAGTCGCACCGGAAGAGCGCATCCGCGAGGTATTGCAGGAAGTCGGCCTGCCATACGAGGACAAACGAAAGTTCCGGCAATTTTCTCTGGGCATGAAACAGCGTTTGGGAATTGCCGGCGCAGTTTTGGAACATCCGAACCTGCTGCTGATTGACGAACCCACAAACGCCCTGGACACCGATGGGATTGAAATGGTACAGCGGGTTCTGCTGGCTGAAAAACGGCGGGGTGCGCTGATCGTTTTGGCCTGCCATGACTTTTCGGTTCTCAACCGGCTTTCCGACAAGATCTATCAGGTAAAAGAAGGGTGTGTGACGCCGTATGCTCCGCCGGCACAGTAAAACAATCTGCTTTCTTTTAGGGTTCCTTCTGCTCTTGTTTGTAACCGGAAGAATCGTGTATGTAAATGGTACCGCATACCGTTTTAAGGAGACCGTTTATCCCATGGAGGAATGGATCCCGTTGGACGGCGATTTCTTTTACACATCCAATGAGGACACCGACGGGTATTTTGTCCGGGTATCCGATGCCGAGATCCTTCCCTACGAGGCATTTATGCAGAAGTTCGGTTTTTCCCCGGACTATCTTGCCGCGGACAGCCAAAAGGATGTTGTTTTGGTGCGCGTCGATTTTAAGAATGTGGACAACACCAGCGGCGGCGTATTTATCCGGGACTATACGATTCTGAACGCCTCGCTGTCGGCCTATTATGCCAAAAGCGACTTGTATATGCAGCTGGCCAACCCGGGGTTCGACACCAGTTCCGAGGGGATTACCGTACTGCCCGGCACAGAGGCATCGTTGAATCTGGTCTATACGACAGTCGCCCGGGCAGACGGCGTCACGTTTCTGGAAGAACACGCCGGGCAAGACCCTATCGTTATGTATCTAAACATCAGTCTGTATCCCACCAGGAAGATGGTTGAGCTGCGCCTGGACGCAAGCAAATTATGATCGCGCCCTTGCGTATGCCTTCGCGACTTTCTCTGCCCTGAGAGCGTGTCTGGTGTGGGCCCGGTATTTCCCGCCCACAACCCGCTGTGCGTGAAGCAGGGTTTGCTCCTTCTGCCGGCTTCCGCGCAGGCTCTGGCATACTTCATTTCTTTCGTTCATGGATTGGCTAAATATTGTTTGAAGTTTCTTCAAATGGTTTTCAAACGGCTGTCAAAATTATCCTGTATCGTATAAACATAGACAAAACGGCACCGAAATATCGGTTCCGTCCCCACCGCGTAAGGCCATGCCAGGGCAACCGCCCGTGCAGACAGCGGACAACAAACAAGGCTTCGCGCCATAACATAGATGCAAAACGCCGCGAGGCAGGCTTGCCGAACCGTTTGGTTCGCGCCTGCACCCGCGGCATTTGCCTTGTCTGCGGGCAATGGCTGCCTTCCCTTTTATGCGCTGCCCAACCAGGGACAGCATCTCCACAGGGCTTCCGTTCCATCGCCGGCTGAACCGGTTGCATCCCAGGCGATTCCGTGCTATGCTGGAACAAGCGCAATGCAAAATAAAGGGGTGTGTGTTGGATGAATCTGATGATCAGTTCCAAAGAGTATGATTTTCACTCGCTTGTCAAGGTGGCCGAGATGGCGGGGCTGGCCGGCGTGGTGAGCTTCCACCCTGCCGGGGATGATTATCTGGTAACCTTCCCGGATGTGGCGGACGCGCCCAAGATGGTTGCCGATTTCCGCGCCCGGCTGCGCGGGTTGGAAAACAATATCTGGAACTTTTGAACCTCATTACGAAGCGGCAAGGGATCGCCGGGACTGCCCCGGGATGCACATATCCGGCTTACCGGTCCGGCTCCGGCGGGCAGGAAAGACCGCCGCTGTGCCAGGCTCCCGGAGTGGGCGGCTGAATTGCCGGATGCCCAACCCGAAAAAAGGGTGTTCCCTGGCAGCGGCGGCTCCCCCCTAAGTCTTTTGATTGCGGTGGCCCTGCCCTCCGCTTTGAAACATATGAGGCAGCCGTTCCCCGCAGCGTACAGGCCCGGCATCCGCCTTCAGAGCAAATAATCGGCTCGATGTGAATACAGTGTCGTTCCATCCGTAGAGAATCGAATTTCCGGTTCCAGCCCGGCAACCGCCAAGGTCAAGTTCTTTTACCTTGTCACGTCCGGTTTCTTTGCATAAAAAATGGCGGGGAACTTCCCCGCCCTCGATGGACCCGGATCTTTCGATCAGTTTCAAAAAGATAGGCGGCCATCCCTCTTATCGTATGGCCAGGCTACCATATGGATTCACTTTTGCCAATACATCACCATTCTTTTTACCGGTTGGCAGGCAGGCGAAAAAGCGTTGCAGTACAAGCGGTACAATGGGGTCAGCAGGGCTTTGACCGGGCACTCTCGCGGGAATGGCTCCTGAGCCGTTCTCTGAGTTCATACAATGCAGTTTTGTCCAAATCAAACCGCAAAAGCTGTTTTGCCTTTTCGTAGGGATACCAGCAGAATTCTGTGTGTTCACGGGAAATCTGGATGTTGGGAGAGGAAAGCTCCACCGCAAAGCAATACACTGGGATGACATACCTTTCGCCCCAATGGGATCTGGCCTGCTCCGAAAATTGGTCTACGGGGACATACCCCATGGATTCCAAAGCTTTCCATTCATGCGTTTCAGGGATATTGGCTTCCTCAAGGCTTTCCCTTTTGGCGGCATCCAGTGGGGATTCCTGCCCTTCGCCGCCGCCGGCAATAAATTGCCACACACCCATATCTTTACGTTTGAAAATGCAATACAATACATCTTCTCCAGACCACAAATAGGGCAGCACCAACACATTGTATGGGGCTCGCATTCAAATTCCTCCATGATCGTCGGCAGGAAAGCCCCCCGCCCGTGCCGGATAAAGCCAGAGCCGCCCAAAAGCGGGGACGGCTGCAACGGAAAAAGCCTGCGTTCAGCAGGCTTCAAAACGTCACCTTTTGACGTTACAGCAATAAAAAATTGGCCGACAGTAAAATCGGCCAATCAATGTGGTTGCGGAGGCAGGATTTGAACCTACGACCTTCGGGTTATGAGCCCGACGAGCTACCGGACTGCTCCACTCCGCGATATTGTCTTGCGCCTTCTCTCAAGGTGCTTATATACTATACTGCTTTTCCTGCGGAATGTCAAGTACTTTTTTCAAAAAAATGAAAAAAGTTGTACTGCATTTCTCTACACCGTTTTGCAGGCCGCATCCCCGACCGGTATTCCGCTTCCAAAGCCATTGACGCTTCCCGCGGTTTCCCTTACAATAAGGGTAAAACCTGCCGTTTTCACGGGCAAAGGAGGTTTGTTTCAGAATGTCTGTTTCCTCTGCAGTTGTGGCGCTGATCGCGGTGGTACTTGCCGCACTGGCGCTGCTGTGCCTTTTGGGCGGCCTGATCTGGCTGATCGTCGCCATCGCTGCCCGGCGCCGCAAGGTTGGTCCGGTGATCCTGCTGTCCATCAGCGGCGCAGTGTTTTTGGGCTCTTTTGCAGTGTTTGGGGGCATGTTCCTGCGCGCCTATTTTCTGCCGCCTGTCTCCACCTGGGTTGAGACGCAGGAGGAGCCGGAACGCGCCACCCCTGCACCCGATGCCGAAAGCCTACCGCCTGCCCCCGAAGAAGAGGGGAGCAATGATCTGCCCGGGGAGAGCGCTTCCCCTGAACTGCCCGCCGCCGACGAAAACGCCCAGGCATTGCAGATGGCTCTGAGTTATCTGGACGCACTGCCGTTTTCTTACACCGGGCTGATCAGCCAGCTGGAGTACGAGGGCTTTTCCACCGCGGCGAGCACCTATGCAGCGGACAACTGCGGTGCCGATTGGAGCGAGCAGGCGCTGCTGGCGGCGCAGAGTTACCTGGAATCGCTCCCCTTCTCGGCCAGTGGGCTGAAAAATCAGTTGGAATTTGAGGGGTATACCACTGAACAAGCGGCATACGCCGTAACCAACTGCGGCGCCGACTGGAATGAGCAGGCGGCCAGAAAAGCGCAGGATTACCTGGACACCACACCCTATTCCCGGCAGGAGCTGATTGACCAGCTGATGTTTGAGGGCTTTACCGCCGAGCAGTCCGAATATGGCGTAAGCCAGGCCGGACTGTAACCGTTTTGGTTTGGCGCCCCGGCATTCTGACCGGTGCCGGGCAGATCTTCCCACAAGTTCGGGCAGCGGAGGCAAATCTCCGCTGCCTTTCTGCTTGGCGGGGTATAAGCCGGCGGCACGCCTGCCGCCGGAACGCAGAAAAAGACCCGGGATGTAACCTGTACATCCCGGGTCTTTTGGCGGAGTAAGAGAGATTTGAACTCTCGCGGCACTTTCGCACCCTACGCCCTTAGCAGGGGCGCCTCTTCGACCTCTTGAGTATTACTCCACAAGTCAAAGTGATTGGTCTATTCACTTGTTACATCTAATAAATGGCGGAGAGGGTGGGATTCGAACCCACGGCGCATTGCTGCGTCACTGGTTTTCAAGACCAGCTCCATAAACCGCTCGGACACCCCTCCACAGTGGCGCGCCGTTCAGATGCGAGTCCAAGTATACCATCCAGTTCCGCATTTGTCAACACATTCTCAAATATTTTCTGCACTTTTTCCAGGCAGGGAAAACTTTTTCTCATGGCGGGCGTTTTTTCGGCAAAAAGACGGTTTTCCCCGCCGGACAAATGTGGTATAATTTGCAGGTGCATTTTCCACGATGTCAGGTCCGCTTTTCGGGCCGCAGCCGCAGGGCTCCGCCGGGGCTCTGCTCACCTCAGAATCATCAGAAAGGAACTTTTAGTATGAACAAGCCTAAACAGGTGCCGGTCTTCCGCATTATTTTGCGGGTGCTGCAGGGCGCGCTGATCGGCCTGGGCGCGGTGCTGCCCGGTATTTCCGGCGGTGTGCTGTGCGTTGTCTTTGGCATCTACAAACCCGTTATGGAGCTGCTGTCCAACCCCATCCGCAATTTCAAAACCCATGTGCCCCGTCTGATCCCGGTGATAGTGGGTGCCGCCATCGGATTTTTGGGCATTGCCAAATTGCTTGCCTTCTTCCTGGACACCTACCCCGACCAGTCCGTCTGTCTGTTTGTGGGTCTGATCATCGGCATTCTGCCTTCCCTCTTCCGTGAAGCGGGCGAGAAGGGCCGGTCCAAGGGGTCCTACATTTCGCTGGCAGTGGCCCTTGTCATCGTGCTGGCGCTGCTGTACACCCTGGAGTATGTGCTGTCCGTCACCATCACCCCCAACTTTGGCTGGAACCTGTTCTGCGGCTTCTGCGTGGCGCTGAGCGTCATCGCCCCGGGCATGAGCTTTTCCACCCTGCTGATGCCTCTGGGCCTGTACACCCCCTTTGTCAGCGCCCTGGGCGACCTGAACATGGAAGTGATCCTGCCTGCCGGCCTGGGTGCCATCGTCACCGTCATCTGCCTGGCCAAGGCGATCAACGCTCTGTTTGAGCATTACTATTCCTTCGCCTTCCACGCCATTGTGGGCATTGTCATTGCCGCCACCATCATGATCGTGCCCGACACCTTTGCCCAGGCGTTGGTGCCCAACCTGATCTGCCTGGTGGTAGGCATCATCGCCGCGCTGGCTCTGGACAAATTCAACAGCCGCTTCCCCAAGGAGGACTGACCCCGCGCCGCAGTTTTGCAGGCGGCAAGCCAGCATTTCCCGCCGAAACATTTTCCGCCGCGCCTTCCGGGTGCGGCATTTTTTGTACCGCCGCCTGTAAAAGCCCCCGTTTTGGCACCGCGGGTGCTGTTTTTATCGGTGCAGATATGCTATAATATTTATACTTTTATATTTTTCGGCCGGAGAGGCTTTGAAAGGAGGCGAATGCCATGCCTAATCGGGAAGGAGGATACGGCGGGTATCGCTCTGCGCCGGAGCAGAAGCGTCAGGTGCATGCCCCCGGAACCGGCGGTGTGCGCCGGATGCGGTCCCCGGGCAGTGACCTGCCCCCCGCCGCCACCCAGGGACCCCGCCGTCCGCCTGCTGCCTCACGCCAGGCAGGCCCGTCCCGCCAGGCGAGCGGCGCGGCCGAGCCGCGGCGCCGCCGAGCCGCCGGAGAACCGCCCCGCAGCGGCAGGTATCAGCCGCCGGTGCCGCCCCAAAGCCAGTTTGAGGCGGACGGCTGGATCAAGCCCCCCGCTCCGCCGCAGCAGCGCAAGCCCCGCCCCCAGGCCGATCCCGCCGGGGAGGCCCTGCGCGCCCTCGCCCGCCGCGCACGGCAGGATCGGCGCCTGCGCCGCAGGCTGACGCTGATTGGCACCTTCGCGGGCATTTTGCTGGTGTCGGCACTGATCACCGCGGTGCTGCCCGACAATGCCGGCGGCAGCACCGCCGAGACAGCCCAGGCCCCCACCGCAGGCATGACCGCCTCGCTGGTGGCGCCGCTGCCCTATATGGATGCCGGTTCCCAGGCGGAGACAATCGACTGGGGCGACGTGGGCCCTGCCCGCCAGAGCGGCACCTTCACCCTGACAGCCACGCCGGAACAATCGGTGTCCGTGCCGGCCTTCGGTCTTGTGGACCTGAGCTGGTTCGATGACGCAGCCTTCCTGGGCGACTCTCTGACGGTAGGTTTCCGGGACTATGCGATCAATATTGGCGATGCGCTGGTCTGCGCCTATGAGGGCATCAGCCCCAACCAGATCGCCAACCGCACCACCATGAGTGACGGCACCATCCCACTGGATGCGCTGGCTGCCGATCAGCCCAAAAAGCTGTATGTGCTGATGGGCGCCAACGCCCTGGCTTACCGCACCGACAACGATGAGGGCTTTTTGAGCTACTACGGCATGATGCTGGACGAGCTGAAGGCCGCGCTGCCCAACACCACCATCTTTGTACAGTCGATCCTGCCGGTGCGGGCCGATGCCGTAACGGATCTGCCCGGCCTTACGCCGGAGCGGGTTGCCAGCATCAACACCTCGCTGCAAAGGATGGCCGCGGAAAAGGGATGTTATTACCTGGCTCTGAACGAAGCGTTGACCGACGAGAGCGGCTACCTGAATGCCAGCTATGCCGAACAGGACGGTCTGCACCTGACGGTTTCCGGTTACAATATCTGGGTGGAGTACCTGCGCACACATGTTCCCTACGACAAGGACAATCCCTACCAGATTGGCAGCACGTACTACCTGGATGACGAGATGAAGGCGCTTTTGGCGGATCTGCCCTGAGCGCCGAGGAGAGGATCATGAGCACCACACCCCAAAACGAGACATTGCCTGCCGGGCAAACTGCCGGGTCTGGGCAGGCGGCTGCTGTGCCGCAGTCGCCTGCCCAGGCTCCCGCCGCAGCCGTCCCTGACACGCCCAAACCCCGCCGTAAGCGCAGCACTACGGGCAGCGCTGCCGATGGGAAGAGCACGTCCCGGCCCAGGAACACGCACACTGCCGCCGGCCGGCAGACCACCAACCAGCCCCTGCGCTCCCAGCCCCGTTCCCGCAGATGGGTACCGGACCTGAACGACGTACCGCTGCCCTGGCTGTTTGTGGTGTTCGGCCTGTTCTCGGTTACGCCGGTCGGTTTTGTGCTGCTGCTAATCAACCTGTATTATCTTTACCGGCAGAAAGCCAAACGCAATCGTGTGGATCAGATCTGGCACCCCAGTGCGTCGGCAGGCGCTGCGCCGGCTGACCCGCCCATAAGCGTTGGGGATGTGCAAAAGCCCAAAACCTACACCGGACTGATGGTTGCCGGTATGATCCTGGCCGCCTGCGGCGGATTTTCCAGTCTGGCCGTACTGCTTGACGAACTGTGGATTTTGACCGACTACGGGGACGTTGCCTGGTTTTTGGAGGAGATTTGGCCAACGGCCACGCTGCTGTTTGGCGGCTTGGCCTGTTGTTTTGCTGCCCGCCGGCTGCGCACCTCCTGGCTGACCCGCCGCAAAATTGCAAACATTGTGGGCGATGCCGACCATATTTACATTGCGGACCTGGCTGCCTCGCTGGGATGCAGCACCGACAAGTGCATTGACCATCTGGAAAACTGCCTGGGCAAGGGCGTGTTTGGGCCAAAAGCCTACCTGGATATGCACAGCATGGCGCTGGTGGTGCGGGGGGACGCTCCGCCGCCAAAGCAGGCCGCCCCCGCCCCGGCACCCGCCCCCGAACCTGCCGCACCGGCCCGGCAGGAGGAAACGCCCTATGATAAGGTCCTGCAGGAGCTGCGCCGCATCAACGACGCCATTCCCGGTGAGGAAATGAGCGCCAAGATCAGCCGCCTGGAAGTGGTGGCGGGCAAGATCTTTGCCCAGCTGCAAAGCGATCCCGACAAGCTGCCCCAGCTGCGCAAGTTTCTGGACTATTACCTGCCCACCTCACTGAAGCTGCTGAATACCTACGCCGAGTTGGACGCCCAGGACGTGGAGGGCACCAATATCACCGAGTCCAAACGGCGGATTGAACAATTGATGGACACACTGGTGACGGCCTTTGAAAACCAGCTGGACAAGCTGTTCCAGGATGACGCGCTGGATGTTTCCACCGACATTGAGGTCATGGAGAAAATGCTGTACGCCGACGGTCTGACCGGCAGTGACGACCCGTTCGGGCTGCAGCATAAGGCCACCTGAGGACACCTCCGGCACACAAAGAAGAACCGCGCTGCGGCCCGATAAAAACGGACTGCAGCGCGGTTTTTCTTTTGTTTTTTCGGCAATTACTGCTGGACAGCGGCGGCCACGGCATCGGCCAGGGCGGTCAGGTCTGCGTACTGGGCAGGGTTCAGGGTGCCGCGCAGGGTCAAGCGGGTATCCAGCACGGTGCAGTTCTTCAGCTCACCAATGCGCTCGGCCATCAGCTTGGCGGACATGGGCGCCCAGCTGCCGTTTTCGATCAGGGTGAAGGTGCGGTTTTGCAGCGACAGGGCCTTCAGGTCCTCCAGCAGGCGGGCCATGGGCAGGTAGATGCCGCCGTTGTAGGTGGGCGCCGCCAACACGATGGTGGACGCGCGGAAGCACTCAGCCACAGACTCGCTGATGTCAGAGACCGAAATATCACGCACCGCGATATCCTTTACACCGCGGTCCGCCAGGCAGCCGGCCAGAGCCTTGGCAGCGTTGGCCGTGTTGCCGTACATGCTGCCGTAGAGGATGACCACCCCGTTGTCCTCCGGCTGCCAGCGGCTCCACAGGTCGTACTTGCCCAGGAACCAGGCAATGTTCTCGCGCCAGATGGGACCATGCAGCGGGGCAATGGTCTCGATGGGAATGCCGGCGGCCTTTTTCAGCACAGCCTGCACCTGGGTGCCGTACTTGCCCACAATGTTGGCATAGTACCGCCGGGCATCATCCAGCCAGTCCCGCTCAAAGTTGACCTGGTCTGCAAAGATGTTGCTGTCCAGCGCACCGAAGGTGCCGAAGGCGTCAGCCGAGAACAGCACCTTGGTGGTCTTGTCGTAGGTAAACATAACCTCAGGCCAGTGTACCATGGGCGCCATGACAAAGGTCAGGTCGTGGACGCCAAGGCTGAGCACATCCCCCTCCTTGACCAGATGGGCGGCATCCACCTTGCCGGCGTCGGCGGGGAAATACGCCTTGAGCATGGGCACCGTCTTGGCGTTGCAGACAATCTGTGCCTCGGGCCAGCGCAGCAGCACCTCGGCGATGGTAGCAGCATGGTCCGGCTCCATATGATCCACAATCAGGTAATCCAGTTTGCGGCCGCCCAGCGCATGGGCGACATTCTCCAAAAACTGGCCGGAGACACTGGCGTCGGCGGTATCCAGCAGGGCAGTCTTTTCGTCCAGGATCACATAGGAATTGTAGGACACCCCCCGCGGGATGGGAAACAGATTTTCAAACTTGGCCAGACGGCGGTCGCTGGCCCCCACATACCAGGTGTCGGCGGCAATCAGATGTGTGCAGTGCATAAAGCGGTAAACCTCCCTGTATTGGCGGGGCGGCAGAACCCCGCAATGGTCCGCAGCAGGCTTGGAGGGAACATGTACGGAGATTTCCCTGTGTGGCCCGCCGGTTCAATTCCACCCGAAAGTATACCGCAGTGCGTTCAGCCTCCGCTGTTGCCTGCGCAACAATTCGGGAAAATATCTGCCTTTTTTCGGAATTTCTTCCATCCACCAGTATAACACAAAGCGCCCCTTGCGCAAGGGGTTTTGCTTTCCGGCAGACAGCGCAGGCAAAAAAATCCCCTGCACAGCCGGGCCGGCTGACAGGGTGAACACGGTTGGCGTTTTACTCCCGTTCCAGAGCGGGGTGAGCCGGCTTGGCACCGGACAGCGGGGCGGGGCGGCGGACCAGATGGGTCTCCACCGCGGCGGCGGCACGGTCCACCGTCACCGCAAGGACCATGCCGCAGACCACGTCAATGACCGAGTGCTGCTTCAGCAGCATGGTGGACAGAATAACCGCCACATCCAGCAGGTGGGCGCCCCAGCGCACGGCACGGCCGCGGCGGCCGGTGAGCAGGCTGCTGCGCTGGAAGGCAAAGTCCAGCGTGAGCGAGTTGAACACATGGATGGAGGGGCAGACATTGGTGGAGGTATCGGCGCTCCACAGGCCGCGCACCAGCCGGGCAAAGATGTCGTTGCCCGGGATGGCCGCCGGACGCAGATTTACGCCGTTGGGCACAATGGCGCAGATCATCAGCGCAATGGTCATCCCCGCAAACAGCGGCAGGCACAGCCGCCAAAATTCCCGCTTGGGGGCCCGATACAGCTGCCAGAACAGCGTCCCCACAATCCAAGCGAACCACAGGTAGTACGGGATGATGGCATACTTGACAAAAGGGATCAGATCATCCAGCGGGCAGTGCAGAATCACCACCGGCACGATGTTGTTTTCCAGCAGGGTAAAAAAGGATAAGTAAAACACCAGATACAGCGTCATGAACTGGATGGGATGACGCTTACACCAGGTAATCATAGGACACTCTCCTTTGTTTTGGGCAGACGGTCTCGCAGGGCGGAACCCCCGCCGCAATCCTGTTTTATGTCCTGTTCAGATTTCAGTGCAAAGCCGGACAGCTCTGCCGCCGCGGCGGACACTGCGCCCGCGGCGGATCTGTTTGGGACGGTTACCCATATAGACGAAGCAGGCAACGCAGTTTTTGCAGTTGCAGAAAAAAAATCCGGCAAGCGGCTTGTACCCATTATAGCAGGCCGCGCAAAACAGTCAAGGTTTGGCCCCTCTGACGCCATATTTTTACAAATCCGCCGCACCCAAACGCCGGAAACGATTGCAATCCTGTCCAAAACCGTGTATAGTAAGTAGGTATGTGATTTTCATGACCCGTTGCGGTTTGTGCCAGGAGAGGGGTGTCACCGGTTATGCAGCCTTAAATGGGCGATAGTTTCCCAGTCAGCAGCCGGACAAGCCTGCGGGCCGCCTTTCCGCCGCCCGCCTGAATGAGTAAGGAGAGTATCAGACCCCATGCCAACCATGCGTGAAGAAATTGAAAGCCGGCGCACTTTTGCGATCATCTCGCACCCGGACGCCGGCAAAACCACCCTGACCGAAAAGCTGCTGCTGTACGGGGGCGCCATCCAGACCGCCGGTTCGGTCAAAGGCAAACAGAGCGCCCGCCACGCCGTGTCCGACTGGATGGACATTGAAAAGCAGCGCGGCATCAGCGTCACCTCGTCGGTGTTGCAGTTCCGTTACGACGGCAAATGCATCAACATCCTGGACACCCCCGGCCACCAGGATTTCAGCGAGGACACCTACCGCACCCTGATGGCCGCCGACTCGGCCGTCATGGTCATCGATGCGGCAAAGGGCGTCGAGGCGCAGACCATCAAGCTGTTCAAGGTCTGCACGCTGCGGCATATCCCCATTTTCACCTTTATCAACAAGATGGACCGGGAGGCCCGCGACCCCTTTGAGCTGATGGAGAACATCGAACAGATCCTGGGCATCAAAACCTACCCGATGAACTGGCCCATCGGCTGCGGCAAGCGGTTCAAGGGCGTGTTTGACCGGGGCAGCCGCCGGGTGCTGGCCTTTGAGGGCGACGGCCGCGCCAACGGCGTCAAGATGGTGGACGAGATCGCCGCCGAGCTGGGCGACCCGGCCCTGGACGAGCTGATCGGTGCCGACAACCACCGCCAGCTGGCCGACGACATCGAGCTGCTGGACGGTGCCGCCGAGGAGTTTGACCTGGAAGCAGTGCAGAACGGCACCCTTTCGCCGGTGTTCTTTGGCTCGGCTTTGACCAACTTTGGCGTGGAACCTTTCCTGAAAGAATTTCTGCGTCTGACCCCCACCCCGCTGGCCCGCGCCGACGCCCTGACCGGTGAGCTGGTGGACCCCTGCCGGGAGGAATTTTCCGGCTTTGTGTTCAAGATCCAGGCCAACATGAACAAGAACCACCGGGACCGCATTGCCTTTTTGCGCATCTGCTCCGGCAAGTTTGAGCGCGGCATGGAGGCGTTCCATGTGCAGGAGGGCAAAAACATCAAGCTGGCCACCGGCACCAGCCTGATGGCAGACGACCGCGCCATCGTGGACGAGGCCTACGCCGGGGACATCATCGGCCTGTTCGACCCGGGCATCTTCTCCATCGGCGACACACTGTGCACCGGCAAAAAGCATGTGCAGTTTGCCGGTATTCCCACCTTTGCACCGGAGCACTTTGCCCGGGTGACCCAGGTGGATACCATGAAGCGCAAACAGTTTGTCAAGGGCATGGAGCAGATCGCCCAGGAGGGCGCCATCCAGATCTTCCGCGACTTGGGCGCCGGCATGGAGGAAGTTATCGTTGGCGTGGTGGGCGTTTTGCAGCTGGAAGTGCTGGAGTACCGGCTGAAAAACGAGTACAATGTGGAGATTCGGATGCAGACGCTGCCCTACGAGTATATCCGCTGGATCCTGAACAGCCCCGACGAGCTGAACCCCAAAGATTTGGACCTGACCAGCGACACCCGCTGCATCGAGGACCTGAAGGGCAACCGTCTGCTGCTGTTTGCCAGCCCTTGGAGCATCGACTGGGCCACCCAGCACAACGAAACCTTGAAGTTGAGCGAGTTTGGCAACCTGACCTTCTGACCGACCGGCTGCCGGAAACGCGAACAATCGTGAACCAAAGGCGCCGCCCTGTTCCCTGCCTTGCACAACAGAGCGGCGCCTTTTTGCCGTATTCCTGACAAACAACAGGCTGCGGCCCCATCGCGGGGCCGCAGCCTGTTGTGCCTTGATTCATCAAATTCGGGAGGCGGGCGGGTCGGTTACGCCTTGGCGCCCTCTTTCTCGGAATTTTTGCGGGAGGAGACATACGCTTTGACCGAGCTGACCACGATGGTAAGGCCCAGGGCGATCAGCAGCACGGCAATGATCAGCTGCAGGCCCTCGACCCAGAAGGTGGCGCTGCCGGCGGCCACCGCCTGGACCAGGGCGACCAGGCGCTGTACCAGCGCGGTGAAGGTGACGCACAGCATGATGATCAGCGGCGGGAACAGCATCTTGTTGTTGCGGCCGGTGACCTTCATAAACACGCACAGGGTGGCCAGCACCAGCGCGCTGAGCAGCTGGTTGGCCGAGCCGAACAGCGGCCAGATGTTGGAGTAGCCGATCTTGGCCAGCACAAAGCCACAGACCAGGGTGACGATGGTTGCAAAATAGGTGTTGCAAAGCAGCTTGCGCCAGCCCTCGGCATTTTTCATATCATCCACGCTGAACAGCTCCTGGAAGCTCATACGGCCGATACGGGCCACGGCATCCAAGCTGGTCAGAGCCAGGGCAGAGACGCACATGGTCATGAAGCACTGGGCCACATAGACCGGCACGCCGAACATCTCGAAGAAGCCGGCCACACCGGTGGAGAAAATCTGGAACGGGGTGCCGGCTGCGGGGGTGCCGTCGGCAGCGGCGGCTGCGCCGGCCACACACAGGGCCAGCACCGCCAGCAGGCTTTCCAGCACCATGGCGCCGTAACCCACCTTGGGCATATCCCGCTCGTTGTCGATGGTCTTGGAGGAGGTGCCGGAGGACACCAGGCTGTGGAAGCCGGACACCGCGCCGCAAGCCACCGTGACAAACAGGATCGGGAACAGGGTGCCCAGGCTCTCGTTATTGAAGCCGGTGTAGACTTTCAGATTCATGGTGGGGTGGGCCACCAGCAGACCCAGCACGGCGCCGGCGATCATGCCGATAAACATGAAGGTGGTCATAAAGTCGCGGGGCTGTTTCAGCAGCCACATGGGCAGCGTGGCGGCAAAGAAGATATAGATAAAGGTGATGTACAGCCAGGCGTCCTTGCCCAGGGTGATGGGCAGCAGCATGCCCATCGCCAGCGCAGCCACGGTGCAAACCAGCCCGGCCACAACCTCACGCCAGCCGGTCAGGTGGAACTTTTTCTGGACAAGGCCCAGGACCATGGCAAACAGGATAAAGAACAGCGAGATACAGCCCGCCGCGCCGTTGGTGGCGGCGGAAGCGGACAGCTGGCTGACGCCGTCCACCACCTCGTAGGCGGTGAAGGTGCCGGCCACCATGTCGGCAAAGGCTGCGATAACCAGCAGGGTAAACAGCCAGCAGAACAACAGGAACACCTTGCGGCCAAATTTACCGATGTACTTTTCGATCAGCAGGCCCATGGACTTGCCATCATTCTTGACGCTGGCGTACAGGGCGCCAAAGTCGGTGACAGCGCCAAAAAAGATACCGCCGATCAAAATCCACAGAAGCACCGGCAGCCAGCCGAAGGCTGCGGCCTGGATGGCTCCGGTGACAGGGCCGGCGCCTGCAATGGACGAAAACTGGTGGCTGAACACCGTCCAGCCGTCGGTGGGGACATAGTCCTTGCCGTCCTGGAACCGGTGGGCCGGCGTAACGGCCTTGGGGTCGATGCCCCAGGTTTTTGCCAGCCAGCGGCCATACAGCGCATAGGCAGCGACCAGGCAGACCGCCGCGATCAGCACGATGACGAGTGTGTTCATACTACTTTTCCCTCTTTCGCAGGGAGAGCTGCTTGCCTCCCCTGTATTTCCATCGTCCCTATGCCAAAAACGGGAAAACAAAACGGACCTCCGTCCCCGGCAGCCATACAGAAATGCTGCTGAAGACGAAGGCCCGTAACGCACCTCCGCGATACCACTTCACTTGCCGCCGGCAGGGTCTGGTTCCCAGCCGGCAGCCACTCAACCGCAGCGCGCCGCAACGGCTACTGCGTGCCCTGGTAACGGTGGACGGCCGGCCGGCGGTACTGGCTGCAGGCCGCACACACCTGCGGGTTCCCACCGGATGCTGGCGGGGGATGGTCTGCTGCGCCTGGATGCCGCCTTTCACTGGCCGGCGGCTTTCTGCAATCCGGTGGGCTGCGGATCGTGTCCCGTTCATTGCATCTGGACGATATAACGATATGGTAGTCCCGCCGTAACAGTTTGTCAATCATTTTGTCACATTTTGTTCTTTTACGCAAAGTACCGCGGCAGTTTTCCACGGACATTTGTGCACCTTTTGCAGCATTTGTGCGCGCACAGCAGGCGTATCTTCCCACTTTTCGCCATCTGCGGGCAGCAAGGTGCCCCGGCTTTCCCGAAGGGAAGGCCGGGGTACGCACAGTATCTGTTTATTTCAAGTAGGGCTTGCCGCTGTCCCAGGCCTGGCCCACCTTTTCGCCGATGGCGTAGTAGCCGCTCTGGAACTGGTCGAACACAAAGGCATTCATCCTGGCAGGATCGGGCTTGCCGGACTCGTCCAGGCAGGACTCGTCCACCAGCACGTTGACAATCTGGCCCAGCACCCGGAAATAGCCATGGTCGTTCTGCAAATCCAACACCTTGCACTCCAGCGTGACGGGGAACTCCTGGATAACCGGGGCGTCCACCTTGTCGCTGGGTTCGGCGTGCAAGCCGCTGCGCTCGAACTTGTCCGCCATCTGGTTGCCGGAGGCAATGCCGAAAAAGTCCGCCTGAGCCAGGTGGGGAATATCGGCAATGCTCAGCGTAAAAGCCCCGCGAGCTTTGATGTTTGCGGTGGTTTTGTGGGACTCGCCAATATTCAGGGCGACCTTGTCATCATCGCAGATGCCGCCCCATGCCATATTCATCACATCAACCTTACCATCCTCCCCATAGGTGGCGATCATAAGCACCGGCATGGGGAAAAGATAGGGTTTGGCGCCAAAGGACTTTTTCATAGCAAATACCTCCGTTCTGTCCGGCAGGAGCCGGTGGATTGTTTCCATCCTCAGTATAGAAACATCCTGAACAAAGCGCAAGTACTGAACTGAAGGATAGTACCCCACCTAAAAGTAAGTATCCGTTCAGCCAATATGACCGCTGTTGATGCCGGCTGCCCCGCCGCCAAGCGGCAGCCAGTCGATCACCTGGCGGATCTGGCTGTCCCAGAAATCCCACTCATGGTCACCAGGCGCCTGCCGCCAGGTAACGTCGAATCCGTCGGCGGTCAGGATATCCCGCAGCTGGCGGTTGACAGGCAGCAGCCCGTCCCGGTCACCGCAGGCCAAATAGACCCGGGGCCGGCGATCCGGCTGGTCTTTCAGTCCGTCAGCCAGGGCGGCAAGATCGCTGTCGCTGCCCGGGATGGCGGCCATGGGGCCAAACAGCGCCTCAATATAGCGGCGGGTCCCCTTGAAGCTGTCGGCGGTATCGGTGTAGCTGTCCAGCATGGCCGCCACGTTGGCCGAGGACAAAGCCGCAATGCAGCCAAAGGTGTCGCAGTATTTCAGGCCATTGCGCAGCGCGCCGTAGCCGCCCATGGAAAGACCGCCGATGAAGGTATCCTCCCGCCGGCGGGAAAGCGGGAACATCCGCCGGGTGATCTCCACCAGCTCCCGGCCGATAAACTCGCCGTACAGGTCGTGAGTTGCCTGCTGGTTCAGATAGAAGCGGTTGTCACCGGAGGGCATCACCACCGCCAGGTCGTGGGCCTCGGCCCAGCGCTGCACCCGCGTACCGCTGATCCAGTCGGTATAATTGCCAAAAATGCCGTGGAGCAGGTAGAGGGTGGGGAATTTCCGCTCCGGGTGATAGGGGCCGGTCTCGCTGTCAAACTTGTCCACCGGCAATACCACATGCAGCGTTACGGTGCGCATCAGCGCCTGGGATACATAATTTACCTGAAGCAATGCCATCACAAAACACCTCGTTTTTTGCCGGGCGGGCCGGCTTGTTTTTGGGGATGCATCTGTTTCCTTTTCCGCACAATGGATGACCCAGATGCAACCTAACCATACCACAGGCCGTGCCCGACGTAAAGTGGTTTGCGTACGGCCCGTCCGTCAACACGATACCGCCCCCGCCCAATGCGTGCTATAATAAGGCATACAAGTTTTACAGGAAAGAGGGGAATTGCATGATCGACGCCATCAAAATCCGCGGTGCGCGGGTCCACAACCTGAAAAATATCGACGTGGACGTGCCGCTGAACAAAATTGTGGGCATTGCCGGGGTGTCCGGCTCCGGCAAATCGTCGCTGGCTTTGGGCGTGCTTTACGCCGAGGGGTCCCGCCGGTACCTGGAGGCGCTTTCCACCTACACCCGCCGCCGCATGACCCAGGCGGCCAAGGCATCGGTGGACCAGGTGCTGTATGTGCCCGCGGCGCTGGCGCTGCACCAGCGGCCCGCCGTGCCGGGCATCCGCAGCACCTTCGGCACCGGCACCGAGCTGCTGAACAGCCTGCGGCTGATGTACAGCCGCCTGGCAAACCACCGCTGCCCCAACGGGCACTATCTGCCGCCCACGCTGGCGGTGGCCGCCGGGCAGGAGCTGGTCTGCCCCCAGTGCGGCGCCAAATTCTACGCCCCCAGCGCCGAGGAGCTGGCCTTCAACAGTCAGGGCGCCTGCCGCACCTGCGGCGGCACCGGCGTGGTGCGCACGGTGGACAAATCCACCCTGGTGCCGGACGACAGCCTGACCATCGAGCAGGGGGCGGTGGCGCCCTGGAACTCGCTGATGTGGTCGCTGATGGTGGATGTCTGCCGGGCGATGGGGGTGCGCACCGACGTGCCCTTCCGGGAGCTGACCGACCGGGAAAAGGATATCGTCTACAACGGCCCGGCCGAGAAAAAGCACATCCTTTACCACTCCAAGCACACCAACGAGCTGGCGGAGCTGGATTTCACCTACTTCAACGCCACCTACACGGTGGAGAACGCCCTGGCCAAGGTCAAGGACGAGAAGGGCATGAAGCGGGTGGAAAAGTTTTTGAAGGTCGGCCCCTGCCCCGACTGTGGCGGCACCCGCCTGTGCGCGGCGGCCCGGGCGCCCCGGCTGCGGGGCATCGGCCTGGACGAGGCCTGCACCATGGCGCTGGCCGACCTGACAGCCTGGGTGGACGGCGTGCCGGCCGCCCTGCCGGAGGAAATGCGCCCCATGGCCAAAAGCATCTGCGAGAGCTTTCAGACGGTGGCAAAGCGGCTGATGGACCTGGGCCTTGGCTACCTGACGCTGGACCGGGCAGCCTCCACCCTGTCCACCGGTGAGCGGCAGCGGATGCAGCTGGCCCGCGCGGTGCGCAACCGCACCACCGGCGTGCTGTATGTGCTGGACGAGCCGTCCATCGGGCTGCACCCGTCCAACATCGTGGGCCTGACCGGCGTGATGCGGGACCTGCTGGCGGACGGCAACTCCATCGTCCTGGTGGACCATGACACCCAGATTTTGTCCGAGTCCGACTGGCTGATCGAGATGGGGCCCGGCGCGGGCGCCAGCGGCGGTCAGGTGATCGCCCAGGGCACGAAAGAGGCGCTGGCCGCCGACCCGAACTCCAAAATCGGGCCGTTTTTGGCCGGTCGGCAGGTAGAGGTGCGGCAGAGGGCAGCAAAGGACGCGCTGTTTGACCTTGGGCGCATCCGCCTTTCCACCGGCGCCATCCACACCGTCAAGCCGCTGGAGGTGGACATTCCCAAAGGGCGGCTGACGGTGGTAACCGGCGTGTCCGGTTCGGGCAAAACAACGCTGATCCTGGAAAGCCTGATCCCCGCCCTGCAGGCGGCCATCGCCGGGGAGAAGCTGCCTGCCCATGTGCGGGCGGTGGAAGCCCCCGGCATCGGGCAGGTCAAACTGATCGACGCCACGCCCATCGGCATCAATGTGCGGTCCACCGTGGCCACCTATGCGGGCGTCCACGACGAACTGCGCAAGATTTTTGCCCGCAGCCCCGAGGCGAAGGCTCTGGGCTACAAGGCGGGGGATTTTTCCTACAACACCGGCAAGCTGCGCTGCCCCACCTGCGACGGTACCGGCGTTATCAGCCTGGACGTGCAGTTTTTGCCGGATGTGGACATCCCTTGCCCCGACTGCCGCGGCGCCCGCTACGCAAAGGATGCCGCACGGGTGCATGTGGCCAACAAGGCCGGTCAGCGGTATTCCCTGCCCGAGCTGATGGCGATGGATGTGCACACAGCGCTGGACGCCTGCAAGGACATGAAGCTGGTCCGCCAGCGGCTGCAGGTGCTGGATGACCTGGGGCTTGGCTACCTGACCCTGGGCGAGGAGACGCCCAGCCTGTCCGGCGGCGAGGCCCAGCGGCTGAAGCTGGCCAGCGAGATGGGCCGTCCCCAGGGCGACAGCGTGTTTGTGTTTGACGAGCCCACCATCGGCCTGCACCCGCTGGACGTGCGCACCCTGCTGGGCGTGTTTGAGACATTGATCCGCCAGGGCGCCACCGTGGTGGTGATCGAGCATGACCTGGATGTGATCCGCAACGCCGATTACCTGATCGACATGGGCCCCGGCGGCGGCGCAGCCGGCGGCCGCATTGTGGCCAGCGGCACGGTGGAGGAGATCAGAGCCTGCCCTGAAAGCGCCACCGGCCGCTTTTTGTGATGCCTTGCGCGGCGCAGGCCCGCTGGAATATTATCCGCGCAGTGACGGCAAAAGGCGCCGCACGTTCCGCAAAGGGATGTGCGGCGCCTTGTTTGCTGCCACAGGAGGGGCCTGTTCCGGGGTGGGGCGTCTCCTTATCCCCTTTCACGGGCGCAGCGCTGTGCCTTGCGGAACTGCAGCGGCGTCACCCCGTTGACCTGCCGGAACACCCGGATCAGGTGGCTGCAATCGCAAAAGCCGGTTTCCTGGCTGATGGTGGTCAGATCATAGTCGGTCTGACACAGCAGTTCCTCCGCCTTGTTCACCCGCACCCGCTGCACAAAGGCATTGCAGGACATACCATAATACTCCCGAAAGCGGGCGGCAAAGCCGGAATAGCTCATGCCAAACCTGGCGGCCAGCTGTTCCACCCGCAGCGGCTCGGCGTAATGGCAGTTGATATACTCCCCCACCGAGGCCAGCAGGTCGCCCCGGGGCCGGCCCGCCGGCTCGGCCCCAAGGCGGAATCCCCGCTTTTGCCAGAGAGCCAGCAGCTCCGAGAGGATCAGACAATACAGCGCGTGGGCCTGAATGTCGTAACCGAACTGCTTATGGCTGACCACCTGGATACACCGCTCAAACAGCGCATCCATAGGAATCTCCGCCAACTCCGCGCTGCGAAAACAGGGAGACATCTCCGGCGTATTGCGCAGCAGCCATACTATGTGCGAGATGCTGGGCAGGCTGCTGCCCGGGATGTTCAGGCGGGCAGGGTCAAACTTGAGCACTTTGTACCGCAGCGGGAAGGTACCCGACACGCCGATGCTGTGGGGAACCTGGGCATAAAAAACCATCAGGTCGCCGGGGTCCAGCACATAGCAGCAGCCGCCGGCCTCCACATAGGCATGGCCCTCCACCATATAGAGTATCTCCATAAAATAGTGCCAATGGGAGCCAACGGGGAAAACACCGCTGGTCTCGGCGTCAAACAGAAAAGCCTCATAAGGGGCATTGAGGAGATCGGAATATTCAAACACAGGCTTCATCAAGACCACCAATTTTAGAGATTTATCCAATTTTCTGCGCGATTCATTATAGCACGTTTTGGGCGGTATGTGCTATACTTGCGGCGAAATCAATCAGGAGGGTTCTGTATGTTCAAAGGCATCAATTTTGCCCCGTTTTGCCGCAAAGGAGTGCTGAACACCCCGCCGGCGCGGGAGAGCTTTGACCGCATGGCGGAGGCCACCGGCGCAGATTTTGTCATACTGGCTCCAAACGGCCTGCAGCCTGTGGCTCAGAGCGAAGAGATTTGTTATACTTCCGAGGGCACCTGCACCGACAGTGAGCTGGTGCAGGCCATCCGCTATGCCAAAGCCAAAGGGCTGCGGGTGGCACTGAAACCCACCGTCAACTGCTGCAACGGCGTGTGGCGGGCCTACATCAGCTTTTTCGAGAAGGATGTGATCTGCGAGCCCAAGTGGTCCAACTGGTTTGCGGCCTACGCCGATTTTCAGGCCCACTACGCCGCTATCGCCGAGCAGGAGCACTGCGACCTGTTCATTGCCGGCTGCGAGATGGTGATGAGCGAACACCGAGAGGCCGAATGGCGGGGTGTGATTGCCGCCATCCGGCAGCAGTACCACGGCCCCGTGACCTATAACACCGACAAGTACCAGGAGGACAACGTAACCTGGTGGGATTGCCTGGACTATATTTCGGCCAGCGGCTACTATCCCATTGACCGGTGGGAGCTGGAGCTGGACCGGATCGAGGCGGTGGTACGCCGGTTTGACAAGCCGTTCCTCTTCACGGAGGCCGGCTGCATGAGCCGCACCGGCGCTGCCCGGGTGCCAAACGACTGGTCCTTGCAGGGGCCGCTGAACCTGACTGAGCAGGCCGACTGGTACCGCGCCATGTTCACTGCCTGTGAAAAGCGCAGCTGGATCAAGGGTTTTGGCCTGTGGGACTGGCCGGCTGTGCTGCCCAACCCCCGTGCCCAGCAGGACAGCGGCTACGGGTTTTGCGGCAAACCCGCACAGAAGGTGGTGAAGGAATTTTATGCGAAACAAGACACAACCTGGTGAGACAGCCGCCTACGCCGACAGCCTGAAGGCGGAGGAACAGCTGGCTGAGGTGTTCCGCCGCCACCGCGGCCACAACCTGAAAACGCTGCTGCTGTTGTACAAAGGGCACTACCCGGCACTGGCAGGGTCGATGTTCTTTTTTGTGGTCAAGCATTCTCCCACCTGGGTCATCCCGGTGGTCACCGCCAACCTGATCAACGCCGTGACCGAGAACAGCCCCAACATCCTGCACACCATTGCCCTGAATGCGGCATTGCTGATCCTGTTTTTGCTGCAAAATATCCCCACCAACTACATCCATACCTGGCTGTACGCCAAGAGCGTGCGCGAGGTGGAGCGCAAACTGCGCAAGGCTCTGGTGGTCAAGCTGCAGCAGCTGTCCATCCCCTTCCACCGCGCCACCCAATCCGGGCGGCTGCAATCCAAACTGATGCGCGACGTGGAACAGATCCAGACCCTGTCCTCCCAGATCTTTCTCTCGGTGCTGACCACCGTGCTGAACATTGCGGTTTCGTTTGGCGTGGTCATCTTCAAAAGCCGGGTGATCTTTCTCTTTTACCTCCTGACCATGCCGGTAGCCATCCTGCTGATCGTGCTGTTCCAGGGCAAGATCAAGTACCACAACCGGGATTTCCGCCGCGCCATGGAAGACACCTCTGCCAAGGTCATGGAGATGGTGGAGATGGTGCCGGTGGCACGGGCTCATGCGCTGGAACAGCGGGAGATCTGCAAGATGGACAGCCAGCTGGACCAGATTGCCAAAAAAGGCCTGCGGCTGGACATGATCCAGACCTACTTTTCCTCCATCAGCTGGGTGGCGTTCCAGGTGTTCCAGGTGCTGTGCCTGGCGTTTACCGCCTGGCTGGCCACCCGCAAGGTGATCGGCGTGGGGGATATCACGCTGTACCAGTCCTACTTTACCACCATTGTGGCACAGATCTCCAACCTGATTGCGCTGCTGCCCATCCTGTCCAAGGGGCTGGAGTCGGTGGATTCCATTGGAGACATCCTCTGCGCCAGCGACGTGGAGGACACCGAGGGCAAACCCTGCCTGGACGACGTAAAGGGTGAGATTGTCTTTCGCCATGTGAGCTACACCTACCCCGACGGCGACGAGCCGGTGCTCAACGACCTGAACCTGACCATCCGCCCCGGCGAGACGGTGGCCTTTGTGGGCGCCTCCGGTTCCGGCAAGTCCACCATCGTCAGCCTGGCCATCGGCTTTTTGAAGCCGAGCCGCGGCGCTGTGTTTGTGGACGGGCATGACCTGGGCTCCATCAACCTGCAAAGCTACCGCCGCCACATTGCGCTGGTGCCCCAGCAGCCGGTGCTGTTCACCGGCACGGTGCGGGAGAACATCACCTACGGCGTGGACGGCATCACCGACGAGCAGCTGCGCCGGATCATCCGGGCAGCCAACCTGGAGGAGATGGTGGACAAGATGCCTCGGGGTGTGGACACCATGCTGGCCGAGCACGGCGGCAACCTGTCCGGCGGGCAGCGGCAGCGCATCTCGCTGGCGCGGGCCTTTGCCCGCAACCCGGAGGTGCTGATCCTGGACGAGGCCACCAGCGCGCTGGACAGTGTGTCAGAGCAGAAAATCCAGGAGGCCATTGCCCGGCTGGTGCACGGACGCACCACCCTGATCGTGGCCCACCGGCTGTCCACCATCAAAAACGCCGACCACATCGCGGTCATCGGCAAGGGCGGCCTGTTGGAATACGGCAGCTACGAGGAGCTGATGGCCCGCCACGGTGAATTTTATAAAATGAAGATGTTGCAGAGCTGACCGTCCCGCTGCACGGCCGGATGCCCGATAGAAGTGCCGGGCATTCCCCCAGGGGGACGCCAGGCACCAAGAAAGCGCTGAAAAGCGGCGGATGCCGTTTTTCAGCGCTTTTGCAGTTCCATTTCCCTGCGTGGATCACACAAAAGTTCCGACCTTTTTGCAGGGGGCTTTCGGTCAGCGCACGGGGGTATAATCGATGTCGGCGGTCTCGTCGGTGGCTTCCAGCTTGAAGATCACCGGACGCAGGCCGTCGTTGCAGCTGCAGATGGCCACCCCCGGCTTGCGGATCCAGTCGCCGTAGTAAAACAGCCCCTCCCCCGCCCCGTGGGCCAGCGCAAACACATACTGATAGATGGCCTTCCACGCCTCGTCGCACAGGCCTTCCGGCTTGGCGTAGGTGGCGTAAAAGACCTGGCCCTCGGTCATCATGGGGCAGGCGGTCAGTCCCTCCGCACCATACTCCGCCGCCAGTTCCCGGTCCAGAGTGGTTTTCAACACAGTGATTTTGACTTTTTTCATAACCCGCTCCTTTTTGCTTCACAAAACCGACCGGTAGCGCCGCACTCGCAGCACCGGCCCTTGCAGCGGCACCGGTCTGACCGTTCGCGCTCCGGCGAAATATCAAAGGCCCGGAGCTGCCGCCGCCCAGGTAAGATCCTCTGCTATCAGTATAAGGCGGGTGCGGCGAAATGGCAAGCGGCGGCTGGCGGCAAGGTCATGTGCCTTGCAAATGGAATACAGACCTGCTATACTGTGTAACAACAAAACTGCGCAACAGCGCAACCATGCGCAACAAGCCCAAAAAGCGGGACGGAGGAGATTGTATGTACAGCAGCAGCCTGTACCACGGCGGGGATTACAACCCTGAGCAGTGGCTGGATCGACCTGACATTCTGGCCCAGGATATTGAATGGATGCAAAAAGCCCATGTGAATGTGGTCACATTGGGGGTGTTTTCCTGGTCCACGCTGGAACCCCGGGAAGGGGAATACCACCTGGATTGGCTGGCAGAGATCATCCATAACCTGTATGCTGCGGGCATCCGCACTATCCTGGCCACCCCCAGCGCCGCACGGCCGGCCTGGATGGCACAGAAATATCCCGAGGTGCGCCGTGTCCGCGCCGACCGCACCCGGGAACTGTTCCGCCGCCGGCAGAATTACTGTTACAGCTCCCCCCTTTTCCGGGAGAAAGTCAAAGTGATCGACGAGCAGCTGGCCCGCCGGTTCGGCGGCGACCCGGCGGTGATTTTGTGGCACATCTCCAACGAGATGGGCGGCGACTGCCATTGCCCGCTGTGTCAGGCAGAGTTCCGCCGCTGGCTGCAGGCCCGGTACGGCAGCCTGGAGGCGCTGAACAAGGCCTGGAACACCCGGTTCTGGAGCCACGATTTTACCAGCTGGGAACAGATCGAAAGCCCGGCTCCCCAGGGTGAGGACTGTCTGCAGGGCCTGACGCTGGACTGGAAGCGCTTTGTCAGCGACCGGCACATCGACTTTTTCAAATTTGAGCGGGATGTGATCCGGTCCCTGGTGCCGGACGCCAAATTCACCGCCAATCTGATGTATCGCTTCCATGACATCGATTATCACGACCTGGCCAAAGAGCTGGATGTGGTCAGCTGGGACAACTATCCCACCTGGCACAAGCCCTCCGAGACGGTGGAGCAAACGGCACTGGACACTGCCATGATGCACGACCTGTTCTATTCGCTGAAAGGGCAGCCCTTCCTGATGATGGAATCCAGCCCCAGCTTTACCAACTGGCAGCCGATCAGCAAGCAGAAAAAGCCGGGTGTAGCCATGCTCAGTGCCCTGCAGGCGGTGGCCCACGGGTCGGACAGCGTCTGCTACTTTCAGTGGCGGGCCAGCCGCGGCGGCGAGGAGAAGTTCCATGGCGCGGTGATCGGGCATGACGGCCGCCAGGACGCCCGCCCCTTCCGGGAAACGGCCCAGGTTGGCGCCGCGCTGGAGCAGCTCTCCGCCGCGGCGGGTGTCTGCCGCGGCAAACAGGCGGCCATCGTTCATGACTGGCCCAATATGTGGGCGCTGGAGGGTTCCTCCGGTCCGCGCAACGCGGGGCTGGGTTACTGGAAAGAGCTGGCCTGCCATTACAACGCCCTGGCCCGGGCTGGCATCACAGTGGACTTCGTGGGGCAGGACAGCGACCTGACCGGCTACGGTCTGGTGATCGTGCCCATGCTGTACCTGCTGCGGGAGGAATTTGCCGAACGGCTGTGCCGGTTTGCCGAACAGGGCGGTACCGTGGTGGTGGGGTACTGGTCCGGTGTGGTGAATGAGAGCGACCTCTGCTGGCTGGGCGATACCCCGCACGGCCTGACCCGCCTGCTGGGCCTGCGCCGCGCCGAGCTGGACGGTCTGTATGACGAGGAACGCCGCCGCTGCGTGCCGGCGAAGGATTGCCCCCTGCCGCTGCCCGCCACCCAGGCCAGTGTGCTGTGCGAGGTGGCTGCCCTGGACAAGGAGGACCCTGCCACCGTGCTGCTGACCTATGCCGAGGACTACTTTGCCGGTGCCCCCGCCGCCGCGGTGCACCGCTATGGCAAGGGCCGTGCCTACTACCTGGCCAGCCGGTTCACACCGGACTTTTACAGCGCACTGTACCACGCCCTGGCCAGCCAGGCCGGTCTGCAGCCTGCCTGCCCCGAACCGCTGCCCCACGGTGTGCTGGCCACCCGGCGGGGGGCACTGCTCTTCCTGCAGAACTGCAGCGCCGCCCCCGAGACCGCACTGGGTGAGACACTGCCCGGCTACGGTACCGCCGTCTGGGAGTTGCGGGAAGACGGCCGCCGTCGGCTGCTGTAAGCCGGCCGGCGCAGCACCGCGCGCACCAGTTTGCAACAAAAATTGCAGCGCCGCGGGCCTGCCTTTGGGCAGGTCCGCGGCGTTTTTTAGGGTGCAGGCGATGCGTCAAAAATGCGGCAGGCCCCGGTTTTTCTTGGCAATATGACGGTTTTTGACACGGAAAAACCGGGTTTTTGACAGTCTTTTGCGTTTAACTTGACAAACGGTTCCCCGAACTGATAGACTGAATAGTAGCGCAATTGTTGCGCACGTCAGGAAAGGAAGCGATGGCCATGGCCGAGGAACAGCCGACCCTGAAGAAGGTTTCGATCGAGCAGATTGCCAATGCGCTTGGGGTGTCCAAAACAACGGTATCCCGCGCATTGTCCGGAAAGGGCCGCATCAGCGAGGTGACCCGCAGCCGGGTGCGGGCCTATGTGGCAAGCACCGGCGCCGTGCCTGCCGTGCGCACGCTTTGGACACCGGAAAGTGCCACTTACAACCTGGCCATGGTCATTCCCACCCATTTTGTGCATCTGGACCTGCCGTTTTTGCGCAAATGCATGGGCGGCATCAGCATGATGGCCGCCCAGCGGGGGTACGACCTGCTGCTGTGCTATGCCAGCGCGTCGGACACCACCCAGCTGGAACGGCAGCTGGTCAACCGCAAGATGGACGGCGTCATTCTCTCCCGCGCCATGGCCGACGACCCCTGCCTGGACCTGCTGCGCCAGTACCGGGTTCCCTTTGTGGTGATCGGCCGCTGTGAGAACGATACCATCCCCCAGGCGGACAACGACCAGGTGGGCGCCTCCTGTGAGATGACCCGTCTGCTGCTGCGGCTGGGCGCCCGGCGCATCGCCCTGCTGGCCGGGTCCACCACCTATAACGTGAACAATGACCGCATCCGGGGCTATCTGCTGGCTTTGTCGGAGTTCGGCATCTCGCCTGACCGGCTGCTGATCCAGACCGGGGTGGAGAGCGACGCCCAGCGAGAGGACGCCCTGGAGGCGATTTTGGAGCAGCGCCCCGACTGCCTGCTGTGCGGCGATGACCGGCTGGCCTGCGACGTGATGCACTCACTGGCCGCCCGTCACATCCGGGTTCCGCAGGACCTGCGGATCGCCAGCCTGTATGACAGCGAGCTTTTGTCCAGCAATCCCAGCGTGTCAGCGGTGCAGTATGATGCCGAACACCTGGGGGCAACCGCCTGCCGGATGCTGCTGGATCTGCTGGCCGGCAAGCAGATCAATACCCGCCAGGTGGAAGGCTACCAGGTGATTTTGCGGGAATCCACCAAATAATCCCCCGCCGCAGGGTATCCGCACCGGGTGAAGCAGGAACGCCGAAATTGCCGATTTCAAAACAGAAGAGTGGCACCTGTCCGTTTGAACGAATCGGACAGGTGCTTTTTTGTCTCATCAGCAGGATTTTTCTTGCATATTGCGCTATATTGCGCGTTTACTTGCGAGAAACCTTGCAAAACGCACAAAAATATCCTTCAAACGCTGTGAATACAGTGCATTGACGCCGGAAGAAAACTTCGTTATCATTATAGTTGCAATGAGTTGCGCTGTGTATGCGCAACGGAATGTGGGTGCCCGATCCATTCGGATACGCCCGGGAACTCAGGCCGCCGGGAGACGGCCGCACAAAAGGAGAAGAACGCTATGAGAAAGCAACTCAGTCTGGCCATGGCAGCCGCCATGGCGCTGTCGCTGGCCGCCTGCGGCGGCACCAACAGTTCCGCCCCTGCTGATACCTCCAGCACCAGCGCGGAAACCTCCACCGGCGAAGCCGGCACCGATGCGTCCGGCGAGGCCGCCAATTGGGGCGACGTCACCCTGACCATGTGGGGTGCCGAGGAAGATCAGACCATGCTGCGCGAGATGGCCGATGCCTTCATCGCCGAAAATGCCGACAAGGGCAACATCACCATCAACATCGGTGCCTGCTCTGAGGCCGACACCAAGGATGAAGTGCTGAAAGACCCCACCGCCGCTGCCGATGTGTACGCCTTCGCGGATGACCAGCTCAACGAGCTGGTGGCCGCCGGCGCCCTGCAGGAGGTCACCCTGAACGCCGATGACGTGAAGAGCCGCAACCTGGAAGGCTCGGTGGAGGCCGCCAGCCTTGACGGCAAGCTGTACGCCTATCCCATGACCGCCGACAACGGCTACTTCCTGTACTATGACAAGAGCGTCATCAGCGAGGAGGACGCTCAGACAGTGGACGGCATTCTGGCTGCCGCCGCTGAAGCCGGCCGCACCTTTGACATGACGCTGAACGACGGCTGGTACATTTACAGCTTCTTTGCCGGCGCCGGCCTGGAGGCTACTCTGGCCGATGACGGCGTCAACACCGTTTGCAACTGGAACGAGGAGCCCGGCGCTGACGTGGCCCAGGCTGTGATGGACATCGCCGCCAACAGCGCTTTCGTCAGCGCGCCCGATGCCGACATCGTCTCCGGCATCAAGAGCGGCACTGTCTGTGCCGCCGTCAGCGGCACCTGGAACGCCAAGGTCGCCCAGGAGACCTGGGGCGACAACTATGCCGCCACCAAGCTGCCCACCTACACCCTGGACGGCGAGCAGGTCCAGATGGGTTCCTTCGCCGGCTACAAGCTGGTGGGCGTCAACCCCCACAGCCAGAACGTCGGCGTTGCCATGATGCTGGCCGACTACATCACCAACGAGGCCAATCAGCAGAAGCGGTTTGAGGACCGCCAGCTGGGCCCCTCCAACATCAACGTGAACGCCTCTGAGGCTGTGCAGGCCGCGCCGGCCATCGCCGCACTGGCTGCCCAGAGCGAGTTCTCTGACCTGCAGCGTGTGGGCGCCAACTACTGGGATCCCGCTGCCAGCCTGGGCCAGATCCTGCAGAGCGGCGACACCCAGGGCAAGACCACACAGCAGCTGGTGGATGATGCCGTTGCCGGTATCACTGCTCCTGTGGCGCAGTAAAACACCCAATCGATAAATGCCGGGCAGGCACTGTCTGGGGCATATGGCCCGCGGGCGGTGCCTGCGTTGGCATTGAGGAATCCTGTTTGTACCGAAAGGAGTGGTCCTTGTGGCGGAAGTGACCCTGTCGGCCCCGCTGCGGGCAGACGGCAAAGAACCCAACTTCCTGCAACGTTTCGGCCATGGATTTGTCCACGGCGATATCTTTACTAAATTGTCCTTTCTGGTCTGGGGCCTGGGCTATATCGGCCACGGGCAGCTGATCAAGGCGGTGCTGGTCACGCTGGTGCAGGGACTGGGCCTGTACTATCTGGGCGTGGCGGGCATCCCCAACCTGATGAAGTTCGGCACCCTGGGCACCGTCCAGATGGAAATGGTGTTCAACCCTGCCACCTTCAAAAACGAGGTCAACGATTATGACAACTCGTTTGCCATTTTGCTTTTGAGCATCATCGCCCTGGTGGTCATTGTTGCAATGATCGCTGCGGCCATGGCGGTGGTGGCCAGCAACTACAATCTGCAGCAGATCCGCAAGGCGGGCAAAAAGACCAACAGCTTTGTCCAGGATGTGCGGGTCTACCTGAACGAGAAGTTCTATGTCACGCTGCTGACCCTGCCGGTGCTGGGCGTGGTGATTTTTACCATCGTACCGCTGTTCATCCTGATTGCGGTGGCCTTCACCAACTATGACCAGCAGCACATGCCGCCCAACTCGCTGTTTACCTGGGTGGGGCTGGCCAACTTCTTCACCCTGTTCGGCGGCGGGCAGTCGCTGTCTTTGACCTTCGGTTACGCTTTCGGCAAAATCCTGATCTGGACCTTGGTCTGGGCCTTCTTCGCCACCTTCACCAACTTCTTTGGCGGCGTGTTCCTGGCCATGTTCATCAATGACAAAAAGACCAAGTTTCCCAAACTGTGGCGCACACTGTTTGTCATCACCATCGCAGTGCCCCAGTTCGTCACCTTGCTGCTGGTGCGCAACTTCTTTGGCGACAACGGCATTTTCAACACCATGATGTCCAATCTGGGCGTCACCGACCTGCTGCACAACATCGGCCTGCTGAGCCCTACAATGGATTACATCCCCTTCCTGACCAGCAACGGCTGGGCACAGGTGATGATCATTCTGATCAATATCTGGGTCGGCGTACCCTACCAGATGCTGATCGCCACCGGCGTGCTGATGAACATTCCCGCTGATATGCTGGAGGCCGCCCGCATCGACGGCGCCAACCCGGTGCAGATGTTCTTCCGCATCAAGCTGCCCTATCTGCTGAGCGTGCAGGGCCCGGCGCTGGTGACAGACTTTGTCAAAAACGTCAACAACTTCAACGTCATCTACCTGCTGACCCAGGACGTTTATGTGACGGCCGACCAGTCGATGGCCGCCTCCAGTGCCAAGGAAGTGGACCTGTTGGTCACCTGGCTGTTCCGTTTGACCCAGGAGCAGTACAACTACAAGATGGCCGCCGTCATCGGCATCATGGTGTTTATCATCTGTGCCGTGTTCACGGTGGTGTGCTTCCGGTTCATCAATAAGAAGGAGGCGACTTTCTCTTGACACAGGTAATGTCTGCGGATACCAAAAAGCAATTGCGCAAGGGCAAGATCCAGCGCGGCGTGCGGGGTACCATCCGCCACCTGATCCTGATCGCGCTGGCTGCGGTCTGGCTGGTGCCCATCCTATGGCTGGTGGTCACATCCTTCTCCAGCTACCGGGGCATCAACTTCACCCACTTTTTCCCCGAAGGATACACGCTGGACAACTACATCAATGTCCTGTTCCACCCCGACAGCGTGGCCCAGTTTCCCCAGTGGTTCATGAACACGCTGATCGTCGCCATCTTCAACTGCATCATCTCCACCTGCTTTGTGCTGATGGTTGCCTACGCTTTCAGCTGCTGCCGGTTCAAGAGCCGGCGCCTTTTGCAGAACCTGTCGGTCACCGTCAATCTGTTCCCCGGCGTGCTGGCCATGATCGCCGTCTACTTCGTGCTGCGGTATCTGGACCTGACCAACTCTTACGCCGGCCTGATCATGGTCTATGCCGGTTCCTCCGGCCTTGGCTATCTGATCTGCAAGGGCTTCTTTGACACGGTGCCCGTCTCGCTGCGGGAGGCTGCCAAACTGGACGGTGCGTCTGAAGCGCGCATCTTCTTCCAGATTGTCATTCCCATGTCCAAGCCGATTTTGGTCTACACCATCATCAACTCCTTCATGATGCCCTGGACCGACTTTGTCATGGCAAAGATGATCCTCAACTCCGGCATCAGTGCCGACTGGACAGTGGCCATCGGCCTGTACAACATGCTGTCCCGTACGTTGGTCAACAACTATTTTGCGCTGTTCTGCGCAGGCGGCGTGCTGGTGTCCATCCCCATTTCCATTCTGTTCGTCATCATGCAGAAGTTCTACGTCGAGGGCATCACCTCCGGCGCAGACAAGGGCTGATCGGCCCATTGTATCCAAGGGTATCTTTTCTGTCAAACCACAGACAGGGGCCTGCTTCCGCCCGGAAGCAGGCCCCTGTCTGTTTTTCTGCTCCTTATCATCGGGGTTATCAAGGCAGCTTCTCACCACAATTTCCGCAGCCTCTCCAGTGCCCGTTTCTCAATGCGGGAAACATAACTGCGGCTGATGCCCAGCCTGCCCGCCACCTCCTGCTGGGTCAGGCAGGGGCCGCCGTTCAACCCATACCGCAGTGCCAGGATACGCCCCTCACGCGGGGGAAGCTGCTGTACAAGTGCACGCAGGCGCCCGGCGATGGCCCGGCGTTCACAGTCGTCTTCCATTACCCGCTCGTCAGGCAGAGTATCCGCCAGGGTCAGCTGGCCGCTGTCATTGGCATTGCCCTCCAGCGGCTCCTGTAGCGAGAGCGGCGTGCCCTCCCGCCGGGTATGGCGCAGATGCATGCGGATCTCGTTTTCGATGCACTGGGAAGCGTAACTGGCAAAGCGGACCCTGCGCGCAGGGTCAAAACTGTCCACCGCTTTGATCAGCCCAATGGTGCCTATGCTGACCAGATCTTCCTGGCTACCGGCGGCAGCGTAATACTTTTTTGCCACATGGGCTACCAGGCGCAGGTTGTGGCGGATCAAAGTATCCCGCGCGGATCTGTCCCCGGCCTGCAGCGCGTCGAATGCCTGCCGTTCCTCCGCCGGGCGCAGTGGCCGCGGAAAGCTGCCTGTCTCAAGGTGCAGCGCCAAATACAAAATTTGCGAGGCCGCCGCCTGAAGAAAAATCGCCAGAATTTGCAGCATACAATCACCCCCGCCAAGGGTATGCGCGGCTGCGGCCTGTTATGCCCCTCCGGGCAGGAACCTGGACAGCGCACAGCGGAAAACCGGTAACCGCCAGCAGTTTTTGTACCGCTGGGATCCCGCTCTTTACAGCTGCTTCCCTGCCCCGCCGGGGTGATATGCTCATTTGCCTGCCGCCGCGGAACAGAATATCCCACGCCCGCCGCTGCGCGAAAAAGACGGTTCTGCGGGACAGCCGGCAGCTTTGTCCAGGCCCCACCGGCAGGAAACACCATAATGTCCCATGGTGTATTGCCCATCTTGCGATTGAAAATCCTTTCCCGGAATGCCAGCTGTTCCGCGCAATGCTTCCACACACAGCAGGCCGTGGCAGCCGCTTCCCGGTGGAAGGCGGCCGCCACGGCCTGCTGACACATCTAACGGATCAAAAACACCCGAAAAAAGCAAATATCCGAACCCGGTTTCCCAGGCTCGGATACTGCTGTAATGTGTTGGTTGGCCGATTTTACTGGCACTTGCGCTGGAAGGCGCAAAATTCTACTTGATCAAGAACAGGTAGTTAACTCTATGCTTGACATCCAAATCTGGTATAATGAAGCTACTATTATTCGGTTCGGACGAAACTCCCTTCTAGTGCGGGCATTCGCAACCAAATTTGTTCTGAAAAGATAAAGCCACTATCGATGCTCTTTAAAATCCTGTACACTGGAAATCGCTAACGATCCAGTTGTAAATTTCGGAAGCAAGTCCACACCCACACAGAGTTTTAGCCACCTCTTCGTGTCAAAACAATTACACCATCATGATGCTTAGCCACGCTGATAATTTGTCTCCATATTGGTAATTGCACACAACACCGTGTAACATTGGCTAAGGAGAAAATTCAATTGCGCGACTACCGAAACGCCTTGTTGGTTAAATCTGACCCAAGCAAAAGTATGCGCACCATGGAATTGGAGTTGCACAGTTCGCATCACACCATCCGGAATGTGTTAGCGTTCAGCTGAAATACTTGGTGTCAGCAAAACACCGGCCACCGACAGTGAAACCCTCACTACGCTTTTCAGGTATACTGTCAGATTCCGTCAAAATCATACAGGGAAAGTTTCTGATAAAAATCACGGTTGAGTAAGGTGAGAAATTCCTGGAAATTTTCCTGTCTACCTTTGTGGCTCGCTTTTTTGAGGCTCAGCATTCCGGGACCCGAGAACGTCCTGGCAAACAGCGTGGCTTCAATAAGCGCCCCTTTCCGATGTGATAGGAAGTGGCATCAATTGTCGGTATAGAAGAATTTATTTGCTTTCAATCCCATCCACTCGACTTGCAACGGACAATATAAAATCGATATAATGAAAGAAAGTCTTATTTTTCACTGTTAACAAGCTATAAGCAACGAGGTTTTCCATGGATTATCGTCAGCTAAATCAATTACAACAAAAGAAAATGGATAACGTTCTTGATCCCGATTATGTGATGGAATGGGAAGATTCTAAATTTATGGATATTCTCATGGGAAACCTTCCTGAAATCCGACACATGCGGGAAGAGAAAAACGCAGCATCAGAAACATCCGCATTAGAAAAACTCTTTGCGTCCTACAATGCATTCACAACAGATAAAGAATCTTTTTTGAATGATGTTCGCGCATTAATAACCTCAATTTGTGCAAAAGAAAAATATTGGTTTGGCATAAATGAATACGAAGTAGAAGAATGCATGCGCCGTCATGAATTCTGTTTGATTTCTGGAGAAGGAGGAATCGGGAAGAGCTTCTTTATACGAAAATTTGAAGATGAACTGGAATCAGCTAAAATCCAGCACTTGTGCATTTACGGAAAGTTTGAAAAAGATACCTCCCGTTTGGATATTCAAAACATTATCGACAATAGTTCACAAGGGTTTGTATTTGTTGTTGATGCCATCAATGAAATGTCTGAAAAGGGACAGCATGAGCTGCTGTCCATCCTATCCAAGCTAAAAAAGTATCCGACGATACGTATTGTAACAACCTACCGCAGCAACTCTTTAAGCCAAGACATTTTGGAAAAGTATACGGAGTTAAGCAAGTCGGAGTATACTTTCCCTGGGGTATCTTTTGAATCTGCTTTAGACCTTCTGCTAAAATTGCCCGTCCCTGATTCACAACGATACGAAGATATTCTGTATTCCAATAATGCTTTATTATTGAAAATGTTAAGGGTGGTTCTGCAGGATAAAAAGGTTACAAATGAATCAGAAAAAGGGATCGCATCCGTAACATACATCCTGGAGCAGTATATAAAAAAAGCCACGCCAAAATTGCAAAAAGGAGTTGTCGGACGTCATATTTGGCTGGATACCAAATCCATTGCCAAGTGGATGTATGAACGAGAAACGACCTCTATTGATGAAAAGACGCTACTCTCCCTAATAAAAACTGGAACGCAGTATATATCTGTAATGAGTCAGATAGGATTTCTTTCTTATTATAGAAATGGACCGAAGCTATATTTTTATTTTGCCATTGAGTTGTTGATGAATTATCTGATTGCAAGATCTCTTCTCGAAGATATACGGGGTAAACCGTTTCCTGAGCAGGTTAACATCATAAAACACAAAGCGAAAAACAACCCAAATATGGAAGAGGCCATTACCGTTGCCATCTTTGATGCACTTTCATCAACGCAAGGCTATGTTTATATCAAAGCCTTGCTATCGGAAACCGGTCTCCTCCAAGCGCTTCAACACAGCACATTGGTAAAGGTATATTATGATGCGGAACATATCCAAGACTTCCTCAAAGTTTTTACTCCTGCAGACCCAGATGTTCTTTTAGAAGAGTTTGGGGGATATGCCAACAAACCTTTTAATTGTACAAACTTCCTCCGCAATTATTATTTGGAAAATCAACGAAACAAAATAAATTTATCTATTGTTCTTGAAGGAACTCGCTTCCATAGCAACATTAAAAATCGGTTGAAAAATATTCTATATGTGATTACGCTCGACGAACAATCAGGCCGAGATGAAGAAGCATATAATTTTTCCCTTCTGTGTAGCGCTGCTCCCAATAAAGCGATTCGATGTTTAGCCTCAAAGATTCTTTACACTCTTTGCTCAAAAACGGTTCATTACCAAAATCGGCTTCTCGAAGATTATCAACATTTCACTGACTATTACATAAGAGAAACTATTATTTATGTTTTATCGCTAATGGAGCCGTCCGATACAACTATTCGCACTTTCTTTATTCATTTAATTGATGAAGAACCCAATCTTGTCGCAAAAAGCATCAAAAGAATCGCGGTATACCTTGGTGACGAATATGGGTATATCCGTTGGCAACGACGGAATCTGTATCAGTATGCCCCTGATGCCACCACGCCTAAATTTCTGGACGAGATCCTGCGGGAAGTTACACTATTTGACAAATATGCGCTCCCCTTCCAATATTGGGGCAAAGGCGACATACGTTCCTATACAAAATTTTTAAAGGAGGATAAGCAAACCATCCAAGAAATAAACCGTTTTCTGGAGGAAAAGTATTCCTGCGTCCGAACCGGTAAATGTCAAGGAAGCAGCGCCTTTGAAGCACACCTAAAAAGGGAAATTGGAGATCGCGCCGACTTTTCCACTTTAGACCAATCGTCCATGCTGTGCTCACTTGGTCCCATCATGGAAACCATTTTTACTGACTACGCAGTTACAAAATCGTCTACGGATACACAAGCCTTTGAAAACTCTTTATACATAAAATGCGTTGATATTGCAATTGGACTATTTTATGGTAGTTTGATGTGTAATTATTATGCAAACGATTTTGCAACTTACAACAACAGTCAAGAAAGTATCGGCTATGAAGTGTATGATCCCCTTGAATACGGAGAAGAAATCCGGCTGGCCTCACCTATTCCTGTATATCAAGATTTTATAGAAAAGTTAAATAACCTCGTTCTTGATAATATAGAGCTTCCCGAAAGGAAGGACGTATCCTGGGCCCGAAATGCCGAGTTGACGCGAAGAAACGTTTTGAATCTCCTAAAGCCCTTAACCATAAACGGGGAAACGTGGTGTCTTTTGGCTGGACGCATTTCTATCCATGAAGATAATAAGGACGACACTATATGGAAAGACACTTATGACATCTGGTGTTGTACATCCGAAGAAGAAACAATCCGAAACGATGATCGCGCAAGATATTTGACCATTGAATTGTTAGAATATACGGGGAACTTATCCGCTTATGAAAATTGTAGGGAAAAGCCATGGTTATGCAAAGAAGTAAATGGTCTTGCCGAAAAGCCGAATATACTGGATGACACCCATTTAGTACTTCCGCCTGCAGAAATCATACATTTTTTGAATTTGTCCTTAAATGTATCCGATATGTCATGGCGTGATTCCAATCAAACCAAAGTAATTGTTTGCAATAATAACAAGGCTTCGTACTATCGAGATCCCATCGGAGGGACGGTCTTTATCCGCAAGGACTTTCTGGACCAATATGTAAAGAACCACCCCCTTAAGTATTTTGCTTTTGCAGAAAGATATATCCAAGAAACCGGCTTTGCTGATGAAACATCTTTGCATTTTGAAATGCAGGGTTGTCAAATTATCAAAGAGATACTTAACAATGGCCGAGGGTCTCCTAAAAGCGATACCTATAATCCTCTGTGTGATGATTGCCCTTTTGGTTTCGAGGAAGAAAAAATAGATCACTCTGAATACATGAACAAAATACAGGAACTGCTTGATCCTTATTCTCCTGCGTTTGGCTATAGCGACATGCCTTTGGAATAAGAGCATATGCAACTGAACCACTGAGATGCTATTAGGGCTTACCCGAAATGATCCCAATCCGGTTCAGAAGAAAAAGCCATTATCCATAAACTTTCAAATCCTTTATACTGAACAGCAACCAATCACCCCTGTAGAAAGGATAAACAGAAAGGAATAAAAAGTAATGGTTTCTTACCCATTTGTAACACAGGGTACAGGCCATTGCAGGAACGGAATAAATCCACAGTGAGCTCTCGTGCATAGAGGAAGTGCGTTTTCAAAGCTTGGCCACCGGGCAGGACTTTCCAGATCCAAGCTGCGCTGGCTAAAGGCAAATAGCTTTTGTGAAAAGCGTGCAGCCTGCATAGGCAGAAGAAAGAATGCATTTTGAATGTATACAGTTCTGTTCTGAATGCCTTGCTGAAACTTTCACCAACGACCATTGTCTGAAGCCGCTTCAAGAATTCAAAATTTTGAATTTAACCACAAGCCATAACTCTGGTGAAGGCTTTACGGTAATCGTTTCCACAATCCTCCTCACCAACTCATCATCATACCGTTTCAATTCCACTGGTTGCTGATCAATCGCCTCCAGCACAGCCTGCAGCTTCCGCTTTCGATCCTGATCCTGCCGGGCTGCCTGTTCCACCGCATCCACCTGTTTCTGCAGTTCTGCCTTCTCTCTGGTTAGCTCCTTAAATTTTGCGTCGTAGATGCTGCTGTCCGCGCTGTGGCTGACAAGCAGCAGCAAGTTGGACATGGCCTGGTCGATCTCCTGAATGCGGGTAAGGAGCGGTGCCACATTCTGTTTGCCATTGCTGTGTAGGATGATTCTTTCCTCCACATTCTTCAGAGCCTCTTTTACTTTGTCCCGGTCTGTAAACTGCTCGCGTATGACGGCCATGATGGCTTCGTGCAGCTGCGGCTCCTTCAGGGTGGGAGAGTTCTTGCAGTATTTCTTGCCGTTCTCCAGCCGGTTGATGCACCGCCAGACGTATTCCTTGGTGCCGTCGCGCTTGATCCACTGGGTGCGGCGGTACATACAACCGCACTCTCCACAGACCAGCCGCTCCGAGAGCGCAAACTTGCTGGTGTACTTACCTCGCTCGGTCTTGGTCTTGCGCTGTGAGACCTTGGGACGGCTGCTCCGGCGGGCCAGTTCCAGCTGCACCTGCTGAAAGATCTCGCGTGGGATGATCGCCGGGTGGTTGTCCGTCACATAATACTGCGTTACTTCACCGCGGTTCTTTTTGATCTTCTTGGTCAGAAAGTCCGCGGTGAATGTTTTTTGCAACAGCACATCGCCAGCGTACTTTTCGTTACGCAGGATGTTTTGGATTGTGGCCTTGGGCTGCGTCAAGTATTGTTCGCAAAAAGGGTTCCTGTAAAACAAGAAGTCAAGCCGCCGGTTGCAGTATGGCTTGAACAGACTGTTCGCTGAGGTATGCCCTGGAGGCGGACCAGTCTTCCGCATATTCCATGAGGTAAGTAGTAACCAGTCTGGTGTAGGCATCTGCACTGGGAAA
>CALXHQ010000013.1 GCA_944388145.1 uncultured Gemmiger sp. | reverse complement strand
CACATAATGTCGCGCAGCCGGTCCAGGTTATCCGCGTCGATCACTGCGACCGAGGCCCCGTCCTCCGCCCCGCTGGTGCGGGCAGCAAAAACCGCCAGGACATCCTGCCACGCGATGGCGTAGCTGCCATCGTTGGACTCGATCTCCTGGCGGTCGTGGGGTACGTTATTTTCGATTTCTTCCAGCCGGTTCTGATATTCGCCGTTCAGCTGGGTGACGGCCTCCTGGATGGAGATGCCTGAACCGCTGGATTCGTCCGCAAAAAAAATGCCAAAGGCGGAGGCCAGCACCAGCGCGATCATGCAGATCACCACAATGACGAGAACCGCCGTTGACCCGCCCGCCGCGATGGCCACCACAAGCGCCTGTGTGCCCGCCCACAGGGCTTTGAGCCCGGCCATGATGATGTCTGCCACTTTCTTGATCGTCTCTTTGGCCGCCTGTGCTGCCTGCTTGGCCCGTTGGGCTGCCCTGGCAGCTTTTTTGCGGGCTTTGTTGGCATCGGCAGCTTTCTTTGCAGCGGTCTCGGCGGTTTTGGGCGGCGGGGCTGGACGCGGCTTTTTGCGCGTGGTCAGCTTGAAGCGGTCGATGGAATCCTGCCGCAGGCGGCTCTGGTGGAGATCAGCAGCTTCCGCCCGCCGCGCCTGATGTGCAGCCATATTCGTGGCGGATGAGGTGGAGGGTCTCTGCACAGGCTGGCTTTGCCTGTTCTGCCTATTATAATAAGGTGAAGCTGCGGAATTTCTGGCATCTGGATTGCCCGGCATAGTCGTTGACGGCGGAGTGTCCGCACTCATTGCTGGTTGTTCGGCCTGCCCGGCTGCCTTTTCTGATCTCCGCTTTTGGGCGGCCTGCTGCGCCAGCTTTTTGCCGCTGCGCAGCGCTGCACCGGCGGCTGTTTCCGCTGTGGAGCCCACCGCATCCACAGCACGTTCCTCGCGGGCGGCTGCCTCCTGGTATCGGCCGTCGCGGTGATCCTCGGCCAGAAGCTGCCGCGTACCCTCGCGGGTGCGCAGCCAAACTGCGCGCATCGCGGTGCGCGGAATGCGCACCTGATCCGCCGTATGGACAGGCTTGCCTGCCAGTTTCTGTTTGGGTTCTACCATGTCATTTTGCCCCCTTCACACTTTGGTGATAATTTGTTTGAAGTTTCTTCTTCTCTTGCAGAGACTGGTTAGGCGAATGTTTAAATGTAACGAGGAGGTTGATTGTTATGAATTTGATTCGCTATGTTTGGACCCACCCGTATCCAGAATCCATCAGAAGGCTCTTTCTTCCCCTGATTCAGCCTTTTACTTCGGGGTTAGAAAAGCGTCCGTTATCAAATCACTCTTTTCGCATACGGTGTATCGCTGTATCTCTTGTAACCTTTTTCGCGTTGGTTTTCCTAACGAAAGATGCCAATCCTTTAAGTTACTTTATTGACATTCCCATTTTTGATTTGGCTTCAATCCAGGCGGACGCCAATAATAATCAATTTGCCCCTTACATCTACTTGTTTTCAAGTTCAATTTTGGCGGCCATATGTCTCTGGCTGATACGGAACATTATTTTTCACGGAATGGATGAATCACTCCTCACAATTAACGGATTCCTTTTCGCTATAATGAGCGTGTTTGTTACTGCTCTGATGGCTATTCCTTCTGAAAACTTCACTCTGTATTTAACCAACCATTTTTTGAGCAACATTGAGGGGGCCGGATTGGCGAGTTCTATCGCCCTTGGCTTAATTCTAAATTTTACACTGTATTTTGCCATAAAAGATTCTTTTTCTGCCATCCTAAGCTCTGCCATTGCTATCATGCTAATTCCCTTTATTCAGAGCTTCATCCCAAATTACTTTGTAACACTTCTAACAATTTCTCTGTTATTGATGATTATCCAAGAAATACTGGATAAAACCGGTTTATGGGATGTCTTTACCGCGTTTTGCGCAAAATGGTTTTATACCCCCAAGTATTGCATTCGGCTTGGCTTTTGGTTTATATGGGTGATATTGCTCGCTATGAGTTGGGCCTTAAGCAGCAAAAATCATCGGGAATATTAACCATTTTGTGTCCTATCCTTAAAGTCAACGAAAAGCTTTTTAGTTGATACGATTGGTTCAACTAAATTGACAACGGTGTTCTTCTCGAAAATGGCCGTGAGTGTCGAATTTGGGAGATGCACCCTTTAGAGCGGGAAGAATCCCTTTGCCATGTCCAGCCGTATGATGCCCAACTGTAAAGGCCGGGCGAATGCCGATACCGTGGGAAACACCAGATCTCGAATGACGAGTCCAGGGCAGGGTGGACAGCCCACGCAAAATTGTAGTGACGATGTATTGACAAGTGAAGATGCAGGACGTATACTGAACGTAAAGAGAGGTGTACGATCATGGCAGAATCAATGAATGTGGCTGCTATGCCAAAAACCGCTTCGTTTCAGATGCGCATCAACCCCGAGGTCAAACAGCGGGCGGAGGAGATTTTTGCCCGCTGCGGCCTGACCCTGACCGACGCCGTCAACATTTTTTTGCAGCAGTCGCTCAATACCGGCGGTCTGCCGTTTTTGGTCACTCAAAACAGCCAGCAGGCACTGCATGAACAGGCGGTCGCCCTGCTGATGGCCGAACTCAAGCGCGGGGAAGATTCGGTGCAATGCGAAAGCGACTGGGTCAGCGAGGATGAAATGCTGGCAGAATTTGCGGGGCCGGCATGAGACTTCGCTACACGCCGGCTGCCCGCGCCGACCTGCGCGCTATGCGGGACTATATCGCCCACACGCTAAAAAGCCCGGTCGCAGCCCAGCATTTTACCGCCAGAATCATGGAGAGCTGCACGCGGCTAAAAGACCAGCCCCGGATGGGTGCAGCTCTTTCCGAAAAGGCGGGCCGCGATACCGATTTACGCTATCTCGTCTGTGGCGACCAAATCGCGTTTTACCGCGTGGAGGAAGGCAAGCAAACGGTTTCGATTATCCGAATTCTGGATGGGCGAACCGATTATATGCGGGTAATTTTTCAAGGATAAGGGACCGCTGGGGTGGCCCCTTATTTTTGTACACTCTTTTCATCGTCAGTTCAGCATCTCACCGGGTCGGGTACTCATCAACCGATAGAGGTCGGTATTCTGCGGGAACGAATTGGTGAACGGCACGAGCTGCCCGCCACAGCGGATCAGGCCGCAGCCGGCGGGGACATCGGTGATGTAGCCGAGCTGGGTGTCCGAGATGTGGAGCAGCTTTGCCAGTTCCTCCCGGTCGGTGGCGCTCTGGTTGAGCAGGATCAGGAACTCGCTGTTTGCCAGCATCAGGCGGGCGGTGTCGGAGCGCAGCAGCTCATCCACGTTCTGCGTCAGGCCGGTGATCAATCCGTTGTATTTGCGGATGCGTTTCCACAATTTGTAGAAGAAGTTGGCGCTGTACTCATATCGAAACAAAATATAGAACTCGTCTGCCACGATCCAGGTGCGCTTGCCGCGCTTCTGGTTCTGGATGACCCGGTTGTAGATGGCGTCCAGTGTCACCAACATCCCCAGCGGCATGAGCTGCTCACCCAGCTCCCGGATGTCATAGTCGATGATGCGGGCCTGGGTGTCTACGTTCGTATACTTGGCAAAGGTATTGAGCGTGCCCGTGATGAACAGCTCGCTGGCCAACGCCAGACCCTGCGCTTCGGGTTCAGGTTGCATCTTGAGCAGGCGGTAAAAGTCCCGCAGCGTCGGCGGCGTGCCCTGGTAGCCGTTGCGGATGTAGGGCTGGTAAACCAGCTCGGTGCATCTTCCCAAAATAGATTTCTCCTTGGCCGTCACCTGCCCGCCGCCGACCAACTGCTCATACAGCGACAGCACGAACTCACTTTTTGCCACGATCGGGTTGCGCTCGTCGCCGTAGCTGCGGTCCATATCCAGCGCATTGATGTGGGTGTCGGAGGTGGCCGAGATCTGGATGACTTCGCCGCCCAGCGCGCGGGTCAGGTGGCCGAACTCGCTTTCCGGGTCGAGAATCAGGATGTCATCCTCGGTGGCCAGCGCGATCTGCACCAGTTCCTCTTTGGCGCTCATCGACTTGCCGGAGCCCGACACGCCCAAGCGAAAGCTGTTGCCGTTGAGCAGCTTGGTTCGGTCAGCCACGATCATGTTCTTGCTGACGGCGTTCTGGCCGTAGTAGATGCCGCCGGGCTGCAAGATCTCCTGCGCGCGGAACGGGATCAGGACGGCGGTGCTCTCGGTGGTCAACGTGCGCAGCGCCTGGATGCGGCGCAGGCCGTAGGGCAGCACGGTGTCAAGGCCGTCCTTCTGCTGCCAGCGCAGCGTCGAGAGCTGGCACAGGTGCTTGCGCCCCACCGATTGCAGCGTCTCGGTGTCACTGTCGAGCTGCTGTTGGCTGTCCGCCATGTGAACAAGCGTAACGAGGCCGAACATCATGCGCTGATCGCGGGTGGTCAGGTCGTCCAGCATTTCTTTCGTTTCCTTGCGCTGGAGTTCCATGTCGTAGGGGATGGTGGCCGACCAGTTGTTGGCGGCGTTCTGCTTGCGCTGCCAGTTGGCGATGTTTGTCTCCACCCCCAGCAGAGTGTTTTGCATCTGGCGGGCCGCTTCATCAGTGGGCACCGGCAGGATGTCGATGGAGAGCATCATGCTGCGGTCGAGGTCGCAGAGTTCGGAAATAAAACTGTCCTTGATGTAGCTCGCATAGTCCTGCAAATACAGCACCCGGCCAAAGCGGCCGTCGATCTTGAAGTGGTCGGCGGCGAACTCGAGGCTGTCAGGGCAGAGCCAGTCCTTGAAGCTGTGACCACGTTTGGCGTGCTGGCGCAGATCGAAGTCGAACGCAGGCGACTGCCCCGCTTTGAAAAAGTCCAGCAGCAGCCGCAGGCGGTCGGGCGTGGACAATTCCGTTGCCACCGAGCTGAGCTTGGCCAGGTGGGTGACGAGATCAGTGCCCACGCGGGCAAAATAGGTGCGGGCCTCGTCGATATTGCGTTTGACGATGCTGATAGTGAGGTACCTCTCGCGGATCATGCTGTTGCTGGTGCCGGTGACCTGGGCGCGCAGCATCTCGTTGAATTCCTCGCGGTAGTGGTCGAGGGCGTCGCCGTGCAGCGGCAGCAGCACCGACCGCTCGAAGGCCTCCTTGTCGATGCGGCGGTTGTGGATCGTGATCTTGGCGGATGCGCCGGAGTCCAGCGCGTTGAGCAGGGCGCAGTAGTCAAGGAACATCGCCATCTTGTCGTCTTTGTCCGCGATGGCGTAGTTGATGTCGGTGAACGACCAGCTTTTGCTGTATTGGTTGCCTACCTGGAAGATCCCGTCCGGCCAGATGCGGCGGATGGGGATGGCGTCCTGTACCGAGCGCGGTACCTTGAACTTCTCGCGCTCCTGACGCCTGGCAGTTGCCAGCGTTTTGGTCAAGGGCGGGCCTCCGGGGTAGTGTTGGCGTCAGGCTTCTGATTGGTTTTAGGTTTGGGTTTCGTCATGCGATTCCTCCGTTTCAATTTGGTTTTGTTCGTGTGCTTTTTGCGCTTGCAGCCCTCGGCAATGGCGGGCTGCATAATCTGGTAGTACAGGCAGTCCGACTTGAATACCAATCGTTTGGGCATGAGGATTTCAGATTTGATCCATGCCCACAGCAGTTGTTCTGCCGTCATGCCGTGGTAGCTGAAGAATCCGCAGGCCGCAAACGGCGCAGCGCCAAGGATACACATCCAGCCCACCTGCTCGGCGCCAACGATGGGCCGCAGGCAAAAATAGAGGCCCACCGCCGCGCCAAGCGCCAGCAGTGAGCAGACGAATTGCCGGGTGTTCAGCCCGAAAAAGATGTTCTCATGGTAGTTGCGGATTTCTTTGGGAATTTTGATTTCGATAGCAACCATCTCCTTTTTATAGGTTGTATTTCTCCTACTTTTTGTGTATACTGGTAACAGAAGGAGGTGCCTGACATGGTCATCAATACAGACAATCTGGTGTCCATCACCGAAGCCAACCAGAACTTTTCCCGCGTGGCAAGGCTGGTGGATGAGAGCGGCGCTGCCGTCATTCTTAAGAACAATACGCCTCGCTACGTCCTGATCGAGTTCAGCCAACTGGAAAGCGAACAACAGGCTTCCGACGAGGACGTTCTGGCGATTTCCAGACGCCTCATGGCCAAGAACAAGGAGGCCTATGAGGTGCTGGCCAAATGAAGCGGCTGACAAAACGGCAGGTTCTTCTGCTCCACGAGCAGCTGCTGCAGGAGTTCGGCGGAACACCTGGCATCCGCGATGAAGGCTTACTGGATTCGGCGCTGGCAGCACCGTTTCAGACGTTTGACGGGCAAAGCCTCTACCCGTCTGTGCAGGCCAAGGCGGCGCAACTTGGGTTCGGGTTGGTTTGCAACCATCCCTTTGTGGATGGCAACAAGCGGATCGGCACCCATGTCATGCTGGTCTTTCTTGCACTGAATGGTATCGAGCTTTCCTACACACAGCAGGAACTTATCGACATGATTTTTGCGGTTGCTTCCAGCCAAGCGAGCGCCGCCGACCTTTTGCAGTGGATCATCCAACACCAGAAATGAAACCAGGAGCTTGCTTCGGCAGGCTCCTGGTTTTTTACAGCCCCATGATCTCTTTGACGATCCTGTCACACCCCTTGACCGCCCCCACCAGCACCAACAGATTGAACGCCAGCGAGCCGACATACGACCATACCGCCGTGATGGCCGAGGTTCCGGCCGCCACCGTGGGCGCGCTGGTGGCGAGGGCAGAGAAGATGATGCAGGCCAAAGCAATGACCACACCTTGCAAACACACCCCCGCATAGCTGCGTAGGAAGTTCTTGCCCACGCTGCTGGTGGGTTCGCCCGCAAAGGCGGCGAGCGGCACCGGCGCGATGGCGGCGTACATCCAAAGGCTGAACATCCGGCCATAGACGGTCAGCACCATGACAAAGGACAGCACCGTGATGAGCAGGCTGCCGATCAGCGTCACCGCCCACAGCGGGATGCTCTCCCAGAATCCGCAGGCGTTGATTGTGTCGATGAGTTCCTGCGGCAGCGTGGTGCTGCCGATGCCGCTTGCGCCGGATGCGCTGATCACCCGTGAGATCATGCCCTGTACAATATTGAAGACGGCCAGCATCAGGTCCATGCCGAAATCCACCGCCGCCTTGGCCAGCACAAAGCGGATGAACAGCTTGAGGGCGTGCTCCGGCTTTTTCACCTCTACAAAGCTGCCGCAGGTCTTGACCACACCGGCGGCAAAGAACAGCACCAACAACCCATATGCGATGGCCTGCAGCGTGCCGTGGATGCCGGTCATCACGCTCCACACCGCGCCGCCGTTGTAGCTGACCGGGCTGACCGTCAGCATCCGCCATATTTCATTGAGCTTGTCGTTCCAGGTGTTGAGGGCATTGGTCAGGTTGTCGACGATCCAATTATTATTCGTATTGCATCACCACCTTCCCTGCCGCGGCATGGTCACGGGCCGACAATCAGGTCGAGAATCTCCTTCGCAAAAGTGATAATGATGCCGCCCGCCAACGTCAAAAAGCCCTGGCTGCGCTGGCTGGGATCGTGGCTTTGCAGCGACAGACCAATCTGGACAATGCCCCAGCCCAGCAGGATCAGGCCAACGGCGCGGATGACACTGAAAATAAAGGTGTTCAAGTTGCCGATAACGGTCAGCGGGTCAGTGGTGGCGGCCAGCGCGGGCATGGCCAGCGAACAGGCGGAAATAGCGGCAGCATACAGCGCAAAGCTGCGGCGCAGGAAAACAGTTTTGCGGGGGTTATGGAGATTATTCGGTCGGTTTTGGTTTTTGCGATTCATAGGCAGACCTCCTCATAGTTTTATGTGGAATGGTTCGGAAAGGTGGTTGCGGACGCTTGGCCTGCGGCAGAAAATCGTCCATGTCCAGCAACTCCCAGTCGCTGGCATCGCCGGGCAGGTCGTCCGCCGCCTGCTCGGCCGCGGTGTAGTCGTAGGGGGCCGCGCCACCGTCCTCGGTGAAGCGGATGCAGGGGTGGCGCAGCAGGTCGTACTTGTCGTCGATGACCGGCCGCTCGCCGCGCACAAACAGAACGGCTTTGCCGTCCGGCAGCAGGCGTACCTCATCCGGCGTCAACAGGTCGCGGGCGGCCTGCTGCTCGCTCGTGCTGTAGCTGCCACTGCGCCCCCGGCTGCGGCTGTGGTTCGTTGTGTCGACAGTTTCTTTGCCGATCAACTCGGAGACGTACTTGTGCGTACTCTGCTCATTACCGCCCAAATAGAGGAATTCATCGCACAGGCCGATCAGTGATTCCCAACTATCCTTGTACATGGCTTTCAATTGGCTGATGTTCTGCACGATGATGGAACAGAAAACGCTGCGGGAACGCATCGTTGCCAGCGCCGACAAAAAGCTGTCTTTGGGCAGCGAGACGTTCGCGAACTCATCCATCAGGCAATGGACCGGCACCGGCAGCCGTCCCTTGTGGACGCGGTCGGCCTGGCGGTACAATGTCTGGATGAGCTGCGTATACACCATGCCAACGAGATAGTTGAGCGATTTATCCGAATCCGGGATGCAGCAAAACAGCGCTACCTTTTTCTCCCCCAGCTCGTCCAGGTGCAGCTCATCCGTCATGGTCAGCCGGTTGATCTGCGGCAGGTTGAAGGCCGCCAGCCGCACACCGACGCTCACCAATATGCTCTTAGCTGTTTTGCCGGCGGCTTGCTTGAAGACGCGGTATTGCTTGACGGCAATGCTGTCCGGCTCCCGTTCCTCGAGCCGCTCGAACAGCACGTCCAGCGGTGACTGATAGTTTTCATCTTCCTCCTTGACCTCCGCGCTTTCCAGCAGCTCCATGACCATACCGAAGTTCTGCTCACGCGGTGGAGCTTCATGCAGTAAATAGAGCATGAGGGCTTGCAGCAGGGCGGTCTCGGACTTCTCCCAGAAGGGGTCCGCGCTCTGGGCGTGGGGCGGTGTGGTGTTTTGGATCAGGTTGGTGATGAGCTGCAGTACGTCTTTGTCATCCTGCACATACACAAACGGGTTATAGCAGAAGGAGGCACTGGGGTCAATGAGGTCAAACACCCGCACTTCGTAGCCCTGGCGGATCAGGTAAGCACCAGTCTTGCGTAAAATTTCGGCCTTCGGATCTGTAATAACCAGCGAGCAGCCCTTCACGTCCGGCCCAGCCCTGGCGGCTTCCAGCACATTGGGTACCGCATAGGTGCGGGTCTTGCCCGCGCCGGAACCGCCCACCACTAAAATATTGGTGTTGTGCTTGTGTTTGTATCCGTCCACCCCGATGCGGAAGTGCCGGGTCAAAAGCAGGTTAGGACCTGCCTTGTCGGCATACTTTCGGTTCAGGGCAAAAACATTACCCCAGCGGGCGGAACCGTGTTCCTCGCCGGGGCGGGTATTTTTGTGGTCGGATGTGATGACGATAGCGATGACCGCATAGAGCGCGGTGCCAAGCAACAGGAATCGTGGGGTCTGGCTTGTCCATTGGATGGTCAGCGGCTGTGCCAGTAAATCGTTGACAGCAGCCAGGATGCCAGCCAATCCCGCCGCGGCCTCCCACCGCATGGCCAGCCCGGCCGATGCCCACCAGACGAGCGGCAGCGGCAGCAGCCAGACCCACCAGGGGGAGCGTTTTTGCAACGGTTACCGCTCCCGGTCCCTGTGGGGATGGGGATGCTCGGCGGCCCGGGCTTCTTCCCAGGCGGTCCGCTTCTGCCACAGTTGGGGCAGCGATTCTTTCAGGTTCTCGCCGGCCGGGCTACGCTGGATGGCAAGGCCCTTGGCCAGCTCGGTCCGCAGTTCCTCGCGAGCCTGCCGATCCGGAATGAAGTCCTCGTTGTATCGGGAGATACCGCTGTGAAAAATGCACTGACAGATATTCCATTGCAGCAAAAGCCCTTCGATGTCCTGGTCGCCGCCCACCGGGTAAAACGGACGACCCAGGGCCTCGTCCCTGCAAATGCGCTCCACATGGGTGCGCAGGTCGGTCCGTTCCGGGTAGTGGCGGCGCAGCAACTGGCCTGCCGGGGCATCTGGTTCAAACAGGGCCAGATACTGCTTGCCAGTATACGCATTGTCTGCGATAGAGCCGCAGAGTTCCCATTCGGCGCTATCAAAGGGCAGGTCTGCCTTTGCAAGAGAATCCGGATTGGCCAACGCTGCTTCGTATACCTCGCGTCCCTGCATTACAAGCCATGCTGTAAAGTCCAAAAAGCGGTCATCTGAGCTGCCACTGTTAATCAGGACGGCGACAGCAAACAATTTGGGTGTATGTGCCAGATCCATGTAGGCGTATTGCAAGTTCTGCCAGGCGGACAGTTTCAGAGTGGGCAGTTTCACTAATTCCCCGTACAGTGCGTCCAGCATGGCCGGTTCTCTGTTCGGGGCGGCGCGCTGCCGGGCGCGGTCGATGATGGCCCAAAACTCGTTTTGCGTCATGTACATTCCTCCCATCGTTTGTGCAGGGCAGCATAAAAGGCCCGCCCCTTGTTGGGCAGGCCCTGGGCGGCTCGTTCTTCCTCCAGCGCGAACCGTTCTTCCAGCTGCTGCGCGGTATAGTCGGGGCGGAACGGCTGCCAGGTGTGGGCGTCCATGTACAGCAGCTTTTGCCACAGGTCAGGGCAATGCTTACGAAGTTTCCGCAGTTCCGAGATCGGCTGCAGCGGGCAGCACCAGCAAGACACCCGCCGGAAGATCTTGTACAGCCCGCCCCAGTCAAAGCCACGGGCATAGCAGTAATTGAGGCAATCCGCCTCGGTCATGCCCCACTCCACCAGTGGATAGTGCAGGTCTTTGCAGCGGTGGGCTTCATCTGCCGCAATGCCGACATACTGAACCAGGTGGTACTGCCGTTTCAATCCCCGCAGGTGCTTGGCGATGACATGGGCCTTGAGGCGGCCGGTACACCAGCGGCAGGCATGGGACGGCCAGCTCAGGCCCCGGTTGGTGGCCAATGCCGCATCGCCTTTGGCCTGGTATTCGTAGAAATACTGCTCGAAGGTATAGGGCGCTTTCAGCCGGGTGATGGGGCGGCCGATATACCGTTCCAGCTTTTCCAGATGGGCGTACATCTGCGGAAACTCGAGGCCAGTGTCACAGAAGAGGATCTCATCCACCTGGCGGCCTTCCTCCAGCAGGCGAAGTAACATAGCTGTGGAATCCTTCCCGCCTGAGAGCGAGGCAACGGTCAGAACAGGCTTATCCTTTTGTATAGTTTTGTTGTTGGGTTCAAGCACCTCCTGACGTAACGGAAACCCAGACAGGTGATCCAGGCTTCCCATAGAATTTATAAATTCACCCAAACGGCCACAGCCGCGGTTTGGCCTTGACCAGTTTGAGCAATGCCGCATCCGCGGCGTCTGTGTAACCACCCGTGGCGATCCGTTCGTTGCGCAGATGGTTGAGGGCGTTGCGGACCAGGCGGTACTCGGCATCGTCCAGCGGCAGCTTGCCGGGCTGCGTTTCGTGCAGCTTCGTGATGAGGGCGGCCAGGTTGCCATAAGGCCGCCCCGCCGCCCGGTTGGCACAAAAATCCGCATACAATGCCCACATCAAAATACTGCGATTATTGCGATTCATCTTCATGATTCGGATGTTGTTGCGACGCATGGTATCCTCCGATCTGCCGGGAGGGGCCCGGCTGTTGTTTGTCTTTTTCAGTATCAACACTACTGTATCTCTCCTTAAAAAGCTATCCCCTAATTGAAAACAAACGGAAAACTTCCGGCCTACCGCGCCTGGTCGCTGCGGTGGATGCGGATGGGCGCTTTGGGTTTGGGTGCCACCGGCTGTGTAGCGCGCAGCATCGCTTTGATCTCCCGCAGCTCGTCCCGCACGCTGGGGCGCTCACCCCTGGCCCGAACCCAGTCGGCGCGCGGCGCGGGCGAAATATTGGGCGAGCTGCTTCTGCTGGCGGAGGGTGGCGCGGACGGAGGGCCGGTCCTCCGGGTCGAGCGGGAAGGCGGCGGGCTGTCCGGCTCCGCGGGCGGCGGGGCCGGTTGGGTAAAACCCAGGTCGTAGTCGGTGCCATCCGGCTCGAACGGAGTGGGACTGTTATCAGCAGCTTGTGCAGGCTGCTGTTCTTGGGGAACTTGTTCCTCTGTAGGCTGGTCGGGCGTAATATCCGTCATGATCTCGGCTTCGCCGGTTTCGACCATATCCAACTGCATCCGGTCTATGATCCGCTCCACCTTAGCCGCATCGTCGGCCCAAATGGCGATCTCGATGCTGCCGGGATTGGTGCGGTCGCGCATCGGGACGAACAGCAGGCCGTGGCGCTTGGCCTCCTGCGTGAACTCGCGCATCCGCTCCTCGGCCACCGAGAAGAACTTCAGCGGCTTGCCCGCCCGCAGCAGCCGGGTCAGATTGGTCTTGCCGCGGGTCTTTTTCTGGTCGCGCAGGACGGCAGCGACAAAGACCGCAAAGTTTTTGGCGGCCGTGCCGGTCATCCGGAGGGCAAACTCGCTGCCCTCCAGCGTATAGCGGACGACCTGGTCAGCCGGGTCGGAGCCCAGGTTCATCTGGCATCTCCTTTGTTACGGGCGCTGTGCGCCGGGGTGTCTCGATGCGGCGGCCGCTCCAGCACCTCGAAGCTGTCCACCCCGGGCAGAAGCGACAGGCTGCGGCCATTGTCCCACCGCATGAGCAGCTGGCCCGCGCCGTCCACCGCCAGGACGGTGCCGCAGGTGCCCTCCGGCACCGGGTCGGGATCGTCCGGCATACTCACAAGTCGCACCCGCGTGCCGGGCGGATAATTGCGCTCGGCATACGCACGGCGGTAGGACCACCGGTTGGGGTTGTTCAAATCACCTCTCATAAGCATTCCTCCATCATTCTCTGCTATCTGCTTTGATTGGGTTCCCTATTAACTTCTCGTTCTGTAGTTCTCTCCTGTTCGGGATTCTGTTCAGGCAACTTTTCGGCCCGCTGTATCAGCCGCTCCCGCATCTGCACCGATTGCTCTGCAATCTGGCGGCAAAGACGGATGTCCCGCCGCAGCGGTTTGAGAGCTTGCGTGATCTGAGCCAGCCTGGCCTTGATCTCATCGCTCGGTTCGGCACGGTGCAGCTGGCGGCGCTCGGCCAACAGAGCCGCCACGGCCTGTTCCTGCGTCTGGCGGTAGTCATCCAACTGGTCAAGCGTGTCGATTTCATGGCGAGATAAAAATTCCATCTGCCGGATGCGCTTGTCCAGGTTGCGGATGTCCTGCCGCACGGCATAGCGGGGGCGTTGGGGCTTGCGTGGCAGCGCGCCCAATTCGTACAGGTACCGATAATACAAAGCCCACAGGCCGGTGAGCTTGCGGGCTTTGCGGTATGCACCATGCAAACGTCCATGCCATACTGCTGGAGGTGTAAAAGGGCGCTTCGGATACAAAATCCGCCGCCGGATGGCTTCCGGCGTATACGATTTGCCCAGTGTTTTGAACCGTACGAAGCGTTCCTTGCCGGGTGGACGCAGTGTCGGGTATTTGCGGCCCATACGGATTTCGTAGCCCTTTCGTTCCAAAACCGCCAGAAACTGCCGCCAGGTCAGCGCCAGCGCGATGGCCTCATCCACATCCATACGGATGGCGGTGCGCCAGGACGGCTGGCCGTTGGCTTCCGCCTGCCATTTGGCATACTGGCGCTTGCCGCGCTCCGATTCCGGCGTTTCAATCACCGACAGTCCATACTGCCGGCACAGAGCGTCTGACCTGGCCCGCACCTCGGTGTAATAGCTTTTGGCGTTGCTGTGGTATTTGCGGCCATTATCCAGCGCCACCGCACACCATACAATGTGGTTATGGATGTGACGGGTGTTGAGGTGAGTAGTCACCACTGCCTGATACCGCCCGCCCAACAGCTGGTCGGCCAGTTCCACGCCGATCTGGTGGGCCAGCTCCGTCGTGACTTCACCCTCGGCAAAACTTTGGACAAGGTGGTAACCCTGCACGCCGCCGGTCTTGTGCCAGCGCTGCACATTTTCCTTCATGTCGGTAAACGCCGTTTCGCACAGGCAGCTCAGGCCCGTCTCAAAGCAGACAGACTCGGTCTTGTCGCGGTTGAGGGCATAGTCCACCGCTTCTTCCAACGATCTTGGCTTTGTGGTTTTGGCCTTATCCCGAACATAGGTAATAGCCCGGTCCAGGCGGCGCACGGGGATGAGAGAGGTGTAAGCCATGCGACCTCACCAGGTTTCCTTGACAACGCGGTAGACTTCCGCGGCCAGCGCTGTCATCCTGTCCACGCTTTCCTGTCCCGCCACGCCGGTGGAATTGGCACGGTGGGCGAGCTGGTTGGCGTTGTTGCAAAGTCCCGCCACCTTGCGGAGCAGGTCAGCGTGGTGGGTGCAGGGGCGTGGATGAAGTTCGCTGCCCATGATTAGACTTCGGATATACGCTTCACGGGACAGCCCGCTCAGATTCGATTGCCGGTTGAGGTGGCACAGTTCTTGGTCATTGAGCCGCAAGGCGATCTGGTGCGAACGCTTGCGTTTAGCTGTCAGCGGACAGCCTCGCGTACTGGCGGCACATCCAGCGGGATTTGCTGGCACGGCACATTCTCCAGATCCAGCAGTGTGCAGTCCGGCAAGAAAGCGCCAAAGAGCGTATTGTACGACCGCGCCATCAGGATACCCTGCTTTCTGGCTGCTGTTGTGACCAGCACGCAGATAAAAGAGCCATACACCGGGTCATACCCTTCCTCCGGCAGCATCCGTTCAAAGCCGTAGCCTTTATCGAGTGCCTTGCAAAGCTGTTGATACTCTTTATTCTGCAACTGCAATACCTGCCGCACTTCAAACGGATAGTCCACGCCCTCCTGTGCTTCCTCGGCAAGCTGGGCCAGCGTCGGCACCAGCGGGTAAAATTTGGCGCGAAGTTCAAATCCTCTCATGGGTATCACCAAGTCCTTTCGTCAATCGTTTTGAAACGGGGGTTTGGGGCACACCCCAAGAATCTGCGTTTGGACGTCCAAACGCTATGCTAGCAAAACTTGCCAGCAGGTAATGCGCCAGCCGGTGGGGTCTCAGTGGGGGAGGGGCTCTCCCCTCTCGGCTGCAGACTGCAGGCCATGCAGGCTGGAGACAATGCGCCCGTATTTCCTGGCAAGACCGATCTGTGCGTTGGTGGTGGCATCGGTTTTCTGCCCGCAAAGCACCAAAAGCGGGCAGCGCAGGATCTTTTCGCGGACGATCTCATCGTAATCGGACCGTTCGGTGGGGTCGGCCAGCACCAAATACTGGCCATCCTGGATCGGCGGGCAGACCGGCACATAGCCCAGCGCGTACAATGCGCGGCAATAGCGGCGCAACGTCTCGGATTTGGTGCTGGTCGCAGCACAAATAAAGGCCCAGGGTCGTTTCATATCGATGTTCTCCTTTCAGATTTCACATAAAATGGCGGGCAGGATTCCAATAGGAATCCTACCCGCACAGCTTACTTCTGTGGATGGATTCCTATTGGAATCCACCCTAATTTTTTGAGGTTATTAAGAGATTTTTCCCGCCTCCAACGCAAATTTGACCCGATCGGAGCCAAGTTTGTAGTAAGCGGCCGTTTTTTCGATGCCGACAGCTTCATACCCTTCGCGCACAGCCGCCAAAATCGTCGTTCCTGCCCCGGCAAACGGGTCGAGGATGCGCCCGCCTGGCTCGCAAATCTGGACAATGTCCCGCATCAGCGGCAGGGACTTCTCGGTTACATGGATGCGGTTGGCAGGGTTCGTGTGCCGAAAGACGCCGGGCAAGCACCCGACATTGCGCTGCAGGGGCATGGCCTCCTTCGAGCCCCAGACGATGAACTCTGCCTGCTGGCGGAAGCGGCCTTTCTGCGGGCGGCAAGTTGCCTTGTCCCACACAGCAATGCCGCGCCAGATCCAGCCGGAACGCTGCAAGGCGTCCGTCATGGAGGGCAGCTGCCGCCAATCAATAAACAGGCAGATCGGCGCGCCGGGCTTGCACAGGCGGTAGGCTTCGTTCAGCCAATCAGTCATGAAGTTGGTCCAGCTGCGCTGGTCCATCTGGTCGCCGGCAAAGTCGGGAAGGGCTTTGTCGGGGGACATCGAGCTGTATTTCTGGTTAGTCGAGCGGGTCTTTTCGGCGGGTGTGCTGCCGCCGGAGGCGTAGGGCGGGTCAGTGATGACGGCGTCAAACACGCCGTCCTGCATCTGGCGCATCAGGCGCAGGCAGTCGCCGTACAAAATCGTCCAGCCGTCACCGCCGGTGTGTTCGGGCATTTCAAATTTAGGCTGCGGGCCAAATACAATGTTGGTTTCGGGAGTTTTGGTCAAAGGCATCCTCCTTCTGTTATCGTTCGGGGTGTTCAGGCGATTTGGGACGGTTAGGCGCTTCGGTGCGGTACAGATGAGCGTGAGTTCCATGAATCCCCAGTACGTCCGTGGTGGGATTTTCCAACACACAGCCCGGCAGAATAAATGCTTCGCCCATCAGGTGTACCACGCCGGACACCGTGCCCATGACGGTGGCATTACCTTCCACCACCGGGGCATATTCGGTGCGCTGGCTTTTGCGAAGGACGGCATCGCCGCAAATCAGGGCATTTTCCTGTGCGATGGCCCCGGAGACAACGGCATTGTCACGAACCCTGGCCCAGCCGCCGACCTCAGCATCCTTTTCGATCAGGGCGGAGTCGCTGGCCTGAGCGTGATCCGTCAAAAATGCCCCTTCGCAGACAAGGGCATCGTCGCGGCAAATGGCCTCCCCATAAATCCAGGCATCGTCATCTTCCTGTGACAGATTGGACTCGCTCTGCACATAGCCGCCGAGGGCACCACAGGGCACATCGGTGCTTACCTGCCGCAAGGCGCGGATGCGGTGGAGTTCGGGGTAGACCGGGTGGGCGATGTCGGTGATTTCATACTTCTTTGTAGATTGGGAAGGCTCAGCTGAATTCCGGGTTTGGTCCACATCCGATTTGGACAGCGCCTCCTGTCCGACCATCTCCACCTGCGGTTCTGCCGTCAACTGTTCCACCGTAAAGGCAAAATGCTCCGGCTGCCAGAAGTGGACATTGAGGATACCATCTTCCACGCGGATGTCCCGCTGCTCAAAACCCTCGCCCCATCCGTCTGAATACTGACCGGAGAGATACTCCTGCAGATCGTTCCAGCCGTGCTCGGTCAGATCCTCATCCACGATCACGGTGGCGCAGCCGCACAGCTCACCATCCCGTTCCTCGACCGAAAGCCGGATGCTTTTCACATGGGTAGCCAGGTAGGGGGCATTCTCACTGTCGAGGTATTGTTCCAGGCGGTCGCCTTCCCGCTCGATCTGCTCAGTAATGGCTTCCAGATAGTCGGCCATTTCGTATCCGCGCAGTTCAATGAGATCATCCTCCCGCCAAAACTCACTCTCGTCCGGCAGAAGTTCCGCCGTCAGCGGAGAATACAGTTTGAAAGTCAAGTTTTCCATTGCTTCACCTCACATTGTCTTTGAATTTGTTTTGCTTTCTTGCACAGCTTGTTGCTTTGTTCTTTGTGCGGTATTCCAGTGCCGCCTGCGCCAGGTCGCCATAGTCGAAGCCCTCAATCGGCGGCAGGCGCACCGCCACCTGGTACCGTTTGCCGTACAGGCGAGCCAAGGCGACCGCCGCAGCACGGCCAGGCGGGTCGTTGTCGAGGCAGAACTCAATGCGGTCCACCTGTGGGTGGCGGCGCAGGAATTCTTCCAGCGCGGCAGGCGGGTGGATGTCGCGGCCTTCTTCCGGCGCGTAGATGCCGCCGAGGGACAGGCGGTACTTGTCCGTCGCATCCCCGGCCAGCGTCATCTCGGCCATTGCATCGATAGCGGCTTCGAACACAGCCGCTGTTTTACTTTTTTCCGTTGGTTCGATACAAAAGCCAAATTTCTTATCGCTTCCGGTGGATTCTGCTTTGAACTGTTTACCGTAGGTGTAGGTGCTGCGCAGGGCAGCATACCTCGGCACACCGTCCGCATCCCGGCCGAGAAACACACAATTGTGGTAGGGCAGGCTCTCGTATAGGATGCCGGCTTTCAGGCAATGGTCGATCACGGGCTGCGAGATGCCCCGACAGCGCAGGTAGGCTTCCACCCGCGTGGTAGTCGGGGATTTTTCGGGCAGTTCAAACGGCGGGCGCTGGTGCTCCACATCGGCGTGTTTCTGCGGTGTAAATACCGGCTGCTCCTCACAGAGCAAGCGCACTGCCTCCACAAAAGAGCAGCCCTCCACGTGCATGAGGTAATCCAGTGCCGACTTGCCGCCAATCCCCCGGCTTTTCCAGTGCCAGAGGCTCGACTCGCCGTTGATCTTGAAGCTGTCGTGGCTTTTCAGCTCAAACTCGCCGCGGGCGCTGCTCTTGACAAGATCGTCCGCCCGGTAGCGGCGCAAAAACTCGATGGCCGTCATCCGCCGTGCGGCGGCGACCTGTTCTTTGGTAACGCCGGGCATATTACCGTATGGTCGCCATCAGCAGGCCGGTGCGGTCGAGCTTTTCCCAGGGGAAATCTTCGCGGCCAAAGTGGCCGCCCACCGCGGTACGGGCGTAGATGGGCCGCTGCAGGTCCAGTTCCGTAATGATCCCGGCCGGGGTCAGATCGAACGCCGTCTGCACCGCCAATGCAAGGCAGTCGTCCTCACAGAGCAGGCCGGTGCCGAAGGTATCCACCTCCACGGCCAGCGGCTTTGCCATGCCGATGGCGTAGGTCAACGTGACCTGGCACCGCTGCGCAATGCCGCTGGCCACGATGTTTTTCGCCACGCACCGCGCCATGTAGGCCCCGCTGCGGTCGAGCTTGGTCGGGTCCTTGCCGGAGAACGCCCCGCCGCCGGTGGGCACAAAGGGGCCGTAGGCATCCACGGCCAGCTTGCGGCCGGTCAGACCGGTATCGGCCTCCGGGCCGCCCAGTACAAAATGGCCGCCAGGGTTCAGAATCAGCTCCAGGCTGTCATCGTAGGGCATCCCTTTGAGGGCCGACAGGATCACATTTTTCCAGATCGGCTCTGTGAGATCGGTGGGGTCCACTTTGGGGGTGTGTTGAAAAGACAGCACGATTTTGGCGACTTTCACCGGGATGTCATCCTCATACTCGACGATGGCCATTGCCTTGCCGTCGGGGCCAAGCCCCGGTACCGCGCCGGTCAGCCGGGCAAGCGTCAGGCAGCTGGTCAGGCGGTGGGCCAGCACGACCGGCAGCGGCAGCATTTCGGGGGTCTCGTCGGTGGCGTAGCCAACCACCACGCACTGGTCGCCCGCGCCGATGGCGTCGGGGTCGGTTTCGGCGTCCAGCGGGTCATTGACAGCGGCCTCAATGTCAGGGCTTTGGGGGTGGATCAGGCTTTCGATCTCAAAATCTTTGGAATTGTATCCGGCGTTTTCCAGTGTCTCGCGGGTCAACTTTCCAATATCCGGCATGACCGCGGTGCTGATCTCGCCTGCCAGAACAATGTGGCCTTTGGTTGCCAGAACCTCGCAGGCCACCCGGGCATTGCGGTCGAGAGCCAAGCATCCGTCCAGCACCGCGTCGGCGATCTGGTCACAGAGTTTGTCGGGGTGGCCAGCGGTCACCGATTCGGCGGAATAAAAATGGGTCATAGAATTTCTCCTTTATAATAAATGTAGGGCGCAGCCGCCTGGCTGCGCCCCTGGTGTTGGTGCATTATCTGGACGGTCCGTCTTTGTGATCGGGATGGTTCGGTCCGTTCTCACCTTGTACTTTTTCCATGAATTGCTCATAGCGTTTCGGTGTGCAAGGTACGCAAAGGATGCCGGTTGGCGTGTCAAGAATAATCTCCGGCCGCCGGAAACGTGCGAGATAGCGCTCGACCTGTTTCTCGGTCAAACCGCAAAAATCCTCTCCGCCGTCGCCGCAGATGAAGAAGGTGCCGAACACCACGTCCTCATATTCGGGCAATGCCCGGTTCGGTTCCAGCGGGATGATCTTGCCTTCGTCATTGAGGATCAGGCAGGCCTTATCCTCCGGCCAGGGGCAAATGGCGTCGATCAGGCCGCCCACCACCGCCTGTTCAGCCTCCAGCGTGTTGTCAATCTCGGCTTCGCGGGCATATTTGCCCGGCTCCACAATGACAACGCGCATCTTGGCAGGTTTACTCATTGGTATTCTCCGGGTCATCCCGCGGTTCGAGCTGCGGGTCGTTTTCTTCTTGCAGCCGGTTTCCGCGGCGGCGAATTGCCAACAGAACCACAAAGCCAGTGGCGGCCAGTGCGGTCACAATCACGATTGCCAGCAGCGGTGTGCTGTCCCCGGTCTGCGGAACATGGAAGACGGGAGCCGGCGTAGGCGTGGCCGTGACCGTAACGGTCGTGGTGGGTGTGGGCGTCGGGGCGGGCTGCGGCTTGGCCGTATCGACCATTGTCACAGACGCGCCGTCCACCTTGTGCCAGCTGTCGGCAGAGGTCGCACGGATGTACACTGTAATGCGGCCATCTTCATCCTGTTCCACCTTGAACTGGATGTCCGTGGCAACCAGATAGCCATCCGGCGCGGCGTCCTCATGCAGGATGTAGACAAACTCGTTATCTGCATCCGAGTAACGGATCGCACCGTCCTGTTCCTCGGCATCAGGTTCCAGAATGGGCAGTGCGTGCGGCGTTTCCTCGCTCACCCAGCTGTCAATGGGGTCACCCTCCAGCGTGGTGACGGTCAGCTCCGCGCCGGGCAGTTCCTTGCCGCCGACGTCGGTCTTGTGGATGGTCAGCCTGTCCAGCGGCTGGTCAGCCTGGGTAGCGGCGACCACCTGCCAGGAAACCCGCGGGCCGGGGTAGGTGAAGCTGACCGCAATGGGCGTCGGGTCGAGCAGGTAGCCGTCAGGACCGGTGATTTCAACAATCTGATAGTTGCCGCTGTTATAGCGGGCGTTCCAGACGCCGTCTGCTGGCTTGGTCTCATCGTCCACGTAGGCCTCACCGCGGATGGGCACGTCCACATCGAACCAGGCAAAGCCGGTGTCATCGGTTGGGCTGCTGGTGGCGAGCAGGGTTCCGGCATCGGCCAGCTTGTTGCCGTTTACGTCATAGATCGCGTCCACTGTGTAGAGTTCATACACGGCCCCGGCCAGCGGCTGGCTGGTTTCTGCGTCCTGCTTGTGGATGCCGATGCCAATTTTGTCCACGAGATTCTCCGGCGTCTCAGGCACGGGAAGCACACGGGCGTTCTCGAACACGATGGTACCGGGCAGATTGCCCAATTCATCCTCGGTCGCGTTGGACACATTGACGATGCCGTAGCTGTAGGTTTCATCGCCGTCCTGGGTGTGGTCCACGATGGTCTGGGCCAGCACCACATCGTTGCTTTGGTCATTCCAACCAAAGGTCACAGTGTAGGTTTGGTCAGTCAACACAAAGCCGTAGGGGGCCTGCACCTCGGTGATGTCGTAGGAACCAAGCGGCAGGGTGATCGTCACTTCGCCGGTGGTGCCATCGTGGCGGACCGAAAGGAAATCGTAGGTAGCCTGGGTGCGGGTGGGGCTGAATTTCACCTCGTCCACTTGGCCTTCTTCGCCCGTGGTCACTGTGGCAACCAGGTCGCCGTCGGCATACCAGAGTGTGCCCTGGCGGTCGCCGGTGGTAATGTCGCCGTGGGCGCGGATTTCGTAGGTAGCCCCGGCAAGATTGGTCTGCTCATAGATAAACTGGCCGTCCTCATACCCGGTCAGGACGTTGCCGATCTTGCGAATAGTGAGTTGGCCCAGCGTCTCGTGGTTGCTGTATTCTTCGGTGAGGATGTAGTCGTCCATATCGTCGGTGGCGTTACCAACGACTTCCCATGCACGTTCCGAAGTCAGTTCAAAGACCACGTTATAGGCGGTGTCGTTGAAGAAGCCTGCCGGGCCTTCCAGTTCGACCACGCGATAGCGGCCCAACGGCAGCTTTTCGGGCGTCTTGAGGTAGCCGTCCGCGTCGGTATAGAAGGTAGAAGTCTTGGCGGTGGCATTCCCGGAATCCGGGTCGGGCATTTCAATGAGTTCTTCCGTCCCGTCATCCAGAATGCGATAAATCTGGAACGCGGTGTCGGCGATTTTGACCGGCTTGCCGGTTTCAGCGTCGATCTTGATGAGCTGCAAATAGCCTTCCAACTCTTCATTGAGGACGTTGTAGGCCATGTAGCTGTTGCTGGGTGTTGTAACCGTGCCGACTGGCTGGCACAGGACGCTCTGCGGCGCAGCTGAATCGACTGTCACCATGAACGGGTCGCACTGGAATACATCCTGCGGCACCGTTGTTTCCACGATCAGGTACTGGCCATAGGGCAGGCCGGTCACGCGGATAATACCTTCTTCGTTGGTGAACAGTTCAGACAAGCGGTATTCGTTGATGTTCTGAGTCGGCACCCAGCCATTACCCTGGCCGTTGGCAAAGTCGTAGGCCGCGGTCAATGTCGCGTTATATTCTTCCACCAGTGCCTGGTCAAACTCATACATCCGGGCAACTGCCGCGCCCTCGCCGCTGAAATCGTACTTCGGGGTGTCGTTGTCGTAGTTGTCCTTGCGGTAAGCATCGAGAATGCTCTGCACATTGTAGGTGCCGTCGGCATTTTTCTGGAATTCGTCCACTTTGCTCAGGTCCCAGATACGATAGACCGTGAAGCCCGCGCCTTCCAGCTTGAGAGCAGGGCTGCCGGGGCCGGTTGTGCTGACAACCTTCTGGATGGAGAAGCCGGATTTCAACACCGCGTCTTTGGAGCCATCCGTTTCACGGATGACATACTGGCTTTCGCCGCCGTAGGTCAAGGTCTCATAGTGGTTGTTTTCATCGCACAGATACCCCTCGGCAAAGCTGAGGTAATACCCATCGTAGGTCTTGATGCCGGTCAGCGCGCGGCCCTCGGCCACGGCACTGTACTGGTTTTTGTAGACGTAATCAGTGTACTCGCCACGGCTGTTGGTGGCCAACGGCTTGTACTCGCCAGTGGCCTGCAAGGTTCTGTCCAGTACAGGATACTGGCCGGAGACATAATACTGTCCATCCCCGTCCAGCGGCAGAACAATGCCGGTCGCGCGTTCGACCAGATAATATTTGCCAAGATACAAGTTGCTGAACACCAGCACACCGTCCTTGATTTCGGCGCTGGCGACCAGGTGGTCTTTGGCAAGAACCGGCAGATAGTCGGTATCCCAACCGCCGTTGGTCAGCACGGTGGTGTGCCAGATCGGGTTGCCGTTGGCATCCACGATCTTGCTGTAGTCCACCGTGCCGCTGACACCATCCGGGTGCTGGATGTCCTCGGCGGCATAGAGGTCATACACCGCCCCCTCGATGCTGGCAGTACCGTGCAGCTCGCCGCCCGGGATCGTGACCTCGTTGCCCTCCACATCGGCCAGGGCACGCGGCACCGACTTCTTCAACTGGTCGAGGTCGGCTTTGGCGAGGATGATCTGACCGATCACGCGGTCATTGGTAAACTTGCCGCTGACCGGGGTGCTGGTGTAGGTGTCCTCATTGTTTGCCAGGCCGGTGCTGTCGGTTGTATAGACACGGGTGGCATCCTGCGGCGCGTCATACAGCGAAACCGTGACGGTGTTGCCCTCCGGCGTGCGCAGCAGGGTGCCGCCGTTGTCGGCGGTACCGATGGCGGCGTTGTAGCCGGTATTGGACAGGTCGATGACCGAGCCGTCATTGTCCTTGGAGATGGTGAACGCATAGGCGCGCTTGCCCTCCACCTGTCCAGCCGTGCCGGGCTGAGAGACGTCCGTCCAATCGCCATAGTAGGCTTCCGGGGCGCGAGTCTCCACGATGATAAACTTGCCCTCATTGCGCTGGGTGTAATAGAGGGTGCGGTTGGCCGGGCTGTCGGCGGCGTAACTGCTGCCGTTGGCGACAGAGTATGTACCGTCCTCGTTGCGGACGACCGTATACTGGTTGTACCCGCCGAAGGGAATGTACATCTGTTCGACCGTATCCCACTCAAACACGGCAAACTTGGCGTCCGCCGCAATGGGCTGGCGGGTCTCGCTGTCGATCTTGGCAATGTTGACCTGGATGCTCCACTCATCGTTGTAGATGGTCGCATCGGTGCTGCCGTCCGCGGGCACGGAAACCTGCTGCTCGCTGCCGGTGCTGCCCGTGTAGGCGTCAAAGCCGTGGGGGACGCTGGTTTCTTTCACTGTAAATGTGATGTTTGCCAGCTGAGATTTGGCCGATGCAATGGCCGCATCCACGGCCGCCTGCGCCTCGCCCTGCAGCCGGCTGACCGCTTTGCTCTGAGCCGCGCTGGCTGCCGCGTTGGCTTCTTCTTGGGACGAATACGGCCCCACGTTGCCGCTGTCACTGCCGCTGGTTTTGCTGACTGAGTAGTTGAGCTTCCAGCTGGCCGAGGCGTTGCCGCCGGTGGTGTGGTAGGTATCGTCCATGACGTGGCCGCTGGTAGTCACCGTCTGGCTGCCGGCAGGCGTCAGGCTCCAGCTGCCGCCGTCGATGGTGCCGCCGGTGGCCGAGGGCGTGATCTCAAAGGTGGCTTCGTCAATCGTCTCGCCGGTAACAAGGCCGACCTTGCGAAGATTCAACCCGTAGCTCAGATCCAGCGAGCCGCTGGCTGTCTGCGGGCCAGCCGACCAGGAGGCGTAATAGTCCGGCGTGGTCTCCGGAATATCCGGGTTGGTGCTGCCGGTGGGCGGGCCGATCAGGGCGACCGTCTGCCAGTTCATACCGGCGGGCGGAACGTAAATGTAGGAGTAATAGTCGCTGTCTGCCTGGTAGGTGGTCACGCCGCCGGCAAGCTGGGCTGCGGATTGGCGATAAGCCTGCGCAGCTATACTGTCGGGGTAATGCTGCATGATCCACAGCTGCAGGTCATCGTAATAGGTGTAGGCTGCCTGATTGGTCTCGTCCGATTCGCCATCCAGACTGAAAGTAGAGGCAGAGAACGCTCCCTCATGTTGGACGGTCAACAGATTCAACGACAACTGACCAAGGCCACCCCAAATATTGACCTGGTTGGCATAGTGGTCGCCGGGGGTGATTTGTTCAGCGCCAATGATGGAGGTGTAGGCATAGGTATAGGTCGGGCAGCCGTTGGGCGTACCCTGGGCGCCATGGGTGCAACATTAGGCCTCCTGGCCGTTGAACCAGATCAGCCAGGTGCCATTGACCTTCTGCACCGACGTGATCTTGCCGGTCAGAACATCGGGCACCGGACGTTCCTCGTAGGTGCTGACACTCATAGCATTGCCCGGCGTTCTATCCACAACCACGTCCAGCGTTTTGGTCAGTGTTGTGCCATCTTCTGCCGTATAGACCAGTTCAGCCGTAAAGTTTTCTCCGGCCTGCACATAGATGCCGGTCACGGCGGCGGAGGTCTCCATATAAGTCGCGTTCAGCACACTGGCAGGGTCCTCCACTGTGGTCAGTTGGCCCTGGCTGTCAAGCGCCAGAACCGTGACATTTTCCGGCAGGATCACTTGGGTAGTGCTGTTGTTGGCGGGGTATTCCACCTGCAGCATGATCGGCACAATGGCATAGTCCTCGCCGTCCTCCACCGGCACCGTGACGGTCAGGCTGTCCGCGTTGAGGGCATCGGCATCCATGCGGCCGGTGCTCTCATCGGTGAGCAGGCTTTCGGCCCACAGCGACAGGCCGATCCTGGTATCGCCGGTGGCAACCGGCAGGCCATAGCGGCCCATGTAGTTGCCGGTGGGGGCATCCGGCAGATCGCCGTAGAGGACTTCGTACATCTCGTTGTCATCGGGCGGTGTGCCGGTATCCTCGGGCAGTTCCGGCTGCTCCATCGCCAGCTGCATCGAGGCGACCAGCGCGGCCAGGGCGGTGTAGGCGGCCTGTACCTCGTCACCCTGCTGTTCCTGTTCCGGGATGGCGTAGTAGAGATCTTCGGCGGCATACACCGGCGCGGCAGCGGCGTCGGATGCTTCAATGGCTTTGTTCAATGTTTCTTCCAGTTCGGCATTGTCCGGGTCGGCCTGCCAGGCGGCGCTGGCAATGGCCCACTGCCGCACGGCAGCCAGGATCGACTCCCGATCCAGCGCGTTGACAGCGTCGATAAACGCCTGCGCCTCGGGGCCGAGGGCCGTTTCGGGGGTGGCGGTCTCCGGCGTGGCTGTGGCGGCTGTTACAGGGGCGCTGCCGTCAGGAGCGGCATTGGCGACCAGAGCGGTCGCACCGGTGCCTGTCAGCAGACAGATGCCTGCCAGCAATCCGGCTGCAATGCGGTACAGTTTTGTGTGTTTCCTATGCATATTAGCTTTCTCCTTGTCTCACAAAGGAAAAGCCCGCTGCATCTTTGCACAGCGGGCTTGGCGTTTCAATGGTTTGTTGTGTCCGGTCAGGATATCATCCTCCTATCTGGCAACGCCGCCGCGGGTATGGCGGCGCTGGTAACTTTCATACTGGTTGCGGTCTCGCAGCCAGGCAGGGTCGCCGGGCAGGCGCTTGAGCAGGTGCATCCGCACGTTTTTGTATTCGGGGCCGATGAGCCCCAGCCGGAGCAAAAAGGTGCGGAACGCAAAGGCCGGGTTATCTCCCACCGGCGTCTTGCGGGCCACCGTCTTTTCCAGGTTGATTGCCTGAGCCGACATAGCCAGCGCCAGGGTGATGTCGGCGCGGACCTCCCCGGCGTGCAGCGTGCTCTCGAAGCAACGCCATTCCACGGTTCCGTGGTAAAACACCGAATGAAGGTTGAGGGCGTAATAGCGCGACCAGTTGTAATGGTCGTGCGCACCGTCACGCCCCTCGTACCAGGCGCGGCGCAGCTGCTCCATTGTCAGGCTGGGCGGCATATTGCGGATCACCTTCATCACGTTTTCCCGCGACAGATGGCAATACTGTTCCACCCGTCGCTGCTGGGTTCCCACGGCCTCCAAGATCAGGTCCTCTTTGGAGTACATGATCGACATCAGATTGCGCAGGCTGCGCGGTGTGTGCTTACTCGCGTCAATGTGGACGTGAAGCCCGCAGCTGGGGTTGACCACCGCCCCGGCATGGCGCAGCGCCCGCACGACCTCCTGCAGTTTGCCCATCTCGGCGTATTCCAACACTGGCGAGTTGAGTTCGACTTTGTAAGTCGAGCTTCGGGCTGGTTCCTGACGCCGACCAACACGCTGGGTGGCCTGGATACTGCCGTCATAGACAAAGCGCCATTTCTTTCCGTCTGCGTCCTCCACTTCCCAGGGGTCGTAGATGCGAGACTCATACGTTTGGCGGGCCGAGGTACCGAACAGTGCAGCCACCGCCTCGGCGGCCTGCTGCCGGGTGATGCCGGTCATCTCGATCTCGCAGCCGAACTTCTGGTCGCGGAAGTCAAGGGGCAACGGTTGTTTCTCCGTTCAGCTCGGCATCCACCGCCGCCAGCCTGCGGCCAATAGCCTCCACCACATTGACGGTCACGCCGTTGCCAGCCTGTTTGTATGCCTGGGCCTCGCTGGTGACGGCCAAAATCCTGTCGATGCGGTCATCCTGCCAGCCTTGCAGCCGCAGACATTCCCGCGGCGTCAGGCGGCGGATGCGGTTACCGCACAGCACGCCGGAGGCTTCCCGCTTGTGATTGTGGATGCCGCCGTTTTGCTTGGCGGTCAGGCATCGGGCCAGACTGGTGCAATCGGGATTCTCGTTCATGTCCACGAAGCAGAGCACACCCTGGTCGGGTGAGGTCGTCAGGGTATGGGCGATGCCATGCCCCACCCGGCCGCGGCGGGCTGTGGTCCTATAAGCCAGGCTGATGCTGTCCCCGGGGTAGGCCAGCTTGTACCCTTTGCGGGTGGCCTCCTTTACCGGGAAGCCGTCCTCCAGCCGTCGGGCAGCAGGCGCTGCTGTTGCTGTGGTGAAAGGTAGTATCTTTCCGGCACATCGGGCGTCAAGAAATCCGACAATGTATACGCGGCGGCGGGATTGAGGGACGCCAAAATCTTTGCTGTTAAGCACCTGCCATTCCACAGCATACCCCAATCGGTCCAGCGCATTGAGGATCGCCGCAAACGTCCGGCCGCCGTCATGATTAAGCAGGCCGGGTACGTTTTCAAACAGCAGATAGCGAGGCTTCCGGGCTTCAGCCAGGCGGGCAAGCTCAAAGAAGAGGGTGCCGCGGGGGTCTCCGAAGCCGCGGCGTTTTCCAGCACTGCTGAAGCTCTGGCAAGGAAAACCGCCGCAGAGCAGGTCGAAGCCGGGCATGGTGTCGGGGTCGGTTTTTCTGGCATCTTCTGTGTACCACTCTCCTATGCAATTAAACAGAGCGCGGTAGCTGCGTTCGGCGTATTTATCGCACTCGCAGTGTCCCACGCAGGTGAAACCGCCGGCACGGGTCAGCCCCTCTCGGAAGCCGCCAATGCCGGCGAATAGATCGATAAAACGAATGGTTTTGCATCACTCCTTAACCGAAAACGGCCCGCATTGAGCGGGCCGGTGTTGCTTATTTACTTTTTGATTTCCCAGTACTGGAGCAGCAGGAAGTCCAGCGGGTAGAACTCACCCTGGCCGGTGCGGATACACTCCGCCGCATAGGCCAGATTATCTTCCCAGCTGCCCTGGTCTGCGACAATGTACAGGCTGGGCAGGCTGAAAACGAACATTTTGTCGCCGTCATCCGTTACAAGGTGCATTCCCGGTTTGATCTCATCGCCGTTTGCGGTCATACCGCTCCAGCAGCATCTGCACAGAATGCAGGGCCGTCATTGCCCGCATCTCCGCCTGCGCAATCCGCCAGAGCCGCATCTGCTTCCGCATCGCTTTCCGGCGCATCAGCCGGTTGCGCATCCTCGCCCATCTCGACATCGTTGGTCACCTCATCTTCCTGGCCATAATCTTCGATTTCGTCCACTGTATCGCCAGCTTCCACAGCTTCGGTCGCGTCCTCGGCCTCGGCGGCCTCCGCCGCCTCGAATTCCTCGTCCGCTTCCTCGATCGCCTGCTCGATCAGGCCGATGACGAATTCCTTCTGGGTGAGTTTGCGGTGGTAGACCTGCTCGTAGCGGGCCAGGTAGTCCTTGATCTGCTGGAAGAGTTCCTCGCTGACCTGGAAGGCCATTGTCCGTGTTTTGCCCATGTTTGTGACTCCTTTCGCATAGTGCTCCAAGATGATCTGTTCGATGAATTTGCTCATCGTGCTTTCGTTCTGCTTGATTTCCTCGGTGATGCGATTGTGCAGATCGAGTGGAATCTTGCAGGTCACGCCTTTGGTTTCCATTGCCTCTCCTTTCTGTCATGCCTGCGTTTGTTTTGGCTTGCAACGCAAGCATACTCCAAAGGCCAATGGAAAGCTATGCCAAGACCCAACAAAGAACGAATGCAACGATTGTGCAAAAGAAAGCAATACCAACAAGGGCGAAATGTACATATGGCAGTCGTTTTGACGCATCAATAGGCAAGCATAGGCACCACCCCCTTCGCGGTTGCTTTTCCAGCCGGTTCCGCCAGGTCATGGCTGACCAGCGCGCTGTAGTAGCTGTTGATGGTCACCGGCGCGTTGTACAGCGTCGCCAGCAGGTATTGCTTGATGTTTTTTATTTTCGACGTGTTCTCGTGCAGGCACTTGAGTACAAAGCGGATGTGTTCGGCGTCCAGCTTGAGCAGCCGGGACTTGACCACCTCGGCCGGGAAGTCAGAGCCGCAGACGCGGGTGGTCTTGCGACGGGCGCAGACAGTCTCGGTCATGAGCTCAACGATCTCATCGATCAGGTCGGCATCGTCCGGGTCTTGGGCCACCAGCAGCGGGTACTGGATGTTGTCGCGGATCAACTCTCGATAATCCTCCATCCGTTCAGCCGCACATGATTCGGTTCGCTTCGCTTCCGGCGGCTCAGCCGCCCGGAAAGGAAGCGAATCGGTATTTGATTGATCTTTTGTTTCTCTATCTTTATTTATTTGCGCGGTGGTTTCCGGCCCCTGGGTCACCATATCCGAGTTTCCCGTATCCAGTGCGGTTGTATCCGGCCGGGGCGGATCAGGCTGCCGGGGATGCGGCTGTTCGTAGATGGTGTACTCCATGTCGCAGATGCGGCCGCGCTCGTTGCGCACCACGCGGCGGACAATGTAACCGGCTTTTTCCAGCTCACGCAGCGCCCCGCCAATGGCGTCCACGCCCTCCTTGCAGATCTTGGCCAGGCCGCGGGTGGTGTAGTTCCACTCGTCCGGCAGGGACAGCATCATGGACAGAAGGCCCTTGGACTTCAGCGAGATCGTCGTGTCGCGCAGGTGGTAATTGCTCATGACGGTATAGTTTTTGTTGCGTTCTATGCGAAATACGGACATTTTGTTCGGACCTCCTGCCAGCTTTGGTTGCTTGTAAAATTGGGTTTATTGTTCGTCCTGCTGCAAGGCAGAGAAGAAATCCAGCGTTGATTTGGGCACGGCTTTCTTCGGTTTGGGTTCCGCGGGCGCGGCGGTGACTTGGATTTTGCCAAGTTCTTCCCGCAGCATGGCACGCAGCTCTTTTTGCGCGGCGGTAAGGTCACTGGCCTTGAGGATGCAGGCGGCCAGATAAGCGCTGCGCTCGCCCGCAGGCTGCTCCTGTAAGAGCCGCCAGGCGCGGCGCTGGGCCGGGTCGCGCAGGTTGGGGCGGAAGACGAATTGCGGGCGCTTCACCCTTGCGCGTCATCGCCCCAAAGCGCGGCCACAGCGCGCTCATACCCCTGGGCGTTGACACGGTCGTCCAGCAGGGTCACGGTGCGACAAATCGCGTCCGTGGGGCGGATATGGCGGCTTACAACCGATGCGCCGCCGCCCATCATGACAACAGGGAGCGCGTGGTAATCAAAGCCCGCTTCCAGTACGGCGGAGAGCAACCGCTCGGTGTAGAGGCGGCCCTGTTCACGGATCAGGCTGCGCACCGTTTCCTCCAGACTGCAGGGGCGGCCCGCCAGTACCTGCTCAATCTGCGCATCAGTCAGGGAGAGACCAGTGTTCTGGCGTACTCGCTCCCGCACCTCATCAATGCAGCGGATCATGCCGAACTCGAGGCTGTGGCAGGTGTCTATGATCGGCCTGCCGTTGTCGATGCGCATAAGGTCCACCGTCCACCCTCCGATGTCGAGCAGCAGCATGGAGGGTTCGTCTACCAACAGGTCGGGCTGGGTCATGAGCGCGGTGAACCCCTGGGGAAAAAGCAGCACATCCTCGATCGTGATGCGGTACTTCTTGCCTTCATAGCCAAACTCGGTCGGCTGGCCCGCATTGCGGAGCAGGTATTTTCGGAAGGCGGGTTTCTCCCGGCCGTAGCTCGTCAGGGGCAGCCCCGCTGCGATGGTCACGCTGCCCTCACGGAGCGCGCCGCGGGCTTGCAGCTCCTGCGCGATGGCGGCCAGCGTCATCAGGTAGTAGTTGTCGTTGGCGGTCTTGTCCCGCTGGATTGGCTGCCGTCCGCTGCCGCAAACAAAAAAACACCCGCCGAACGTAAGCATGTTCTGGCAGGTGTAGGGTTCGCGGTCACCGAAAGGCGTAATGCCGGCCGGGAAGGAACAGTTTCGTGTTTTGATGGCGTAGTAGCCGTGGTCGATGCCGATGATCATAGGGAGACCTCACTTTCTTTGTGCAGGATAAAATTAAATCTATCTACAAGGCCGGAAACTTGTTCCCGGCTGGGTAGCTAAGAGAGCAAACGAAAAAAAGCCCGGCATCCAGCAATGTAATCAATGCCAGATACCGGGTTGCGAATGGCGATGCGCTATTGAAATTTTTATACTTTTACTGCGTTTATCTGAAAACCGGCAGAACCAACAAAATCCCGCCGGAAAATTTTCCATATTTCTGCAGCGATTTTTTCGCCCAAAACTGAAAAAAGGCCGCCAAACTCCCGGAAGAGGGGAGCCTGACGGCCTGTCTTATGTGGAAAAGCCTGCCAAAACCGACCGAAAACGGTGGTGACAGTAACGGAAAAAGCCTGCACTCAGCAGGCTCCAAAACGTCATTTTTTGACGATACAACAATAAAAAATTGGCCGACAGTAAAATCGGCCAATCAATATGGTGCGCGGTACAGGACTCGAACCTGTGACCTCCTGCACGTCAAGCAGATGCTCTACCAGCTGAGCTAACCGCGCATATCGCTTGACGACTTGTTTATTATAGCAGGTACATTGCCCGCTGTCAAGTCTTCCAGCGAATTTTTTTCAATTTTTTGTCGTCCTGCCCGCCGAGGATGTATCTGAAACAATCCCCGGCACGGTTCCATCCCACCGGGGCGGATTGTCCGGCATCTTGAATCCATCCGTTCCCCGCTCAGAAATAACTGCGGATCTGGAACTTGTCGCCCTGTGGCTTGTCCTCCACGATGAGCTTTTCATGGTTGAAGTCAAATTTCACGCTGCGGCAGTCGTCGGTGTTGCGGGTCAGGCGCAGCAGCGTCTCCACCCGCTTTTCCTCCTCCCTGGTGTAGAACAGGTAGCTGGCGCCCTCCCGCTTGGCGCGGCCGGTGCGGCCGATGCGGTGGGTGTAATGCTCGTTGTCCTCGGGCACGTCATAGTTGATAACCGCGTCCACGTCGGACACGTCGATGCCCCGGGCCGCCACGTCGGTGGCCACCAGCACCGCGATCTCCCCCGCCTTGAACCGGCCCATGATGCGATTGCGCTCCGCCTGGGACAGGTCGCCGTGCAGGCAGTCCACGTTAAAGTTCAGCCGGGCCAGCTGGTTGGCCAGCATGGCGGTGTTGTACTTGGTGTTGCAGAACACCATCACCCGCTTGTAGCCCTGGCTCAAGATGATCTGGGCCAGGTCAGACAGCTTGTCCCGGCCGGTGGTCAGCAGCTTGTACTGGTCAATCTTGGGCATGCTCTCCTGCATAGGCTGCACATCCACCTCGGCGGCGTTTTTCTGGTACAGCCAACCGATGTCCAGCACCTCCCGGCTGATGGTGGCCGAGAACATCGAGAGCGATTTGCGGTTTTTCATCAGGTCGATGATATGGCGCACATCCTTGTAAAAGCCCATGTTCAGCATCTCGTCGGCCTCGTCCAGCACAACGGTCTCAACGTCGGACAGGTCAATGGCATGGTGGCGGTAGTGGTCCATCAGGCGGCCGGGGGTGGCCACCACGATCTGGCAGCCGGCCTTGAGCTGCTTTTGCTGCTTTTCCAGCCCGGCGCCGCCGTAGACGCAGACGATGCGCACCCCATCCATAAACTGGGCCAGGTCCTGCAGGTCGGCGGCGATCTGCTGGGCCAGCTCCCGGGTGGGGCTTAAAATCACGGCCTGGGGCTTTTTGCGGGTCACGTCCACCTGGTTCAGGATGGGGATACCGAAGGCCACCGTCTTGCCGGTGCCGGTGGGGGCCTTGGCGATCATGTCGTGCCCCGCCAGCATCAGGGGGATGGCCTTCTGTTGGATCTCGGTCATCTCGGTAAAACCCATGGCCTGAGTGGCACGGATCAGCTCGGGGTTGATGGAAAGTTCACGGAACTGCATAGGGGTTCGTCAGCCTTTCTGCGGGGCGCGCCGGCGCCCCAAATTCTCACATTGCAGGTTTGAAGGTTACTATATATAGTATACCAGCATTTTCCCCCATGGGCAAGAGCGGCCCCCGCCGGTGCTCCGGCGGCCTGTCGGCAGGCGTGGCAATTTTTGCAATGTAACATTCCTTGATAAAATTTCTGATTGCGAAAATTTTCACGCGCGGCGGTTCCGCACAGTGGAACCACCGCTCCGCCCGCAGCGGGCCGGAGGCTCCCCGGGTTCCGCATGGCGGAACACCTCCCCTTTTGCCGGGGCCTGCCCCTGCGCAACCCCTGCAATGGGCAAACGCGTTCGGGCGTGCTACACTGAATAGGACAAAGACAGGGGCACGCCCCCGGAACCGACAACCGACAGGGAGGATGTACACATGGCAAAAAACGCGATTGTGGGCCAATCGGGCGGCCCGACTTCGGTCATCAACGCCAGCCTGGCCGGCGTGTATGAGAGCGCCAAGCGCCGGGGCGCCGGCAAAGTCTACGGCATGATGCATGGCGTGGCGGGCCTGCTGGAACGCCGCTGGACCGTGCTGGATGAGCACCTGAAAACCGCCATGGACATTGAGCTGCTCAAGCGCACGCCGTCCAGCTATCTGGGCAGCTGCCGCTACAAGCTGCCCGACTGGCACGCCCCCGAGGGCGAGGCCGTCTATATAAAGCTGTTCGATATTTTGAAAGAGCTGGACATCGGCTATTTCTTTTACATCGGCGGCAACGACAGCATGGACACCATCGGCAAGCTGGCGGAGTACGGCCGGCACATCGGCAGCGAGATCCGCTTTATGGGCGTGCCCAAGACCATCGACAACGATCTGATGGTCACCGACCACACCCCCGGTTACGGCAGCGCCGCCAAGTACATCGGCGTGGTGATGAAGGAGATCATCCGCGACGCCACCGTCTACGGCACCAACTATGTGACCATTGTGGAGATCATGGGCCGCAACGCCGGCTGGCTGACCGCCGCCGCTGCCCTGGCCCGCGCCGAGGACTGTGAGGGTGTGGACATGATCTGCCTGCCCGAGATTCCCTTCCACGTGGACCGCTTTGTGGAAAAAGTGGCCTGCATGCAGGCCAAAAAACCCAGCATCGTCATTGCGGTAAGCGAAGGCGTCAAGCTGGAGGACGGACGCTATGTCTGCGAGCTGGCCGACGATGTCCATGCGGTGGACGCCTTCGGCCACAAGGCGCTGACCGGCACCGCCCGCTTTTTGGCAAACACCGTGGCCCGCCGACTGGACACCAAGACCCGCTGCATCGAGCTGTCCACCCTGCAGCGCTGTGCCGGCCATTTGACCAGCCGTACCGACATCACCGAGGCCTACCAGGTGGGCGGTGCTGCCGCCAAGGCTGCCTTTGAGGGCCATACCGGCGAGATGGTGGCTCTCAAGCGCACCTCCAACGCACCCTACCAGTGCACCACCGAGCTGCACCCCATCAGCGAGGTGGCCAACCTGGAAAAGAAGGTCCCGCTGGAGTGGATCAACGCCGACCACACCGATATGACGCCGGAGTTTATCTCCTATGCCATGCCGCTGATCCAGGCGGAACTGACCCCCATCTATGTGGAGGGGCTGCCCCACCACATCTATCTGCCGGAGTGACCCGGCGCGGGCGTTTTCGCCCCGAAACCTGCCATCTTCTGCCTCTCAAGGTTAAGCCTAACAGCAACCCACCCGGCCCCGGGCGGTGCCATTGCGCACTGCCCGGGGCCGGGTGGGTTGTGTTGTATTGTTGCAGGACTGCTCAGCCGATCCAGTAGAATCCCCAGCTGGGCAGCCAGAGGGTGCTGGCCGCCCAGAGCTTGGGTACCGGCAGGCCGGACAGCGCCGGGTAGAACCAGACAAACAGCGCCGCCGAGGCGGCCACCAGCCCCACCGCGATGCGCCGGGCCTTTTTCCGGTCGGCCATGTCGGCCAGCACCACCGCGATGGCGGCCAGGCAGAACATGGAACTGGGGAAATAATGGTACAAAAAGGTACAGCGTGCCACAAACATCCAGGGCACCAGCTGGGCGCCGTACAGGATCAGCACCCCGGCGCCGCGGCGGCTGCCCCGGCCGGTGAGCTGCCGCCAGGCAAGCAGCAGGATGCAGTACAGTCCCGCCAGCCACAGCACCGGCCCGCCCATACCGGTAATGCTGCCCCGCAGGTTGCCGGGCAGGTTGCCGTTCTGATAATACCACACCGGGCGCAGGTCCAAAAGCCAGGTGTACCAGCGGCTTTCAAACGGGTGGGTGGCGTTGAGGGTGGAGTGGTAATTGTACATATAGGTTTGGCAGTTCCACCAGTCCCCCACACTGAAGGATGGGTCCCGCCACACATAGGGCAGATAGGACGCCAGATAGATCACAAAGGGCAGCAGAACATAAAACAGCACCCCGCCCCAGGCGGCGGTGGCAAACTCCCGCCGGAAGCCGGGCTTCCCCTGCCGCCAACGGGCATAGAGCACCCCGAAATAGAGGATGGCCAGCCCGATGCCGGCATACATCCCCGTCCACTTGGAGGCGCATCCCAGCCCGAAAGCCAGCCCGCCCAGGGCCATGGGCAGCAGCGCCCGGTCAATCCCCTTTTGCAGCGCGGTCTGGGCGTACCAGACCATGCAGTGGGCTCCCAGCAGGATAAAGAAGGTGCCGTAAATATCGATGGTGGCGATGCGGCTTTGGGAAAACCGCATGAAATCCAGCGCCAGCAGGCAGCCGGCCACCAGCCCCACCCAGCGGCGGCGGGTCAGGCGGCGGGCAAAGCACCAGGCCAGCGGCACCAGCAGCACCCCGAACAGCGTGCCCGAAAACCGCCACCCGAAGCCTGTCATGCCGAAGATGGCAATGCCCAGCATGATAAAGTCCTTGCCCAATGGCGGGTGGGTGGTCTCATACACCGGCATCTGGTGCAGCATCTCGTAGCCGGTGCGGCCGTGGTAAATCTCGTCAAAGTACATGCTGTTGAGCTGGCTGATGGTATCCGGCACCAGGGCGGCCTCGTCGAACAGGCCGGGGTCCCCGGCGGTGGTGGTCACCGGCAGGGGGTTCCCGGCGGCGTCCCGCAGCGACAGTTCAAACACCTGCCCGCCGGAAAGGCTGGCCGTCCACGCCTGCCCCTGCGAGGCGGGCAGCGCCACCGCCTGCCAGCAAAACACCGACCCCAGCTGCCCCTGATACACCACATTGCCGGCCCCGTCGGTCAGGGTCAGGGTGTCCCCCGCGTTGACGCCGGGGTAGATCCACAGGGTGGCGGGCTGCTGGTCGCTGTCGATGGTAAACTGCACCGTCCGGGTGCCGCCGGTGGCGTCCAGCGGATTTTGCGGGGCGGTCATCTCCCCCAGGTAGGCAAAGCTGAGCACGCCGGTGGCCAGTGTCACCCCGGCCAGGGCCAGCAGCTCCTTTCTGCGCCAGCGGGGCGGGCGGGCAGGGGTGCGGCGCAGGCGGCGAGCGGCGGTGTTCTCCCCCGCCGGGGCGGCTTCCCCCGCCAGCGGGACGGTGCGGCCGTGGACCACAATGTCCCAGACCGCAAACAAGAGCAGCACACAGAAGGCGGTCTCGGCCAGGCCGGCCACCCGGGTGAGGATGCCGCTGGCCGCCGAGGTCAGCCACTCGTCGTCGGTTCCCACCGACACATACACTGCGCACAGGTTGACAAAGCCGGTCAGCGTCATGCCGGCGGCGGCCCCCAGCAGCCGCCGATCGTTCCAGCGGGCGGCCGCCCACAGGGTCAGCACCACGGCGGGGATCAGGTAGCGCTCGTGCATATTGTGGGCGAAGGTGAACACCCCCGCCAGATAGGCTGCCGCCAGCAGCACCGGCGAAAACCGGCCCCGCCGCAGCGCATACCAGCCCGCCGCCGCCAGCGCTGCGGTCAGCAGCGCAATGTGCAGCACACCCAGCATTTCCCAGGTGATGGGGCCGACCAGCGCCGTGTCCTGGGCTACCCAGTTGCCGCCCAGCGCCGCAAACCAGTTGAAGGCATTGATTGTGGCGTAGGGATAGCCGCCCGCCGTGCCGATGTACTTGGCCACCAGCCCGGGGACCAGCTCCGCCGCACCAAAAAAGGGCAGGCCGGCCAGCAGCGCCGGCGCCAGGGCCAGCACAATGCCGGTAAGGGTTCGGCCGATCATGCGCAGCCTGGCGGTGTGGCCCGGTGCGGCGGCAATGCCTGCCAAAAAGCAGACAGCCAGCACCGGCCCTGCCAGCAGTGCCTGAGGTTTGACCGCCAGCGCAACGCCGTACAGCAGCGCCGCCGGCAGCCAGCGGTGGCGTTCCAGCAGGGCAAAGCAGGCCAGCAGCGGCAGGGTGAGCGCCGCATCCACCTGCCCCCAAACGCCGGTGGCAAACAGCAAAAGCGGGCTGAAGGCGGCAAACAGCGTCAGCCGGCGCTGGGCACCCTCGTCCGGCAGGGCACGGACGCCGCAATGCCAGATCAACGCCGCGCAGCCGCAGTCACAGGCGGCGGGGACAATGGCCAGCAGCAGGCGGGAAAGCCCGCTGTCCGCCGCGACGCCCAGCAGCCGCCGCACCGCCGCCGCCAGCCACAGAAGGTACAGGTAACCGGGGGGATAGTCGGCAAAATACCCCTCCGCATAAAAATTGGCCGGGCCCTGGGCCAGCAGCTTGTCGCCCCAGGCGGTGAAACAGCTCAAGTCATAGGGGTAGCCCGCAGTGACGGCCGCCAGCGCCAGACGCGCGGCAAAGGCCAGCACCAGCACACACAGCAGTGCCTGCCGGCGCCGGGCAAGTTCGGTTTGGTTGGGCATGGGCGCGCCCTCCTTTGCTGGGGATTTTTCAGATACACCCTGGAAATGCCGTAAACCAGAAGATGGGGCGCAGTGCGCCCCATCGATCCTGTTTTGTCTTTACGCCCGGGATACCTTGGGGCCCTGGGCGGTGTCGGTGACCGTCCAGCCCATGCCGGCCAGCTGAGCGCGGATGGCGTCGGCTTTGGCCCAGTCCCTGGCCTTTTTGGCGGCGGCGCGCTCGTTGACCAGGTCGGTCACCTCGGCGGGCACCTCGTCCTTCTTGCGGTTGTACAGAAGGCCCAGCACACCGGCCAGCTCGTCGAACATGGCGGCGGCCTGTTCCAGCGCGGGGCGGGACGCCGCGTCGGACAGGGTGTTGATGTCCTTGACAAAGTCAAACAGTGCGGCCAGGGCGTCGGGGGTGTTCAGGTCGTCGTCCATGGCGGTGATGAACTTCTGTTTGGCCTGTTCCGCCTTCTCCACCAGCGCGTCGGAGTCCCCGTGGGCGTGCTGGATGGCAAAATCCAGATTGTCGCGGCAGGTGTACAGCCGTTCCAGCGAGTTCTTGCAGCTCTCGATCAGGTCGACGGTGTAGTTCAGCGGCATACGGTAGCCGGCGGTGAGCATAAAGTAGCGGATGGGCTCATAGCCGTACTTGTCGGCCACCTCCCGCACGGTGAAAAAGTTGTTCAGGCTCTTGGACATCTTCTGGTTGTTGACGTTCAAAAAGCCGTTGTGCATCCAGTAACGGGCGAAGGTGCAGCCGTTGGCGCACTCCGACTGGGCGATCTCGTTCTCATGGTGGGGGAACACCAGGTCCTGGCCGCCGGCGTGCAGGTCGATGGTCTTGCCCAGATGCTTGCGGGCCATGGCGCTGCACTCGATGTGCCAGCCGGGGCGGCCCTTGCCGTAGGGGCTGTCCCAGTAGGGCTCGCCGGGCTTGGCGGCCTTCCAGACGGCAAAATCGGCAGGGTCCTCCTTCAGGTCATCGTCCATCTGGCTGCGCAGCTCCCGGTTGCCGCTTTCCAGGTCGTCCAGATTCAGGTGGCTCAGCTTGCCGTACTCCGGGTCGGACTTGACGCGGAAGTAGACATCGCCGTTGCGGGCCACATAGGCATGGCCGCTGGCCACCAGGTCGGCCACAATGCCCAGGATCTCCTGGATATGCTCGGTGGCACGGGGCTGGACGGTGGGGCGCTTGACGTTCAGGCCGTCGGAGTCCTTGAGGTACTCCTCGGTGTAGCGCTTGGCCACCTCGGCCATCGAGACGCCCTCCTCCTTGGCGCGGTTGATGAGCTTGTCGTCAATGTCGGTGATGTTGGAGACAAAGATCACCTTGTTGCCGCGGTATTCCAGATAGCGGCGCAGGGTGTCGAACACCACCAGCGGGCGGGCGTTGCCCATGTGGATATAGTTGTAGACCGTGGGGCCGCAGACGTAGATGCGGTATTTACCGGGGGTTTGGGGAACGAACTCCTCCTTGCGGCGGGTCATGGTATTAAAAATCTGCATAGGATGGCTTCCTTCCTGCCGGCCGGGGCCGGATTGGGGTTTGATCACGTACAAGATACCTTATATAACATAACTGTCTTTATTATAGCCGCGGCGGGCGGCGGGTGCAACCGCTGGAGAAAAAAACTGCGCCGGAGGCGGCCCGTCCTGCCCGAACATTCGGTTCAGGCTGCGCAGAGAGCCCCGCCTGCCGCGCTGTCGGCGGAAGGGTTGGGGCGCCCCCTTGACTTTGGTTTGCCAGGCGGGGCAGATGGTTTCGACTTTACCGGCGGGCTGCCGGGGTGCTTTTTCTCAACTTGGCGGGGTGAGTGATTTCGAGTTTGCCATTCTACGGCGGGGGCGTTCCTCTTTCGGTGATGAAAGAAGAACGCTCGCCACCGCCGAACGGAAAAAATAGCACCCCAAACCCAACCAGGCAGAGAGAACCCGGCCCCACGGCATCCTGCCGTTTTTACTTCACAACGCCCTTTTCCAGATACTCCTCCAGATTGCAGCGGATGTGTTCCTCGGCGCGCTCAACGGCAACCTTCTGCATATCGTGCTCCACCATAATGCGCACCAGCTCGGCAAAGCTGGTCTTGGTGGGGTTCCAGCCCAACTCCCGTTTGGCCTTGCTGGGGTCGCCCCACAGGTTGACCACATCGGTGGGGCGGTAGAAATCGGGGCTGACCTCCACCAGCACCTTGCCGGTGGCCTTGTCGATGCCCTTTTCGTCCATGCCCTCGCCGGTAAACTCCAGCTCGATGCCCGCATAGTGGAAGGCCAGCTGGCAGAACTCCCGCACACTGTGCTGCTCGCCGGTGGCGATGACAAAGTCCTCCGGCTTGTCGTTCTGCAAAATCAGCCACATGCACTCCACATAATCCTTGGCGTAGCCCCAGTCCCGCAGGCTGGACAGGTTGCCCAGGTACAGCTTGTCCTGTTTGCCCTGTTTGATGCGGGCAGCCGCCAGCGTGATCTTGCGGGTGACGAAGGTCTCGCCCCGGCGCTCGGACTCATGGTTGAACAAAATGCCGGAGCAGGCAAACATACCGTAGGCTTCCCGGTATTCCCGGGTAATCCAGAACCCGTACTGCTTGGCCACCGCGTAGGGGCTGTATGGGTGGAAGGGGGTATTCTCGTTCTGGGGCACCTCCTCCACCTTGCCGAACAGTTCGGAGGTGGAGGCCTGATAGATGCGGCAGGTCTTGGCCAGGCCGCACAGGCGCACTGCCTCCAAAATGCGCAGCACGCCGGTGGCGTCCACATCGGCGGTGTACTCGGGCACGTCAAAACTGACCTGCACATGGCTTTGGGCCGCCAGGTTGTAGATTTCGTCCGGGCGCACGCTGCCGATCACCGACACCAGGCTCATGGAATCGCTCAGGTCGCCGAAATGCAGGTGAAAATGCGGGTTGCCCTCCAGGTGGGCGATGCGCTCCCGGAAATCCACTGAGGAGCGCCGGATGATGCCGTGGACATCGTAGCCCTTTTCCAGCAAAAATTCGGACAGATAACTGCCGTCCTGGCCGGTCACGCCGGTGATGAGTGCTTTTTTCAAGGGGATACCTCTTTCTGCAGGCGCAGGGCGCCGCTGTGGTTTTGAAACAGTCATATATAGGGTTATTTTACCACAAAATCCTCCGCGGGGGAAGGCTTGCCCCCGGGCTGCACGGCCGCGCCGGCGGTCCGTTCGCGGACGAACACCAGGCAGAACAGCGGCAGGGCCAGCGGCAGCATAAAAATGTAGCGGTAGGAGTGGGAGATGGGCACCGAGATCATCAGGGTCAGCCAGCAGAACAGGAAGGGCGTCAGCATCAGCAGCTCATTTTTGCGCCGGCCCAGGGGTTTGGCCAGGCAGAAGAAAAAGCCGCCCAGAAAGATCCACACCATGGTGCCGGAGCTGACAAACCGGGTCAGGCCGCTTAAAACCGGCAGCAAACCGTGCCCGGTCCACTGCTCAAACCAGTCCACTGTGTGGATACCATGGGAATAGAGGTCCTGCACACCGGTGAAGAACTCTGCATAGTTGCCCCACCAGCTGCCCGGCTGCCAGAAGCCGGTGGTCTGCATCAGGTATGCCTCGATGTAGACATCCAGGTTGGCGGGCAGCAGCTGTGCCCACACCTTGAGGAACTCGCCCAGATTGTCCTGCAAAAACCGGCTGTCCAGCGCGCTTTTCAGGTCATCGGACAGGCTGGGGCAGTAGTTGGCTTTCCAGGTTTCCTCCGGGATCAGGGCAAACAGGAACTCGCTCTGCTCCTCGGTGAGAGGGCGGTCCTCATAGATGACCGCCGCCATCTGTTGCAGCGGGATCGAGACCGACTCGGTCAGGGCATCCTTCTCGATGCCCAGCGCATCGTAGCCGGGGCCCTGGATGGCCAGGGCCAGCACCACAGCCGCCAGCCCTGCGGCCAGCAGGCGCGCCGCCTTTTTGCGGAAGGCGATGGCCAGCACCACCAGCGTGGGCACCACCACATACAGGCCGTTGTTGCGCCAGAAGCAGAGGAACAGCACGGTGCCCGCCAGCGCCAGGGCGGCGCCGCGGCGGTATCCATCCGCCGCAAAGGACCACAGCTGCAGGGCAAGCAGTACCACCGCCGCCGAGAAGAGGGTATCCTTCCAGGTGACCATGCCGTAGGTGGCAAAAAAGCCGGACAGGCCGTACATGGCCGCCGCGGCCGCCACCAGCAGGCGGGGCACCCCCAGGCGGTACAGCTGCCAGACCACCGCGGCGCAGGTTGCCGCCAGCGCCAGGCTTTGCGCCACTGCGTACAGGCACAACCCCACCGACAGGCCGCCGCCAAACACCGCCGCCAGCCACACAAAGAAGCGCAGCGTGAGGATATACAGCACCACCCAGTGGTTGCCGGCAGGCACGCCGGGGGTCAGGGCTTCCTCCAGGGTATGGGCGCCGTCCCCCACCAGCCCTGCCGGCCAGAAGGCCAGCAGATAGGGTGTCCAGCAGAGAAAAATGAGCGCCCAGGCTGCAACAAAACAGCGGCGGCCACGGGGCCTTTGGGCGCGTCCGGTGAGGGTGTGGGCCGCGCAGACCCGCCGCAGCTGCAAAAACGCCAGCCAGAGCAGCAGCGCCAGCGGGAGAAACAGAAGCAGATCCTTTTTGCCCTCCCAATCAATATAGTTCACATCCGGCTTGCCCCGGGCATCGCCCGTGCCCCGCACCAGCCGCCCCACGGTGAGGGCTGCCGCCAGCAGCGCCGCGTAGATGCCGCCCCAGACCCGGGCGTGCATCGGGGAGGGGACGCGCCATTCCCGCCGGGCCAGCCAGAAATACCCGGCAAACAGCACCAGCGCCCCCGCCGTGCCGCCCAGCTCCAGCCAGGTGGACAGGCAAAACGCCGCCACAAAAAGCCCTGCACAGCAAATCCACCGCAGCGGCGTCAGCTCATACCGGTCAGAAAGCTGCCGGCACCATGTCAAAACATGCATATTTGTTCTCCCCTTCTGCCTATGCTGCCAGCCGCTCAAACATCCACCGCGCGGCCCTTGTCATAGTACTGTTTGTCCCGCTCGGTGATGGGGCGCAGCACCCGGCAGGGGCTGCCCACCGCCACCACGTTGGCGGGGATGTCCTTGGTCACCACACTGCCCGCACCGATGACGGTGTTCTCCCCGATGGTGACCCCGGGCAATACGATGCTGCCCGCGCCGATCCAGACGTTATCCCCCACATGGATGGGCAGGTTGTACTGTGCCTGCCGGGCCCGCAGGCCGGGGTCCACCGGATGGGTGCCGGTGCAAAGGATGACATTGGGGCCAAACAGCACGTTGTCCCCCACATAGATGTCGGTGTCATCCACCAGCGTCAGGTTGAAGTTGGCATAGACGTTTTTGCCGAAATGCACGTTCTTTCCGCCCCAGTTGGCATACAGCGGCGGCTCGATGTAGCAGCCCTCCCCGATTTCGGCAAACATCTGCCGCAGCAGCTGCTGCCGCTTTTGCTGTTCTTTGGGCCGGGTGGCATTGAAATCGTACTGCAGTTCCAGATAGCCCTGCTGCACATCCACCAGCAGCTGGTCGCAGAAATACAGTTTCCCGCTGTCCTTGCGGGCAAGGCTTTCTTCCAGATCCATGGGGCACCTCCGTGACGGGTTTGGGGTTGGCGGCCCGCGCCGCCCTGTCATGTTGATGATAGCATACCTTGCCCCGCGGCGCAACCGGCCCCGCCGGGCATCCGCGGCAGCACAAACAGTTAGCACTCTCACAATTCTATTGCTGATTTTTTCTATTTTGGGCCATGTTTGCCGAAATCCCACGGTTTATGAGAAGATTCTCAAAATTTGTGATGGTTTTATGAATTTTAGCACTCTACTATTGACATTGCTAATTTCAGGATTATACTAAAGATGCACCTTGAGAGAGGGATGGCGCGCGGGCGATGTGCCCGGGGTGCCGTCCGGCTCCCGGGAGTCAAAAATGAACCGCCCGGCAGGGCGGCGGGTAACAGAAGCTCGCTACCGCGATGAGGTTTCTCCCACACAGCTACGAGCCGTTTGAAAACGGATTGGAGGAATGACTTATGTTGCCTGTCATTTTTGGTGAGAATTTGTTCGATGATCTGTTTGATGATGCGTTCTCGATGCGCCCGCTGTATGACGTGAACAACGCCCTGTACGGCAAGCACGCCAAGGCTGTGATGAAGACCGATGTCCGCGAGACGGATAACGGTTACGAAGTCGACATCGACCTGCCCGGCTTCAAGAAGGACGAGGTCAAGATCGACCTGAAGGACGGCTACCTGACCATCAGCGCCGCCAAGGGCCTGGACAAGGACGAGAAGGACAAGAAGGGCCGCTATATCCGCCAGGAGCGGTATGCCGGCCAGTGCAGCCGCAGCTTCTACGTTGGCGACAATGTGGAGCCCAAGGACGTGCACGCAAAGTTTGAGGACGGCATCCTGAAGCTGACGCTGCCGAAGGCTGCTCAGCAGAAGCTGCCCGAAAACAACACCATCGCCATTGAGTAAATTCTCGGGCGGGCCAGCTTTGTCCGGTCTGTAAAAAGGGCGGGGACCCTGCTGTGGGGGTCCCCGCCCTTTTTCTGTTTTCGATGGTTTGTGCCGGCGGCTCAGGCCTTGCCGCTGCGCATGGCCTCCTCATACAGGGTGCACACCTCGTCGGCGGGGCCGTCCGCCCGCTTGTCGCCGTGGTCCAGCCAGATGGCACGGCTGCACAGCTTGCGCACCGCGTTGGAATCGTGGCTGACAAACAGCAGCGTTGTGCCGTCGGCCAGCATGGACTCCAGCCGTTTCATGCACTTTTGCTGGAACATAAAGTCGCCCACCGCCAGCACCTCGTCCACCACCAGCAAGTCGGCGCGCACCTCGGTGGCAATGGCAAAGCCCAGGCGGGCGATCATGCCGGAGGAAAAATTTTTCACCGGCACATCGATAAAGTCCCGCAGTTCGGAAAATTCAATGATACTGTCAAAATGTTCGTCCATATAGGCACGGTCGTGGCCCAGCACCGCGCCGTTGAGATAAATGTTTTCCCGGGCGGTCAGGTCCATGTCAAACCCGGCGCCCAGCTCGATCATGGGGGCGATGGTTCCCCGCACAACACGGCTGCCGGTGCTGGGATACATCACGCCGGCAATCACCTTGAGCATGGTACTTTTGCCGCTGCCGTTGCGGCCGATCAGCGCCACAGCCTCGCCCCGGTTGACGGTAAAGCTCACGTGTTTCAGGGCGTAAAACTCATTGAACAGCAGTTTACCCTTAAGCAGTTTGACCACATATTCTTTCAGCGTCTCGGTCTTTTCCTGGGCCAGGTTGAACCGCATCGACACATCATTGACCTCCACAAGAGGCAGTGTATTCGGATCCATGGTTCAGCCCCCTCTCAAATATACAGGATAAAGTTGCGCTGCAGTTTGCGGAACACCAGCAGCCCGATGGCCAGCATGCCAACCCCCGCCACCGCGCAGGCAAGCCAGGTGTTGGGACCGGGGATGTTGCCGTACATGACCAGGTTGCGGAACAGGTTGATGTAGTGGTACATGGGGTTGAACTTCATCAGCGTCTGGGCAAAGCCGGGCAGCTGTTCCAGCGGGTAGAAGATGGGGGTAGCGTACATCCAGCCCAGGGTCAGCACGCTGAACAGATGCTGCATATCCCGGAAATAGACTGTCAGGCTGGACAGCGCCAGCGCGATGCCGCAGCAGAACAGCAGCTCAAACAGCAGCGGCACCCAAAACAGCAGGATGGTCCAGTGCAGCGGCGACCCGGTGAACAGCATGACCAGCAAAACCGCCACCAGGCTGAAGCTCATGGTGACAAAGCTGGACACCACCCGGCTGAGCGGGAAGATGAACTTGGGGATATACACCTTTTTGATCAGCGCCGCATTGTAGATGATGGAGGTCAGGCCCATGTTGGCGCTCTCGTTAAAAAAGGTGAACAGCGTGTTGCCGCAGATCAGGTACAGGGGATAGTTGGGGATGTCGTTGCGGAACATGAAGCTGAAGATGATGGTTTGCAGCACCATCATCAGCAGCGGGTTCAGGATGCTCCACACATAGCCGAGAAAGCTGCGGCGGTATTTGACCTTCAGGTCGCGGGAGACCAGCTCATGGATCAGTGGCTGGTATGTTTTCAGGTGGGCCAGAAATCTCTCAAGAGATGTCCCAAACGAATCCTTCATCAGCAGAATGACCTCCAACCGTTGGCTTTTCTTGCCTGCCGGGGCGTGCCCCCTGCGGCAATGGTTCCATTTATTTTACCACATTTTGTACCGCCGGGCAATGTTTTTCGCCGGATTGCCGCAGGCAAAGCATCATTCTATCACGCCGGCGCCGGGAATGCAACCGCCCGGACTGCAAACAGCCCGCCCGGTTCACAAAAAGCCGGGCGGGCTGTCTGCGGGGTGTGCACCCCTTTGAGCATGAAACTTTAAGGGAACGTCAGGTTCAGTCCACGATGATGCTCTTGCCGGTCATCTCCGGGGGCACCGGCAGGCCGATATAGGGCAGCATGGTGGGGGCAATGTCGGCCAGGCAGCCGCCCTCGCGCAGCTTGACATCGCCGGCGCCGATCACCGCAAAGGGCACCACATTGGTGGTGTGGGCAGTGAAGGGGGTGCCGTCGGGGTTCTTCATCTTCTCGGCGTTGCCGTGGTCGGCGGTCAGGAAGACTACGCCGCCCATCTTCAGGGTGGCGTCCACCACCTTGCCCACCGCGGCGTCCACGGCCTCCACGGCCTTGACGGCGGCGTCAAACACGCCGGTGTGGCCGACCATGTCACAGTTGGCAAAGTTCAGGATGACCACGTCGTACTTGCCGCTCTCGATGCGGTTGGCGCACTCCTCAGCCACCTCAGGGGCGCTCATCTCCGGCTTCAGGTCATAGGTGGCAACCTTCGGGCTGGGGACAACCTTGCGGTCTTCGCCCTCGTAGGGGGCCTCGACGCCGCCGTTGAAGAAGAAGGTCACATGGGCGTACTTCTCGGTCTCCGCGATGCGCAGCTGGGTCTTGCCGTGGGCGGACAGCCACTCGCCCAGAACATTCTTCAGCTCGACGGGCGGGTAGGCCACCTCCACGTTGGGCATGGTGGCGTCGTACTCGGCCATGCAGACGTAGTTCACATGGAAACGGCCGTAGCGGCGCTCAAAGCCGTCGAAGTTATCGTCCACGAAGATGCGGGTCATCTGGCGGGCACGGTCGGGGCGGAAGTTCATGAAGATGACAGTGTCACCCTCCTGGACGCGGCCGCCCTCGCAACAGACGCAGGGGACCACGAACTCGTCGGTCACGCCGTCGGCGTAGCTCTTCTCGATGGCCTCCTTGGCGTTGGCGGCATGGTTGCCCTCGCCGTAGACAAAGGCGGCGTAGGCCTTCTCCTCGCGGTCCCAGTTCTTGTCGCGGTCCATGGCGTAGTAGCGGCCGGTGACGGTGGCAATCTGGCCGATGCCCAGCTCATCCAGCTTGGCCTGCAGGTCGGCCAGGAAGCCCTCGCCGGAATGGGGGTCGGTGTCACGGCCGTCCATGATGCAGTGCAGATAGACCTTGGTGGCGCCCAAGTGCTTGGCCATATCCAGCACGCCGAACCAGTGGTCGGCATGGCTGTGGACGCCGCCGGTGCCCACCAGGCCCATCAGGTGGATGGCCTTGCCGGCATCGATGGCGGCCTTCATGTTTTTGACCAGCACGGGGTTTTTCTTCATCTCGCCGTCCTGGATGCTCTTGGTGATGAGGGTGAGCTGCTGGTAGACGATGCGGCCGGCGCCCATGTTGGTGTGGCCCACCTCCGAATTGCCCATCTGGCCCTCCGGCAGGCCCACCGCCATGCCGGAGGCATTGATGGTGGTCATGGGATACTTTTGGAAGATCTCGTCCAGACGGGGCTTATTGGCGGCGGCCACGGCGTTGCCGTAGGTCTGGTCCGGCGTCCAGCCGAAGCCGTCCATAATGCAGAGAAGAACAGGTTTTTTAGCCATAAGTTGTCGTACTCCTTTGTTTGACCTGCCGGGGACACTTTCCCACCCCGGTGCAGGCGTCTGTCGGCGTCCAATGCCGTCGGGCAGTCCCGGCGGCTCGGATGCCGGCTTTACGCTGGGAAAACGGTGGTTTCCGCGGCGGGGATCAGCCCTTGGTGGCAGCGTCCACAATCTCGCAGAACTTGCCGGCGTGCAGCGAGGCGCCGCCGATCAGGCCGCCGTCCACATCGGGCTTGGACAGCAGCTCAGCCGCGTTGGCGGGGTTCATGCTGCCGCCGTACTGGATGGTCATGCCGTCGGCGATCTCCTGGCCGTACAGCTCGCCCACCACCTTGCGGATGGCGGCGCAGACTTCCTCGGCCTGGTCGGCGGTGGCGGTGCGGCCGGTGCCGATGGCCCAGATGGGCTCGTAGGCGATGATAACATTCTTGACCTGCTCCTCGGTCACGTCCTTCAGAGCGATCTTGACCTGCATGCGGACCAGTTCCTCGGTGACACCCTGCTCGCGCTGGGTCAGGCTCTCGCCCACGCAGACGATGGGCTTCAGGCCGGCGTTCAGGGCGGCCAGGGTGCGCTTGTTGACGGTCTCATCGGTCTCGCCGAAGTACTGGCGGCGCTCGCTGTGGCCGATGACCACATACTCCACGCCCAGGTCCAGCAGCATATCGGCGGAAACCTCGCCGGTGAAGGCACCGGACTTCTCGTAGTGGACATTCTGGGCGCCCACATGGACGTTGGTGCCGGCGCACTTGGCAACAACATTGCACAGGTCGGTGAAGGGCACACAGACGACGACCTCGCAGCCGGCGTCATGGACGCCGGGGATCAGAGCCTCCAGCAGCAGACCGGCCTCGGTGGGGGTATTGTTCATTTTCCAGTTGCCGGCAATCACGGCTTTGCGCTTTTGTTTATCCATGGTAAAACCTCCAAAATAATATCATTATGATCGTTTGGGCGGCTGCCCGCAAAAAACGGCGCGGCCGCCATGACGTTTTTGCGTCAGGCCGCCGCGCCGCACAACATTGCGGTTTTGCGGGAAAGGCTCGCGGGGCCTGCCGCATCAGCGCGCCGGGTACGGCGCGAAAACGCCGGGTTTACGCGTTCTGGATGCAGGCGATGCCGGGCAGCTCCTTGCCTTCCAGGTACTCCAGAGAGGCGCCGCCGCCGGTGGAGATATGGGTCATCTTGTCGCCCAGGCCCATCTGCTGCACGGCAGCAGCACTGTCACCGCCGCCGATGACGGTGGTGGCGTCGCTCTCAGCCATGGCCTTGGCCACAGCCAGGGTGCCCTCGGCCAGGGTGGGGTTCTCAAACACGCCCATGGGGCCGTTCCAGACAACCGTCTTGGAGCCCTTGACAGCGTCGGCAAACAGCTTCATGGTTTCGGGACCGATGTCGCAGCCTTCCATGTCGGCGGGGATCTTGTCCACGGGGACGATGACCGTCTCGACAGGGGCGTCGATGGGATCGGGGAAGTCCTTGACACAGGCGGTGTCAACGGGCAGCAGCAGCTTGACGCCCTTCTCCTTGGCCTTGGCCATCATTTCCTTGCAGTAGTCGATCTTGGTATCGTCGCACAGGCTCTTGCCGATCTCGTAGCCCTCGGCCTTGAGGAAGGTGTAAGCCATGCCGCCGCCGATGATCAGGGTGTCCACCTTCTCCAGCAGGTTGGAGATGACGTTCAGCTTGTCGGCGACCTTGGCGCCGCCCAGGATGGCGGTGAAGGGGCGGACGGGGTCGTTGACCGCGTTGCCCAGGTACTTGATCTCCTTCTCCATCAGGTAGCCCACAGCGGTGTCCTTGATATACTTGGTGACGCCGGCGGTGGAGCAGTGGGCGCGGTGGCAGCTGCCGAAGGCGTCATCCACATAGGCGTCCGCCAGGGAAGCCAGCTCCTCGCTGAAGGTGTCGATGTTCTTGGTTTCCTCCTTGCGGAAGCGGGTGTTCTGCAGCAGAACCACGTCGCCGTCCGCCATGGTGGCGACGGCAGCCTTTGCCTTGGGACCGACGACCTCGTCGTCATCCGCGAAGGTGACGGTCTGGCCCAGCTTTTCAGACAGACGCACTGCCACGGGGGCAAGGCTGAACTTGGCCTCAGGGCCGTTCTTGGGCTTGCCGAGGTGGCTGCACAGAATGACCTTGGCGCCGTCCGCGATCAGCTTTTTGATGGTGGGCAGGGCCGCGTTGATGCGGTTATCGTTGGTAATGACGCCGTCCTTCATGGGGACGTTGAAATCGCAGCGGACCAGCACCCGCTTGCCCGCGTAATTTTCATCATCGATGGTCTTTTTACCTAATCCCATAGCAAAAATCTCCTCTCGGTTATACCTTGGGTGTATCTGACAAATCCCCAGCACGGTTCAATTCTATTAAAAAGCAGCGCCTGCTGCGTTGCTCACCCTTGAAATGCATCGAGTATTTCCGCGGTTTCGCGCCTTGCATCCGCTACTTTTTAGCGAATTTCCCAGCACTTTTGGTTTGTCAAATACACCCTTGCAATCCCGCGATTCCAAACCGGCCCACGGGTCTGATTTTATTATACGCACCGCGGGTCCGTTTCGCAAGAGTTTATTGACATTTCTTTAACGCGATTCCCCCGATTTTTGTAAAATTTGTTTGAAGAGCGGGAAAAATCGGCGGTGTCGCCCCCTGTAACGGGGGTATTACAGCTCGGCGCCCAGGGTGGCAGCCATCACGGCCTTGATGGTGTGCATCCGGTTTTCGGCCTCCTGGAACACAACGCTCTGGGGACCGGCAAACACCTGGTCGGTGACCTCCATGGCGTCACGGCCAAACTTTTCGCCCATGGTGCGGCCCACCTGGGTCTTATGGTCGTGGTAGGCGGGCAGACAGTGCATGAACACCGCCCCGGGTCCGGCCTGGGCCATCAGCTCACCGTTGACCTGATAGGGGGCCAGGTCATGGATGCGCTGCGCCCAGACCTCCTCCGGCTCGCCCATACTGACCCACACGTCGGTGTAGACCGCGTCGGCCCCGGCCACGGCGGCGGTATCCTCCGAAAAATCAATGGTGGCGCCGGTCCCGGCGGCAATGGCGCGGCACTGGTCCACCAGCGCCTGTTCCGGCCAGTAGGCTTTTGGGGCGCAGGCCACAAAGTGCAGCCCCATCTTGGCGCAGCCCACCATCAGCGAATTGCCCATGTTGTAGCGGGCATCGCCCATATACACAAACTTGAGCCCCCGGAGATGGCCGAAGTGTTCCTGGAGGGTGAGGAAATCGGCCAGGATCTGGGTGGGGTGGAACTCATTGGTCAGGCCGTTCCAGACCGGCACCTTGGAATAGCGGGCCAGCTCCTCCACAATCTGCTGGCCGTACCCCCGGTACTCGATGCCGTCAAACATCCCGGCCAGCACCTGGGCGGTGTCGGCGATGCTCTCTTTTTTGCCGATCTGGCTGCCGGTGGGGTCCAGATAGGTGGTGCCCATGCCCAGGTCATGGGCGGCCACCTCAAAGCTGCACCGGGTGCGGGTGGAGGTCTTTTCAAAGATCAGCGCCACATTTTTGCCCCGCAGCACATCGTGCAGCTCCCCGGCCTTCTTTTTGGCCTTCAGCCGGGCGGCCAGGTCCAGCAGGTAGCCGATCTCTTCGGGGGTATAATCCAGCAGCTTGAGAAAATCTCTGCCTTTCAGGTTCATCGTGATGCTCTCCTTTTCTCCAAAATGGCCGAATCGGCCCAAAGCGGCCCTTCCCGCGGGGGGATACCGGCAGGGTTTGCCAGGGGCATAAGCCGAGGGCCGCGGTTGCAGTGTCTGCTTTCAGTATCGCACAGCGGGGGCGGTTTTTCAAGAGAAAAGTTGTATATTTTGAATATTCTGCATATTTATACATCCATTAGCAGGGCGGAGGGGACGTTGTCTGCCCCCCGGTTGCTGCCGGCAGGTTCCGTAGGGGGCCGATATTTGCATCGGCCCGAGGAGGTTGATCTTACCAGCATGCCCCTCGGCAAACGCAACAGACCACCAGAGAAACCAAACGTCGGGCAGCTGTTACAAATCCCGCTATAACCCTCCGGCAGGCAGTCGTGGGAGTAACACGATCCCCCCGGCCTGCTCGGGGGCACCTTTCTTGGCTCTGCTTTCAGTGATGAAAGAAGAACGCCCGCCACTGCCGAATGGAAAAAACAACACCCGCACCCCAGCCAGGCAGAGAAAAAGCCGCCGGCAGGCTGCCGGCGGCTCCCCTCGTCCCGGATCAGAAAGATCCCTGGGCGGTATGCCAGGTATTCTCGCAAATATACCGCCACACATCCCCCACCGTGCGGCAGGCTGCCATGTCCTCCTGGGGCACTTCCCGGCCGATGCCTTCCCCCACGTTCCAGGCCAGCTCGGTGGCGTCCAGCTCGTCGGCGCCCAGGTCCTCGGTCAGGTCGGTATCCTCGGTCAGGTCGTCGGGTTCACAGTCGAACTGCTCGGCCAAAATCTCCAACAGGTCATTGTACTGCATGGATGTCTCCCTTCCGGCGGCAGCGCCGCCTGTTTGTCTGCCTTCATCATACAAAAAGATGCCGCAGCCGTCAACCGGTCGCAGCATCTTTTACAAACAATCGCATCTTCGTGCTTTTTATCATTGCCAGGCGTCCCGCCCCAGCAGCTGGTCCCGCAGGCGGCAGGCGGTGGGGGTGGCGGCCAGACCGCCCAGCGCGGTCTCCTTCAAGGCCGGGCTCATGGCGTCGCCCACCCGCTTCATGGCCAGGATGGCCTCATCCGGCGGGATTACGCTGCCAATACCGGCCAGCGCCAGCTCGGCGGCCACAAAGGCCCCCGCCACCCCGGCGGCGTTGCGCTTGACGCAGGGCACTTCCACCAGCCCGGCCACCGGGTCACAGACCAGGCCCAGCACGTTTTTCAGCGCGATGGCCACCGCGTCGCCAACCATCTTGGGGCTGCCGCCGGCCAGCTCCACAATGGCGGCGGCAGCCATGGCGGCGGCGCTGCCGCACTCGGCCTGGCAGCCGCCCTGGGCCCCGGCCAGGCAGGCGTTTTTGGCAATGACCAGCCCAACCGCGCTGGCGGTGAACAGTGCCATCACACAGGCATGGCGGGCGCAGCTCTTCTCCTGTTCCATGGTCAGCAGCGCTGCGGGCAGGATGCCGCAGCTGCCTGCGGTGGGGGCGGCCACAATGCGGCCCATGGCGGCGTTCAGCTCGCTGATGGCCAAAGCGCGGGTCAGCGCGCCGCCCAGCACCGGGCCGGTCAGGGTGCGGCCCGCCTGCACGGCGGCTTTCATTTTGGCGGCATTGCCGCCGGTCAGGCCGCTGGTGCTGCGCAGTGCCGGGTCACAGCCGGGTTCCACCCCGTCCGCCATCACCTGATAGCACCGGGCCATCCGGTCATAAACCTGCCGGGGGTCCTGTTCCAACTCCTCGGCCTGCTGGGCCAGCACCAGCTCACTCAGCGGTTTGCCGGCCTGTTCAGCCGCGTCCAGCAGCGCAGCCAGCGATGTATATTCCAGTTGCATGGTGATTCCCCTTTCCAGGCGTTCGTCCGGTCACACCGGCTGCAGCAATGTCACGTGCATCACATGGGGCAGCGCCGAAACCGCCGCGGCCACCTCCTGGCCGACAGCGCCGTCCATCTCCAGCGCCATAACGGCGGTGCCGCCCCGGCTCTGGCGGGTCAGGCGAAAGCTGCCGATGTTCAGCTGCCAGCCGGCCACTGTCTCGGTAACGGCTGCGATGATGCCCGGCATATCCTGGTGCACCACAATCAGGGTGGGGCGCTCGCCGGTAAGCTGCACCTCCATGCCGTCGATGCTGGTGATGCGGATGCTGCCGCCGCCCACGCTGCTGCCCTGCACCTCCAGCGTGCGGCCGCCGGCAGTCTCCAGGTGCAGCAGTGCCGTGTTGGGGTGGGCGCCGTCAATCTCCACCGGGTGGATCTCCACCTGCATGCCCTGCTCCGCTGCGATGTCCAGCGCGTTGCGCAGGCGGGTATCGTCGGGGGCAAAGCCCAGCAGCCCTGCCACAATGGCCTTGTCGGTGCCATGGCCGCGGCCGGTGCGGGCAAAACTGCCGTGCAGGCCGATGTCTGCCCGCACCGGCTGGGCGCCCAAAAGCGCCCTGGCCACCCCGCCGATGCGGGCCGCGCCAGCCGTGTGGCTGCTGGAAGGCCCGATCATCACCGGGCCAATGATGTCAAACACATTCATGCGGCGTTCCCTCCCCCACCCGCCTGGGGTGATTTCACAAAATTTGATCTTATTTTAGGGCAGTTTGCCGGGGATTGTCAACCAGGCGCAGACAAAATTTGCCGCCATCCCGCCAAAAGTTTCCTTTTGGGAAAATCGGCGGGCATTTGTGTGCGTTCCAAAAACAATTTTGGATGGGTTTGGCCCCCATATGTTTCCTCAAACGGCGCAGAACGCCCCGGCTGTTTCCAGCCGGGGCGTTCTGTATCGGGCCGACAGGGGCACACCGCCGCCCTGAGAGGTCATGGCAGGGGCGGGGGGTGCCGGTTCAGGCTGCGGTCACGCGGCCTTTTTGGGCGCGCTGTCCGCGGAAGGGAAGATAATCTTGTTCACAAAGAAGAACACCACCATCGAGACACCGCCGTTGAGCACCGTGGTGCCGATGTTGTAGATGAAATCGGGCACAAACATACCGGCCACCGCGACCCAGATGCAGTTGATCGAGTTGACGATGCAGGTGATGATGCAGAAGGCCACCAGGTACCAGGCGATCTGCGGGGCCAGCTTGCCCTTGGAGCGGAACACAAAGTTGCGCTGGATGGGGAAGTTGATGCACTCGCCGATGACCATGGCCACCATGTAGGCGCAGAAATAGGCAAGCCCGCCCTGGGACTGGTCATATCCCAGAATGTTCCACTCAAACGTCTTGCCGAACAGGGTCAGCGGGATGCCCGGCCAGCCGAAGCTTGCGTCCCCCAGCCCGGCAAAGGCCGCGGGCAAAAACTGCAGCATCAGGTACTTGAACACCGTGATCAGGTTGCTGACGATCACGAACAGGCCGCCCTCCCGCACCCACTTGGCGGCGGCGGGGTGTTTTGCGGCAAAGTTATTCCAGAGATTCATTGCTGCCCCTCCTTGCCGCCCGCTTTCAGGCGCTTTTCCATCGACGAGTTGAGGATCATGTTCTTGACCAGCTCAAACAGCACCCGCAGGATGCCGATGATCCAGAAGCCCTTCAGCTCCATGACCAGGCCGTCCACCATGCCCATGCTGACCATACCGCCGGTCATCTTGGCGATGGCCCGCAGCGGCATATTGTAGTTGAACAGCAGATCCAGGTTGGGGGTGCCGGATTTCAGGCTCTTGACCAGCAGATGTTTGTGGATCACATGGATCAGCCAGCCCAGCGGGCTGCGGCCGTGGCCAATCTCGCCCAGGGTCATGTTGCGGTCGATGGTAACTTTTTCCTGCGGGATGGGATGCCCCAGCAGCGCGGTGAACTCACCGTCCGGCACGTCCTGCACCTGGCCGCTGGCATAGTGGGGCAGGGCCAGGCCGTCGTAGGGGTTGGCGTCGCCGGAGGCTTCCACCGTGATGACGGCCTCCAGGCGGATATCCTCACAGGAGGCGCCCACCCGCACGGTGTAGCTGCCGCCCTCCACCGCCCAGTGGTCGGCGGGGGTGTTCCAGTAGCGGAAGGCCTTGTCGTCCAGCGGGATGGAGACGGTCTTGCTCTCCCCCGCCTCCAGGTGGATGCGGGCAAAGCCCTTCAGTTCCTGCATGGGGCGGAAAACTTTGGCGTCGGGTTTGGAGATGTAAACCTGTACCACCTCGTCGCCGGCCATGCTGCCGGTGTTTTTCACCGTCAGGCTGACGCCTGTGGGGGCGGCGTGCAGGTCGCTGTACGCAAATGTGGTGTAGCTCAGCCCGTAGCCGAAGGGATAGGCCACCGACACGCCGGCGGTCTGGTAGTAGCGGTAGCCTGCGTACAGGCCCTCGCGGTACTCAACGGTGCTGCCGTCCTTGCCAAAGTTGTTCAGGCTGGGGTTGTCCTCCAGGCGGGCGGGCCAGGTCTCGGCCAGTTTGCCGCCGGGGGCCACCTTGCCGGTCAGCACATCCAGCAGGCCGTCGGCGCCGGCCTGACCGCCCAGCCCGGCCCAGACCAGGCCCTGGCAGTGGCTGGCCCAGCCGGTTTCCACCGCACTGCCGCAGCTGAGGATGACTACCACGCGGGGGTTGACCCGGTGGACAGCCAAAAGCAGTTCGATCTGATTTTGGGCCAGCTTCATATCGCTGCGGTCCAGGCCCTCGCTCTCCTTGACTTCGTCCAGCCCCAGGAAGAGCAGCACCACGTCCGCCTTTTCGGCCAGGGCCACGGCCTCGGCCTGCAGGGCGGCGTTTGCCTTGCCGCCGCGCTCAAAGCCCTTGGCAAAGCCCGCATCGCGCAGGCCGCTGGCCTCGAACACCTGGCGGAAGCTGTCCACCTTCGGCGCGTTGACCAGGCTGGATCCCGCCCCCTGGTAGCGGGGCTTGTCGGCAAAGTCGCCGATGACGGCGATCTTGGCGCCGGGGTCCAGCGGCAGCAGGCGGCCCTTGTTTTTCAGCAGGACGACGCTTTCCGCCGCGGCCTTGCGAGCCAGAGCGTGGTGGGCGTCCCAGTCGATGGTCTTGGGAGCCTTTGCCAGCGCGGCGGTGGTGGATTCGACCAGATCCAGGTATTCCTCCAGGCGGGCATTCACGTCCACCTCGCTGATTTTGCCGTTTTGCACCGCCTTGATCAGCTCCCGCACCGAGTCCAGCCCCGGGGCAGGCATTTCCAGCGTGGAGCCGTTTTTCACACCCAGGGCATGGTCGTTGGAACCGCCCCAGTCGGTGACGACGGCGCCGGTAAAGCCCCAGGTATCCCGCAGGATCTCTTTGAGCAGGTGGGCGTTCTCGTTGGCGTAGGTGCCGTTGACCTTGTTGTAGCTGGTCATGATGGTTTTGGGATGGCCCTCGGTGACGGCGATCTCAAAGTTGGTCAGGTACAGTTCCCGCAGGGTGCGCTCGTCCACGATGGAATCGGTGGCCATACGGCGCAGCTCCTGATTGTTGGCGGCAAAGTGTTTGGGGCAGGCGGACACGCCGTTTGCCTGGATGCCGCGGATGTAGGCGGCGGCCATCTTGCCGGAGAGGTAGGGGTCCTCGGAGAAATATTCAAAGTTGCGGCCGCACAGCGGGCTGCGCTTGGTGTTCAGGCCCGGGCCCAGAAGCACCGCCACATCCTGGGCGGCGGCCTCCTCGCCCAGGGCGCGGCCCACCTCCTCGCCGAGGGTGGTGTCCCAGCTGGAGGCCATGGCGGACGCCGTGGGGAAGCAGGTGGCCGGCTCGCTGGGGTTTAAGCCCAGATGGTCCGCCGGGCCCGCCTGCTTGCGCAGGCCGTGAGGGCCGTCCGACAGCCAGATGGCCGGGATGCCGTACTGGGGCATGGCCCTGGTCTGGAAGGTGGCCGCACCGGACAGCAGGGCGCATTTTTGTTCCAGAGTCAGGTTTTGAATGATCGATTTTGCATCAGGCATGTTGCAAGCTCCTTTGCAATAGAAAAGGGCTGCGCCTGGCGTCTGCCTGCAAGCAGAAGCCAGACGCAGCCTTTGGGGCGGGGTACAGGCGGCACAGCGCCTGTCACTGCTTTGTTTCGGGTTGGAAATTACTTCGCTGCTTTTTTCGCTTTCCAGCGGCGGCGCATGGCGATCACGCCCCAGATAATCAGCGCTGCAGCCACAATGTTCTCACCGATCAGGATGAAGTAGTAGTTGGCAAACGGCAGCTCAACGATCTCGGTGCCATGAACCACACCGTTCATCGCGTTGGAGTTGACGGTGGTATACATGATGTGCTTGATAGCCTGGCGGGAATAATACTGGGAGGCCGGGTTGGTGATATCCAGCGGGGCATCCACCGCATAGCCGGTCAGCTTCAGGTCACCGCCGGCGCGGATGCACTGCTCGGTGTCCATATAACCGCCGTTGTCGTAGTCCGTGATGACGGTGCCGTCAAAGCCCCATTCGTTGCGCAGCACGCCGGTGAGCAGGTTGTAGTTGCCGCCGGCCCAGGTGCAGCCGATCCGGTTGTAGGAGGACATGACTGCCATGACGGCCGGGATCTCGGCAGTGGTCTCGGTGTAGGTGTCGGTATCGGGATCGTACTGCTGCAGCTTGATGGTGGTCATCGGGCGTTCCTCAATGCAGGTCTGGAAGGGCTTGAGGTAAATCTCGCGGATGGCCTGCTCGTTAGAGAAGGTGGCCACACCGTTACGGTGGTCCTCCTGATCGTTCAGGGCAAAGTGCTTGATGTAGGCATAGACGCCCTTTTCGGCGCAGGCGCTGGTGGCCTCCAAAGCCATCTCGCCGGACATGAAGCCATCCTCAGAGTAATACTCGAAGTTGCGGCCGGCGAACGGGGTGCGGTGGATGTTCATAGCAGGCGCATACCAGCCGGAGATGATACCGATGTAGGAGTGGTCGCCCCAGTTGCCGTCGGCAGCCAGCGCATCCTCGCCCACGTAGTAGCCGTGCAGGTAGGAGTTCTGGCGGTCCCAGCTGGCGGCCAGGTTGGTGGCGCAGGGGTAGGTGATGGAGTAGGGCTCGTGGGTGACGCCGCCCTCGTTCAGGCCGGAGGGGCCGTCAAAGTCGATGGCGCGGGGTTTGCCGGTCTCGGTGTTGGCCAGGGTCTGGTAACCGCCGTTGCGGATGATATTCTCCATATCTGCCGCATCCATCTGATTAATCAGCAGGTCCCAGCCGCCTTCGGCTTCCACCTCGTCATAATCGCGGCCGCGATAGTCGATCAGTTCCAGATCGCCGTCCTGACTGTACTCACCGGCCATGGATGCGGCTTCCTCCTCAGACATGGGGTTCAGAGAGGCCTCCGCGCCCTTGAGCGCGATCTGATTGGCGATATCGTCGGAGACTTCCACCTCCCAGACATAACCGTTCTTCTCGCTGTACTCGCTGGCACGCTGGCTGTCCTGATTGCCGTGGGTCTTGGGGAAGGTTCCCACCCAATCCTGACGGGTCAGGTACTGGTCACGGGGGGTCAGCTCGTCATAGCTGGCATGGTCGAACTGGTTGGTGATGGCCACGCCGGTCTCGCTGGTGGCGTAGGAGACATTGTCCACGCCGCCGTTGCCCGCGTAGCCGTAAGTCCAAACGCCGACAAAGTCCGCGCTGGGGGTGCCGAACAGGCCGTCGTTTGCGGCGCCCTGGTAAGCCAGGAAGTTGTTGGCCGCGTGATGGGCGTTGGTGGCGGCGGTCAGCAGATAATCGCCGGCCTCCAGGATGTAGGTCTTGGCGTTGACGTCATCGTAGGAAATGAAGTCTTTCTGGTTGACCGTGACGGTGACAGTCTCGGACTCGCCGGGCTGCAGGTCACCGGTCTTTTCAAAGCCCACCAGGGAGACGGCGGACTTTTCCACATAGTTTGCCTTGTCGTAGTCGGTGTAGGGCGCGTTCAGGTAAACCTGCACCACGTCACGGCCGTCGGTATCGCCGATGTTGGTGACGGTGACGCTGATCTGGATGTTGCCGTCGGCGTCCATGCTGCTCATCTGGAAGTCGGACCACTGGAAGGTGGTCAGGGTGTTGCCGTAGCCGAAGGGATACTGCACGGTGGCGGCATAGTCATAGTCGCCGGCGTTGCCCTGATCCAGCATCTTGTCAAAGTAGCGGGTCTCGTAGTACTTGTACCCCACGTAGATGCCCTCGTCGTAAAAGACGGCGTTGCCAGCATCCTCGCCGTTGTTGACCAGCATCATATCGCCCATGTTCTGCATGGCCGGGGAGGAGAAGGCATCGTAGGCGAAGGTATCCACCAGGTGGCCGGAGGGATGGATGTTGCCGCTGAGCACATCGGCGATGGAGCGGCAGGTATCACCGCCGGCACCAGGCGCCCACAGCACGGTGGAGATATTCTCGTAATCCGAGATCCAGCCCAGCTCAAAGGCGTTGTTGGTGTTGACAACGATGATGACATTGTCAAAGTTCTGGTTCAGGTAGTCGATCACACCCAGCTCGACGGAATCCGGCTCCAGGTAGTGCTTGTCGCGGTCTGCATCGGTGGCAGCCGAATCGCCCATATAGCGGCCCAGGTCACGGCCCTCACCGCCGGTACGGGAGATGAAGAAGACGGGCGTGGTGCCCACAGCCTCCTGCTTGGCTTCCTCCGGGATGGCGTCGATGGGCGCTTCGTTGATGGACCAGTCCTCGGCCATGCCGTACATGATCGCGCCGCCGCCGCGGGTGTAGGTGTCCTTATTTGCGGTGTAGAAGTTCCACAGGGATTCATTGATGGTGAAGCCCTGCTCCAGCAGCGCGGTGCGCATATCACTGGAGATGGTGCTGACGCCGGAGCCGGTGCCGCCGGCCAGCAGGTTGATGGAAGAAGCCGAGAACAGGCTCAGTTTAGAGCCGGCAGCCACCGGCAGGCCCTTGCCGTCCTCGTTTTTGTTGTACAGCAGCACAAAGCCTTCGGCGCCGGCCTTGCGGGTGTAGGCCTGCTCGGCAGCCTGCAGCTCGGCAGAATCGGTGATGTCGCGGGTGTAGTAGGTGGCATCCACGCCATTTGCGGGGTTGCCCATATCAAATTTGGTCTCGCCGAAGATATCACGCAGAACCAAGTCATAGTTGGCGGTGGTCACCGTGTCCAGCACGATGGAAAACACCAATAAAATTGCCAGAAGCGGAGACACAATCAAGGTGAACTTTTTTGCGCTCATCTTCTTTTTTGCCTTTGCCAAGAAAAATCCCTCCTTAGTTGTTTGCAATCACGGTACCCGCTGTAGCTGCATAGCGCCGCAGGGGCAGCGGGGTTCTGCTGTCTGCACAGCCTTGAGACCGCCCGCCGCTTTTCGGGTTGCAAATGGCGCGTTCCGGTCCGCGCCATCCATTGAGAAGAGCTGCCCTTCGTTGGCTATATTGTAGCATGGAAACACATTTTCATCACAGAAAATGCACAATTTGTCGGTTTGGGCGCATAATCTGCATTTCATCTCAAAATAATTACATTTTTTGTGTACATTTTGCACAATGCGTTTTCGGCTTGCATTGTGCACCCCGACAAAAGTACCAAAAATAGGCCTGTACCATGGCAGTGCAGGTACAGGCCCGGGCAAAAAGATTGCCCCCTCCCGCTTGCGGCAACGGGAGGGGGCGTTGGGGTATCGTTTTGGTGTGAGGAGGAATCATGTTACAGGTAACGGTTGCGGCTCCGTTCCTGTGATTATAGAATACCCAATACTTGCGAAAAAAATATTATCACGTTGTGAACATTCTGTTAAATTCTTGCCGCGGCGGAGATTTGCCCGCCAATTCCCGCGGGATTTTGCGCTGACTCGACACTATTTTGACATTTATTTACACAGTGTTCAATGTTCAATTCAGCGTCTCGATCAGCCGCAGCACCACCTCGGTGGCGGTGTGCACAAAGTCATCGATGGAAAACTGTTTGACCACCAGCGTCTCGTAGCCGGTCTCGTCGGCGTTGTCGCTCATGGCGCGCAGAATGACGCAGGGCACACCGTTGCGCGCCGCGATCTGGCTGACCGCCGCACCCTCCATCTCAACGCAGTCGGGGTGGCAGGCGGCGGCGATGGCGTTCTTGGTGGCGGTGTCGCCCACAAAACGGTCGCCGGTGGCAATGCGCCCGGCAATGGCCTTGACACCGCAGGCGGCGCAGGCGTCCATGGCGGTCTGCACCAGCACGGGGTCACCGGGGTACTCGTCCAGGAAGGGCGCGCTCTGGTCCAGCATGTCCATGTCGGCGTCGTGGTAAAGCACCATCCTGCCCACCACCATGTCGCCGATGCCGATCTTCGACGACAGGTTGCCCGCAACGCCGGAGAAGATGATGGCCCCGGCGCCGTAGCGGGTGATCAGCACCTGGGCGGTGGAGGCGGCGTTTGCCTTGCCCATACCGGCGCAGCAAACCACCACCTGCTTGCCGGTCAGGCTGCCGGTAAAATACTCCACCCCGGCATAGGTCTCTTTGGTCACATCGGACAGGCGGCTGCAGATCTGCGCCACCTCCTCGGGCATGGCGCCCATAATCGCGTAAGTCATGGCAAAGTCCTTTCTGCGATCAGACATTGAACAAAAACTCGATAATATCGCCGTCCTGGACAACATACTCTTTGCCCTCGGTGCGCTGCAGGCCCTTGGCCTTGACGGCGGCGTAGTCGAAGTTGCATTCGGCCAGCGTGTCGTAGGGGATGACCTGGGCGCGGATGAAGCCCCGCTCGAAGTCCGAGTGAATCTTTCCGGCGGCCTGGGGGGCCTTGGTGCCCTTGCGGATGGTCCAGGCGCGGCACTCCTTCTTGCCGTCGGTGAGGAAGCTGATCAGGCCCAGCAGCTCATAGCTGGCCTTGATCAGGTTGTCCAGACCTGTGGCCTCGATGCCCATCTCGTGCAGGAAGGCCAGCTTCTCCTCCTCGCTGGACCCGGCGATGTCCTCCTCGGTCTTGGCGCAGATGGGCATGGCCTGGGCGTGCTCCTCCCGGGCGCGGGCCTGGACCTGCGGGAAGTAGGGGTTGTTCCCGATGCCGCCCAGCAGATCATCTTCGCCCACGTTGCAGGCGTAGATCACCGGCTTGGCGGACAGCAGGCCCAGCTCCTTCAGCGCCCTGACCTGGGCTTCGTCGGCGGGGTCGGTCTCAAAGGTGCGGGCGGGCTTGCCGGCCTCCAGATGGTCGGCCAGCTCCTGCAGCCAGGCGGCCTCGGCGGCAGCGGCCTTGTTGCCGGTCTTGGCGGCCTTGCTCTGGCGGCCCAGACGGTTGGTCACCGCCTCCAGGTCGGCCAGGATCAGCTCCATGTCGATGGCCTCGATGTCCCGGATGGGATCGACGCTCTCCGGCTTGTTCACATCCTCCACCACGTGAACGATGTTGTCGTCGTCAAAGCAGCGCACCACATGCACGATGGCGTCGCACTCCCGGATATGGCCCAAAAACTTGTTGCCCAGGCCGGCGCCGTGGGAGGCGCCCTTCACCAGGCCGGCAATGTCCACAAACTCGACGATGGCAGGGGTCTTTTTGTCGGTGTGCCAGACCTCGGCCAGCTTGTCCAGCCGCGGGTCGGGCACCGGCACGATGCCGGTGTTGGGCTCGATGGTGCAGAAGGGATAGTTGGCCGCCTGGGCGTTCTGGGTGTTGGTCAGTGCATTGAACAAAGTGGATTTGCCCACGTTGGGCAGGCCGACGATTCCTAATTTCATATATCTCTACATCTCCTTAAAAAATGCTGTATTTACAAGGTTTTTCGCACTTTGGCGTTT
>CALXHQ010000012.1 GCA_944388145.1 uncultured Gemmiger sp. | reverse complement strand
GCCTGCCACCGCCGAATGGAAAAAGCAACACCTAAAACCCAGCCAGGCAGAGAAAAAAACGCCTGCCACCGCCGAATGGAAAAAGCAACACCTAAAACCCAGCCAGGCAGAGAAAAAAACGCCCGCCACCGCCGAATAGAAAAAGCAACACCCAAAACCCAGCCAGGCAGAGAAAAAAACGCCTGCCACCGCCGAATAGAAAAAGCAACACCCAAAACCCAGCCAGGCAGAGAAAGAACAGCCCGGCAGCCTGCCCTGTCCGCCGCTGCCAAATCCCGGAAATGCGCCGTGTTTCCCGTCAATCCCCACAAAGACCCTATGATTTCCGCCTGCAAAAATGACGGATATTCCAGAGAAAAAATGGAAACTTGGGCAAATTGCATAATTGTCAACCAAAAAATTAGGCATCTTTCTATGCAATTGGACTTTACGAAAAAGCCTGATTTTTGGTACAATGGGGATAAGCAAAAGTGCCAATTTGGGGCGGCTTTTGCCTGCTCTTAAACAAGGTACTGTTCCTGCGGATGCGGGGGCTGTCCCGGCATAGGGTATGTGCATTTCCTTTCGGTTTTGGGTGGAAAGGGGGTGCGCATCTGCGTGCCGGGCTTTTGGCGGGTCTTGCCGCCAAAGACCGGATTCATCCGGCGCTGTCCACACTGCGGGTGCTGAATATTGTAAACGGAGGAAGAAAAATGCCCAGAGCAAAACAGTCTATGGACGGCAATACCGCTGCGGCGCACGTAGCGTATGCCTTCACCGACGTGGCGGCGATTTACCCGATCACGCCCTCCAGCCCGATGGCTGATACGGTTGACCAGTGGTCTGCCGCCGGCCTGAAAAACATCTTCGGCAACCAGGTTAAGGTGGTCGAGATGGAGTCCGAAGCCGGTGCAGCCGGTGCTGTCCACGGTGCACTTGGCACCGGTGCCATCACCACCACCTTCACCGCATCCCAGGGCCTGCTGCTGATGATCCCCAACATGTACAAGATCGCAGCCGAGCAGCTGCCCTGCGTCTTTGATGTCTCGGCCCGTACCGTTGCCACCCAGGCGCTGAACATCTTTGGCGATCACAGCGACGTCTACGCCACCCGCCAGACCGGCTTCGCCATGCTGTGCGAATCCAACCCGCAGGAGGTCATGGACCTGTCGCCCGTTGCCCATCTGTCCGCCATCGAGGGCCGCGTGCCTTTCGTCAACTTCTTCGACGGCTTCCGTACCTCCCACGAGATCCAGAAGATCGAAAAGTGGGACTACGAGGACCTGAAGGAAATGTGCAACATGGACGCCGTTGCCAAGTTCCGTGCCGAGGCGCTGAACCCCGAGCACCCCAAGACCCGCGGCAGCCATGAGAACGGCGATATCTTCTTCCAGCACCGCGAGGCCTGCAACGAGGCTTACCTGGCGCTGCCCGCTGTTGTCAAGAAGTACATGGACAAGATCAACGCCAAGATCGGCACCAACTACGATCTGTTCAACTACTACGGCGCCGAGGACGCTGACCGCGTCATCATCGCCATGGGCTCCATCTGCGACGTGGCCGAGGAAGTCATCGACTACCTGAACGCCCACGGCGAGAAGGTCGGCCTGGTGCTCGTCCGCCTGTACCGCCCCTGGGTGTCCGAGGCCCTGCTGAAGGTCCTGCCCAAGACGGTCAAGAAGATTGCTGTCCTGGACCGCACCAAGGAGCCCGGCTCCCTGGGCGAGCCCCTGTACTTGGATGTCGCCGCCACCCTGCGTGAGGCCGGCCTGAACGACATCGTGCTGACCGGCGGCCGCTACGGCCTGGGCAGCAAGGACACCCCGCCGTCCTCCGTCTTCGCTGTTTACAAGGAGCTGGAGAAGGACGCCCCCAAGGCCCGCTTCACCATTGGCATCGTCGATGACGTGACCAACCTGAGCCTGCCCGAGGTCAAGCCCGCCCCCATCACCGCTGCCCCCGGCACCATCGAGTGCAAGTTCTGGGGCCTGGGCGGCGACGGCACGGTCGGCGCCAACAAGAACTCCACCAAGATCATCGGCGACCACACCGACAAGTACATCCAGGCATACTTCCAGTATGACTCCAAGAAGACCGGCGGCGTCACCATCAGCCACCTGCGCTTCGGCGACCACCCGATCCGCAGCCCCTACTACATCAACCAGGCTGACTTTGTTGCCTGCCACAACCCCGCTTACATCCACATGGGCATGAAGATGGTCCAGGATGTCAAGCCCGGCGGCGTCTTTATGATCAACTGCCAGTGGAGCGATGAGGAGCTGGACCAGCACCTGAACGCCGCTGACAAGAAGTACATCGCGGACAACAACATCCAGCTGTACACCATCAACGCCATCGACAAGGCCATCGAGATCGGTATGGGCAAGCGCACCAACACCATCCTGCAGTCCGCCTTCTTCAAGCTGGCCAACATCATGCCCATCGACGAGGCTGTCGATTACATGAAGCAGGCCGCCAAGAAGAGCTACGGCAAGAAGGGCGACGCGGTTGTCGAGATGAACTACAAGGCCATCGATGCCGGCGTGGACGCTGTCCACAAGGTTGAGGTGCCCGAGAGCTGGCACAACCCCGCCCCCGATGCCCCGGCCCACGAGCTGTCCGGCCGTCCCGAGCTGGTCAAGATGGTCCGCGACATCATGGAGCCCGTCGCCCGTATGGACGGCGACAGCCTGCCGGTTTCCGCCTTTGCCCACAACCCCAACGGCGAGTGGGAGCTGGGTGCTTCCGCCTACGAGAAGCGCGGCACCGCGGTTATGGTTCCCTGCTGGGATCCCAACAAGTGCGTCCAGTGCAACAGCTGCGCCTTTGTCTGCTCCCATGCCACCATCCGCCCGTTCTGCCTGACCGCCGATGAGGTCGCCGCTGCGCCCGCTTCCCTGAAGTGCGCCGACACCAAGCCCAAGGCCGGTGAGTACAAGTTCACCATGTCCGTCAGCCCGCTGGACTGCATGGGCTGCGGCGAGTGTGTCACTGTCTGCCCCACCAAGGCCATCGAGATGAAGCCGCAGGAGAGCCAGAGCGAGCAGCAGGCTGCTTTCGACTACTGCGTCGAGAACATCCGCAAGAAGCCCGGTATGATGCCGGAAACCACCGTCAAGGGCTCCCAGTTCAACCAGCCGCTGCTTGAGTTCTCCGGCTCCTGCGCTGGCTGCGCCGAGACCAGCTATGCCCGCCTGATCACCCAGCTGTTTGGCGAGAAGATGTTCATCTCCAACGCCACCGGCTGCTCCTCCATCTGGGGCGGCACCGCTTCCATCAGCCCGTACACCGTCAACAAGGAGTCCGGCTGTGGTCCTGCCTGGATCAACTCCCTGTTCGAGGACAACGCCGAGCACGGCCTGGGCATGCAGATCGGCTACGAGACTGTCCGTGAGAACCTGATCAAGAAGGTCGAGGCTCTGAAGGGCAAGAACGCCGAGCTGGATGCAGTCATCGACAAGTATCTGGAGACCAAGGCCAACACCAAGGCCAACGATCAGCCCACCAAGGACCTGATCGCTGCTCTGGAAGCCTGCGGCTGCGACGAGTCCAAGGAGATCCTGAAGGACAAGCAGTACCTGGCCAAGAAGAGCTTCTGGATCTTCGGCGGCGACGGCTGGGCATACGACATCGGCTACGGCGGCCTGGATCATGTCCTGGCTTCCGGCCACGACGTCAATGTCATGGTCTTCGACACCGAGATGTACTCCAACACCGGCGGACAGGCTTCCAAGGCCTCCAACATCGGTGAGGTCTGCCAGTTCGCTGCTGCCGGCAAGGAGATCAGCAAGAAGAGCCTGGCCGAGATCTGCATGACCTACGGCTACATCTACGTCGCTCAGATCGCTCTGGGCGCCAACATGGCTCAGGCTGTCAAGGCCATCGCTGAGGCTGAGGCTTATCCCGGCCCGTCCATCGTCATCGGCTACGCTCCCTGCGAGCTGCACGGTGTCAAGGGCGGCATGACCAACTGCCAGAACGAGATGAAGAAGGCAGTCGAGGCCGGCTACTGGAACCTGTTCACCTTCAACCCGGCCCTCAAGGCCCAGGGCAAGAACCCCTTCACCCTGACCTCCAAGGCTGGCGATATGAGCAAGTATCAGGACTTCCTGAACAACGAGACCCGTTACAGCCGCCTGAGCCGCGCCTTCCCGGAGCGTGCCAAGGAGCTGTTCGCCAAGAACCAGGAAGCTGCCGAAGCCCGCTACGAGCATCTGACCCGCCTGGTCGAGCTGTACAAGTAATCTGTACCGGCTTTGCCAGCGCCGCCTGATGCCGCGGTGATACAACCAGAAAAGTGCCCCCGCACCGAAAACGGTGCGGGGGCACTTTTGCGTGCGGAGAATCCCGACAGGCAAAGGGGGGCTGGCCCTCAAGCCGCTCCCTTCGCCTGTGCCAGCCGGCCGTACACGGTGACTGCGTCCTCAATGTGCAAAAATTCCTCATGGTTATTGCCGGGGGCGCCGGCGGTGACCAGGATGTACTCCTCGCCGCCGCACTCGGCCAGGCTGGCCAGGCACTGCCCTGCCTGGTCGGTAAAGCCGGTCTTGCCGCCCAGCAGCGTCACCCCGGGGATGGTTTTGATCCCCAACATCGAAAACATCACGCTGTTCATCTGGATGCCCTCCGGATGGGCGTCGGTGGGGGTGGTGGTGTAGCTGCGGGTGGTGAACAGCGTCCGGAACACCGGGTTTTCCAGGGCGGTGTTCAGCAGGGTGGCAATGTCCCGCACGGTGGAGATGTGTGCGGGATCATGCAGGCCGGTGGGGTTGACAAAATGGGTGTGCTGCAGGCCCAGCTCGGCAGCGCGGGCATTCATGCGATCGGCAAAGGCTTCCACACTGCCGTCCACCAGCTGGGCAATCGTCACGCTGCATTCTGCGCCGGAAGGCAGCAGCGACCCGTACAAAATGTCCCGCACCGTCACCGTCTCCCCGGGGGCAAAGCCCGCCATGGCTGCATTTTCCGCCCACAGATCGGCAAAGATGTCCGGGTCCACCGTCACCTCGGCGTCCAGGTCGGGCAGGTTTTCCACCCCCAGCAGCACCGTCATAATCTTGGTCATGGAAGCGGGATAGATCGCCGCATCAGCATCCAGCGCGCCCAGCTCGGTGCCGTCCCGGCTTATCAGCAGCGCATGAGGGCTGTGCAGGCCGGTCAGGTCCACGGCCAGCGGTTCGGGTGTGGGGGCCGGTGTGGGGACGGCGGAGAGGATGGCTTTGGATGCCGCCGGCGCCGTTTCCCGGAGCGGCAGCCGGCCCAGCAGTGCGGCTGCTCCCAGCCCGACACCCAACGTCAGTGCCAGAGTAACCACAAACACGGACAAAAACCGCCCAGCCGCCTGAAGCGGCGTGTCACGGCGGCGCCGGATTGGCCGCCTGCCGCGGTGGTATTTTGCCGGATATGCCCCCGGCCCGGGGCGACGATTGCTCTGCTGCATGATAGAAGGCTCCTCCTTTCAAGGGCTGCCTGCCGGTGTGTTCTCCCCTACTATAACAGATTTCACTGGAAAAAGTCTGAAAACCTCCCAAAATTTTACAATTGACTAAATGCACTTCTGCGCAGGCAAAATGTTCCACGTGGAACATTTTAGCCCCCCTGGCAGCGAAATGCGGCGGTTTTGCGGCCCCAAAACCGGGAAAAACGCCAAAAATGGATGGTTTGCCTTTTTATTGGTGGGCCAGTGTGCTATAATGGATGCATTGGGCGCCAAAACCGGCAAAATGCAGGATTTTGGGCCAAATTTCAATGCAGCACAGGAGGGGCAGTATGGCCAAAGTCATTGCGGTGGCAAACCAGAAAGGCGGCGTGGGCAAAACGACGACAGTGGTAAACCTGGCGTCCTGCATTGCCTCGCTGGGCAAACGGGTGCTTGTGGTGGACCTGGACCCCCAGGGCAACACGACCTCCGGCTTTGGCGTGGCGAAGCACACGCTGGAAACGGGGGTGTATCCCTGCCTGCTGGGGGATGCGGATGTGCGGGAAGCCATCGTCAAAACCAAGTTCCATACCGACCTGCTGCCCTCCAACACCGAGCTGGCCGGCGCCGGTATTGAACTGGTCGGCATGCCCCGCCGCGAAAACCGCCTGCGCATGGCGTTGGCTCCCGCCACGGATCTGTACGATTACATTTTTATCGACTGCCCGCCCTCGCTGGACCTGCTGACGCTCAACGGCCTGTGCGCCTGCGATACGGTGCTGATTCCCATTCAGTGCGAATACTACGCCCTGGAGGGATTGTCCGAGCTGATGTCCACCTTGAAGATGGTGCGCAAGAAGTACAACCATTATCTGGACATTGAGGGGGTAGTGTTCACCATGTACGCCGGGCGCCTGAACCTGACCATGCAGGTGGTGGCGCAGGTAAAGAAGTATTACGGCAACAAGGTGTACAAGAGTGTGATCCCCCGCACCGTCCGCCTGAGCGAGGCGCCCAGCTTTGGGATGCCGATCAACTACTACGAGCCGAACGGCCGCGGCAGCGAGGCCTACATGAGCCTGGCGCGGGAATTTTTGGCAGCCAATGAGCGGGAATGACCCGCTCGGCCGGCAAAAACAGAACAGCCGGCAGCCCTGCACCCCTTCCCTATCCCTTGATTGAAAGGAGCCGATCCATATGGCAAGACCCAAAGGCGGCCTGGGCCGTGGTCTGGACAGTCTGTTTGCGGATCTCCCCGCCCAGGCCGGCGACGATGCCACCGTCACCAGCCTGCCGGTGCGGGAGATCGAGCCTGACCCCGAACAGCCGCGCAAAACCTTTGACGAAACCGCGCTGGCAGAGCTTTCGGCCAGCATTGCGGAAAACGGGCTGCTGCAGCCCATTGCGGTGCGGCCGAAAAAAGCGGGGCCCGGCTATGTGATTATTGCCGGTGAGCGCCGCTGGCGCGCCGCCCGCATGGCCGGCCTGGATGAGGTGCCTGTGCTGGTCAAGGAAGTGACCGACGAGCAGGCTGCCGCCCTGGCGCTGATCGAAAATTTGCAGCGGGAGGACCTGGACCCTATCGAGGAGGCCGAGGGCTGCCAGCAGCTGATTGACAAGTATGGCATGACCCAGGAAACCGCCGCAAAACGGCTGGGAAAAAGCCGCAGCTCGCTGGCAAACACGCTGCGCCTGCTGGCCCTGCCGGAGACAGTGCGGGATCAGGTGCGGAGCGGCCAGCTGACCGCCGGCCACGCCAAAGCGCTGTTGGGCTTGAGCGATGCCAACCTGATCGAGGCGGCGGCGCAGCAAATCGAGGCCAAGGGAATGAACGTCCGCCAGGCGGAGGCCCTTTGCCGCAAGCTGAACCGCCCGCCTAAGCCGCCCAGGGTTGAGGACCCGTTTGACCGGCCCAAGATTGCTGTGGAGCTGGAGGCCGCCCTGAAGGAGGTGACCGGCAGCGAAGTGCGCATCCGCTACAAGGAGGGCAAGGGCAGCCTGCAGATCGATTTTTATTCGGACAATCAGCTGGCCCAGTATGCCCGGCTGTTGGGACAGTATGACCCCGAGACAGCCGGGGAAGCCGCTGCCGGGGACGAGGGAGAGGAACCGGTCTGATCAGACCCAGGCCGGCCGTCGGGACGGCGCAAAATCCCCTGTTCCGGTGGCGCTGTGTTCCGCAAGCCCTGCCCGCGGAGCGCAGGGACCCGGTTTTTACACATTTTGATTGACAAACCGCACAAAAAAGGGGTATTCTTTTTATTGGAGAATACCCCTTTTTTCGGACGATGCTGCCGCATCCGGCAGCTGCCGACGGCCCGCTGCGCCATTGCCGGCCGGGCCTATGAAATTGCATTAAGGAGTGGGCAAAACATGCTGGACATCCGTTTTGTTCGGGAACATCCCGACGAAGTCAAAGAAAACATCAAGAAAAAGTTCCAGGACGAGAAGCTGCCGCTGGTGGATGAGGTCATCAAACTGGACGCCGATTACCGCGCCGTTATTGGTGAGGGCGACACCCTGCGCGCCAACCGCAACAAGCTTTCCAAACAGATCGGCGTGCTGATGGGCCAGGCAAAGAAAGACCCCGCCAAGGCTGCCGAGGCGGAAGAAGTCAAAAAGCAGGTCACCGCCCAGGCGGACCGCCTGAAAGAGCTGGAGGCCCGCCAGACCGAGCTGAAGGCCCGCATCCAGGAGATCATGTATCAGATCCCCCAGATGATTGATCCCAGTGTGCCCATCGGCCCCGATGACAGCTACAATGTGGAGGTACAGCGCTTTGGTGAGCCGGTTGTGCCGGATTACCCCATCCCCTACCATGTGGATATCATGGAAAGCTTCGATGGCATCGACCTGGACGCCGCCGGCCGGGTGTCGGGCAACGGGTTCTACTACCTGCTGGGCGACATCGCCCGCCTGCATGAGGCGGTGCTGGCCTACGCCCGCGACTTTATGATCAACAAGGGCTTCACCTATGTGATCCCGCCCTTTATGATCCACGGCAACGTGGTGCAGGGCGTGATGTCCTTCCCCGAGATGGACGCCATGATGTACAAGATCGAGGGCGAGGATCTCTACCTGATCGGAACCTCGGAACATTCGATGATCGGCCGCTTCATTGACCAGACGCTGGACGGCGCCAAGCTGCCGCTGACGCTGACCAGCTATTCCCCCTGCTTCCGCAAGGAAAAGGGCGCCCACGGCATTGAGGAGCGGGGCGTTTACCGCATCCATCAGTTTGAAAAGCAGGAGATGATTGTCGTCTGCAAGCCGGAGGACAGCATGACCTGGTATGACAAGATGTGGCATTACTCGGTGGAGCTGTTCCGCTCGATGGAGATCCCGGTCCGCCAGCTGGAGTGCTGCTCCGGCGACCTGGCTGACCTGAAGGTCAAGAGCTGCGACATTGAGGCCTGGAGCCCCCGCCAGCAGAAATATTTTGAGGTGTGCAGCTGCTCCAACCTGGGCGACGCCCAGGCCCGCCGTTTGCGTATCCGCTACAAGGATGAGAACGGCAAGACCCAGCTGGCCCACACCCTGAACAACACCTGCGTGGCCCCGCCCCGCATGCTGATCGCCTTCCTGGAGAACCACCTGCAGGCCGATGGCACGGTGACCATCCCTGAGGTGCTGCAGCCCTACATGGGCGGCACCAAGGTGCTGATCCCCAAGAAAAAGTAAGGCATCCCACCAAAAACAGACCGCGCCGCGGCCGGAACTTTTCCGACTGCGGCGCGGTTATTTTATATCGGCGGCAGGTGGCCGGCTGCACCAAACTTCCGGGGCGGCTGCCCAAAAGGCGCAATGGACAAGGCACCGAACCGGCATGGGTCTGCGGCGTGCGATGCGGCCTCACGGCTGGCGGGTCAGGCTGGCGACGGTGGCGGGGGTGATCTCAATTTCCTCCTCACCGCATTCCTCCTCACCGGCGGGCACTTCGCCGGCGGAAAGCGGTGCAGTTTCCGCCGTAGGCATGGCGGCGGGCGGCGGCATCACAGGCTGGCGGGGGCTTGCCTGCCCGGACCACAGGGCGGCGCCCAGGCTGGCGGCAATCTCCCCGGCATCGGCGGCAGGCGTTTCCTCCGCCGCTGCGGCGGATCGGAGCGCTGCGGATGGCGCTGCCGGGGCTTTGGCCGGCTCCGGCAGGGGCAGGTTGGTATCGGCGCTCTCCACCGGGATGCGCACAGTGTATTCCAGACAGCCGTCCCTTCGCCCGCAGGTGGTGGTGGCAGGAATGCCCTTCTGGGTCATCAGGTCCACCGCGTGCTGTAAGGTGTTCACAAACAGCCGCACATCCCGAACCATCGGCGTGGTCTTGCGGCAGGGCGAGGGCTTGTCCGGCCCGGCGTTGAGCATGGCCTCCACCAACTTGTCTGCCTCCCGCACACTCAACCCCTCCCGGGCAATCTTCTCCAGGGCGGCGGTGCGGCGGCTCTCAGGCAGGCGGAGCACAGCGCGGGCATGGCGCTCGGTCAGGAGGTGGGCGGTGCAAATCTGCTGCTGGGCCGGCGTCAGGCTGAGCAGCCGCAGTTTGTTGGCCAGCGCCGGCTGGCTCAGGCCCAAGCGGCGGGCAGCCTCAGCCTGGGTGCAGCCCCAAAGGCGGATCACTTCCCGCAGGCCCCGGGCGGTGTCAAAGGGGTCCAGCTGGCTGCGCTGGATGTTCTCCAAAAGGCCCAGGGCGGCGCTCTCGCTGTCCGACCAGTCGGACAGGATGGCGGGCACCTTATCCAACTTGGCCAGCTTGCAGGCCCGCAGCCGCCGCTCGCCGGCGATCAGCTGGTATTTGCGCAGCCCCACCCGCCGCACGCTGATGGGCTGCAGCAGCCCGTTTTGCAAAATGCTCACCGCCAGGGCCGCAATCTCGGTCTCATCGAAGGCGGTGCGCGCCTGCCAGGGGGACGGCTCGATGGCGTCCACCGGCAGCAGCAGCACCTTGCCGGTTCTTTGTTTTTCGTTCATGGATCTACCTCCCTTTTCTGCGGCAGGGGGCTGGCCGAATGGCAGACAAAAAGGCCCGCGCCGGTTTTGCAACGACACAAAACGCAGCGCAGGCCAAAAAAGCCGGGCGGGCGGAACCCGGCGCCGGGGGTTCCGGGCCGCCGCCCGCCATACAGCTGCCGGTGCTGCGTTTCCATATAAAACAGCATAGCACAGGCAGGAAAAGCCTGCCAGAAAAATCGTTCGCCGGGGTTCGAGTCAAACCCCGGCGAATCGATGCCTCAAAGCGGCTTTTTTGCAATTTTTCCGCCGTTTCTGGGATAAGCGGGCGGAGTCTGCGATATTTTTTTCAGCAGGACCAGACAGCGGGCACTGCCGTCGGGCAGGGTGAACCGGCGGGTCTCCCCTGCCCTGCCGCCCAGCTTGTTCAGCGCGCTGCCGGAGGCGGCCAGTTCCTGGGGCGCATCGGGGCCCTTCATGGCGATAAAGACGCCCCCCACCCGGACAAGCGGCAGGCAGTATTCGCACAGCACAGGCAGGGCGGCCACGGCGCGGGCGCAGGCAACGTCGAATTGTTCCCGCCAGGACTTGCGGGCGGCCTCCTCGGCGCGCTCCTTGGCAAATGCAACGCCCGAAAGCCCCAGCTCGCCGCAGAGATATTTGAGAAAATCCACCCGCTTGCCAGTGGGTTCCATCAAGGTCAGCTGCAAGTCAGGCTTGAGGATCTTAGCCACCACACCGGGAAAGCCCGCTCCGGTGCCCACGTCCACCAGTTTGCCGCAGACTTCCGGCTGGGCGGCAAAAAGCAGACTGTCGGCAAAATGTCGGTCCTCGATGCCTTCGGGGGTGGTGATGGCGGTCAGGTTGACCTTTTGGTTATAGTCCACCAGCAGCTGGGCGTAGCGGTCCAGCAGGTCCAGCTGGCTGCCGGTGAGGTCAATGTTCCACGTGGAACATTTCTGTGCAAGGCGGGTTTTGTCGATCATGGGATACCTCCGAAGGAAGAGAGTTTGGGGGTGGTTTGGCTGCTATTTTTGGAATATGATGGCGGGATTGCCGGTTGCTGTTTTTTTTCGGCTTGGCGGGGTGGGCGGTTTCTACTTTACCGGCAGGGCTGCCGGGGTGTTTTATCTCGGCCCGGCAGGGTGAGTGGTTTCAATTTTTCCGTTCGGCGGCGGGGGGCGTTCCTCTTTCGTCACCGAAAGAGGAACCGAGAAAGGTGCCACCGGTTTCGAGGCGGTGGACGCCCGACCAGGGGAACTTATCCCCTGGTCCCCAGCCTGAGGATACGTTGTAGCGCCCCGCCAATGGCAGGTGCTCGGCCCTACCCTGCGGGCCGAGGAAACGCTGGTTATCCCCGGCTGCTGCCGGCAGGTGTGTGGTTACCCGTACAGATCGTTTCTGCCGTCAGACAGTACCTTTGCGTGGGGGCCGATGCTTGCATCGGCCCGGCAGGGTGGGTGGTTTCGATTTTTCCGCTCGGCGGCGGGGGCGTTCCTCTTTCGTCACCGAAAGAGGAACCGAGAAAGGTGCCACCGGTTTCGAGGCGGTGGACGCCCGACCAGGGGAACTTATCCCCTGGTCCCCAGCCTGAGGATACGTTGTAGCGCCCCGCCAATGGCAGGTGCTCGGCCCTACCCTGCGGGCCGAGGAAACGCTGGTTATCCCCGGCTGCTGCCGGCAGGTGTGTGGTTACCCGTACAGATCGTTTCTGCCGTCAGACAGTACCTTTGCGTGGGGGCCGATGCTTGCATCGGCCCGGCAGGGTGGGTGGTTTCGACTTTTCCGTTCGGCGGCGGGGGCGTTCCTCTTTCGTCACCGAAAGAGGAACCATCCCAGAAACGCTTACTTTTTCACTTTCAGCAGCGCCAGCGACAGCTGCGAGATATCACTGGGCGACACGCCGGGGATGCGTCCGGCCTGGGCCAGCGTCCGGGGACGGATCTTCGCCAGCTTTTCCCGGGCTTCCAGCGTCAGAGTGGAAAGCGGCGCATAGTCAAAATCGGCGGGGATGGCCACATTCTCGTGGCGCTGGATCTCCCGGATGACCCGCTGCTCCCGGGCAATGTAGCCCGCGTAGCGGATCTCGGTCTCGATGCGCAGCGCCATGGTGGGGGTGACGCCCTCACCCCAGCCGATCACCTTGGCAATCATCTCATACCGGATGCCGGGACGGCGGAGCAGTTCCTCGGCGGTGCCGCCGCTCTCGCCGATGTTGACCCCCTCCCCCGCTGCGGCCCGCAGGTCGGCCAGCTTGACTTTGGTGCGGGCCAGCCGGGCCAGCTCGACGGTTTTGATGTCCCGGTCGCGGCAGAACTGCGCCCAGCGGGCGTCGTCCACCAGGCCGTACTCCCGCCCGATTGGGGTCAGCCGCTCATCGGCGTTGTCCTGGCGCAGGCTCAGCCGGTACTCGCTGCGGCTGGTCATCATCCGGTAGGGATCCATGACACCTTTAGTCACCAGGTCGTCCACCAGCGTGCCCAGGTAGCTGGTGTGCCGCGCCAGCACCAGCTCGGATTTGCCCAGCGCATGGCGGGCGGCGTTCAGGCCCGCCAGCAGGCCCTGGGCGGCGGCCTCCTCATAGCCGGAGGTGCCGTTGAACTGCCCGGCTCCGTAAACGCCAGCCACCACCTTGCTTTCCAGCGTGGGGTACAGGCTGGTGGGGTCCACGCAGTCGTACTCAATGGCGTAGGCCGGACGCATGATTTCCAGATGTTCAAACCCGGCGATGGTGTGGTACATGGCGTTCTGCACCGCCTCCGGCAGGCTGGAGGAAAGCCCCTGCAGATACATCTCCTCGGTATCCTCGCCGCAGGGCTCGACGAACACCGGGTGGCGCGCCTTGTCCTTGAAGCGCACCACCTTATCCTCAATGGAGGGGCAGTAGCGGGGGCCGACGCCCTGAATCTCGCCGCCGTAGAGCGGCGACCGGTCCAGGTTATCCAGGATGACCTTGTGGGTTTCGGGATTGGTGTAGGTGATGTAGCAGTCCACCTTATTATGCATCGGCTGGCGGGTCAGAAAGCTGAAAGGCTGCAAACTCTCGTCCGGGTCGCCGGGCTGGCGTTCCAGCTTGGAAAAGTCGATGCTGCGGCGGTGGACACGGGCGGGGGTGCCGGTCTTGAACCGGCGCAGCGGAAAGCCCTTCGCCGCCAGGTCCGCGGTCAGGCGGGTGGCGGCGTGCTGGCCGTCCGGGCCGCCGGCGTAGCTGGCCTCGCCCACAAAGATGCGGCCGCCCAGCGTGGTGCCGGTGGCAATGACCACACACTTGCAGGCGTAGTAGCCGTTCAGGTTGGTGTAAACGCCCGCCACATGGCCGTCCTGCACGTTCAGGCCTACAACCTCGGCCTGGTGGATGTCCAGGTTCGGGGTCAGCTCCAGGGCGTGCTTCATATAGATATGGTAGCGCTTGCGGTCGGTCTGCACCCGCAGGCTGTGCACCGCGGGGCCTTTGCCCCGGTTAAGCATCCGGCTTTGCAGGAAGGTGGCGTCGGCGGCAATGCCCATCAGTCCGCCCAGCGCGTCGATCTCCCGCACCAGATGGCCCTTGGCGGTGCCGCCGATGGAGGGGTTGCAGGGCATATTGCCGATAAAGTCCAGCGTGAGGGTGAATACAGCGGTTTTGGCGCCCAGCACCGCCGCCGCGTGGGCGGCCTCGATGCCGGCGTGGCCGGCGCCGATCACGATCACGTCGTAACTGCCAAGATGGTCGATCAAAATGGTTCGTCCTTTCGTTGGAGGAATGTTGGTGTGCGGGTCTTTCTGGGGTTTGGGGGGCTCAGCCCGGCGGGGCTGCGGGCTTCGATTTTAGCGGCGGGGTGCCGCGGGCATTTTTTCTCAGCCCGGTAAGGCTGTGGGTTTCTTTTTTACCGGCAGTCTGCCGGGGGCATTCTTCTTTCATCACTGAAAGAAGAATCAAGAAAGGTGCCACCGGTTTCGAGGCGGTGGACGCACGAGCAAAGGGCCTTGCCCTTTGCAATCCTGCCTGCGATAAACGGCAGCCGCCCCGCCAACAGGTGGTGCCCGGCCCTACCTTGCGGGCCGGGGGGTCGTTTTACTCCCCCGTTCCTGCCGGAAGGTTTGTTGCGGTATTTGCAACAGCTGCCTTTGATTTGTTTTTTTTCGGCGGGCGAACAGCACAAACCAGACGCAGGAAACCTGCCGGCAAGGCATTGGGGGACATCCAACGTTTCCTCGGCCCGCAGGGTAGGGCCGAGCGCATCCCGGTGGCGGGGTGGCTGCCGTCAATCTTGGGCGGGAGTCTTGAGGGCAAGGCCCTCAAGCCGGCGTCCACCGCATCGGAACGGTGGCACCTTTCTCGGTTCCTCTTTCGGTGTCGAAAGAGGAACGCCTTCCGTAGTGCAACGGCAAAAGAGAAGCCACCAATCCCACCAAGATAAAGAGTAACACACCTCGCCGCAGAACGGCAAACGAGAAACCACCAACCCCGCCGGGCTGAGAAAACCATCACCGGCAGGCAGCCTGCCGCCCGTTATTTCCCCACGCAAAAAGTGGAGAACACCTCGTCGATGACAGCCTCGGTGGCGTCCTCTCCGGTCAGGTCGGCCAGGGCGCGCAGCGCGTCCTCGATGCAGACGCCCGCCGCGTCCAGGCCGAACCCCGCGTCCACCGCAGCGATGGCCTCCCCCACCGCGTCCCGGGCGGCGGTGGCTGCCGCCAGCTGCCGCCGGCTGACCAGCGCTGCGGCGTTCGGGTCCAGGCCGGCAGTGCCCAACAGCCCGGCCACCGCGTCGGACAGCGGTTTCAGGCTGGCGGCGTCCCGGGCACACAGCCGGATCACCTGCCGGAAATAGGGGGTCAGCAGCCCCTCGTCAAACTGATGGGTATCCGCGGCCAGGTCCTGCTTGTTGAAGATGGCCAGCGCCGGGCGGCCCTGGCAGCGGCGGGCAATCTCAATGTCCGCCTCCGTCACCGGGGCGCCGGCGTCAAACACTGCCAGTACCAGCCCGGCTTCCTCCAATTTTTTCCAGCTGCGGCGGATGCCCTCGGCCTCGATGGCGTCGGCCTCCTCCTCGGCCCGGACGCCTGCGGTATCAAACAGGTTCAGCCGGATATCCCCCAGCTGCACTGTCTGCTCCACCACATCCCGGGTGGTACCCGCCACCGGCGTGACGATGGCCCGGTCAAACCCGGCCAGCAGGTTTAAGAGTGTGCTTTTGCCCACGTTGGGCCGCCCCAGCAGCACACAATCCACCCCGTGGCGCAGCACCGCCCCCGCGTTGTAGCTGTCCACCCAGCCATCCAGCTTTGCCTTTTGCTGTTGAAGGGTGGTCTTCAGCTCAGCGGGGGCAAGCTCGTACACATCCTCCTCGGGGTAATCGATCCAGGCAGTCAGGTGGGCGGCCAGCGATTGCAGCGCCCGGCGGATCTCCCCCGCCTCCCGGGCCAGGCGGCCGTCCAGCGCGGACTTGGCCAGCGCTGCACCCTGCCGCCCGTTTGCCGAGATGACCTCCATCACCGCCTCGGCCTGGGTCAGGCTCATGCGGCCGTTCTCCAGTGCGCGGCGGGTGAACTCGCCGGGGGCGGCGGGCACCGCGCCGGCGGCGATCAACGCCTGTTGCAGCCCGTCCGACATGGCGCTGCCACCGTGAACCGAAAGTTCGATCACATCCTCGCCGGTGTAACTGTGGGGGGCGCGGTAGAACAGCGCCACCGTCTCGTCCATCTCCTGCCCGGCCAGAATATAGTGGCCGAACAGCGCGGTGTAGCCTTTGGCCTCCAACACCGACTTCTGTTTATGGATGGGTACAAAGACCTTGGCGGCAATGGGGTAGGTGTCCGGGCCGGACAGGCGCACCACGGCGATCCCCCCCTCCCCGGGGGGCGTCGCCAGCGCACAGATGGTACTGCGGAGCTGCATGGCAAAATCCTCTGTTTCTGGGGCGCCGGGCTATTTTGACAGCCCGGCGCAAAAATCCGTATATATAATTATTTTACCACAAAATGTGGGCTTCCACAATGCGGCGGACGTCAGGGAACCCGGCGGAAAAACCGGGGAAAGTTTTCCACATTTTCCACCCGTCGTGTGGAAAACTTTCCCCGCCGGGCCGCTCCCCTGCCCCGGCGATCGGCACAAAAAACAGAGGCCCGCCGGAGCAGGCCTCTGTAAAACAAGTTGTGTGGAAAGACGGGGCGGCCGGGGGTTACGCTTCGCCGGCCTTGGCTTTGATGGCCTTGTCGATGGCCTTGGCGGCCTCCTTGCCGGCGCCCATGGCCAGAATGACGGTGGCGGCACCGGTGACGGCGTCACCGCCCGCATAGACAAAGGGCCGGCTGGTCAGGCCGTCGGGGCCGTCGGTGATGATGCAGCCGTGCTTGTCGGCGTCCAGGCCGGGGGTGGTGTGGCGGATCAGCGGGTTGGGGCTGGTGCCCAGCGCCATGATCATGGTGTCCACATCCAGCTCGAACTCGCTGCCCTGCTTGACGATGGGACGGCGGCGGCCGGAGGCGTCCGGCTCGCCCAGCTCCATCTCCACGCAGATCATGCCCCGGACACAGCCGTTGTCGTCGGAGAGCACCTCCACCGGGTTGGTGAGGGTCTTGAAGATGATGCCCTCCTCCTCAGCGTGCTCCACTTCCTCCTTGCGGGCGGGCAGCTCGGCCATGCCGCGGCGGTAGACAATGTAGACAGTCTCGGCGCCCAGGCGCTTGGCGCAGCGGGCCGCGTCCATGGCCACGTTGCCGCCGCCCACCACGGCCACCTTCCGGCTCTTCTTGATGGGGGTGCGGCTGTCGGGCAGATAGGCCTTCATCAGGTTGACGCGGGTCAGGTACTCATTGGCCGAGTAGACGCCCTTCAGGCTCTCGCCCGGGATGCCCATGAACCGGGGCAGACCGGCGCCGGAGGCAATGTAGACCGCCTCAAAGCCGTACTCACCCATCAGCTCGTCGATGGTCAGCACCTTGCCGATGACCATGTTGGTCTCGATGTCCACGCCCAGGGCGCGCAGGCCGTCAATCTCGTTCTGGACGATGTCCTTGGGCAGACGGAACTCGGGAATGCCGTACATCAGCACGCCGCCCGCCACATGCAGGGCCTCGAACACCGTGACCTTGTAGCCCATCTTGGCCAGGTCGCCGGCGGCGGTCAGGCCGGAGGGGCCCGCGCCGATCACCGCCACCTTGTGGCCGTTGGGGGCCGGCGGGGTGACCGGGGTATGTACGTTCTCCCGGTGCCAGTCGGCCACAAACCGCTCCAGACGGCCGATGCCCACCGGCTCGCCCTTGATGCCACGGATGCACTTGCCCTCGCACTGGTTCTCCTGGGGGCAGACGCGGCCGCAGACCGCGGGCAGCGCGCTGGAGGCGGACAGAATCTGGTAGGCCGCCTCAAAATCCCCCTCGGCCACCTTGGCGATGAAACCGGGAATGTCAATGTCCACCGGGCAGCCGGTGCGGCAGGGATGATTCTTGCACTGCAGGCAGCGCTTTGCCTCGTTCACGGCCATGTCGGCGGTGTAGCCCAGGGCGACTTCCTTGAAGTTCTTGTTGCGGACGTTGGGGTCCTGGCTGGGCATGGGGCACTTTTTGGGGTCCATATTGCGTTGGATAGCCGGCATTTCACTTTACCTCCTGGTTCAGCAGGTTGCACTGCTCCTCGCGGGCGTGCGCCTCAAAATCGCGGTACATGGTGCCGCGCTGCATGGCCTCGTCAAAATCCACCTCAAAGCCGTCAAAGTCGGGGCCGTCCACGCAGGCAAACACCGTCTTGCCGCCCACGGTCAGGCGGCAGCCGCCGCACATGCCGGTGCCGTCCACCATGATGGGGTTCATGGAGACAACGGTCTTGACGTTGTATTTTTTGGTGGTGGCCACCACGAATTTCATCATGATCAGCGGACCGATGGCGATGACCTCGTCAAAATTGGCGCCGTTCTGGATGCACTGCTCCAGCGGGGCGGTGACAACGCCCTTCTGGCCGTAGCTGCCGTCGTCGGTCACCAGGATCAGCTCGTCGCAGCAGGCGCGGAACTCATCCTCCAGGATGACCAGGTCCTTGTTGCGGAAGCCCACAATGCCGGTCACCTTGGCGCCGGCGGCGTGCAGCGCCCGGGCCACCGGCAGCGCGATGGCGCAGCCCACACCGCCGCCCACCACGCAGACGTTCTTCAGGCCGTCGATCTCGGTGGCCTTGCCCAGGGGGCCCACAAAGTCGTGCAGGCACTCGCCCTCGTTCAGGGTGTTCAGCTGCATGGTGCCGGCGCCCACCAGCTGGAAGATGATATCCACCGTACCGGCCACAGGGTCGGTGCCGGCGATGGTCAGCGGGATGCGCTCCGAGTCATCCTTGGCGCGCAGGATGATAAACTGGCCGGCCTTTGCCTTTTTGGCAATCAGCGGTGCTTCGATGGACATCTCGGTCACCGTGGGGTTCAGGCTGCGTTTTTTTGCGATCTTGAACACGGTCGTTCTCCTTTGCATTCATAGATTTTTCCGGGCGCAGCACTTCGCACAGAGGCAACCGCCTGCCGCTTTACCGCATTGCGCCATGAAAGCATTACGTTACAATTTTACGGCATTTTGGCAAAAAAGTAAAGACAAAACCCGCAGGATCAACCAACCCGGGCACCCGCAATGGGGCGCCCGGGTTGGGGTGGTATCAACTTTTTACCGGCAGCAGGATGCGCAGATGGAAACAGCCGTCCTCCACCTTGACGGTGAGAAAGCCGCCGTATTTCTGCACCGCGTGGCGCACGCTCTTCAGGCCGTAGCCATGGGGGCCATCACCGGACTTTGTGCTTACCGGCAGACCGTCGGCCCCAAAGCGCGGCGCCGACTGCACCGGGTTGCTGACCTGGATGGCCAGCAGCTTGTTCTCGGCATAGACCAGCACGTCGATGATGCGGCGCTCCTTGTCCTGGATGCAGCGCACATGTTCGATGGCATTGTCCAGCGCGTTGGCAAAGATGGCATACAGGTCGACCGGGTCCATAAAGTCCAGCAGCTGGCCGTCGGCCACGCAGTGGCACTGGATCTGGCTGGCCTCACAGACCAGGCTTTTTTCGGTCAGGACGGTGTCCAGCACCTCGTTGCCGGTCTTGGCAATGGCGTCATAAATGCGCACCGACTGTTCCAGCTCGTCCAGATAATCGGCCTTCTCCTCGCCAAACATGGCGTGCATGGCGCGGATCTGATGCTTCAGCTCATGGCATTTGCGGTTGATCAGGGCAATGTTGCGCTTTGCCAGCGCGTATTGGGACTTTTGCTGGGCCCACAGCTGGTTGAGCATGGCCAGGTCCTGGCTGAGATAGCTCTTTTTGAACAGCTCGTGCTGCAGGTAGAGCAGCGTGGCGCAGTACACCTCGATCAGCAGCGGAAAGACCCACACGGCCCAGTCGTCCTCCTGGTACCAGTGGGTGTGGGACAGCTGGGCCAGCAGCAAAATCAGGGCCAGCAGCACAAAGGCGGAGGCCGTTTCCCGCGGGCCGATCTGGTACTGGTGGTTTACCGGCATAAAGCGGGCCAGCGTGCACCCCACCACCAGATAAAAAATCAGCACCGGCAGCGCTGCGGCGGCCAGGGCGGGGGCCGGGGCCAGCTGCCAGAACTCCGCCGCGCGGCGGCAGATGAGAAGCAGCGAATCCCCCAGATAGTACAAAACCAGCGCCCACACGCCGCAGTAAAGTGTGCCGGTGGGGGCCTGGTCGGTCCACAGCGCCGTCACCGTCGTTACCAGCAGATAGCTGGCAAGGTAACAGACCCACAGCCCGGCCGCGCCGCCGCCCAGGGTGACCTGCAGCAGCAGGACCCGCAGCGCGATGCAGACCGCCGTGCCCGCCGCAGCCTGCCAGACCGGCAGGCTGCGGCGGCGCAGCGGCAGAAGAAACACAAGGGCGGCCAGCCACAGCCCGGCCAGCCGCCAGATGATACAAAAAAGTTCCACCGGATGCATCAGGCGTCTCCCCCCACATAGTTGGTCAGCGCGGTGAGAAAGGCGGTGTAGTTGCGCCGGCTGATGGCCAGTTCCTGCCCGGCCACCACCACGGTGTCCCGATGAACCTCAGTGACATGGCGCAGATTGACCAGGCACCAGTGGCTGCACCGCACAAAGTGGTGGCGGCCCAGCTCCTGTTCGGCCTGCTGCATGGTGCCCCGCAGCACATACTCGCCCTGCAGGGTGTGGTAGTGCAGCTGGCGGTTCTGCACTTCCACATAGTAAATGTCCCGGGTGTTCAGCCGGACCACCCCGTCCGGGCAGGTCAGCAGCACCTGGCCGCCCTCCCGCTGCAATGCCCGGTGGATGGCACGCTCAAACCGTACCCGGAAGGTATAGTAGCTGATGGGCTTGAGCACAAAATCCAGGGCGCCCACCTCATACCCGTGGATGGCGTACTGGGCCATGTTGGTCACAAACACCAGCACCACGTCTGAATCCCGGGCACGCAGCTTTGTGGCGGCCTCCATGCCGTTCATGCCGGGCATCTCAATGTCCAGCAGGATGATGTCAAACCGGGAGGTGTCCTGTGCAACGATCTGGTCGCCGCCGGCAAACAGCTCCACATCAAAGGTCATGCCGTGCTCCTGCCCGTACTGATGGATATACTCCTCCAGCTGCTGGCGGCTTTCCTGATCGTCCTCCACGACGGCGATATGCAAGCAATCCTCTCCTCTCGGCAAATCCTGTATGCGGTTAGACAGTTTCTATTATATCAGAATCCTGCCCGCCTGCAAAGAGGAATTTTTCGCGTTGCTGCGCGGCCGAGCATCCCCGCGGCAAGGATCAGCGGGATTGGGTGATCAGGCTGGTCAGTGCGTCTGCATCCACCGCAGGAACCCAATAGGTGAAGTAGGCGTGCAGCACCGCGCCGGTGTCGGGGTCGGCGGCGGGGTAGGAGGCCTCCTCCGCCGGGCCGAAGTCCACCGTGAACTGCCACACCGGCACATAGTAGAGCGCGTCGCCGGAAAGATACCCCAGCCGGGCATCCACGATACTGCCCTGGGAGGGCTCGCCGCCCTCATACCCCACGCCCAGATAGCCGCCGTTCTGCAAAAGGGCCTCCGCCTCATCCAGCGGAAGTACCGCCAGTTCCGCCACCTGCTCCGCCCGGGCGGCGCCGGACAGGGTGAAGGCCGCCAGCCGGCCGTCTGTCTCTGCCAGCAGCCCGGTCATGCGGCCGGGCAGGCCGCTGCCGGTCAGTTCCGGCTGGGCGGGCAGAGCGCTGCCGTCGGTCCAGCTGTGGGTTTGGGGGCTGCACAGCGTGTCGTAGCCGCCCAGTGCGGCCAGCAGCCCGGCGTTTGCCGCCAGCTCCTGCCCGGTCAACGGGTGCAGGCTGCCGCTGTCGGCGGCGTCCAACGTCACCTGTTGGTCGTTGCGCACGGTCAGGGTGCTGCCGTCGTCCAGGGTCAGCTCCAGCTGGGCCAGTCCGCCCCAAAATTCCAGCATACTGCCGGTGCCGAACTGTTCCAACAGCTCGGCGGCGATCCGGTCGGCCTGGCCGACCTCTTCCGGCGACCAGTTGTAGGCCAGCACGGCGTCCTGCGCCAGGTCCGGGTCCCGGCCCAGCGCCTCGAGCACCTGGCGCAGGGTGTCCCGCATGCCGGCCTCATCCAGGCTGCCGTCCGCCAGCGGGCTGCGGTAGACCGGCATCGTGTCCGGCCAGGCGGCGGGGGCCGGGTCAGCGGCGGTGCCCAGCAATTCCCCGGCGCTGGCTGCCAGTGCGGCTCCCCCGCCGTCACCGGCTGCCGGGGTGATGGCGTCCGCCACCTCCGCCGGCAGCAAGGCGTCCAGCGCCCGGTCGGCGGTACCCCGCTCCTCGGGGGCGGCGGCCATGTCCGGGGCGTTCTCCGCCTGCACCGGCGCATCCGGGGCGGCACCGGCCTCCGCCTGCACCTCGGGCAGCGGGGGATTCTCGCTTTCCGGCGCGGTGGCCGTGGACAGCTGGGCCTGCGCCTCGCTGCCGGCCAGGCTGCTGCCGGATACCCTCCGCCAGGCCAATACCGCCCCCACCGCCAGGCAGAAACAGGCCGCCAGCGGCAGCGCCCGCCGCCAGGCTGGGAAATGCGTCTTTTTGCCGGGTACAGGCGCATCGGCCTCCTCGATCAGGTCCTCATCCACCAGGCCGACGGCTTCAAACAGATCTTTCGCGGTCATAGTTCCACCCCCTGTTGTTGCAGAAAATCCTTCAGTTTTTCCCGGGTGCGGTGCAGCGTCACCCGGACCTTGCCCTCGCTGACACCGTAGCGCCGGGCAATATCGGCGGTTTTGTCACAGTACCAGTACCGCCGCAGAAAAAAGCGCCGCGCCTCGGCCGGCTGTTCGCGCAGGAAAGCGCTGATCTGCCGGGCGGTCTCGGCGGCTTCCACCGTGTGGTGGACCAGGGCCGGGTCGGGCAGGCAGTCGTCCAACTCGGCCATCACACCGGAAACACCGCCCCGCTTTTGGGCGTGGGCCTGGTCGTACCGGTCCAGCGCCAGATTGCGGGTGATGCGGCCCAGGTAGGGCGCCAGCCGGGCCGGATGGTTGGGCGGGATGCTGTTCCAGGCGGCCAGCCAGGTATCGTTCTCACACTCTTCGGCGTCCCGGCGGCTGCCCAGGATGTTCCAGGCGATGGTCCGGCAGTAGGCGCCGAACTTGCGGGCGGTCTCGGTGATGGCACTTTCACTGCGGGCAAAGTAGAGCGCTACAATCTCATGATCCTCCATCATGGCGGGCCCCCTTTCATCAAAAATAACGGGAAAAGCGTCTGGCTGTTACACCATCGGGCAGAAAAAAGCCCTGTATTGTTTGATTGCAGGCAATCCGCAATACAGGGAAAAGTCAGGATGGGGCGTTAGGGAAATCGGAAAGATCCCCGGCGCTTTTGTTTTGTCGGATACAGGGAACCTTGTCAGGCCGCGCTGCGGCTATTCGCCATCCCAATGCCATCGCCGGCCTATCTGCCGGCTTTCTCCATGGCGGTCCAGAGGGGCTCGTCCAGCATGGCGGCGGCGGGGGCCTTGTCCCCCAGCAGGTCCCGCTGCCAGGTGGTATACTCGGGGCCGTCGCCGGCGGCGCGGGGCAGCGCCATCAGCGACCGCAGCACCCAGACGGTGCGGCCCAGGTCGGTGGCAGTCTCCTCCTGGCGGTAAAAACCGGACCAGCGGCCATGGGCACAGCCGCCCAGCACCCGGCGGGCGGTGTCAAAGGCGTTGGCCGCCCGGCCAAGCAGCCGGAAGCAGGTGCGGTACTCCCGCTGCTGCCAGCTCTGCCAGGCGTCGCACAGATGGATGGTGCCCTGCAAACACTGACGGTACAGCCGCACCTGGCCCAGCAGCGTGTCGGCCCAAAGGCGGGTGGTGGGGCGCGCGGCATACTCGCAGCCGGACTGCAGGGTCTCAAAGCCGGGCAATGCCGTGGCGCACACCTCCCGCAGCCAGGCAAGCTGGTCGGCAAAGGGTTTGTCCCCCGCCGCCCAGCGCAGTGCAGGCACCGGTGTGGCAGTGCGGCCGGCCAGCCACGCGGCGGCCAGTGCCCGGCTGCCGCAGACCATCAGCTGCTCGCCGGCACGTTGGTCCGGCCAGGCGCCGTAGGCTGCGGTGGCCTGCGGCCAGGACTTCCAGCAGGTGTTCAGATCGTCCAGCTGGCGGGGCTGCAGCGCCCAATTGTCGGGCGCGCGGTAATATGTATTCAGGTAATCGGTGCGGTGGGCGGAAAGGTCGGTGTCCACATCCAGCCACAGCGCGGCCAGCACATCCAGCGGATAGACATGGGGCTTGACGCATCCGGCGCTGACCAGCCACATGGCCCGGGCACCCAGCTCAAAGACATCGCACAGTTCCTGGGCGGCCTGCTCCATGGCGGCAGGGTACATGGTCAGGCAGTTGCCGGCAACGCCGTCACTGACCGCCGCATGGAAGAACACCCCCTGCCGCCCCGCCGTGCCCGCTGCGGGCAGCTGGGGGGTGCGGGGATCGGCGCTGCCCGGCCGCGGAGCCAAAAATTTGCCGTGGCCGTTGTCCGGCCAGAGCAGGATGACATCCTCCGGCAGGGCCAGCGCCCCGGCCCGGGCCAGGGCGGCGGTGTGCTCGTTCAGCGAAAAGCAGACCGGCGCCGCGGGCAACCGGGTGCGCACGGCGTCGTACTGGGCGCGCAGCACCCGGCTCAGGCTGACGCCCTGGCTGTCCAGCGGTGCGGCGGTGCTCTCCGGCAGGATGGCGCAGTCGCCGGGCAGACCCAGCCGCCAGATCAGCTTTTTATGCTTGTTTTGCTCCACGGTGTCGGCCCACAGCTTTTCCCAGTGACCGGCGCTGGCCGAAAACAGCGCCGGTTTGCCGGGGCAGGCATTGGCAAAGGCGGGGGCCTCCAGCGGCTGGCCGTCCGGCTGCAGGCGCCACAGGCCCATGGCGGCCGCCAGGTCGGCGGGGGCACCCTGGGGCAGCGCCACAAAGTTGCCGCCCAGCCGCAGCAATGCCTCAAAGGCCATCTCCCAGCCCAGGTTGGGGGCGCCGGCATCCCAGTTGGCCAACAGCTGACCGCCGGAAAAATCCCACCCGCGCAACCCCACCGAGGCCGGCCGGGCGGCGATGTGCTGCTCACGGATGGCGGCCAGCTCCCGCTTTTCAAACTTTTGGTCATTCCAGAACCAGAGGGGCTGGATGTTCAGCGCCGTGCGGCTGAGCCACAGTAGCGCGTAGACGGCCCCCAGATCGTCCGCGGCGCAGATGACCATCGAGTCGCTGCTTTGCAGGTCGATGGTATACTGTTCCGGGGCCAGATCCCGGGAAAGGCAGAGCAGGATGCGCCCGGCAGGCACCAGCTCGCCGCTGTTCAGCGTCAGCTCCAAATCCCGGCGAAACCGGTCCATGGCGCGGCGCAGCGGCTCACTGGACCATTGGGCCGAGATCTGTACGCGGCGGGTCAGCAAAAATTCCATAGCAGACATCCCTCTCTGGCGGGCGCGGGGCGCCGCCGGTAGTTTTCGGGATTCGGGGCGCTGCCGGTGCGGCAGGCCGAAATTCCGATACAATCTGGTAACATCATACCACGCCGCGGTACCCCTTGGCCAGATGGTGGGGCGCCGCGGCGTGGCTTTTGCGCACAATGCACAAGTAGATTCAATTCAATTTGGATGGTGTGACAGGGCGGCTCGGTTACAGAAAGCCCCGCCAGGTCTGCTCGGCCTGCTCCTGAAAGGCGCACAGCTCCCGCATCAGCCTGCGGGCCCCGGGGGACGCCTGGGGATAATCGGTCTCGGCACGCTTGCAGTCCATCACGCCCTGGCCGCTGCCCTCGGCCAGCATGGTGGCCAGGTTGCGGGTGGACTTGTCCATCATGGTGCGGGTGCGGATGCCCATGCTTACCCCCATGCGGGCGGCGGCGCTCTGCCCTTTGGCCTGGGCGCCGATGGCGTCCAGCGCGGTGTGGGCGGCCTGGTTCAGGCGGCGGTATTCCCGCTTTTGGCGCAGCATCTCGTTTTTCAGCTGCTGGTCGCGGGTCAGGGTCATCATCTCATCCAGCGTGTTTTTGCCCAGCTCGGTGTTCTGCACAATCTCTTGCAGCATGGCCTCATTGTCGGTGGTGTGGTCGCTCATATACAAATACCCCCTGTATGCGCAGCATTCGGGCGGGGCGGTGTGCCCTGCCCTTACACCGGATAGTATGCGCATCCAGGGGGCGGGATATTCAATTGGGGGGATCAGGCGTCGGCCAGACGCTGTTCGGCCAGGGCCAGCAGCAGATCCCAGCTGCCTGCCTCGACCCAGTTGGCAGCGGCAATGGCCATGGTGAACTCGGCCCGGCGGGACAGCGAGATGCTGAACACATGGCGGCTCTCGTCCATGGCCTGGCGCAGGTGGTCCACCACCTGTGCGGCGGGGCAGTCGGCGGTCAGCAGGAACATACCATCCTCCAGCCGGACCAGAATCCCCTTGTTCGGGTCGGCGCCCACCGCCCGCTGCAAAATGCCCGCGGCGGCGTTCAGGCAGTTGTCGCCGGCGTCGCTGCCGTACTCGCTGCACACGCTGGCATACTCGTTCACCCGCACCAGCACGGCGCAGGGGGTGTGGCCGGTCATGGCGGGCTGCCAGGTTTCGGCCAGATAGCGGCGGTTGTAGGCGCCCGTCACATAGTCGCGGTTGAGCTCCTCCTGATACTTGGCCAGCTGGCGGAGCAGAGCGTTGGCCTCGCGATTTTCCGCCCGCAGGGTGTCCGGCAGATGACAGCTGATCAGCAGCAGGCAGGCGCGGTTCTCCACCGCCACCGAATAGTAGAGCAACAGGCTCAGCTCCTCTCCGCTCAGCGGCTGCCAGCCACGGCCCTGGTCATCCAGCACCGGCAGCTGGCAATACTCACCGGTGGGCTGGTCGGCGCGGTCATCCAAAATGGCGCCGGAAGCGGCATCGACCAACATCACATCCTGAAAAACCTGGCGCAGTGTCTCCAGCAATGCAGCAACCTCGCTGCGGGTGTATTCCTGTTTCACTTGCAAATCCCCTTCCCTATCACGGAAACGGCGCCAATGGCAGCGGCCTGTCCCCGCCGTCAAGGGGGAAAACAGGAATCAGGCTGACCGCTGTGTCAAGCGGACAGCATCTGGCGGAACATCCGCCGCCGGGCGCATTCAGTGGAGGCAGGCGCCCCCATTTTTATTTTATTATTCTGTTTTCTTATTGTATCACAGCTAGTTTGGCCTGCCTATCTTTGGTTTGTACAAAGAAACAGGTGAAAAAAAGTTGAATCGTGTGCGAGTTTGACAAAGACCATGCCCGGCCTGGTTAATTTTGAACAGACTGTACGCTCTTTTTCTCGTTTGACTGTGCTTTTTGCGGGGCGGCCTGCGCCGGGCCGGGTGCGGGTGCGGCCGGCGTATCCTCCCCGCCGGGCTTTGCCGCCCGGGCGCGGAAATACCGGGCGGTGATGGTACGGATCTCGCCGGCCAGGGCCGGGGTCAGCGCGGTTTCGGCGGCGCGCCACTGCCAGTTGCCGTCGGCGCGGCCGGGGGTGTTCATGCGGGCCTCACTGCCAAGGCCTAGCCAGTCTGCCATGGGCACAATGGCCAGCAGTGCCGGGCTGGCCAGTACGCCCCGCAGTACGCCGTCCCGCAGACCCTCCTGCGGGGTCAGGGCAAGATAGGCGGTCAGTTCACTCTGCTTCTCCGCCGAGGCGCCGTTTTCCCACCAGCCCAGCAGCGTGTCATTGTCGTGTGTGCCGGGATAGCAGACACAGTTGCGGGGGTAGTTGTGGGGCAGATACTCATTGTCGGTGCCGTCCAGGGCAAACTGCAGCACCTTCATGCCGGGAAAACCGCTTTCCTTCAGCAGTTCCCGCACCGAGTCAAACAGCTCGCCCAGGTCCTCGGCCACGATGGGCAGGTCGCCCAGGGCCGTGTGCAGCGCGCGGAACAGGTCCATGCCGGGGCCCTTCTCCCACTTGCCGTGGCGGGCGGTGGACTCCCCCGCCGGGATGGCCCAGTAGGTGTCAAACCCGCGGAAGTGATCGATGCGCAAGATGTCGTAGATGTCCAGCGCATGGCGCACCCGGCTGACCCACCAGGCGTAGCCGGTGCGCTTGTGGTAGGGCCAGTCGTACAGGGGGTTGCCCCACAGCTGGCCGTCGGCGGCAAAGTAATCCGGCGGGCAGCCGGCCACCCGCAGCGGATGCCCCTCGGCATCCATCTCGAACAGCCTGCCGCCGGTCCAGGCGTCGGCGGAATCCGCCGCCACATAGATGGGGATGTCGCCCATGATGCGGATGCCCCGGCTGTTGGCATAGTGTTTGAGCGCCCGCCACTGGCGGTCGAACTCATACTGCACAAAGGCCCAGAAGCCCAGCTCTCCGGCGTGGTCGGCGCGGAATTTCTCCAGCGTGGCCGGGTCGCGCAGGCGGTAGGCCCGGGGCCACTGCTGCCAGTCCTTCATGCCATTTTCCTGCTTGACGGCCATGTACAGGCAGTAATCAGGCAGCCAGTTGTCGCTGCGGAAGAGGAAGGCATACCAGTCGTCCGGGTAGGGGGTGTCGCAGCCGGGCAGCGGCCGCTGCCGCAGAAAGTTGAGGTAAGCCAGCCGCAGCACCGGCAGCCGCTTTTTGTACAAAAGGCCGTAATCCACCCGTTCGGGGTCGTCGCCCCAGTCCAGAAAGGCGTAGTCCGCCCGGGAGAGCAGGCCGTCGGCTGCCAGCAGGTCCAGGTCGATAAAATAAGGATTGCCCGCAAAGGCAGAGCAGCTCTGGTAGGGGCTGTCGCCATAGCCGGTGGGCCCCACCGGCAGGATCTGCCAGACACTTTGCCCGGCGCGGACCAGGAAATCCACAAACCGGCGGGCCGGCGCACCCAGCGAGCCGATGCCGTAACCGCCCGGCAGGCTGGACAGCGGCATCAGGATGCCGCTCTCACGTTTGGTAAGCATGGGATCATCTCTCCTTATGAACCTTATAAAACTGGGAAATCAAAATGCCTTTGCCGGCATCCATTAATCTGTTTTTGCGGGGCGCGCCGGTTTTGCGGCAGCCCGGGGCGGGCTTACAGCATATGCTTTTTGTGCAGCACCCAGGCGGCCGCCACACAGACCAGCCCGATGATGGCGCATACAATGCCAAAGGCGGCGCCGCTGCCCACAAAGGGCATACTGTCGGCGTTGACGTTCATGCCGTACAGCCCCGAAATCACGGTGGGCACCGCCATGATCAGCGTGATGGAGGTCAGATATTTCATGGCGTTATTCAGGCGGTTGTCCAAAATGGCTGAGAACAGTTCCCGCGTGCCCTTGATATCGTCGCGGTAGATGCTGGTCATCTCGATGGCCTGACGCAGCTCAACGATCACATCGTCCAGCAGCTCCCGGTCGTCGGGATATTGTTCCAGCCGCTTGTAGCGGGTCAGCCGGTCCATAACGGTATTGTTGGCCCGCAGACTGGTGGCAAAATAAACCAGGGTCGATTCCAGCCGGTGCAGTTCCATCAGGTCCTTGTCCTCCAGCTGGCCGGAGAGATTGGCCTCCAGCGCCTGGCGGCGGCGGTCGATCAGGCGCAGCTCCTGCTGATAGATGGTAGCCGCCCGGTAGAGGATCTGGTAGACAAAGCGCATCTTTTTGCGGGTGGAAAAGCTCCGCACCCGGCAGGCCGAAAAATCGGCCAGCACCGGCGTGTCCACCGAACAGACGGTGACAATCAGCTGCTGGGTGAGCAGGATGCCCAGGGGGATGGTGGTGTAGACTCCCTCGCTGGAGCCCTGCTCCTTGATGGGAATGTCCACCAGGATCAGGGTGTAGCCGTCCTCCAGCGAGATGCGGGCGCTCTCCTCATTATCCAGGGCGGCCTGCAGGTCGGCGGGCTCAATGTCCAGGGTGGTGGCCACCTTGCGGATCTCGTCGGGGCTGGGGGCGGTCAGGCAGACCCAGCAGCCCTCCTCAAAGGCCTGGGTCCGCGTCAGCTGCTGATCCTTGGTACGATAAATCTTCAACATGGTTCACACCCGCCATTCCCGCCGCGTTGGCGCGATCATTCCAGGGCACAGGGCCACAATTTTACATAGTACCAGTATAGGGGATGAACCCGGTGTTTGGCAAGGGAAATTTTTGGACGGCCATGGCGTTGCGGGATGCCGGCTATTTTCCCCGGCCCGGTGATGGCCGGCCCCGATTTTGCCGTTCGGCAGCGGCGGGGTGAACGCCCGCCCTGCCCCATGCGGACGTTACGTTCAGGCGGCGCAAAAAGCCCGGCCCGGACATAGTGCATATTTTTTGTATAACACAAAAAATAGTGAATATTTATCCACAAAGAAAAAACCAATTGCAGCAAAGAATACAAAATGATGAGGAGCATTTTTGGTTGTTTGTCAAAAACGCCATCTTGCATTTTGGATTTTCCAGTCTATAATGGGAATATGCAATGAATATTTATTCAAATTGAAGCATACGGGACGGCGGCCGCAGGGCGGGCGGTATCTTCCCCCGGCCGGCGCCCGATTTTCGAGGACAGGAGCGTATTGACCATGAAAAAGGCAAAGAAAGATATCAAAAAGGTTGTGCTGGCCTACTCCGGCGGTCTGGACACGTCCATCATCATCCCCTGGCTGAAGGAAAACTACAATAATTGCGAGGTCATCGCCGTCTCCGGCGACGTGGGCCAGGGCACCGAGCTGGACGGCCTGGAGGAGAAGGCCAAAAAGACCGGCGCCTCCAAGCTGTATGTGCTGGATCTGAAGAAAGAGTACGTGGAGGACTTCATCTGGCCCTGCCTGAAAGCCGACGCCAAGTACGAGGACTACCTGCTGGGCACCAGCCATGCCCGCCCCTGCATCGCCAAGGGCCTGGCCGAGATCGCCATCAAAGAGGGCGCCGACGCCATCTGCCACGGCTGCACCGGCAAGGGCAACGACCAGGTCCGCTTTGAGCTGACCCTGAAGGCGCTGGCCCCCGACATGGCCATCATCGCCCCCTGGCGCGAGTGGGACATCAAGAGCCGCGACGAGGAGATTGACTACGCCGAGGCCCACCACATCCCCCTGCGCATCAACCGGGAAACCAACTACTCCAAAGACAAGAACCTGTGGCATCTGTCCCACGAGGGCCTGGACCTGGAGGACCCGAAGAACGAGCCCCAGTACAACAAGCCCGGCTTTCTGGAGCTGGGCGTCAGCCCCGAGCAGGCGCCCGACACCCCCACCTATGTGACCATCCACTTTGAAAAGGGCATCCCCACCGCTGTGGACGGCAAGGAGATGGACGGCGTCAGCCTGATCGAGTACCTGAACAAGGTGGGCGGCGAAAACGGCATCGGCCTGCTGGACATTGTTGAAAACCGCCTGGTGGGCATGAAGAGCCGCGGCGTCTACGAGACCCCCGGCGGCACCATCCTGTACAAGGCCCACAACGTGCTGGAGACCATCACGCTGGACAAGGAAAGCTTCCACTTCAAGGACATCATCGCCCAGAAGATGGGCGAGATCGTCTACAACGGCCAGTGGTACACTCCCCTGCGGGAGGCCATCTGCGCCTTCACCGACGAGCTGCAAAAGACCGTCACCGGCGATGTGACCCTCAAGCTGTACAAGGGCAACATGATCAACGCCGGCGTCACCAGCCCCTACACGCTGTACGACGAGCAGACCGCTTCCTTCGGTGAGGATGACGACTACAACCAGGCCGATTCCGCCGGGTTCATCAACCTGTTCGGCCTGCCCATCGCCGAGCGCGCCAAGCTGGCCAAAAAGTGGCCCAAGGAGTGAGAAAGGCCTTGCCGGCAGAGGGCGGAACGATCTTGATTGTTATCTAAGATGCTTGCGGGTGTGTTGCAGGGCGGGCAATTTTGCCCCTGCCACTTGGCGGGGCGGGTGATTTCGCTTTTACCGGCATCCTGCGGTAGGCGTTCCTCTTTCGTCACCGAAAGAGGAACCGAGAAAGGTGCCACCGGTTTCGAGGCGGTGGACGCCCGACCAGGGGAACTCATCCCCTGGACCCCAGCCTGAGGATACGTTGTGTCATCCCGCCAAATTGCGGTGCTCGGCCCTACCTTGCGGGCCGAGGGAAGGTTTTATCGCCCCCGCTGTTCACCCCCCCAATCCCCAATTTTCGAAAATCTGTCTGCCGTCCCAGGGCCGCGCCGCAGGGCCCGCCCTGGGCGGCTTGTCATTTTCCCGGCCTGTCCGCCGCGCCCCCGCAGCCGGGCGGGCTGGCATCCATCCACAACAAACAGGAGGTACCCATTATGCCGCAACTCTGGCAGGGCCGCGCAAGCAAGGCGGTCGACAGCCGCGTCAACGACTTCAATTCCTCGATCCGCTTTGACTCCCGCATGATTGAGCAGGACATCCGCGGCAGTATGGTCCATTCCGCCATGCTGGGCAGGCAGGGCATCATCTCCGCCGCCGACGTGCAGGCCATCCATCAGGGCCTTGAGGGCATTTTGGCCGATCTGCATTCCGGAAAGCTGGCCATCGACCCGGAGGCCGAGGACGTCCACACCTTTGTGGAGCAGACCCTCACCGCCCGCATCGGCGATGCCGGCAAGCGGCTGCACACCGGCCGCAGCCGCAACGACCAGGTGGCGCTGGATCTCCGCCTTTGGCTGCGGGACGAGGGCGAGGCGCTGCAGGCCGGCATCAAGGATCTGATCGCCGCCCTGTGCACCCAGGCCGAGCAGGCAGCCGGGTACGTCATGCCCGGCTACACCCATCTGCAGCGGGCGCAGCCGGTCACCTTCGGCCACCAGCTGATGGCCTACGCCGCCATGCTGCTGCGGGACCTGGGCCGCTTCCGGGACGCCGCCGCCCGCATGGACGCCGAGTGCCCGCTGGGGTCCGGCGCGCTGGCCGGCACCACCTACCCCATCGACCGGGATTACACCGCCCGCGAACTGGGGTTTGCCGCCCCCTGTGCCAACTCCATCGACGGCGTGTCCGACCGGGATTTCTGCATCGAGTTTGCCGCGGCCATGGCCACCTGCATGATGCACCTGTCCCGCCTGTCGGAGGAAATCATCCTGTGGTGCAGCTGGGAGTTCAAGTTTGTCGAGCTGGACGATGCCTTCACCACCGGGTCGTCCATCATGCCGCAGAAGAAAAACCCCGACGTCACCGAACTGATCCGCGGCAAGACCGGCCGGGTCTACGGCGACCTGAACACGCTGCTGGTGATGATGAAGGGCCTGCCGCTGGCCTACGACAAGGATATGCAGGAGGACAAGGAGGCGGTGTTCGATGCCGCCGACACGCTGGCGCTCTGCCTGCGCACGCTGACCCCCATGCTGGAAACCATGCGCCCCCTGCCCGAGAATATGCGCCGCGCCGCCGCCAAGGGATTTATCAACGCCACCGACTGCGCCGACTACCTGACCAAAAAGGGCATGCCGTTCCGTGACGCTTACAAGTGCACCGGCCGGATGGTGGCCGCCTGCATCGACGCCGGCAAGACGCTGGAGGAGCTGACGCTGGAGGAATTCCAGGCATACAGCCCGCTGTTTGAGCAGGATGTCTACGACGCCATCGACCTGACCAACTGCTGCAACGGCCGCACCAGCTACGGCGGCCCGGCCAAAGAGAGCGTGCTGCGCCAGATTGCCGACACCCGGGCAAAACTGGGGATCGGACAGACACAGAACACGGACTGAAATCCGGATTCCCAAACGTTCGGAGGGGACTTTGCATGAAGACCTACAAAATTTTCGTTGACGGTTCCGCCGGCACCACCGGCCTTCGGCTTCTGGACCGGCTGTCAGGCCGGCCGGAGCTGGAGCTTATCTCCATCCCGGAGGCGGATCGCAAAAACCTGGAAGCCCGCGCCGCCTGCTGCGCCGGGGCGGACCTGGTGTTCCTCTGCCTGCCGGACGCCGCCTCGCGGGAGATCGTGCCGCTGATCCCGGACAGTGTGCGGGTGCTGGACACCTCCACCGCCCACCGCACCGCACCGGGCTGGGTCTACGGCCTGCCCGAGCTGGCCGGCCAGCGGGAGCGCATTGTGGAGGCGGCCCGGGTGGCGGTGCCCGGCTGCCACGCCACCGGCTTTGCGGTGCTGGCGGCGCCGCTGGTGCAGATGGGCCTGCTGCCGCCGGACTACCCCTTCACCGTCACCAGCCTGACCGGCTATTCGGGCGGCGGCAAGGGCATGATCGCGGAGTATCAGGCGCAGGACCGTCCCGCCGCGCTGGACAGCCCCCGCAGCTACGGCCTGACGCTGCACCACAAGCACCTGCCCGAGATGCAGGCGGTTTGCGGCCTGGCCGCGCCGCCCGCCTTTGTGCCGGTGGTGGCCGACTACTATTGCGGGATGCAGACCATCCTGCCGCTGCACATGGCGCTGGCCAAGGCCCCCGCCGCCGAGATCGCCCGGGCGCTGGCCGGGTATTACGCCGGACAAAGCCAGATCACGGTACACCCGCTGGGCGAGATGCCGGAAAACGGTTTTCTGGCATCCAACGCCCTGGCCGGCACCGACCGGCTGGAGATCTACTGCACCGCCAGCCCGGACGGCAGCCAGATGCTGCTGGCAGCCCTGTTTGATAACCTGGGAAAAGGTGCCTCCGGCGCAGCGGTCCAGTGCATGAATCTGATGCTGGGCCTGCCCGAGACAGCGGGGCTGGAATAAGGTTTGATGCGTCCTGTGCGGGAGCAATTTTGATTTTTTTGTTTGGCGTTTGCGGGCGGGATGTAAGGCGGTCGGTTTTGCCGTTCTTTTCTCGGCCTGGCGGGGCTGGTGGTTTCGCTTTTACCGTTGTACGGCGGTAAGCGTTTTTTTGCTCAGCGGGGTTGGCGGTTTCTCTTTTGCCGTTGCACGGTGGAAGGCGTTCCTCTTTCGTCACCGAAAGAGGAACCGAGAAAGGTGCCACCGGTTTCGAGGCGGTGGGCGCCCGACCAGGGGAACTTATCCCCTGGACCCCAGTCTGAGGATACGTTGTAGCGCCCCACAGCCGCCAGGTGCTCGGCCCTACCCTGCGGGCCGAGGGTACGTTGGGTCACCCCCGTTGCCTTGCCGGCAGGTTTCAGGCTGCCCGTGCAGAGCGTTCCTGCCGGCAACCGCAGGAGAGACCAAACGGCGGGCAGTTATTACAAATACCGCAACAAGCCTTCCCGCAGGAACAGGGGGAGTAAAACGATCCCCCGGCCCGCAAGGTAGGGCCGGGCACCACGCTGTTGCGGGGCGGCTCAGCCTCCATCCGTGATTGCCTTTTCGGCAATGAAGGACAGAGGAACGGGCTCGCTCATCGCTCCGCCCGTTGCCGGCGCTGCGCCTGCGGCGCAGGTCGCGATATGATCGCTCGGTGCCGGCAAGCCCCTCGTCGTGCGTCCACCGCGTCGAAACCGGTGGCACCTTTCTTGATTCTTCTTTCAGTGATGAAAGAAGAATGCCCCCGGCAGACTGCCGCTAAAATCGAAACCCGCAGCCCCGCCGGGCTGAGAAAAAACGGCCCCGCAGCAAACCCGATACCCAACAAAACGAAATCATAGAGAGAAGAGAATATTATGATGAAAAACTTTCCGCTCACGCCCGTGGAGGGCGGCGTCTGCGCGCCGAAAGGGTTTTCGGCCGCGGGCGTCCACTGCGGCATCCGCCGCAACCATTCCAAGCCCGACCTGGCGATCCTGAAGGCCGACGTGCGCTGTGCGGGCGCCGCCTGCTACACCACCAACAAGGTCTACGGCGCGCCCATCACGGTGGATCGGGAACATCTGGCCGACGGCCATGCCCAGGCCATCGTCGTCAACTCGGGCAACGCCAACACCTGCGCGCCGAACGGCGTCCAGCTGGCCCATGATGTCTGCAAACTGGCCGCCCAGGCCCTGGGCGTGGCCGAGAGCGATGTGCTGCCCGCCTCCACCGGCGTTATCGGTCAGGCTATGAGCATCGAGCCCTTCGCCGCCGGCATCCCGGACGCCGCCGCCAGGCTGGAAGCCAGCCCCGCCGGAAGCCTGGCCGCCGCCACCGCCATCATGACCACCGACACCCATCCCAAGCAGGCGGCGGTGGAGTTCACCCTGAGCGGCAGGACCTGCCGGCTGGGCGCCATCGCCAAGGGCTCCGGCATGATCCACCCCAACATGGCCACCATGCTGCTGTTTATAACCACCGACGCCAGCGTGGCGCCGGACGTGCTGCAAACCGCCCTGTCCGCCGTGGTGCCCGCCACCTTCAACCAGATCTCGGTGGACGGTGACACCTCCACCAACGATACCGTCATCCTGCTGGCCTCCGGCCTGGCGGGCAACGCCCCCCTGCAGCCGGATACCGAGGATTACACCATCTTTCTCACCGCGCTGACCCAGGTGGCCGAGCAGCTCTGCCGCGAGCTGGCCGGCGACGGCGAGGGCGCCACCAAGCTGCTGGAATGCACCGTCACCCATGCCCCCTCCCTGCAGGTGGCCCGGGATGTGTCCAAGAGCGTCATCCACTCCACCCTGTTCAAGGCGGCCATGTTCGGCGCCGACGCCAACTGGGGCCGGGTGCTCTGCGCCATCGGCTACACGCCGGGGGATTTCCCCATCGACCATGTGTCGGTGCGGCTGAAATCCAGGGCCGGTGAGGTCTTTGTCTGCGAGAACGCCGCCTACCACCCTTACAGCGAAGAGGAGGCCGCCAAAGTCCTGGCCGAGAAGGAGATCGACATCCTGGTGGATATGGGCTGCGGCGACGCCGAGGCCAAAGCCTGGGGCTGTGATTTGACCTACGACTACGTCAAGATCAACGGGGACTATCGAACCTGAATCAGGGAGGCATCCGCCCATGAAAAATGAAGAGATGGCGCTGCTGTTTTCCGAGGCAACGCCCTATATCCAGAAATACCACGGCAAGACGCTGGTCATCAAGTACGGCGGCAACGCCATGGTCAACGATGCGCTGAAACTGGCTGTTATGAACGACCTGGTCACCCTGACGCTGCTGGGCGTGCGGGTGGTGCTGGTTCACGGCGGCGGCCCGGCCATCAACCAGATGCTGGACAAGGTGGGCAAGGAGTCCAAATTCGTGAACGGCCTGCGCTACACCGACCGGGAGACTATGGCCATTGTACAGCAGGTGCTGGCCGGACAGGTGAACAAGGACCTGGTGGCGCTGCTGAAGGGCCGCGGCGTGGGCCTGTGCGGCATGGACGGCCACATGATCACCTGCACCCGCAAGACGGACGCCGACCTGGGCTATGTGGGCAACGTGGAACGGGTGGACACCACCCTGATCGAGCACCTGCTGTCCGATGGGTTCATCCCGGTGATCGCCACGGTGGGCATGGACGACAGCGGTATCCCCTACAACATCAACGCCGATACCGCCGCCGCGGCCATTGCCATCGCGCTGCACGCCGAAAAGCTGGTTTCCATGACCGATATTGTCGGCCTGTTGTATAATAAGGATGACGAGAGCACCCTGATCCCCGAGGTGGAACTGTCCGAGATTGCGGGCTACAAGGCGGCGGGCGTGATTGCCGGCGGCATGATCCCCAAGATCGACGGCATGGCCGATGCCATCTATGAGGGCGTCCACGAGGCGGTCATCATTGACGGGCGGGTGCCCCACTCGGTGTTGCTGGAGATGTTCTCCGACCGCGGGTCGGGCACGCTGTTCTACCGCCGGGGCAGCCGGTAAAACTGTTTTCGGCCTGGCGGGGTTGGTGGTTTCTCTTTTACCGTTGTACGGCGGAAGGCGTTCCTCTTTCGGTGACGAAAGAAGAATGCTCCCGGCAGACTGCCGGTAAAAAAGAAACCCACAGCCCCGCCGGGCTGAGAAAAAACAGCCCTCCACCCCGCTGCTCAACCCAAAATCCAAAAGTACAAAAGCCCCCGCCATTTGTTAATCTCTTTTACTCTTTCGAGGTGACCGCCATGAACACCGAAAAAATCATCAAACGCGACAAAAAGTATATCCTGCACACCTACGCCCGCAGCCCGCTGGTGTTGGAGCGGGGCAGCGGCATGACCGTGTGGGACGCCGATGGCCGGGCATATCTGGATTTCACCTCCGGCATCGGCGTCAACGCGCTGGGCTACTGCGACCCCGAATGGTCCGCCGCGGTGGCAGCCCAGGCTGCACAGCTGCAGCACACCTCCAACCTGTACTACACCGGCCCCTGCGTCAAGCTGGCCCGCAAGCTGTGCAAGCGCACCGGGCTGGACAAGGTGTTCTTTGCAAACTCCGGCGCCGAGGCCAACGAGGGCGCCATCAAGTGCGCCCGCAAATACAGCGTGGACACCTACGGCCCCGGCCGCAGCAAGGTCCTCAGCCTGGTCAACTCCTTCCACGGCCGCACGCTGGCCACCCTGACCGCCACCGGCCAGGAAGTGTTCCACCAGGATTTCGGCCCCTTCCCGGAGGATTTCGGCTACCTGCCCGCCGGCGACGCCGCCGCGCTGGAGGCCGCTTTGCAGGATAACACCGTCTGCGCCGTCATGATGGAACTGGTCCAGGGCGAGGGCGGCGTCATCGCGCTGGATTCCGACTACGTCCACCGCGTGGCGGAGCTCTGCGCCGGGCGGGACGTACTGCTCATTGTGGACGAGGTTCAGACCGGCGTCGGCCGCACCGGCGCCTTCCTGGCCTGCCAGCACTACGGCATCACGCCGGACATTGTCACGCTGGCCAAGGCACTGGGCGGCGGCCTGCCCATCGGCGCCGTGCTGATGGAGGACAAGGTGGCCAAATGTATGGGCCCCGGCAGCCACGGCTCCACCTTCGGCGGCAACCCGGTGGCCTGCGCCGGCGCCTGCGTGGTGGTGGACCGGATGGACGACGCCTTTTTTGACAATGTCAACGCCTGCGCCGCCCGGCTGCGCCGGCAGCTGGCCGAACTGCCCGAGGTGGCGGAAGTCAGCGGCCTGGGCCTGATGGTGGGCATCGCGCTCAAGGGCGGCCGCAAGGCCAGCGAGGTGCGCACCCGCTGCGAACACAACGGCCTGCTGGTGCTGACCGCCAAGGACCGGGTGCGGCTGCTGCCGCCGCTGGTCCTGACCCCCGGCGATGTGGACCGCGCGGTGCAGATTCTGGCCGAGAGCCTGGCCGAGGTACCGCCCGAGGAGCCGGAAGCGCCCATGCAGCCTGCTGAGCCTGCCGAACCCAACGCCTGACCATCCGGGAGGTGCATTTGATGAAGCATCTGTTGAAACTGGGCGACCTTTCGCCCGAGGAACTGCTGCATGTGCTGGACGTGGCCGACGAGCTCAAGCGGCTGCACCGGGCCGGGCAGGACCCCAAACTGCTGGAAGGCAAGGCGGTGGCGCTGATCTTCAACAAAAATTCCACCCGCACCCGCACCAGCTTTGAGGTGGGCATCTACCAGATGGGCGGCCTTGGCACCTTTTTGAACGCCGCCACCGAGCTGCAGATCGCCCGCGGCGAACCCATCCAGGACACCGCCCGGGTGCTGGGCCGCTACTATGACGCGCTGGTCTACCGCACCTACCGCCAGAGCGAGGTGGAGGCGCTGGCCCGGTACAGCGGCGTGCCGGTGATCTCCGGCATGACCGACTACGGCCACCCGCTGCAGGTGCTGACCGACCTGATGACGGTGCGGGAAAAACTCGGCGGGCTGGAAGGGGTGCGCGCCGGTTTTATCGGTGACGGCTACAACATGGCCAACAGCCTGATTGTCGGCTGCCTGAAGGCGGGCATGTCCATCACGGTGGCCTGCCCCCGCGGCTACCGTCCCGCCGCCGACGTGCTGCGTTTTGCCGCCGGGTACGGCGGGCGCTTCCGCCTGACCTCCGACCCGGACGAGGCGGCCAAAGATGCCCAGGTGCTGTTCACCGATGTGTGGATCAGCATGGGCATGGAGCGGGAGGCTGAGCGCCGCCGCCGGGACTTTGCCGGCTTTACGCTGGACGCCGCCCGCATGGCGCTGGCTGCGCCGGGCTGCCTGGTGCAGCACCCGCTGCCCGCCCGCCGGGGCGAGGAGATCACCGACGATGTGCTGGAAGCCCATGCCGCCGATATCTTCGACGAGGCCGAGAACCGCCTGCATGTGGAAAAAGCGGTGCTGGCCATTCTGCTGGCAGGGTATTGATCCGCCGGGAAAGGCGGCAGAAAAAACCTGCTGTTTGGGACTGGCAGACACCCCGCAGGATGTGCTATAATACAACCGGACGGCGCCGAACCGTCCGGTTTTTTGACGAAAACAGGAAAAAATTCCAGGAGGGATCGCCCCATGGGGCTGCTGCAGAAGATCACCACAAAAACCGGGGAGGCCCGCGCCCGCGAAAAGATCCGCCCCCTGGTGGAAAGCCGTATGATGCGGGACATTCTGCTGGAGATCGGTCAGCGGGGGTGTGAACAGCTGGACCTGCAGTCGGTGCCGATGGAGCAGCGCGCCCGCGCGGAACGGCTGGCCGCCGAGTGCGGTACCGCCGGGCTGAAACAGTCGGTGGTGGACGAGCTTCAGCTGGATGCGGCGGGCATCAGCCTGCTGGTGGACGGCGAAAAGACCACCTTCCTCTACGCCGACTACAACTATGAGGACATTGAGGATACCGACTGTCTGCCCGCGGTGGCCCAGTATCTGGTCCGCCATCTGCGCGGCTACTACAACATCAGCCGCACCTTCTACACTGTGACCAAGCCCCGCGGCAAGGTGGAGGAGCACACCCGCATGGTCTTTGTGCGCCGCCACCATGAGCTTACCCCCTTTGACCCAAAACCCGCCCAGAAGACCAAGCTCTTTTGACCAGCGGGAAATACAGCTTTTTTTGCAGGCAGTTCTGCCGGTTTTGCATAAGCCGGGCGGAACTGCCTTGTTTTGTGCACAGATTGCCGCATCTTTCGCAGGGGGAGCCCGGGGGCATTGCCATGGAAGTTTCCCAATGGCAACAGGCGTTGCTTGACTTATCAAAAACAGTTTCTTATACTTTATAATATGTATAATCAGCCAAAGTCTGCCCTTTTGCGCGGTGCACCGCAATACCCCTGCGCCGCCGGGCAAGCTTTGACAACACGGGGCGGTGCCCGCCCCGCCGGAAGGAAACATCATGCTTTGTGACCCGCCCGTCGGGCGGGGAAAGGGGGAGCTGTGAGGATTCGATACAAGACCTACACCGATGTGGGGGACCGGGAACAAAACGAGGACCGCCTGGCGGTCTGCCGCACCCGCTTTGGCTACTGCTTTGCGGTGGCCGACGGCCTGGGCGGCCTGGACCTGGGTGAGGTGGCGGCTGAGCTGGCCTGTACCACTGTGGCCGATTACGCCGGCATTCTGCCGGCTGCCTCAGGCCAGAAACTGGAACAGATGTTCTGGGCGGCCCAGCAGGCGGTGCTGGACCGCCAGCACCAGCAGCACAGCGAAAGCCAGATGAAAACCACCCTGAATGTGGTGCTGGTGGATGACAAAAACATTTATTGGGGCCATGTGGGGGACTCCCGCACCTATTACGCCGAAAACAGCCGCCTGCTGCGCCGGACTTTTGACCACAGCGTCACTCAGATGCTGTCCGCCATCGGCCAGGTGAAGGACGGTGAGATCCGCTTCCATGAGGACCGCAGCAAACTGCTGCGGGTGCTGGGCACCCCCTGGACCAAATCCCAGGTGGAGCTGGAACCGGACATCCCGCTGAAAGGCTCCCAGCAGCTGCTGCTGTGCACCGACGGCTTTTGGGAGTATATCACCGAGGAACAGATCCAGATCTGCCTGGAGGAAGCCAATGACCCCGACATCTGGATGGAGAACATGCTGGAGCTGATCAGCCGCAACGACCACCGGGGCGGGCAGCGGGACAACCGCACCGCCATCACCATCTGGATCGACGACGGCGAGTGAGGGGGAATGAAGCTTTGAGCGCAACCGTACTGTATGAACCCGGCGAGACCAAGCCGGCAAAACTGTTTGTGTGGGACACCACCCGCAAGATGCGCACGGTGGATGTGCAGTCCGGCATGATGCTGGGCCGCGCCATGGAACAAAGCCCGGCGGACCTGCAGCTGTCCAGCAGCATAGTCTCCCGCCGGCATGGCGAGATCCTCCAGCTGGAGGATGGCTACTGCTACCGGGACCTGGGCAGTTTGAACGGCACCTTTGTGGACGGCGTGCCCTACGGCAAAAATGCCGCCACCGACGCCTGCATGCTCAAGGACGGCGATGTGATCCGCATTGACCGCCGCAGCCTGGACAGCCCCCACCCCGATGCGGTGGTGATGATCTTTTCCACCTCCTGGACGGAGGCGGACTGGACCACCACCAGCCTGAGCGATGCCACCGGCGATATCCACATCGGGCGCACCACCCTGAGCAGGGAGGGCATCAAGATCGCCGACCCGGCGGTGTCCAAAAAGCATGCCACCTTCCACCGGGGGGTGCGGGGCTGGTCCATCATCGACCATGACAGCACCAACGGTGTGTATCTGAACAACCAGCGCATCGATCAGCCCGCCGAGCTGCACCCCATGGATGTGGTGCGCATTGCGGGCACCATGTTCCTGTTTTTGGGGGACCGGCTGCTGTACAATGCGCCGGCCTTCACCGGGAGCCAGCTGTCCATCCACATTGAGGAGCGCAGCGTGCGCAACCTGTTCAAAAAGCGGGTGCTGCTGGAAAACATCGACCTGACCGTCGACCCGGGCGACCTGGTGCTGGTGCTGGGCGGTTCCGGCGCCGGCAAGACCACCTTCTTCAACGCAGTGATGGGCTACGAGAAGGCCAGGGGCAAGATCACCCACGGCGGCCGGGATGTGTACAAGGAATACTCCCATATGAAGTACGAGATCGGCTTTGTGCCCCAGCAGGACCTGCTGCGGGACGACGATACCGTCTACCACACGCTGGACAACGCCGCCCAGATGAAGATGCCCGCCCACACCACCGCCGCCCAGCGGCGGGAGCGCATCGAGCAGGTGCTGGATATGCTGGGCCTGCACCGGGAGCGCGACTCGATGGTGCGCAAGCTCAGCGGCGGGCAGAAAAAGCGGCTGAACATTGCTGTGGAACTGATCGCCGACCCCAGCCTCTTCTTTCTGGACGAGCCGGACTCCGGCCTGGACGGCATCATGGCAGCCAGCCTGATGCAGAACCTGCGCGTGATTGCCGACGAGGGCAAGATCGTCATGGTCATCACCCATGCGCCCGACCGGGTGGCCCACCTGTTCGACAAGGTGGTGGTGCTGGCCAAAAGTGCAAAAACCAACAGCGGCCATCTGGTCTTTTATGGGTCGATCGATGCGGCAAAGGAATTTTTTGAGACCGACACCATGGAGGGCATCGTCAAGCGGATCAACCGCCCGGACGAGAACGGCGACGGCCTTTCGGACTATTACATTGAAAAGTATGCGGAATATGCAGGGGGTACCGTATGAGCAACGCAAAGGCATCCCGCCTGACCCAGGTGGGCATCTATCTTGGCAAGCACTGGCGGCTGTTTCTCAATGAATGCGGCTGGAAGGTGCTGATCTTCGGCGCGGTGATCTCAGCGCTGGTCTCGGCTGTGCTGGGGCAGAATATGTTTGTCTACACCGGCGAGACATTCCGGGGCTGCTTCACGCTGATCTCGGCCTGTATCTGGATCGGCATCTTCAACTCGATCCAGTCCATCTGCAAGGAGCGGGCCATCATCCAGCGGGAACATTACGCCGGGCTGCACATCTCCAGCTATGTGGTCAGCCACCTGATCTTCCAGGCGGGCATCTGCCTGGTGCAGGCGGGCATCCTGCTGGGCATCAGCGCGGCAGTGCTCAACTATCCCGCCGTGCAGCCGCTGTTCGGCAGCGTGCTGCTGGAATACTTCGTCACCTATTTCCTGGTCACCTATGCGGCCGACGTGCTGGGTCTGGCCATCTCGGCCATTGTCCGGTCCCCCACCACCGCCATGACGGTTATGCCCTTTGTGCTGATCCTTCAGCTGCTGTTCTCGGGGATGCTGTTCACGCTGGAAGGGCCGATGGGCATTGTGGGCAGTGCGACCATCAGCAAGTGGGGCCTTAACGCCACTGCCATCTCGGCCGATTACAACAACCTGCCCAACACCGAGCTTGTCAACGCCACCGTGAGAATGCAGACGATTGTCCAGGAGGAGGGCCTGCCCCTGACAAATGAGCAGGTGGACGAGCTGATGAAGGAACATTACGAGGTGGAGATCAACCCTGACTATGACCACAAGGCCGGCAGCCTGGCCGCCAACTGGGGCTTTTTGCTGGTGCATACCGCCGTGTATGCCGCAGTAGCCATTGTTGCGCTGGAGTTTGTGGACCGGGATAAACGCTGAACCGCCAGCAAATGGCAGACAATAAGGAGGAAAAGATATGACCAGCGGACAGAGATTCTGCCCCAACTGCCTCAAGGAGGCAGCGGCACCCAACGGCATCTGTGAACACTGCGGATTTGACATTGGCCACTATGTGGCGCTGCCCCATCACCTGGTGCCCGGCACCCTGATCAAGCAGCGGTATCAGGTGGGACGTGTGCTGGGCGAGGGCGGCTTTGGCATCACCTATGTGGGCCGCGACACCGTCCTGGGCCTGAAGATCGCCATCAAGGAATTTTACATGGCGGGCTATGTCAACCGCAACCACGATGCATCGCTGATGGTGTTTGCCACCCTGGGCACCCATCAGGACACCTTCAACCGCAACAAGGAAAAGTTCTTGAGCGAGGCCCGGGTCCTGGCCCGCTTCTATGAGGAGCCCGGTATTGTGGGCGTGCGCGATTTCTGTGAGGAGAACGGCACCGCCTACATCATCATGGACTTTTTGGACGGCGTCAACCTGAAGGACTATCTGGACCAGCGGGGCCGCCTCTCCCCCACCGAGGCTGTCCGGCTGCTGATGCCGGTGATGCGCTCGCTGCGGCATGTGCACGCCGACGGTATCATCCATCGGGATATCAGCCCGGACAATATCATGGTCATGCACGACGGCAGCACCAAGCTGCTGGACTTTGGCGCCGCCCGCGAGGTTTCCAAGACCGACATCAAGAGCCTGTCGGTCATCCTCAAGCCCGGCTATGCCCCCGAGGAGCAGTACCGCAGCAAGGGACATCAGGGCCCCTGGACCGATGTGTATGCCCTGGCCGCCACCCTTTACCGGTGCATTGTGGGCGTGGCGCCGGATGACTCGATGGAGCGCATGTACCGCGACCAGCTGCCCGCCCCCGCGGAAACCGAGGCCGCCTGCCCCATCGCCATCAGCAATGTCATTATGAAAGCGCTGGCCGTCCGCCAGCCCGACCGTTACCAGACGCTGGACGAGTTCCTGGCCGACCTGGAAAAGGCCCTGAAAAACCCCGAGGACGCCACCATCGCCCCGGACAACCGCCAGACAGCGCAGGAGGGCAGCCGCCCCGCTGCCGGCGGCGGGAGCAGCCACACCGTGCTGGCGGATGCCCCCACCGACCACACCGTGCTGGCGGACGCGCCGGTGGAGATTGCTACCCCCGGCGCCGTGGCTGTGGAGCAGCCCGCCCCCCAGCCGTCCAAGGCGGAGGAAAACCAGCCGGCCGTGCCGCAGGCTGCGCCCCAGGCGGAACAGTCCGCCCCGGAACCCGCCCAGGAACAGGAGCCGGAACAGCCCGCGCCCGCCGCAGTGCCTGCCCCGGCGGACCCCTGGGCCAACCGCCCGGCAGCTTCCACCAACCCGCAGGAGCGCACCCGCACCGAGCAGCGCCAGCCCGCGCCGGGTGCCGCCCCGTCCGGGCCGGCAGCCAAGGCGCAGGCCCCTGCACAGCCCCAAAAGGGCGGCGTGCCGCTGGTGCCCATCATTGCGGGCGGCGTTGCGGCGGTTCTGGTGATTGTGGCGGCCATTGCCCTGATCCCCCGCGGGGATTCTGTCCCCACCGGCGGCACAAGCAGCGCTGTCAGCAACAGCCCGGCCAGCAGCAGTACCAGCAGTGAGGCTCCGGCCAGCAGTACCACTTCTGATAAAGGCAGCACCACTGAGAGCAATGCCGTTTCCGCCATCACCGGCGAGATTACCCTCACCGATACGGTGAAGGGCGGCGAGGACACCCAGGTCTACCGCTCGTTTGTCCTCAACGGCGTCCAGATGGAGCTGCCCGCCGCGCTGAGCAGCTTCCTTGACCAGGGCTGGGTGCTTGAGGACGAGTCGCTGGAGGGCACCCAGCTGGCCCCGGGCGAGGAACTTGAACTTTACCAAACGGCCCTGATCAACGAGTACGGTTCTATTCGAGTTACCATTGAAAACCAAACTCAACTAAGGCAACCGCTGGAAGACTGCACAGTAACGGGTCTGAGGGTTACAGAATTAAGTTTGAACGACAATTATCTGGACGAGATAGGCAACACCTTCCGAATGGGCGGAGATGTCGGCATGGGCGGCTCGCTGAGCCAGGCACTGGACCTGTACCCGGGCAGTGCAATTGATGAGTTCGGCGATCTCAAGTATGACACGGACGATGTTTACCTGATGGTCAGCGAGTATGAAGGAAATATTAATTATTACACACTTGACGTTTACAACCTGGTTCCCAAATGGCTGGATGTCAACGCTCACGTCACCGGCGAACCCGCCGCATACAGCGATATGGCCTTTATGCGGCAGTACGGCCTGGAAGGCTTCAGCTACACCATCGACGGGGTTGAGTACACGGCGCCCCTCACGGTGCAGCAGTTTGTGGACAACGGTTGGACGCTGGAGAGGGGGCCCGATCTTCTGCCCGGTATGAGCGGCGCCACCTACTACCTGCGCAAGGATGTGCGCACCACCATCCAGCTTGTGGCGATCAACTTTACCCAGGACGCCATCGACCCGATGTACGGCCTGGGCTACGGTATCAAAGTCGGCGGCGAAAGCGCCGCTTCGGCCAACCTGGTGGACCCCGAGGCGAAGGTCTCCTATCAGGGAACCAAGATTGCGGCAATCGGGGACTCCAAATCGGATGTGGAGGCTGCCGCCCAGGCGGCCGGCCTGACCGCGACGCCGACCGATGACAGACGCAGCACGATCTACACGGCAGGTGGGGATGCCTTGCTCGGTATCGCAGTGCAATGGGACGATGCAAACTGTGCCGAGCTGATCGGCGTCGGCTATCTGGAGGGCACGCCCAACCTTTCTACCTATTTTTACGAGGATTAAATAACCCGGGAGGGAACCTTTATGAAACTGACAAAACCTTTGCTCTGCCTGGCGCTGGCCCTCAGCCTGGTGGCCTGCGGCGAGGAGGAGGAACCGGCAGCCTCCCCCACCCCGGCGCCCACCGCGGCCCCCACGGCATCGCCTGCTGCCTCCCCCGAGGCGGCTGCTCCCGCCGCGGATCAGGCGATGGACCCGGCTGACCTGATGGCCCTGCTGCAAAACGGCCAGTGGGGCGGCGTTGGTCCGGACGGCACTGCCTACCTGGTCACCCTGGCCGACGGCACCGCCACGCTGGAAAGCCAGGCCCCCGACGCCGACACCACTACCCTGCTGGCGGAGACCGACCTGACCGAAATCGATTGGTCCGATCTGGAAAACCTGGACCTGGACGGCCACGATTGCAGCCTGGTACAGAGCGGCGACACCTACTATCTTCGGGTGGACGGCGTGACCCTGACCCCCCGGGACGTGCAGACCGACCCGGAGCAGGCGCTGACCGACCTGGCCGAGGCCAGCGGCATCCTGGACCAGTTCGGCCCCGACAAGTTCTGGCTGGCCTGCCTGGATGACAGCGTGTATGTCCTGCAGATTGACGGCGAGACCATCCACGTCACCTACTACCAGCTGGACGGCGAGGACAACATCACCCGCACCGACCTGAGCGGCACCCCCGCCCTGGATGAGAACAGCCTTTCGGTGATTGACGCCGATGGCAAACCGCTGCTGGCCTTCACCTGGACGATGCTCAATGAGGGCGGCGACGGCCTGCCCCGCTTTGACGTGGAACAGAACCTGACCACCGGCGATCTGCCGGAGCAGGACGATATTACGTTCTACATGACGCAGCTCACCAGCGCCGAGGAGGCCGACGAGATGGCCCGCAGTTACCTGGAAAACCGCCAGGAACCTGACCCGGAAACCGACGACCTGACCACCCTGCTGGAAGGGTACCACGGCGTTTCCATCGTGGATGCCTGCATCATGCACGGCATTGACCCCTCGCTGGAAAACCGCGCCGTCTATGCCGAGGCGTTCGGCATTGAGAATTACCGCGGCACCGCCGAACAGAACCTCTTCCTGCTGACCAGCATGGGCGGTGTGGTGGAATGATCCCCCGCCCCTGAGGCAGGCCCCCCAGCATACCGCAAAAGCCCGCCCCCGGATACACATCCGGGGGCGGGCTTTGCGGTTGGTCCGGCTCCAAAAGGGCAAAAAGCAACGCGGCACAGAGCGGGGCAATCCCCGGGCCCTGTGCCGCGTTTTGGCTGTCAATGCAGATTACTCGGCCTTGATAGCGCCGGTGGGGCAGACACCCTCGCAGGCGCCGCAATCGACGCAAGCGGAAGCATCAACCTCAGCCTTGTCGCCCAGAGTGATGGCGCCGACGGGGCAGGTGTCAACACATGCGCCGCAAGCAACGCACTCGTCAGTAACGGTATGAGCCATTGTGAAACTCCTTATCTCCGTGCTGGATGAATTTGCCACCGGCGCACTGCACGGCCGACAGTCCGGCGGCCAGCAACAGGAAATCCAACTTGCCCGGACCCTGTTGGTTAGAAACATTGTACCATTGATGGCGGCGCTTTGCAAGTCCGAAGCGACAGAAAATACGCTGCAGCGGGCGCAAACCCGCGGATCACCGGCTGCCGGTGTCCTCCGGCTCGGGACGGCGGGGGGCACGGCGGCCGCCCCGCAGATAGACGCATTCCTCCCGCTTGTACACCTTGGGGGGCAGGCTCTCCACGTTGCTGCGCACCTTCAGGGTACCGGCGATCACGTTCACCTCGGTGACCACGCCCTCGCCGTCGGGGGTGCGCACCACGCTGCCCACCTGGGGGGTGATGGAGTTGAGATACTCGTAGCTTTTCTGCTCATAGGCCAGGCAGCACATCAGGCGGCCGCAGGCGCCGCTGATCTTGGTGGGGTTGAGGGAAAGGCCCTGCTCCTTGGCCATCTTGATGGATACCGGCTGGAAGCTTTTGAGGAAGCGGCTGCAGCAGAAGGGCTGGCCGCAGATGCCCAAACCGCCCAGCATCTTGCTCTCGTCCCGCACGCCGATCTGGCGCAGCTCAATGCGGGTGTGGAAATGGCTGGCCAGGTCCTTGACCAGCTCACGGAAATCCACCCGGTTATCGGCAGTGAAATAAAAGATCAGCTTGTTGCGGTCCAGGGTGTACTCGGCCTCAACCAGCTTCATGGCCAGGCCGTGGGCGGCGATGCGCTGATTGCAGATTTCGAAGGCGCGGCGCTCATCGGCGTGGTTCTGATGCATCCGGCGCACGTCAACGCCGTCGGCCATGCGCACCACCGGCTTCAGCTCCTTGTTGAAACCGTTCTCGGACACCTCGTGCACGCCGCGGACAACCTCGCCGCACTCGGTACCGCGGGCGGTCTCCACGATGACAAAGTCACCGCGGCGGATGTCCAGATCAGCCGGGTCAAAATAGTAGGCACGGCCGTTTTCCTTAAATTTGACGGAGATAACTTTCATGTTGGTTCCTTTGAAATGTGAAAATGTGGGTTGTCTTTCGGGCTGGGCGGGATCAGCGGCAGCTTTCCGCCGTGAAAACCGCCAAAAGCAGCCGCAGGTTGCCGTTGGCGCGCAGGGCCTCCCGGGCTTTGCCGGCCGCCCGCAGCAGCACGGCGGCGCGGTCTGCCTCCAACCCGCCGTAGCCGGGGCGGCGCAGGGCGGCGCTGCCCACAAAGGCCAGCTGCTGGAAAAACGCGCCCGCTGCGGCGCGGTCCTTCTCCATCCTGGCGGTCAGGGCCAGGGCGCGGTAACTGTCCTGCTGGCGGGCATACCCGGCAAACGTCCGGGCGCGGTCCAGCGCCTCCCGGATGTCCGGCTGCTGCACGGCGGCCAGCCCCAGGCCGATGTGCCCCTCGTACAAAAAGGCCAGATCGTCTGCGGCGTCCCGGGTCAGGGCGGGCAGATGCTGCCGCAATACCGCAGCACACTCCTCCCCCGGCACCGGCGCAATGGTGTAGGCCGCGCAACGGCTGCGGATGGTGGGCAGCACCGCCGCCGCACTGGCGGCGGTGAACAGGAACAGCACCCCCTCGGGCGGTTCCTCAATGATCTTCAGCAGCGCGTTGGCCGAACTCTGATTCATATTCTGGGCGCCGTAGACGAACAGGACCCGGCCGCGGGCATCCTCCGCCAGGGCCGAGTGGGTGATCTCCTCCCGGGCGTCACGGATGCGCTCCACCTTGATCTGGCCGGAGGCCCCCTCCCCGCGGATGGAGATACACTCGGTATCCTGGCCGCGCAGCACCGCCTCGGCGTGGGGACCGCCGCCGGGATAGAGGTAGTCTGCCGCCAGGCAGCGCGCGGCAAAGCCGGCCCCGCAGCCCTGTTCCCCCACAAGGAGAATGCTGTGTGCCAGCCTGTCCGCAGCCAATGCCGCGGCGAGATCCTGTTTCAGCGCGGTGTTGCCGGCCAGACGGTCCAGCATCACAGCTTTTCAAACCGCTCCACGTTGGTGACAAAGACGGTGGCGCCGCCCACGGTGACCTCGATGGGCATGGCGCTCTCAATGCCAAGGCCGATGGAGGCGGTGCCGGGGACAATTTCGGTGCGCTGCTTGCAGCACTTGGAAATGCAGGCGATGCACTCATCCACCCGGTCATCCTCAGTGCCGATCATCAGCGTCATGTTGCCCGCCATCAGAAAGCCGCCGGTGGTGGCCAGCCGCGTGACATAGAAATGGGCGCGCAGCAGCTCATTGCAGACAGCCTTGGAATCCTCTTTGTTGACGATTGCAGTGACAAGTTTCATGGGTATACCTCCCGTTTTGTTCTGTGCATGGCACAGGATAAGATTCGCAGCAGCAGGCGCTGCCGGCAGACGGCTCCGGCAGGGCTTCACTTCCATTTGTTGCGCCAGTCACGGCGGCGCTTGTAGCTGACGATGGTGTCCTTGCACCAGTGGAACATCTCGCCGCCGAAAAAGAGCAGGAAGCCCGCCAGGCCGAACACCAGGCTGGAAACCGAGACCAGGTCCAGCCGCAGGATGGCCATGACCAGCTCCAGTATCCAGAGCCCGCCGGAGATCCAGCCAATCCACTTGACTTTGACCGGGATGAAGAAGAACAGCAGGATCTGCTGGTCCGGCCACATCCAGGCATAGGCAAAGAACAGGCTTAAAAACAGGCCGGACGTGGTGCCGATGCCGGTGATCAGGCAGCTGATGATGGCGCCCAGCATCCCCGCCAGCCAGTAGACCGTAAAGCGAAAATCGCCCCAGGCACGCTCCAGCGCACTGCCCACCCACCAGTAAAAATACATCTCCATGGCAAAATAGAAAAGATTGGTTTGCAGGGTGGGCACAAAGATAAAGCTGACCAGCCGCCACAGTTGCCCTTGCAGCAGGCCGCTGCGGGTGAGCCGGAGCAGGGGGTAGACGTTTTGATTGATAAACATGGTGATGATCCAGACAACCACCTGCCCGATAATGATCAGATTGATCAGCCCGGGGATGCCATACCGCCCAAAGCGGCGGTTGAGACGATCGAGCCAGTTCATACGGCCTCCATAGCTTTTTGTTGTACGGCGGAAGGGGCCCGCCGGGGTGTTGGGGTGGGCTTATTGTATCATTTTCGCGGTGGCAGTTCAACAAATTGTTGAGGGCCTTGGCCCGCAAACCCGGCCCAAAATGATACGATTTGGAAAATCCACCGGGTTTTTAACAGTTTCAACAGGGTTTTCAACATTTTCAACTGTGGAATACCCGTTTACAAACTGTAATCCTTCTGCGGGGGCAGGGCGCGGCATTGCGCCGCACAGATGGAAATTTCGACCAATCTGGCGCAAAGCCCTTGCAATTTGATCATTGCGCAGCATCGACAAAAAACCGACAATTCTCGCGCACAGATGCCCGCTTTTGGCGCACAGGCACAGCCGCCGGCCCGGGCGGCGGCTAAGGCTGATTCTATTATACGCTCTCCGGGCGGGGCTTGCAATCAAAACAGCGCGAAAACCCGCTGCAAAGCCAAAAATCCGGTTGTTTCCACGGCCGGGGCTGCGGGTTTTCCACGGATGCCCCCGCTATTGTGGAAAACTTTTCCCCGGAAAACACAGACCGCCCGCCGGAGTATTGCTCGGCGGGCGGTCTGTATCCGTTTGGCACGGTTTGGGGCGGTCAGAAATTGCTGCCGTTCCAGCCCCAGTCGCTGACCGGGTGGTAGGTCACATAGACCTTATCGCCGGGAATCCCCAGCCGGTCGTCCAGAATCTGGCAGATGCGGCCGGTCATGGCCTCATAGTCGGCGGGGGCTGCGCTGCCGAACAGGCTGACCGAGACATAGGCGCCCCGGTCCAGCTTTTCGCCGGCCATCCACAGGTCGCAGCTGTCGGTGATTTGCACCATCAGATAGGTTTCGGTCTTGTGCAGGGTGGGGATGGCCCGGCCGAAGTCGGCCTTGAGGGCCTCCTTGCCGGCGGGGTCCACCGGCACTGTGAGACGGGCGTCGATAAAGGGCATGGGAATACCTCTGTTTGTTCGTGTGTATCCAATCCATCAAAAATGCGGAAGATTTTTCAGATACACCCTTGGATGGGGTTGAGTATATACAGACTGTCGGAAAAGTTAAAATCCGTCGCCGTCGGCGGACCTGTGCCGACGACGGCGACACCGGCAGCGCGTCGAGTTTCTCGACCCGCTGTAATATATGGTATCCCATCCGGCGGACAGAATCAAGCCCCGGCCGCCGGCATGGCACGGCTGGCAATCAGGTCGGCGCCGGTGCCCAGCAGGTTGGGGATAATGATCTGCCCGGCTGCCACCGGTGCCTGCAGCCGGACCCGGGCAGCCTCGGCCATGGCGGCGGGCAGCAGCGCCTTGGGGATGGCCCGGTTGGTGCGCACCGGCAGGCGGCGGTGCAGCCCGCCCGCCACACAGACGGTGGTGGTCAGGGTGCGGGTGGGGTTTTGCAGCTCGGTGCGGCCGTACTCGGCGCCGCGGGGGCAGCTGTTGCCGGTAACTTTGTAGCCCTGTTCCTCGTCCACCGTCAGGCGGCAGCCGCGGGGGCAGACGATACAAACAAGCTCTTTCATGCTTGCACCTCCTCAATGCGGACGGTCAGGGGCGGGGTGGCGCGGGCCAGCAGCGCCGCGGGCAGGGTGATGTTCTCCATCTCGCCGGGGGCCAGATGGGTGCGGGCAAACTTTGCCACCCGGGCGCCGTTGGCATCCTCCACCAGGATGTTTGCGGTTTTGGTGACCCGCCGCACCCGGAAGAACAGCTCGGCCCCGGCGGCAAGCGCCGCCGGGTGCAGGTGCTGGGGCACCGTGTAGCTGACGCCCTCCCCCGCCTGCACCGGGATGGCGGCTGCGGGTGCCGGCGCGCCGGGAGCGGCGTCCTGCGCCTGGACATACTGGGCGGCTGCGGCGCCGGCACGCTCGCTTTCCGCCGAGACAAAGTCCACCAGATCGTGCACGTGCAGCACATTGCCGCAGGCAAAAATGCCGGGGATGCTGGTTTCCCGGTTTTCGGCCACCACCGGGCCGCGGGTGCGGGGATCGATCTCCACGCCCGCGCCGCGGGACAGCTCGTTTTCGGGGATCAGACCGACGCTCAAAAGCAGGGTGTCGCAGTCAAAGACCATCTCGGTGCCGGGAATGGGCTGACGGTCGGGGCCGACCCGGCTCACCACCACCTGCTCCACCCGGTCATGGCCGCGGATGTCGGTGACGGTGTGGGACAGATACAGCGGGATGTTGTAATCCTGCAAACACTGGACAATGTTGCGGGTCAAACCGCCGGAGTAGGGCATCAGCTCAACGCAGGCCAGCACCTTGGCGCCCTCCAGCGTCATGCGGCGGGCCATGATGAGGCCGATGTCGCCGGAGCCGAGGATGACCACCCGGCGGCCGACCATATAGCCCTCAATGTTCAAAAACCGCTGGGCCGCGCCGGCGGTGAAAATGCCGGAGGGCCGCTCGCCGGGGATGGAGATGGCGCCGCGGGTGCGCTCCCGGCAGCCCATGGCCAGCACAACGGCCTGTGCCTGGAGCACCTGATAGCCCTGTTTGCCGTTGACGGCGTGCACCTCATGGGGGTGGCCGTCCCGTCCCGGCACCAGCTGGAGCACCATCGTGTCCAGCCGGACCTCCACGCCGGTTTCGGCCAGCATGGCGATGTAACGGCCGGCATACTCGGGGCCGGTGAGTTCCTCGCCAAAGCGGTGCAGGCCGAAGCCGTTGTGGATGCACTGGTTCAGGATGCCGCCCAGTTCGCAGTCCCGCTCCAGGACAAGCACCCGGCGCAGGCCCTGCTCCCAGGCTTTGCAGGCTGCGGCAAGCCCCGCCGGGCCGCCGCCGATGACGATGAGCTGGTAGGTTTCAGCCATGGGTGGGCACCTCCTCGGTTTGTTTGGTTTCGCCGCACAGCACCCAGCTGCCGGCCTGGTCCATCAAAATTTCGGTGGGGCTGACGCCCAGCTCCCGGGCCAGGATGGCCTGCACCCGCGGCCCGCAGAAGCCGCCCTGGCACCGGCCCATGCCGGCGTTGCAGCGGCGCTTGACCCCGTTGACGGTGGTGGCGGGCACCGGGCTGTGGATGGCGTCCAGGATCTCGCCCTCGGTGATGGTTTCGCACCGGCAGATCACCCGGCCGTAGCGGGGGTCTTTGGCGATCAGCGCGGCCTTTTGTTCGGGGGTGGCATAGCGGAAGCGCACCACATGGCGCTCGTCGAGAAAATCCGGTTTTTCCGTCAGGGGCAGGCCGGCCTCCCCCAGCATGTCGGCGGCCAGCTTGCCGATGGCCGGGGCGCTGGTCAGGCCGGGGGATTTGATGCCCGCCAGGTCGAGAAAGCCCGGATAGGCTTTGCTCCACCCGATGAGAAAGTCATCCCGGTCGGTGTTGGCGCGGATGCCGCTGAAGTTGCGGATATTCTCGCCAAAGCGGATGGAAGGCACGCTCTGCATTGCCCGCGCCTTGACAAAGGCCAGACCGGCGGCGGTGTTGCCCAGGTCCCGCCGGTCGGTGACCGGCTCGGCGTTGGGGCCGACGATCAGGTTGCCGTGGACGGTGGGGGCCACCAGCACACCCTTGCCCTCGGGGCCGGGGCACTGGAAGATCACCCGGCCGACCCGGCCGCCCTCGCTCTTGTCCAGCAGATAGTATTCGCCGCGGCTGGGCTGCATCCGCCAGTCCACCGGCTCCAGCAGGGCGTGCACCCGGTCGGCGTTGACGCCGGCGGCGTTAATGACAAACCGGGTTTCCACCTCCCCCTGGGGGGTGGCAAGCACAAAGCCGCCGCCCTCCCCGGCCCGGATGGCGGTGACCGGGGCCGAGCGGTGCAGCTCGACGCCGTTTCGCACCGCAGTCTCGATCATGGCCAGGGCAAAGCCCCAGGGGTCCACCACCGCGGCGGTGGGGGCAAGCAGCGCGCCGCAGACTTCCGTTGACAGATTCGGTTCCAGCGCGCGGGCCTCATCGCCCGAAAGCAGCTGTAATCCCGGCACCCCGTTGGCGGTGCCCCGGTCATAGAGTGTTTGCAGATGGGGCAGCTGTTCCGGGGTGAAGGCCAGCACCAGCGACCCGGTCTGCTTGACCGGCACGTCCAGCCTGCGGCAGATCTCGATGGCCATGCGGTTGCCCTCCACGTTCAGCGCAGCCATTTTGGTGCCGGGCTCCGGGTCGTAGCCGGCGTGAAGGATGGCGCTGTTGGCTTTGGTGGTGGCATTGGCCACGTCGTTGTTTGCCTCCAGCACCAGGGTGCGCAGGTCATAGCGGGCCAGGCGGTAGGCGGTGGCGGCGCCCACCACGCCGCAGCCGATGATGACGACATCGTACATAGAATGCCTCCTTTGGAAAAACCAGGCGGACAGCCAAACAAAAAAGAGCAAAGCAAACGCCGCAGCACACCCCGGCCGCACAGGCGTACCGGGGGTGCCGGGCATCTGCTTTACTCTCTCGCTCGAAGCAGGTTGTCCGCAGTTTTTACTGTTTTCAGTATATCACGTGACGTCTGCTGGGTCAATCTTGGCTGTCAGATCAGTGTGGTACAGGTGTTGGTGACGGTCATCAGGGTGACCATGCAGCCGTTGACGATACCTGCCAGGTACGGGTTGCCGGTTGCCTTGTAGACCGCTCGGGAAATGAAAGTGGCCGCAAAAAGGATCAGAACAATCGGGAACAGCCACAGGATATGCATATTGCTGGCCGGCCAAAGCATCTGCTTGGTGGTGAAGTAGGTGATGTACTGCATCCACGGCAGGATCAGCGCCGGCGCCGTGGTGAACAGGGCAACAATCAGGGTGTTCACCCAGCTGTGCTTGCCGCCGATGGTATTGTAGTTGAAGGCATTGGCCGATACCGACGCCGCCACGTAGTACGTCATGAACAGCAGGATGTACAGCAGGGCCTGGACCAGCTTGTCCGCCTCGAAGGTTTTGAAAGCCAGCGTCCACAGGCGGAAGTCCGCATGGAAGAAATAGCCGCCGAAAAAGACCCATGCATAGGTGGCGGCGACCACAATAACCGCAAGCAGCACCGTCTTGAGGGCGCGGCGCAGCGGCAGGCGGACACCGCGCGCTTTCGGGTCAAACCCATGCTTTTTGCCGTAGGCCAGGTAATAGACCACCATGCTGAGGATGGTAAACAGGCCGCACAGCATGCTCCAGAAACCAAGGCCCATCGATTCAATCTGCGGGGTTTTCAAGCCATAGCCGAAAGCTACCGACCAGCGGTAGATCAGGCAGGAGAAAAGGGCGCTGACTGCCAGCGATCCCCAGAACCATGCCTTGGCGGAAGGGGCGGATGCCTGCAGCGGGGTGACCGGCGTACGGGCCGCAACGTCGGCAAACGCGGCCGTGCGGGTCATAAGGATGGCAAAGCTGGCCATGAACAAAACCATGCCGATAACGCCCACAAAGTTGAACGCTTCCTTCCACTGCCAGACCTGATCGGTCGCCGCAATCTCGTTGGGGGCACCGAACGCCTGGGTAAAGAAATCGATGGTGTCCCGGGTGGACTGATAGGAGAAATGGGACCAGGGATGGATGATGTTGGGACGATAGATCACACGCATGCACTCCTGGCCGTCCACCGTGTCCGTATAGACGGTGTCAGCCTGGCGGGCTTCCTGGCCGGCGGGATCGGTGCCGAAATACAAAAACGACTGGGCGTTGGGCCACTCCAGATAATAGGGTGCCTCCCGCGCAACCCCGTTTTCGTCGGTCCACTGATGGAAAAACTCATCATACTGGGCAGAGACCACACCCACATCGCGGCTGCCGTACACATTGGTGTAATTGCCGTCCGCGTCGGTGTAAGTGGGGTCAGCACAGTTGAGCAGCACTGCCGAGATGATGGGGCTGGCGCTGGCGTTGTCTGTATTGATGGCCGAATTGCAGGACATGCCGCCCATCGAGTGGCCGGTAATACCAATGCGGCTGGTATCCACAAAGGGCATCCGGCTGAGTGCCAGCGCGCCCTGATAGACACCGTCCGTGTTGACCAGGCCCCAGCCCGGATAGGTCCCGCTGTTTCCGTGGGAGGGCTGGTCGATGGCCAGCACCACAAAGCCGCGGCGGGACAGCTCCACAAAGTTGGCGTCCTGCATTTCCTTGTTGTTGAAATAGCCATGGCTGGTCACGATGGCGGGCGCGGGCGTATCCGCCGTGGCGTTTTCCGGGATGAACAGGAAGGCTGACATCACATAACCTGAGTCCGTCTCAATGTCCAGGTCCTCGATCTGAACGCGCCCTCCGCTGGTCTGCACCACCGATGTGACAATCATGCTGATCAGCATCAGCGCAATGCCAATACACATCCACAATTTGGCCTTTGTCGGTTTGGGTTTGGTTGCGGCACTCATACTTTTATTCCTCCTTTGGATCAGGTTGCTCCCGGAACAACGGCAGGGCGCGGCGGCAGACAGCAGAGCCGGGGCTGCAAAAAAGGCGCAAAGGCCTGTAACCGCCTTCGCGCCCATACACACTTCTCCAGAGCACATTCTTGCAGCTCCACTCTACTACCGTGCACAGTTTTTTGTCAATAATTTTCGCAAAATATAGCAAGTTGCCTAATCTTTGAACGGCCGTTTATGCAAAACGGAAATTCTGAGGGATTTGGCTTTACAATTGTTGGTGGCTCTGCCATAATGATATCGTTCGAGAGTGTGGAGCGGGACGAACGGGGTTCGCCCCGCTTTTTGCATATTTATACCGGAATTTTTCCTGTTTTTTGGCACAGCAGCGGGGCGGGCGGCCGGTCCCGCCGGGAGGGGTAACGTTTGGATAGAACGGAAACGGAACGCAGCACCCACAGGGAGGTCTGCGGGAGGCTGATGGACAGCCCGGTGATCGCCGCTGTCAAGGAGGAGGCCGGCCTGGATGCCGCTTTGCAGAGCGAGTGCGGGGCCGTATTTCTTCTGTTTGGCAGTGCGGCGTCGGCCGGGCGGCTGGTGGACCGGGTGCGGGCCGCCGGCAAGCTGGCCATTGTGCACATCGACCTGGTGGAGGGGCTTTCCGGCCGGGAAGCTGCCGTGGACACCCTGGCGGCGCTCTGCCGGCCGGACGGCATCATCTCCACCCGGCCCACGCTGGTGCGCAGGGCCAGGCATCTGGGGTTCCTAACGGTACAGCGCGTCTTTATGCTGGACTCGCTGGCGCTGTCCAGCCTGCCGGGGCAGCTGGGCGTGGGCAAGCCGGATTTTCTCGAGATTTTGCCCGGCATCATTCCCCGGGTGATCGGCGAGGTGGCGGCCTCCACCACCACCCCGGTGATCGCCGGCGGGCTGATCCGTTACAAGGACGAGGTGATGGCCGCCATGCGGGCAGGCGCGGCGGCGGTATCCACCAGCAGCCCGGCGGTCTGGAACATGTAAATCCGGCGGCGCGCAGCAGGGAAAGCTGCGCCACCAGCCGAAGGGAGGCTTTTTTGGATGAAACAGTTTGTCATCGCCCTGGATCAGGGCACCACCAGCAGCCGGTGCATCCTGTTTGACCGGCAGCAGAACATCATCGGCCTGGCCCAGAAGGAGTTCACCCAGCATTACCCCCACCCCGGCTGGGTGGAACACGACCCGATGGAGATCTATTCCAGCCAGTACGGTGTGCTGATGGAGGTGCTGGCCCAAAGCGGCATCGACGTGCACGACATTGCGGGCATCGGCATCACCAACCAGCGGGAGACCGCCATCCTGTGGGATAAAGAGACCGGACGCCCGGTGTACAACGCCATCGTCTGGCAATGCCGCCGCACCGCCGGATACTGCGAGGAGCTGAAGCGGGACGCCGCCTTCACCGCCTATGTGAAGGAGCACACCGGCCTGCTGATTGACGCCTACTTTTCCGCCACCAAGATCCGCTGGATGCTGGACCATGTGCCCGGCGCCCGGCAGAAGGCCGAGGCCGGCGGGCTGCTGTTCGGCACGGTGGATACCTGGCTGATCTGGAAGCTGACCGGCGGCAGGGTCCATGTGACCGACTACACCAACGCCAGCCGCACCATGCTGTATGACATCAGGAACCTCTGCTGGGACAAAACCATCTGCGACCGGCTGGGCATCCCCCTGTCCGTCCTGCCCGAAGTGCGCACCAGCAGCGAGGTTTACGGCACGGTGAATATCCAGGGGGTGGAGGTGCCCATTGCGGGCATTGCCGGCGACCAGCAGGCGGCGCTGTTCGGCCAGACCTGCTTTGACCCCGGCGAGGCCAAAAACACCTACGGCACCGGCTGCTTTTTGCTGATGAACACCGGCGGCCGGATGTATGATTCCAAAAACGGGCTGTTGACCACCATTGCGGCCAGCACCGGCGGCCGGGTGCAGTATGCACTGGAGGGCAGCGTGTTTGTGGGCGGCGCGGTGGTCCAGTGGCTGCGGGACGAGCTGCACCTGATCACCGAGGCGTCCGACACCGAGTATTTTGCCCAGAAGGTCAAGGACAGCGCCGGGGTGTATGTGGTGCCGGCTTTCACCGGGCTGGGGGCGCCCTACTGGGATATGTATGCCCGGGGGGCCATCCTGGGCCTGACCCGGGGTGCAGGGCGCAATCACATCATCCGTGCAGCGCTGGAGTCCATCGCCTACCAGACCGGCGACGTGCTGCATGCCATGGAGGAGGACACCGGCATCGCCCTGAAGGAGCTTCGGGTGGATGGCGGGGCCTCGGCCAACAACTTTTTGATGCAGTTCCAGGCGGACATTGTGGGCCGGACCATCCGCCGCCCCATGATCCGGGAAACCACCGCCCTGGGCGCGGCCTACCTGGCCGGGCTGGCCACCGGCGTGTGGCAAAGCCTGGACGACATCCGCAGCCAGTGGACCCTGGACCGCCTATATGAGCCGCAGATGGATGCCGCCCGGCGGCAGGAGCTGTATGCCGGCTGGAAAAAGGCGGTCAGCCGGGCGAAGGACTGGGCGGAATGACGGATTTGTGATACAATACGGCAGAGCCCGGCAGCCGGCCCGCCGGCACAGGCCGGCTGCTTTTTGCCGCGGCGCCCGCTGACCGGGCCTGGGCTTTCAGCCCGCGCCGCAAAAAAACAAGAGGAGGACCATTGTTTATGAAACGCTTTTTGGCTGTACTGGCCGCCGCTGCCCTGACCCTGTCTTTGGCGGCCTGCACCACAACCACCGCCACGCCTGCCGCAGATCCCACCACGGCCCCGGCGGAGACTACCCCTGCGCCTGAGGCCGCCGCAGACCCTGAGATCACCCCTGTCCCTGAGGCCACCGCGGCCCCGGCAGAGGATACCCCTGCCCCGGCGGCGGAGGACAACCGCACCCCCGAGGAAATCCTGGCAGACATCACCGAAGCCTACCAGGCCGCCGTGCAGCGGCTGGAGGACGGCGCCGACCAGGTGTATGCCACAGTGGACCCCACCTACGACGCGGTGGCGGCCAACCAGTCGGTGTTTACCGACTACTATGACCAGGTCCGCCAGGAGCGGGATGACCTGTATGCCATGGTCATCCGGGAGACCATTGCCTATTTCCGCGCGGTGACCGCCCAGGGCGGCGATGCCGACGCCCTGGAGAACGCCGCGGCCGACTATTATAGTGTGGCCATTGAAAACTGCGCGCAGGCATTCCAGACCGACATTGGCGACGGTGTCCTGCAGGAAATGCAGGATGTCTACATGGAACAGGCCCTGGACGATGAGGAGGACGCCGCCACCCGCCAGGAGTGGCTTGATGTCAAGAGCGAGTATGGGGACAACTTTGCTGAAATTGAAAGCGATCTGATCAGCGGCAACGAGGAGTTCTCGGAGACCATGGTGGAGCTGTACTGGGATATCTTTGCCCGATTCCACAAGGGGGATACCGAGATTGAGGATCTGCTGGCTTCCCTGGAACAGTCGGAACAGCAATAACCGCCACGCAAACGACAAGAGAAAGCAGCCGCCGCCCGCAAAGGCGAGGACGCTTAAGGAAACTTTTTTGAATTAAGGATAAGTAGCGTAATGTACGAAAGTATGTTACGCTACTTTTCCTTTTAGCTTGCGCTGTGCAATCACCTGGGATGCACCAGCTTCACCAATAAAGGTATAATAAATGTCAATGCGCTGCTGCCGATGGCCGCTGCTTTTATCCCCCTCATGGATCACAATTTTCTCAATCAGGTCATGGAGCATTCCGGGGGTAAGTTCATCAAAAGCGGTGTACTTTTTTGCTACCTTGAGGAAGCTGTCAATGTTGACGGTTTTGCTGTCTATCTCTGCGAGTTGGGCTTGAATATCCTGAATCTCACCCCGAAGGGTTTGCTGTTCCTGCTCGTAATCGGCAGAGAGTATCCTGAACCGTTCATCGGACAGCTTTCCAGTTATGGAGTCCTCATACAGCCGCTTGATGATGTTATCCAGATCGTTGGCCCTGTGTTCTTTTTGCGCCAGTTCCTTTTGCAGTGACTGTACCTGAACCTTCTGCTCCTGAATGGAACGGCTGGTCAACCGCCGAACAAATTCCTGCTCATCCTCTTGTGCCAACTGTACCACCTGTTTCAAATTGTCCAGTATCAGCTTTTCAAGAGTCACAGCGCGAATATAGTGCATGGTGCAGCTTTTTGTTCGGTCACGGTACTTGCCACAGCAGTAGCATTCCTGTCCCTTGCTGACGGTTTGGCCTCGATGTGCCCGCAGCGGAGAACCGCAGTCTGCACAGAACAGCATACCGGAAAAGAGAGCAGGTGTGTCTTGCTTTTTGGGTCTGCGCCGACGTTCCCGGATACGCTGCACTGTTTCCCAATCCTCCGGACTAACCAAAGCCTCATGGGTGTTCTCAAAAACCATTTGCTGATCTTCCGGAGTTACCATCCGCTTTTTCAACTTGTAGGATTTAGAGTAGGTCTTAAAATTGACGGTATGGCCCAGGTACTCTTTGTAAGAAAGGATATTTTCAATGGTGCTATCCGACCATGCACATTCCGCATCAGGGTAGTAATTGTGAGTGCTTCCTGTGCGCCGATATGCCAATGTGCCGGGCGTAGGGATGTTTCTGCGGGTCAGTTCGTTTGCAATCTGTACCGGGCCAAGCCCCTGAATACATAAGTCGAAAATCAACTTGACCACCCAGGCTGTATCTTCATCCGGCACAAGCATACCATCTTTCCCCTTGATATAACCATAGGGAGGATGAGTGCTGATACGCTTACCAGACATTCCTTTCATCCGGGCCACAGCTCGTTGCTTGCGGGAACAATCTCTCGCGTACCACTCGTTGAACAGATTAACAAACGGGGTTAAGTCATTTTCCCCCTTTTGGGAGTCCACGTTGTTGGAGATAGCAATAAAGTGAATATCGTACTGTGCAAAGAGAACTTCAGTGAACATTCCGACCTGCAAATAGTCACGGCCAAAACGGGACATATCCTTGATGATGACCCGCTTTACTGTTCCGGCCTCTACATCGGCAATCATCCTCTTGAAGTCAGGTCGCTCGAAGTTTGTACCAGAATAACCGTCATCCACATAGAAGCGATAATTGGTATAGCCGTTTTCTTTACAGTACCGCTCCAACATCTCTTTCTGGTGCTGGATACTATTGCTGTCCCCGTCGTTGGCATCATCCACAGACAATCGGCAGTACAGTGCGGTCAGCGCATCCAAGCTGAGCGTATTCCGGCAGGAAAGCATATCGTTGATGTTTGGAATCATTCTACCGCACCCCCTTTCAGGAGTGCAGCAAGAATGTTTGCCCTTTCTTGCTGCTCGTGAATGAGAGAAACCTGGTTTATTGTTGCCACACGGCAATAAAGCGCGATATATTCAGTTTTTTTCTTGTCCTTTTGGTTCGTCTGTAACATCATAACCTCCAATCCGACGAACTAAAGGGCTTTGGGTTCTATTTCTATTATACCGCACCTTTGCCGTCTGCGAAAGCAGTTTATCACATTAAAGTGTTAAATTTTCGTGAACGATTGGGGAGAATTTACTTCCCGTTCGATTAGCCGCGCCATTTTATCGGCAGCGGTTTCCTGTCCAGACTGATTGAAAAAGGAGTTTACGACAAAGGTGGTTCCTTTGACTCGTTGGATCATTACCACATCTGCCTTTCTTTCTTCATCCAACTTATTCACCTTCCTTCTATGACAAAACAAGGCACCGCGCCGGGGAGATCCGACGCGGGCCACATTATGGTTGCTTTGGTTGTATCGTATTATCTGAGCAGCAGGACTGCCCATCAGCACACCCCCGATACAGGGAATATTCAAGCCAGTTCAGGGTTGATCAGCCGGATGGCTGCTGAAGCCGCCGCATACCGCCGATAGGTGGTTGGCACCATATTCGCAGTAAGTTTCGGTGAG
>CALXHQ010000011.1 GCA_944388145.1 uncultured Gemmiger sp. | reverse complement strand
TTTCATTATTTAAGCAAAGGAGCAATACCGCCGCATTTACCAGAGTCCAACGAACAAAATTTAGTTGTCATTGAAGCCTTTTTAGAAGCTGCAAAGCGCTATGCCCGCGGCGGATATGATGTAATTGTAGATGGAATTGTCGGGCCGTGGTTTTTAGAACCATGGAGAGCCCTTGTTCGAGAAGATTATGAAGTACACTATATTGTTTTAAGAGCCAGTAAAGAAGAAACTATGAAACGAGCTGTGGAACGTTCAAAATTAGACAGAAAAACAAATGTTGAATTAGTAGAAACAATGTGGGAGCAATTTTGTAATTTGGGGATATATGAATCGAATGTTATAGAAACGACAACCTATTCTATCCAAGAGGCTGTTTTTGCAGTAAAAGAAAAAATTTCAAGTGGAGCCGCATTGCTATCTTAAACGATTTCTAAAAATCGAAATTTCATTTATCAGAGAAATAGCAAAGCCAGTCAACGGTCAAGATGAACGGCGCATTTCATGCGCCGCCGTTGACCGTCCCGTCTGGCTTTGCTGATGGGCAATCAAGGCGGGAAAGCCCTAAAATGGCTTCCCGCCCATTTCAATTATGAGAAAAGAAACACTCCAAAATCAGAAAGAGAGCGGCCAAGCACTTTGAGGGATTGGTCGCCTTGTTCACCCATTCAGCGGAACGGCGGGTGGCGGTCAAGGCCGGGTGTAAGCCCGTTCATTTCAGCCTTGACGGTTGCCCGCTGTCCTGTTACTTTTCCGGGAGTGTAGCCACAACTTCGGGACACTTTGTCCACAAGTCGGAGCGTAGGACGAGGGACGGGGGCTTTCATATACGCCCAGTCTGCTGTTGAAACCAGACCTGTGCTTACGGCTCTACGCCACGCAAGCACAGCCCTGTTTTCCTGCCGCTTCAAATGCCCTTGCCCTCCCCGGCGGCAACGGCATTTTCACGGCAACGCCGACAGAGCGTATAACACACTACACTTTGCTTCGCAAAGTCGTGTGCCAAATGGGGGCGTTGCCCCCTTTGGAAACCCCCACAAGAAAAGGCGGTACGCTACCCCTCCACGGGGCGCATACCGCCTTTTCTTGTTATCCAGCCCTCCGGCTGTATCGGTTGAGCAAAAGTCAGCGTGGGATTGATGTGGTATCTTTATCTAAGTGAACCCCCGGTTTCCCACTTGGAGATGGTTTGCCTTGAAACCTGAAGTTCCAATCCCAGTTCTTCTTGCGATAAGCCCTTCTGTTTTCTGAGGGTCATCAGTTTTTCATGAAATTTCACTTGCAAAAACCTCCTTGCGTTTGCTGCGACAAGTATATTGCTTTCGGACTTTGCCGGCAAGCAAGAAGTGTTGTCAATTTGTCAATTGACTGTAACATCTTGAAATGGATGCATTTTGCAGGCAGATGTAAACCGGTCGCAGTGAAAGTCCGGCTCGGTGTATCATACTTTTCCCGGCTTGGCCCGCGCCGGGCAGGGGGGGCGGATGTATGGGGGACGTCATTGCTTTCTGGTGGGCGGTATTCACCGCAGCCGCAGGGCCGATGACAAGCTTCGCAGGCGGCGAAAAGGTTCTCCGGCGTTGTGTCACTGTTTGGCGGCCCTCTTCCACTTCAGCCGCCGTACCAGGCAGCCGATGCCCATGCCTGCCGCCGCGCACAGGATACCGGGCAGCATGGCGGCGGCTTCGGGCAGGCGCAGCTGCCCAAAACTGGCCATGTTGGCCAGCGAGAAGGTAGCATAGGGCACCAGCATATACAGCAGGCCCAAAAGCAGCAGCATCAGCCAGCGCACGCCCCGCCAGCCCTCATCCAGCCCCATCACGACCGAAACGGCTAGAGTGGTCACCGGAAGCACCAGGTACAGGTTGACCAGCGAGTAGCCCAGGGCGTCCTGCCGGCCGCCCAGCCAGAACACCAGGATTACCAGCGCCCATACCACCAGGTAGGCCAGCACCGTAATGCGCCGGGCCAGCCTGCCGCGGCTGGCCACCGTGTCGGTGCTCTGTTCCAGGTGGTCGATCATTTTCCGGTCTCCCTTCAAAAGTTCGTCCAGGCTGACATGGTACAGGTCGCTCATGGCCAGCACCGCCACGACATCTGGATAGGAACGGCTGTTCTCCCAGTTGGAGACCGTCTGCCGGGCAACGCCAAGCGCCTCGGCGGCCTGCTCTTGGGTCAGGCAGGCTTTTGCACGGGCCTGTTTCAGCTTCTGACCAATATTCATGGTGCATCCTCCTTCCCCGGATGAGTTCTGATTCTATTCTGCGCGCAAACCGGCACAATGTCCACCTAATTATTTTGACAATTCCCAAAAGTCCGCGTCAAAACAATTTGACGCGGACTTTCTGCGTGAAATTCTGAGTGGAGCGCCAGCTGTACCGCAATCAGCGATCGATCACCGGCCCCAGGCTGGCGCCGTTCTCCTTCGTCAGCGGGATTGTATCCACCGGTGTATAGGCAGAATCCCAGTACAGGCACAGGTCGCCGCACTGCGGATTTAGAATTCCGGTCAAAAAAAGCCGGCGCCTTCTTGCAGCAGCCTGCTGTGCAACTGAAGATCCGGCTGGCTCATACGGGCGGGCAAAGCACCCGGGTGAAGGGCTGCCCGTCCCGGTGCGGCGATGGCTGCAGGACTGTCGCACAGCAACAGCACGGTCACTCCAGTGCCGCGGCCCATTCACTTTCCCGGAAGCCAACCAGCACCCGGCTGTCATCCAGCACCAAAATCGGACGCTTGACCAGCATGCCGTCACTGGCCAGCAGGGCAAACTGCGCATTTTCGGTCATGGCGGACAGCTTGTCCTTCAGTGCCATGCTCTTATACAGTTGGCCGCTGGTATTGAAGAATTTTTTTAGCGGCAGTCCGCTGGCTGCCTGCCAGGTGCGCAGCTCAACCTCGGTGGGGCGGTTGGCTTTGATGTCCCGGGCGGTGTAGGTCTTACCATGGCTGTCCAGGTAAGCTTTGGCCTTTTTGCAGGTATTGCAGTTCGGATACCAGACAAACAACATAGCGTTTCCTCCTTTTCCGGCGGTGGACCGGTTCGGCAGATTTCTGACTTCGGGGTTGAAATCAAGTATACCATACCGGCACCAAAACGTACAATGCAATAGTTCCTCCAAAAACTCTATCCCCACAGACTGTGCCGGACCTGATAAAATCGGCCAAAATTCTCCTCGTTGCCCCGCAGCTGGGAACGATTCCTGGCCCGGTGCGGAATTCTGTAAAAAAGTGCCGCAGGCGGATTGACTTCCCACCGTGCGGCGTGCTACCATTGCCGTATTACCTGCAGGCAATCGCCGCAGGCAACGCAGCCCTGTAATGCCCGGGCTGGACTGCTGTAACAGAGGAGGCAACCGATATGCTCTACAATCTGGTTTGGCTGTTCTTCATCTATTCCATCGCCGGTTGGGTGTTGGAAGTGTTGTTTGTGGCATTGCGGCGGCACAAGTATATGGACCGCGGTGTGCTCAATGGCCCGCTGTGCATCATCTACGGCGTGGCCGGCGTTATCATTGCAGTAACCATGCCGGATATCCGGGACAATCTGTTCTTTCTGTTTTTATACAGTGCCCTGTACGCCACTGTCATCGAGTGGATTGCCGGACATATCCTGGAACATTTCACCGGCACCCGCTGGTGGGACTATGGCCATCTGCCCTTCAACTTTGACGGTTACGTGGCGTTGCCGGTGTCGGTGGTATGGGGCCTTTTGGGCGTGGCAATGGTCCGCTGGATCAACCCGCTGCTGTTCGATCTGATGGACCTGATCCCACGGCCGGTGGGGCTCGCTATTCAGATCGTGCTGGAAGTGCTGCTGGTTATTGACGCTGCGGACACAGTGCTGACGCTGGCCGGTGTACAGAACCGCCTGCGCCAGGTGGAGGAGGTGGGCAACCGCCTCTCCGCCCTGACGCTGAAACTTGGCCTGTGGCTGCTGGGCCGCACCGAGCGCCGCATGGTCAAAGCGAACCCCAAAGCAAGCTTTGCCCGCACAAAAAAGGCGAAACCCACAGTGTTTGCCCAGGGGTGCAGCTTTTACAAGATCGTTATGCTGTTTTTTATCGGCTCGTTTTTGGGGGATATTGCCGAAACAATTTTCTGCCGGATTACCGCCGGGTACTGGATGAGTCGTTCCAGCGTGGTGTGGGGCCCGTTTTCCATTGTATGGGGGCTGGCGCTGGCGCTGGCTACGCTGTTGATGTATCGCTATAAGGACCGCTCTTCCACCTTCCTGTTTGTGGCGGGTACGCTTTTGGGCGGCGCTTACGAGTATCTGTGCAGTGTATTTACCGAGATCGTGTTCGGCACGGTGTTCTGGGATTACAGCGCCATCCCTTTCAACCTGGCGGGGCGTGTAAACCTGCTTTACTGCTTTTTCTGGGGCATTGCGGCGGTGGTATGGTTCCGGGTTTGCTACCCGGTGCTCTCCCGCTGGATCGAGAAAATCCCCCTTCGCCCGGGAAAGGTGATCACCTGGTGCCTGATCGTGTTTATGGCGGCCGATGTGGTGGTCAGCTCGGCGGCGCTGTCCCGCTACACAGCCCGCGCGGAAGGCGTTCCGCCGCAGAATGCGGTGGAAGTGTACCTGGATGAGCACTATGACGATGACCGCATGTACGCCATCTACCCCAAGGCGGTGCATACTGAACAGCATTCGACAACTGGCTGAGGGCAGCCGGAAAAAGATTGACAAAGCAGGCAGGCTGCCGTTCCCCTTTGCGGGGAAACGGCAGCCTGCCTGCTTTTGGTATATGCCTGAAAACGGCGTTTACAGGTTGGTGTAGCCCATCAGGTACTTATCCACGGCGGCGGCAGCTTCGCCGCCCTCGCGCAGCGCCCAGACCACCAGGCTCTGGCCGCGGCGCATATCGCCGCAGGTGAATACGCCGGGCACATTGGTCTGATACATGGTGTCTGCCACGCAGCCGCGGACGGTGCGGTCCACGCCGAATGCCTCGGCCACATAGCTTTCACAGCCGGTAAAGCCGGCAGCGATCAGGGCCAGGTCACACTCCACATCAAACTCCTCGCCGGTGGGCACCATGGCGCGGCGGCCGGTGGCCTCGTCCACCACCTGACTCTCCAGCTTGCTGATGCGGGCACCGCACAGCTGGCCGTTCTCGTTCTTGTAGAACTCCTTGACCGTGGTTTGATAGATCCGCGGGTCACTGCCAAACACAGCGATGGCTTCCTGCTGGCCGTAATCGGTTTTGAGGACGCGGGGCCACTCCGGCCAGTCATTGCCGGGGGCACGCTCAACGGGCGGGCAGGGCATCATCTCCAGCTGTACCACGCCGGTGCAGCCTTGGCGGATGGCGGTGCCCACACAGTCGTTGCCGGTGTCGCCGCCGCCAATGACCAGTACCTTCTTGCCCTGGGCGTTGACAGCCTTGCCGTCGGTGAAGTTGGAATCCAGCAAACTCTTGGTCACGCTGGTCAGGTAATCCACCGCGTAATAGATGCCGCCGGCGTCCCGGCCGGGAGCGTCAATGTCCCGTGCCTGTTTGGCACCGCAGCACAATACCACCGCATCATAGTTGTCCAGCAACTCAGAGGCGGGCAGGTTGCCGCCCACATCGGCGTTGGTGCGGAAGGCAATGCCCTCCTGCTCCATCCGCTCCACCCGGCGCTCAATAACCCATTTTTCCAGCTTCATGTTGGGGATGCCGTACATCAACAGGCCGCCCACCCGGTCATCGCGCTCAAACACGGTGACAGTATGGCCGCGCAGATTCAACAGGTCGGCCACGGCCAGACCGGCGGGGCCGCCGCCCACCACGGCAACCCGCTTGCCGGTGCGCACCGCCGGCGGGGCAGCGGTCAGCAGCCCGGCACTGTATCCGTATTCGATGATGGCGCGCTCGTTTTCCTTGACGGTGACCGGGTCGCCGGTGGTCATGCCGCAGGTGCAGGCGGCCTCGCACAAAGCGGGGCAGACCCGGCCCGTGAACTCGGGGAACCGGTTGGTGGCGATCAGCCGGCGCAGCGCCAGTTCCCAGCGGCCCTGGTAGACCAGGTCGTTCCATTCGGGGATCAGGTTATTCAGCGGGCAGCCGCTGGCCATGCCGCCCAGCATCATGCCGCTTTGGCAGAAAGGCACACCACAGTCCATGCAGCGGGCGCCCTGCTGCTGTTGTTCGTCCCGGTGCAGGGGAACGTGGAACTCGTTAAAATTGGTGATTCGCTCTTTGGGCGGCAGCTCAGTGCTGGTCTGCCGCGCAACTTTCATAAAGCCTGTGGGGTTTCCCATAATCTTCTGCCTCCCTTACTGTGCAGTCTTCATGGCGTAAAATGCTTCGATCTGCGCCTGCTCGCTGTCCTCGCCCTTCTCTTCCATCTGGGCAATCAGCCGCAGCATGCGGTCATAATCGTGGGGCAGGACCTTCTTGAACTTGGGCAGATACTCGCTGAAGTTGTCCAGGATCTCCTTGCCGCGGGCGGAGCCGGTCAGCTCCACATGCTCACGGATCAGCTCCTTCAGCAGCGAAACATCATATTTGTGCTCCACCGGCTCCAGGCTGACCATGTCCTTGTTGACACGCTGATAGAAGTCCCAGTCCTCGTCCAGCACGTAGGCAATGCCGCCGCTCATGCCGGCTGCAAAGTTTTTGCCGGTCTTGCCCAGCACCACCACGGTGCCGCCGGTCATATATTCGCAGCCGTGGTCGCCCACGCCCTCCACGACGGCGGTGGCGCCGGAGTTACGCACGCAGAAGCGCTCGCCGGCCACACCGTTGATGAAGGCCTTGCCCTCGGTGGCACCGTACAGCGCCACGTTGCCGATGACAATGTTCTCGCTGGCCTTGTAGGCAGCGTCGGCGGGCGGGTAGACGATCAGCTTGCCGCCGGACAGGCCCTTGCCCAGATAGTCGTTGGAGTCGCCGATCAGTTCCAGCGTCAGGCCGGCGGGGATAAAGGCGCCGAAGCTCTGGCCGCCGTAGCCGTGGCAGACCACATGGAAGGTATCCTCCGGCAGGGTGTTGCCGAACTTGCAGGTGATCTCGCTGCCGAAGATGGTGCCGAAGGCACGGTCGGTGTTGCCGACCTCCAGCTCCACACGCATCGGCTTGGGCTCTGCCATGTCGAAGCTCTTCTTGAACTTCTTCATCAGCACCCGCATGTCGGGGGTCTTTTCCAGATTGAAGTTGTAGACCGCCTTGGGGTCGAAGTGGACATTGCTGCTGTCGATCAGCGGGTTGGAGAGCAGGGCGCTCAGATCCAGCTCGCTGGCACGGCTGCCGGCAGGCTCCTGCTTCAGGCGCAGCAGATCGGTGCGGCCGACCAGCTCATCCACCGTGCGGACGCCCAGCTTTGCCATATACTCCCGCAGTTCCTGGGCCATGAAGCGCATGAAGTTCATCACGTACTCCGGCTTGCCCTTGAACCGCTTGCGCAGCTCGGGGTTCTGGGTGCAGATGCCCATGGGGCAGGTATCCAGGTTGCAGACACGCATCATCACGCAGCCCATGGCCACCAGCGGGCCGGTGCCGAAGCCGAATTCCTCGGCGCCCAGCATGGCGGCAATGGCCACATCCCGGCCGCTCATCAGCTTGCTGTCCGCCTCGATGCGGACGCGGCTGCGCAGCCCGTTGAGGATCAGGCTCTGGTGAGCCTCGGCGATGCCCAGTTCCCAGGGCAGGCCGGCATTGTGGATGGAGTTGCGGGGCGCAGCACCGGTGCCGCCGTCAAAGCCGGAAATCAGGATGACCTCGGCGCCGGCCTTGGCAACGCCGGCGGCGATGGTGCCGACGCCGGCCTCGCTGACCAGCTTGACGTTGATGGCGGCCTGACGGTTGGAACACTTCAGGTCATAGATCAGCTGGGCCAGGTCCTCGATGGAGTAGATGTCGTGGTGGGGCGGGGGAGAGATCAGGCCGACGCCGGTGGTGGAGTGACGGGTCTTGGCAACCCAGGGGTAAACCTTGCCGCCGGGCAGCTGGCCGCCCTCGCCGGGCTTGGCGCCCTGGGCCATCTTGATCTGGATCTCCTTGGCGCTGACCAGGTACTTGCTGGTGACGCCGAACCGGGCGGAAGCCACCTGCTTGATGGCGGAGTTGGACTCGGTGCCGAAACGCTCCTCCGGCTCGCCGCCCTCACCGGTGTTGGACTTGCCGCCCAGGCGGTTCATGGCGATGGCCATGCACTCGTGGGCCTCGTCGGACAGGGCGCCGTAGCTCATGGCAGCGGTCTTGAACCGCTTGACGATGTCATCGACGCTCTCCACTTCCTCAATGGGAACACCGGCCTCGGGGTAATTGAAGTCCAGCAGGCTGCGCAGGTGCATCTCATCGTCGCCGGTGTGGGCGATGGCGTCGGTGTACTGCTTGAACTTGTTGTAGTCACCGGTCCAGCAGGCCTGCTGCAGCAGATGGATGGTCAGGGGATTGTACAGGTGCTGCTCGGCGTCGTGGCCGCTGCGCAGCTTGTGGCCGCCCAGGCTGGGCAGCTCGGTGTTGGTGTCCAGGCCCAGGGGGTCAAAGGCCTTCTGGTGCCGGGCCTCGATGTCCTCCTGAATATCGGCCAGCGTGATGCCGCCCACACGGCAGGGGGTGTTGGTGAAGTATTTGTCCACCACCTCGCGGCTGATGCCCAGGGCTTCGAAGATCTGGCTGCCCTGGTAGGACTGGATGGTGGAAATGCCCATCTTGGAGGCAATCTTGACGATGCCGCCCAGGATGGCGTGGTCGTAGTCGTCCACAGCAGCGTAGTAGTCCTTGTCCAGCAGACCCTCGCGGATCAGCTGGCCGATGGTCTCCTGTGCCAGGTAGGGGTTGATGGCGCAGGCGCCGTAGCCCAGCAGGGTGGCAAAGTCATGGACCAGGCGGGGCTCGCCGCTTTCCAGAATCAGCGCCATGGCGGTACGCTTCTTGGTGCGGACCAGGTACTTGGACACGGCACCCACAGCCAGCAGGCTGGGGATGGCCACATGGTACTCGTCGATGTCGCGGTCAGAGAGGATCAGGATGTTGGCACCGTCCCGGTAGGCACGGTCCACATCCACGAACAGGCGCTCGATGGCCTGATCCAGCTCGGTATTCTTATAGTAGCAGATGGAGACGGTTTCCACCTTGAAGCCGGGAACCTTCATGGCCTTGATCTTCAACAGGTCGGTCTCGGTCAGGATGGGGTTGTTGATCTTCAGGACCTTGCAGTTCTCGCTGTCCTCCTCCAGCAGGTTGCCCTGGGCACCCACATAGACGGTGGTGGCGGTGATGATCTTCTCCCGCAGGGCGTCGATGGGCGGGTTGGTCACCTGGGCGAACATCTGCTGGAAGTAGTTGAACAGCGGCGGATGGGTATGGCTCAGCACAGCCAGCGGGGTATCACTGCCCATGGCGCCGGCGGGCTCGCCGCCGGTCTTGGCCATCGGCAGGATCATGGTGGACACGTCCTCGTACTGGTAGCCGAAAGCCTTCTGCAGCTGGACCAGTTCCTGCGGGGTGTGGCTGGGGACCTTCTGGTTGGGGATCTTCAGGTTGGCCAGATCCACCAGGTTGCGGTCCAGCCACTCACCGTAGGGCTGGCGGCTGGCGTAATCGGCTTTCAGCCGGTCATCGTCCACCAGTTCGCCCTTGACGGTATCCACCAGCAGCATCTTGCCGGGACGCAGACGGTCCTTGCAGACGATCTCGCTGGCGGGAATGTCCAGCACGCCCACCTCACTGGACAGGATCAGACGTCCGTCCTTGGTGATGTAGTAGCGGCTGGGCCGCAGGCCGTTGCGGTCCAGCACAGCGCCCATCACGTCGCCGTCGCTGAACAGGATGGAAGCGGGGCCGTCCCAGGGCTCCAGCATGGTGGCGTAATACTGATAGAACGCCTTCTTTTTGGGGTCCATGCTCTGGTTGTTGGACCAGGGCTCGGGGATGGTGACCATGACGGCCAGGGGCAGGTCCATGCCGTTCATGACCAGGAATTCCAGGGTGTTGTCCAGCATGGCCGAGTCGCTGCCGCCCTGGTTGACGATGGGCAGGATCTTGCCCATGTCGTCCTTCAGGTACTTGCTGGCAATGGTCTCCTCGCGGGCCAGCATGGTGTCCACGTTGCCGCGGATGGTGTTAATCTCGCCGTTGTGCAGGATAAAGCGGTTGGGATGGGCACGGTTCCAGCTGGGGGCAGTGTTGGTGGAAAACCGGCTGTGCACCATGCCGATGGCGCTCTCGTAGTCGGTGTCCTGCAGGTCCGGGTAGAACAGGCGCAGCTCCTTGACCAGGAACATGCCCTTGTAGACGATGGTCCGGCTGGACAGGCTGCAGACATAAGTTTCGCGGCTGCTCTGCTCAAACACGCGGCGAACCACATACAGGCGGCGGTCAAAGTCGATGCCGGCCTTCATGCGGGCGGGCTTTTCCACAAAACCCTGCCAGATGCTGGGCATGCAGTCGCGCGCTTTGGAGCCCAAAATGTCGGGGCAGACAGGCACCTGCCGCCAGCCCAAAAAGCGCAGGCCCTCCTTTTGGCAGACGATCTCAAACAACTTCTTCGCCTGGTTGCGCTGCAGCTCGTCCTGCGGGAAGAAAAACATGCCCACGCTGTATTCCCGCTCTTTGCCCAAGGAAATGCCCAGCTCAGCGGCCGCTTTCTGGAAAAACTTATCGCTGACCTGCAAAAGGATACCCACGCCGTCACCGGTTTTTCCCTCGGCGTCCTTGCCGGCGCGGTGCTCCAGATGCTCAACGATCTGCAGGGCATCATCCAGCGTCTTATGGCTTTTGCGGCCTTTGATGTCCACCACCGCGCCGATGCCGCAGTTATCATGCTCGAATTTCGGGTCATACAACCCGGCGGGGGTGCTGCGTTCGGTAAAATTCTCCATTACTCCCGGTCTCCTTCCCGTCTCAACTGACAATGGAAAAACATTTATATCCTGGAACAGTTGGGATAACAAAAAGGCGCCCCGTCGATGGGACGCAATACACCACCGACGGAACGCCTTTGTTCTTACCATGTACTATATCATAGAAGCAGGGGGTTGGCAAGCACAAGACAAAATATAGCAAAGAAATTAACTGCAAAAACCAAACGACTTATGCAAACTGGCTGCAAAACTTAATATTATTTTGCAACGGCGGTCTCGCGGTCGTTCTGGGCCTGAAGCTCAGCCAGGATGCCGGCCAGCAGCTCCTCCTGGGTGGGGCCTTTGGAGGCTGCGGGGGCTTCCTCCTTTTTGGGGCGGCCCAGCGCCATCAGGCGGTTCATGACCTTGACGATGCAGAACAGCACAAACGCCATAATAACAAAGTTGAGAACCGCCGAGATAAAAGCGCCCAGGCGCAGCGGGTCAGCGCCGTTGGGCAGCGGTAGCACCACATTGCTGAAGTCGGTGCTGAAGGCGATGCCCAGAATCGGGTTGAGAATGTCGTTGGTCAGTGAGGTGACGATATTCTGGAACGCTGCGCCGATGATGACGCCGACGGCCAGGTCCATCACGTTGCCCTTGAGGGCGAAGGCTTTGAATTCATTGAGAAACTTTTTCATCAGTATGTCCTTTCTGTTGGCGAAGCCGCCGGGCGGGCAGCGAACGTCCAAAGAGAATGTAAAAACCGGCCGGGCGCCCGCAGGGCCGCCCGACCGGTTTTCGGTGCGGAGAGGAAAACGGAGCTGTTACTGCTTCAGCAGCTTGGCTACTGCCTGGGCGGCGCCGTCCAGATATTCACCGGCAAAGGTTTCAATCATGCCGGCGTCGGCCTCCTTGGCCAGTTCGGGATCGATGGGCATTTTTGCCAGCACGGGCAGGCCGTATTTTTCGGCGGTCTCGTCCACATGGCTGTCGCCGAACACCTGGATATGCCTGCCGCAGTCGGGGCAAACGGCATAGCTCATATTCTCGACAATGCCCAGAATGGGGACGTTCATCATTTTGGCCATCTGCACAGCCTTGCCGACGATCATGCCCACCAGCTCCTGCGGGCTGGACACGATGATAATGCCATCCACCGGCAGCGTCTGGAAAACGGTCAGCGGTACGTCACCGGTTCCCGGGGGCATGTCGACAAACAAAAAGTCCACATCCTGCCAGATCACATCCTGCCAGAACTGCTTGACAGCGCCGGCAATGACGGGACCGCGCCAGACCACGGGGGCTTCCGGGTCCTCCAGCAGCAGATTGATGCTCATGATGTCAATGCCCACCCGGCTCTTGACGGGCAGGATGCCGTCCTCGGTGCCGCGGGCGGGGCCCCGCACACCGAACAGCTTGGGGATGGACGGGCCGGTGATGTCGGCGTCCAGAATGCCGACCTGGTAGCCCAGCCGCCGCATCGAGACGGCCAGCATGGCGCTGGTCATGCTTTTGCCCACGCCGCCCTTTCCGGACACCACGCCGATCACCTTTTTGATGTGACTTTTGGCGTGGGGCGGTTCATGCTGGGGGACGCGGCTTTCGCAATTGGCGCTGCAGTTAGAGCAGTCGTGATTGCAGGCTTCGCTCATGGTGAACAAACTCCTTTGATACCTGATGAATGAAAAAACGATTGATCCGGCCGGGGGCAGGCGGCAGTCCGGCAATGTGCCGGGCATGGCGCTGCGGGCCCCGCAGACACTGTGGTATAGTTTACCGCGTTTGTGTGCAGATTGCAAGTACAGCCGCACAAAATCCAGGCAAAGGCGAGAATCCATTCTCTGCCCCAAACCGACGGCAATTGCCCTTGCGGGGAGAGCAGGAATATATTACAATAAGCTTGTAAACGGTTTGCCCGCCGAAAAATATCTTTCAAATGGTTGAGGAATCGGCGCCGGCAGGCTCGTTCTAATCAATAAGGAAGCACCCCCTTCAATCTTGTTTCCCCTGGCTGCAGACAGGCTTTGGGGAGGGCGGAGGAAATTATGAAAAAATGGCTGCGCCATCGGCCCGAAACGGTTGCCGACTGGCTGTTCTTGATCGCTGCCGGCGTTGCGGTATACTTTGTGTTCAATCATTTGCCGGATATTGGCGGTGCGGTGGGGTTGGTTGTTGGCATTCTTTCCCCCTTTGCCGGGGCGATCGTGCTGGCATACCTGCTGGATATGCCCACCCGCTTTTTCGCCAAAAAGCTGTTCCGGGGCAAGCGGGGACCGGCCATCGTCCTCTCCTATCTGTGCGCGATTTTGGGCATTGTGCTGCTGGTCAGTCTGGTGGTTCCGCAGCTGATGGCCAGTGTGCAGATGTTCACAAACAATCTGGACAGCTACGTTGCCAACCTGCAAAGCCTTCTGAACATCTTGCAGGAACAGTTCGGCCTGGACCTGGATGCGCTGCGCGGGATTCTGGCCGGTTCCACCGAGACCTTTGACAAAATCATGGAGACCCTGGCCTCCACCATGCCCACGGTGGCCAGCTACGCGGCCAATGCTGCATCCAGCGTGGTGGCGGTGTTCACGGCGGTGGCGGGCAGCATCTATATGCTGGCCAGCAAGGAAAGCCTGCTGCACAACCTGCGTGCCGCTCTGCGCGCCGCCCTGCCGCCCCGTCTGGCCAACAGCGTGTTGGGGATCTTCTCCATGGCAAACAATGTGTTCAGCAGCTACATCGGCGGCCAGCTTCTGGACGCACTGCTGGTGGGGGTTGAAACCTTTGTGCTGATGACGATCTTCAGGCTGAACTTTGCCCCGCTGATTGCGGTGCTGGTGGGCGTTACCAATGTGATCCCCATCTTTGGCCCCTTCATCGGCGCGGTGCCCAGCGCCATCATTCTGCTGTTTGCCGACCCCATCCAGGCGGTCTGGTTTGTCATCTTGATCCTGGTGGTGCAGCAGATCGACGGCAATTTCATCGCCCCCCGCATTGTGGGCAACGCCATCGGCCTGTCCGGCCTGTGGGTCTTGATAGCGATCATGCTGGGCGGCGATCTGTTCGGTCTGCCGGGTATGGTCATCGGCGTACCGCTGTTTGGTGTGATCTATGCCCTGGTGCGGGAGTGCGTGGATGCAGGCCTGAAAAGCCGCGGCATCGATGCCTACGGCAACCCGCTGCCGGAAGATCCCTCCCAGCAGCCCAAGAGCTGAAAGGACCAGCGGATTGGGGCTGGCTTTTCACATCGATTTTACTTGCGCTGCTCCGGCAAAAGGATTACAATAAAGTTACAAAACGCGCTGCTTAACAAAGGCGGGAAGGATGGCCCGGCACTGCCCGGGCAGGACAATTGCACGCGCAGCCGTGCAGTGAGGATTGGAAATGAGCGGTAAAGTCTGGCTGGACAAAAAGCCTGAAACAAATAAGGACTGGCTGATCATCATTTGTGCCTGCATCCTGTTTTATGTGCTGCTGGGTGCGGTGCAGGGACTGTTTGGCGCGGTTGGCAAGGTGTTTTCCATTTTGTCTCCGTTTGCCGGCGGCATTGTGCTGGCCTACATCTTGGACCCGTTTGTCCGTTGGATGAGCGATACCGTCCTGCATAACCGTCCCAACCTTCGCTGGGTGGCAATCCTGTGTGCTTACCTGTTGTTTCTGCTGCTGCTGGCGCTGCTGGTTTGGCTGGTGGTACCCCAGGTGTGGGCCAGCTTTGGCACCCTGTTCACCAGCCTGCCGGGATACATCAACAATGTGCAGGCCACGTTGCTGGATATTCAGCAAAGCTCCGGCGTTGATCTGCAGGGCCTGGTGGATATGCTGAACAACTACGAGCAACTGATGAACAACCTGTATAATATGGTGGCCGGCGCGGCGCCCGAGATTATGTCCACCCTGCAAACGGCTGCCTCCAACGTGGTGTCTCTGTTTACGGCAGTGGCCAGCAGCGTGTATATGCTTGCCGGCAAGGACAAACTTTTGCGCCAGCTGCGCACCGTTGTACATGCCGTGCTGCCTCGGGGCATAGCGGAGCAGACATTGCGCATCTGTCAGATTGCCAACGCCAACATCACCGGCTTTCTGGTGGGCAAGGTTATCGACGGCGCCATTCTGGGCGTGATCCTCTTCATTGGCATGTCGATTTTGGGCATCAACTTTGCCCCGCTGATCGCCGTGCTGATGGGGGTCACAAATATCATACCGGTGTTCGGCCCGTTTATCGGCGCCATCCCCAGCCTGGTCATTCTGCTGATTGCCAATCCTCTTCAGGCGCTGGAATTTCTCGTGCTGGTGGTCTGCCTGCAGCAGGTGGACAGCAACTTTATTGCCCCCAAAATTCTGGGCCAGTCGGTGGGGCTCTCAGCGCTATGGGTACTGTTTGCCGTTGTACTGGGTGCCAACCTGTTCGGTGTGGTGGGCATGGTACTGGGGGTGCCGGTGTTCGCCACCCTGTGCGGCTTGCTGCAGGAGGCCGTTGCCTGGTGCCTCCGCCGCCGCGGCATTGATGATGAGGGCGTGCGCATTGCAAAGCCGGAATCTGCCGAGGCCGCCGCGGTACATATTCAGGGGGATGAGGAGGCCCCTGAGCATCCCTCCGGCCCGCAGGCAGAGCGGGACCGCCCGGATGCGCCTTGCAAGCATCCACCGGTTTGAACAGACACAATTGCCCCTGCAGGAAGCAGTCCTGCGGGGGCAATTTTTATTTTCGCACGGTGCAACTTTTTCGGCGGCAGAGGACACAAACCTGGTGAAAGAGGTGAAACGATTGAGCGCTCAAGGCCTAACCCCTTTTTTCGAGGCTCTGTATGAACAGACCTACAACGATACCCTGCTTTACCTGACCCGCAGATGTTCGGACCCTGCCCAACTGCCTGACCTGATGCAGGAGATCTACGCCGAGCTTTACGTGGTTCTGCTGCAAAAAGGCACCGGCTACCTTCGGGACCCAAAAGCGTTTGTGCGGCATCTGGCCAAAAGCAGGCTGCGTCAGTATTATACCCTGCGCAGCCGTTTGGCGGCCCTGCTTCCGCTGCAAAAGGATGACGATGACGGTCAATGCTACGACACGCCGGAACTGGCGGAATGCGCCCTGAACGAACCGCTGCCCGAACGGCTGGTCGAGGACCGATTGCTGGCGGCCCAGTTGGCGGAGGCGTTAAAAGCCTGCCCTGCCGATGTGCAGAAAATATTTATCTGTCACTTTCAGCTGGATATGACCCTTCCGGCCACCGCCCGGGCGCTGGGCATGAAGGAATCCACGGTCAAGACAAAGATCTACCGAACATTGGCGAAATTACGAAAACTGTATGCAAAGGACGGTGCCGACGATGAATGAACATGACCTGATGCGCAAAGCACTTTCAGCTTACGGGCTGGACCGGCAGGCCATCTGCCAGGCGGCGCGCCGGGAAGGCGCTGCCCGCCTGCAGAAAGGAGAAACAGCCATGAAACAACACAAACTGACCGTCGCCTTCGCCATTGTGCTGGCCGCCGCCTGCCTGGGCGGCTGTGTATGCGCCGCCAGCGTACTGCTCAGTGCCGGGGAAGCCGCTGCTGCGGCCGGGCCGGATGCGGTGGCAACTCTGTTTGAGGGCGATGACGCCGTTGAGATCCATGAGACGCAGCGCGATGCCGGCTATGATGTGACCCTGCTGGGCCTTGTCACCGGCGACCACCTGACAGAGAGTTGGAACAGTTCCTGGACGGAGGAAGGGCCGAAAAACGGCACCACCTATGCAGTGCTGGCTGTGCAGAAATCGGACAGAACGCCCATGCCGGAACTGACCGACACAGCGGATGACTTTCTCCTGTCCAACACCTTCGCCCAGCCGGTACTGGCAATCCCGGAACTGAACCCGATGGCCTATACGCTGCACGCAGAAACATACGGTACGACGGTGGACGGTGTGCGCTATCTGCTGATCGCGTGTGACAATGTGGAGATCTTTGCCGACCGGGATGTGGTGCTCTGTGTCTCTACCGGCGGCAGCAATTTCTCAACGTTCGCATTTTGCTACGACGAGTCCACTGGTGCCATCACGGCCAACCCGGACTATGCAGGGGTCAACCTGGTGTTTGACCTGCCGCTGGACCGGTTGAAAGCCGATCCGGAAGCGGCGCAGGCGTTTATCCGTCAGTGGCAGGAAGCCCCTTCCAACGGTGTTGCCTGGGAAGACCGGGCGGATACCAAGGTATTGCACAACCTGTTGGAAAAGTATCCCCAGGCCGTCCGGGATATCGGCGAAAAGATTGGTGAAAAGACGGTGCCATTCTTGACACAGGCGCCGGAAGGCTGCCAGAATGCCGGCGCCGGCTGGTACTTTGGCAAACAGGATGACACGGAATTTACCAATTTTGCCCTTGCGGGTTACGATACAGATCGGCCAATCGACGAACTCCGTAAAGAGTGGGACAGCGCTTACCCGGTGGGGAAAACGCAGATGGTATCGATGATGTCAGACAGCAACACACAGAAGCGCTGGGTCCATCTCACCGTTCGCGGTGAGGATGATTCGATGACGGCTGAATGCTGGCAGCTGCCCTACGATTCCGGGGAACTGTACGACCAGCTGAACGCCTGGGCTGCCGACAACGCCGGCGCATCGCAATGATTGCTCAAACCGGTACAACCAGGACAGGGGACCGCCGCAGGGCGCTCCCCTGAGAAGATCGTGCACACAAATCGGCACCCGAAGAAGGCCAAGCTGCTTTTCGGGTGCCGATCCGTTTTTTGGGATTTGCTCTGTGCAAAACGGCGTTGCAGTTCCATTCCTCAACTCGCCCCGGATCAGGGGCCAAGGGAAAAATCACTGTCGGGGCGGAGATGCGCGGAAAAAAGATGGGCAGCGGTGCGGTTTTGTGGTATACTGTACCACAGAAAATCAACCATAGGGGGAATCCATCCATGTATACCGCAGGAGATACCATGCTGGAAGTCCGTGAACTGCTCATCAAGGCCTTTGCCAGCGCCTGGCGTGCCGGAAATCAGAAGATTGACCGGGACACCTACATCAACAGCAGCATCAACGTCATCAATTCCATCCAGATCCAGCCCGAGATGATCTACGCCGAGGAGGGCCAGGGCCTGGTGGACGGTGAGAAGCTGGACCACCTGGAGGACCTGGTCCGCGCTGACGGCAGTTGGGTCTACTATGGCGTCCCGGCCGAGAATTTTTTCCTGGTCACCTGGATGCCGGACGCGCAGGCAGCCCGTGAAAAAGTGGCTGCTCTGCAGCAAGAGGGCGACAGCATCGCCTGCGTGGTGGATCTGGCGGAAGAATGGCGGCCGGGCAAATGAACCATCAGTCGATGGTGCTGCATCTGCCCGGGCCGGTTGCCTGGCTGCTTGCGCAGCTGAACCGGGCGGGATATGCGGCCTATGCGGTGGGGGGCTGTGTGCGGGATAGCTTGCTGGGGCGTACCCCCGGCGACTGGGATATCTGTACCAGCGCCCTGCCGGAAGAGACGCAGGCGGTCTTCTCCGGGCAGCGTCTGCTGCTGACCGGCTTGAAGCACGGCACTGTGACCGTTCTTTTGGAGGGCAAGCCTTACGAGATTACCACCTTTCGGGTGGATGGGGGATACGCCGACCACCGCCATCCCGATGCGGTGCGCTTTGTTCCCCGGATAGAGGAGGACCTGGCCCGGCGGGACTTCACCGTCAATGCGATGGCTTGGCACCCGGACACCGGGCTGGTGGACTGCTTTGGCGGCCGGCGGGATCTGGATGCCCGCCTGATCCGCTGCGTGGGGCAGCCGGATCGACGCTTTGCCGAGGATGCCCTGCGCATTTTGCGGGCGGTGCGCTTTGCCGCCCAGCTGGGGTTCCGGGTGGAGGCGCTCACCGCACAGTCCGCTCTGGCGTTGCGGGATACGGTACAGCGCGTCTCGGCCGAACGCATTTTTGCCGAGCTTGACCGGCTGCTTACCAGCCCGGCGGCGGGGCGTACCCTGGCCGAGTACGGTGCAATCCTGGTCGGCGCCATCCCCGAGATCGAGCCCTGCATTGGCTGCACGCAGCCGGGCAAATGGCATTGCTACGATGTCTGGCGGCACACCGCGGTCGCGGTGGGGGCAGCGCGTGCGGCGGACCTGCCGGGCGCTGACCGTCAGGCAGCTCTGCGCGTGCTGCGCTGGACCCTGCTGCTGCACGACATTGCCAAACCTGCCTGCCGGTTGGAAGGCCCGGATGGGGCCGCACACTTTCCCGGTCACAACGGGCAGAGCGCCCGCATGGCGGACCGAATCCTCCGCAGGCTGAAAGCACCCAATGCACTGCGCCAGCAGGTGGTCAGCCTGGTGGCAGTGCATGACTGCCCGCTGCCGGTCAACGACACACCGGCGACGCTTCGGCTGCTGGGCAGCAGGGGAGAAGCCTGGCTGACCCTGCTCTGCGCGGTCAAGCGGGCCGACCTGGACGGCCATGCCCGCAATGCGGCGGTGGCTGCCCGGCGGGCTGAGATCAACGACTTTGAGGCACAGATGCACACTCTGGCCCGCACCGGCTGCTACACGCTGCGGCAGCTGAAAATCACCGGCGGTGATGTGCTGGCGGCGGGGATCCGTCCCGGACCTGCGGTGGGGACCCTGCTGCACAGCCTGCTGGAGGAGGTCATGGACGGCACGCTGCCCAACGAGAAGGCGGCACTGCTGGATCGCCTGAAACAGCTCTGAGAGGGTCTGCCCTCCCAAAGGCAAACTGCAAAACAAAACCCGGACAGGTGGATCTGCCCGGGTTTTACTTTGCTGTCGTTAATTTTGGGAACCCCGGCCGGGTTACTCCGCTGCCAGGATGATGCCGCCGCCCACCACATAGCCATCTCTGTAAAATACGGCGCTCTGGCCCGGCGCGGCAGCCCGTACCGGCTCGGCAAAGTCGGCCGCCAGGGCGCCGCCTTCGGCAGTCACATGGCAGGCGGCCGGTTTGGCAGTGCTGCGGATCTTGGCCAGATACTCGCCCGCTGGCAGGGGCTTGCCGTCCGGAGTGACAGCATCTCCCACCACAATGCGGGTATGGAATTCGCCGCCGCTCTCGGCCAGCTGGATGTCGCCGTTTTCCAAAATCGCCTTCACGAACAAAGGCCGCCCGGCGGCGATGCCCAGCCCCTTGCGCTGGCCCACCGTGTAGTGGTCCACGCCCAGGTGCGCCCCCAGGTCCTCGCCCTCCGGGCCGATGAACCGCCCGGTCTTGGGCTGCATACCCCGGCTGCGGATAAACCCGGCGTGGTCGCCGTCGGGGATAAAGCAGATCTCCATCGAGTCGGGGGCGTCGGCGCAGGAAAGCCCGATGTCCCGGGCAATCTCCCGCACGTCGTCCTTCTCAAATTCGCCCAGCGGAAGGATCAAACGCTCCAAAATGTCGCCGCTCAGCCGGTAAAGCATATAGGTTTGGTCCCGGGCAGCGCTTTCGGGGGCACACAGGCGGCAGACACCGTCGGCGCACAGCTCAATGCGGGCATAGTGGCCGGTGGAAATGTAGTGGATGCTCAGTTCGTCCGCCTTCTTGGCCAGCAGCTTGAACTTGACACCCGGATTGCACAGAATGCAGGGGTTGGGGGTGCGCCCGGCGCAGTAATCCGCGCAGAAGGGGGCTACCACCTCCCGCTCAAAATCCGCCCCGGCGTCGATCACATGTACCGGTACGCCCAGTGCCTTGGCGGCGGCCTTGGCCTCGGCCACGGCACCGTCGTGGGCGGGGGAAAAGCGGATCACCGCGCCCTCCACCGCAAAGCCCTGCTCCTGCAGGATGCGCACCGTCACGCTGGAATCCACGCCGCCGCTCATACCCACAAGAACTCTGTCCTGCTTCTCATATGTGTTGAAACCGTCCATGGGGAACCTCCATTTTGTGCGTTCCTTTCCCCCTGACTCTGGATGTCAGCCGCTGGCGCTGGTGTATCGCCGCAGGGCCCGGCGCCATAGGAACCGCTGTACGGCAAAGATCAAAAGCGGTGCAGCCAGCCCCCACAGGATCATCGCCGGTGAGAGCGCGCCCATCACAAACAGGGTGGGAAAGTTGGTGATCAAAAAGACTGGCAGCAAAAAAATGCCCAGCCGCTGTACCCATTTGGGGTAGATGTTCATCGGTGTGTTATTGAAATCGAACACCGACGAGGACAACGCCTGCAGCCCGTTGGTGGAAATGAACCAGAAGGAAAGCAGCTCCGGGATCAAGAACAGGCAGTAGGTCAAAAACCATCCTGTAATACAGAATACCACAAACCCTGCCACATTGGCAAAGGTCACCGGCAGCCCCTGCTGCTGCCAGCCGTACACGATCAGGGCAAGACCGCACAGCACATCGGGGATGGGCATACCGAAATCCAGCTTGCGCAGCGTGATAAGAAACTGGGAGTTCACCGGTTTGGTCAGCAGCATGTCCAGGCTGCCGTCCCGCACCGAGAGGGGCAGCGCCCAAAAGTTGGGATAGATGCCCATATAAATGCCCGTCACCATGATATAGGTGCCGATGCACATCAGCATCTCGTTGGCGGTCAGGCCGTTGATCTCGGCACCGGCGTTCAAAATCAGTACTGCATACATCAGTTTGATGAGCATATAGCCGCACTCCACCGCAATGCCGGCCACAAAGTTGATGCGGTATTCCATCTGCTCCATCAGCGAATACTTGGCAAACAGCCCCAAGAGGCCCAGGTAATAGCGCACGCGCGCCCAGAGACGTTTCATGTCAGGCACCTCCTTCAGCCGCCCACAGCAGTATAGCGCTTGGCGCCTTGCCACCACAGTACCCTGTGCGCAAGGGTGAAGACGATGATCCAAAAAAGCTGTGCCGCAAATCCCAAGCCAATCTCGCCCATAGTCAGCTGGCCGTTGACGATGTTGACGCAGAACTGGGTGGTGTAGCCAAAAGGCAGCACCGCCGACGCGGCAGCCGCTGCCGGGCCGAAAATGTCCAGCGGAAACACGCCGCCGCTGATGACCATAATGACGATGGAAATGGTGCCGAACAGCTGACGGATCTCAGTCAGCCAGAAACCCAGTAAAGCAATGGTAAAAAAGATGGAGAAGTTCAAAACCAGAGCCAGGGCCAGAGACAGCGCATACAGCGCCAGCCGCACCGGCTCAAAGGGAATGCCCAGCAGCAGCGATGCGCCGCCCAGCACGGCAGCGGTCACTGCCAGCAGAAAGCCCACTGCGGCCGCCTTGCTGCCTGCAAACTGGGCAAAACAGTAGCTGCCGTAGTTTACTGGCTTGACCAGGTACTTGTTCAGGCCGCCGTCCTTGATGTCCTGTGCCACATCATTTTCAAACCCGGTGGCCACAATGCGTGAGGTGATGCCCGCCAGCAGTGTATACAGGATCATCTGTTCATAGGTGTAGCCGTTGGTGTCGGCTGCGCCGGCGGCGTACAATGCCGTCCACAGGTATGCCTGCATGATGATGGGGAAAATGCAGCTGGCAAGGCTCAGAAAAAAGTCGGCCCGGTAAGCCATGGCCTTTTGCATCCCCATGCCAAAGATATAGCAGTAGCCGGCTGGTTTCATTGCGCGCCCACCCCTGCTTTCCGGTAAAAATAGGCGATGCCTTCCTCGATGGGAATGTCTTTCACGTCCAGGTCCACCACAGGCAGCGCGCCAAACAGCCGCTGCAGGCAGCCCTGCAACCCGTCCCGGTCCACCTCCAGCAGGGCGGTGTTGTGATCCAGGCGGCGCACCGTGCCAAAGCCTGCCAATTCTCCAGCGTCCAGGTCCCGGCGCGCCTTGAGGGATACCAGCTTTTTGTGGCCGAACACCTCGCTTACCTCGGCCAACGGCCCGTCGAACACCACGCTGCCGTGGTTGATGATAATGCTGCGGGGGCAGATGGCCTCAATGTCGGCGGTGTAATGGCTGGTCAGCAGGATGGTGGTTTTTGTCTGCTGATTGTAGTAGTGCAAAAATTCCCGGATGCTGCGCTGGGACAAGATATCCAGCCCGATGGTGGGCTCGTCCAGATACAAAATCTCCGGCCGGTGCAGCAAAGCGGCAATCAGCTCCATCTTCATCCGTTCCCCCAGCGACAGCCGCCGCACCTGCACCTGCAGCAGGCTGCGCACGTCCAAAAGGCTGGTCAGCTCGTCCAGCGTGCGCTGGTACTCGGCCGCGTCAATCTGGTAGATGCGGCGGTTCAGCTCGAATGTGTCCAGTGCGGGCAGGTCGGGCCAAAGCTGGGTCTTTTGCCCCATCACGATGGCAAACCGGCGCTGGTATTCCCGCTGCCGCTCCCAGGGCACATATCCGGCCACCTTCACCTCGCCGCTGGTGGGGTACAATATACCCGAAAGCATTTTCAGCGTGGTGGTCTTGCCGGCACCGTTGGGACCCAGCAGCCCCACCGCCTCGCCCTGGTCAACGGCAAAACTGATACCGCTGACTGCGGTCTTCTGCCGGGTCTGCCGCGCAAACAGATTGCGCAGGGATCCTCTTAGCCCCTTCTCTTTGACGGAGTAGGTGAAGGTCTTGGTCAGGTCTTTTACTGTGATGATCTCCATAAGTGACACATCCCCCGTGCGCCATGTTTCCCGGCCGGAAAACAGGTGTGGCTATCCGTTTTCCGCACAATGACGCGGCGAAATTTCGAGGGTAGTGTAGCATCAGGAAAAACGCCCGTCAAGGGGGGGAGAACAAAGAAATACACCCGCCCGGGCGTTGCAAGTAAAATGACGGCACAGCGAGACTATTTGCAAAAGGCTGGCCGGCCGCCGCAGGCATACTCAGTCCTGCTTTCCGCCGTACTTTTTGCTCTGTGCCACGGCCATACGGTCACAGCGCTCGTTTTCCGGGTGACCGGCATGACCTTTCAGCCAGTGGTAGTGGATCACATGCTTTTCGCTCTCTTCCAAAAGCTGCGCCCACAGGTCGGCGTTCAGGGCGGGGGACTTGTCCGCCTTGCGCCAGCCGCGGGCACGCCAGCCCTTCGCCCAGCCCTTCTCCAGCCCGTTGATCACATACTGGCTGTCTGAGTACAGGTCAATGTCGCAGGGCTCTTTCAGCTGGCGCAGTGCCTCCAGCAGGCCGGTCAGCTCCATGCGGTTGTTGGTGGTCCCGGCCTCGCCGCCGGACAGTTCCTTCTCGTAAACTTTTGCAGCTGTGCGGAAACGCAAAATCGCTCCCCAGCCCCCCGGCCCGGGGTTGCCGCTGCAGGCGCCGTCGGTGTAAATCTCAATATGTTTCATGTTTAACTCCCGTTTCGCAGCCGATACTATCACTGGTTTTGATTGCCCGGTACAGGCAGTCCGGGCGCATGTTCTGCCTGCCATTATACCTGCTTTGCCCGGCACCGGCAAGGGGCGCACCCCGGCGAGATTGACAAAGCGGCCGGGAAGGCCGTATAATAATGGCAACTGCAATGTTCGTGTTTCTTCAGCGCCTGCTCCTGTTATCATGGGCTTGATTCAACAGAGGGCGCTGCCATTCCGGGGCAGGGCGTCCATGGGGCGCGTTTCCCGAGGAAGCTGCCCGGTTCCCGTATGGTTCTTGACAGCATTTGTGCTGTCGCAACGCAACATCCGGTCACTCGGCGCTGTTCTGAAAGCCACCCACTGGCACAGTGACAGGTACGCTGTTTTTTATTCAGACAAAAATTTATATCCGCAAAGGCGCGGTGTCCCCACTGGCGAAGTGTCCTTCGCAGCGTCGGATGCCGGCTTTGCCGAGCCATTTATTCGGAGGTTTCAATGGAAGATTTTAGCAGCAAACGTCAGCCCAACCGCACAAAAGCGCCCCGCAGCACAGCCCAGCGGCGCCCTCGCCGCACGCCCGCCGCCCGGCAGACTGAGCCTGCTGCCGAGGTGGCAGAGCAGCCCGTCCGCCCGGCGCGTCCGCCGCGCCAGCCCCGCCCCCGCCGCACCGCTGCCGTGGGTCAGCAGCCCGGCCAGGCGCTGCGTCCCCGCCGCCGCAGCCAGCCCCGCACCGAGGAGCAGGCCGCGGTGCCCATGCATATCATTCCGCTGGGCGGCCTGGGCGAGGTGGGCAAGAACATCACCCTGTACGAGTGTCAGGGAGATATGATCCTGGTGGACTGCGGCTCGGTGTTCCCGGACAATGATATGTTCGGCATCGACCTGGTTATCCCCGACTTCACCTATGTGCTGGAGAACAAGGACCGCATCAAGGGCTTGTTCATCACCCACGGCCACGAGGATCACATCGGCAGCCTGCCCTATCTGCTGCGTCAGTTCAATGTGCCCATCTACGCCACCAAATTGACCATCGGCCTGATGCGCAACAAACTGGAGGAACACGGCCTGGCCGCCACCGCCAAATTCAATGAGATCCGCCCCCGGCAGAAGATCCGCCTGGGCTGCTTCACGGTGGAGCCCATCCACGTCAATCACTCCATCCCCGATGCGGTGGCCTACGCCATTGAGTGCCCGGCCGGTGTTGTCATCCATACCGGCGACTTCAAGGTGGACTACACCCCGCTGTCCGGCGATGCCGTCACCGATCTGTCCACCATCGCGGAGTATGGCCGCCGCGGTGTTCTGGCCCTGCTGGCTGATTCCACCAACGCCGAGCGCCCTGGTTTTACCGCCACCGAGCAGACGGTGGCCGAGGGGGTGCGGGCTCTGTTCAACCGGGCCCGCAAAAAGCGGATCATCGTGGCCACCTTTGCCTCCAACATCTACCGCATTCAGCAGATCATCGACCTGGCCATTGAGTCGGGCCGCAAGGTGGCAGTCAACGGCCGCAGCATGGTTTCCAATACCGAGATGGCCAAGGAACTGGGGTATCTGCATGTGCCGGATAACGTGCTGATCGACATCGAACAAGTCAACAAATACCCGCCGGAAAAAGTGGTGCTCATCACCACGGGCAGCCAGGGTGAGCCGCTTTCGGCTCTGTCCCGCATGGCACAGGCCAGTCATCGCAACGTCAAGGTGGGCCCCGGCGACTTCATCATCATCTCGGCCCGGCCCATCCCCGGCAATGAAAAGACCGTCACCAAGGTGGTCAACGGCCTGCTGGCCCTGGGCGCGGAGGTCATCTACGAAAATATGTACGACACCCATGTGTCCGGCCATGCCTGCCAGGAAGAGCAAAAGCTGATGCTGACCCTGGCCCACCCGCAGTATTTCCTGCCCGTCCACGGTGAGTTCAAGCAGCTCAAGCGCCATGCCGAGACCGCCGAGCACCTGGGCTATGTGCCCCGGCAGAACATCTATATCGCGGAGAACGGCCAGAAGATCCGCCTTTCCCGCGACAGTATGGTGCTGGAAGGCACGGTGCCCGCCGGTGCCGTTATGGTGGACGGCTATGGCGTGGGGGACGTGGGCAATGTGGTTCTGCGTGACCGTCACCATCTGTCGGAGGACGGCATCATCGTTGTCACCGTCACCATTGACGGCCGCAGCGGCCGGGTGCTGTCCGGCCCCGAGCTGGTCAGCCGTGGCTTTGTCTATGTGCGTGAAAGTGAGGAGCTGATGGACGGCGCCCGCACCCAGGTGGAGATCGCTCTGGACCGCGCTCTGGCGGACAATGCCCATGACTGGAACAGCCTGAAGACCCGCGTGCGGGAGGCGCTTTCCAGTTATATCTACCGCAAGACCAAGCGCAGCCCCATGATTCTGCCCATCGTGATGGAAGTGTAAATCTGTGCGTTTTTATGCCGCACTGCAAGGATTGTGCACAAACCGCTGATTGCGGCCGCCCCGGGATATGCCCGGGACGAGCGAGGAAGTCCCATGAAGAACAAACTACATCTGGATACGGCGGCCATCCTGCTGCTGCTTGTGGTCTGCTGTTTGGCGCTGGCCGTGCCGGTGGCGCTGCTTGCGCCCCAGTGGCTGCTGGCGCCGGCTATCCTGCTTGCGGCGGCTATCCTGCTGATGGCTGCCAACCGGCGCCGTCTGCGCAGCTTTATTGCCCGGAACCTGGGCGGCAATGTGTTCGGCGGCAGCAAGGTGCAGTATGCGCTGACCCGGCTGCCCATCCCGGTCATGCTCTTGTCGGGCCGCAAGGTGCTGTGGTATAATGCTGCTTTCAAGGAGCAGGTGCTCAGCGGCAGGGATGCGGTGATGGCGCCTGTCAGCCAGATGCTGCCTGGCCTGGACTTGGACGTCTGTGCCCGGCCCCATGGTCAGGATATTGCTGTCAATGGATTTCGCTTTACAGCCTATACCAGCCCCAGCCCCACCACCAACGGGGCCAGCATCGTCTATCTGGTGGATGATACCTTCTACAAAGATACCCTGGACGAGTACACGGCCAGCCGCCCTGCCTATATGATTATTGTGGTCGATGGCTACGACGAGCTGTTCACTGACATGAAGGACTCGGAACAGGCCCATGAGCAGGAGGCCATCAACCGCCTGTTGGAGGAGTACATCGGCCAGACCACCGGCTTTTTGCGCCGGGTTTCCAACAGCCGCTATATTGCGGTGGTGGAGGAACGCCACATCCGCAGGATGATCAAACATCGCTTTGACATTCTGGACAAGGTGCGTGCCCTGCACCCCGGCGGTATGATCACCATCTCCATCGGCGTCGGCCATGGCGGCAAAACGCTGGCTGAATGCCAGGATATGGCCCGGGAGAGCATCGACATCGCCCAGGGCCGCGGCGGCGATCAGGCCGCTGTCAAGACTCTTGACGGTTTTGAATTCTTCGGCGGTGTCTCCCACGGGGTGGAAAAGCGCAGCCATGTGCGCAGCCGCATCTTTGCAAATGCACTGGAGGACCAGATCCGCCAGAGCGACAGCGTGCTCATCATGGGCCACAGCATGAGTGACCTGGACGCCATCGGCTCGGCCATTGGTGTGCTGCGCATCTGCAAGATGTGCGGTGTGCCCTCAGTGATTACGGTGCGGCGGGGCGCCACGCTGGCCGGCCAGCTCATTGACCTGTTCGACAAGGCAGGGGAGGGGGACAATTTTATCGAGCCGGAGGATACCTACGAGCTTATTACCCCCAAAACGCTGCTGATCGTGGTGGATACCTACCAGAAGCGCTTGCTGGAAAGCCAGAAAATCTACGAAAAGTGCCAGCGGGTGGTGGTCATCGACCATCATCGCATGGCGGTGGGACATATCGACAACCCCATCCTGCTCTACCACGAGCCGTACGCCTCCAGCGCCAGTGAACTTGTTACGGAACTGCTGCAATTCATGCCCAGCCAGGGCAACATCACTCCGCTGGAAGCTGAGGCTCTGCTGGCAGGCATTATGCTGGATACCCGCAGCTTTGCGCTGCATGTGGGGGTACGCACCTTTGAGGCCGCCGCCTGGCTGCGCAGCCGCGGCGCCCAGACCGCTGAAACCAAGCTGCTGTTCAACACCTCCAAGGAGGAATACGAGGCCCGTGCCCGCATTGTGGAGGATGCTTACATCTATAAGGGCTGCGCCATTGCGGTTTCCGGCGAGCTGGAACCCGGCATGGCGGTGGTTTTGCCCATGGCTGCCAACGACTTGCTGACCATTACCGGTGTGGACGCCAGCTTTGTGGCGGTGGCCAAAAACGGCGGGGTTAACATCTCGGCCCGTAGCATGGGCGCACTGAACGTCCAGGTTATCCTGGAACCTTTGGGTGGCGGTGGTCATCTGACCATGGCCGGCGCCCAGCTGAAAAACTGCACCCCCGAGGAGGCCGAGCACCGTATTCGGGAGCAGATTGACATTTATCGCGCCGCACAGTCGGCCAACAATAAATAAAGGAGGGTTTTGCTGTGAAAGTCATTCTCAAGCAGGACGTCAAAAATATTGGCAAGAAGGATGAAATCCATGAAGTGTCGGACGGATACGCCCGCAATTTTCTGTTCCCCCGCGGCCTGGCCGCAGTGGCGGATGCCGGGGCGCTGAACGTGGCCCGTACCAAGAGCGAGGCAAAGGCCCACCATGAGGCGGAAGCCCGCGCCGAAGCCCAGGCTCTGGCCGCAAAGATCAAGGATAAGACTGTCACCGTCAAGGTAAAAGGCGGCGCGTCCGGCAAACTGTACGGCAAGGTCACATCCAAGGAAGTGGCCGAGGTGCTCAGCCAGCTGATCGGCGCCGAGATCGACAAGAAAAAGGTGGACCTGCCCTCCAGCATCAAGGAGTTCGGCAGCTACGATGCCAACGTCAAGCTTTATGCCGGCATCTCCGCTGGATTCAAGGTCAAAGTAGAGGAGCTGTGACCCGGCCCTCGCACCAGGCGGGTTGATTTTGCAGGGAAGGGAGGGGCGCGCCATGCCGAACAATGAGCTCAGCCTATCCGGGCTGGGCATCCAGATGCCGTACAATATGCAGGCGGAACAGAGCGTGCTGGGCGCCGCCCTGATGGATGAGAATATCCTCACCCAGCTCATTACTGAGCTGGAAGCGGATATGTTCTACTCGGAGCAGAACCGTGCCGTCTACACCCAGATGGCTGCCCTGTTTGCCGAGAACGAGGCCGTGGACGTGGTCACACTGGTGGACGCCCTGGCCCAGAATCCGGCGTTTCAGGGGGCGGATGACGCTAAAATTTATGTGGCGCGTCTGGCTGAGACGGTGCCTGCCCTGTCCAATGTGGATTCCTACATCCGCATCGTCAAGGAAAAATACCAGACCCGCCGCCTGATTGAAGCCGCCCGCACCATCCTGCAGCAGTCTGCCGAGGAATCCGACGCGGACCTGTTGTTGGAAAGTGCGGAGCAGAAGATTTATGACATCCGCAGCGGCAAAGACAAATCCGGCGTCAAGACGATCAAAGAATCGATTCTGGATGTTATCTCCACGCTGCAGAAACTCAGCGGCCCCGACCGGGACAAGTACGCCGGTATCCCCACCGGATTTACCTACCTGGACACAGTGCTCACCGGATTGGGCCGCTCTGACCTGATTATACTGGCCGCCCGCCCTGGCATGGGCAAGACCAGCTTTGCGCTGAACATCGCCACCAATGTGGCCCGCCTGCAGAAGGTGCCAACCATCGTGTTCAGCCTGGAAATGACCTGTGAACAGCTCACCGACCGCATCCTGTCCAGTACTGCCGGCATCGACAGTCAGACCTTCCGCACCGGCCGCCTGAACGATTCCGACTGGAACGATCTGGTGGGAGCCAGTACCCTCTTGTACGACGCCCCCATCTATATGGACGATTCCTCCGGCATCTCGGTGCCGGAAATCAAGGCCAAGATCCGTCAGATCAATCAGGATCCCAAAAAGGACAAGATCGGCCTGGTTATTATCGATTACTTGCAGCTGATGCAGTCTTCCAAGCGGACTGAGAGCCGTGTGCAGGAAATCAGCGATATCACCCGGAACCTGAAGATCATGGCCAAGGAACTCAATGTCCCGGTGATTGCCCTGTCCCAGCTGTCCCGTGCTGCCGAAAAGTCCAGCGGCCGGTCCGATCACCGGCCTCAGCTTTCCGATCTGCGTGATTCCGGCTCCATCGAGCAGGACGCTGACGTGGTGCTGTTCCTCTACCGGGCGGCTTACTACAACAGCCAGAACGGGGAAGGGGATCAGGCAGACGAGAACGTGGCCGAGTGCATCGTCGCCAAAAACCGCCATGGTGAAACCACCTCGGTACGCCTTGGCTGGGACGGCGCCCACACCCGCTTTATGAACCTGGATTACAGCCATGACGACTACGGTTGATCCGACAATTGAAGAAACCGAACGAAAACTGCTGGCCTTCTGCCGGCAGCACGGGCTGTTCAAGCCCGGCGACAGGGTCATTGCAGCCTGCTCCGGTGGAGCAGACTCTATGGCCCTTTTGCTGTTTTTGATCCGCTGCCGCCGACGGTTGTTCATCCGGGTGCTGGCCACACATGTGGACCATGGCATCCGTGGCGAGGCATCCCGCCGCGACGCCGACTTTGTGCGGCAGTTCTGCCGCAGCCATGGCATTGAGCTGTTTGTCTACGATGCTGTGCGGGAAGGGGTGCAGATTCCTGACCATCCCAGCGAGGATTGGGCCCGCAGGCTGCGCTACGGCTGGTTCGACACCCTTGCCCGGCGGGAGGAAGCCAAGATCGCCACCGCCCACACCCTCTCCGACCAGGCCGAGACGATTCTGTTCCGGCTGGCCCGGGGCACGGGGGTGCACGGTATGGCCGGCATCCCGGCGCGGCGGGGCGTCTATGTACGGCCCTGCCTTTGCCTGACCGGCGCCGAAACCGCCGCATACTGCCGGGCGCTGGGGCAAAGCTATGTGCAGGACTTCACTAACGAGACCGATGACTATGCCCGCAATCGCATTCGCCACCACGCCATGCCGGCATTGGCCAGCGCCAACCCGGCGGCGGAGCGCGCCATCGGACGGTTCTGCAGCCAGATGCAGGAACTGGACGCCTGGCTTTCGGCCGAGGCGGCTGCCCTGCTGCAGGCGGCCACGCTGGAAGACGGCTACGACATACAGCGCCTGCGCGCCGCCGACGGTCCGGTTTTGAAGGCTGCGCTGCACAGTCTGGTCAGCCCGGTGCGGGACGCCGAGGAAAAGTATGTCAGCCTGCTGCGCTTTTTGATCCTGCGGGGGGAGGGTGCGTTGCAGCTCACGCCGCAGGTGACCTATCAGGTCCGGGATGGACTGCTGCGCCGGGTGGCGCCGCCCGGCAGCCTGCCCCCGCCCGCCCCGCCGCAACCCGCGCTTGCTGGTATTTACCGGCTTCCGGGGGGCTTTGTGGTGCAAATTGAGACCCAAAATTATGAAGATTTTCTGAAAAATGCACCAATTTTTAAAAAAGACTTAAACTGTGGCGCAGATTATGATAAAATACAAAAGAGTATTTTACTGCGCACGCGTCAGCCGGGAGATTTTTTCCGCCCGGCGGGGCGCCACGTGAGAAAATCTCTGAAAAAATTGTTCAACGAGCTTGGCACCAGCCTGGCGGACCGGGCGCTGATGCCGCTTCTGGCAGACGGCAGCGAGGTCCTCTGGCTGTACGGGTGCGGTTTTGCAGAGGGGCTGGCCCCCGACGCATCCACCCGCAGGGTACTGGCAGTGCACGCCTGGCGCGACACGGAGGAATGACAAATTATGTACGATATGAACTGCGACATCGACCACGTGCTGGTGTCGGAGCAGCAGCTGAAGGACAAGGTGGCTGAGTTGGGCGCTGCCATCAGCCGGGACTACGCCGGCCGTGATCTGCTTCTGGTCTCGATCCTCAAGGGATCTGTGGTGTTTATGGCGGATCTGATGCGCGCCATTACCATCCCCTGCGGCATTGATTTTATGGTAGTGTCCAGCTATGGCGGTTCCAACACAACCACCACCGGTCTGGTCAAGATCATCAAGGACCTGGATCAGGATCTTTCCGGCAAGGACGTGCTGATTGTGGAGGATATTCTGGACACCGGCGTCACCCTCTCCAACCTGGTCCCCATGCTGAAAATGCGCAACCCCGACAGTGTCAGGATCTGCGCGATCCTCTCCAAGCCCAGCCGCCGTCAGGCCAACATTGAACCGGATTACAAGGGGTTTGATGTGCCGGACGAGTTCGTGGTGGGCTACGGCCTGGACTACGACGAAAAGTACCGCAACCTTCCCTATGTCGGGGTGTTGAAACCCGAAATCTACGAATAACAGCGTTGCCCTCCCGGGGAGAGGGACAGCGGCGGTTTGCCGCTGCTGATGCCCCGGACGCCGGACAACGGAAAGAGTAGGAGTTGATTTTTTGCAGCAAAAACCTCGTTTCAGCGGTGGCATTCTCATCGCGGTCGTGCTGGTTCTGGCCCTAGTGATGGTAACCATGTATTCGTCGCTGTCCGGCTCAGACACCAGTACCATGGCGTATTCGGATGTCATTGAATACTTTGAAAACAACCAGGTCACAGCGTTCGACCTGGACCTGAACACCGGCACCATTGAGCTGAGCCTGAAAGAAGGGGAAAAGCCCCTGCCGGAGAATGCCGCCCCCGCCACTGAGTCCGCCGGTCTTCTCCAGGAACTGACCGGTTCGGATGAACCCTTTGGGCCCCAGAACGGCGGTAAGGTGCTGGCAACCTACAAATTGCCCTATATCGAATATTTCCTCAATGAGCTGACACTCAAGGGGTATATCGACCAGTACAACGAGGCCAACCCCGATGCCCCCATGGTCTATGATATGACCCCGGTGCGTGCCTCCATCCCCTGGATGGAGATCATCCTCTACGTCATCATGATCGGCGGCGTGGCGTTTTTGTTCATCTCGATGTACCGCAGCGGCGCTGGCGGCAACGGCATCATGAACGTGGGACGCGCCAAGGTCAAGGACCAGCAGGACAGCCAGCGCAAGGCAACTTTTGCCGATGTGGCCGGTGCAGAGGAGGAAAAGGCGGAACTGCAGGAAGTTGTCGAGTTCCTCAAGGCACCTGAACGCTTTAACTCTCTGGGGGCCCGCATCCCCCATGGTGTGCTGCTGGTCGGCCCTCCGGGTACCGGTAAGACGCTGCTGGCCCGTGCCTGTGCCGGCGAGGCAGGTGTCCCGTTCTATGCAATCTCCGGTTCCGACTTTGTGGAAATGTATGTGGGCGTTGGTGCCTCCCGTGTGCGTGACCTGTTTGAAAAGGCCAAAAAGACGATGCCCAGCATCATCTTCATCGATGAGATTGACGCAGTGGGCCGTCAGCGCGGCACCGGTCTTGGCGGCGGCCACGATGAGCGCGAGCAGACCCTGAACCAGCTGCTGGTGGAGATGGACGGTTTTGACGCCAACGATGGCGTTATCGTTATGGCGGCAACCAACCGCGCAGATATCCTGGACAAAGCGTTGCTGCGCCCCGGCCGTTTCGATCGTCAGGTCTATGTGGGCCTGCCCGATGTGAAGGGCCGGGAGGAGATTCTTCGCGTCCACACCAAGAATAAACCCCTTGGGCCTGATGTGAGCCTGAAGACCATTGCCCAGTCCACCGCCGGCTTCTCCGGCGCCGATCTGGAAAATCTTGTCAACGAGGCTGCGCTGCTGGCTGCCCGCAAGGGCAAAAAGGCCATCACCGAGCCGGAGATTGAGGAAGCCTCCATCAAGGTGGTGGCCGGTCCCGAAAAGAAGAGCCGTGTGGTTACCGACAAGGAAAAGCGACTGACCGCCTACCATGAGGCCGGCCATGCCATTACCGGCTACTTCTGCCCCACCCACGACCCGGTGCACCAGATCAGCATTATCCCCCGCGGCGCTGCAGGTGGGTATACGATGTATCTGCCTGACAAGGAGCCCAGTTATGTGACCCGCACGGCCATGTACGAGGATATCGTCTGCCTGCTGGGCGGCCGCGTGGCCGAGCAGTTGGTGCTGGACGATATCTCCACCGGCGCTTCCAATGACTTGGAGCGCGCCACAGATATGGCCCGCGCCATGGTCACCCGCTACGGCTTCTCCGAGCGGCTGGGCCCTGTGGTCTACGGCAACGACCCCAACCAGACCTTCCTGGGCCGCGACTTGGCTCAGGGCAAGGGGTACTCTGAGGTCACTGCCTCGGAGATTGACCACGAAATCCGCGACATTATGGACGAATCCTATGAGAATGCCCGCCGTATCCTGTCTGACCATATGGATAAGCTGCACGCCGTGGCAAAGGTGCTGATCGCCAAGGAGAAGATCTCCGGCGATGAATTCCGTGAGATTATGGAACAGGACCCTGCGCAGCAAAGCGATGCGGCAGCTGCTGACAGCATGCCCGCGGAGCCTTCCGCCGCAAACGATGGGACAGAAGGCGGCGCGGCAGATGCCGGCGAGGCACCTGCGGAAGCCTGAAGCAAACTGGTAGAAAGGCCGGCGCTGTAACGCATATACCATGGAAAGGCATACCACTCAAAGAGGCCGCTTGCCCGTGGTACCTGGCACGCCGGATGAGGAGCAACAATCAAAAAGCAAGGGTGAGTGAAGCATGGATCAAAATTTTTCGCTGATGGCGCAATCCCGTGCAAACTATTATACCGCCGGCAGTCCGGTGCAGTTTGTGCGTGTGGAACTGCTGAAGGGCGACGTGACCGGGGAGATCGCTGTCTGCCTGACTTTCAAAAATGTAGGCACCGAGCCGCTGACCGGTCTGGTGATCCACTTCAAATGCAAGGACGCCGCCGGGCAGGTCCTCTGCGAGGATGATTTCTATTATGAGCAGCTCAACGCGCAGCCCGGCGATCTGTTTGGCAGCGATGATGCTGTCTATGTCAGTGACACACCGGTTTCCAGCGTGGAGATCGAGCAGGATCGTGCATTCCTGAATGGCCGCGGGGTGGACCTGCGCAGCTACAAGCGGGTGCGCCTGCAGTCCCCGCGGATGCTGCCTGCCTCCATCGCAAAGACATTGCAGGCGCGCACCGGCAACAAACAGTTGGTGTGTGTCCCGCAGGATGTGGAGCAGGGGTGGTTCTGCGCCTGCGGTGCCTTCCATCCCAATGAAGAAAACACCCAGGTCTGCAGCGAGTGCGGCGGCGACCGTGCTTACATCAAGGCGGCGTTGACCCGCGTGCTGGAGGAGGCTCGCCAGGCTGCAGAGCAGCAGCAGCGGGAGATTAACGCTGTAGCCAACGGCCAGTCTGTCGCTGCGGCAACTGCCGCGGCAGCCCAGGCGGCCATCGAAAAGCAGGAAGCCACTACCCAGTTTACCCCAGCCGCGGAACAGGAGAATAACCCGGAAATGCAGCGAGTACGCCAATATGCAGCCCGCGGTGGAATCCTGGATGACGACGAGGACGATGACGAGAACACCCGTATGTTCGACACCACGGAACAGTCCGGCGAAGTGGATTACAACGATGATGAGGATGACGAGGAATACGATCCGCCCCGTCGTCGCGGCCGCTATGCCGATGAGGACGAGGAGAGCGAAGACGATGTGATGGCTGAGCGCATCATCCATTGGGCGCCGCCTATCACCGCTGTTGTCTGCGCCCTGATCATTGCCACGGCCGTGATCTATCGCTTGCTGATCGCGTAAGCGGGAACCGATTTCCTTTCATAACAACACCGCCGCACTCGGGCAGAAACTTCCTGCCCGGGCGCGGCGGTGTTGTTGGTTTTGGACTGTGGATTGAAAAAGCAGATTCCGACCGGCCGGCAGGGCAAAACGGTACGGCGCACAGGGGGCATCCTGCGTCCGCACGCGCCCGGGCCGCAAAATGCGGCTGCGGGAGCGGGGGAGCCCACCGACGGATCACCGCCGTTCACTGCGGCTTGGCGGAGGCCAACTTCTCAAACAGGCTGACAATCTGAGGATGCTCCAGCTTGATGACACGGCCAGACAAATAGTGTAGGGTATTTCCCTCCGGAATACGCCCAAACGTCAGCCGTTGGGCGCAAAGGGCCTGGGTTTTCAAGGCGGTGCGCTCATTCATCTTGCGGTTGCCATATTTGATGTCGCCCAAAACCGGGTGACCCAGGTAGGCCAAATGTGCCCGAATCTGGTGGGTACGCCCCGTCACCAGCCCGATACGGCACAGGGCAAACGGTCCCGACTGCCGGATCACCGTCACATCGGTGATGATCTTTTTGTATCCTTCGCTTTCCCGGGCGTGGATGCGAACTTTGTTGTTCTTCTCGCTGTGCTGCAGCCAGGCAACGTGGCGCCCCTGGGGCGGCGCTCCCACCGTGATGGTCAGGTATTCCTTTTTCATCCAATCCTGGCGAATGACCTCATTCATGTCCCGCAGTGCCGCGTAACTTTTCGCGGCGATCACAAGGCCTTCGGTGCCCCGGTCCAACCGGTTGCAGATGGCAGGGGCAAACCGATTCTCGGCTTTTGGGTCGTATTTGCCCTGGGCCTCCAACTGGGCGGCAAAAGCATCCACCAGATTGGCGTCGCCGGTGCGGTCACTGTGGCACAGCAGGTGGGCAGGTTTGTACAGCACGGCAATGTTGTCATCCTCATAGATCACCTTCACCGGCGGTTGGCGGCGAGGGATTGGTCTGGCCTGCACCGGCTTTTCCGGGAAAAACTCGTCGTTCAAATACAGCTCAATCACATCGCCGGTGCTCAGGCGGGTATCCGGATCGCCCCGTTTGCCGTTGACCTTGATGCGCTTGTTGCGAAAACTTTTGTACAGCAGGCTTCGGGGCAGATTGCGGGTCACACTCTCCACAAACCGGGAAAGCCGCACGCCGTTCTCGTTCCGGCCGGCAGTGAATTGTTTCATGGGGGCCTCTCTTTTCATTTTCTTCGGCTGCGTGTATAATAGAAGCAGCGCTGAATTTTGTCGAATGTAAGGGGTTGTCAGACCCGATCTTGATTGCGGGGAACCATCATGGCAGAAGAAATGCAGTCCAAACAGCCCAAAAAGCCGAAGCCCATCCATGCAGACCATCGGGCCCGTATGCAGGCCCGCGTCCAGCGGGATGGACTGGAAAGCCTTGCCGAGCACGAGGCGTTGGAATATCTGCTGTTCTTTGCCATCCCGCGCAAAAACACCAATCCCATCGCCCATGCGCTGATCCAGCGGTTTGGAAGTTTTTGCGCCGTGCTGGAAGCCAGTGAGGAAGAGCTTGCCCAGGTAGAGGGCATCGGCCCGGCCAGCGCCCGGCTCATCCACGGGGTGCTGGACTTTGCCCGGTACTATGGCTTGCACAAGCGGGGACGCCGTGTCAGCCTGAAACAGACCGAGCAGGCCATCGAATACGTCCGGCCGCTGTTTTTCGGGCTTCAACAGGAGGCGCTGTATCTGATCGCCATGGACGATCATTGTACCCCGCTGCGGGATATCCGCGTGGCTGAGGGCCTGCCCAACAAGGTGACGTTTGACATCAACCGGCTGGCTCGCGCGGCAGTGGCCACCGGCTGTACCTGTGCGTTGCTGGCTCACAACCATCCGTCTGGTCTGGCTGCCGCGTCGGAAGCCGACTTTGCCACCACTGCGCAGATTGTCAAAGCACTGGGGCTGCTGGGCATCGATGTGCTGGACCACATTATCATCACCACCGGCGATGCCTGCTCCATGCGCCAAAGCGGGCGTATGCCCCATTTTGACCCCTACAACCAGCAGGTCTATTATTGAGCCGGATATCCTGGCAGCAGTATACCACAAAAATGCCGAAAGTACAAAGCGCCGGCTGTGGGCAGTACAGATTTCTGTCCACAGCCGACGCTTTTTCTATCACTTATTCTTTGCTGACGGTATACAGTGAGTAAAAATACCCCATCCGGCGCATCAGTTGATCGAAGCGCCCGCGCTCACAGACAGTGCCGTCCCGCAACACGATGATCTCATCGTACCGGCGCAGCAGGGCATCATCCAGCCGGTGGGTTACCACCAGCCGGGTCAGGCCGTCCAGGTCCAAAACTGCCTGCGTCACCGCAAAGGCGGTCCGGTTGTCCAGCGCGGCGGTGGCCTCGTCCAGCAACAGTACCGGTGTGCCCCGCAGCAGGCAACGGGCAATGGATACCCTTTGCCGTTCTCCGCCCGAAAGCTGGCAGCCGTTTTCGCCGCAGGGGGCATTCAAGCCGCGCTCGGCCGCCAGAGGCGCCAGGCCGCTGCGCTGCACCGCGCGTTCTACCGCATCGGCAGGGAACTGCCGGAACATGGTGATGTTGTTGGCCACTGTGTCGTCAAACAAGAATACGTTCTGGCCGATCAGGCTGCACAGGTCGTACAGGCTGTCGGGGTCGATGTCCCGCATTTCCTGCCCGTCAATGGTGATGCTGCCGCCATACTGCGCGCTGGCACCCATCAGCAGGCTGAGCAGCGTGGATTTGCCGGAACCGGACCCGCCCACGATGGCATAGCTTTTCCCGGCCTCAAATTCCAGCGAGACATCCCGCAGCGCCTCGGTGCTGCTGCCGTCGTAGCGGTAGCTGACGTGGGACAGCCGGATGCCCTGCCGCAGGACCGGCGCAATGTGCCGGCCGCTGCGCCCGGCATGCTCTTCGACTGCCTGGGCTGCCTTATCTATCAACCCCCGTGCCGCCTTGCGGCTGGCCCAAAAACCGGGAAAATCCCGGATGGACCAGGCAACCGTACTGCAAAGGTTGACCACAGATACCACAGTGCCCACAGCGATCTCGCAGTTCAGAGCCAGCAGCGCGCCGGCAAGGTATGGTCCGAACATAAAGATGCCGCTGGAAAGGTCGCCGGCCGCCCCCACCAAGCAGTCCCACCAGCGGCGGCGCTGCTTACAGAGCTCGGTCTTTCGATTCATCTCGTCAAAGCGGGCGATCATCCCATCCTCGGATTTGAATCCCTTGACCACTGCAAACCCGGTCAAAAAGTCTTTCAGGTTGGCCACAAAATGCTCGTTTTGGTCGCTGACAGCTTTCTCACGGCGGGTCATCTCGCCGCTCATGGCAGCGGAAACGGCGGCGGGAATCAGGCTGAGAAAAAGGCTGAGCAGCGTCAGTTTCCAGCTCAGCAATACCATGGCGGTCAGCGACGTGACAATGGTAAAGCCCATCGTCGCTATCAGGGTGGTGCGGTTCAGATAGTTCTCCTCGATGGAGCCCGCATCGTTGGTCAAAAGGGAAAGATACCGGCTGGTGCTCTCCTGCTGGAATGCGGCAATGGACTTTTTGCAGAGCTGCCGGAACAGAACGCCCTTGTACTGAGCGATGCCCTGATGCACAAACCGACACTTGAGATAGTAGGTGGCTGACGAAATCGCAAACTGAAGAATCAAAAGGGCGGCAAGCAGCGCAGCCAAGCCCAGCAAACGGGACAGGCTGCCCAGCACAATTACGTTCAAGATCTCCCCTTGCAAAATCGAAAAGACTGTATCCGATGCTCCAAAAATCAGGTATCCGGCCAACGTTACGGCAAAACGCAGACGGTTATTTTGATAGATCGCGTGCAAATAAGGCCGCACGCCGGCCTTTTGTGTCTCTTTCATTCGGATATTCCCCCGTCAAGCACAGGGCATGAACCCCTGCGCCATACAATTCAAAAAGATAAGCGCCAAACAATTTGCAAAAGCGCATTTTCGAACACCTCCGATAAAAATAAAAAGCTATATTACGATTAAATTTGATTTGACACAACTTTTGACAGCCGCATATCAATCACTCCTCACAAAATTGCCGCCGGCAGGCACAGATGCAGTGCGCTGCGCGGCAAGCGACACAAAAAGCGCCTGTGCGTAGCAACCGCCAAAAGCACAGGCGACAGGAATCTACGATTCACCAACCACCCCGGCCAGCCATGCGGCAACCCGGGGCGGCGGTGGCAGGGAACAGACGTTACGCAGCAATTACTCCTCCGGCACCAGCAAGCCGTAGCCACCGTCCGTCCGGCGGTAGACAACTTGAATCCCGCTCGTATCGGCGCTGCGGAAAACATAAAAGCTGTGGCCCAGCAGGTTCATTTGCAGGATGGCCTCCTCCACGCTGGCGGGCTTCACGGCAAAGTGCTTTTCACGGATAACATCATAAGTCTCTTCCGGCTCGGCAGCGAGCAGTTCCGCAGCGGCACTGGTCAGTTTGTCGCCCAGGCGTTTGCGGTATTTGACCACACGGCGCATCAGCAGGTCGCAGGCGTCGTTCAGGGCATCCTCCATGCGCTCCGAGGCCTTCTCCGCACGCAGCATCAGACCGCCTTCCCGCACGGTAATCTCAACGGTCTGGCGGGATTTCTCCACATTGACCGTCACCTGAGCTTCCGCCTCACCGGGGAAAAACTTATCCAGCTTGGCCAATTTGGCCTCTGCTTTCTCGACAAAACTGGGTTTCAAGGTAACCCGGCGTCCTGTGCACGTAACTTTCATGGAACAAGCCTCCTTTGCGGAGCGGCAACTGCGTAAAGTGACCGCACCGCCAATTCTGCAACATGCCGGCCCACAAGGCGAAACCCTTCCGCCAGGGTGGCGGCACGCTGTCTGTACCATTATTATAACAGAATTGGGGCAAAATGCAAAGAGATAATTGCACATCATGCGCAAAATTTGTGAAATGAGATGGCCTTCCATTCGCTTGCCGGAAAACAGAAAAATAGGATTGACGAACGCCGAATCCTGTGGTATAATAGCAAAGCTATCGAAAAGAAGGGCCTGTAGCTCAGTTGGGAGAGCGTTCGGTTCGCATCCGAGAGGTCAAGGGTTCGAATCCCTCCAGGTCCACCAAGTTCAACGTCACATTTCGGGAAACCGAGATGTGGCGTTTTTCTGTTTATTTATCCGCTCTTTGAACAGGACTTCGAGGGGGGGACAAAAGGCCGTTGTCTGGTACAACTGGCAATACCGCTCACGCTGTGTGCTCTGCGTTGCCGGTAACTGTTTGCGGAAAGCAAGTGTCTCCCGGGCAGGGAAAGGCGCCGGCAAAGACCCACTTACATGGCGCAGGGGCCGACTGTCTGAGAGCAGCCCCGGCGGATGCCTCACCCGTTACAACTCAGATACAACCGCACTGTCCGTCTTTGCATCCGGTGCAGGTGACAGCCTGTTTGCCGTTTCCAGCGACGGCCAGCGGGATACGCTATGGCAAATGTCCCCGGACGGCAGCAACCGGCGTCAGGTTTGGACTGCTGCCCCCGGCGAGAACCTCACCGGTGCGGTGGCGGGGGATGGCCAAGCCCTCTACCTGACTGTGCGGGTACTGGGCCGCCAAATGGGCGACACTTGTCGCGAACTGCGCTGCATCGAGCTTGCCGCCGGTCATGTCCGCACGCTGATTACTCTGCCGGACACCGCCTGGCTGATGGGCGCCGGGGCAGGCAAGCTGCTGGTGCTGTGCCATGGGGACGGTACAGACACCTGGCTGTCCTGCAACCCGACGGACGGGACCGCCGCTGAATTGTATCAGTATGCCAACGACTACGGACCCGCCGCCCCCACCGCTGTGCCGGACGGCTATACGCTGTGGCTGTTCGCCCCCGGGAAAGGGAACAGCTGCCATTTGATCCATCGGGATCTGATTACCGGACAGGAGACGGAATTCCAGACGGACATTCCTTACTATGGCGGCAACAGCCTGATTGCCGGTACCCCCTGCAATGGAGAATTGTTTGTCACCGTCCAGGACATTGCACGCCATAGAACGGACTGGCAGGCCTATCTGATCCATCTGGCGGATGGCACCGCCCGTCCCGTTCGCCTGAGCTTTCGGCAGGGGAACATCACCGTCCCCTGCGAGCCGTTGGCCTCCGTGGGCAGCCGTTTCCTGGTACAGCGGGGCATTCGCAGCCGGGAAACAATGCTCACCGGGCAAGATGGCACCCACTATGCGACCACAGTTGAAATACCGGATCTTGCGCTGATCGAACAGCAGGATTACCTGGACGGTGCCCCCAACTGGCTGCCTTTGGAGGAGGAAACCGGCGCCTCATGACCTGGCAGCAGGGTATCCGCAGCCGCCTTTTGCACAGGCGATACAACTTTTATACAAGCACGGTACAAGCAGGATACAACCACCTGTTATGATTGGGTTGGAGCCGAAAGGCAGACCCAGGATAAAAGCGAGACTTTTATTAGGAAATGAAAGCCGCAAAATGTTGGCGAAGGAGCAGCATCCGCCGCGGAAACAGGCTCTGCATTCCGCAAAGGAGCACGCCTCTCAGCCTTGCGGCTGCAAATTCTTATACCGTCCGCGTCAAAGAAAGGTGGTCGTTTTATAATGAAACTGTTAAAACCGCGGCAAACATATCGCCGGAAAAAGCCCCGCTGCTCTGTGATGGCCGCTTTGTTGGCCGCTGCGCTGCTGACGGGGTGCACGCCGCCAAACGAAGCCCCTCCTGCATCGGAGCAGGACGCTGCACCGCTGCCAACACAGACCCCGGCTGAGCCCGCGGCAACAGGCTTCGTCACCTTAACCAGGGAGGATGCCTCTCTGTGGGGGTGCGGCGGCGACCAGGGCTTTTATGAGATTCGTTATGACGAGGCCACCGGTAACAAAATCCTCTATGTTGACTACCAGACTGCCCGGGAAATTTACCTGTGCGCTGACCCAAACTGCACCCATGATCAGGAAAACTGTACCGCCTGGCTTGACCCTGATGAGGGCGGCTACCTTCCGCTGGTCAGCGGGGAACACCTGCTGCTGGTGCATATTACCTACGGGGCCGAAGCCCCGGAACGTGCCATTCCTCACATCGAGGCCGCCAACCTGGACGGCAGTGACCGCCATACTTTGGTGGAATTTGCCGCCAACGAGCGTTTGAGTCGGACTTTTGCCGCCAATGGCAGTCAGCTGATTTGTGCTCTGAATGAGGTGAGCTCCGACGGCCAGCAGGGGATCGGCGCCACCTTCAAACTGGTGTCGATCGACCTGGATACCGGTGCACGCACCGATTTTTATACCTGTCCGGTCCAGCTGAACGGGACCGAACCGGCCTTCCTGGGGGTTACCGAAAATGGCTGCTGCGTTTTGCGGCAAAAAATCCAAACCAAATCCGAGGCCGACTTTCCCGGCCAGGACTGGGCGGACATCCATGAGGAGATCGAACGCTCTGCACAGTATACCTGCACCGTGGTCCCGGTGGGCAGTTCCCAACCCGTCGGTACGGTCACTTACAGCGGGCGGGTCTACGACCTTCTCACGGAGGCGGGGCTGTTTTATCTCGATCTGGATACCCGCACACTGACGCGCATCACCCTGCCCAACGGCCTGGCCACGGAGCTTTCCACCCTGCCGGACGTGGGCGCCACCTCTTTCTGGCTGGATGGCCAGATGGGGGACTGGTTTCTGCTCTCCCAGGGGCAAAGCCAGCAAAATGAGGCGGGTACCTCCTGGAGGGTCACCGATTCCTGCTATGCCGTTCAGGTGCAGACGGGGGAACGGCGAGAGCTGACTATCCGCCAACAGTCCGGCGCCGATTTGCTGTTGTGCACCATGTTGGGAAAGAACGCAGCCGATGTACTGTTGGTGACCGGCAATCATGCCACCCCAGGGGCGGGGCCTCAGCAGGCCGAGTGGTCGCTGATCAATCAGCAGGCGTATCTGGATTCCGACGCGGACGCCCTGCGGCCCGTCCAGCTTCTGCCATAAACAGCACCTCCCTCGACACAAACTGAAACGGTTTGGATACAATCCGGCGGTATCATAAAAGCAAAAGCCGGTTTCATCCGTTTGACAAGAGGGGGATCGTCATGAAACTGCACCAACAAACAAGTTACAGGGCGCTGCCTGCCCCGCCTCGTCGGCCCTGGCTGGCTGTGCTGGCCGGAGCGGGGGTGTGCATGCTGATTCTGAACCTGCTGACACCCATGGTGGCAGACGATTACTTTTTTGCCTGCCGCCTGACGGTCCGGCCGGACGGGGTGCTTTTCCCGGCGGGAAAGCTGCGAAGTATGGCGGACCTGCTGTCCTCGCTCAAGGCGGTCTGCGCAGTGCATAGCGGGCGGCTGCCGGTATTGGGCATCGTGATGATCTCCACCCTGTTGCCGGGCTGGCTGTTTGACCTGTGCAATGCAGCGCTTTTTTTGCTGCTGGCGGCCGCTTTGACCAAGCTTGCCCGCCCCCAAAGCCCGGCGGCATCGGCGTGGACAGCGGCGGGGGCGGCACTGCTGCTCTGGGTGGGCACTCCCGCCCTCGGGCAAAACTTTCTCTGGCAGACCGGATCGGTGAACTACCTGTGGACCATGACGGCGACAATGTGGTTTTTGGGACCCTACATCCATCCGGGTTGGATGCCCCAGCTGCGCCGCGGTGCGGGATGGTGGTTTCTGCTGGGACTGCTTTCCGGCTGGAGCATGGAAAACCAGAGTGCAGCCGCCTGCCTGCTCTGCACCGCCCGCCTGGTGCAGATACATTTCCGCCATCGCCCAATGCCCCGTCTGCTGGCGGCGGGCGCGGCGGGGCAATGGCTGGGCTTTGCGCTGCTGATGGCCGCTCCCGGCAACTACCGCCGTGCAGCGGGGTATGGGCAGGCCGGGCTGGGCCTGGCGCTGCTGCCGTCCCGGTTGGTACAGTACACCTTGGCTCTGTGGGAACAGGCTTGGTGGCTGATCCTGCTGGCCGTTCTGCTGGCGGCGCAGTTAGCCATCCGGCAGCCCCGGCAGCTGCCGCCCGCGCTGTGGCTGTTGGGCGGTGCGGCGGCCTGCCATGTGGCTATGACTGCCTCGCCTGCTTATCCGCTGCGCAGTATGCTGGGCACCGTGGCCTTTTTGGCCGCGGCGGTGCTGGTATGCGCCAACCGTCTGGTCCGGCGGCTGCGCTGGCCTGCCCTGGCCTGCGGGGTGCTGGCCCTGGCCCTGGCATTGCAGCTGCCCGCCGGTGTTGCCGAGCTGGCGGCGCTGCGCCGGAACACCGACGCCCGCGCTGCCCGGATCGAGCAAAGCCGCGCCGCGGGCGAGACTGATCTGACAGTCCCCATCCTGCCCGCCGCTCGGACCCGATTCAGCCCGTTTTGGGGCGACGCCCTGTCTGACCTGATGCAAAATCCTGAAAATGAGCGCAATGTGGCGCTGGCCTTTTATTACGGCGTGGACACCATCTGCGGCGACCCGGGCCTGCCCTTTTGACCAGAGGCGGCGGCTTGGAAAAGGAAAAAACGGCGCACCGCCAGGGATAAGGCGGTGCGCCGGGTGTGTCGATTGGGGAAGAAATACGGTCAGGACAAAACTCCGCTGGGCGAACAGGTCAGCGAGAGATTGACCGGGAAGCTGACCGGGCCGGAGACCGTGGCGGTCAGATGGGCGGTTGCGCCGCTGCACCAGGTGGATTGGCCGCTGTACGACCAGCCGGAGGCAGTCGAATGACTACCGCTGGCGCTGATTGCCGTTGCGGTACTGCCGTTGTAGGTGAAAGTGGCGGTCAGCCGCGCTATTGCAATTGTTTTACCGTCATAGCTGTAACTTTGGTCGATTCCTCCCTTCCTGGTTGATGCACGAGTGGAAGAAGCTTCCCAATAAATTGTCGTTGTACATTCTATCCCATTGGCTAATGCCGTTGTGGTCTCTGATACGATTTCGCGCTGGGGCGCGGCATAGCAGGGAACCGCAACCACGATCAACAGCAAGAGGGAAAAGCAAGCTGCAAAGAACTTTTTCATAAAACACGTCTTCCTTATAAGTTATTCCAAATCCGGCAACGGCGGCATAGAAGAATTGTCATCTAAATAATAGATGGTGGTTTCCTTTTCGATGATCGCCACGCCTTTGGTTATCACAAAGAATGCAATCACACCTACCAGCAGCGCAAACACCAGGCAGACGGCGGCGGCTGCCAGCCGCAGGCGGCACTTGTGCGCGCCGGCCCAATGCTCCGCAGTGTCTGGCGGAAGGGATTCCATAAACGCACTGGCGGCCTCCTCAGGGCTGCCCAGCGTCCGCTCCACCTCCGGCCAGGGCGCGCCGGGCACCTCCTGCAGGTACTCCTGCACGCTTTGGCGGGTCAGGCGGTCAAATTGCTGCCGCTGTGCCCGGCTGCAGGCAAGCAGACTGCCGGCGCGCCGGCAGTAATCCTTCACTTCACTTTCATACATGGTCATTCCTCCTTGTACAGCTTGCCATCCTGCGCCAGCAGGGAATCCAGCGCGCCGATCATCTCACGGTAAGTGGGCAGAAGCTCGTCCAGATACCGCTGCCCGGCGTCCGTCAGCTTGAAGTAGACCCTGAGGCGGTTGCCCGCCTCCTGCTTGCCGGCCTCGGTGATGTAGCCGTGCTCCTGCAGGCGATAGATGGCAAGATACAGCGTATTGAAGGTATAAACGCCGCCCGTCAGCCGCGTAAGCTCCTGTGACATCTCGTAGGTATACATCGGCTTTTGGCGCAGCAAAAACAGGACCATCATCTCGGTGACGGCCTTTTTGATCGACTCCCGCATACCGGCGGCGGTGCCGCTGCGGGGCGCACGGGAAGAGTTGGTATTTGCCATGGTTCTGCCTTTATCTGCGATGGGTTTGGTTCGACTGTATTTAGTTTATCATTGTAGTTGTAAATTTTCAATGCTTTTTATTGACAAAATTTGTCCAATGACGTATACTCTAACCAAGATAGCACGAAAAGGGGCCGCCGAAGCGGCCGAATGATTACGGTACAAGCGCCAGCGCGCGGGCGCTTTGCAGTACGGATCGAAACCCAACCCAAACCCAAACAAAACCTTTGAAAAGGAGGACATCAAAATGACAAAAGCAAAGAAACGTCTGCTTACCCTGTTGCTGGCTATGGTGATGGCCGTTGGTATGGCCGTGCCGACGTTTGCGGCCGACTATACAAATGGCCTTGCAGGCAAAGAATACTTCTATCAGAGCTACGGTGGCCAAACAGGCTGTGGCTATCTCAATGCGTATCCGATCAATGGAAATCCGGTGCAAAAAGGTACGCCGCTTCGTATCTGGGCTCGCACTAGCAGCAGTGACCAGCGCTTCAAGGGATACACCAGCAGTGGTGGCTATTTGACGCTTCGTGTACAGACTGCTCCTCCGAACGGTTCGAAATACACCCTGATGATTAACCGTGATAAAGACACAGGTAATGCAATACTCTGGTCTGGAAGCACTGCCTATTTTGATTCGAATCTTATGTGCACAGGAAGCTATGCGAGTGGTTATCGTTTCCGGCTTGCAAATTATGATGGACAGTATCTGAATGCTACCGGCGGCGGCAATTCCGCAATTATCAATTTTACAACAGGAGTTGGATCTTCCACTTCTTCACTTTGGAAAGCCCGGTAAAATGAATCTCTCCCTTTGCATATAGATTGACAGGATTCAACACTTAGCCAAATGCCCTACCAGTAGAAAAAGACAGCTACTGTAGGGCATTTGGCACATCATTGACACATTTAGGAGATTTTATCATATGAATAAAAAGTCAAACATTTTCCCTCTGCAAATACTATCTGTAATGATGGCCGCAGCTGTACTTGCTTCGTGCTCTGCACAGCAGGCGGGAGCGCCCGCAACGTCAGAGAATGCCGCCCCTTCCGCCCCGCCCGCCGGGGACAACGCCCCCGCCGGGGAACTGAAGATGCTTTCCCTTTCCCCGGATGACACCGGGGCACAGGCCTGTACCGACCAGGGAATGTACTGGGTTGAGATCGAGGACGGGCGCTCCATGATCCACTATTGGGATTTGGCCACCGGCCAGGCCACCTACCTGTGCGCCAGCCCCAATTGCCAGCACACGGACGACAGCTGCACCGCCTTTGCCACTTCCACCGGCTTTGCCCCCTCCATTGGTGTGGACGAGGAACATCTCTATCTGTTCTTCATCGATTACAACGATGGCCAAAACGAGTATCCCGCCAGGATTGAGGTGGGCAACCTCGATGGCGGCGACCGGCATACGCTTTACACCTTTGGCAGCGGCCAGACGATGGGGGCCGGTGTGGTCAGCGACGGTGCGCGCCTGTATCTGACGCGGTCAACCGTCTCGCCGGAAGGTGCGTACAGCAATGAGCTGATCAGCCTGGACGTGAACACCGGGGAGCTGACCACCCTTTACAGCGCAAACGAGGGGTATCTCTTTGTCCTCGGCACAGACGGGGACGAACTTTGGATCAAGGAAATCACAACGGACGGAATCCATAAAGTCTCCACCTATGCGCCGGCCACTGGGGCCTGGACGCCCCGCACCGAGTACGAGCAGGAGCAGATGGTCGGATATGCCAGCGGCCCCTGGTGGTTCCAGCTGGAACCCGACGGGGAACAGGTTACCCTGACCGCAACTGACGGCACACAGGAGATCCATCTGCCGGACTGCTTCCCGTCCGTGCAGGGCACCGCCGGCATCTACGTTGAGGGGTATTACCACGATACCCTGTTTGTCGACAGCGTCACCGGTGTGGAGGAAGATTCTTCCCTTCAGGTCAAGATGTTTGCCATCAACTGCCAGACCGGCCAGGTGGTGGAGTTTCCCTTCACCGACGCCGTCACCGGGCGGCCGCTGCAGGTCGTGGGCGCGGCAGGGCCGGAGGAAGACATCCTGATTTTGGAAAACAACGCATACAACGGCACCACACAAACCAGCTGGGAGCGGACCTTCTACCAGGCAATTCCCTTCGATGATTGCATGGCCGGCACGGCAAACTTCACCAATATCAACTGAGCGCCGGACACCCCCGCGGGGGGGTGCCCGCGTTACAACTTGGATACACGCGCCTGCTATCCTGTAACCAGAACAACTGCGGCATAAACCCGAAAGCCGCGGCGGCAAAATTGTGGAACAGGAGTGATCTGTATGAAACAAGTAAGATCCGGTATGCAGGTGTCAGCCATCCTGGCGGCGGCGCTCTTTCTCTCAGCCTGCGGGGGTTCTGGTGCGGGCGGGTCCGCCGATCCTTCCGCGGCACCCGCGACAGCAGAATCTTCCGCAGAGCAATCGGCCGCAACGAAGGAACTGCAGCTGGTCAGTGCCGGCAATGCAGACGGTTACTATACCACGGAGGAGTGGGGCAATGCAGCTATCGTTACTTATATCGACTATGCCTCACGGCAGCAGATGCCACTTTGTAGCCGTCCGGAATGTGCCCATTCGGACAGCAGCTGCACTGCCTATGCACTGATCGAGAATATGGCTGTTCCGGTGCTTGCTCTGCTGGAGGATCAGCTGGCGATCATCCAGACTGCACCAACGGAAGACGCTCCAGCCCGGGTGATGCTTTGCCAGCCGGACGGCAGTAACCCTCAGACGTTATGCCAGTTGGATGCGACTGTCACACTGCGGCCGGAAATTTACACCGACGCCCAAAACTTGTATGCCTTGGCAGGTACCGTACAGAATAGCACGCCGGTGATGCAGTTGATTCGCATCAGCCTGCAGGATGGGCGGGTGGATCTTCTATACACATTTCCGGAAAATTCAGATGCCCAGCTGTTGACCGGATTCGGTACACGCCTTGGCCTGTCGCTGGCCTATGAAGAGCTCTCCACCGGCGAGACCCGCTATGCGGTGGAGTTGTATGATACCGCTACCGGCGAGATGGAGCAGCCGCTGGTCGAGCAGCCCTTTGATTCGCAGCAGGGGGCGACCCTGTTCGGCGATGTGCTTGTCCAAACCACAGGGCAGCAGGCAACTTTCACCGACCTGAGCGACGGCACAATCCTCACTTGGCAGGCGGACACGCTGGCGGCGCAGGCGGGAATACCAAACGCACAGATTATTGTTTTCGGGCTGTGGGACGGCTGGTACCGGGTGCAGCTTCTGGATGCGGAAACCAATCGGATCACAGACTACCATGTCAACCCCTCCACTGGCGAAACCATTCCCATGACGTTGTACTACAAGGACCAGCAGAATGTCATTCTGGTGCTGGCACAGTCCGGCGACAATCTTCTGGTGCGGGCTGCTTGGAATATGCAACAAAGCGGTGGGGATATCACCAGCCTGCGCCCGGTCTATGCCCTCATCTCCCGGGACGATTATTTGCATTCCCGGCCCAATTACCAATATATCACCGGAATGTAAGCATGTCCGGCTGCTGCAATCACCATGAACCTGATGTCCGCTTTGCAGAAGCAGCGCAGCCTTTCGCCCCGCAGTTTGCCGTACAAAACAATATCGGTGCTTTGATACAGCCGCTTGCCACCACGGATGCGGGACCACCAAAAAGGCTCCCGTATTCGGGAAAGGCAGGTGGCTGTTATGCTACATTCGGCTACTGGAAAAGTCCCGGCACTGTATGCGAAAAGAGGAATCCCTGAACTCCACGGCAGACTTTGCATGGAGTACCTTGCTGTGTGAGAAGGAAGGAACAATGCCGTGCAACCGGAATTGGCGCCAGACACCCCGCGGGGGCTGCCCGCGTTACAACTTGGATACACGCACCTGCTATCCTGTAACCAGAACAACTGCGGCACAAACCCGAAAGCCGCGGCGGCAAAATTGCGGAACAGGAGTGATCTGTATGAAACAAGTAAGATCCGGTATGCAGGTGTCAGCCATCCTGGCGGCGGCGCTCTTTCTCTCAGCCTGCGGGGGTTCTGGTGCGGGCGGGTCCGCCGATCCTTCCGCGGCACCCGCGGCGGGAAACCCTCCCTCCGGCGGTGAACAGTTGACCATGCTGATCCCGGACCGGCTCCTTAGCGTGGGGGCCGGCACTTCGGAGGGGTATTACTACGTGGAACCCGGGCTGTCTGATGCGTTGACCGGCCAGATCCGCTATGTGGATTACGCCACCTGTATGGATATTCCGCTATCCACACAGGTCAACAGCGACCATTCCGACGAAACAGACACCGCCTACCTGGATTCCATTGTCGGCGACTACCGTATGTTTGTCTATGCGGATCACCTGTACTTTATCCGCTCCGGCTCCGTGGAAAACAGCGACCTTGGTGCTCTGGCTGCCGGCGCAGTCTACCGGATGAATCTGGACGGCAGTGCTCAGACACAGATCTATACCTGCGATGATGGCAGCACTCTTTTGATGTACGCCGTTGGCGGCCAGGGATGTCTTTACCTGCTTCAGCAGGAATCTGATGGTACCAAAGTACTGCGAATACCAGAGGACGGGGGCGAGGCAGCGGTGGTTGCCAACCTGCCCGCAAACGACTACTACAATCTCATCGGCTGCCGGGACGGCCTGCTCTATCTCCACCAAATCGGCATTGACCCAAACCGGGAAAATTCAGAGGGGGACATGGGGGCCACCACGCACACACTGGCAACGCTGGATGTTCAATCCGGCACCTTGAGCGAGCTGGCTGATCTTTGCCCCAGCAACGGTCGGTACGCGGAACCACACATGGCAGGCGGGACGCTGCTATATTACTATCCCGACGGCGAACGCCAGGTGGCCATTTGCGATGAGAACGGGCAGGTACAAACCACCATCTCCCTGACCGAAGTGGCGGGGAATAGCTTCCAGCAGGTGGATACCCCCTACCTGGTGGGCAACACCCTCTTCATTCCCTGCTGGGATGCAGAGCAGGACCACGGGTATCAAATTTTGGTCGACACCGGGACCGGTGCGGTTTCCCGTTCAGATGTATGCCTGACACAGGAAGATGGCAAAGACCCGTTGGGCGCCACGGTGCTGGCGGAAAATGATACCGCTTATCTTGTGATGACGGAGATTCGGCATGAGGATGCTGAGCTGCATAAAGGCGACGGCACCGCCGTCACCCTGCAAAATCAGGTATACGGGTACAGCCTGATCCCAAAACAGCAGTTTGCGGCACAAGACCCCGAGTTGCAGCCAATCCAGAGAGTGCAATGATCCGCCCCCACAGCTGATACAACTTTGATGCAACCGCCTGCTACCATGTGGGTAAGACATCGAAAGTGTCACTTCATGCGGGAAAGGCAGGGGAAGGTCATGTTGCCCAAAGTCCAAGGAAGATGCTTTGTCAAAGTACTCCGCACGCTGGCATGTATGCTGCTGTCTGTCAGCCTGCTGGCGGCCTGCGGGGCGGCGCCGCAGTCATCGTCTGCTGCCCGGCAGGAACTCCCCGATTTCCCGCAGCCGTCCCCGCAAACCAATGCCGCCCTGAACGGCCAGCCGTATGAGCTGGTGCTCTCCTGCGATCTTACCGTGTATGGCAGCGGCACGGCGGATGGCTTTTACCAGGTCGCCGCCCATGAGGACGGCACCTTCCATGCCACCTACATCGATTATGCCACCCGGCAGCAGGTCTACCTGTGCTCCAATGCCAATTGCCCCCACAACGGGGAAAGCTGCACATCCTGGTTCCCGGCGGGGGATCAGCAGATCTGGCCCGTCGCCTGTGAAGATGCCCTCTTTTTTGTTCACAACGACGGCATGGATGGCGCATACCTCGAGCGGGCAGAGCTGGATGGCAGCAACCGGCAGCGCCTGTGCACATTATCCGCCGGCGAAACCTTTGAGGCGGGCGCCGCTTACCGGCCGGGATGGCTGGTGATGATGATCAGCGGTGTATCCAATCAGGGGGACAACGCGGCCATCACCCGCCGCCTGGAGGCGATCGATACCGCCACCGGGGTGCGTACCACTTTGTTCGACGCTGCTTCGACGGTGGAGGAAGGCAAAATGGCGGGGGCTTTCTTTCAGGGGGTTACAACCGGCGGCTTTGTCGTAAAGACAGTGGAAGCGGGCGCAGATCTCAACGATCCCACCGATGCCGTTTGGCTGATCCCATTCGATGGCAGCGCGGCGCACATCATTGTCCCGCCCCAAAACGGCGAAAAACAGGGGCAGCCCCACGGAGAGGGCTGGTACTATTTGGAGGCCGGCCCGGATGAGCAGCAGATCACGCTGGGCTGCATCGATGCAGCCACCGGGGACAACCGTGTCCTGATCACTGATTTGAAGGAAACCATCCCGGTGGACCGGCCGGACGATCTTTTTATCCGTGCCTTTGTGGATGACTGGGTCATCCTGAATGCGATGACTTCCAACACCGTGCTGGATAACGGCGACATTGAGCTGCTGTACAGCTGCTATGCGGTCAACACCCGAAACAGTGAGATGCGGGAGCTGACGCTCTCCAATTACTATCATGCCACCCGCGTACCCATCGAGATCTACGCGCAAACCGGGGACCGCCTGCTGGTAGCCGCCACTGTGGAGGAAGAGCAGAACCCCGGCGGGATGATGGCGGCGCTGGGGCAGAAACTGGCGCTCATGACAAAAGAGGAATACCTGAACTCCACGGCAGACTTTGCATGGATCACCCTGCTGTGAACGGGCGCGGCCGGCCTGCAGGGCTGCAGGTCGGAAAGAAAGGAGCAATGCCATGCAACCGGAGCTGAAACTTGACAATCTGCGCAAAACCTATTTGCTGCCCCAGCCGCTGCTGCGCCTGCCCAAACGCGGTGGGATGGCACCCAAGGTTAAAAAGGCGCTGGATGGGGTGTCGCTGACCCTGGGACCGGGGCTGTACGGTCTGCTGGGGCCGAACGGCGCGGGCAAATCCACCCTGATCCATATCATCACCGGCACAATGGCCCCCGATTCCGGCGCGGTACTCTGGTGCGGCGTGCCGGCCAGGGGAATTCGGTTCCGCCGGGTGCTGGGCTATATGCCCCAGCAACAGGGCCTGTATGACAGCTACACCGGCCGCCGGTTTCTGGCCTATCTGGCAGCGCTGAAGGAGATCCCCCGCAGGGCGGTGCCGGATGAGGTGGCCCGGGTGGCGGCCGCCGTCAATCTGGCGGATGAGCTGGACAAGCGGTTGTCCGCCTACTCCGGAGGCATGAAGCAGCGGCTTTTGTTGGCGTCAGCACTTTTGGGAAACCCCAGGCTATTAATTCTGGATGAGCCCACCGCGGGCCTGGACCCCAGGGAGCGGGTGCGGCTCCGGCGGCTTCTGGCTTCGATGGCCCATGACCGCATTATCCTGGTGGCCACCCATGTGGTGTCCGATGTGGAAAGCGTTGCCAGCAAGGTGATCCTGCTGCGCGCTGGGCAGGTCGTGGACGCAGCCCCGGTGCCAGAATTGATCGAAACCTATGCCCCCGGCAAGGGCCTGGAGGATGTGTATCTGGCAGTGTTTGGTGAGGGGGACGGAAAATGAGCCTGTTCTTTGCCGAGCTGCGCAAGGTGTGGGGCGGCCGTGTCTTTCCGATGCTGCTGGGCGTGCTGGCAGCCGCCAACCTGTTGCTGCTCTGGATGGGCACCCGGCCCACCACAAACCAGCCGCCGGCAGGAGCTTACCGGGCAGTGGGGGAGGAGCTTTCGGGTATGACGATGCCCGAAAAAGGCGAATACCTGAACGCCCGTCTCACCGAGTTTGAAAGTATCCTGAAGATCGACAACTATTACCAGCAGCTGGCCTATGGCGGCAGTGTGGTGCTGCGCAATTACCGTGAGGAAAACGCTGCCATGTTCGACCAGTACGAGCAGGAGTATCTGGACAAGAGTTATACCCTCTTCACCGAGGATCCCAACACCGAATACTTGTTGTTTACCCAGCTGCTAAGCGAATACGACACCGTCAACGGCTATTCCCAGTTTTTGCAGAGCGTGCAGGAAAAGGCCACCCAGCTGTCCGGCATCTCCATCTTTCAAAACGACGAGACCGGCTATGATCTGGCAAACATTGAGCTGACTGCCCGGGTCTACGCCGGCCTGGGGGAAACTCCTATCGATTATTACCCGCAAAAGGGGCTGTACACCGCCATCTCTTACGCCTTCACGGACCTGATTCTGCTGGCAGGAATGCTGCTGCTGGCGCTGATCCTGGTCCGGCAGGAACGGGACAGCGGACTGCTCTCGCTTGTGCGGTCGCTGCCCGGAGGCCGGCTCAAGACCGCGCTGGCCAAACTGGCGGCGTTTGGCGTCAGCCTTCTGGCTGTGTTGGCCGTGCTGTATGGGGTCAACCTGCTCTACTGTGCGGCCAGCTTCGGGCTTGGCCCACTGGGACGCACGATCCAGAGCGTGCCCGCCCTGATGCGCTGTACCATGCAGATCACGGTGGGGCAGTATCTGTTCCGCTTTTTGCTGGCCAAGTGGGCGGGAGCCTTTGTTATGGGGCTGTGGGTTATGTTGGCTGCGCTGTATGCCCGGCGGCCTGCGGCAGGCTGGACGGCGGCACTGGCAGTGCCGTTGGCTATGTACGGTATCCGGGCGGCCATTCCTGCCACCGCCCGGCTGAATGTGGTGAAGTATGCCAATCTGGCCAGCTTGTTGCAGACCAATGAATTGCTGGGGAACTACCGCAATCTGTACTGGTTCGGCACACCGGTGGGGCTGCCGCTGGTGGAATGGCTGTCGGCAATTGTTTACGGTGCGGCATTTCTTTTGAGCTTTTGCCTGGTGTTTGCCCGTGCGCAGCTGCTGCCGGCTGCAAAGCGAAGCTTTGTGCTGCTGCGCCGTGCCCGAAAAACCCGCGCCACAACCATCCGGCGGGAGGAAGCCCGCAAACTGCTGGTAACCAACGGCGCGCTGATTTTTGTACTGGCTTTTCTTGCCTTCGCTGTCTGGCAGGGGGTGACGGCGAAAAGTTATATCAGTGCCGAGGAAATCTATTACGCTTACTATATGAAAGGTGTTTCCGGTCCCTTCACCCAGCAAAGCTATGACTGGCTGGAACAGCAGGGGGAGGAGTTTGCCCCCATGTTGGAGACTCAGCGCCTGGTGGCGCAGGGGGCTTTGAGCTCCGATGCCATGCTGGCCTACATGGGCCTGCAGCAGAAGTACAGCATCTATCAGCAGGTCATCCGTCAAAACATCAATGGCTATCTTGGTGAGCACCCCGGTGCCTGGCTTGTTTACGAGAGCGGCTACCGCCAGCTGTTTGGCTTTGACGGCACGTCCGACCTGCAGGATACGCTCTATGCAGGGCTGCTCTGTGCGGCCTGCTTTGCCGGGCTGTTTGCCATGGAGCGCAGAGGCGGCATGGATGAGATTCTGTGCGCCACGCCGCTGGGGCGCAAGCACACTGTGCAGGCAAAACTGCTGGCGTCAGGGGGGACGGCAACAGTGATCGCCTTCGGCACCACGCTGCCCCATCTGATTCAGGTCCTGCGGGACTATGGTCTGCCTGCTCTGAATGCTCCGGCTATGAGCATCTCTGAGTTGGAAACACTGCCTTCCGCCTTCCGTCTGGCCGATGTGCTGCTGCTCTGGTTTGCCTGCCGGGTTTTGGCCTGCCTGTGCATGGGACTGGTTACCCTGTGGTTGGGGCAGGCGTTCGGCAATTTTTTGCCGGCACTTTTCGTCAGTGCAGCCGCCTATTGCCTGCCGCCGCTGCTGGCGCTTTCCGGCATGGAAAATGGCATCCAGTGGCTGGGCTTCTGGCCGCTGTTCCATGCTGCGGCGCTGTTGGCGGTGCAGGGGTACCGTTCTGTCGATGGCGCCCCGTATAGCAGTTGGTGGGTGGTGGTACTGCTGATGCTGGCCGCGGCCGCAGGCTGCGCTGCACTGTGCCAGCATTTGACCGGCAGGTATGAGTGGAAAGGCCTCAAGCTGGATGCTTGAACCAACCGCCTGCCCCCATACAGCAAAACTCCCTGAGCCGGTCGACTCAGGGAGTTTTGCTGTTGTTTGTGCACTGAGAGGGCGGTTTAGCAGGGGTCCCGCCAAAACAGCCCTTCTGCCCGGGCAATGGCCTGCATCAGCTGCTGCATCCCGGCGTTGGGATTGTATACGGAAAGATACAAGTCGTTCCCGTTTAATACCAGCAGGGCGTCATCCTCCGGAAACAGAATATCGATGGTGCCTTCCCCGTGGGACAGCACCGTGTCGATGGCGGCTGCCACCCGGTCGGGGCTGGGCTGGTCGTGCCAGCCGCACCATTCCATGGCAATGTGGTAATAGCACATCAACCGCAGCAGCAAGTTGGTAAACCGCCGTTTCAGGTCCAAAAATTCGGGGTGTGCCAGCCAGAATTCCTCCGCGGCAAAGTATTGTCCGGTCCCGTCTGCTGAAACTTGTTCCGGCAGGCAGTCGATCAGGTAACAGGGGCGGGCCAGCAGTTGTTCCACCGCATCAAAACTCAGTTTCATCATAAAAAACACCTCCCCGGGCGTGGTCCCGGCCATCTTGTCAAACGGGCAAAAACAGCACCTGAATCCTGCCGCCGCAGACCATGTCCAAGCCGCCGGCCGCACCGTGATGCAGCTGGTATGTCTGGATATCACCCCCGGTCAGCCCTTTGGCGTGGAGGATGGCCAGATGTTCGCTCTGCCCGCCGCCAATGCTGCCCAAAAGATGTTCCCTGCCCACCAGCATCATGCTGCCTGCTCCCCGCGGCACTGAGCCTTCCGCCTCAATCACAACACACAGTACGCCAGGTTCGCGGTTCGCCAGCAGGCTCCGGTCTGCCGAAGCTGCGTGGGTCCGATTTTTCTCCTGAATCAGCTGGGCCAGTATGCTGACAGCGATCTCTGCCGGCGTCACCGCGCCGATGGGCAGGCCGATGGGGGCAAAGATGCGGCCAATCCGGTCCTCGGCAAAGCCGGCTTCCCGCAGCCGGGCAAAGGTGGCGGCAACCTTGTGCTTGCTGCCCATCATGCCCAGGTAGGAATATTCAGTGGGCAAAATCGTAGCCACACACTGGTAATCTGCCTTATGATTGGGCGTAACCACCACATAGCAGGCGCCGGCTTCCATATGCCGGGAAAGATGATCGAAAGAATCACAGACCAACTCATCCGCAGCGGGAAACCGCTCCCGCGTTAAAAGATCCGCCCGGTCGTCCACAACACGGACGGTAAAATCCAGGCGAGCGGCCAATTCGGCCACCTCCCGGCCCACATGGCCCGCGCCGCACACAATCAGCCGCGGCTGTGGCTGAAACCACTCCTGCCGCAAAAGTCCTGCATCCATCCCGCTGGTCATCAGTGCTGCCACGGCCCGCTGGTAGAGGGAACCGTCGGTGCGGGGCACCAGTGTGACGGCCTTGTCCGGATATTTGGCCCGCAGGGGTTTCAGATACCCATCGGTCATCAGCCGCTGGATATGCTTTGGGGTGACAAGGGTATCGCCGTCGATGCCCAGGCAGTCAGTCACCAGCTCCAACCGGTGGCAGACCTCCCTGGCTGGATGCCCCAAGGCATTCAGGCCGCAAACCACCAAAATGGTATCGGCGTTGTCCGGGATGACCGGTTCGGCGGCATGGGGGTATTTCAGCGGCATCCCTTTTGAGCCGTCCGCTTCCACCAGAACCACATCGGCCTGGGCGCAGACCTCCCGGTAAACAGCAGGGGACAGGGCCTTGATTTTTTCCCCCTCGGGCCGGCCGGCCATCGCATAGCCGGTCTCTGTCAGGCGGCGCAGAATCTCGCCGGCATCATCGGTCAACAGCGTGTCCGGCTCGATGCGCATATGGGTAGTGGTGGTCACAAACACGGTCTTGCCCTGGCTGCGGTATTCTGCAGCTTTTTTGTGGATCAGGGTGGTTTTCCCGCCCGATCCGACTACGGCCTGGATCATAGCCCCAGCTCCCCCTTCCGCTGCAAAACTGCTTCCACCACGCCGCCGGCAATGCAGCGCGCTTTGTCCGAAATGGTAAAACAGTTTTGATATTCCCCCCTGCGGGGATCAATGTCGGCGATCTTAAAGCCGGCGGTCACCGGGTAGCCATCCCGGATCAGCCCCCGCAGCAGGCCGTCGAGTGTGGCGTACACCGGCACATGGCCGTTTTCGGTTTCCACCAGCGCGATTGCTTCCCCCTTGTGCACTGTATCGGTAATCTTGTGCAGGTTTCGCAGCACACCTGCCGCCGGGCTGTGGATGACCCGCTCCCTGCCATACCCCGCAATGATGCCGGGGACCCCGGTATTGGGCGCAGCGCATCCCTGCCACAGCACCCGGCCCAGATTGTGGCCGCGCTGTGTCTCAATCACCGCGTCCACGTCTTGTCCGGCGGTAAACCCCGGCCCCAGCGCTACCGTGATGGGCGCCATTGACCGGCGGGTGCCCAAATTCCTCTTGGCAAGGATAGCGTCCACAACCGCCATGGGATGGAAGGTCTGGATGGCCTCGCCTGCCGGGTCTACCAGCAGTGCCAGCCCTTCCTGCCGGAGTAGCCGCCCGGCCTCATCGCGATTGCCCGCCCGGCGGCAGGTCATGTCCTCCACTGTCTGGCTGCCCTCGTAGACTGCCTCCGAAAAAGCAACGTTGCGCCGGATGGCGGAGGGCATGGCTGCCTCCAGAACCAAAACGGGAAAGCCGCACCGGCGCAGCTTATAGATGGTGCCGGTGGCCAGGTCTCCGCCGCCCCGCACAAGAATCAGGTTGTTCATAGCTCACTCCAATTTGAGATAGGCCCCTTGCTTTTCGGTCACGTAGCCGATCTGTGCCGCCGCGGGGATACTGGCCTGCAGCTCTGCCAGGCAGGCACCGGCAGCCTCGGGCGCAACGGCGATCAGCAGACCGCCGCTGGTCTGCGGGTCGTAAAAGAGATCCTGCAGTGCCAGCGGGATCTCTCGGCAAAGCACAACGCCCGGCTCGGCGTATTCCCGGTTACGGTAGGCCCCGGCGGGGATCAGCCCCATATCCGCCAGCTCCAGCGCTTCCGGGTGATAGGGGACGCTGTCCGCTGCAATATGCAGCGTGCAGCCGCTGCCCTGGGCCATCTCATAACTGTGGCCCATCAGGCCAAAACCCGTCACGTCGGTGCAGCTGTGTACCGGGTATTTCACCATAATGTCCCGTGCGGTTTTGTTTAGGGTGGCCATCTGGCGGTAGACCCGCTGCATTACCTCGCCCCCGGCCAGTTCAGCCTTGGCAGCGGTGGTCAGTACGCCAACCCCCAGGGGCTTTGTCAAAATGAGTACGTCGCCGGGTTTGGCCCCGGCGTTTGTCAGTACCCGGTCCGGCCGCACAAAGCCGGATACTGCCAGCCCGTAGATCAGCTCGGCGCCCCGAATGGTATGCCCGCCGGTAATGATGGCCCCGGCATCGTAGGCGGCGTCGTATCCGCCCCGCAGAATCTCCCGGATGGCCGTATCCTCCATCGTTTCGGCGGCACACAGAATATTCAGTGCCAGCTTGGGTTCGCCGCCCATGGCGTAGACATCGCTCAGCGCATTGGTGGCGGCGATCCTGCCGTACAGGTAGGGATCATCCACAATGGGTGGAAAAAAATCGGTGGTCTGGATCAGCGCCAGGTCGTCGCTCAGCACAAACACACTGGCATCGTCGCTCTTGTCATAGCCCACGATCAGCCGCGGGTCGGCATGGGTCTTGAACCCTTCCAGCATTTTCGCCAGTGTGCCGGCGCCCATCTTGGCGCCGCAGCCGGCGCAGGTGGCCAGCTTGGTCAGTTTGACTTCTGTCTCCATGACATTTCCTCACGGTTTGACAATGGACTGGGCGGTTTCCATCTGTTCCACAATCTCGTACATATTGGTCACCACGCCCACGGCCAGCTTATCCCGCAGACCGTAAAAATCCAGGCAGGTGCCGCAGGTCAAAATGGTCACACCCTCGGATTCCAGCAGCTTCAGATCTTCCAGCAGGTCGGACCCCTGGCAGGTCAGGTAAGCGCCGGAATTATAGCACAGGATGGTATCCGGTAGCCGGTCCTGCCGGGTCAGCGCGAACACAAAGGATTTCATCAATGCAGTGCCCAGTTTGGGGTCGCCGCTGCCCATGGTGTTGGCGGAAAGCACTACCATCAGTCCTTTGCGGCGGACATCCGGCGTACATACGGTTTCCGGTTCGGGCTGTTTGGCGGCTGCTTCTCCAGAGACGGTTATGACCACGGCAAATTCTTTTTCAGCCCTTTTTTCGGCGGTGGAGACAAACCCTTTGTGTGCGGCAAACCGCTGCAGATTTTGCACAGCAACCTCGTTGTCCACCAGTACGGTCAATACATCGCCGGTTTGCAGCTCCTCGGATGCTTTCTTTGCGTTGACAACGGGCAGGGGACAGGCCATACCCCGGCAGTCGATTGTCTTTTTCATACAGCTACTCCTCCTTTGCCAGTTCCCGCAGTGCGGCAACGGCAGTTTGAATTTCCTCTTCGGTGTTATAATGGCAAAAACTGAACCGGACGGCGCCCTGTTTCACCGTTCCCAGCGCCTGGTGCATCAGCGGTGCGCAGTGTGCGCCGGGGCGAGTGGCGATGCCGTACCGGGCAGCCAGCGTATCACTTACCACCCCGGAGTCATAGTCCCGCACGTTCAGTGCCACGATGGGGCAGCGCTGAGACGGTGAAAAATCACCGTATACCATAATCCCCGGAATCCGTTGTACCTGTTCGTAAAAGCAGCGCATCAGGGCAAGTTCCCGCTCCCGGATGGTATCCACCCCGGTTTCCAGAAGATACCGCACCGCAGCCCCCAGCCCGGCAAGGCCGTGGGCATTCAGCGTACCGGCTTCCAGCGCGGTGGGCATCCGGGATGGATGCTGATGCAGAAAGCTCTGAACGCCGCTGCCGCCTGTGATAAGGGGGAGCACCGACACCCCTGGCCGCACATACAACCCGCCGGTGCCCTGGGGACCCAGCAAGCTCTTGTGCCCGGTGAAACATAGAATATCGATCTGCATCATTTGCACGTCAATGGGGAACACTCCCGCCGTCTGGGAGGCATCCACCACAAACAAAAGCCTCCGCCGGCGGGCAAGCGCGCCAATCCGGCCAATATCCACCAGATTGCCGGTCAGGTTGGAACCGTGAGTGCAGACAATGGCCCGGGTATTTCCCCGGATAGCCGCCGTAAAGTCCTTGTAGTGCAGCCTACCCTGCCGGTCGGCGGGCAGAATGGTCAACTCCACGCCCCGGGACTCCATCTCGTAGAGCGGCCGCAGCACCGAGTTATGCTCCAGCGCCGTAGTGACCACGTGATCACCGGGCGAGAGAATTCCCTTGATGGCGGTGTTCAGTGCCTGGGTGGAGTTGGCAGTGAAGGCAATACAGTCAGGGCTTTCCGCATGGAACAGCTCTGCCAGTGCACGACGCGTGCCAAATACCGTGCGGGAGGCATCCAGCGCGGTGAGGTGGCTGCCCCGCCCGGGGTTGCCCATGCTGCAAAGTGCTGCCGTTATTGCCTGCACCACGCAGGGAGGTTTTTGCAGTGTGGTGGCGGCGTTATCAAAGTAGATCATGCGGCCTCCTTTATACCATGCAGCGATATACGCCCTGGGGTTGCAGCCCGTGGGCGGTCATCAGGGCACGCAGTGCGGCTTCACTTTCCGGCAATGCACACCAGGCCAGGCCGCATCCCGCTGTGATGTGCCCTGGTACCGGAATGATCCGCCCGTCCGCCCCATCCTCCCGGCAAAACTGTTCCATGGCCATGGCGTCGGTGGTGGTGAAAAATGTGATGACCAGCCGGTCCTCCCTGCAAATCATGCTGTACTGTCCTTCCGGCACCCGTGAAATCAGGCGTAGTATTTCTGAAAGTATAACGATAAAGACATTATAGCATATCTTTTCCTGAAAGAACAGATGCCTGAACGCGGAAAGGCCGTGCTTTGCCTGGCCATTGCCGGTGCCTTTTACCGCTGGCGCAGCGATAGTGGCACGGCAGCGCGGGCATCGCCATCTTTCGCTGCTTTTACCGGGCATAAACACTGCAAAAAATGCCGCATCCGGGCAGAAAAGTTCCTTCTGCCCGGATGCGGCATTGCATGTTGTCTGGCGATTGCCTGCCTGGCCAGGTCAGCGTACGTTGGCAGCCAGTACCTGTTCCGCCGCGGCACGCACGCCCTCGGCAAAGGTGGGGTGGGGGTGGATCAGTCCGGCCAGATCCGCGGCGGTCAGACGCTTTTGCACCGCCAGCGCCAGTTCGGCCACCAGATCAGTGGCACGGGGCCAGCAGAGTTGTGCGCCCAGCAGGCGGGTGGTATCTTTATCGCAGACCAGTTTGAGAAAGCCCGGAATGCTGCCTGCAATGACACAGCGGCCATTGGCGCCGGTCAGCGCCTTGCCGCAGGCTACGGCCAACCCGGCGGCTCTGGCCTCCGTCTCGGTCATCCCCACCGAGGCGATCTCCGGGTTTGTGTATACACAGGCGGGCACCAGAGCGGTATCCACCGGCAACGGCTGGCCCAAAATATAGGCCACCACGTTTTTGCCCTGCGCCTCGGCCAGATGCGCCAACTGAATGTTGCCCGCCTTTGCATCGCCGATCACATACAGATGGGGCAGACTGGTGCATCCCGCCTCGTTGGCAACAATGGCGCCGCGGACAATTTCCGGCCGGTAGGAACCGACAAACAACGGCTCAGCGTTGGGGCTCCGGCCGGTGGCGATCAGCACGGCTTCGGCCTGAACGCGTGCGGTGTTCTGTTGGGCGTCACGGTATTCCACCGCCAAGCTGCTGCCGTCCGGCTCAATCTCTTGGACTGAAGCTTTCACCGCCACCTGTACGCCCTGCTTTTTCAGCGCCGCGGTCAGCCGCTGGGCAAGCTCCCGGTCCATGGCAGGCAGCAGCCGTTCCATCGCCTCCAAAATGGTTACCCGGCAACCAAACGCCGCATAGGCACTGGCCAGCTCCACGCCGATCACGCCGCCGCCGATGATGACCAGCGAGGCCGGCAGCCTGCCATCTCCCTCCAGCAACCCGTCGCTGGTATACACGCCGGGCAGCTCCCGGCCGGGAATGGGCGGCAGGGCGGGGGCAGCGCCGGCAGCGATCACAATGTCCGCAGCCTCATACCGCTCCCCGCCGCACAGGATTACCCCCTCCTCGGCCACCTGCGCGGTACCCTGCACCAGGGCAACCTTCCCGGCCTGCATCAGCTGGCCCACACCCCGGCGCAGCGTTTCCACCGTGCGGTCACGGTAGGCTAAAACGGCGTTCCAATCGAAACGTGCTTCCCCGGTGTGCGGGCCCATGGCACCGGCACCATTCATGGCAGACCAAGTTTCAGCTGCGTGCAGCAGCGCCTTGGTGGGGATGCACCCCCGGTTCAGGCAGGTGCCGCCCAGTTTGTCCTTCTCGAACAGCACCACCGAAAGTCCGGCCTTCGCCGCGGCATCCGCCGCTGTGTAGCCGCCCGGCCCGCCGCCGATGATGGCAAGGTCGTACTTCATACGGAATCCTCCTCCCTTCGTGCCGATGTCCCGTTCAGGAGCAGCCCGGTCAGGTCAAGGGCAATGTTTTGCAGTACGGGGACGACATCCCCGGCTGCCAGCGCCTGCTGTACAGCCTGCCGGGTGCAGGCGCAGCCATCCAGCCGGGTGGGCACGCCGGCCAGGTAATCGGCCTCCAGCCCGTCCGAGTGCAGTTCCACCTGGCTGAACCGGCCGTCACGCAGTGCAAATCGGATCGTCACACCGCCCCAGCTGAACCGCCCGGCGGCCCGGTGCAGGCTGCTGGCGTCCGATGCCGAACGGCCATACAGCCAGTCCGGGGCGGAGAAGCGGGCACGCAGCACCTCCACGGCACCGTCATCCACAAATCCGTCCGGCAGCGGCTGCACCGGCAAGCCGTACACCCGGCCGAACGCATCGGTCAGCCTGCTGCACAGGGCCTCAATAGTCAGCCCGGGGCAATAATGGGCCAGGTTGACCACCCGTGCCCGCACCGATTGTACTCCCTTTGCCTTCAGTTTGTCGGGGGCGGGCTTCAAGTACCGGCCAAGCCGGTCCAGCGCCACATTCACCATCAGGGTGCCGTGGTGGTAGCAGGTGTCGCCGGAACGGTAGTACGCGTGACCGGAAAACTTCTGCCCGTCTGCCACCAAATCGTTGCGCCCGGTGCGGACGGCCGGTACGCCCAGCGCCCGCACCGCCTGCAGAATTACCTCGGTCTGGCGGGCTACGTCGTAGTCCGCCCGCCGGGTCAGAAACGTAAAGTTCAAATTGCCCAGGTCATGGTAGACTGCACCCCCGCCGGAAAGGCGCCGCGCCAGGCGGCCGCCGTCGGCTTCCAATTCCGGGATGCGGCATTCCTCCTGAGCGCACTGATTGCGTCCGATCACCACCGTGTTGGCGTTCTGCCACAGATACAAAATGCATTGTCCGGGCTGCACCCGGTCCATCAGGTGTTTTTCCAATGCAAGGTTCCGGTAGAGATCGGTGCAGCCAGTCGTGATGGAAAACAACTGTCTCATTGGCTGTTCCTCAGCTTTCAAAGGAATAGCGCACCACCGGTTTGCGGGCGGCAGCCACCTCGTCCGGGCGGCCGATGGGGGTGGTGTGCGGGGCAGTGTGCAGCAGCTCGGGGTCGTCATGGGCCTCCTGCCAGATCTGCAAAAACAGCTCAGCGGCCTTATCCAGCGTCTCAGGGCTTTCGGTCTCGGTGGGCTCCACCATCAATGCCTCGTGGACGATCAGCGGGAAGTACATCGTCGGCGGATGGATGCCAAAGTCCAGCAGCCGTTTGGCCACATCCATGGCGGTCACGCCGGTTTCCGCCTTCAGGCGGCTCAGGTCTATGACGAACTCGTGCATACAGCTGCTGTGGCCGCAGGCCATGTCGTAATGCCCGGCCAGCCGGTTCATCAGATAGTTGGCGTTGAGCACGGCGTTCTCGGCGGCCTCGGGGATGCCACCCCTGCCCAGCGACAGGATGTAGGCCAGCGCCCGCACCACCACGGCAAAGTTGCCGTAGAAGCTGCGCACCCGGCCCAGACTGTGCTTCGGGGTGAAAAAGCGGTACTCCCCGTCGACACACCGCACCCGCGGCTCGGGCAGGAACTGCTCCAAAAACGCCTTGCAGCCCACCGGCCCACTGCCGGGCCCGCCGCCGCCGTGGGGCGTTGAGAAGGTCTTGTGCAGGTTGACGTGGACACAGTCAAAGCCCATGTTGCCGGGGCGGGCGTGGCCCATGACGGCGTTCAGGTTGGCACCGTCGTAGTAGCACAGGCCGCCGGCCTCGTGCACAATGCGGGTAATCTCCAAAATGTTAGGGTCAAACAGGCCCAGCGTGTTGGGGTTTGTCAGCATCAGGCCGGCAGTATCGGGGCCAACAGCCTCCCGCAGTGCGTCCAAATCAACGCCGCCCTGGGCGTTGGAAGGCACCGATACCACGGTAAAGCCTGCCATTGCTGCTGAAGCCGGGTTGGTACCGTGGGCGGAATCCGGCACGATGATTTTGGTGCGCGCCATGTCCCCCCGGGACTGATGGTACCGCCGGATCAGCAGCAGGCCGGTGTACTCGCCATGAGCGCCGGCGGCGGGCTGCATGGTCATGCCGGTCATGCCGGTGATCTCGCACAGCAGCTTTTCGGTGCGGTACAGCACCTCCAGCGCGCCCTGTACAGTTTCGGCGGGCTGCAGCGGGTGTAACTCCGAAAATCCGGGCAGGGCAGCCAGCGCCTCGTTGACGCGGGGGTTGTACTTCATGGTGCAGGAACCCAGCGGATAGAACCCATCGTTGACGCCGTGGGTCTGTTTGCCCAGTTCGGTATAATGCCGGTCCAGGTCCACCTCGGACAGCTCAGGCAGGCGCGGCGGCGCGTTACGCAGCTGACCGGGGGCAAATTCTGCCGGCGGGGTATTGCAGGCGGGCAGGTATTCCATACCGCGCCCGGGGCGGGAACGCTCAAACAGCAGCTTCATCTTGCAGCACCTCCTCGATGGCAGCGGTCAGCCCGTCAATCTGCGGTTTGCGGTTGAGCTCGGTGCAGCACCAGAGGATGCCGCTCTCCAACGGCAGACCGGGCAGGATGCCCTTCGCCTCCAGCTTCCGGCAGAGCAGCTCCGGGTTCACCGGGCAATCGGTGAGAAACTCATGGAAGAAGGGCTTGCTGGTTTTCAGGCCAAAACCCAGTTCACTCAGCTGCCCAGCCAGGTAATGGGCGTGGCTGGCCGAGCTCTCCGCTGCTTGCCGCAGCCCGCCGGGGCCCATGGCTGCCAGATACACCGATGCCGTCATGGCGCACAGCGCCTCGTTGGAACAGATGTTGGAGGACGCTTTTTCCCGCCGGATGTGCTGCTCCCGCGCCTGCAGGGTCAGCACAAAACAGCGGTTGCCCCGGCTGTCGGTGGTTTGGCCCACAATGCGGCCGGGCAGCTTGCGCATCAGCGGCTGTTTGCAGGCCATAAAGCCAAGGTATGGCCCGCCGAAGCTCATGGGCAGCCCCAGTGGCTGGCCTTCTCCCACCGCGATGTCGGCGCCGTACTCGCCGGGAGTTTTCAGCAGACCCAAGCTGATGGGATTGACCGACAGGATCACCTTGGCCCCGGCGGCATGGGCAGCATCCACGGCCGGCTGCACATCCTCCAGCACACCGTAATAGTTGGGGTTTTGCAGAAACAGGCAGGCGGGGCCGGACTTCAACTGTTCAGCCAGAGCGTCCGGATCGACGGCATAGTCCTTTGCAGGCAGCAGGGTAAAGGGCACACCGCGGCTTTCACAATAGGTGCGCATTACGTCCAAAACCTGCGGGTTGGCGGTGGCGGCGGCCAGAACGCCGGTGCGCCTGCGGTCCTGGCACATGAACACCGCCTCCGCTGCGGCGGTGGCGCCGTCGTACACCGAGGCGTTGGAGACATCCATGCCGGTCAGCTCGCAGATTTGGGTCTGATACTCAAAGATCGACTGCAGCACGCCCTGGCTGATCTCGGCCTGATAGGGGGTGTAGGCGGTGACGAACTCCTCCCGGGATGTGATTGCCTTCACCACCGCAGGAATGTAGTGCTTGTAGGCGCCCGCACCGCGAAATACACTGTGGAACACCTGATTTTTGCCGGCCAGCGCCGTGATTGCATCCACCACTTCCAGCTCACTTTTGCCCTCGGGCAGGTCGAGCGTCTCCACCCGTGCTGCGGGCGGGACATCGTGGTAGAGCTCTGCCGTGCTGACAAGACCCAGCGACTCCAGCATGGTCTGGCGCTCGGCCTTTGTGGAAGGTACATAGCTTGCCATTGTCCTCACTCCTTGGCGCTGCTGCAAAATGTTTCATACTCCTTGGCGGAGAGCAATTCCTCGGTGGCGGTCACATCGCCGATCTTGGCAATCCAGGCGTCGTAGGGAGCCTGGTTCATCTGCTGGGGCTCGTCCATCAGGTCCTCGTTCACCGCAGCGATTGTGCCAGTGACCGGGCTGAACACATCAGACACTGCCTTGACGGACTCCACATCAGCCATTGCCTCGCCGGCGGTCACGGTGTCGCCCTCGGCGGGAAGGTTGATAAACACAATGTCGCCCAGCTGTTTCTGGGCGTAATCGGTCAGGCCGATGGCATAGCTGCCGTCCGCTTCCGCTTTCAGCCACTCGTGTGATTTGGTGTACTTCAGTTCTGCGGGAATGTTCATAGTAGGTACCTCCATCTGTTGTTCAATTGACTATCTGTGTTTAAATATAAAAATGGTTGCCCGGGCAAAAACGACGCCGCAGGGCAGGGGACTCAGCCCCGCTTGTAGAAAGGCAGTGGCACGATCTCGGCGGGCACGCGGCGTCCGCGCACGTCCACTTCCACCGCAGTACCCACAGTGGTGTGGGCGGCGTCCACCAGCGCCATGGCGATGGCCTGTTTGAGATAGGGTGCGAAGGTGCCGGAAGTGGTCCGGCCGATCTTTACGCCATCGCAGTAGACATCCTGCTCTTCCCGCAGGATGCCCCGGCCGGTGGCTTTCAGCCCCACCCGCACCCGTTTGGGCGCACCAGCGGCAAGCAGGGCGTCCCGCCCGATGAACTCCGGCTTTTGCAGTTTGACGGCAAAGTCCAGCCCGGCCTCCAGCGGGGTGACAGCCTCGTCCATCTCGTGGCCGTACAGCGGCATGGCGGCCTCCAGGCGCAGGGTGTCCCGGGCACCAAGGCCGCAGGGGATCAGGCCGTGTTCTTTGCCGACATCTCGCAGCAGTTTCCAGAGCCTGGGGGCATCGTCCGCTGCGGTGTACAGCTCATAACCAAACTCACCGGTATAGCCCGTGCGGGAGATCATGCAGGGAATGCCTGCCAGGATCACTTCCCGCACGGCGGTGTAGTATTTTTGTGGCAGCAGCTCCGGGTCAATCAGGTGGGCCAGAATCTCTTTGGCATTGGGACCCTGCAGCGCCAGCTGCGCCACATTGTCCGAGATGTCCTCAATCTCGGTGTCCGCCAGCAGATTGGCCGCCATGTGGGCGTAATCTTTTCCCCGGTTGGCGGCGTTGACCACGGCCAGATAGCAGTCGTCGGCAAACTTGTAAATGACCAGGTCGTCCACCGTGCCGCCATCGGACAGGCACATGGCGGTGTAGCGCACCCGACCCGCCGCCATATTGGTAAAATCATTGGTCAGCAGGTGGTTCAGGGTGGCCAGCGCCCCCTCGCCGCGGAAAACGAACTCCCCCATGTGGGAGACATCGAACAGGCCGCAGGCGGTGCGCACCGCCATGTGTTCGGCAATTACGCCGGTGGGATACTGCACCGGCAGCAGATACCCGGCAAAGGGGACCATCTTGCCGCCCTCGACCAAGTGCGTTTGGTACAGCGGGGTTATCTTTTCCATCAAAATCATCCTTTCCCGGTGCCGCATGGGAATCAATCGGCACAAAAGTACAAAAACAAAAGGCACAGCAAAACGCACGTTGTGCGTTGCTGTGCCTCTGTACCGGATACCTGAGAGATTCCCCGCCACGCGGGCGGGTTGCCCCATCGGCGTCCCCATTGACTTTCCAGAGTTCCGTCCGGACCCGGTCCTTTTGCCTGAGAGTTTCTGCGTCCCCTTCGGCGCCGCCTGCGGCGGTCTCTCCCGCGGTCCATCGCACGGATTGTGCAAAATCAGCAGCCTGACACAAAATAAAATAAAGTGAATAGCCGCCATGAACGGAACAAAGGCTGCTGTAACTTTGCTTTTTTCATTCTACACGCCCCTTTGGAAAAATGCAACCCCGGGCAAAAAATGCAAACGGATAGAAAGCGTTTGCTGATCATCACCACTTCAAAGCGATGAATCCCCTGTAAATAACTTAATATTTTAATGCAAAATAACGATTTAGCTATAAAAAGTAAGATATAGCCCAGGGCGGGTTGGATTTGACTTTCTTTTTTGAAATCGTGAAACTGCACAATCTTGCCCCCGATACAGCTGCCCCGGCACGGAAAGATTGCCAAAATTCGGGCATACCGCCAAAAATCACTTGCAATCGTCAGGTGGCGCTGGTATAATGCAAACATCATCCAACCGGATGCAAACGAGGACAAAGGGGTCGCAGCGCTGGCAGCAGCGCGCGGCCTCTTTCTTGTTTCATCCCCAAAATGCGCAAGCTACACAAAGGCGTGCAGACCTGGCAACAGGACTGTGCGCCTTTTTCTTACCTTGCAGATTCGGATGACGGTTCGTGTTCGTTATGCAACCAAAGTGAAGAAAAGAGGGAACGACATGAAAAAGCGCAACCAAGTTTTGTCTCTGGCTCTGGCCGGCGCGATGAGCGTCAGCCTGCTGGCCGGCTGCAGCTCCTCCGCCCAGGGCGGCGGAACATCTTCCGGATCTTCCGCTGCCGGAGGCTCTTCCTCTACCGCGGAGGGCGCTTCCTCCGGCGAGGAAGACAACGTCATCCGTGTTGGCGTTATCGGCCCGCGGACTGGCGGCTCCGCTGATTACGGCGAGGGCGCGCAGAACGCTGTGGATATGGCGGTCGAGGAGATCAATTCCAGCGGCGGCCCCTACACCATCGAGATCGTCAACGGCGGCGAGGTCGCCGATGACGCCCAGGACGCCAAGCAGGCAATGAACGCCTACAACCTGGTCATGGCGGATAGCCCCGATGCCCTGGTGGGCAGCTTCTTCTCCAGCGTCACACTCCCCATGGCGCAGCAGGCCGCAGCCGACAACATGCTGCTTTTGGCCACCGGCGCCACCAACGTGGACGTCACGCTGGCCGGACCCACCATCTTCCGTGATTGCTTTATCGACCCGTATCAGGGCAAGATGGCCTCGCTCTTTGTACAAAGCGAAGGTTATACCAAAGTTGCGGTTATCTATGCCAACGATGACGACTACTCCAACGGCCTGAAGGACGCCTTCATCGAAAACTGCGAGGCTGCCGGCATCGAGATTGTCTACGAGGGGCAGTGTGTCACCACCGACACCGACTTCACTTCCCAGGTTTCCCAGGTGGTAGCCTCTGGCGCCGAGTGCCTGTACTACCCCTGCTTCAAGGACACTGTGCCGCTGCTGGTCAGCCAGGCCCGCGCTGCCGGCTTCACCGGCGCCATCATGGGCGGCGATGGCTGGGACAGCTCGGATATCACCGGTCTGGAATCCCAGTTTGAAAACTGCTACTTCACCAACCACTACTCCAGCGAGGATACCTCGCCCGCCGTTGTGAACTTTGTCACCAAGTATACCGAGCGGTACGGCACCGAGACGCTGAACGCCTGCGCTTCGCTGTACTATGACGCGATCTACATGCTGTACCAGGCGGCCCAGAACGGCGGCGGCACCGACACCGCCAGCCTGGTCAAAGGCATGACGGGGATGACCTTCACCGGCGTCGGCGGCACCTTTACGCTGGACGAGAACGGCGACCCCGCCAAGCAGATCGTGTTCAACACCTATGTGGACGGTCAGGTCCAGTGGTTCGAGACGCTGGGACCCGACGGTGAAATCGTCGCCCAGCGTGAGGGCTGATCCGTTCGATCCTTCCCCTGAAAGCAAGCATTTCTCATTGAAAAACTTCTCCCATACGCAAGCATAGCACATAGGTTTTCTCGTGAGACGGCGGCGCATGGATTGGTCACAGATGCCCTTCCATGCGCCGCCTTTTTCTTTGGGAAATGCCGCTTACCCTGCCGCGCAGCCCGGCTACGCGCCGGGGCAGACGGCACTTCCCGGCAGCACGCAAACCGAAATACCGAAAGGAGAATGGAGCATGACCTTCTCGCTGTTTTTCCAGTCCATAGTCAACGGGCTGAACCTGGGCGCCACCTATGCGCTGATCGCGCTGGGCTACACAATGGTCTACGGTATCATCCGCATGATCAACTTTGCCCACGGCGATTTTATCATGATCGGCGCCTACACTTTGTTTTACACCGTCCCGCTGATGGTCAATAACGGCATGCCGGCCTGGCTGGCCGTTTTTGCCGCCATTGTGGTCTGCGCCATTGTCGGTGTGCTGGTGGAAATTTTCGCCTACCGCCCGGTGCGCAAAGCCGGCCCCATGTCGGCGTTGATCACCGCCCTGGCCATGAGCATCTTTTTGCAAAACCTGGCTATGGTGCTGTTCGGCGCCCGCCCGCACAATGTGGCGGCCATTTTCTCGCTGCCGTCGGTCACGGTGGCGGGGGTCACCATCTCGCTGAATGTGGTGCTGACCATCGCCATCGGCCTGGCCATCATGCTGGGGCTGCAGCTCTTTGTCAAAAAGACCAAACTGGGCAAGGCCATGCGTGCCGTACCCCAGGATCGGGACGCCTCCACCCTGATGGGCATCAATGTCAACAAGATTATCACAGTCACCTTTGCCATCGGCTCCGCGCTGGCTGCTGTGGCGGCGCTGATGTACTGCACCACCTATCCCCGCGTCACCAATAACATGGGCACCACCATGGGCATGAAAGCCTTCATCGCTGCGGTGCTGGGCGGTATCGGCGTCATTCCCGGCGCCATGCTGGGCGGTGTGCTCATCGGCCTGATCGAGGTGTTTGTCCGCTTGTTTGCCCCCGGCTGGTACGAGGCTGTTACCTATGGCACCCTGATCGTCATCCTGCTGGTCAAACCGTCCGGGATCCTGGGCCGCAACACCGGCGAGAAAGTGTAAAGGGAGGCTGATCCACATGACGAAACAACGCAAGCTCAGCTACCTGTTAAACCTTATCGGCGTGGCGGTGGTGTTCGCTGTTATGACCCTGCTGTTCGCCTTCCAGGGCTTCGGCGATTCCACTACCTATGTGGAGGGTGTCTGCACCACCGCCTGTTATACCATTATCATGGTCGCCTCACTGAACCTGGTGGTCGGTTTTATGGGTGAGTTTTCCCTTGGCCATGCCGGCTTTGTCTCGGTAGGGGCTTACGCCTCAGCCATTGTCTCGGGCGCGCTGGCAGGCAAGGGCTTGTCCGACCTGGCGCTGCTGATCGTGGCGGTGCTGGCCGGCGGCTTGGTGGCCGGCATTGCGGGTATGCTGGTGGGCATCCCGGCACTGCGGCTGCGGGGAGACTATCTGGCCATCGTTACCATGGCCTTTGCCGAAATCATCCGCGTGGTGTTCTGCAACCTGGAGATCACCGGCGGCGGCCGCACCATGAGCGGCATCCCCAAACTGGCCACCTTCCACAGTTCTTTCTGGATTATGGCCGTCTGCGTGACCATCATGTTCCTGTTTGTCCGCAGCCGGTTTGGCCGCACGGTGCAGGCCATCCGCGAGGACTACATCGCCGCCGAGGCGTCCGGCATCAATGTCACGTTCTACAAGGTTATGACTTTTGCCATCAGCTCCTTCTTTGCCGGTGTGGGCGGCGCGCTGTATGCCCATTACATGACCGCCATGATCCCCACCAACTTCAATTTCAACTATTCTGCCGAGCTGCTGTCCGAGGTTATCATCGGCGGCACCGGCTCGCTGACCGGCTCTGTCATCGGCGCGGCCTTCCTGTCCGCCCTGCCTGAGTTCATGCGCCAGTTCTCTACCTATCGGATGCTGGGCTACTCGGTGGTGCTGGTGCTGGTCATGCTGTTCCGTCCGGGCGGCATTTTCGGCCGGTGGGAGTTCTCGCTCACCCGGCTGGTGAAAAAGATCGCCGGCCGCGGCAAGGCCAAGGCCGCGGCGGCCGGGGCCCTGCCGCAGGCGGCTGAAAAGAAAGGGGAGTGACACCATGGCAGACAAGACAACCGAGAAAAAGGTCCCGGTCCTGAAAGCACAGAACTTGGGGATTCAGTTCGGCGGCCTGAAGGCGGTGGATGACTTCAACATCGAGATCGGCGAGTCTGAGCTGGTGGGGCTGATCGGTCCCAACGGCGCCGGCAAGACCACCGTGTTCAACCTGATCACCGGCGTCTACAAACCCACCGAGGGCTCCTTCTATCTGTGCGGGCAGCGGATGAACGGCAAAAAGACCCATCAGATCGTCCATGCCGGAATCGCCCGTACCTTCCAGAACATCCGCCTGTTCAAAAAGATGACCGTCATTGACAACGTCAAGGCTGCCATGCAGGAGCACCTGACCTACGGGCTGCCCCAGGCCATCTTCCGCACTCCCAAATATTGGCGGGAGGAAGCCGATATCACCAAGCGCGCCATGGAGCTGCTGGATGTGGTGCACCTGTCCGGCAAGGAAAACCTGGAGGCCGACAATCTGCCTTACGGTCAGCAGCGCAGGCTGGAGATCGCCCGCGCCCTGGCCACCGACATGAAGCTGCTGCTTCTGGATGAACCTGCCGCCGGCATGAACCCCACCGAGACGGAGGAACTTTTGGAAATCATCGACTATATCCGTGACACCTTCAAAATCTCCGTGCTGCTGATTGAGCATGACATGAGCCTTGTCATGAAAATCTGTGAGCGCATCCAGGTGTTGGACTTCGGCACTACCATTGCTGCGGGGACCCCCGCCGAGGTTGCCAACAATCCCCGGGTCATTGAGGCGTATCTGGGCAAACCGAGAAAGGAGGCAGCAAAGGATGCTTGAAGTGAAGGACCTGAAGGTCAACTACGGCGCCGTGCAGGCGCTGGACGGCATCTCGCTGACCGTCAATGACGGCGAGATCGTCTCGCTGATCGGCGCCAACGGCGCGGGCAAAACCACCACGCTGCGCACCATCACCGGCCTGGAGAAGGCGGCGTCCGGCAGCATTGTCTTTGACGGCCACGATCTGCGCAAAACCGAGCCCAGCAAGATCATCAACCTGAAGCTGGCCCATGTGCCGGAAGGCCGCCACATCTTCCCCGAAATGACGGTGGAAGAAAACCTGGAGATGGGCGCCTACGCCGACCCTGTCGGCATGTCGGAGACCATGCAGGATGTCTACACCCGCTTTCCCCGCCTGAAGGAGCGCCGCCGCCAGCTGGCCGGAACCCTGTCCGGCGGCGAGCAGCAGATGCTGGCCGTTGGGCGCGCGCTGATGGCAAAGCCCAAGATGATCCTGATGGATGAACCGTCCATGGGACTGTCTCCGCTGCTGGTGCAGGAGATCTTTGACATCATCCAGGAGGTCAACAAGCAGGGAATTACCATCCTGCTGGTGGAGCAGAACGCCCAGATGGCGCTGTCCATCTCCGACCGGGCCTATGTGTTGGAGACCGGGCATATCACCATCCAGGGCAAAGCCAGCGATCTGCTGAACGATGAGCGGGTCAAAAAAGCCTACCTGGGCCAGTGACCCGCAACGAAGGAGGGGACAAGATGAGCCAGGAGTATTTTGCCATTGCCATCACCCGCACCTGCGGCAGCGGAGGAGGCAGTTATATCGGCCGCAAAATCGCCGCCGACTACGGCATCGATTTCTACGACCAGAAACTTCTGCGGCTGGCCAGCGAGGACAGCGGCATCAATGAGGCGATCTTCGCCCAGGCGGACGAGGATACCCGCCGCAGCCTGTTGTATAAGGTGTCCCGCAGTGTCTATGATGGGCGTGACATCCCGCCGGAAAGCGGCAACTTCCTGTCTGACCGGGCCTTGTTTGCCCATCAGGCCAAGGTACTGCGCAAACTGCTGGAACAGGAAAGTTACGTCTGTGTGGGCCGGGCGGCGGACTATGTGCTCAAGGACAAGGAGCGGGTGCTCTCGGTCTTTTTGGACGCGCCCTATCCCGACCGTATTCAGCGGGAAATGACCCGCCAGGGCATCTCCCATGCCGAGGCCAAGCGCTACATCGACCGGCTGGACAAATACCGCAACGATTATTACACCTACCACACCGGCAAGCGCTGGAAGGACCTGTCCAACTATGATCTCTGCCTGGACACCGCCGCCTTCGGGCTGGACAACTGCGTTGCCTTGATCGAGGAATATCTGTACCTGCGTTTCGGTGTGGAAAAGCCGGGAGAACAGTGACAGGGAACTCTTTTAATAATTTTGGGGAGGGAATACCTATGCTCAAAGAGCTTGCCTATTACGATGGCGTGTACGGCACGCCGGAGGAAGTCAAAGTCCCGTTCAACGACCGCGTCCACTTCTTTGGCGATGGTGTCTATGACGCCACCGTCGGTGCCAACGGCAAAGTCTATCTGCTCAAGGACCATCTGGACCGCTTCTACACCAGCGCAAAGGCGCTGGGCATCCGCATCCCTATGGATAAGACCGAGCTGGGCAGCCTGCTGACAGGGCTGCTCGCCCAGGTGGAGGGCACCACCCATTTTGTCTACTGGCAGGTCACCCGCGGCGTCAACGATCGCAACCATACCTTTGATGACGATATGGTCGGCAAGCTGTGGGTGATGATCCGCCCCAACCGCCTGAATGATCCTGACCAGCCCATCAAGCTGGTCACCCGGCCGGACACACGTTTCTATCACTGCAACATCAAGACATTGAACCTGATCCCCAGCGTCATGGCGGCTGAGGAGGCCAAGCACCTGGATGTGCAGGAGACGGTGTTCCACCGGGACGGCGTTGTCACCGAGTGCGCCCACTCCAACGTGTCCATCCTGAAAAACGGGGTGTTCTACTCCCACCCCAACGATGAGCTGATCCTGCGGGGCATTGCCAAGACCCACATGATCCAGGCCTGCTACCGCCTGGGCATCACGGTGATGGAAAAGCCCTTCACGCTGGATGAACTGCGCGACGCCGACGAGATTATCGTCACCTCCTCCTCCAACTTCTGTCTCCATGCCAACGAGTTGGACGGCGCCCCCGCCGGCGGCAAGGATCCCGAAACCCTCAAGGCTATCCAGGATGCGGTCCTGCAGGAATACTATGACTATACCGGCAAGACGTCGGTGCTGGATTGAGGTGGCTGCCATGACACGGGATGAACTGGAAAAGCGCAATGTGGGGGAAAATCTGGACGCCCTGATGACGTTGGACCCCCGGGGATACGGTGTCTGCCGCATCCTGTACGCGGGAGCACGGCAGTTTACCGGCGAACCGCTGACCATGCACGCCGCCGAAGCCTTGAACAGAGCGGTGCAGCCGGGGAACATGGTCTTTATCCTGACAGGCTTTGTGCTGATTCCCCACAAAGTTCCCGAGATGGACGGCACCGTCAGCTCGATGCTGCTGGCCAGGGCACTGGTGCTGGCTTTCGGGGCAAAGCCGGTTATTGTCTGCCCGTCTGACAGCGTGGAGGCCATCCGCCGCTGTGCCGCTGTGGTGGGCCTGCACTGCTACGATGACCTGGAAACCGTCAAGGCCCTGCCGCTGAGCATGGGCGTGGTCGCCTTCACCAAGGATGCTGCGAAAGCCCCAGAACAGGCAAAGCAGCTGGCCGATCAGGCACAGCCCGCCGCCGTCATCGCCATCGAGGCTGCAGGTGCCAATGCACGGGGTGTCTACCACAACTCGGCGTCCCAGGATGTGAGCGAATTGCAGGCAAAAACGGATGCTTTGTGGAACCTGCTCAAAAGCCGGGGAGTTACCAATGTGGCCATCGGCGATCTGGGCAATGAGATCGGCATGGCCTCCATTGGGGAACACATCAAAAAGTATGTGCCCTACACTCGTCCCGGCGAATGTGTATGCGGCTGTGGCGGCGGTATCCTCAGCGCCACCTCCACCGACAATATCATCACCGCAACCTGCTCCGATTGGGGCTGCTATGGCCTGATGGCCGCCATCGCCTACCTGAAAAGGGATATGGAGGTCCTCCACCATGAGGATATGGAGTCGGAGGTCATGCGGGTTGCCGCCCGCAACGGTTTTATTGATATGACCGGCTCGCTGCTGCCGGGCATCGACGGTTTCAGCACCCGCATGAATGTGGGGATTGTCAGCCTGATGCGCCAGTGCACTGCCTATGCGGTCCGCCGCTCTCATGAGAGCGACCGCTGGTTCGGCCCGGTATTGGCAAAAGGCTTTTTTGACAATCACTGACCCATCAGGCAGGAGGTGCCCATATGTCCGTCCACGTTGCCCCTGTGGGAGATACCGGCGTGCTGGCCGTGTTCGACCAAAAGATTTCCCAGGAAATCGGCGCACAGGTGGCTGCCCTGAACGCAGCCATCCATGCCGCAGCACTGCCCGGTGCCGGTGAGACGGTTCCTGCTTTCGCTTCGCTGCTGGTGCGATATGACCCGCTGGTGACGGACTACGATACCATGTCGGCCGCCATCGTGCACCTGGCCGGGCATCTGCCGCCGCCGGATACCGCAGCGGGCAAGCTGGTTACTATTCCGGTCTGCTATGGTGGGAACTACGGCCCCGATCTGGGCTTTGTGGCGCAGCACGCCGGCCTGACTGAGCAGGAGGTTGTCCGCCGCCACACTGCCAGGGAATACCGCATCTATATGCTGGGGTTTCTGCCCGGGTTTCCCTATCTGGGCGGGCTGGACCCCAGCCTGGCCACGCCCCGGCTGCAAAACCCACGCACCAGCATCCCCTCCGGTTCGGTGGGAATCGGCGGGGAGCAGACCGGCATCTACCCGGTGGCATCCCCCGGCGGCTGGCAGCTGATCGGCCGCACGCCGCTTAAGCTGTTTGACCCGGCCAAACCGCTGCCTTATGCAGCGGGGGACCGTATCCGGTTCAGTGCCATCTCGCCGGAACAATTTGCCGCTTTGGCACAAAAGGAGGGCTCTGCATGAGCATCTGCATCCTGGACCCGGGCCCCCTGACCACTGTGCAGGACCTGGGGCGTGCCGGCTCTGCTGCGGAGGGCTACCGCACCTGCGGCGCTGCTGATGGCTACGCTGCCCGGCTGGCCAATCTGCTGGTGGGCAACCCGCCCGGGGATGCTGTGCTGGAAACCACCCTCCGGGGGCCGACCCTCCGGTTTGAAACAGCCGCGGTCTTTGCTCTGACGGGAGCACAGGCACCTGCCACACTGGATGGACAGCCAATCTCCTTTTACGGACCTGGGTTCGCACCGGCGGGCAGCGTTTTACAAATTGGGATGCCGCAGGCAGGGCTGCGCAGCTATCTGGCTGTCTGGGGCGGTATTGTGGTGCCGGTGGTGCGGGGCAGCCGTTCCACCGACCTGGCCTGCCATTTGGGGGGCTTTCAAGGCCGCGGGCTGCGGAAAGGGGACGAACTTCTCACTGCCATGCCGGAGGACGCCGTGACCTCCTGGTGGAAGGCGATTCATCGCCGCCGGGCCGATCATCCGCTGGGCAGTGTTCTTGCATGCACCGGTGCCCGCTGCTGGCGATGGGAAGGCACCGCCCGGCTCCCACTTTTGCGGGCGGTGCCGGGGCCGCAATGGGACGCCTTCACATCCATGGGGCAAGAGGCGTTTACCCATGGCGTCTATCAGCTCACAGCGGACTGTAATCGCATGGCCTGCAAACTCAGCGGCCCGGCCATCGGCACTGTACACGGGTCGGACATTTTGTCCGATGGCATTGTGGAAGGCTCGGTCCAGGTATCCAGCAATGGCCAGCCCATTGTGATGCTGGCCGATCATCAGACCACCGGCGGCTATGCCAAAATCGCCACTGTCATCAGTACCGATCTGCCTGCGCTGGCCCAGCTTCGCCCGGGAGAGCAGGTAACGTTTGACTTGGTTGATCCCAAGCATGCGGTGATTGCCGCCCGTGCCCAGGCTGCCCGCCTGCGCCAGGTGGCGGATCGATTGAAATAACCTGCCAAAACAGGAGGCGTTTTTATGACTGTTTCAACCCCCGGGGCTCTTTCTCCGGCCGCGGCCCGCGCTGCGATCCGCCGAGGGGAGTATACCGGCCCAACCACCGGCTTTTGCGCCGGCTATGCCCAGGGCAATCTGGTGGTGCTGCCCAAAACCTTCGCCTGGGATTTTTTACTGTTCTGCCAGCGCAACCCCAAGGCCTGCCCACTGCTGGAGGTAGCCGACGCCGGCGAACGGACCTTTGCACAGTTTGCACCCGGCAGTGACATCGCCACGGACATTCCCCGCTACCGGGTCTATGACCATGGGGAGCTGGTGGCGGAACCCACCGACGTGTCGGACTATTTCAACGCCCGGCAGGATCTGGTCAGCTTTTTAATCGGATGCAGTTTTTCCTTCGAGAGCGCGCTGCTGGAGGCCGGTATCCCTGTCCGTCAAATTGAGGAAGGCGTCAACGTCCCCATGTACAACACAAACATTCCCTGCCGGACGGCAGGCGTTTTTCACGGCAACATGGTGGTCAGCATGCGGCCTATCCCGCACCGGCTGGTACCGGCGGCGGTGGCTGTCACTGCTGGGATGCCCCGGGTGCACGGCATGCCCATTCAAATCGGCTTTCCCGAAACGATCGGCATCACCGACCTGGTCCGCCCCGACTACGGTGACGCTGTTACCATCCGGGAGGGGGAAGTGCCGGTGTTCTGGCCCTGCGGCGTCACTCCGCAGGCGGTGGTCATGGCGTCAAAGCCGTCCTTCTGCATCACCCATGCGCCGGGGCACATGTTCCTCACCGACGTGACCAACGCCGCGCTGAAACTGTAAAGGAGGCAAGCCATGCCATCCATTGATCTCAATTGCGATCTGGGCGAGAGCTTCGGCGCCTATACCATCGGCAATGACGAGGCTATTTTGCCCTTTGTCACCTCTGCCAACATCGCCTGCGGTTTCCACGCCGGCGACCCGGCGGTCATGCGCCGCAGCGTGGCGCTGTGCAAACAATACGGCGTGCAGGTGGGCGCCCATCCCGGCCTGCCCGATCTGGTGGGCTTCGGCCGCCGCAAGATGGACATCTCACCCTCCGATACCGCCGACTGCGTCGTCTATCAGATCGGCGCGCTCAAAGCCTTCTGCGATGCCGCCGGGGTGCCGCTGCACCACGTCAAGCCCCACGGTGCATTGTACAATATGGCCGCCAAAGACCGCGCCCTGGCTGACGCGATCTGCCGCGCGGTTCAACAGGCCGCCCCCGGCGCCATTCTTCTGGCACTATCCGGCAGCGAGATGGTCGCCGCCGCCCGCGCCATCGGGCTGCCGGTGGCAAGCGAAGTTTTTGCCGACCGGGGTTACCAGCCGGACGGCACGCTGGTGCCCCGCGGCAACCCCGGTGCCATGATCGAGGAGGAGGATCGGGCCATTGCCCGTGTGCTGCGTATGGCACAGGAAGGCACAGTCACTGCCAACGATGGCAGCACTGTGGCGTTGCAGGCAGATTCGGTCTGCGTCCACGGCGACGGTCCCAAGGCGCTGGCCTTTGTACAAAAATTGTCCAAAGCTTTGCCTGTTGCCGGTGTGGCACTGCGCCCGTTTTGAATGCTGCCTGCAATGTAAACTCCCCGCCCGGGGAAATGCCCGGACGGGGAGTTTGTTGTGTCCCGAAAACCACTCGCTAGGCGAGTGGTTCCCCAAAAGACTAATGTCGATTATGATGAAATAAAAACTCCCTTTGCTATAATAGGAGTGCGGTCTGCCAACTGCACAAACAAGCAAAGGGAGGTCATTCAAAAATGAACGACGTAAATAGTTTATCGCATAC
>CALXHQ010000010.1 GCA_944388145.1 uncultured Gemmiger sp. | reverse complement strand
AGGTTATCTCTCTAAACTGCGTTGGCGCTTGCGGTAGAGTTCCAGCGCCTTAACAATGGTGTCCTCGATCTTCTGCGTGGGCGTCCCCGGCGCAAAAAACCGGCTGATTTTTTCCTTTGGGATTTTGAACTGTTCTTTTTGATTGGGCTTTTCCTCCTTCATAATGGAAACAAGGGCGTCTTTGGCCAGCCGTTCCCCTCCAGTCTTGGCTTCGGACATCTGGCGCATTTTGATGGCCTGGGCGTGGGACGGGGTGCAGTCCATCTCATCCATGATAGCGAACAAGTCGGCCTGTTCTTCTTTTCGCAGGTAGGACAGCTCCACCGCAGGGCGCATGGCAATCTGAAGCATTTCCTGGTCTTTCAGGACTGAATTATCTACCAGCTCCAGAATTTCCGGGATGAGGTGGGTAAGGCGGATATATCGCTGAACCTGCGTTTTGCTGTCAGGCGTTTCATGTGCCACCATTTCAACAGAATACACCCCTTTTAACTTCTGCCCCAGTGGGTCAGAAGTTAAATCCGTTCGCTGTCCCTGCCTTTTCATAGCGTCCAGCTTCATTTTGTAAGCAAACGCCTTCTCCGAGGGCAGGATCTGCTCCCGCTGCAGGTTGGAGTCCACCATGATAATCGTGGCTTCATCATCGGTGAGCTGCCTCACAATACAGGGGATTTCCGCAAGCCCTGCCAAATCCGCCGCCTTTTTCCTGCGGTGTCCGGCCACCATCTCATAGCCGCCCTCTGGTTTGGGGCGCACCAGAGTGGGAACCAAAACGCCGTACTGCTTCACGCTTTCCGTCATTTCCTGCATAGCTTCATCCATACGGACCTTAAAGGGGTGATTCGGAAAGTCGCTGATTTCCGCAGGAGAAAGGTTGACGACTTTTTCAAGCCTTGCCTCGGCCCGTTCTTCCTCCGTGGAAAACAGGTCATCGACTGAGGGAAGATTGAAGTTTAGCCCGCTGCTTTTCGCCATCCGCCAGCACCTCCTTTGAAAAATCCGCGTAAGCCTGGGCCACCTTGCTCCCCTTGTCGTAGGCGTAAATACTCTTGCCTGCGGCGCTGATTTCTGCGGCTTTGATGGCTACGGGAATCTCGGAACGATAAATTTTCAACACGCTCCCGTAACTCTGCCGCAGTGTATCCGCTGTCTGTCTGGCAAGGTTTGTGCGCCCATCCACCAGAGTGAGCAGCACCCCGTCCACCTTCAGAGCCGGGTTGATCTGCCGCTTCACTTTATTGATGGTTTTCATAAGCTGGGTCATGCCCTTGGCGGGGAGATAGTGGGCCTGCACCGGGATAATCACGCTGTCCGCCGCAGCCAGGGCGTTAATCGTAATCATGCCCAGGGACGGCATACAGTCAATGAGAACCACGTCATAGTGCTTCTTGGCTTCATTGACATAGGTCCGCAGAGTAAACTCCCGGCTCATGGCGTTGACCAGGCTCATTTCCAGTGCGGACAGCTCAATGTTGGCGGGCATAAGGTCTACGCCCTCGCTGTGGTGCAAAATGCCCTCATCCGTGGTGAATGGCTCATCCCGGATCACCTTTTCCATGACGGTGGCCAGGGTGGTGGGCAGGCTGTCTTGGTTTTGCCAGCCCAGGCAGGTGGTGAGGTCGCCCTGGGGGTCTGCGTCAATGAGCAGCACCTTTTTCCCCAGACGGGCCAAACCAATGCCCAGGTTCACCGTCGTGGTGGTTTTGCCTGTGCCGCCTTTCTGGTTGGCCAGCGCGATCACGCGGCCATCCCTGGGGCGGCTTCTTTGTTCCGGCATTTTCATGTCCTCCTTCTTCTTAGATTTAGCCGCCCGTTGGCAAGACGGACGGCTATGTATGCGGGAACTCCGAAAGATGGGCATGAAAAAAGCCGCTTACTCTCTGAAAAGAATAAGCGGCTCATTCGGCAGCGATATGTAATTTTACATCTTCTTCACCGGGGCGCACATGGCTTTGAGCAGAAGTTCATCCAGGCAGCCGGTGTCCCGGTTTTCCCGGAGCATGGTATTCCGCAGGTGGTTGAGGCTCTGGATCACAATGCTGTTCTCGGCGGGGGTGAGGGTTATCTTGAATTTCCGTTTTTTCATAGGGCGTTCCTCCTTTACGCTTTCAGTATATATGGAAGGAACGCTACGCCGCAAATGTGCGAGAGTTCATCCACTTGAAACACAGCAGCGGCAACTCAGAAGGACAAGATAAACTGGATTCGGTTTGGTCAAATCCTGACAAATCAGGACATCCCCTTCAAAAGAAAAACCTCTCACACAGGCCGTCATGGGATCGAAAAAATGAAGGGGAAAATGCCCTCTAAAACACCCCGATTTCGGCTCGCAGTTGCCCCATTTTTTAATCATAACGGGGTCAAAAAGGGCCTGTTGCCCCATTATTAATCAAGAAAAACCGGGTCAGGCGAGGTCAAATCCTTCCAAAATCGGACAAAGGCGGGCAGACTTTTTGGAAAGGAAAAAGCCCGGAAAACCGCATGGTTCCGGGCTTTTTGAGCATTTTTGAATTGGTTTGTCGGGCCTGTTATCTCTTGCTGAACTGAGGCGCGCGACGAGCGGCTTTGAGACCGTACTTCTTGCGCTCCTTCATACGAGGATCGCGGGTCAGGAAACCGGCCTTTTTCAGGGCAGGGCGCAGGTTGGGATCGTACTGCAGCAGAGCGCGGGACAGGCCGTGGCGGATAGCGCCAGCCTGGCCGGAGGTGCCGCCGCCCACAACGTTGACGACAACATCAAATTTGCCGTCGGTCTCGGTCAGAACCATGGGGCTGCGGACCAGCAGCTTCAGGGTATCGAGGCCGAAGTAATCCTCGATGTCGCGGCCATTGATGGTGACCTTGCCGGTGCCATTGTAGACGCGGACGCGGGCAACGGAATGCTTACGACGACCGGTGCCGTAGAAGTAAGGTTTCGTCTCGTACATATTCGATTGCCTCCCTATCAAAGTTCAACAGCTTCGGGCTTCTGGGCAGCATGCTTGTGGTCAGAAGTCTTGTAGCAGTGCAGGCGGGTGAGGGCCTTGGCGCCGATGGTGTTGGAAGGGATCATGCCCTTGACGGCGTAGGTCATGGCCTTGTCGCTGTTTTCAGCCATCAGCTTTTTGTACTGGGTCTCTTTCAGACCGCCGATATACAGCGAATGGGTGCGGTGGAACTTCTTTTCCAGCTTCTTGCCGGTCAGGACAGCCTCGTCGCAGTTGATGATGATGACGTGGTCGCCGCAGTCAACGTTCGGGGTGAACGTGACCTTATCCTTGCCGCGCAGCAGCACGGCAGCCTTGGCGGCAACGCGGCCGAGGGGCTTGCCCGCGGCGTCGATCACATACCACTTGCGGTCAGCCATCTCTGCGGGCTTTGCGAGAGTAGTGCTCATAGTGTAAACCTCCATCTGTTTCCAAAAGCGCCGGGGCGGCGCTGCGTCCGCGTCCGTCCCGCTTATCGGTAAAGCGTGGTTTTGCCCACGCTGTTTCGCGCAAGTGTGATTATAGCAAATCTTCGCACGCACGTCAATACCTGAAATGCAATTATTTTGATCTAACATATTCATACTTCAAAATACTCCGGAATTCTCTTGAATACTCTCGTTTGCAAACGTGCAAATTTTGAAAAAATATTTCCGGGCCCACAGCGGCCCTGCCTTTTCTGGATATGGCCGGGCCCATGCCGCTGCCGGCCTTGCCACAGCAAAAACGGAGCGGAAGCCCGAGGAAATTTTCCTGTTTCGCCGTTGCATATCCATCGCCGACCGGGTATACTGATTGTGGGCTCTTTTGCCCCTGACAGGAGGTTTTTGTCATGCAAGCGGATGCGTATCGATTTGACGGCTCCCGCCCCTGTGACCTCTCCCGGCTTCCCACAGACGCCGGCAGCGAGAAGGGCAAAAAGGAGGAGTATGCAGCCAAAACGGCGGCCAACCTGCGCCGAATGGAGGCATTGCAGGATGCCCTGTACGCCGACGGGCGGGAAGGGCTGATCATCCTGCTTCAGGCGCTGGACGCCGCCGGCAAGGACGGCACCATCAAGCATGTGATGGGCGGGCTGAACCCCCAGGGGGTCACAGTTTACAACTTTAAGCAGCCCACCAAAACCGAGCTGCAGCACGATTATCTCTGGCGGGTTGGTCAGTGCCTGCCGCCCCGGGGCGGAATCGCAATCTTCAACCGCAGCTATTATGAGGACGTTTTGGTGGTGCAGCTGCATCAGCTGCACAAGACCTACCGCATGGCGGATCGGGTCCTGACCGACAGTGATGAGGCGTTCTTTGAGAAGCGCTACCGCCAGATCCGCCATTTTGAGGAGTACCTGTATGAGAACAGTTTCCGTGTGTTGAAAATCTTCCTGCATCTGTCCAAAGAGGAACAGAAAAAGCGCTTTTTGGACCGGATCGACACCCCGGAAAAGAACTGGAAATTCACCCCTGACGATCTCCGGGAGCGCGCCCGTTTTGACGAATACAACAGGCTGTACAGCCGCGTGATCAGCGCCACGGCCACCGAGCATGCCCCCTGGTTTGCACTGCCTGCCGACCAGAAATGGTATACCCGGTATCTGGCCAGCGAGGTGGTGGTGGAGGCACTGCAAAAGTGTGCGCCATCTTATCCCGCCCTGGACGAGAAGACCCGTGCCGAGATGCAGAGGGCCCGCATCCGGCTGATGGCCGAGGATGAGTCCCGCTGAAATACCATACTATAAACTATGTATATAGAATCAGCATATACAGGAAAGAGAGGCGCCCACATGGCTCCCATCCGAGTCTTACAGGTCATGCCGGCCATGGACGCCGGCGGCATGGAAACGTTTGTGATGAACGTCTACCGCGCCATTGACCGCACACAGGTGCAGTTTGACTTCCTCTATCACTACAACAAACCTTGCTTTTATGATGACGAGATCACCGCGCTGGGTGGACAGATCACCAAACTGACCATCCGGCAGGACAACAACCTGCCTCGTTACCGCCGCCAGCTGGACGAATTTTTCTCTGCCCACCACTACCGGATCCTGCACGGCCATTACAGCGGGTTTGGTATGTTTTACAACGCAGCGGCCCTGCGCCACGGCGTGCCGGTACGGGTGGGGCACAGCCACAACACCGCCTATGAGCCCGGCGTGGTGGGACTGCTGGACCAGGTGATGAGCAGCCAGTTTGACCGTTTGCTGACCGACCGGTTTGCCTGCAGCCGGAAAGCGGGGGAGATGCTGTTCGGCAAAAGCCCCTTCACCGTGCTGCCCAACGGCGTTCAGGTGGACCGGTTTGCTGCCCCCGATCCGGCGGCCCGCGCCCGCCTCCGCGCCCAGTGGAAGGTGGCGGACAATGCGCCGTTGCTGGGCCACGTGGGGCGCTTCTCAAAACAAAAAAATCACATGGGACTGCTGGAAATTTTTGCCCGAGTCCGCCGGCAGAACCCGGCCGCCCGCCTGGTCCTGATTGGTACCGGCGCGCTGGAACAGCAGGTCCGCGGCCGGGCACAGGCACTGCGCTTGGGGGACAGTGTGATCTTTGCCGGGGTGCGCAGCGATACGCCGGACTGTTACGCCGCAATGGATGCCTTTCTGCTGCCCAGCTTGTTTGAAGGGCTGCCGGTGGTGCTGGTGGAAGCCCAGGCCGCGGGGCTGCCCTGCTTTGTGTCGGACCGGGTGGACCCTGACGCCGCCTTTGCCGATGGCGTGCACTTTTTACCGCTGAATGACCCCGCGGCATGGGTGCGGGCCATCTGCGCCGGGCCGCTGACCCGCAACCCAAATGCCCGGCAGCAGGCGGTGGAAGCCGGCTATGACGTGCGCACTTCTGCACAGAAGCTGCAACAATTCTACATAGAAAAGTTTGCCGAGGTGGGACCGTGAGGCCCGCCCGTATCGCCCTGGTGGTACCGGTCTACAATGCGGGCGTGTATCTGCCGCTCTGCCTTGGGTCCATCGCGGCCCAAAGCTTTGCCGATTTTACCGCCATTCTGGTGGATGACGGCTCTACCGACGGATCGGCACAAATCTGTGATCAGTGGGCGGCCAGGGACCCGCGCTTTGTGGTGCTGCACTTGGCGAATGGAGGACCTTCCCGGGCCAGAGCAGAGGGGGTCCGCCGGGCAAACTGCGAGTACGTCGCTTTTTGCGATGCCGATGACCTGCTCCACCCCGATTTTCTTGCGGCGCTGCTGCACGCGGCGTCGGACAGCCTGCTGCCGGTGGCCTGCTGCCGGCTGGAAGCCTTCCGGAGTGCGCCGCCTCTGAACGCTGCGCCGCCCCGGGACTACCGCACGCTGGAGGAACCGGCCCATCTGGAGGCGCTGCTCCACGACCATCGGGTGGAGTACAGCCTTTGCAATAAATTGTACGATTCCACACTGCTCACGCCTGAACTTTTGGACAACGGCCTGACCCATAACGAGGACCTGCTGGCCAATTGGAATGTCTTTTTGCAGCTGCCGGGGGTTGCCTTCTGCGATTTTGCCGGCTACTATTATCGCCAGCATGGGGGTTCCTCCAGCCATCGGGGATTGACCCCCGCCGAGATCCGCGACCATCTGGCGGTGGCCGAAACCATCCGGGATACCGCCCCCGCAGCCCTGGCCGGAAGCGTGGGTGCCTTCTATTACGAGAAGCTGTCCTATCTGGCCAGCCGCATTCTCCGCAGCCCCCGCGACCCGGCGCTGGACCCGGCCCTGGCTGAGCTGCGCGATGCGCTGCGCCAGGGACTGCACGATCCGCTGCTGGGGGCAAACCCGCAGCTGCCGCGAACCATGCGCTGGGCTGCGCGTCTGACGGTCGCGGCGCCCTGGCTGGCCCGCCTGGTGTTCGGACTGCTGCTGCATGACCGAAAATAGACGGTTCGCCCGCTTTTTGGCAAGCATGCTGGCGAATTCCCGGCCGGAGTCTCGTCTTGTTCATCGAAGCCGGAAAAGTCCGGCATAGCGTTCCGCGTCCGGCGGCCGCCGGGCGGGGATTGGTTTTGGCATCTTTCTGCGGTCATTGCGGCTTTGGCGCAGTGACCTGCTTGCGATAAAAAGGAGCTGCTGTATGCGGTTTTTGTTTGTTGTTGACAGTGTCGAGTCTCCTCTGGCCGTCAACCCGGAGCTGGGGCGGCGGCTGGCGGCCTGCTTGGCAGAACTGGGGCACCAGGTTCATCTGCTGGAACTGTGGGATGGCCAGACCCCTCCGCCGGCGCCGGCCGGTGCCGGTACGCCCAATGGTGTGGTATTGCACGACCTGCCTTTCCCCGATGAGCGCCTGATGAATCAGGCGCTGGAAAACGGCAGTCGGCAGGGCAGCCCGGTGCCGCTGCGGCTGGCCCGCCTGGCCATACATCCCAGCGCGGTGGGGGCGGCCTTCCGCCAGCTGGTACTGCACAAGCCGCGCCGGGTGGAGGACACCCGCAGGGAAATCGAACGGCTGGACGCCATCTACCACTTTGATTTTGTCACGGCGGTGGCAGCGCCCTACCGGGCTGCCTTTGCACTGGAACAGGCCGGCATCTCTGGCAAAAAGGTGCTGTGGCTGCTGGACCCCTATGCCGCCAACCGCAGCTATCAGGCACCGGGGGGATGGGCACGGGAACTGCAGCTGCTGCGGGCGGTGGATACCGCCTTCGTTACCCGTCAGGCACTGTCCGACTACCAGCAGGGACCGCTGGCGCCCTGCCGCAGCAAGGTGTTCGAGCTGGCCTTTCCCGCATTGGTTCCGCCCCAGGCTGAGGTGCTGGACCCCCACCGGGGGCAGGGCCCTATCCGCTGTGTGTTTTGCGGCACGCTCTACCCCGAACTGCGCAGTCCGGAATTTGCACTGGAGCTTTTCCGCAAGCTGGATGATCCCGACCTTACGCTGACCATGGTGGGCCGCGGGTGGGAGCATTTCTCCCGCCAGGCCGAGGCTGCCCGCCAGGCGCTGGGGAACCGCGTGGAGCTGTCCGGTCCGGTCCGCCCTGCGCACGCCCGCACCCTCATCGGTCAGGCGGACATTCTGCTCAATCTGGGCAATACGGTGGACAACCAGATCCCCAGCAAGCTGTTTGAATATTTCGGCACCGGCAAACCGATCCTGCATCTGGCGGCCAGCCGCGGCGATGCCGCGCTGCCGTATCTGGAGCGGTATCCTCTGGCGCTGGTGCTTCAGCAGGCGGAGGGCTCCGGCGCCGATGTGGTGGCCCGTCTGGCCGGCTGGCTCCACCAGAATGCCGGCAAGGCACTGAGCTTTGCTCAGGCTGAGGCCATCTTCCCTGAATTCACCCCCGAGGCGGTGGCGCGGCGGTTTGTGGAAGTTGCCTCCCGCTGAACGTTCATCCATCTTGCTGCAAAGGAGGTTGCAAATGCCCGAAATTCTCTGGCTGGTCAGCGTTACGCTGCCTGAGGCCGCCGCTGCTGTGGGCCTTGCGGCGGATCAGGTGGGGGGCGGCTGGCTGACCGGCATGCTCTTGGCACTGGCCCCGCAGTTGCACCTGACGGTGGTCAGCCTGGACAGCCGCGTCTCTGCCCCGACGGAGGGGACACGGGACGGCGTGCGCTTTGTGCTGCTGCCGGACACCGCCGGCTTTGGGACGCTGCTGAAGCGGAAAAAACCGGACCTTGTGCATATCTGGGGGACCGAGTATGCCGCCGCCGCTGCCATGCAGCAGGCGGCACAGGCGCTGCACCTGCCGGTGCTGGTGGGCATCCAGGGGGTGATGGGGGACTGCAGTGTTCACCTGTGCGATGGTGTGCCAAAACCTTATCTGCGCTCCAATTTTGTCCAGCGTGCCATCAATCGGGTGGTGCCCGGCCAGCTGCTGGACCAGATGCAGGCCAATTTCAATGCGCTGGCCCAAGGCGAGGAGGCAGTGCTTGCCCGGGCGCAGTATGTCACCGGCCGCACCAACTTTGACCGGCGGGCGGTGGCGGCCATGGCGCCCCACGCCCGCTACTATCCCTGCAACGAGACGCTGCGCCCGGCCTTTTGGCAATCGGCCGGCAGCTGGCGTGCACGGGAATTTGGCCAGGCGCCGGTTTTGCTGATGAGCCAGGGCAATTACCCGTTGAAAAACCTGCACACGGTGCTGCAGGCGCTGCCCGCCATTCTAAGCCGTTGGCCGGGCGCGGTATTGCGGGTGGCCGGCTGGCCGCCGCTGGACAAGGGACCGCTGCTGCGCCCGGTGATTGATTGGATGTTCCCTTACCAAGCCTGGTGCAAAAAGCTGATTGCCCAAAACGGGCTGACCGGTCATGTGCAGTACACTGGTCCGCTGCAGGCAGATGCGATGCGGCAGGCTTATCTGGACGCCGACCTGTTCCTGCTGCCCTCCTTCAGCGAAAACAGCCCCAATAGCCTGGGCGAGGCCATGTTGCTGGGCCTGCCCTGTGTGGCCAGCCGTGCGGGCGGCATTCCGGATGTCACCGGCGGCGGTGCGGGGGCGGTGCTTTACGACCCGCCCGGCGATGCCAAAGCGCTGGCCGAGGCTCTCTGCCGGGTGTTGGATCAACCCGATCACGGTGCGGCGCTAGGCCAGGCGGGCTGCGCCCTGGCCCGCGGTACCCACAACCCCGCGGCCAATGCCGCCCGGATGCGGGAAATTTATGCCCAGGTGCTGGCAGAAGAAAGGGGGAGGCCCGATGCCTGACCTCTCTGCGGCGGCCGGCCTGCCGCCGGTTACGGCGATCCTGCCCTGCTACAATGCGGCGGCCACGCTGCGGCGCGCGGTGGACAGCCTGCTGGCCGGTGCGCCTGACAATCTGGAAGTGATCCTGGTGAACGACGGCTCCACCGACAATACCCCGGCTTTGTGTGATGCACTGGCAGCCGGGGACAGGCGCATCCGGGTCATTCACCAGCCCAACGGTGGGGCATCCGCCGCCCGCAATGCGGGGATCGATGCGGCGGCGGGGGAGTGGATCCTCTTTGTGGATGCGGATGACGCCCTGCTGCCCGGCTTGTGGCAGGCGCTGCCCGCGGCGTTTGCTGCCCGCCCGCAGCTGATCCTGTTCGGTATGACCCGCCAGAGCGGCCCGGTACCCTGTCCGCTGCCGCCGGGATTTTATCCGACGCCGGCCGACTTGGGCCCGGCCATGGACCCGCTGCTGTTTGAAAGCGGGTATTTTGCTGCGCCGTACCCCAAACTGTTTTGCGCCGCAACCCTGCGCCAAACAGGGCTTCACTTTGATGTATCCCTGAAAATTAACGAGGATGTCCTGTTCAACACAGTTTTTTTACAAAATACCATTTCCATTTTCTGCGTGTCTGGTGTATACTATTACCAATATGATGGTCAAAGTGGGTCCTTGTCCCGGCAGCTGCGGGGGGACCTGCTGGATGCCGAGCAGGTCACTGCCCCGGCACTGGAGACCATGCTGCGGCGCTGGGGGTATGACCCGGCACCGTATCTGGCAAAAAGCCGCCTGCGTGCGGCTCTGAACCAGTACGGGCTGCTTACTGGCTGCAGGGGAAAGATGCCTTTCCGGCAGCGGCGGGCGCTGTTTGCCCGCATCCTTGCCCAGCCGCAGGCCCGCGCAGCTTTGCGGCAGCAGCTGCGCAGGGATGCCCATCCGCTGCTGGCGCTGCCCTATCGGCTGGGTGTGGCGCTGCACGCACCGGGATGGCTGGCGGCCTATACCATGTTAAAAGGCCGCTTTTTGTGAAGGAAGAAGGAAACCCCGCCGGGCAGGTTGCCTGCGGCCCGGAACAACCGGACTAACTGCCGTGGGGAAGATGATGGAGGAGGTTATTGCACCGTTGGAAGGGGTTAAATTTATGGAACGCGCCTGCGTCAGTGTGATCGTGCCAATCTACAACACAAAGCCCTGGCTGGAAGAGTGCATCCACAGTATCCTGAACCAGAAATTTGACCAGCCGTTTGAGGTTATTCTGGTGGACGACGGTGCCACCGACGGCTGCGGTGAGTTGTGCGACCAGATGGCGGCACAGGATAAGCGCATCCGTGTGATCCATCAGGAAAATCAGGGCCTGTCTGCTGCCCGCAATGCGGGGATTGACGCTGCGCAGGGCCGCTATTACGCGTTTGTGGACTCGGACGACATCCTTCGCCCGGCCTATCTGCAAACTCTGTTCGATGCCTGCGAAAAGCATGACGCTTATATGTCCATCTGTGCGGTGGAGGATGTGCACGAGGACGGCACCAGTGCCGATCCCCCAGCCTACACCATGCCCGGCGAGACGGGTGTCTTTTCGGGTAAGGAGCTGCTCAACCGTTTCTATGCGCCCAATGGCACATACTATACTGTGGCCTGGAACAAACTCTATCGCGCCGAAGTGTGGAAGCTGCTCCATTATCCGGAGGGCCGCCTGCATGAGGATGACTTTGTGGCGCACCGCCTGTTTTGGCGGTGTGACAAGGTGGTTTGCCTGGACGAACCGCTCTACTGCTACCGGCTGCGCGGCGGCAGCATCTGCCGCACCAACATCAAGCCGGAAGCCTTCGATGCGGTGGATGGTCTGGCTGACCGTTACCGCTTCTATGTGGAAAATGGTGCCGAGCGCAGCGTCATCGACAATGCCTATGCAGCCTGCTGGCGGCGGTATCTGTTTTTGTGCGCCAAGGTGCGCCAGAATCCGGAACCCAAGCTGGTCAAGGCCATCTCTAAGGAGCAGTTTTTGATGCAGGGGCTGATCAGCTACCTGCCCAACTGCAAGCAGCTGAAAATGACCGAGAAGCTCTCGGCAGCCCGCTGGTCGATGATGCCTGCCGAAAGCCTTTGCCCCATGAAAAAATGAGTTCAGCCTGAACCCCTCTGCCGCCCGCCTTTGTGCTCCAAAGCGGGCGGCATTCTTGAACGCAGAGATGGCAGTCTTCCATCCCTGTGCAACAATCTCAGCAAGAGAGTAAGGAGGCCCGGCCGTGCCTTTTGTCAAGCCGGACAACAAACAGCAAAAGCGTCCCCGCGTGCTGCTGATCCCGCCCTCCACGCTGCCTGTCCCCGCGGTGCGGGGGGGCGCCGTAGAGACACTGCTCACCCATCTGATCCGGGAAAACGAGCGCCAGGGCAAGTTGGATATCCTCTGTGCCAGTGTGCAGGACCCGGAGGCCAGGGCAGCTGCGGCCGACCTGCAGAATACCAAAATGATGTATATTGCCCGTCCCCGCGGGCATCGGCGGTATTGGCCCATGGCTTTTATCGAGCGGTGCTTTGGCATTGCGGCACCCTATGACCCCTGGTACCAGAAGGTGCAGCTGTCGCTGGCGTTGGAATTCCCGCCGCCGGACTGGATCATTGCCGAGGGCGGTAACCTGACCCAGTGTGCGGCCATCAGCCGGATGTTCGGCCGTAAACGGTGCCTGGCCCATCTTCACGGCATGACCCAGTGCAGCCGCCAGATGGACGAGATCTACGGCGGTGTGCTGGCTCTGAGCGAGTTTATCCGGGATGAATACCTGAAAACCAGCACCCTGGACCGAAAAAACGCCTATATCCTGCCCAACTGCATCGATACCGACCGCTTTACCCCCGGCGAACCGGACATGGCTCTGCGAACCTCGCTGGGGTTTGCGCCGGAGGATTTTGTGGTACTGTTCTGCGGGCGGCTGGAACCGGACAAGGGCATTCACAAACTGCTGGAGGCCATCGCTTCTCTGGAGGATCCGCATATCAAGCTGCTTATTGTGGGCAGCCCCTTTTTTGGCCGTACCCAAACCAGCCCGTTTTTGAAAAAGCTGGAAGCCGTGGCCAAAACACTGGAAGAGCGGGTCCGCTTTACCGGTTTTATCCACAACAGTTCGCTGCCCGACTATTACCGCCTGGCAGACCTGGTCTGTGTGCCCACCCTGGTGCAGGAGGCGGCTGGCCTTGTGGCCATCGAGGCCATGGCCTGCGGCCGCCCGGTGCTGGCCACCCGCAGCGGCGGTATGCCGGAATATCTGGCCGGCAGCCAGGCAGTGCTGGTGGATCTGAACCGGGATGTGCCTGCCCAGCTGGCTTTTGCCATCGAGATGCTGCGGGATCACCCGGAACTGCGCGCCGAGATGGGCCGCGCCGGCGCAGAAAACGCCCGCCGGTTCTCCATTGAAAATTACTACAACAATTTCGTCCGTATTCTGGCGGACCTGGGGGAACGGATATGAGGCCCGCTATCTGTGTGGTGGTGCCGGTCTATCGGGCCGAGTCCACCATTGACCGCTGCGTTGAGAGCATCCTCACCCAGCAGGTGCCCGGCGGCGTCTGCTGCGTGCTGGTGGACGACGGCAGTCCCGACCGCTCGGGCGGGCTCTGCGATGCCTGGGCCAGGCGCGATGCCCGGGTGCGGGTGCTGCATAAAGAGGACGGCGGCGTTTCCAGTGCCCGCAATGCGGGGATGGCCGTTGCCGATGCGGAGTATCTTGTCTTTCTCGACGCGGACGACGCACTGCGCCCCGGGGCCCTGGCCGCGGCTCTGGCCGCCCAGCGGGATCACCCCGGCAGCTTTGTTGTTTGGCGGTACTCCACCGACCCGGCAGATCCGGCCCCCGCCAGCCCGGACGCTCGGGTACAGCCAGCCTCGGCAATGGTGCGAATGTATCTGGACTGCCTGATTGCCATGCCCTGGAACAAGCTGTATCGGGCGGATCTGGCGGCGCAGCTCCGCTTTGACGAGTCCTATACCCTGGGGGAGGATCTGCAGTTTGTGCTGGATTACATGGCAAAGCTGCAGGCAAGCCAACCCGGATGGCAGTTTGCCCTGGTGGATGCGCCGTTGACGTTTTATAACTGTGACACCACCGGCACCAGCCTGTCCACCCGCTATCACAGCGATTACTGCGACATCTGGCCGCAGCACTTTGCCAAGTTGAACGCTGCCGGCCGGGCACTGCACGCCCCGGCGGAGGATCTGCTGCCGCTGCACCGGGCAGAGCTGACAGTGCTGGCGGAAGGGGTTGCCGACATTCTGCGCAGGGACCCGGCTTCCCCGGAGCAGCGCCGTGCCAAAGCAGCCCGGGCGCTGCGCACTCCCTGGCTGCGGGATTTGCTGCGCACCATGCGTGCGGAGAAAAACTATTCACCCTACTATCTGCCGGTCTGGTGGAAAAACCTGCACTGGCTCTTCGCGGTGGCGGAGTCCAAGCGTACCGGCAGTCCGCTGTACGGCAAAATGGACTGGCTGGGATACTATCTGTTCCTGGGACGCCGCCGCCGGGAATGACAAACCAAAAAACGGCAGGGCACGTTGCGCGGCTGCTTCGGAACCTTTGGCTCTTGTGCAGCCCACCGCGGGCTCTGCCGTTTTTTGTGTTGGATCCGCGTCTAACAAGGACCGGTAAAAGGGAAAAAGGCGATGACACCACCATCCATTCAGTAGACAAAATCCTCCGGCAGGGGGACGTCTCCGGCGGCGCCGGGCAGCTCCTCCCAGCAGGATAGCCAGTTGTAGCCGGGCAGGTAGCACGCTTCATCAATGTACAGGTAAACATTTCCGGTATTTGTGATCGTGTGGCGGCTGCCGTCCTGCATCGTCAAATGTAAAGTGATTTCCCTACCGGCAACCGGCTCCGGGCGCGCCAGACAGCGCCCTTGGGCTGTGTTGAGAAACCGCACCGCCCGGGCTGATTCCTCCGTGCTCATCCGGTGGCAGCATTCCTCCGGGGCCTGGGGCGTGGTGACAAGCTCGATCTCCGTCACCTCCTCCGGTTGCAGCCGCTGCAGCCAGGCCAGGGCCGGGCGGGGCGGACATCCCCGCTGCCAGGCGGTTCGGCCGCCGATTGCCAGAATTGCTGCCAGTGCAATGCCCGCTGTAATTTGAAGTCCACGTTTCATTGCAATCGCCTCCTGTCCGCAGCCGGGTGCCGCAGCCCCGGCTGCTTTTCTGTTACCATTCAAGACGGAAGGGTGGCCGTAATGTTACACCCACCGGAAAAATCGCCCACATTCAAAAAATCCGCATAGCCCTTGATTTTTGGCAGCATACTGAGTATGATAAATGTATGGGAAGTTAGCTAAAGGCAACTATGAATGCGCAAGGCTAACTAAGCAACAGGGCTGCACAGCCCAAGTCAGGAAAGGAAGGGCTTCCTATGCGCAATTTGAAAATTGAAAAGGTCATCGGCCGTGAGATCATCGACTCCCGCGGCAATCCCACGGTGGAGGCTGAGGTTTGGCTGGCGGACGGTACCGTTGGACGGGGCGCTGCCCCCAGCGGCGCCTCCACCGGGGAATTCGAGGCGCTGGAACTGCGGGACGGCAACCAGTCACGGTTTGGCGGCAAGGGCGTCGAGAAGGCGGTGGAAAACGTCAACACCACCATCAACGGTGCGCTCACCGGCATGGATGCCTCCGACATCTATGCAGTGGATCGGGCGATGATTGCGGCCGACGGCACCGGGGACAAATCCAACTTGGGGGCAAACGCCATCCTGGCGGTGTCCATCGCCTGCGCCCGGGCGGCCGCTGTCTCACTGGATGTCCCGCTCTACCGCTTTTTGGGCGGCATTGCGGGCAACAAACTGCCGGTGCCCATGATGAACATTCTCAATGGCGGCGCCCATGCGGCCAACACGGTGGACGTGCAGGAGTTCATGATTATGCCTGCCGGCGCGCCCAGCTTCAAGGAGGGGCTGCGCTGGTGTACCGAGGTGTTCCACGCCTTACAGGCGCTGCTCAAGCACCGCGGCCTGACCACATCGGTGGGGGACGAGGGCGGCTTTGCCCCCGACCTGGCCAGTGATGAGGAAGCCATCCAGCTGATTTTGGAAGCCGTCCGGAAGGCGGGGTACGAACCGGGCAGGGACTTTGTGCTGGCCATGGACGCCGCTTCCAGCGAGTGGAAGGGTGGGGAACGGGGGCTGTACCGGCTGCCCAAATGCGGCAAAACATTCACTTCCGGTGAGCTGGTGGCCCACTGGAAGAACCTGGTGGAAAAATATCCCATCTATTCCATTGAGGACGGCCTGGATGAGGAGGACTGGGAAGGTTGGCAGCAGATGACCAGGGAATTGGGCGGCAAAGTCCAGCTGGTGGGCGATGATTTGTTCGTTACAAACACCGAGCGCCTGGCCAAGGGCATTCACCTGGGCTGCGGCAATTCCATCCTGATTAAGCTGAATCAGATCGGTTCCGTTTCCGAGACGCTGGAGGCCATCAAGATGGCCCATAAGGCGGGCTACACTGCCATTGCCTCCCACCGCTCCGGCGAGACCGAGGACACCACCATTGCCGACCTGGCCGTTGCGCTGAACACCTGCCAGATCAAGACCGGCGCCCCCAGCCGCAGCGAGCGGGTGGCTAAGTACAATCAGCTGCTGCGCATTGAGGAAGCGCTGGGGGACAGCGCTGTTTATCCCGGTTTTGCGGCCTTCAACATCCGGCGGTAAGGCTCAGCGCTTTCTCTGCAGCTGTCCGGCCTGCGCCTTGCGGTAAAGCTCCTTTACCTCCTGGTGATGGCGGTTGACCATGGCGATGACGTCGCTGCCAAACAGGAACGGAGGCAACGGTCCGGCGGGGGAAAGGGAAATATCGATGCGGGAACTGCTGCAGTTCGTCATGGAGGCCCTCCTTAAAGTACAGATACTTGGCGGCTGTAGTTGCTGCCCTGCCACTATTCTGTGAGCGGATCTGTCCTTCTATGCGCCTGCCCGGCGGCGCAGCAATAAAATGCGCCGGCTATATCTGCGGCTTATCAAAAAACACCAGGCATCGCAGCTGCGATGCCTGGTGTTTTGCAGTTTCTCTGTGGAAAAGATCAAGACCGGACGTAGTCACGCACCAACGCCTGCAACAAATCGTCACGGTCAATCCGACGGATCAGTGCACGGGCATTTTTATAGGTGGTGATATAGGTGGGGTCCTCCGACAGGATGTAACCCACAAGCTGGTTGATGGGGTTATAGCCCTTCTCCTCCAGAGCGCTGTACACCTGAAGAACGACCTTTTTGATCTCCTCGTCCTTTTCATCCCGAATAGAAAAAATTGCGGTCGGCTCAGAAATGGCCATGGCAATAACCCCCTTTGATGGCCGGCAACCGGGTCCCGCTGCCGTGCAATCGTACTTTAACTTTTATTATATACGAATCGGCAGCAAATCGCAAGTGTAAAGCAGACTTTTTTGGCTTGACTGTCAAAAGACGCAGTTGTGACGCTTCAGCCTGCGATGACTTTGCCCTTCTGAATCACTTTAACAATGTTCAGCTCCCGATCGGCCAGGATCACATTGCCGTAACGGCCGGCGGCCAGCGAACCGTAATCGCTGTCAATGCCAATGCTTTTTGCCGGATTTTCGCTGGCGGCACGCACGGCACTCTCCAAAGGAACACCCATATCCAGTACGGCCCGGCGCATACAGTCGTACAGGCAGGTGGCGCTGCCTGCAATTACGCCAGGGTGCTCGGTCAGCGTGGCGCGTGGTCCCCGCACAGTCACAGCCTGCCCGCCCAAGCTGTATTGGCCGTCCGGCAGTCCACAGGCCATCATACTGTCTGCGATCAGGATCACCCGGTCATCGCCAAAAACACGGAAGGTGAACCGTACCACCGCGGGATGAATGTGTACGCCGTCGGTGATCAGTTCCACCTCGGCCTTATCCTCCAGCGCGGCAATCATCGGGCCGGGGGCGCGGTGGGTGATGCCGGGCATGGCATTGTACAGATGGGTCATGTGGGAGGCACCCGCTGCAAATGCCTGTTTGGCGGTATCATAGTCGGTGCAGGTGTGGGCAATCGAAATGCGCACTTCGCCATGGCACTGGGCGATAAAATCCAGTGCCCCATCCTCCTCGGGCGCCAGGTCCACCAGCTTGATCAGTCCGCCTGAGCGCTTTTGCAGGCGGCGGAACATACCCACATCGGCGGGATGCAGATATTTGGGGTTTTGCGCGCCGATCTTGTCCGGGCTGATAAAGGGCCCTTCCAGATTGATACCCACCAGGTCGGCGCCTTTCCCGTTTTTATGGGCGGCAGCGGCATCCATAATGCCGGCCAGGATCTCCTCGCTGTAAGTCATGGTGGCAGGGCAGATGGCAAGCACACCCTTGCTGGCCTCAAAGTCGGCAAGGGCCTGAATCGCCTCCTCGCTGGCATCACAGAAATCATAGCCCACAGCGCCGTGAAAATGGATGTCCACCAACCCGGGCAAGGCATAAAGCCCCTCTGCATCCAGCACCTCCTCGTCGGGCAATGGCTCAGCACCAAAGACGATGCGTCCGTCCCGAATCAGCAGGTCCCCCCGGGCAAAGGTGTGCTGCGGGGTATAGATGGTCGCATTTTTGATTAACATAAATCGCCACCTCGCTTTCTGCGCCCGGTTCAGATCAGGCTCAGGGCTTCCGCATCGCCCACCAGGGTGAAATCAGGGTGCATCTGCAGGATGGAGGCGGGAACTTCCGGTGTCACCGGGCCAAAGAATGCCTTCTTGATAATCTCTGCCTTGCCGGCGCCGTTGGCAACCATCAGGACTTTGCGAGCCTGCATGATGGTTTTAATGCCCATGGTATAGGCCTGTTTGGGAACCAGATCCTCATTGCCGTCAAAAAAGCGTTTGTTGGCCTCAATGGTTTCTTGGGTCAGGTTCACGCAGTGAGTGCCAAGTTCAAAAGCGGCGCCCGGCTCATTAAAGCCGATGTGACCGTCGTGACCGATGCCCAGCAGCTGCAGGTCAATGCCGCCCACATCGTGGATGACCTGATCGTAGCGGGCGCACTCAGCGTCCGCATCCAGATTGGTCCCGTCGGGCAGGTTGATGCGGCTGGGATTGATGTTCACATGGTCAAAAAGGTTGGTGTGCATAAAGCTCCAGTAGCTTTCCGGATTGTCCCTGGGCAGACCGCGATACTCGTCCAAATTGACGGTGGTTACCTCGGAAAAGTCCAAGTCACCTTTGTTGTACCAGTCGATCAACTGCTGATAGGTCCCCACAGGGGTGCCGCCGGTGGCCAGACCCAGCACGCAGTTGGGTTTCATGATCACCTGAGCAGAAATGATATTGGCGGCTTTGCGGGACATATCCTTGTAGTCCTTGGCGCGGATAATTTTCATATCCAAACATCTCCTTTATACTCCGCTGAAAGCGGTTGTCCTTAGCTATCAGTATAGCGCTTTGCCGGCGGTTTGAAAATAGGTTTTGCCAAGCTTTTTTCAAATTCAGATGGAGATTGGGATAAAAATGTGTTCAAAGCGCCTTCGGAACGACATCCGGCTGTAACACCCGGTTTCTATGTGGACAAAAGAGGAGTCCCATGGCGGCCCGGATTGCACAAAACTCTCGCCGGGACCTGCATGGAACGGGGAACGCTTGCGGGAATACAGGACAGACGAGAGTTTTGTGCAGTTATATGGACGCCCCTAGGACGGGGGATGGCGGAAAGGGAGGGCTCAGGCAGCATGGCGCTTTTGGTGCCCTGCCGGCAACACGATCGAAGTATGACGTGAGGCACAACGATGATACCGGGCAGATGGCTCATAAGCCTGCCGCCCGGAGCGGATAATGAGCGAAGCTGTAAAATTGACACACAAAAAAGAGAGTACTGCGTACAGAAGGGCTTGAAACAACGGCATGCTGCCCTGCGCGGCCGCACAAAGCAGAAAGAACAAAATCACAAATTCGCCCGTCAGCAGACAATTGGCGACAGCTTGCTTCCAAGAAGAATGCTTCATGATGAATTCCTCCCAAGTTGAATCGCATTGAGAACTTCCAAAGAAGTGTACCCAAACCGCAAGAGAAACAACGTATAGTTGTTGACTGAACTCAGTATAATACAACTAAAAGTTGTTGTCAAGTGGGAAAATACAACGTTTTGTTTGATGCGCTTGACGAAATACTTTACAAATACCACAAAAGGTTGTATAATTACAAAAAACAAAGTGGCCACATGCCGGAGGTATTACCATCATGTTTTCAGAGCGGTTGAAGCAGGCGAGAAAAAACAAAAAAATCAGCCAGGCAGAGCTGTCCCGGGCGTTGGGGGTCACACAGCAGGCGGTTGGCAAATGGGAGACAGGACGCTCCACACCGGACCCGGCCATGGTGGCCCGCCTGGCAGAACTGCTGGACACAACCACCGATGTGCTGCTTGGCCTGCAGCAGCCGGACTTTACGCCCCCGGTGGGACGGGTGCTCTCCAGCTATACCGAGTGCCCGATCCCCGTGGTGGGGACGGTCCGCGCCGGATATGGGGCTCTGGCGTTTGAGGAGGACTACGGAACAGAGTACGCTTGCGTTAAGGACCCGGACAACTATTTTTACCTGGTGGTCAAGGGGGATAGCATGGAACCTCGCATTTCCGACGGCGACTTGGCTTTGGTGCACCGTCAGTCGACGCTGGAAAACGGGGAACTTGGCGTGATGGTCTATGGTACCGACGGCGAGGGAACTCTGAAAAAATATATTCGCCGCGGCAACGCTGTGGTCCTGCATCCCTTCAACCCGGCCTATGAGGATCTGATCATTAAGGGAGAAGAACTGAATCATCTGTACATCGCCGGCAAGGTGGTGGAGACTAAAACCAAATGGTAATCCCAATCCGGCAGGGCCCCCATGCGGACCATGGGGGTAATATTTGGTATCACAAAAAAGATTTGGGATGGACCGTGTGCAGGGAAATGCTTCTGTCGGAGCGTTTTCAAAAATGAAAAAGCGTGACAGATGACCTGCCCCGCAGTGGGGTAGGTGAGCTTTGCTGTATCCATTTTGACCGGGTAGTGCGGAACCTGGTGTGCAGGAGGGCCAAAAAATGGCAGAACTTGCGGAAAAATTGGAGATCCTGGCCGACAGTGCCAAGTATGATGTGGCATGTACTTCCAGCGGGGTGGACCGCGGCGGCCGGCATGGCAGTTTGGGCAGCTGCAGCGCTGCGGGTATCTGCCACTCTTTCACACCGGATGGACGCTGTGTCTCGCTGCTCAAGGTGCTGCTTTCCAATGCCTGCTGCTACGATTGCTGCTACTGCGTTAATCGCCGCTCCAACGATGTGCCGCGGGCAACTTTTACCCCCCGGGAACTGGCAGAGTTGACCATCGGGTTCTACCGGCGCAATTATATCGAGGGACTGTTTTTGTCCAGTGCGGTTCTGGGCAGCCCGGATATTACGATGGAGCGCATGATCGAAGCGCTGCGCATTCTGCGGGAAGAGTATCATTTCCGCGGCTATATTCATGCCAAAACCATTCCTGGCGCAGATGCGCTGCTGATCCACCGGCTGGGGATGCTGGCCGACCGCCTGTCGGTAAATATTGAGCTGCCCAGCGAAGAAAGTTTGCATCGGCTTGCCCCGGATAAGCAGAAATCGGCGGTGCTGCGCCCTATGGGGCAAATTGCTGCCGAAGCCCGCCAGAATCAGCGGGAACTGCAGTTATACCGCACGGCACCAAAGTTTGCTCCAGCGGGACAAAGCACCCAAATGATCATTGGCGCCTCGCCGGAAACGGATCGCCACATTTTGACGCTTACCGAGGCACTGTACAAAAAATACTCTTTGAAACGAGTCTTTTATTCGGCGTATTTGCCTGTGGTGCAGGATTCCCGCCTGCCTGCACTGACAACCCGGCCGCCGCTGCTGCGGGAACATCGGCTGTACCAGGCGGACTGGCTGCTGCGCTTCTATCACTTCTCGGCAGGAGAGCTGCTCAGCGAGAATGAGCCGAATTTTGATCCATACCTGGACCCGAAATGTGATTGGGCGGTACGGCACCCTGAATTTTTCCCGGTGGAAGTGAACCGGGCACCACTCAATGAGCTGCTGCGGGTTCCGGGGATCGGCCCCAAAAGCGCGCGCCGTATCGTAAAGGCACGCAAACTGCAAACGCTGGGAATGCCGGAACTGAAACGTTTGGGCGTTGTGCTCAAACGGGCGCAGTATTTTATCACCTGTAACGGCTGCCTGGGGGCGCATGGCAGCCGCAGTGAGATTGCAGGGGCACTGGTGGACCCCAAAGCCTTTGGCGTGGGAATGCAGCAGTTGAGCCTGGATGATTTTTTGCCCACTGCCTTGCCGGATGCCGCGCCACAGATGCATCAGCTGACCGGGCAGGGGATGCCCGCACAGGAGGCAGCGCAGCTGCTGCGGCAGGAGGCGGTCACATGCATTACAGGGCGGATGTAAAAGACTTGGTTTACCGGTATGACGGCAGCTTTGCCGGGTTCCTCTGCTGCGTGTTCGAAAGCTTTGCACACAAAGAGGTGCCGCTGGCCATCGCAGCCCCCGGTCAGGCACAGCTATCCCTTTATCCTGAACGGGAGATTGTTACCGTAGAGACCAACGCTCGGCGCGTGTTTGCCGGCATTGGCCGCCTTGGCGGTGCAGTGCGGTATCGGTTGGCCATTGCCTTTCTCAGCGGTGAGGAAGAAAAGGATATGGATCTGCTGCGATTTATTCGCCGTGCCTTTGAAATCGGCCCCAATGCGGCAGCGATGCTGGGCGATGCCGCTGTCTGCCGTGCCTGGGAGTTGGAGCGCACCGTACAGAATGAAGCCCATCTGATGATTGAATTCCTCCGGTTTGAACAGCGTGGAAACATGCTGGGTGCGGTGATCCACCCGAAAAATCGCGTGCTGCCGTTGTTGCGGGCGCACTTCTGCAGCCGTTTGCCGGACGAAAGCTTTCTAATCTGTGATGCGACCCATCATACGGCCATGTTGCGCCGCGGGGATGTGGTGCAGTATCTGCCCATGGATCAATACGATCCGGAACCCGATGCGGCAGAGGAACAGTGGCAGCGGATGTGGCGGCGTTTTTTCCAGGCTTTGACCATTGAGGAACGCCGCAACGAAACTTGTCAGCGTACCCATTGTCCAAAGCGCTTTTGGCAGGATATGTGCGAGATGCCGCTCTACCAGAAGGCAGGCCGCAATCGGGAAAAACAATGACCAGCCCGGTTCTCATCCGGAGAAAACCGGGCTGGTTGAAACAGGAAAAATTCGCAGCGTGCTCGCTGTGCAGATGCGACAGGCAACCCGACAGTCCTCTGCGGTGGAAAGACACATGCCCGCTGCCTGATCAGTGGAAAAAAGCGGGGGATCTTCAGGCCAGGGCGGCGCCGAGAGCCTTGCAGTCAGCCTCGGCCGAATCGTCGGGCGCACCGTTACAGATAACACCGTCGGTTACCAGGGCAATGCCGGACTGCCGGCAGTTTTCGCACCAGCTGTGCATCCATTCACCGTCACCCCAGCCATAGCTGCCGAAGAGGCCGACCTTCTTGCCGCTCAGTTTGGGTAGGCAGGAGCGGAACATCGGTTCAAACTCACTTTCTTCCAATTGCTCGGCACCCATAGCGGGGCAGCCGAAGGCGATGGCGTCAAACTGATCCACCATCTCTGCCGAAAATTCCCCGGCAGGAAAACGGTCAACCTTTGCACCGGCAGCCGATGCGCCGGCAACGACCATGTCCGCCATTGTTGCGGTATTGCCGGTGCCGCTCCAATAGACCACTGCAATTTTGCTCATTGAAAAGACCTTCCTTCTCTCTGGTGTTTGCTGCGGCAAGTGCTTGAAATGAATTCTGCACCTCCCCGATACATGGCATGGAGACTCGGCAGAGGTGTGCCGCGGATCTCTGTCCCGCTGCCGCTGTGCGGAAACAAAGAAGGCGGGAGACACTGTAAGTTAGCAAAAGCTAACTTACAGTGAGAGCTTACCACACCATTGCTGCCCTGTCAAGGGGCGGGTTTTGCATTTGAGCCCGGGAGACTGCGCGGAAGCGCCTGCGGTTCCCTTTTGGGGAGTGCTGTGCTATAATAAAAAGACAAAATTGTACAGAATCTGCGGCCCGGTCACGAAACACCCTGTCCCTTCGGCAGGGGAGGCCGGGCGGCAAGGGGGGAAATACACTATGTGGACCTGTGGTATGCTCAAACAAAATGCTCGGCAGGCGCTATGGGGCGTTCGCTACTGGCGCGTGCTGGGCGCCTGTCTGCTGGCCGCTGTGCTGGGCGGCAATGCGGCCATCTACTATGCATACACGACCTGTGATACAGTAGTTGAGGCCTGGCAAAATGCCACCACGCCCCGCGTGTGGACGGGAAACACGGCGGCGCTGAGAGAACTGCTGGCAGAATTGCCGCAGGGGTATCTGGCTATGCTGGCTCTGGTATTTGTGGGTGTTTTCCTTGCGGTACTGGTTATCTCACTGGCCATCGGTATGACCTATCGGGCGTTTGTTGCCAATCCGGTGCGCATTGGCCTGTGCCGTTATCTGATGGAGCACCGGCAGGGACGCTCATATATCCGTACGGAGTTCTCGGTTTTTTCCGGTACCTATCTCAAGGTGGTCAAAGCGCAGATCCTTACGGATCTGAAAATCCTGCTGGGCACCTTCCTGTTCTATGTGCCGGGAATCCTCTGGAGTTACCAGTACCTGCTGGTGCCGTATCTGCTGGCGGAAAATCCCTACATGACTTCACGCCGTGCCCGAGAACTCAGCCGCCAAATCATGCATGGTGAAAAATGGCATATCTTCCTGCTGCAAATGTCCTTTATTGGCTGGTATCTGCTGTGTGTGCTCACACTGGGACTGGGCTTTCTGTTCCTGGCACCCTATTATGATGCGACCATGGCAGAGTTCTATGCAGCCATGCGCAGCAAGGCGTTCGCCTATGGCTACACCGATGAGGGCGAACTGGGCGGCTTTGTGGTGTATGAGGACTCACCCCGGTATCCGGGGTGAATTGGGCGGTTCGGCAGTTATGAAAAAACTGCCATGCCGCCGCAGGGCGCGGGTTCCCGCCGTGCTGTTCATGGATCTGCCGGATGAGATACGGCTTGCCGGCGGTATCCTGAAGCGGCGCACGGATACCGTCATCCACGAGGGCAACCGCGCGAAGGACAGTTTGGCGTACAACCGGAAAAGCAGATCCGCTTTATCAAATTCTGCTGGACGTTGCTGCCGCGCGGTTGTGACCGAGCGGGCGGGTGACCGGGAGAGGCGGTACTTTATGTACTGCGAGGAGTGCCGCATCTTCCTGGCGGACGCGGAAGGGCAGCGTCTGCGGTACCAGGGGACTGCGCATGGGGGATAATTGCACCAAAACCGATATTGCTTCGACATTCCAAACACAGACGGGCAACAAATTCCGCCGTTTTGATTGTACTTTGCCATCCCCTGTGGTATACTAAATTTAACCTGCCTGCACTCTGCCCTGCCGTGGGGGTGCATCAGGAAGTTTGCCCGCGGGTCGGGCCAGGAGGTATGTGGTATGAAAACGTTTATGAAGCTGTTGGTTGTGCTGGCGGCTCTGGCAGGAATTGCCTATCTAATCGTTTCTCTGCTGAACCGGGATGAAGAGGAGGATTACATCTCCATCTATGGGGACCCTCAGGCAAGTGACGCCGAAGAGTAATCTTGCATTACACACAGACAAAAGGCCTGTACCTGCCAAGTGACGCAGGTACAGGCCTTTTTGATGGAAAGGGTGACAACCCCAGGCTAGGAAAAATCCTGTCAGAATTCCAGTTCTTCCAGCCGCAGCAGGGCCAGAATATAAATTTTCAATGCCTCAATCATTTTGTCAAAGTTGGCACCCTCGTTGGCACCGTGCATCGGGCCGGCAAAGTCAGGCAGGGGCAGGTCGGTGTGTTCGGGACCAAAGCTGACCGCAAACGGAAAGTGGCGGGCGTAGGTGCCGCCGCCCATGGTAAAAGGCTTTTTGTCCTCGCCGGTGACCTCGTTGTAAGTGTGGATCAGTGTCTGGATGGCGGGGCTGTCGGCGGGAATATAGAAGGGTACCCGGCTGCCAAGATCCTCCAGGCGGGCTGCGTCGCCGCAGGCGGCGGTCATAGCGGCGGTCAGTTTCTCGGCATCGGTATTGGTGGGAAAGCGGCAGTCAAAGCTCTGGCGCAGCGCACCGTCCCGCATTTCGATGGTACCGCCAATGATCGTCAGGGGGTCAAACAGGCCATCGTCCGCCGCAATACCCAGAACGCTGCCGTCGGTGGCGGCATGCAGTTTGTGCAGCACCTTCAGGTAGGCGGTTTCGGCCGGGGTGCAAATGCCGGAATCCAGCAGGCAGTTCACCAACAGGCCAATGGCGTTCACAGTACCTTGGGGCATGGCGGCGTGACCGCTCTTGCCCCAACCGCGCAGGGTCAGGGTGCCGTCGCCGTTGTCTTCCAATGTCACGCCCTCGCCGGTGCGGATGGCATCCGCCGCTGTACGCACCACACAGTGGGCACGGTCGGGCACTGCATTGTGCGCCACGCCGCCGGCAAAATCGAGAATCACGCCATTTTCAAACACCGGGCTGACGATCTCGCCGTTGAAACCGCCTTTTTCGCCGTTGCAAACGGGAAACTCCGCGTCTGGGGTAAAGCAGAAGGCGGGCATCTCAAAGTGCTTGGCGTAATATTCCACGTCCTTCATGTTGGTTTCCTCGTTGGCGCCCAGCAGCGCACGGACGGGGTAGCGCAGCGCAATGCCGCTGTCCTTCAGGTATTTCAGCGCATACAGGCAGAGAATGCTGGGACCCTTATCGTCCGAAACACCGCGTCCCAGCAGCCAGCCCTCCCGCAGCCGCACAGTGTAGGGGTCGGCGTCCCAGCCGTTGCCCTCCGGCACCACGTCGGTGTGGGTGATGGTGGCCAAAAACTTCTGTCCCTTGGCGATGGGGCCAGTCTCGGCCCAGCCGATGTAGCTGTCGGCATTGTGGACATCCAGGCCCAGGTCGGCGGCAATCTCCAGTGCCTTGGCCAATGCATCGCGGGGGCCGGGGCCGAAGGGGGCATCGGGCTCCGGTTTGCCTTCCACACTGGGCACAGCGCACAGGCGGGAAATATCCCGCAGAATGTTGTCACGATTGGACTCGGCAAAGGCGTCGATGGACGCCCAACGCGGATCTGTCATAAAAATCCCTCCATGGTAATCTAACGGAAAAAGGGCCGCCGGAACAGCGAAAGCAGCCGCCCGACGGCCGGATAACGGGGTTAATACACAAGCCTTTTTTGAAGCAGATAGTTGAAAAAGAAGAGCAGTACATCCACCGGGATCTTAATACCCAGCTCCGGAATACCCGCCGGCACGGCACCCGCGATCACCGACACCAGCACGGCGCTGAGCAGGGTTTTCAGCACTGTGATGGTGGTGTACAGCGATGCCGATTTGGCGTGATGGGCATGGCTGTGGAACACGAGAAAATAGTTGAGCAGATAGTTGACCAGCGACGAGAGCACCCGAGCCAGCACTGTGGCGAGAAGAATGTACAGTGCTTCGGTCATCCAGGCCCGCAGAACGATGCACAGCAGTTGGAATGCCGCCAAATCCACCACGCTGGAGGACAGCGACGAGACAAGAAATCGCCAGAACGGCTGTCGGCTTGCTTGGCTGTTGACCGATTGACTCATGAAAGATTCCTTTCCTCCCTTGCAAAGACATTGCGATGGCAGCACATTGGCCGCTATCCTTTACTTTACCACGGGTGCAGTCCAAATTCAAGTGGAGAAGCCCCTACTTTGCGGGTCTGCTCGGTCCAACGTGTTTTCCGGCTTTACAAAAAAAATAGGCAGAAATTTTTAGAAAATGCTTGACAAAACCGGGGCTGCCAGCTATAATATATCTTGCTGATTGCGAGAGCAACAGCGTATCCGGGTGTAGCGCAGTTTGGTAGCGCGCTTGAATGGGGTTCAAGAGGCCGTGAGTTCGACTCTCGCCACTCGGACCAATGAAGCCACGATAAAACGCAATGGTTTGCGGGTTATCGTGGCTTTTTGCTTTTGGCACCAAATGATTTCAGCTATTTTGGCTCAAAGCGACCGCCTTGGTGGCCGGCTAAACTGCGGATTCCGGCAGGGGGCAGGGGGCAGGGGGCGATAATCCATCCAGTCCCTCCTCACAGAAGAGGACGAAAATATCGATCCAATACGGAAGTGACATATATCATCAGGATGGCAAGGAGAAAAACAGAAAATGGGGAGAATTGTCGCAATATCGGGTGGTGATTTGGGTTCGACAAGACCGCTGAACCTTCATGCAATCAAATTATCAGGAAAAAAGAATCCCAATCTTTTGTTTGTGGGCACTGCAAGCGGAGATGCAGGTGGATATATCGCCTCGATCGAAAAGGAATATGAAAAGCTCGGCTGCCAAGTAAAAAGCCTTTGTTTGGTGACAAAATCGTATGGAAGTGCGGATATCGATGATCTATTGTCGTGGGCTGATATGATTTATGTTGGCGGCGGTGATCCTGTTTCCATGCTGCTTGTCTGGAAACAACATGGGCTGGATGAAAGGCTGAAAGAAATCTATAGAAGAGATACCGCGGTTCTGACAGGTTTAAGTGCCGGTGCGATTTGTTGGTTTCACTGCGGTTATAGCGATCGCGGGTCTCTCCGCGGAGATAAGGATGGGCACTATTGCTGGGCGGATGGGATGCTAAACTTTTTCGATTATGCTTTTTGCCCGCATTATAACGAGAGTGGCCGCGAATCATTCGATAGGAGACTGAAAGAAAAGAATTTAACGGGTTTGGCCATGGAGAACGATACTGCATTTGTTGAAAACAATGGCAAACCGTATTTTATAAGGAGCAATTTTTCTGCAAAGGCATTCAAAATTCGATATCACAACGGATGGATGGAGAAACAACCGGTAGAGTTTTTGCCATGATCAATATGCCGGCGTTTGCCTTTTGGCAAACCCAATGCGATGCGGCCATCGGCTCTGCGGAGGCGGGTTGACTTTTCGACAGGTTTACAAAACAATTCCCCCCTGATGGAGAACTTCGTTTCTCCATCAGGGGGGATCTGTTGTATTCTGAGCTTGTGTTTTGGAAGATCACGCCAGGGGGGCGGCCTTTTCAGGCAGACCGCCAGGACGGGGAAACTATCAGAACGCCCACTCGCCGTCCTTGAAGATTTCCACTTTCTCGCCGTTTTTGCGCAGACCGGTGATGTGGCTGTCCACAGCGCCAACCATCACGTCCTCATGGATGGCGGAATCGTTCAGGCCTTTCTCCAGTAGCTGGGCGCGGGTCATGTCGCGGCCGCCCACAATGTTGGTGGGGTAGCCGGCACCGAAGGCAATGTGGCAGGCGGCATTCTCGTCAAACAGTGTATTGTAGAACAGCACACCGCTCTTGCGGATGGGGCTGGAGGCCGGCACCAGCGCAAACTCACCGATGCGGCAGGCATTCTCGTCGGTGGAGAGCATCTCGGCCAGCAGGTCGGCATTTTTCTCGGCACCCTGTTCCACCACCTTGCCGTCCCGGAAGGTCACATGCCAGCCGTCAATCAGCTGACCGTTGTACACATAGGGCCGGGTGCCGTAGACGATGCCGTTCACCCGCTCCCGGTGGGGCGCGGTGAACACTTCCTCGGTGGGCACATTGGCAATGAATTCCACGCCGCGCTCGCTCACACTGGAGGCACCTTCCCAGGTGGCGTCCTCAGCCAGGCCGACGGTCAAGTCGGTGCCGTTGGCGCTGGTCATGTGCACGCTGTCCAGCTGCCAGGCGTTCAGCTGGTCCCGGCGGGCCTTGGTTTTGGCTACGTGATCCCGCCAGGCCTTCACCGGGGCACCGGTGGTCACACGACAGACCTCGAAAATGACGTCCCACAGCTTTTCCATGGCCTCATCCACCGGCAGACCGGGGAAAACCTTGGCGGCCCAGCCCGGTGCCGGAACCGACGCCACACACCACTGAATGCGGTCATTCATTGTGTATTCCTGCCAGGGTTTCAGCATGGTGCGGCGCGCCAGATTGACCCGGTTCAGCTTGCCGGCGTCCAGCCCCGCATAAGCCTCCGGGTCAGAGGCATGGATGGCCAGCGTACAGCAGCCGTCCGGGTCCTCTGCCAGGTCCAGCCAGCTGCGCAGCTCAAAGGGCTGCATGGCCTTCAGGTCCGCCTCGGCGGCCAATTCCATGTCCAGGCGGGACAGGCGCTCGTCCTCCCACCGGACATAGACCCGCTTGGCACCGGCCTCGTATCCGGCGCGGACACAGGCGTGGGCAAACTCCGGCATAGTCACAGGGCAGCGAACGATAAAATTTTGGCGCGGCTGCACGTTCACGCCCACCTTGACGATGAAGTCGGCGTACAGCTGCATAAGTTTTTGGTCCATCTTGTGTTTCTCCTTTAAGAGCAAATTTGACTGACTGGGAATAGTATACCACGAACCCCCAAAAAAGAAAACGCCCCGCCGGGCAAACAGCTCCGACAGGGCAAAATAGGATTGAATCAGGCCGGCGGGGTCAGAACGCCACCTTTTTGGCGATATAATCCTTCAGCTCGGCGATGGGGATGCGCACCTGTTCCATGGTGTCACGGTCACGGACGGTAACGCAGTTGTCGGCGGGGGTCTTGTCATCGCCCACCGTCTCGAAATCGACAGTCACGCACAGCGGGGTGCCGATCTCGTCCTGGCGGCGGTAGCGCTTGCCGATGGAGCCGGCCTCGTCAAAGTCCACCATAAAGTCCTTGGCCAGCTCGTTGCGGATCTCCATGGCCTTGCCGGACAGCTTTTTGGACAGGGGCAGCACCGCGCACTTGTAGGGCGCCAGGAAAGGATGCAGGCGCAGCACCGTGCGCACATCCTCCTTGCCCTTGGCGTCCACCAGGTGCTCCTCGTCGTAGGCCTCGCACAGGAAAGCCAGCGCCACGCGGTCGCAGCCCAGGGAGGGCTCGATGACATAGGGGATGTAGTGCTCATTGGTCTCAGGATCGAAGTATTCCAGGCTTTTGCCGGAGGCCTCCTGGTGGCGGCTCAGGTCGTAGTTGGTGCGGTCGGCAATGCCCCACAGCTCGCCCCAGTCGGTGAAGGGGAAGGCGTACTCGATGTCGGTGGTGGCGCGGGAATAGAAGGCCAGCTCGGCGGGCTCATGGTCGCGCAGGCGCAGGTTCTCTTCCTTGATGCCCAGGCTCAGCAGCCAGTTCTTGCAGAAGTCCTTCCAGTAGGCAAACCACTCCAGGTCAGTGCCGGGCTTGCAGAAAAACTCGCATTCCATCTGCTCAAATTCCCGGGTACGGAAGGTGAAGTTGCCCGGGGTGATCTCGTTGCGGAAAGCCTTGCCCACCTGGCAGACGCCGAAGGGCAGTTTGCGGCGGGTGGTGCGCTGAATGTTGGCAAAGTTGACAAAGATACCCTGGGCAGTCTCGGGCCGCAGATAGCAGGTGGAGGAAGAATCCTCGGTGACGCCGATGGCCGTCTTGAACATCAGGTTAAACTTGCGGATGGGGGTAAAGTCATGCTTGCCGCAGACCGGGCAGACCACGTCCTCGTGCTTGGCGATGAAGTCGTCCATCTCCTCAAAGGTCATGCCATCCACATCCACACCTTGCCCGGCGGGGCTGTCGGCAATCAATTTGTCAGCGCGGTGGCGGCTCTTGCAGGCACGGCAGTCCAGCAGCGGGTCGGAGAAGCTGGACACATGGCCGGTGGTGACCCAAACCTGGGGATTCATCAGGATGGCGGCATCCAGCCCTACATTATACGGGCTTTCCTGCACAAATTTTTTCAGCCAGGCTTTCTTGACGTTGTTTTTGAACTCAACGCCCAAGGGACCGTAGTCCCAGCTGTTGGCCAGGCCGCCGTAGATCTCGCTGCCGGGGTAGACAAACCCGCGGTTTTTGCACAGGTTGACGATCATGTCAAGCGTTTTTTCACTGTTTTTCATTCTCAATACTCCTTACCTGCGTGGCTGGCTGCCACACCAAGTTGTTGCGCCGCGCTTTCCAAATTGCGGTAATCGCTACTATTGTAACACAGCCGCCCAGTCAAGGCAAGCTGTGGGGGGGGGCGGCTGTGGGGGCGGCTGTCATGGCAGCAGCGCTGCCAGATGCCGGGCCAGCTTCAGCAGTGTCCGGCGGTCTGTCAAGGCGGGGCCCAGGCGGGCAAAACGCGCCAGTTCTCTGCGCACACGGGGGATTTTTCGGGCCGGAATGCCCATCCGCGCCAGCTCCCGCGGGGTCAACGGCAGACTGTGCAGGGGGGCAAAGTCCTGCGGCAGGGACTGCATCCCCAGCCCGAAACACCATCGATGCATATAAAAGCCTCCTTCTGTCAGAAAAATGCCAAATCTATCCCGGCTTTTTTCTGTAATTATACCAAAATTTTGAAAGAAGTGTTTATTTTCATGTCAAAAAAATATATAATGTTTTCGTACAACCATATGCCGGAAGCAACCGGCGGCGCAGGCCACGCCTGAAGGCCAATTCTATGTTGAGGTGACAACCGATGGCATATTATAACAGCTATAACCCGAAACTGCTCGATGGGGTGGAGCGCATCCATTTTATCGGCTGTGGTGGTTCCGGGATGTATCCCCTGATCCAGATTCTGCATGCCCGTGGTTATGCGCTGACCGGCAGTGATGTGGAGGAAACCAAGATCACCGCTGCGGAGCGTGCCATGGGCATGACTGTCATGATTGGCCACAGTGCCGACAATCTGGGCGATGCGCAGCTGGTTGTGTACAGTGCAGCCATCCACGAGGACAACCCCGAGCGCATCGAGGCAGAACAGCGCGGCATCCCTGTGGTGGAGCGTGCGGTGCTGCTGGGCTATGTCAGCCGCTTGTACAGCCACAGTGTGGCGGTGGCGGGCACGCACGGCAAAACCACCACCACCGGCATGATCACCACCATGCTGGAACTGGCCGGGCGGGACACGGCGGCGGTTATTGGCGGCAAACTGCCGCTGATCGGCGGTTACGGCAAGCCGGGCAAGGGCGACAGCATCGTGGTGGAGGCCTGTGAGTACAGCGAAACCTTCCTCTATCTGACGCCTTTCCTGGGCATCATCCTCAACATTGACAATGACCATCTGGAATATTACCACACCATGGGCAAGCTCAAGCTGGCGTTCCAAAAGTTTGCGCTGCTCTCCCGCACAGTGGTGTTTAACCTGGATGATCCCAATACGCTGGCTGTGATGAACACCATCGACCGCCCGGTGTTTTCCTTCGGCATCGAAAATGACGCCCGTTTTCGTGCAGTCAACATTCAGGAGTATCGCCCCGGCTTTTTTGAGTTTGACGTGGAGGAGTTGGGTGAGCATTTTGCCCACCTGCGCCTGAACGTGCCGGGCTATCACAACATCTACAATGCGTTGGCCATGTGCTGCTGTGTGCGTCCGCTGGGCTTGAAGCCCGCCGATGCGGAGCGCGCCGCTGAAAACTTCAAAGGCATGGGCCGCCGCTTCGAGATCAAGGGCGAATGCAACGGCGCCATGATTGTGGATGACTATGCTCACCATCCCACTGAGCTGGCTGCCACCCTCAAAACAGCCCGGGAGCTGGGCTACAAACGGGTCATCGCCGTGCACCAGCCCTTCACCTACTCCCGCACCAAGGCCCTGATGCAGGACTTTGCCGATGTACTGAAAACCGCCGACCAGACGGTCCTTTTGCCGATCATGGGCAGCCGCGAGGTGGATGACGGCTCCGTCCGCAGCGAGGACCTGGCCGCCAAGATCCCCGGCAGCGTTGTGGTGGGCGGCCTGCAGGAAGCTGCTGATTGGGTCAAGGCCAACACAGGTGAGGGGGACCTGGTCGTCTGCATGAGCTGCGGCGACCTGTACAAGGCCGCAGACATGATGGTGGCCCGGTAATCGCCCGGTATTTCTCCGTTCCGGGCAACAAAAAACAAAAACAGGCAGCCGAAAAGGCTGCCTGTTTTTGTGTGACGAGAAAGGGGCAAACAATACAGCAGGGGACCTGTGCCGCTGCCGCACAAGCTCACTCCAAAAAGCCCTGAACGATCTGCTCCTCAGCCTGCTGCTCGGTCAGGCCCAGGGTCATCAGCTTGATCAGCTGCTCGCCGGCAATCTTGCCGATGGCGGCCTCGTGGATCAGGCTGGCGTCCACGCTGTTGGCGGTCAGCTGGGGGCTGGCAAGCACACAGGCATCGTCCATGATGATGGCGTCGCACTCGCTGTGGCCGGCGCACTCGCAGTTGCCGTTGATTCGGCTGATAAATTCCTGCCTGGAGTGGTCGCGGGCTACGCTGCGGCTGACAATATTGGCCGAGGAACCGTCGCCGTTCAGATCCACCACAAAATCAGTCACGGCGTTCTGCTCACCGGTGGTCATAATTTTCTCCTTCACCACCAGGCTGGCCCCGGCGGCCACGGTGCCGCTGGTTTTGCGGATGGTGTCGTCGATGCCGGCGATCTGGGTGGTCTCCATCTCCATCTGGGCGCCTTCCTCCAGGTGGACGATGGTGGTGGGGTTCATCACCCGCTTGGTTGCGGTGTCCCCCTCGCCGTAGTGCTTCTCCACATAGCGCAGCTTGGCATTCTTGCCCAGATAGAAGGTGTGGATGCCGTCGTGCTGGCTTTCGCCGCCGCCGCAGCCGTGGATGCCGCAGCCTGCAATGATGGTCACGTCGGCGCCTTCGCCGATGTGGAAATCATTGTAAACCAGGTCCTTCAGCCCGGCCTTGCTGAGAATGACCGGGATGTGGACGCTCTCGTTCTTGGTGCCGGGCTTGATGTAGATGTCAATGCCGGGCTTGTCCGTTTTGGTGACGATGTCAATGTTCGCGGTGGTGTTGCGGCTTTCCAGCTGGCCGTTGGCGCGGATATTGTAGGCACCCACCGGCAGGCTATCCAGCTCGGCAACTTCTTTCAACAGGTTCTTTTCAATGGCGTCCAGCATCAGGCACGCACCCCCTCAACTTTGTCGGCCAGAAAATCGCAGGCGGGCTGCGCTGCATCGGCACTGCCCAGCAAAGCAGGCAGAATGTCGGCACGGGGCCCGATCTTGTCGATGTGGCCGTCTTTGATCACAACAATCTTGTCGGCAATGTTCAAAATTCGCTCCTGATGGCTGATGATCAGGATACTGCCGCGGGTTTGCTCGTACATCTTTTCAAACACGCGGATCAGGTTCTGGAAGCTCCACAGGTCAATGCCGGCCTCCGGCTCGTCGAACACCGACAGTTTGGTGCCGCGGGCCAGCACCATGGCGATCTCGATGCGCTTGAGCTCGCCGCCGGACAGGCTGTCGTTCAGTTCCCGGTCGATATAGTCGCGGGCGCACAGGCCAACCTCACTCAGGTAGCCGCAGGCCTCGGTGACCGAGGCCTGCTTGCCGGCCGCCAGGCTCAGCAGGTCCTTGACCTTCAGCCCCTTGAACCGCACCGGCTGCTGGAAGGCATAGCTGATGCCGGCGTTGGCGCGGTCGGTGATACTCATGTCGGTGATGTCCTGACCGTCCAGCAGGATGCGGCCGGAAGTGGGTTTGTAAATGCCGGCGATCACTTTGGCCAGTGTGGACTTGCCGCCGCCGTTGGGGCCGGTCACAGCCACAAAACGCTCGCTGATGGTCAGGCTGATGTCGTGCAGGATCTCTTTGTTGTCATCAGTTTCATAACTGATGTGCTGCAGTTCTAGCATGGGGTCTCCCTCCGAAACAATGAAATACGCTGTGTTGGACGGATACAGCGGATCGTAAAAGTAGTATGCCGCAAAAGACAAAAACCAACCGGCTGCCATACAGCGGGCAAGCGGGCAGGTATCTTTTTCCTGCGGCATGGACATTATACCACGGCAAAAGGCAAAGCACAAGTATTCATAGCGAAATTGTAGGAAATAATTTTGCGGTATTGCCGGCGCACAGCCAAACCCGGCGCATTGGCCGTCGCCGCTGTGTTGCACCCGGCAAAAAACACTTCAGCACTGTAAATTGCTGCTTGACAGCGAAGGCCGCAAGTGTTACCATAAAACACAGACAAAAGCAATGAACGGGAAAAGTACTGCCAAACAGGCTGCCGCACAGAGAGCCCGGCAACCGCTGCAAGCCGGGACGGAGCCTTGGCAGGAAAGAACACCCGCCAGCTGCAAACGGAACCCGCGCCGGGCAACCGGCACGGCAGTATGGGCGCCGCAGGCCGCGCGTTACAGCGGCAGCGTTTCAATGGGGAACGTGAATGAAGGGGATCGTGCGCCCTCTTGCGCGCGATAAGCTAGGTGGCACCGCGGATCAACCAGACAGCGATTCGTCCTAAGCAATGTTGGGGACGAGTGGGCTGTCTGTTTTTATTTGCTGCTCTTCCAAACCAAAACCAGGCGGGGCTGCCCCGCCCAAAACCAAGGGAGAGTGTGCCAGTATGTGTTGTGTAATGGGCTACGCCGGACATGACCTGTCCAAAGAAAAGTTTACCGAGTATCTGCTGCGGGCTGCGTCCCGCGGCCCCGATGACCACCGTGTCTGCGAGACCGAATTTGGCCTGATCGGCTTTGGCCGCCTGGCCATTATGGGCCTGACGCCGGAGGGCATGCAGCCGTTTTTCCGGGGGGCGGACTGTGTGGTCTGCAACGGCGAGCTGTACGGCTTCCGCCCGGTCAAGGCGGAACTGGAGCGGGAGGGTTACACCTTCCAGTCGGACTCCGACTGCGAGATCATCCTGCCTCTGTACTACAAGTATGGCCTGGACATGTTCAAGCACCTGGATGCCGAGTTCGCCATGATCCTGTACGACAGCCGCCGCAAGCAGCTGATCGCCGCCCGCGACCCCATCGGCATCCGCCCGCTGTTCTACGGTTACAGCAAATCCGGCGCCATCGCCTTCGCCTCCGAGGCAAAAAACCTGGTAGGGCTTTGCAAAAAAATCTACCCGTTCCCCATCGGCAGTTACTACTGCAACGGCCAGTTTGTGCGTTACTGCGATATCGCGGATGTGCCTGCCTGCCGCCACGATGACATGGATGCCATCCTGAAAAACATCCGCGAAAAGCTGGTGGCCGGTGTGGACAAGCGCCTGGACGCCGATGCCCCGCTGGGCTTCCTGCTGTCCGGCGGCCTGGATTCCAGCCTGGTCTGCGCCATCGCGGCCCGCCAGCTGAAAAAGCCCATCCGCACCTTTGCCATCGGCATGGATGTGGATGCCATTGACCTGAAATACGCCCGCCAGGTGGCGGACTACCTCCACGCCGACCACACCGAGGTCATCATCGACCGGGATACCGTGGTCAACTCGCTGGAGAAAGTGGTGACCATGCTGGGCACCTGGGACATCACCACCATCCGCGCCTCGGTGGGCATGTACCTGGTCTGCAAGTACATCCACGAGCACACCGACATCCGGGTGCTGCTCACCGGCGAGATCTCCGACGAGCTGTTCGGCTACAAGTACACCGATTTCGCCCCCAGCCCGGCCGCCTTCCAGGCCGAAAGCCAGAAGCGCGTCCGTGAGCTGTATATGTACGATGTGCTTCGCGCCGACCGCTCCATCAGTGTCAACAGCCTGGAAGCCCGCGTGCCGTTCGGCGACCTGGACTTTGTCAAATATGTCATGTCCATTGACCCCGCCCGCAAGGTGAACACCTACGGCAAGGGCAAGTACCTGCTGCGCAAGGCCTTTGAGGGCGACTGGCTGCCCGAAAGCATCCTCTGGCGGGAAAAAGCTGCCTTCTCGGACGCGGTGGGCCATTCGATGGTGGATGACCTGAAAGAGTACGCCGAGACCTGCTACACCGACGAGGAATTCGCCGAGAAGGCCGGCAGATACACCCACGGCCGCCCCTTCACCAAGGAAAGCCTGCTTTACCGGGAACTGTTCGAAAAGTATTACCCGGGCCAGGGCGAGATGATTGTCGATTTCTGGATGCCCAACCGCGCCTGGCCCGGCTGCGACGTGGACGATCCTTCCGCCCGTGTGCTGAAGAACTACGGCGCGTCCGGCGTGTGAGTTTGATCAAAAGGAGCCGATTCCATGCATATCCGCACCGCGATACCCGCTGACCTGCCCACGCTGATGGGAATTTTTGCCCGCGCCCGCCGTTTTATGGCGGCGCACGGCAACCCCGGCCAGTGGCCGGACACCTATCCGGGCGAGCGGTTGATGGCGGACCAGATCCGCCAGGGCGTCTGCTATGTCTGCGAGGGGGACGGGGACGTGCTGGGGACGTTCTGCCTGATTTTCGGCCCGGACCCCACCTATGCGGTGATTGAGGACGGCGCCTGGCCGGACGAGGCCCCCTACGCCACGATCCATCGGCTGGCGTCGGCGGGCAGGCGGCCCGGGGTAGGGCGGTTCTGCATTGACTGGTGCGGCTGCCGGGCGGGTACCCTGCGGGCCGATACCCACGCCGACAACAAGGTGATGCAGCATCTGCTGGAATCCGCCGGCTTTGTCCACTGCGGCACCATTTATACCGAAGATGGCACCCCGCGCCTTGCCTACTGGCGGGGCGGGGGCACAGCGTAACCAAATACGGACGATAACGGGCGGGAGCCATTCGGCTCCCGCCCGTTTTGCGCTTGTATAGAGAAAAGGGTTACAGCGTCTGCCCGCTGACCAGGCCGTTCCAAAGCCGGTAGTAGATGCCTTTTTTGGCCAGCAGCTGTTCGTGGTTGCCCTCCTCCTCAATGCCGTTTTTGCCCAGCACCAGGATGCGGTCGGCGTTCTTGATGGTGGTCAGCCGGTGGGCAATGGTCAGGGTGGTACGGCCTTTGGCCAGGGCGTCCAGGCTCTGGCCCACGAGAACCTCACTTTCATTGTCCAGGGCGCTGGTGGCCTCGTCCAAAAGCAGGATCTTGGGATTCTTCAGAAACAGCCGCGCGATGGAGATGCGCTGTTTCTGGCCGCCGGACAGCTTGACGCCCCGCTCGCCCACATAGGTGTCATAGCCGTCTTTCAGCGCCCGCACAAAGCCGTCGGCGCCGGCCAGGCGGGCGGCCTGCTCAATCTCGGCACGGGTGGCGCCCGGCTTGCCGTAGGCAATGTTCTCGGCCACCGTGCCGCTGAACAGGTAAACGTCCTGCTGTACCACACCGATGGCATTGCGCAGGCTTTCCAGTGTGACATGGCGGATATCCTGGCCGTCGATCAGGATGCGGCCGCTGGTCACGTCGTAAAAGCGGGGGATCAGGTTGCACAGGGTGGTCTTGCCGCCGCCGGAGGGCCCCACCAGGGCCAGGTTTTCGCCGGGGCGGATGGTCAGGTTGACGTGCTGCAGCACCTTGTTGTGGTCATCCGGGTACTCAAAGCATACATTGTCAAAGACAATGCCGCCGCTCGTCACCTCCAGCGGCTTGGCATCGGGGGCATCGGTGATGTCCACCGGCGTGTCCATGATCTCATAGAAACGCTCGATGCCGGTGACGCCCCGCTGGAACTGCTCGGCAAATTCCACAATGCGGCGGATGGTGGCAATCAGGGTGGAAACGTACAGGATATAAGCCACCAGGTCGCCGGCGTTGATAAGGTGGTAGACCAGGAACAGGCCGCCCGCCACGATGACCACCAGATACATCAGGCCGTCAAACAGGCGGGTGGAAGTGTTAAAGGCCGCCATAAAGTGGTAGGTGGTCTTTTTGATGGTTTGAAATGCCTGGTTGCCCACCTCAAACTTCTCTTGCTCCCGTTCCTCGGCGGCAAAGGCCTTGATGACGCGCTCGCCCAGCAGGCTGTCCTCGATGGCCGCATTCAGTTCGCCAATCTGGTAGCGCTGGCGGCGGAAGGCGGCCCGCAGCTTGTGGTTCAGCCGGATGGACACCACCGCCATCACAGGCACACAGGCAAAGACGATCAGGGTCAGTGGCACGCTGGCGGTACAAAGGATCACAAAAGAGGCGATGATCTTGATGGCGGCAATAAAAAATTCTTCCGGGCAGTGGTGGGCAAACTCGGTCACATCGAACAGATCGTTGGTGATGCGGCCCATAATCTGGCCCACCTTGGTGTTGGAATAGTAGGTGTGGCTCAGCCGCTGCAAGTGGGCAAAGGCATCCCGGCGCATGTCAGTCTCAATATACACGCCCATGATGTGGCCGTTGGCCGACATGTAATAGTTGGCCGCGCCGTCAATCAACCGCAGCACCAGGTAAAGGGCGGCCAGTTTCAGCACGATGCCCACCGTCAGTGTGATGGCTGAATCGGTAGCGGCGTTGGTCAGGTAGCTCATGATCTGGGGCAGAATGATATCACACAGGGTGGTCAGCGCCGCGCAGAACAAATCAAAGAACAGGATGCGCTTGTACCGCATCAGATAGGGCAGAAAGCGCTGCAGCTGGGGCTTCTGCCTGGTTTTGGCCTGGTTTGACATGATTTCCTCCATATTTTCCATGAGTGTATCGGTGGCAATGTGCGGCGCTTTTGGCCGTTCTGGTCCCACCTATTGCATTTCCCGGGAAACACCGGGGCCGCATACCGACGCCCCGGGGTTGGGCTCAGGCCCCGGGGCGGGGAGGGTAGGGATTCCGTCAGCCCTCCGGCGGATTGGCAGGCGCTGCCCCATCGCCGCCCTCCGGCGGCGGAGCGGGGCTGGGCGACGGTGTGACTTCCAGCGCGGGAAGCTCTTTTGTATAGGTGGCGCGGCAAACCGTACAGGTGTACGTCATAACGCCGGGAACGCCGGGTTGCGGCTCCTGCGTCACCACACCGCCGTCCCAGGTGTGCTGCCCGGTGGCCGGCAGCGTCTCGGTATAGCTGTCGCCGCAGCTGCAGGTATAGGTTACACTGCCATTGGTACCGCAGGTGGGTTCGGTACGGGATGTCACAGTATATTGGTGCTCATGGGGCGGTGGCGTGGCCGGTACAGGTGTGGGGGCAGGCGTTGCCGTTGCTGTTGGCAGCGCGGCAATGGCTTCGGTCTTTTTCTCGCCGCAGCGGGTGCAGGTGTAGGTGCGCTGGCCCTCCACGCCGGGGCGGGGTTCCAGGGTTACAACGCCCTCGTCCCAGGCGTGGCCCAGGGCAGGCAGGTCCTGCTCGCCGTAAGTGCCGCAGATGCTGCATTGGTACTTGGCATGGCCGCCGTACAGGCAGGTGGGGTCTTGGCGGCTGCCGTCAATCTCCACCCAGTCATGCTCATGCTCGTCGGGGGTGAACAGTGCGGTCAGCACCACGCCGCCGGCATCCGCATTGGAAGGCACTGTGAAAGTCAAGCTGGCACTGCTGCCGGCCGACCCCAGCGATGCCGTCCACCCGGCAAACTTCCACCCGGCATTGGGCACCGCGGTGACGGTGGAACAGGTGCCGCCTTTCTTTACCAGCTGGCTGGTGGCGCCCTGTAGCGTGCCGCCGGTGGAAGCCACAAATTCCACCGGAACTTTTGCCCCGCGCACGGCGATGGGATCCTTGCTGATCAGCCCCACCGGCGTACCGGCCGGTTCCGGGATGGTCCCCAGCGGCTGGGGGCGGCGGTCCTCGGTGACATAGGCGTGGGTGCGCACATACTCAAAAAAGGCGGTGACCGCCGTTTTGGACAGATGCACCCCGTCCGACAGGGTATAGTCCTTTTTGGCCCAGCCGGTATCCGGGTCCTTCAGTACCTCGGCGCTGTTCAAAAACTTGAAGCCGTTTTCCGCGCACATTTCGGCCAGGGCGGCGTTGTAGGCGTCCACTTGCACCATGTACAGGTTCTGGTTCTCCCGCTGCTTGTCCAGCGGCGGGATGGCGTTGACAATGATGTCGGCGTAGGGCCAGGCCTCCCGGATGGCTTCCAGCCCTTTAAGGTAAGTCTCGATAAAGCTGTCCGCGTTGGTGGACTGGCCGGACAGGTTGTTGGTGCCAAAGCCGATGATGATGCGCTTGGGTTTGAGCATGGCCACCGCGTCGGGGATGGTGTACATCTGGCTGTAGCCCACAAACTGCTCGCACTTCAGGGTGGTGATGGACCCCGCGCCCATGCTGACCACACCGATGTTGTTGGCCAGCGTGGTAAAAGCCTCGCCGGTCTCGTCAGCATACATCATGTAGCGGGCGGTGTTGGAGTCGCCGATAAATAGCGTTTCGTCCATGTAGCTGCGGCCGGCGTCGGGGGTTTCGGCCAGAACGGCGCCGGTCTGGGCGATGATGGCTTCGGCTTCGGTGGAGGCACTGGCGTCGAGATCGGCAGCCTCCGCTGTGGCGGTCTCGGCTGTGGCGGATTCCGGCGTTTCGCCGCCGGGGGCATCCTGCCGCCGGCAGCTGGTCAGTAGCAGACAGCCGGTCAGCGCCAGGGCGGCCAGTCGGCGGGGCAGGCCGGCCGGAATGTGATCGGGCAGCTTCATGGGTGGAAATCCTCCCTTACTCCAATTTGAGGGCGGCAGTCTGTCCGCCTGCCCGGATATGGAAAATAGAATATATTCTATTGTACAACAGCGCTTGGTGCTTGTAAACGGCAAGGTGGGGCGAAGACATGTAAAATAGCGCGTCCGGACGGCGGAGTGCGCCCCGGCCAAGGAAAAGGCCCGCAGCGGGGCACTGCCGCTGCGGGCCGGGAGAGGTGAAAATAGGGGATTACTTTTTGGCCGGCGTAAACCCGGCCGCTTTCAGAAAGCGCAGGAAGGCGGCTTGGCCAGCTTCGTCGGACTTGAAGACACCGGCGTTTTCCAGAACGTGGCTGAACACGATGCCGATCTCATCGCGCACGGCCTTCATGGCTTCCGCCTGGCTCAGGCCGGTGCCGTATTTGGCGATCAGCTGGTCGATCCAGTCGGCGTGGACGGCCAGAGGGCTGTTTTCCTCCCGGCTGGTGTTGGAGGCCCGGCCGGAGAGGATATCGGCGATGGCTGCGCCCTGGTCTTTCAGGCGGGCAGGCAGGATGGCCAGGCCCATCACTTCGATCAGGCCGATGTTCTCCTTTTTGATGTTGTGGTACTCCTTGTGGGGGTGGAAAATGCCGTCGGGGTACGGTGCGGTGGTGCGGTTGTTGCGGGGGGCAATGTCCAGGATGTAGCCCAGCTCGTCGTCATAGTGCAGGATGGGGGTGACGGTGTTGTGGGGGGTTCCGTCGGTTTCGGCCAGGATATCCACGCTCTCGTCCGACCAGACGCGCCAGGTGGCCATGATGTCGTTGGCGGCGTTCTGCACCATCTGGCTGCTGCGACCGATCAGCCGCACGGCAGAAACCGGCCAGTTCAAAATGCCCACCTGCAGGCCGGGGTAACGGGGGTTGCTCAGCTTGGTGCGCACCTCCGCTTTCTGCATCGGGAAAACATACCGTCCGCCCTGGAAGTGGCTGTGGCTTAAAATGCTGCCGCCCACAATGGGCAGGTCGGCGTTGGAGCCGCAGGTGTAATGGGGGAACTGGGCCACAAAATCAAAGATCTCGGCCAGGGTCTGGCGGGTCATCTCCATGGGCTTGTGCTGATCGTGCAGGATGATACAGTGCTCATGGAAGTAGGCATAGGGACTGTACTGCAAATAGAACTGTTCACCGGCCAGGTTCAGCGGAACGATGCGGTGGGTTTGCCGGGCAGGAAAGTTGATGCGCCCCGCGTAGCCGATGTTCTCCTTGCACAGCATGCACTGGGGATAGCCGCTTTTGGGCTGCAGCCGCTCCATGGCAATCACCTTGGGGTCTTTTTCCGGTTTGGTCAGGTTGATGGTGATCTCCAGCTCACCATACGGGGTGGGGGTGCTCCACTGGATGTTGCGGGCAATCTGGGCGGTGCGGATGTAGTTGGACACCACGCACAGGTCATAGAACCAGTCGGTGGCGGCCTGAGGTCCCTTCCGGGCATACAGCTTGCGGAACTTTTTGCAGACCTCGCTTTCCCGGGGCATCATGGTGCCCATCAGCCGGGTTTCAAAATTGATGCGGTACTGGGGGACTGTGTTGTCAAACAGGCCCTTGTCCGCCGCAAGGTCCAGCATATGTTCCAAAATTTCGGTGGGGGTGTCAAAATCCTCCTTGGGGGGCTTGCCCTCAAAGGGGGCGCTCAGGCCTAAAATGTCCAAAAGAGAATTGCGGGCGATGATCACGTCCAAATCCTTGACCAGCTTGTGCTTGCGGCCAAAGCGCAAAAGGCGCTCCACATCCAGCGCCAGGGCCTGATCCCGCTGTTCGGGTGCGTTGTTTGCAGCAGATGATACAAATTCATTCGACATAGTGGCAAACCTCCTGTTACTTAAACGATACCGCATTTTTTCACCCGTTTCCATGGGAGAAATACCCATGCTTTTGTGCATTTGACGCGGCGGGCCGCAGCGGGGCGGAAAACAGGCGGCGGACCAGCCGAAACTTCCGCGGCGCCGGTCTCCGGGAGGGCAGCAGCGCAACAATGATACAAAAAATCCCGGGAAGCCCGCAGCCGCCATACCGGCCGCAGCCCTTCCCGGGAGAACTTTTACTTCTTCAAATCACGGAACAGGTCAGGCTGGTACACACCCTGGGCAATCAGCTCGGCAAACGCCTGCTGAACCGCGGGGCGGTCCTCCTGATAGGTAACGCCGAACCACTTGTCCGGTGTTTTCAGCACCTGCACGCTGACCTTACCGGCCTGCAGCAGCTCATCAATATAGATGGGCAGCAGGTACTCGCTCTTGGTCATGTCACCCTCCGCCTTGTCGAAGAACTCCACAAAGCCGTCCTTCAAAAGGCCCATGAACTCGGGGGTCAGGCCCCACATATTCATGCTGACCAGGCTTTCCACATCCAGCGCCTTGCCGCCGGCAGCGGCGCCGTCGGCAGTCTTTTCAATGCCCTTGGTTTCGTCCACGCCGGTCAGGTAGCCGGCGCTGTTCATTTTGCAGATGCCGCGGGTTACAGCACCGTTGTCGCTCAGGGTGTTTTTCAGCACAAAACCGGCCATGCACAGCTTCTCGGGGTGAGCCGGATCATACTGCTCCAAAAAATCGTGCAGCGCCACGTACGCCTGCTTGCCGTAGTAGTCATCGGCGTTGATGACGGCAAACGGCTCATGCAGGATGTCCCGGCAGGCCAGCACTGCCTGCCCGGTACCCCAGGGCTTGGTGCGGCCATGGGGCAGGGCGGCGCCCGCAGGCAGGTCCTCCAGCGACTGGAAGGCGTAGGCAACCTCCACGCCCAGACCGTCGCAGACCTTCTGGATGCGGTCGCCGATGACCTCACGGAAAGCTTCCTCAATGTCATGGCGGATGATAAAGACAATCTTGTCAAAACCCGCCTCGATGGCGTCGTGGATGGAGTAATCCATCAGGATCTCGCCGTTGGGGCCCACGGTGGCCAGCTGCTTGATGCCGCCGCCGTAGCGGGAGCCGATGCCCGCAGCCATAATAACCAGTGCAGTTTTCATAATATCCTCCTGTTACAGTTTCCCGCATGGCCGTCGCCGGCGGGAACGTTTCCCTTTTCCGCACAATGACCTCACATGATGTATGAGCGCATCAGCAGGCTCAGGGCGGCATCACGGCCGGAACCCATAGCCCAGTACAGCGCCATACTGGCAGCCACCACCACGGCAAAGAACAAAATCACAGCCACCACGCTGGTGCCGCCGCGCATGGCCAGCGCGTCCGAGCGCTCCTTGCCTTCCGGCAGCTGTTCGCAGATGGCGCGGATGCGCTTGGCAGAAGTTTGCTTGTACCAGTAAAAGGCAAACAGACTGCGCAGGATCATCTGTGCCATGTCCACAAACATCAGCACCCAGTTGGCGACCGAAAGCCAGCTCAGGTCCACCCCGGCCAGCAGCGGAGAACCGGCCACCTGCAGCAGCAGCAAAACGGTGGGGAAGAGCAGCACCAGCGACAGCAGCGTGAACAGCACGCCCTGTTTCCACATCTTGCGGTAGAAGAAGTAGACCGGCCCAAGGAAAAAGGCGGCCAGGCTCACGCTGGTGCGGCGTTTGGTTTCGTCCATGCGGACAAACTGTGCCAGATACAGCAGGCTGGACGGTCCCACGTAGCTGGCCCAGTCCTTGGCCTTGATGCCGTCAATGGTGTCGTCGGGATGCAGCTCCCGCCGGTAGATGCCGGCGAAATTGGGCTGCCGGGCGGTTCCGGCGGCGCTGCCGCCGCTGCCGGGCTCTGTACAATGTTCCGGCGGCTGCTGCCGGGTGTAAATGGGCCCGGCGTTGCCAGGATTGCGGGCGGCGCGGGGTGGCTGTGCGCCCAGTGGTGTGCCGCAGTGGTCGCAGAACCGCGCCGCCGCCGCATTGTGGGCGCCGCAGTTGGGGCAGACGCGCTCCTCGGCCGGGTCGCCCTCCGCATCAGGGGCTTTGTCCGGTGTCCAGACAAAGCCTGCGCTGTGCTGTGCTGCGTGAACGCAGGCCCCCACCTTCTGCCAGCAGGCCCGATGATAAGGTGTGCCGCACTCCGGGCAGACCACCACATCGTCTGTATCGGTAAACACTTCGTTGCAAACGGGACAATGATTCCCTGTATATAATGCCATTCAGTCAGCCTCCGTCTCGAATTTGGCGGGCTGGTATGCCGCAACAGGCCACCCGGCCCTGCCCGGACCCGGTCCAAAGCCGGCGGGCAAAACAGTGTCCAGCACCGCCAGGCGGCCCGGATTATGGTAATTATACCCCACTTACTTCTAAAAAGCAAAGAATTTTCTGTGAACAGCGCGCCATATCGTCAAGAACAGTTTACAAAGCCGGGAAAATTCGCTATACTTATATCGTGTTATTTTGCGCCGTGTCCAAAACGGCGGCTTTTTGTACGATAATACGAGCAACCTGTCCGCACAAACACTGTACGATAAAAGGGGTATTTGCACAATTATGATCACGCTCGACGAACTGAAAGCCAAACTGGGCGGGTTCGAGACCGCCGTCAACGACCTGCGGGACGCGCTGTCCATCGAGGCCAGCGAGAAGCGCCTGGCCGAGCTGGAGCATCAGATGACGCTGCCTGGCTTTTACGATGACCAGGAAAAGAGCCAGAAGGTCTACACCGAGATGAGTGACCTGAAGGGCAAGCTGGACCGCTTCAAAAAACTGAAGAGCCAGTACGAGGATGCCGCCACCATGCTGGAGATGCTGGCAGAGGAAAATGATCCCAGCCTGCTCCCCGAGGGGGAAGAGGCCGTCAATGCGGTGGAAAAATCCATCGATGACCTGCAGCTGATGACCATGCTCAACGGCGAATACGACGCCAACAATGCCATCTTGACCTTCCACGCAGGCACCGGCGGCACCGAGGCACAGGACTGGGCCGAGATGCTCTACCGTATGTACACCCGCTGGGCCGATGCCCACGGCTATAAGGTGGAGGTTATGGATGTGCTGGACGGCGACGAGGCTGGTATCAAGAGCGCCTCGATGATGGTCAAAGGGCCCAATGCCTACGGCATGCTGAAAAGTGAGAACGGCGTCCACCGCCTGGTGCGTATCAGCCCCTTCGACGCCAACGCCCGCCGCCAGACCAGTTTTGCCTCGCTGGAAGTCATGCCGGAACTGAACGACGACATTAAAATTGAGATCCGCCCTGAGGATATTGAGATGCAGGTCTACCGTTCCTCCGGCGCCGGCGGCCAGCATATCAACAAGACTTCCTCGGCCGTCCGCCTGATCCACAAGCCCACCGGCATTGTTACCTCCTGCCAGACCCAGCGCAGCCAGCTGCAGAACCGCGAGTACGCCATGGAAATGCTGAAAGCCAAGCTGTACCAGATCGCCCTGCAGCAGCACAAGGACAAGATCGATGACATCAAGGGCGTGCAGAACGAGATCGCCTGGGGCCATCAGATCCGCAGCTATGTGTTTATGCCCTACACCCTGGTCAAGGACCATCGCACCGGCTACGAAAACGGCAATGTGCAGGCTGTCATGGACGGCGACCTGGACGGTTTCATCTTTGCCTATCTGAAGGCTGCCTCCCGCGGAGAGCTGCAGGACGTCTGACCGCCCGCCCCATCCGGATGATTCTGATATCCACCGCCCGCCGTGGCTGCCATCGGGCAATTTGCCCGGCGCCCGGCGGGCGGATTTTTTCGGCGTAAATGCTTTATTTGTTCACATTCTCTCGTCTAAGATTAGGGGACAGATCTCCCCAAATGTAAATTTGCCGCCCTGTGCGGCCCGGACTGAGGTGACTTGCCTTGCCACAGAAAAACAATCACGCCAACCGCCGCGCAGAACCCGCCACATTGCTGCCGGTGGAGCATCCTGACCCGAACATCGGCCTGACCGCGGCCCAGGCGGCTGAACGAGTGGCTGCCGGGCTGGACAACTGCGAGGTTGCCAGCCCCACCAAGACGACCTGGCAGATTGTGCGGGAAAACACGTTCACCTTTTTTAACCTGGTGTTCGTTGTGCTGGCGGCGCTGCTGTGGTCGGTGGGCAGCTTTGCCAATATGGGCTTTCTCATCGTGGCGGTCTGCAACACGGTCATTGGCATCGTGCAGCAGCTGCGCTCAAAACATGCGGTGGATCAGCTCACGCTGGTGGCGGTCCACAAGGTCCGCTGCCTGCGGGATGGCCGGATGCAGGAGCTGCCCGCCAGCCAGCTGGTGCGGGACGATCTTGTGGAATTTTCCGCCGGCGAACAGATTTGTGCCGATGCAGTGGTGCGAACCGGCAGTGCCAGGGTTAACGAGGCCCTTGTCACCGGCGAGGCCGAGCCGGTGGCCAAGCAGCCCGGCGACGGGCTGCGGTCGGGCAGTTTTCTCACTTCCGGCCGTGTGCGTGCCCAGCTGACCCGCGTTGGCGCCGAATCCTACGCCAACCGCCTGATGACGGAGGCAAAAACCGATGTCAAACTGGCCAAAAGTGAGATGATGCGCTCGCTGGACAAGCTGATCCGTTTCATCGGCATTCTGCTGATTCCATTTGGGATTCTGCTGTTTTTGCAGCAGTATGACGCCCTGGGGCTGACCCTGCGGGATTCGGTGGAGGCCACCGTGGCCGCCCTGATCGGCATGATCCCGGAAGGCCTTTACCTGCTCACCAGTGTGGCGCTGGCCGTCAGTATGATCCGCCTGGCCCGGCGCAAGGTATTGGCCCAGGACATGAACTGTATCGAGACACTGGCCCGGGTGGATGTGCTCTGTGTGGACAAGACCGGCACCATCACCGAGGCTGCGATGGATGCGGGCACGCCGGTGCTTCTGGACGAGGCGGCCTGGCCGCCGGAGCAGGTCGATGCAATCCTGCGCGCCTTCTACGCCGGTACTGAGCCGGAGAACGATACCGCCCGGGCCATGTGCCGCCGGTTTACCGGCGGCAGCGACTGGGTGGCGCAGAGCCGGGTTCCCTTTGACTCTGCCTACAAGTGGAGCGCTGCCAGCTTTGCCGGCCACGGTCATTTTGTGGTGGGCGCGCCGGAATTTGTGGCCGGCAGCCGTTACGGCGAGCTGGTCCACTATGTGGAACCCTATCTTGCCAAGGGCTACCGGGTACTGCTGCTGGCAGCCAGCAGGGCGCAGCCCGACCCCAAAGCGGGCCTTGTCCCCAAAATGCTGGACTTTGTGGCACTGGTTCCGGTGGCCAACCGCATCCGGCCCGAGGCACCGGAAACCTTTGAATACTTTGCCCGGCAGGGGGTGGCCATCCGGGTGATCTCGGGCGATAACCCCCAGGCTGTCAGCGAGGTGGCCCGTCAGGCAGGGGTGCAGGGGGCGGAACACTGTGTGGATGCCTCCACGCTGCGCACGGACCAGCAGCTGGCTGCCGCGGCGGAAAAGTATACCGTGTTCGGCCGGGTGACCCCGGGGCAAAAGCGCAAGCTGGTGCGTGCTATGCAGCAGGCCGGCCACACTGTGGCCATGACCGGCGACGGCGTCAACGATGTGCTGGCCCTGAAGGACGCCGACTGCGGCATTGCCATGGCCTCCGGCGCGCAGGCCGCCAGTCAGGTGGCCCAGCTGGTGCTGATGGATTCCAACTTTGCCGGCCTGCCCGCCGTGGTGGCGGAGGGCCGCCGGGTAATCAACAACATTCAGCGTTCCGCCTCGTTGTTCCTGGTCAAGAACATCTTTTCGTTTTTGCTCAGTTTGGTTACGCTGTTTGTGGCGCTGCCGTATCCGCTGCTGCCGCTGCAGCTCACGCTGATTTCCGCCACCACCATCGGTATCCCGTCCTTTGTTCTGGCGCTGGAACCCAATCACGAGCGCATCCAGGGCCATTTTATCCGCAATGTGCTGCGGGCGGCGCTGCCTGGCGGCCTGACGGATTTTGCGCTTCTGGTGGGGGTGGAGATATTTGCCCTGATCTTTGATTTGACCAACGCTCAGCTGTCCACCATCTGTACCTTTGTGCTGCTGGCGGTGGGCCTGGCGGTCTTGTGGCGGGTTTGCCGTCCCTTTACGCTGGTGCACACCGTGCTGTGGTGCGGTATGCTGGTTCTGGCGCTGGCCGCCGCAGCAGTGTTTGCCCCCTTGCTGGAACTTGCCTGGCTGGATGCCCGGGGCCTGGCAATTCTTGCTGTGTTTGTGGTGCTGGTGGGGCCCACGCCGAACAGCGCCCTGACATTGGTGGAAAAAGGTGTCACCCTGTGGAACCGCCTGACCGGCCATCGCCCGGGTACCGACGATGACCTTCTCTTTTGATTTTGCACAAAACTGCCGCCGTACGGCGCGAGGCATGTGGCCTTGCACCGTGCGGCTTTTTACTGTGGCGAAGGAACCATGGAGAAAGACTGAGATGAAGCAGGATAAAGCAAAATAGATAAAAATAAATTCATGTGTTGATAAAAAACAATTGAAAAAGATGATTGCATACGGTATACTAACACTAACATCTTTCTCCTTCGTCGCCAAGGCCGGACCCATCCGCGCAGCTTTTGTGGGCGCGGCCGGTACCGCTTTTGCACCACAGAGGTTCACCTGCTATGAAGCATGCTTATGATATCGCCCGGCTGCTTGCCTGGGTAACACAGTTTGGCTTTTCGGTGGCTGCGCCGCTGGCGGGGTGCATCCTGCTTGCTGTCTGGCTGCGGGATCGCTTTGCGCTGGGCGGCTGGATATTGGCCCTGGGGGTGTCTCTCGGCATACTGGGCGCCGTGGGCGGCCTGGTTTCCTCCATCCGCCTGATGGACCGCATGGGCGCAGCAGCACAAAAGCGCGTCCGGTCCGGCGGCAAGTTCTTTCATCGACACTGACTTTTACCTGGCTGAATGTGCCGGGCAGCTTTGCTGTTCCCACGTTGCATGATAGCGGTCGGGGCAGACCATACTGAACAGGGGGACAAAACCCATGCGCAAATACCGGGATGTATTGGCTCAGGTGCTCCACCTGGCGGTGATCGTCGCCATCTGCGTGGCGGCCATGTTCGGCGTCTACGCCGTGCTGGGCCGCTTCGATGGCAAAGTGCTGCTGGGCGGCTTGATCGGCGGCGGCATTGCCATCGCCCATTTCCTGTTTCTGTCCATCACCATCGCCCGCGCACTGGACCGCGCCCGGGAGGAGAAAAACGCCGCCCGGGTGCAGCTGTCCCTCCAGGCGTCCACCGGCATCCGGTTACTTTTCATCGCGGTGGTGCTGGTCCTGCTGTTCCGGGCGGACATATGCGACCCGGTGGCGGCACTGATTCCGCTGCTGATCGCCCAGTTTGCCCTCAAGTTTATCGACCTGCTCCGCTCCGGAAAGGGGGAGGACAAACCTTGAACGGCCCCAAAATCTATTTTACCATCCCCATCCTGGGCGGCATCCCCATCACCCAGACGACGGTGTCCTCTTTTGTGGTGATGGTGCTGCTGTGCGTGGCGGGCATCCTGCTGGGGCGCAACCTGCAAAAACGCCCCTCCCGCCGGCAGGCACTGGTGGAAAAGGGGATCGCCATGCTCTACGACATGGTGCGGGACACCATGGGGGAGCACAACCTGTACTGGACGCCCTACATCGGGGCGCTGTTTCTGTCCTCGCTGGGAGGGACGCTCATCGGCATGACGGGCATTCTGCGCTCCACCACCGCAGACCTGTCCACCACCGCCACCTGGGCGGTGATGACCAGCCTGCTGTGCTGGGGGTGCGGCATCCGCGCCAACGGCTTTACCGGCTGGCTGAAGGGCTTTGCCGACCCGGTGCCGGTCATGCTGCCCATGAACATCATCTCCGAGATCTCCCAGCCCATCTCAATGGCTTTCCGCCACTTTGGCAACATTTCCGGCGGCGGGGTGCTCACCAGCCTGCTCTACTCGGCGCTGGCAACCCTGTCTGCCATGGTTCTGGGGGCGGTGGGGTCCAACCCCGTCGCCGCGGCGGGATTTCTGGCAGCGGGGCTGGCCCTGCTGGGCTGGGGGTTTGCCGCAAAAAAACTGGGGCGCAAGATTGTCGGCGCCCTGTTTGCCGTCACCGGTGCGCTGGCACTGACGGGGCTTTCCGGCGTGCCCTATCTGGAAGTGGGCATCCCCGGCATCCTCAGCCTGTATTTTGACGTGTTCTCCGGCGGGGTGCAGGCGCTGGTGTTCAGTCTGCTGACGATGGTCTACATCGGCAACTGCTGCCCGCCGCCTGAGGAAGCCCCCCAATCCTGAACCTGCTTTTGCAACCCGCATTGCACTGCGATGCATCGACCCGACCCTCACACATCCAACCCCCAACAGGAGGCAGACTTATGGAAGAAGCGATTGTACGCGCCGCATGCGCCATCGGCGCCGGTATCTGCATGGGCCTGGGCGCCATCGGCCCGGCCATCGGCGAAGGCCACGCGGTGGGCAAGGCACTGGAGGGCATGGCCCGCCAGCCGGAGACCGCCGGCATCCTGCGCACGAACATGATCCTTGGCTGCGCCATCACCGAGTCCACCGGCATCTACTCGCTGGTCATTGCACTGCTGATGTTGTTTGTGTTCTGATCGGCAATCGGCGCAAAACGCGGCCCTGTACCGAGGGAAAGGAGGGAATTGCTCTTGTCTGGATTTGAGAGCTTTGTGGGCGTCAACCCTTGGACGGCGCTGTTCACCTTCTGTAATGCGATCATCACCTTTCTGGTGTTGAAGAAGTTCCTGTTCAAGCCGGTGAAACAGATGATCGATGACCGTCAGGCAGAGATCGACGCCATGTACGCCGATGCCGAAGCCGCCCGCCGGCAGGCCCGGGAACTGGAGCAGCAGTACCAGGAACGGCTGGAAGGTGTGAAGAGGGAGAGCGACGCCATGCTGCGCCAAGCCAACGCCCGAGCCCAGGCCCGGGAGGCGGAGCTGCTGGCCGAGGCCCGGCAGCAGGCCGCCGCCCTGCGGCAGCGCGCCGAGGCACAGATCGCCCAGGAAAAGAAAAAGGCCGCCAATGAGTTAAAGGCTGAGATCGGGGGCATTGCCATGCAGATCGCCAGCCGTGTGGTGGAGCGGGAAGTATCCGAGCAGGACCATCGCGCCCTGATTGATGCCTTCATCGCCCATGTGGGGGATGCTTCGTGACCGGCGCGGCAAAGCGCTACGGCGGCAGCCTGTACGTCCTGGCCGCCGAGGAGCACCTGGAAGACCAGATCCTGCAGGAGCTGGTCTGCGCGGTTGCCTGCATCGGGGCCGAACCGCAGTACCTGCGGCTTTTGTCCATGCCCAGCATCCCCCGCGCCCAGCGCCGTGCCCTGCTGGAGGAGGCGTTCGGTGGGCAGATGCACCCCTACACCGTCAATTTTCTGAACCTGCTCTGCGACGAGGGGCTGCTGCGCCAGCTGGGGGACTGCGCCCGCGCCTATCGGGACTGCTACAACCAGGCCCATGGAATCCTGGAAGTATGCGCCGCGGCTGCTGTGCCGCTGGACGGGGACGCACGCCGCCGCCTGACTGAAAAGCTGGCCGCCGTGACCGGCAAACGCATCCACCTGACCGTCCGGGTGGAGCCGGAACTTTTGGGCGGCATCCGCCTGGATATGGGCGGCACCCGTCTGGACGGAACCCTGCGCCGCCGGCTGGACACCATCCGGGAGGGCCTGGAACGCCTGACACTTTGAGTTTGAAAGGATTGTGTGGTGAATCACCCCATGCAGCTGAACCCTGAACAGATCTCCCGCATCATCCGGGCGCAGATCAAACATTACGCCGCCGCCATCGAACAGAGCGAGACCGGGATCGTCACCATGGTGGGCGATGGCATCGCCCGCGCCGCCGGCCTGGACAACTGCATGGCCGGCGAGCTGCTTCAATTTGAAAACGGTGCCTACGGTATGGCCCAGAACCTGGAGGAGGACACGGTGGCCATCGTGCTGCTGGGCAGCGAGGCCGGCATCTCGGAGGGCGGTACGGTCCGCCGCACCGGCCGGGTGGTGTCAGTCCCGGTGGGCGAGGCGATGATCGGCCGCGTGGTCAACGCACTGGGCCAACCCATTGACGGCAAAGGGCCCATCGATGCCGCCGGATACCGCCCCATCGAGAGTCCGGCCCCCGGCATTTTGCAGCGCCAGCCGGTGCGGGAACCCCTGCAGACCGGCATCAAGGCCATTGACTTGATGATTCCCATCGGCCGCGGACAGCGGGAACTGATCATCGGCGACCGCCAGACCGGCAAGACTGCCATTGCGGTGGATACCATCCTCAACCAGAAGGGCGGCGATGTGCTCTGCATCTATGTGGCCATCGGCCAGAAGCAGTCCACCGTGGCCGCGCTGGTGGAGGAGCTGTCCGCCGCCGGCGCCATGGACTATACCATCGTGGTGTCGGCTGCGGCATCGGAGCTGTCGCCGCTGCAATATATCGCGCCCTATGCGGGCTGCGCCATGGGGGAGTATTTCATGTACCGTGGCCGGCATGTGCTGGTGGTCTACGACGACCTTTCCAAGCATGCGGTTGCCTACCGGGCGCTGTCGCTTTTGATCCGGCGCCCGCCCGGCCGCGAGGCCTACCCCGGTGACGTGTTCTATCTGCACAGCCGCCTGCTGGAGCGGGCGGCCAGGCTGTCCGACAAGCTGGGCGGCGGTTCGCTGACCGCGCTGCCGATCATTGAAACCCAGGCCGGAGACGTGTCGGCCTACATTCCCACAAATGTCATCTCCATCACTGACGGCCAGATTTTCCTGGAAACTGAGCTATTCCACGCGGGGGTCATGCCGGCGGTTAACCCGGGCATCTCGGTTTCCCGTGTGGGCGGCAACGCCCAGATCCGGGCGATGAAGCAGGTGGCCGGCCGGCTCAAACTGATCTACTCCCAATACCGGGAGCTGCAGGGCTTTGCCCAGTTCGGTTCCGATCTGGATGCCGACACCAAAGCCCGCCTTGCCCAGGGCGCCCGCATTGTGGAGGTGCTCAAGCAGGACCGGGGCGCCCCTGTCCCGGTGGAAAGGCAGGTGGTCCTGCTGTACGCCACCGTCCACGGCATGCTGGACCGGGTCCCGACGACCCGTGTCCGCCTGTATGAGCAGGAGCTGTACCCCTGGCTGGACAGCAGTGCAGAAGCCGCCGATGTGCTGGCGGCCATCCGTACGACCGGTCAGCTTTCGGCTGAAAATGCGGAAACGCTGGCCGCCCTGCTGCGGAAATTTACCGATACCTTTGCCAAGACCCACGCCTGAGGCCGCATCCGGCCTGCCCGGAACCCCTTGCGGAAAGGAGCCTGCCATGCCCGCGTCCATGAAGGAGATTAAGCTGCGCATCAAGAGCGTGCAGGGCACCCGGCAGCTCACCAAAGCCATGGAGCTGGTGGCCTCCAGCAAGCTGCGCCGGGCCAGCGACAGGGTGGAACACAGCCGCCCCTATTTCGAGACACTGTATCAGACCCTCTGCGATATGGCCGCCGCTGACCCTACTTTGCAAAGCCCCTACCTGGCACGGCAGAGTGGCGGCAGCACCTGCTATATTGTCATTGCAGGGGACCGGGGATTGGCAGGCGGATACAATGCCAATGTGTTCCGCGCTTTTGCCGGGGACAACCCGGATGGGCAGATCTGTGTGCTGCCCATTGGGCGCCGTGCGGTGGAACACTTCGAACGACAGGGCATCCCCATCGTCAGCAGGGCGTTTGCGGTGGCGGGGGAACTGTCGGTCAGCGACTGCTTTGAGATCAGCCGCATGCTCTGCGGTCTGGTTGCCGGCGGGCAGATCGGGGCGATCCGCCTGGTCTACACCCGGTTCGTCTCAATGCTGGCCCAGAAGGCCCAGGTGCTGCCGGTGCTTCCCTTCATCCCGCCTGCGGGGAAAAGCGCCCACCCGATGCTGCTCTATGAGCCGGACAGCGAGACGGTGTTCAATGCCGTTATCCCCGAATATCTGGCCGGAATTGTCTATGGCGCCCTGTGCGAGAGCGTGTCCAGTGAGCTGGCCGCCCGCCGCACCGCCATGGATTCAGCCAGCAGGAACGCCTCCGACATGATTGACCGCCTCAGCCTCAACTACAACCGTGCCCGCCAGGCTGCCATTACCCGGGAATTGACCGAGATCGTTGCCGGCGCCGACGCGGGCGGCGTGTAAAGGAGTGTCCCTATGCCAGAACAAACCGTCGGCCATGTGGTACAGGTCATGGGGCCTGTGCTGGACATCCGCTTCCCCGAAAACCAACTGCCCCCGCTGCTCAACGCCATCCGGCTGGACAATCACGGCACCCCGCTGGTGGCCGAGGTGGCCCAGCAGATTGGTGACAATATCGTGCGCTGTATCGCCATGGGCAGTACTGACGGCCTGGTGCGGGGCGACCCGGCGGAGGATACCGGCGGCCCCATCACGGTGCCGGTGGGGGACAAATGCCTGGGCCGCGTGTTCAACCTGCTGGGGCAGCCGCTCGACGAGCAGCCCGCCCCCAAAGGGGTGGAACGCTGGCCCATCCATCGTGCCCCACCCTCCTTTGAGGAACAACAGCCCGCTGTCGAGATGCTGGAAACCGGCATCAAGGTGGTGGATCTGATCTGCCCCTACGCCAAGGGCGGCAAGATCGGCCTGTTCGGGGGCGCGGGCGTGGGCAAAACGGTGCTGATCCAGGAGTTGATCTATAACATTGCCACCGCCCACAACGGCTGTTCAGTCTTTACCGGTGTGGGGGAACGTACCCGTGAGGGCAATGACCTTTATCTGGAAATGGCGGAGAGCGGTGTGCTCAACAAGACTGCCATGGTCTTTGGTCAGATGAACGAACCCCCCGGTGCCCGTATGCGGGTGGCGCTGTCCGGCCTGACTATGGCCGAATATTTCCGGGACGTGCAGCACCAGGACGTGCTTTTGTTCATCGATAACATCTTCCGTTTTACCCAGGCAGGCAGCGAGGTCAGTGCCTTGCTGGGGCGGGTGCCCTCGGCGGTGGGGTATCAGCCCACCCTTGCTACCGAGATGGGCGCTTTGCAGGAGCGCATTACCTCCACCCAAAATGGTTCCATCACCTCGGTGCAGGCGGTGTATGTGCCGGCCGATGACCTGACTGACCCGGCCCCGGCCACCACCTTCACCCACCTGGATGCCACCACTGTCCTGAGCCGCGACATCGCCGCCCAGGGCATCTATCCGGCGGTGGACCCGCTGGAGTCCACCAGCCGCATCCTCCGCCCCGGCACACTGGGCAAGCGCCACTACGACACTGCCCGTGCCGTGCAGCGAGTGTTGCAGCGCTACCGGGAGCTGCAGGATATCATCGCCATCATGGGCATGGAGGAACTGAGCGAGGAGGACAAAATCACCGTTGCCCGCGCCCGCAAAATCCAGCGCTTTTTGTCCCAGAGCTTCCATGTGGCGGAGCAGTTCACCGGCATGCCGGGCCAATACGTGCCCCTGGCCGAGACGCTGCGCGGCTTCGAGGCTATCCTGGGCGGTGACTGCGACCGTCTGCCGGAGAGCAGTTTTCTGTTTGCAGGCACCATTGATGATGCGTACGCCAAGACAAAACAGTGATGCTCTGTCAAACTGCCCCCCGGAAAGGAGATCTGCCCCATGAAAACCTACCCCCTCACGGTGGTTACACCGGACGGCTGCCGGTATGACGGCCCGGCGGTGCGGCTTGTCTGCCGCACCATCGGCGGCGATGTGGCCATCCTGGCCGGGCACTGCGATTTTTGCACCGCGCTTGGCATGGGCGAGGCACACGTTGTTACCCCGGAAGGGGATATCCGCTCGGCGGCCTGTATCGGCGGGCTGCTCACCGTGCTGGGCGGCAGGGTGCGCTTGATCGCCACCACATGGGAGTGGGCGGAGGACATTGACACCGACCGCGCCAAGCGCAGCCTCCAGCAGGCCGAGGCACGTTTGAAGGAGCCCGGCCTGGACGCACAGACACTCCAGCTGGCCAGCGCCCAGCTGCGCCGGGCGCTGGTGCGCCAATCGGTGGCGGCTGCCCGCCGCTAGGACAGCGCAAACAAAATGCAAGGCCGGCAGGCTGCGGAAAACCGCGCCTGCCGGCCTGTGCTGTGTGCGGCAGAATATGTGTGCCAAGGTGTTGCGCGCCTTGCATGCCCTCGGGGCAAAACAGCAGGGCGTTTTGTATGCTTACAGCCGGTTTTTGTCGCCCCAATCGCACATGGAGTCCAGAATGGGAATCAGCGATTTGCCCCGCTCGGTCAGGCTGTACTCGACCTTGGGCGGAATCTGCGGGTATTCCTGGCGATTGACCAGCTGGTCGGCCTCCAGCTCCTTCAGCGTGGCGCTGAGCGTTTTGTAGGAGATGTTCCCGATATACTTTTTCATCTCGTTAAAGCGCACCACACCAAACTCCATCAGCGTATACAGGATGGTCATTTTGTATTTGCCATTGATCAGCGACAAGGTATAGCTGAATCCGGTGTTGCTGAGGCATTCATTGGAAATGCAGCGGTTGCCCATTGCGCCATGCTCCTTCCCGAAAGGCCGCACGGGCGTACCGGTCCTGCAAGACCATCCGCGGGCGGCTGCCATTTGTTTTCTTTCTGAAAGTATAAGATCGGCAGGCGGGAAAGTCAAATCCATTGGGGAACCCCGTGCAGGGGGGCGGCAGCGCCAGCTTACCAACACGTTGCGCAGTCAAGAGCATTTTGCCCTAACTTGCAGATTGCTCTTTTCATGCCGCCTATTTGTGTATAACACAAACTAAGTGGTATAATAATTACCAACAGTATGAAAAATCAAAATGATTCTATCCGTATCTGGACATTCATCGCTTGCGTTGGGGAGAGCTAAAATCGTCATAAAATAGCTCAACATTCCACAAAAATTGTTCAATGGGAGTTGTTCTATGTGTTGTATGTGGTCCTGCTTTTGATTGCTCCCATTGTAATTCTACTTAAATGTGCCGGGTTCAAATGAGCCGGTATCCGACGTTCGTCCTCACGCTGCTCAGTATGGCTGAATGGATCATAGGCCCCCAACCTGTCGGAAGTCCCGGCACGTTGGGGGCGTTTCCCTATACTCTCATTTTTCTTTTACGGTGGATTCAAGCACCTTGGCAGCCCACAGACTTTGCCGGCAATGTGCATTCTTCCTTCTGGCCAACAGCAATAGGTAGGGCAGTCTGTTCTGATTTGGTCTGAATATTCCGATAAACATTCAAGTCATAAATTGCCCAAACAATCGGCAACAATCACCAACACGCAAACGAAAATTCCCACGATGAAACGTCGCTTTTGACGAATCATCGCGGGAATTTTTTGGTCGGAGTGTCATTAAAGGATTTGTGAAAACCCAGTAATATCAATGCCCAGATTTGATATACCGTCCATCGGCCTTGACAATGCGACGACTCAAAAGTACACCGGCACAAAGCGGCCGGGTCCGTTTTCCGGAACGTATACCAACAATTCAAACCGGAACACCGGCAGCTCTGGCGGGAACTCTTCCGGCGGTTCCGGCACATAGACCTATACGCCGCCTGCTGCCGCGTCCGCTCCCGCTGTCTCTACCCCGTCGTATGCGGATGTGATGGCACAGATGCAGGCGTAGATCATGGAACAGATGCGTGCGGCGCAGGAGGCCCAGCGGCGTGCACGGGAGGAAGCCTACCAGAAAGCCGCAGCGCAGCAGAAGGAAAACTACAACTTCTCGGTCGGTGAAGTGGACGACGCGACCGCCCAGGCATTGCGGGAAGCCTATGTGAACCGGATGCTGCAAGAGCGGAATCTGAACCAGCAGCTGACGGCGCAGGGCTTGACGGGCGGAGCGTCTGAAACCACCACCGCAAGTATGCTGAACAACTACGGAAACGCCCGGAACAACCTGGAGCGTGAACGGCAGTCTCAGCTGGGAAGTTTGCTGAACACCTACCAGAACAACATGGCACAGCTGGAGGCACAGCGCGCCAGCGGAGAAGCGGCAGATTTAAGCGCTTACCAGACCGCGCTTATGAACTTGGCCGCAAACAACGGTGTGAACCTGGTGAGCCTGCTGCAAGGCACCGGCACGCCAACCACTACCAGCAATGCCCGCTACATCAACGGTGAGTGGGTTTACTACTAACCAAAAGGCCGCCCAGATGGACGGCCTTTTCTTGAATGGAGTGATAAAATGCCGATGAATACGCGCGGAGAGGCGCTTCTGAATGCCAACCGAAACGCTGCTGCAAATGCGCCGGCCCAACCTAACGAGCAAAATTTGCAGGATTATTCTGTAGACCAGGGCATTTTGCCGAATTCTCAAGAAAACAGTTATTCTGAATCCGCGGAAGAATTTGGTTTACCTTTCGGTGAAGATATTTATGTTGATCCGATTGACAGTGCTGTTTCGGTGCCCTATGATGGAATCAATATGACAGGAGGTATTCAGAATGGCACAGAAACAAATCCCGACATGGGAAGAAATGTATCCGCGAATCTTGAAACTGGCAATCCCGGTGGGGCAGGCGCGGAATATCAGCCCGCAGGTGTTGGCGGAACGGCAGTTGCAGCGAATGGTGGAGCGCGGGGAAGTGCAGCCCAGGAAGCAGTAAACTATGCACAGCGCGCACAGAATGCGACCGGCCGTGATCGCCGCAGCGTCTACACTCGCAGGCTTCAAGCTCTTTATGAGAGCATGGCGAATGGCACTGCCACCAACGTTGATGCGGAACTGGATGACATCGCGCGTGGGCTTGTGCGAGAAGCGGATTACACAGTTGACGCAGACCCGGCACAGCAGGAACTGCGGGATTATTTGAAAAACACCCGTATTTACGTGAATCAATCCGACGCATCGGAAATCCTGAACGCAACGGGATTGCGTTCCATTTCGCAGTATAATATCCAGAATGGGACGAATTTGACAACGAACCCGGATAGTGCCGTCTCCCTGGATACTGCAATGCAGGAACTGTCCAGCATGAATGTTGGATATTCTGGAGACGGAACATCTCCCGTAGATGATCTCATGCAAATTGCACCCCGTGCACAGCGCATCGTGGATTCTGACTTGATGCAGTCTAATATTGACTACACCAAGGAGATTATGCTGGATAATTTTTCTGGACGAGATGTGCCATCGTTTGAGGAATGGCTGGCACAGAATAACGTGTCGAATGAATGGGGGGACGCACCGGATTATATCCAGAATGTTGCAGGCCGGTATGGTATTGAACACCGAGTAGAAAATTACGATGACGATTTCGGCTTTGACAGCCTGCCCGAAGTGAATCCGCAGGGAGAGAGCCTGAGCCAGGGAATTGACCAGTTGTGGGACGGCACCAGCGGAACCCGGCCCGCACAAAGTGTTGGTGCGGATATGCTGCGAGATTACAACCGCGCAGAGGTGCCGAACCTTGACCCCGGTGTGCAGCAATGGGCGGCTGGGATTTTGCCCGAACAGGAACGGCAGGGGCTGGGACTTGGCGAGCAGACGCACGAAGTCTATTCCTTCCGTGAAGCTGCGGACGCTGGCCGCAGTGATGTTGATGTTGCCGTGCAGCAAAACAACGGCGATGAACTGGCGGCGATTGACCAGCTGAGCAACGAGCTGGCGAACAAGAAGCAGTGGGATGCAACGGATACGGCAACGGCGCAGGACATGAGCCGGCGGCTGCAAAACCAAATGCTTATGGCTGACCCGAACTCCACAGAGTACGGCCAAATCAAAGAACGGCTGAAATTGCTGTACGAGAGAAGCAGCCAGGCCGCCAGCCGACAGGGCCGCGCGCTTGCACAGAACCGCGCCGCCGAGTTTACGGAACAGACCCCGTTCCAGAAATTCCAGCAGGTGTCTGACCAGATCGCAAAATCGTGGGAGAACAGCCACAAGCGGGATGCGCAGAACGTGCGCAATCTGGCGAACGACATTGTGGATGCGGGACAGGAAATCCCCAGCCCGCAGGATGCGGAGTTTGACAGCTTTCTGCGCAGTGAAGGCATTACGCCCACAAACGACAGCGTTGAAGATCATCTGAACGCGGCACGCAAGATCGTTCAGGACCTTGCCGATGCGCACCGCGTGAATCTGACCGACGACCAGGTAAACGACGCAGCGCAGCGGCTGTTGGCGGGCGGTGACAAAAACGATGTGTACAACCGTCTGCTTGCAGATATTGCAGGTATCGAAGAACTGCAAGGGCAGGATTTCGAGGACGTTGTTGCTATCGCGGAACAGATGAAGGATATGCCGGACAGCCGCGAACGGTATCAGCTGGAAACGCAGATGTATTCCATTATGGGCCGTTTGCTTCCTGCCCGCAGCTGGTTTGAACGGCTGAACAACATTCGCTATCTTGCCATGCTGGGAAACCCGCGCACCCATGTCCGGAACATTACCGGCAACATCCTGATGCGTGGTCTTACCGGTATGACAGAATCGGTTTCGGCAGTTATCCAGAATGCACTGCCGCAAGATCAGCGCACCCGCGCCATCTTGACACCTGGCGACAGGGGCCTTGTACAAGCCGCGCGAGACTATGCTTATAACCAGGCATACAGCAGGGTATTCCGCAATCGAGACACCATCCACAACCCGGACGGAACAGCGCAAAATGTTGGGGACCGCTTTAATGTGCGGTTCGGTATCGAAAATGCGCGGCAGACCTATGGAAATTCTCCGGTCGGACGCGCTATCGAGGCGGCGTCAAAAGCCAACAGCGGATTTATGACCCGTGTTGATGACTGGTTCCGGGGGTCTGAATTTTCCAGCAGTCTGGCGCAGCAGCTGAAAGCGCAGGGCCTTGATGCAAGTGCATTGACGTCCACAGACGCCGGCACTCAAAGACGTGTGGAGCAAATGGTCGAGCGCGCTATTGCGGACGCTGACACGGCGACGTTCCAAGCGGATAACTGGCTTTCTACCCTTGCGAGTAAAGCGTCCAATAATCTTCGCAACGGAAACCTAAGCCAAAAGCTCGCCTATATGATTATTGAAGGTCAGCTTCCCTTCAAGCGAACCACCACAAATGTTTTAAAAACGGCGTTGGAGTACAACCCGCTTGGGGCAACGGTAGAAGCCATTTACCGAGCAAGTCGTGGCCGCAGCGCAGCAGATGTGATTGATTCCGCTTCCAAGGGTATTACGGGAACCGCACTGATTGCTATCGGCTATGCCCTTGTAAGTGCCGGACTGTTGAACGGCAGCGGCAGCGATGAAGAGGACGAGAACAACTTCAACACGATGCAGGGCCAGCAGGCGTATTCCATCAATATTCCCGGTGTTGGAAGCTATACCATTGACTGGGCATCGCCGGCGGCAGTACCGCTTTTGCTTGGAGCTGAATTGCCTAGCATTCTCGGCGGCGATTATGACGCAGGGCGCGTTGTAGATGCGCTGCGTAATATGGCGCAGCCCGTGCTCGAAATGACGATGTTGTCCGGCCTGAACAATACGCTTGACAACCTAAGTTATGTGGATGATAACCAAAGCAAACTCGAAGCCGCGTTAAGCAATTCGGTAGCCAATTATTTTAGCCAGTATGTCCCAACGGTGCTCGGACAGATTGCCAGAACAATTGATGACACCCGGCGCGACACCTACGGCGGCGGAGACAGCAGAAGCGAGCGAGATCTGAATTATAATATTCAGAGCTTTGAAAACCGGATCCCCGGCCTGTCAGAAACGAACGAGCCTTGGATTGATGCGTGGGGACGTACGCAGGAAAATGTGGGCGGCAATATTCTTGGGCGTGCGGCGTACAATATGCTTTCGCCCGGATATTTTGCGGCGGAAAATACAACACCCGTTGACAGCTACCTGGATGAACTGTATGACGCCACCGGAGAAACAGGAGTGCTTCCCACCCGCGCATCCAGTTATGTGAATGTGGATGGCTCCAAAATCTATTTGACGCCCGAACAAAAAACCGAGTATGCAACGACACGTGGACAGACGGCTTACAATATCATTGATGAGTTGATGGACAACAGCACATTCCAAGGGCTGACGGACGCTGAGCAGGTTGACGCCATTAAGGACGTTTATACTTTGGCGAACAATGTCGGAGCTGCTGCTGCATTGCCGGACTACACAACCGACAACCCACTGTACGGCGTGTATCTGGAAGATGGCATTGACGGCGTTGTAAACTACTCGTTGGCAAACGCGGCCACATCCGGTGCGCTGGCAGCCAAAAAGGGTGAGACCGGCAACGAGAATGCTTCTCTGACCAACATGGAGATTTGGAACTCCATGCAGGGGCTTGGGCTGGACGACCAGTCGCTGGTTGACACCTACCTGAGCAAGAATGGTAGCGACGATGTGGCGGCCCGTGTCAATGATGCAGTTGGTGCTGACGGTGTTATTGCCTACCGTAATGCCTACGACGGCGCTGACACCGATGGAAACGGTAAAGTCTCTGAAAGCGAGCTTCGCATGGCATTGATTAACGGCGGTCTTGATGATGATCTTATGTTTAATACCTACATGGCCGCAACCACAACAGACAGCGGAAGAGACGAAAAAGCTGCATCTGCTTATAGCCAGTTTGGAACGTCTGGCGGCGCTGACTGGATGCGCTATTATGCCGATTACAGTTTGGCAAAAGAGCAGGAGCAGGCACGAGCAAAAGCAAACGGAGAAAAAGCAAATCTGAAAGGACTTGCAACGGATCTGCTGAATCAGATGGACATTTCGGCTGACGAACGGCGTGCATTCTTTGCGCTGACCGACAGCAGATGGATAAACAACCCGTTTTGATTTGGTCTGAACATTGGTCTGACACTTGCCGACAAAACAAAGTCAAAAAAGAATCAAAAAGTAAAAACAATAAAATAATAAAATCCGCGCTAATTCGCAGTTAAATGCGTTTCAGCGCGGATTTTTTCAAGTCGGAGTGGCGAGACTCGAACTCGCGGCCTCCTGCTCCCAAAGCAGGCGCGCTACCAACTGCGCAACACCCCGGTATCTTCCGCCAGCGGATGGCGTACACCCTATTATACCGGGCCATCGCCGCTGCGTCAAGCCTGCCGGGCAAATGCCCCCGGGCTGGATTGCTGTGTGGCAGCCAGACCGGGGGCGCTTTTTGCGTATTGCGGGCAGAAACCTATCTTGTCAGCACCTTTTCCATCCAGATATGGGGGCAGTACTCCTCCAAAAATTCCCCGCCGCAGGAGACATAGCCCTGTTTGCGGTAAAAGCCGCTGGCCCGTACCTGCGCCGCCAGGCCGACCTTTAGACCGCCCATCGCGGTGATGCGGTGCTCGGCTTCAGCCAGCACCTGCGCGCCCAGACCATCCTTCCGGAATGGGGCACGCACCGCCAGCCGCCCCACCACATAGCAGCCCGGTTCATCACCGGGGAAAAAACGGCAGCAGGCGGTGGGTTGGCCGCTTCGGTAAAGTACCAGATGCCAGGCGGTCTGGTCGGTACGGTCAAACTCCTCAGCAAAACCCTGCTCCTCCACAAACACTTCCCGCCGGATACGGGCGGCGTCCGGCGGAAGCGGTGTGGACAGCACAAATGCTGCGTCAGGAATTTCCCGGCTGTTGGGATGGTCAGGCTCAGCCATACCGGGTAACTGACGGTAACTCACCTCGGTGTAGACCGGGATGCCGTTTGCTTTCAGCAGCTCGGCAGTCACACCATCGCCGGATATTTTGGTGTGGGTAAAGCTGCCGTCGTAGATGCTTCCGCAGCCGCAGCTGGGACTGTTGGCTTTCAACACAGCGGCGCTGCATCCACACTGCCGGTAAAGGGCCAGGGCAATCTCGGCACCCTTGCGGTACTGTGCGGTCACATCGGCACCGGCCTCGGTGACGACCCGGTCATTCTGCCGTTCGGCTGGCGGGCGAGGGGTGGGCAGCCCGCCGTATACCTCGGGGCAAACGGGCACTGCCTCATGCCCGTTTGCCTTCAGCGCTGCCAGCATCTCACCGCAGCGGTTATCTCCGCCGGAATATTTGCATCCGATGCCCATCAAGCAGGCGCTGACTAGAAGTTTCATCTTCCGATTCCTCCGTTGACAGCGTCACAGCGGCAATGCGCCCACCACCTGGCGGATAAAGGCCTGAAAGACCGGCCCGCGCCGGTTGGCGATCTCGATGACTTCCTCACCGGACAGCCGCTTGCCGGCCATGCCGGCGGCCATGTTGGTAATCAGGCTCACACCCAGCACCGGCAGGCCGCAGTGGGAGGCCGCGATCGCCTCCGGCACCGTGCTCATGCCCACTGCGTCGGCACCCAGCGTGCGGAAAGCCCGAATTTCGGCCGGGGTTTCAAAGCTGGGGCCCATATAGCCCAGGTAGACGCCCTCCCGCAGGGGGATGCCCTGCTCTGCGGCTACCTGGCGGGCGGCCTGCTGAAACTCCGGGGCGTAGACATGGGTCATGTCGCAGAAGCGGGGACCGATGGCCTCGTCGTTTTCTCCGCGCAGCGGATTGGCGCCCATAAAGTTGATGTGGTCGGTGATGAGCATGAAATCCCCCACCGAAAAGTCCCAATTGACGCCGCCGGCCGCGTTGGTCAGCACCAGTGCCCGGCACCCCAGTGCCTTGATGACCCGCACCGGCAGTGCGATGGCAGCCATATCGTGCCCCTCGTAATAATGAAACCGGCCCTGCATACACAGCACCATACGGCCGCTCAGCCGCCCGAAAACAAAGCGCCCGGCATGTCCCGGTGCAGTGGACACAGGAAAATGGGGAACCTCCTGATAGGGAATATACACCGGGTTTTCGATCTCGTTGGCAAGGTCGCCCAGGCCGGAGCCCAGCACCAGTGCCAGGTCCGGCTGGGCATTCAAACGGCTGCGCAGAAAGTCGGCAGACTCGCGGACCATCTGGGAAGGGGTAGACATATCACATCGCTCCAATCTGTATCACAACGTGGCGGGCGCGTCGGCAGGGCGCCCGGGAAACTTTTTTCGGATGCGGCGCACCTTGCGCCATTTCAGGTTCAATGCCTTAACATAATTGTCAGGAACGGTCGAATCCTCCGCCGGCAGTTCGGCGTCCGCCCAAAAGACGGTCTCCTCCCGCACCAGCAGGCTGGCACAGGCAAACTGGTGGCTGCGGTTCTCGCCGACGCGTTGCAGGTGCAGGGCAAGTGTGCCCTCAAAGCACAGGTCGATGGCACCAAAATGGTCGGCTTCCTCAAAGCGGGCAGTCAGCTGGCGGGTGCCGGTGTTCTCTTTGTAATAAAGGCGCACCAGTGCCGCACCGCGAAATCCGCCAAACCGCCGCATCAGCTCATCGGCGTCGGCCTGGGTGCGCACATAGGTCCAAGTCTGCAGGTCGGCGGGCTCCCGCAGGGGAATCCCGGCCTGCTCCCGGGGCACAAAGCCGGTGCTCAGCAGTGCCTGCAAAAATCCGGGACTGCCCACCACCTCCGGGTAACCCAGCAGCCGGGTCAGCGGCTCCGCGCCCCGGTCCCGGGTCGGGGCGGATTTCAGCCGGGCAGAAAACGCCGGGTCAGCCTCCTGCCAGCCGGTGCGGTCGGGCTGGATGCACGCATATCCCACCAGATCGGGATTGCCCGCATTCAAGTGGTGCAGCAGCACAAAGCTGTCCAGCACCGGGTGATAGACCACTGCCTGCTCCCGGATGCCCGGGTCCACCAGGGCATATACCATGGATTTGTAATATTCCTTTGTGTGTGCGTCGTACGCGCGGACAAACATGCGTGTTCCCTCTTACTGTTCCTGTCCTCTCAAAACAGAGTTTATTGTATCACACCCGGCGGTCCCGGGCAAGGCATAATCCGACCGGTTTGCCCATACAATGCGGTGAAATCCTGTGCCGGGCAGGGGAGGGGGCAGTGCCATGCAGATTAAAGTCTACCTGAAAAACGCAGCCATTCTCACGCTGTCCGGGCTGGGGCTCCGGGTGCTGGGCATGGCGTTCCGGGTGTTTGTGGCGGCGGGCATCGGCAGCGAGGGTATGGGCCTGTACCAATTGATTCTGTCGGTGTACACGGTGTTTGTCTCGCTGGCAACGGCGGGCATGAATGTGGCCTCCACCCGTCTGGCGGCCCAAAGCCTGGCCCGGGGGCGCAGTATGGCCCGCACGGTGCGGCGGCTGGTGCTGGCGGCGGGCGCCCTGGGCACTGCGGCCATGGTGCTGCAGCTGCTTTTGGCCGAGCCGCTGGCCCGTTTTTTGCTGCACGATGTGCGGGGCGCCCTGGGGCTGAAAATCTTGGCACCCAGCCTGCCGGTGATGGCGGTGGCCGGTGCGCTGCGGGGATGCTTTCTGGCCCGGCGCCGGGTGGAACCCAACGCGGTGGCCCAATTGGTGGAACAGCTGGTGCGCATGGGGGTGGTGTGGCTGGCACTGCGCCGTTTCTCCCACTGGGGGGCCGGCTATGCCTGCGCAGCAGTGCTGGCGGGCAACACCGTCAGCGAGTGTGTTTCCTGCCTGCTGATGGTGCTGTTTGCCCGGCGGGATGCGGGGCTGCGCAGCCGCGGCTCTGGCCGGGAGGCAAAACGTTCGCCCTTCACGCGGCGGGAGCTGGCGGCCATTGTGCTGCCGGTGGAGGGCAGCCGTCTGCTTTCCAGCACTTTGCAGGCGGCCGAAGCCAGTCTGATCCCGCTCTGCCTGGCAATCCACCTGGGCGACCGGGCCGAGGCTATCTCCCGTTATGGCGCATTGAAGGGCATGGCGCTGCCGCTGCTGTTCTTTCCCTTCTCCATTCTGTCGGCGCTGTCCAGCCTCCTGATGCCCGAGATCGCCCGCGCCAGCGCCCGGCATGACCGACTGGCCGCTGCCCGCCTGATCGAAACCACCCTGCGCACGGCGGGGCTGTTTTCGATGTTGGCAGGGTGCTGTTTTGTGCTGTTCGGCAGCCAGGTGGCACAGTTGTTGTACGGGGATGCCCAGGTGGGCGGCTACATCCGGGTTTTGGGGTTTGTGGCGCCCTTCATGTATCTGGAGAGCATGGTGGACGGCCTGTTGAAGGGGCTGGGGGAGCAGCTGGCCACCTTCCGATATTCGCTGCTGGACTCGGCGCTGCGCATTCTCTGTATTGTGGCGCTGCTGCCCCGTTTTGGCATGGAAGCATTTCTCGGCATTATGGCAATGTCCAACTTGCTGACATTTGGGCTGAACACTGCACGGCTGCTGCGCAGGGCAGGGCTGAAGCCCCGGCTGTTTGCCTGGCTGGGCCGGCCCGCCCTGTTTGCGCTGGCCGCCGGCGCGGCGGGCGAGGCGGTCCTGCGCTGCACCGGGGGCGCCCCGCTTGGCCTGGCGGCTGCCGCATCGGCTGTCTGCTTGCTGTATCTGGCATTGGCCCTGGGCTTTGGTGGGGTCCCGGTGAGAAAGTGGAACCTATGCTTCCAGCGGGGAAAAGGTTCCTGGAATCCGGCACGGGTTCAGGGGAAAACCAAACCGCAAAATTCCGCCTGACAGGCGCCCTTTGCCACGCGATCCGGTTTCGCTTGCCACAAAGGCCCTGGCGGGGCGCTTTGCTAAGAAGAGGATTGATGTTGACAAAGGGGATGGAGGGGATATAATAGGATTGTCAGCCGATGATTGACACATCAATCATTGACTAGTCAAGGAAGGAAAGGCGCCCATGGAGAGCAGATTTTATATGCTGTTGTACCGGTTGTCCCATGCCCAGCGTACTGTGATCCGTCCCCGGGGTGCGGCGCTGGGCCTGGGGTCCGGTCAGCCCAAGCTGATCGATTATCTGGCCCGCAAGGGGCCCTGCAGCCAGAAGCAGCTGGCTGACTATTTTGAGATCGACCCCGCCGCCGTCTGCCGTATGTTGGACGCGCTGGAAAAGGGGGGCTTTGCCAGCCGCAGTGTGGACAAAAATGACCGGCGCACTGGAACCATCCGTCTGACAGATAAGGGCAGCCAGGCTGCTGCCGCCTGGCAGCAGGCGGCCGAGGACGTGGAACAACAGATGCTTGCCGGCTTTACCCGGCAGGAAAAGCAGCAGTTTGCCGCCTATTTCCGCCGCGCCTACCGCAACCTGAAGCCGGACAGCAGCTTTGGCAGGGAACCCGCCCTGCCGCAGGAAGAGACACAAACAAGAGAGAAGGAATGACATGAAAGACCTCAAACGCCTGTTTGGCTACATGGGACCTTATAAAAGGGATATGGCCCTGGGCATGCTGCTGGTGGTTGTGGAAAGCGCCTTTGAGATGGTCATCCCCATCCTGATGAGCGACATCATCGACGAGGGCGTGGCCAATCAGGATATGCACTGCATCCTGACCACCGGCGTCAAGATGGCTGTCTGCGCCGTGCTGGCGCTGATCACCGGTCTGCTGTACGCCCGGTATGCAGCCCGGGCGTCCTACGGCTTTGGCGCCCGCATCCGCCAGGCCGAATACGCCAAACTGCAAACCTATGCCTTTGGCAACATTGACCATTTCGAGACCTCATCGCTGGTCACCCGCATGACCACCGATGTCACCGTGCTGCAGAACGCCATCAACGGCGGGTTCCGCCCCATGGTCCGCGGACCGTCCATGCTGGTGCTGGGCATTGGGCTTTCCTTCTGGATGAGCCCTGACCTGGCGGTGGTGTTCTTCATCTGTATGCCCATCCTGGCGCTGGTGCTGTTCTTTGTGGTGCGGCACATCGCGCCCATGTACATCAAGCTGCAGCAGGCCATGGACCACCTGAACAATGTGGTGCAGGAGTGCCTGACCGCCATCCGTGCCGTCAAGGCTTTTGTCCGCGGTGAGTACGAGGAGGAAAAGTTCAGCCAGGTCAACACCGAACTGATGAACGTCAGCCGCAGCACCTTCCGCACGGCGGTGCTCAACCTGCCGGCGTTCCAGCTGACCATGTACGCCGCCTGCGTGCTGATCATGTGGATGGGCGGCAACATGATTTTGCAGGGCAGCCTGACAGTGGGCCGGCTGACCAGCTTTCTCAGCTACGTCATGCAGGTGATGAACTCGCTGATGATGATCTCCAACGTCTTTTTGCTGATGACCCGGTCGCTGGCCAGCGCCCACCGGGTGGCAGAGGTCTTGGACGAGAAGGTGGAGCTTGCCAGCCCGGAACATGCCGTCACCGAGATCCCGGACGGCGGCATCCGGTTTGAGAACGTCAGCTTCAAGTACCACCCCGACGCAGCCGAGTATGCCCTGGCCAACGTCAACCTGACCATCCGGCCGGGGCAGACAGTGGGCATCCTGGGCGGTACCGGCTCGGCAAAATCCACGCTGGTGCAGTTGATCCCCCGCCTGTACGACGCCACCGAGGGCCGTGTTCTGGTGGGCGGCCGCAATGTGCGGGAATATGATCTGACGGCACTGCGGGATGCGGTGGGCATCGTTTTGCAAAAGAATGTGCTGTTCTCCGGTACGGTGCGGGACAACCTGAAATGGGGCGACCCGGATGCCGACGATGATACCCTGTGGGCGGCCTGCCGCGCAGCCTGTGCCGACGAATTTCTTGAGCGCATGCCGGCCGGGCTGGACACCGACCTGGGCCAGGGCGGCGTTAATGTCTCCGGCGGGCAGAAGCAGCGCCTGTGCATTGCCCGTACGCTGCTGAAAAAACCGAAAGTCCTGATTTTTGACGATTCCACCAGCGCCGTGGACACCGCCACCGAGGCCAAGATCCGCACGGCACTGCGGGGGCTTGAAAATGTCACCAAGATCATCATAGCCCAGCGCATCACCTCGGTGATGGGCACCGACATGATCGTGGTGCTGGACGACGGGCATGTCCATGCGGTGGGCACCCACAGCGAACTGCTGGCCGGGGACCCCATCTATCAGGAGATCTACCATTCCCAGATGAAAGGGGGCGACGCGGATGGCACGGGCGATCACCGGTAAAAAACCAAAAAATTTCGGCTTTACCCTGCGCACGCTGCTCGCCTACATGGGGCGGCACAAGTTCCTGTTTTTGGTGGTGGCGGTGCTGGTTTCCATCAGCGCGGTGGCCAACCTGCTGGGCACCTACATGATCCGCCCGGTGGTCAACAGCGTGGGGGAAGGCGACATCCCCGGCTTTTTGCAGGGCGTCGTCACCACTGCCTCCATCTACGGCATCGGTGCGCTGTCTGCCCTGGGATACACCCAGACGATGGTCTATGCCGCCCAGAAGGTGCTGTTCGACATCCGCCGGGATCTGTTCAACCACATCCAGACCCTGCCGCTGCGCTTTTTTGACACCCAGCGCCACGGCGATATCATGAGCTATTTTACAAACGATGTGGACACTGTTTCGGACGCGCTGAATAACAGTTTTGCCATGTCCATCCAGAGCTTTATTCAGCTGGCCGGCACATTGGTCATGCTGTTTGTGCTCAACTGGCAGCTGTCGCTGATCGTGGTGTTGGGCTACATCGCCATGTTTGCCTATATCCGGTACAGCGCCAAACGCAGCACCCAGTATTACACCAAACAGCAGGCAGCGCTGGGCGATGTGGACGGCTATATCGAGGAGATGGTCAGCGGTCAGAAGGTCATCAAGGTGTTCAACCACGAGCCGGAAAACCTGCGCGTCTTTAACGAAAAAAACGAGGTCCTGCGCAAGGCAGGCACCGGCGCCCAGAACTACGCCGCTACCATGGTGCCCGCCGTGGTCAGTATCTCCTACATCAACTATGCGATCGTTGCGGTGCTGGGCGGCATTATGGCCCTTAACGGTATGACCGACATCGGCAGCCTGTCCAGCTACCTGGTCTTTGTGCGCCAGGCTGCGCTGCCCATCAACCAGTTCACCCAGCAGAGCAACTTCCTGTTGGCGGCCATGGCCGGTGCCGAGCGTATCTTTGAGGCCATGAGCCTGAACCCCGAGGTGGACGACGGCAAGGTCTGCCTGGTCAACGTGCGGGAGGAAAACGGCGCTCTGACCCCCTGCACCGAAAAGACCGGCCGCTGGGCCTGGCAAAAGCCGGACGGCACGCTGGTGCCGCTGCGGGGCGACGTGCGCTTTCACGACGTGAGCTTTGGTTATGAGAAGGGGCACACCATCCTCAAGCACATCAGCCTGTACGCCAAGCCGGGGCAGAAAATTGCCTTTGTCGGCTCCACCGGCGCCGGCAAAACCACCATCACCAACCTGATCAACCGCTTTTACGACATTGACGAGGGCAGCGTCACCTACGACGGCATCGACGTGCGGGACATTGCCAAGGATTCTCTGCGGCGCAGCCTGGGCATCGTGCTGCAGGACACCCACCTGTTCACCGGCACCATCGCGGACAACATCCGTTTCGGAAAGCTGGACGCCACCCGGGAGGAGATCGTCCAGGCTGCAAAAATTGCCAACGCCGATTCTTTCATCCGCCGCCTGCCCCAGGGGTATGACACCCGCATCACCTCCGACGGCGCCAGCCTGAGCCAGGGCCAGCGGCAGCTGCTGGCCATTGCCCGGGCGGCCGTGGCCGACCCGCCGGTGCTGATCTTGGACGAGGCCACCTCCTCCATCGACACCCGCACCGAGGCCCTGATCGAAAAGGGCATGGACCAGCTGATGGAGGGACGCACCGTCTTTGTCATTGCCCATCGGCTGTCCACCGTGCGCAACGCCAATGCGATCATCGTGTTGGAACATGGCCAGGTCGTCGAGCGCGGCGACCATGAACAGCTGCTGGCCCAGAAGGGCGAGTATTATCAGCTGTATAACGGCATGTTTGAACTTTCCTGAACAATACTGGAACACAAAACGAAAAGGCCGAAACCGCCGTCTTCACGGAAAGACGATGGTTTCGGCCTTTTGTGTATTTTGCAAAGCCGGACCTCAAGCGGTTCCGCTGTGCCCCGGGGTACTTTCGGGGGAAAAACCGGCATCCGGTTCCGGCGCAGGGAAACTGTCCAGCAGTGCTTGAGCAGTAGCAAGCAAAACGGTCAGCTGCTGCCGGGTGCATTGGCTGGCCATCAGTGCCAAGGAAGAACGCTGATGTGCCAGGGAATCATCGGCCTGTTCCGTCAGAAACGAGTCTGTGGAAAAGTCCAGCGCCTGTACCAGAGCAAAGTACAGCTCAATGGATGGCTTGCGAAAGCCGCTTTCGATATGCTGCAGATGGGTGACGGTGATATCCAGCCGTTCCGCCAGCTGCTCCTGCGAATAATGCTTTTTCAACCTTGCGGCACGCAGGGCGTTCCCCAAATTTTGAATAGGTGCAGACATAGAGAAGCCCTCCTTTCACGGATCATAAATAGCTTACCGCGAAAAAAATGACTTGATAATTCTCTTTAAGATATGTATAATGTATCTTAAAGAGCTATAACTCTGCTCAACTTGTGAAAGGATGATTCAAATGCATTGTTCGAATTGCGGCGCAGAGCTTGTGCCGGGCAATACCTTCTGCCCCAAATGTGGCAGCAAAGTGGCGCAGACCGCGGAACCGCCGCACCATGAAGTCAGAACTTTCTATCCAAAGGCAACGGCGGGCCTGCTTGCAAAAGCACTGACAGCTGGGGGCGCTTTCGCTGCGGTACTATCCTTGATTATTTTTTTGGTGACGGCGGATGAACTCAACGACGAAGAAACCATGATTCTGCTGTGCCTTTTCGTTGGTTGTGCGGCCGTTGCTGTAGTTGAATGTATTTCCTGGCTGAACACCGCCAAAAATCGTCTGGTGCTTGGGGAACGGACTGTCTCCGGCTCCATGTCAATGGGGCTGCGCAGTGTTCCGTTTGAATATCAGTATCGGGACATCACGGAAGTAACATATGCACTTGGCATTGTGGGCTTTCGTGTCAATGGCCGCAATATCGCTGTGACAGGCTTGGAAAATGCAGAGAAAGCGGTGGAGGTTCTCCGCAGCAAAACCCACCCCCAGTGATTACATCCTGACTTTCCAAACAAAATAGATAGGCAAACACGCCCCACCTGCTGTAAACATTGCAGCAGATGGGGCGTGTTTTGTCTCTTATGGCAACAGCCTGTTACTTATTTTTCTTGCTGGTGGCCTTCATGCGCAGGTCGTGGTTCAGGATGCGCTTGCGGATGCGCAGGTTCTCCGGGGTGACCTCCAGCAGCTCATCGGGGGCCAAAAACTCCAAGCAGGCTTCCAGGCTCAGCTTGGTCACCGGGGTCAGGCGCAGGGCGTCGTCGCTGCCGGACGCACGGGTGTTCGTCAGGTGCTTGGTCTTGCAGACGTTGACGGTGATATCCTCGCCGGTGGGAGTGTAGCCAACGACCTCGCCCTCGTAGACCTTCTCGCCGGGCACGACCAGCAGGGTGCCGCGCTGTTGGGCGTTGAACAGGCCGTAGGTGACGGCCGTGCCGGTGTCAAAGCTGATCAGCGAGCCGGTGGACCGGGTGGCAATGTCACCCTGCCATTCGTCATAGCCGTCAAAAATGGTGTTCATCACGCCTTCGCCGTGGGTGTCGGTCAAAAACTGGCTGCGGTAGCCAAACAGGCCGCGGCTGGGCATGCGGAACTCCAGGCGGGTGCGGCTGTTCATCAGCTGCATATTCATCAGCAGGGCTTTGCGGCTGCCCAGGGCAGTCATCACGGCGCCCTGGTATTCCTCCGGCACGTCGATGACCACCCGCTCCATGGGTTCCATCGTCTTGCCGTTCTCCTCGTGGGTCAGCACGTGGGGCGGGCTGACCTGCAGCTCGTAGCCTTCGCGGCGCATCGTCTCAATCAGGATGGACAGGTGCATCTCGCCGCGGCCCATCACGCGGAAGGAATCGGTGGTGGCGGAATCCTCCACCTTCAGGGCAACATCCTTCAGCAGTTCGCGGAACAGGCGGTCACGGATCTGGCGGGAGGTGACGTACTTGCCCTCCTTGCCGGCAAAGGGACTGTCGTTGACCGAGAAGGTCATCTCAACAGTGGGGTCATTGATCTTGACAAAGGGCAGCGGCTGCACCTTGGTCGGATCACAGACAGTGTTGCCGATAGTGATGTCGGGCAGGCCGGCAAAGGCGACAATATCGCCGGCCTCCGCCTGCTCGATGGGTTCACGGCCGTTGGCCTTGAAGTCGAACAGCTTGGTAATGCGGCCGGTCATGCGGACATCGGGGTTGTGCCAGTCGCAGACCTGCACATTCTGGCCTACCTTGATGACGCCGTTCTGGATACGGCCCACGCCCATGCGGCCCACAAACTCGTTGTAGTCCACGCTGGAAACCAGCATCTGCATCGGCTGGTCCGGCTCGCCCTCCGGCGGGGCGACATACTTCAGGATGGTGTCGAACAGGGGCTTCAGGTCGGTGCCCTGCTCGGGATGGGTCCAGTCGTAGCTGGCGGTGCCGTTGCGGCCGGAGCAGAACACCATGGGGCTGTCCAGCTGCTCGTCGGTGGCGCCCAGGTCCATCAGCAGCTCCAGAATCTCGTCGATAACTTCCTTGATGCGGGCATCGGGACGGTCGATTTTGTTGACGGCGATGACCAGCGACAGGTTCTGCTGCAAAGCCTTCTGCAGCACAAAGCGGGTCTGGGGCATGCAGCCTTCGGCCGCGTCCACCAGCAGCAAAACGCCGTTGACCATTTTCAGAACGCGCTCCACCTCGCCGCCGAAATCGGCGTGGCCCGGGGTGTCAACGATGTTGATCTTGACGCCGTTGTACACACAGGAGCAGTTCTTGGCCAGAATGGTGATGCCGCGCTCACGCTCGATCGCGCCCGAGTCCATCACGCGCTCGGCCACCTGCTGGTTGGCGCGGAAAGCGCCGGACTGCTTCAGCATCTGGTCGACCAGGGTGGTCTTGCCGTGGTCAACGTGGGCAATAATCGCAATGTTGCGAAGATTTTCTCTTACCATTTCCTTACAGTACCCCTTACTATCTCATTTCTCTCAAATTCTATGTTCCGGGTTTGGCCGTCTGGCGGCCCAATGGTGCAGACAAAACCACACACTAAATAATTTTACGTCACTGCGCCACACTTGTCAAGAATCGCCAAACGCTTTTTTCTGTGCTATACTACACTATATAGGTACCTCTGTACAAAAAATGTGCAATTTACCCGCCTGCCCGCGCCAGGATCTGCGGAGTCCGGCGGCTGCCGGCAGCAAAATGGAAAGGTGAGGGATCTCCTATGTCAACCATGCCGAAACCAAAAGTATGGCGCAAGGTCAATGTGATCGGCCATGTCCACCCGGATACGGATTCGATCTGTTCAGCCATTGCCTATGCCTACCTGAAAAACCAGGCCAGCGAGACAGTCTGTGAGCCCCGCCGTGCAGGTCAGCTCAATCGCGAGACCGAGTTTGTGCTCAAACATTTTGGGGTGGAGCCGCCCCGCCTGTGCACCGACGTCAGCCCCCAGATTAAGGACATTGACATTCGCCAACAGCCGGGGATTGATGGCGAGACAAGCCTGAAGGACGCTCTCTCGCTGATGCGGGATGTGGAGATCGACACCCTCTGCATCACCAACGCCGGGCAGGACCTGCTGGGGCTGATTACCGTGCGGGACATTGCCAATGCCAACATGGACATGATGGACACCGGTGTGCTGGCCGATGCCAAAACCAGCTATAAGAACGTTGTCTCCACCCTGGACGGGGAGATGATTGTGGGCGACCCGGACGACACTGTCGCCGGACGGATTTACATCGGGGGCAGCCCCGACGTGATGGAGGAGGTGCTCCAGCCCGGCGATTTGGTGCTGGTTCCCAACCGTTATGACATCCAGCTCTGTGCCATTGAGTGCCAGGCCGGCTGCATTGTGATCTGCAACGGCAAGGCGGCGCCCCGCACCATCGAGACGCTGGCCCGAGAGAAGGGCTGCCGCATTATCCTGACCCCCCACGACACCTATGGTGCGGCCCGCCTGGTCAGCCAGGCGGCTCCGGTGCGGCATTTCATGCAGACCAAGAACCTGCTCAAGTTCAATGTGGATACCGCCATCGAGGACGCCCGCCGGGTTATGGCCAGCGTCCGCCACCGGTATTTCCCCATCCTGGACAACAACGGCAAATACTGTGGCGTGGTCAGCCGCCGCAACCTGCTCAATCTGCACCGCAAGCAGGTGATCCTGGTGGACCACAACGAAAAGACGCAGGCAGTGGATGGACTGGATCAGGCCGAGATCCTGGAAATCATCGACCATCACCGCATCGGCACGCTGGAAACCACCGGCCCGGTCTACTTCCGCAACGTGCCGGTGGGCTGCACTGCCACCATCATTTTTCAGATGTATCTGGAAAACGAGGTGGACATCCCCAAGCCCATTGCCGGGCTGCTGCTGTCGGCCATCCTGTCCGACACGCTGATGTTCCGCTCGCCCACTTCCACCCCGCAGGACGAGCAGGCCGCCACGGCCCTGGCCAAAATGGCAGGGGAAGATATCCCTGCCTACGCCGAGCAGATGTTCGAGGCCGGCGGTGACCTGACCGGCAAGACTGCGGAGGAAGTGTTCCTGTCCGACTTCAAAGTGTTCAGCCGCGGCGACGCCAAGTTCGGCGTTGGCCAGAGCAGCTATATGACTGAGAAGTCCCGCGCTGCAGCCGAGGCCCTGGTGGGCCCCTATCTGGAGGAGGCTGCCGCCCACGCAGGCCTGCCGCTGGTGTTCTATATGTTCACCGATGTACAGAAGGAAAGTACCGATCTGATGTACACCGGCCAGAATGCGGAACGGATTGTGCGTGCCGCATTTCGGGTGGAGCCACGGGACGGCAAAGCGGTGCTGGAAGGTGTGGTCAGCCGCAAAAAGCAGCTGATCCCGCCCCTGATGGCCGCCATGCAGGATCTGGAGCACTGAGCCTGCACCAAAACAGAGAGAGGAGAAGCCCCATGAAGTCCCCCTTTGGCAAGATCGCAATCCTGACGGATTCCAGCTGCGATCTGCCACAGAAATTTTTCAAAGAATATCCGATTTTTCGCCTGCCGCTGATTGTCACCTGCGGCGAGACTGCCTACCGGGACGGGGTGGAGATCACCGCCGACGAGGTCTACCGCCGCCAGCCCAGCGAAAATTTCAAGACCAGCCTGCCACTGCGCCAGGATGTGGACGCTGCCTTTGACGCCATCGCCCGTGCCGGTTACAGCCAGGTGATTGTGCTGCCGCTGTCCAGCGCGCTTTCCAGTACAGCCGGCAACCTGAAACTGATCGCTGCCGAGCGCACCGACCTGGAGATCGAGGTGATTGACAGCCGCCGCTGCGCCAGCATCGGGCTGGGCATGCTGGCCGTCCAGGCCGCCCAGTACGCGGCGGCAGGCATGGAGTTTGCCGCCCTGCGGCAGGTGGTTGAGCAGATGATTGACGATACTACCGTCTTTTTCTGTATTGACACGCTGGAATATCTGCGCCGCGGCGGCCGCATTGGCCGGGTCACCGCGGTGGCCGGGTCGCTGTTGCAGATCAAGCCGATCCTGACCATCGGCTCGGACGGCGTGATCGGTACTGCCGCCAAGGCCCGCGGCCGCAATGCCGCGTTTGCACGTCTGCTGGATCTGGCCGATGCTGCCCGGGCGGCAGGCCCCGCCGATCTGCCCTTCAATCTGGTGGTCTGTGACGGCGCCTGGTCGGAGGAAGGCAAACGCCTGACTGCCGAACTGAAAAAGCGCATCCCCGGTTGCCGCCAGCTGCTGCGCGGCAGCATCGACGCCACACTGGCTGTCCACCTGGGACCCCATCTGCTGGGTTGCGGCATCCAGTTTCTGCGCACCCCGCCGCCCGCCGTCCCATAATGCGGGAATGGTTTGCACCCTGTTTGCCTGAAAGGAGTCGCCCATGCCCGAGGCACTGACCCCCACCCCCGAACAGCTGCGCTATCTGCAGCTGCTGGCGGAAAAGTATCCCACCATCGCCGCGGCCTCCAGCGAGATCATCAACCTGGAAGCCCTCAGCCGCCTGCCCAAGGGCACCGAACATTTTATGAGCGACCTGCACGGAGAAAATGAGGCGTTCATCCATATCCTGAACAGCGCCTCGGGCGTCATACGGGAAAAGATCGATGTGGTGCTGGGGCAGGACGTACCCGCCGCCGAGCGTGCCGAGCTGGCCACCCTGATCTACTACCCGGCCCAGAAACTGCCTGAACTGAAGGCGAGGCAGACCGATCTGAACGGCTGGTACCGCAAAAACCTTTTCTGGCTCATCGACTTGTGCCGGTTTGTATCCAGCAAGCACACCCGGGATCATGTGCGCCGCTGTCTGCCCAGATACTGTGGGCATATCATTGATGAGCTGCTCCATGCCCATTTTGAGGATCACGATAAGGACCTGTACTACGGCCAGATCATTGACAGCATCATCCGGTATGACCGGGCGGACGCCTACATCACCCGTTTCTGTGAGGTGATCAAGCGGCTGGCAGTAGACCGGCTGCACATTGTAGGGGATCTGTTCGATCGGGGCCCCCGCCCCGACCAGATCCTGGACCGGCTGATGCTCCACCACGATGTGGACATCCAGTGGGGCAACCACGATGTGGTCTGGATGGGGGCCGCAGCGGGCAGCCCCATCTGCATTTTGACTGTGCTGAAAACCACCGTCGCCTACAACAACCTGGCCACGCTGGAAAATGGATATGGCATCAGCCTGCGGGAGCTGGACCACCTGGCCGAGGCATTCTATGCCGACACCGACGTGGCGCACTGGAAGCCCCACATCGATCCCCGCACCACCCCGGCGGCTGAGAGCATCGCACGCACAGCCAGGATGCACAAGGCGGTCACCATCCTCATGCTCAAGCTGGAGGCTCAGGTTATCCGCCGCAACCCCGATTTTCAGTACCAGGGGCGGGACTACCTGAACCAGATCGACTATACCGCCGGTACCGTTCGCTGCGGCGGCAATGTCTATCCGCTGCTGGATCCGGTATTTCCCACGGTGGATCCGGCAGACCCCACCCGCCTCAATCCTCAGGAACAGCGGGTGCTGGACGATCTGGTGTGTTCCTTCACCGAGAGCGAACGCCTGCAGCGCCACGTGCAGTTTTTGTATGCCAGGGGGGCTGTCTACAAGGTATGCAACCGCAACCTGCTTTTCCACGGCGCGGTGCCTATGACGGAGGAGGGCGGTTTTGCCGCCGAGACCTTCCAGGGCAAAAGCTATGCCGGCAAAGCGCTGTTTGACTACTGTGACCGCCGCGCACGGGAGGGATACTTTGCCCCCGAGGGGAGCCCCGAACGGCAGGCAGGGCAAGACTTTTTGTGGTATCTGTGGTGCGGGCGGCTTTCGCCTATCTTTGGCCGCAGCGCCATGACCACCTTCGAGCGGCTGTACATCGCAGATCCGGCCACCCATGCCGAGGTAAAAAACCCCTATTACCGGCACATTCAGCACGCCGAAACCGCCGACCGTATCCTTAAGGAGTTCGGTCTGGAAGGGGAGGGCTGCCACATTGTCAACGGTCATGTACCGGTGCGCGCCATCGAGGGGGAAAGCCCGGTGAAGGGCGGCGGCAAGGTGATTGTGATCGACGGCGGCTTCTGCCGCGCCTACCACCGCCAAACCGGTATTGCGGGCTATACGCTGGTGTACAACAGCCGCGGTCTGACGCTGCGGACCCACCAGCCCTTCGAGAGCGCCGAAAAGGCCATCCGGGAGGATGAGGACATTGCCTCCCGCAGCGAACAGATCTACACCGCGCCCAGCCGCATTCTGGTGCGGGACACCGACGAGGGCAACGAAAAACGAATCCTCATCCATGACTTGGAGCAGCTGCTGGCTGCCTACCGCGCCGGCCTGCTGCGGGAGCAGCTGTGACCCCCACACCGCGGCAGCGCCGAAAGCCGGCAACAGAACAACCATAACAACAGCCCCGGCAGTGCATATGGCTGCCGGGGCTGTCTGCATCCGCCGGAGCATCTCCGGCAGAACTGTTCAATTTGTGAAAACCTTACTTGGTGCCGAAGATGCGGTCGCCGGCATCGCCCAGACCGGGAACGATGTAGCCCTTGTCGTTCAGCTTTTCATCCAGTGCGCCCACATAGATGTCCACATCGGGGTGTGCGGCGTGCAAAGCCTTCAGACCCTCGGGGGCGGCGATCAAACCAATGAACTTGATGCGCTTGGCACCCCGCTGTTTGATCAGGGTGATGGCATCGGCTGCACTGCCGCCGGTGGCCAGCATCGGGTCCAGGACAAACACCTCCCGCTCGGCAATATCGTTGGGCAGTTTGCAGTAATACTCCACCGGCTCCAGGGTTTCCTCGTTGCGGTACAGGCCGATATGGCCCACCTTGGCGGCGGGGATCAGGTCCAGCATGCCATCCACCATGCCCAGGCCTGCGCGCAGGATGGGTACCAGCGCCAGCTTGCGGCCGGCCAGCACCTTGGTGCGGGCCAGGGCGATGGGGGTTTCCACCTCCACCTCCTCCAACGGCAGGTCGCGGGTGGCCTCATAGCACAGCAGGGTGGCAACCTCGCTGGCCAGATCACGAAATTCCTTGGTGCCGGTGCGACGGTCCCGCATCAGGCTGATCTTGTGCTGGATCAGGGGATGTTCGACGATTTCAACAACGCTCATAGTCGGCAGCTCCTTACTTGATAGAATGTTCGCCTGCCCGGGGCAGACGGCAGCAATATTGTGGCCCGGCGGGCCGAAAACCAAAAGTCAATCCTGGGCGTGGTCCAGGGCGTTCACCTTGTCGATGCGCGCCTGATGGCGGCCGCCTTCAAAGGGACTGTCCAAAAATACGTCCAACAGCTGGCAGGCCAAGCCGGGGCCAACCACGCGGGCGCCCAGGCACAGCACGTTGGCGTCGTTGTGGCGGCGGGTAAACTCGGCGCTGAAACTGTCACTGCATGCGCAGGCCCGAATTCCCTTGACCTTGTTGGCGCACATCGACATGCCAATGCCGGTGCCGCAGCACAGAATGGCAAAGCTGCATTCGCCCCGCACAACGGCCTTGCAGGGGGGCACGGCCTTGTCGGGATAATCGCAGCGCTCGCCGTCATAGGAGCCAAAATCCTTGTAGGGGATGCCGCGCTCCTCCAGGTGGCGGCGCAGCTCCTCCTTCAGGGGAAAGCCTGCGTGGTCCGCACCCAGCGCGACGGGTTTCATCTCAATTGCCATGGTTTACTCCTTTAACTTTTCACAGTCTCTGATTCTTTTGCCGCAGCCTCCCGCGCGGCACGTTCCCGCTCCGCCTGGCTCAGACGAAGATAATTGGGCATCAGCCCGGCGGGAGGAACGCAGCCGCCCGCTGCCCACAGGGCCCGGCCGGCCAGGCCTGCGCCCACCGCCCGCGCCACACGCAGCGCTGGCGGGCAGGGCAGTGCCTGCTCATCCTTATTGTAACACAATGCGGCGCCGTCGCCAATATAAATTACTGGTTTTTTGCAGCTGCGGGCAAAAGCGACGGCCTCCTCGGCGGGGGCCGCGGCGTCAGGGGTCAGCCGGGCGTGGGTGGTCAGATCAAAGGCGGCCCAGTATACCTGTCCCCGGCGTGCATCCATCGCGGCGATCACGGTACCGCTGCCGGTATGGCACCAGGCTTGCGCCTCCAGTGTCGATACGCCGGCGCAGGGGGTGTTTGCCGGCAGGGCCATACCCTTCACTGCGGCCAGCCCGATGCGCAGTCCGGTAAAGCTGCCGGGACCGGCCGTCACGGCAAACAGGTCCAAATCGGCAGGGCGGATACCGCCGGTTTTCAGTGCGGCATCCACCATGGGCATCAACGTCTCGCTGTGGGTCAAACCGCAGTTGCAGACGGTCTCATACAAAAGGGTGTCGTCCTGCAACAGCGCCACCGAGGCACTGCGCCCGGCGGTATCGATGGCAAGGATATTCATTGCTGGCAATTCCTCCTGAAACGGTTCGGGCTGCGGCCGGCGGGTCACAGGCCCCGGATCACAATATGCCGGTCATTGTTGCCGGTGTGCTGGATTTCAATGGTAATGGGGTTCTCCCGGGCCAGAATGTCGGCACAATTCTCGCTCCATTCCACAGCCACCACAGCGCCCATGTCCAGATAATCGTAAAAACCGGCGGCGGCCAGGTCCCCCTCGGTGTGCACCCGATACAGGTCAAAGTGGGCAAAAGGCCGGGGGCCGCGGTAGTAGTTGACAATGGCAAAGGTGGGGCTGGAAACCGGATCGGTGCAGCCCAGCCCTTCGGCGATGCCCTGGCACAGGGCGGTTTTGCCGGCACCCAGCCCGCCGGTGAAGGTGATCAGAGCGCCTGGGGCCAGCCGGGCAGCCAGTTTTCGGCCCAGGGCCACCGTTTCCTCGCGGGAATGGGTGTTATATTCTTCCATATGGCGCATACTCCTTTTATGTGGGGGCGGGGGGGGCGGCTGTACCGCCGGCCTCCGCAACACAAATCATGCATTGTGCCCATTATACCGCACTGGTTCGCGTTTGTAAAATTTTCATGCAACCGGTGGCCAAAACCGGCCCCAGAGGGTATAATATCTGATAAGCAAGAGATGAATTTGTCCCTCCCGGCGGGGAGGAACGCAGCCGGAAGGGAGGTGTGCCTGTGTTTGACCTGATGCGCCGCTATGCCAGAAAAGCGGACCTGCCGCTGCTGGCACTGTGTGTGGTATGCTCGATTCTGAGCGTGGTGGTGCTGGTCAGCGTGGGACAAAGCCAGCTGGGCGGCTCCAACAACAAGGCGTCGGTGCAGCTGATCGCCAGCCTGTTGGGAGCTATGCTGGCAGTGATCGTATCCACGGTGGATTACCGCACGCTGGCCCGTGCCTGGCCGCTGCACGCTGTGGTGGCCTGGGGCCTGGTGGCACCCACGCTGTTTTTACACAATTTCCGTGCCGGGTTCCTGACCATTGGTTATGACGCAGGCGGAACTTCCAATTACAGCTGGTACCGGGTGGGCGGCATGACTTTTCAGCCGACCGAGCTGGCCAAGATCAGCTTTGTGCTCACGTTGGCCTGGCATTTGGAGCGGGTGCGCGGCCGGGTGAACCGGCCGCTGAATCTGTTGGCGCTGCTGGCCCATATTCTGCTGCCGGTGGCGGCCATCCACATTCAAGGAGATGACGGCACAGCGCTGGTGTTTTTGGGCATCGGGCTGGTCATGCTGTTTGCGGGCGGCCTTTCCCCCTGGCTGGTGGGCGGTGCGGCGGGTTGCGCCGTGGTGGGCGGCGGCCTGCTGCTGGCTTTGAAGCCCGGCATCCTGAAGGGATACCAGTTCCAGCGCATCCTGGCAATTCTGCGCCCGGATGACCCGGAGCTGGCGGCGTTCACCTACCAGCAGAACAAAGGCTCCATGGCCATCGGAACCGGCGGTCTGACCGGTCAGGGCCTGTTCACCGGCGAACATATCTATGTGCCCAATGCCTGGAACGACTTTATTTTCAGCTATCTGGCAAACGTGCTGGGCTTTCTTGGCGCTGCGACGGTGCTGGTGTTGCTGTTTGCCATTGCAGCTCGCACACTGACCACCGCGTTGCGCAGCACCGACGCCCTGGGCTGTTACATCTGCGTGGGCATTTTTGCGGCGCTGTTTTTGCAGTGCGTTATCAATCTGGGCATGAACCTGCAGGTGCTGCCGGTGATTGGCGTAACGCTGCCGTTCCTGTCGGCAGGCGGGTCCAGCGTGGTGATGATGTACCTGTGCATCGGCCTGGTGCTGAGCGTATCCCTGCACACCCGGCGCACCATCCGTCTGGCAGAAAACCTGGACTGACCCGGCCCTCTTCCCTGCAAAACTGTCAAAAGGCCGCTGCGGCTTGACGCCGCAGCGGCCTTTTGAATGGACTCTCCGGGGGGAGGGATCGGACGTCCCCAGTTCCAGCGCCCCGGCACGGCAGAACAGCGGGGATGGTCAGTCCCGGCGGCTGCGGCTTCAGCGTCCGGAAAACAAAATGGATTTCATCCGGGTCCCAGCCCTGGCTGCTCTCAGCGCGGCAGCGGTCCAAGTCCGCCTGGCTCTCAAAGGCTACGTCCGGCCCGTAGATGCGGCAGCCCTGCGCATACAGCCCGAGGAAGCCCTGGTACCGGACGATGTGGAATGAGATTTAGAACTGGGTGCTTACCGGCTGCCGGACATCGGGTTTGGCACCGCCGTGCTGACCCTCGCTCAGGCAGACACTTGTATCGTACCCGCCGGCCCAAAGATCAACCATTTTTAGTTCAGCATTACAGCAATTTCTCCATTCTCACGTGGTTGATACCAGCCTCCTCAAATATGCCGGAGACTGGCCGGTAGCCGCAGGCGGCATAAAAGCCCTGGGCCTCGCACTTGGCATCCAACAGAATACGGCGCGCCTGCCCGGTATAGTGAGCCTCCAGCGCGGCAAGCGCCGCCCGGCCGATGCCCTGCCCGCGGAACATCGCCAGCACGCAGAACCGCTGCAGGATCACCGCGTCGCCCTGTCGGTGGCAACGCATGGCAGCGACATTTTGCCCATCCACCCGCACAAGAAAGTGATCATACCCGACACCCAGCCGATCATGCCCGTCGGTCTCGATCCCGGCGGGGATGCCGCGCTCCCGGGTAAACACTGCCCGGCGTACCGCCAGGCAGGATTGCAGAGTGTCGGGGTCGGCGGCAGCGGCCAAAACCAGATGAGTCCTGTGTCTGAGGACGCTGCCCGTTCCGGCGGCGGAAACCATGGCCGGCCGGAAGGCCGCAAAGGCGCTGGGGACCGAGTAGGCGGTTTCCAGCGCCTCCGCCGTGACCCAGGCGCACCGGCCGGGCAAGGCGCAGGCATCGGTCAGGGCCAGCCAGCCCTGCATCTGCCAGACTTTGTGGGTAAAGATATGTTTGGCCCCGCCCAGCGGCTCCAGGCGGCCGGCGGGCAGGCCCAGGTCAGCCAGCCTGTCCGCTACCTGCGCCCGGGATAAAGCGCCCTCCCACAAAAGCGGCTGCCACAGCTTGGCCAGCAGTCCCCGGTCGGGGCGCTTTTGCAGAAGAACGCCCCCCGGACCGCTTACCACAACGGCAGTCAGCGGCAGCACGGGGCGGGGCTTTTTGGCGGGCTTGACCGGCAGCTGTTCCGCCCGCCCGGCGGTCCGCCCGCGGCAGAGCGCCGACAACGGGCAGGCATCACACTGGGGAGCGCCGTTTGGCAGGCAGACCAGTGCCCCAAGCTCCATCAACGCCTGATTGAAGTCCCCCGGCCGGTCGGCGGGCTGCTCCTCCATCACCCGGGCGGTGAACAGCCGTTTGGTATCCGGGCGGGTCACATCGGCATCATCATTATACAGCCGGGCGAACACCCGCAGCACGTTGCCATCCACTGCGGGCGCCGGCAGGCCAAACCCGATGCTGGCGATCGCCCCGGCGGTGTAATCCCCGATGCCCGGCAGCGCCCGCAGGGCGTTATAGTCGGCAGGCAATTCGCCGCCGTACTGCTGGCAGAGGAGTTTTGCCGCCTTTTGCAGGTTGGCGGCGCGGCTGTAATAGCCCAGCCCCTGCCACAGCTTGCGCAGCCGGTCCGGGTCGCAGGCGGCCAGTGCAGCGGGGTCGGGCAGCTCGGCCACAAAGCGCTCGTAGTAGGGAACAGCGGCCGTCATCCGTGTCTGCTGCAACATGATCTCGCTGATCCAGATATGATACGGCGTAGGGTCCTGCCGGAACGGCAGGACCCTACGGTGTTGTTCAAACCATGGCAGCAGCGCTTTTGCGATGCCCAGCATCAGAAGCCGCCGCAGGTGCGGGGGAAGGGCAGCACGTCACGGATGTTGGCAATGCCGGTCACATACATGATCAGCCGCTCAAAGCCCAGGCCGTAGCCGGCGTGCTTCACGGTGCCGAACCGGCGCAGGTCCAGATACCACTCGTAGTCGCTCTGCTTCAGGCCCAGCTCGTGCATGCGGTCCAGCAGCACGTCCAGCCGCTCCTCGCGCTGGCTGCCGCCGATCAGCTCGCCGATGCCCGGCACCAGCATATCCGCCGCGGCCACGGTCTTGCCGTCATCGTTCAGCCGCATATAGAAGCTCTTGATCTCCTTGGGATAGTCGGTGACAAACACTGGTTTGTGGAAGACCTGCTCGGTCAGATAGCGCTCGTGCTCGGTCTGGATGTCGGTGCCCCACTCAACTTTGTACTGGAAGTTGTCGTTGTTCTTTTTCAGGATCTCAACAGCATCGGTGTAGCTGATGCGGCCGAACTCGCTGCTCTCCACCAGCTTCAGCCGCTCGATCAGGCCCTTGTCCATGAACTGGTTGAAGAAGGCCAGCTCGTCGGGGCAGTGCTCCAGCAGGTAGCGGATGACATACTTGGTCATGGCCTCGGCGGTGTCCATGTAGGTGTTCAGATCGGCAAAGGCCATCTCCGGCTCGATCATCCAGAACTCGGCGGCATGGCGGGGGGTGTAGCTCTCCTCCGCGCGGAAGGTGGGGCCGAAGGTGTACACCTTGCCCAGCGCCATGGCCATGGCCTCGGCCTCCAGCTGGCCGGAAACCGTCAGGTTGACCGGTTTCTTGAAGAAGTCCTTGGAATAATCCACCTTACCGTCCTCGGTCTTGGGGACGTTGGCCAGATCCAGGGTGGTCACCTGGAACATCTCGCCGGCGCCCTCGCAGTCGGAACCGGTGAAGATGGGGGTATGCACATAGGTAAAGCCGTTCTCGTGGAAGAAGCTGTGCAGGGCATAGGCGGCCTCGCCCCGGACACGGAACGCCGCGTTAAAGGTGTTGGTGCGGGGGCGCAGGTGGGTCATGGTGCGCAGATACTCCACGCTCATCCGCTTTTTCTGCAGCGGATAGTCGGGGCCGCAGGGGCCCAGCACGGTGATTTTGTCGGCGTTGATCTCAAAGGGCTGCTTGGCCTGGGGGGTCAGCACCAGGCGGCCGGTGACCTCAAAACTGGTGTACAGGCCGCTCTTGGCAATCTCGGTGTAATTGTCCAGCTTGTCGGCCTGGAACACAATCTGCACCGGCTTGTAGCAGCTGCCGTCGGTCAGCGAGATAAAGCCGATCTTTTTGGAATCCCGCACGGTCTTGGCCCAGCCGCAGACAGTCACCACGGTGCCGTCCGCGGGGGTCTGGCGGTAGAGCGATACGATCTCAGTTCTTTCCATCTTGTCCACTCCTCAAAGTCGGGCGGTTGTCCGCCGCCGGTTGATTGCTTTATTATAATCTTTTTTGCCGGGAAAGTAAAATGTTTTTCTGCCGTGGAAAAGCGGTCACAGTTTCAGGCCCATTTCCAGCCGCACTTCCTGCCGGGCAGGGTCGTCGTTGGAATAGTGGTACAGATCAAACCCGATGACTGTAAATCCGCAGGCGCGGTAAAAGGCAATGGCCTTCTCGTTGCAGGTCTGGGTTTCCAATACTGCCATGCGGTCGCCGCGGCGGCGAGCCTCGGCCAGCAGCCGGTCCATCAGTGCGCGGCCCAGTCCGCGGCGGCGGTCAGCCTCCTCCAGCACGCACAGATTGCTGATGCGGTAGCGGTTGTTCCAGCTTTCGGGCGAACCTTCGCCGATGGCGGCCAGCCGCTGCCCGTCAAAGGCGCCGTATACCACGGGCTCCTCCAGCCAGCTGTCGAACAGCTGGGAAGTGAAGGCCTTCCTGGCTGGCGGTGTGATAGGCCGCCAGGTCAGGGCAAAGCCGCTTTCCGTGGGGGAAATGTCCAGATAGCTGCCAGTCACATACCGGGCAGTGAACGGCCAGCCGGAATAGATGGCAGGTTCAAGTTTACGGATTTCCATAAGACCAGCCTCCTTTCGGTTCAGGGGTGTGGATGGTCCGCCGCCGGTAGAACACGGCGACACCGGCAAACGCCAGTACACCCGCCAAACTGACGGTGATACCCGCCGCAAGGCCGGGCGTTTTGTAGTGCAGGGCGATGGTGTGGCAGCCCGGCGCCAGCTCCAGCCCCACGAAAGCGGTGTTGGCCCGCAGCAATTCGGCGGGCTTGCCGTCCACCGTGGCGCTCCACCCGGCAGAGTAAGGGATCTGGATGACCAGAACCTTCGGTGCACTGACGGTAACCTCTCCGGTCAGGCTGTTGGTGCCCAGCTGCACATTTTGCAGGCTTTCAGCGGACAGCTTGTCCGACCGGGCTGAGACGGTGTCAAAGGTCTGGCACTCAATGTCGATTCGGTCAAAGGTATAGTACCCGGCGTAGGGCAGCACCACGGTCAGGGTGGTAAGGCCCTGCTCGGTGTAGCCAAAGTTATAGGCAAAGTCGTGGCGGCCGCAGTAATACTGGTTGTTGCGCATGGCGTAGTCGATGCGCCCGTTGCCAATGTCCGAGATCAGGTTCAAATAGACGCTTTCCTTACACCAGAAAAAGGCGTATTGTTTTTCGTTCGCCAGCCGGTCGGCAGGGGATAGGGCATCCCACTCCTCCGGGGTGATGGCGTCCATGGGGTTGGCGGCCACATAGTCCATGCCCTCCACCACCAGGTAGGTCTCAGCGTTTTGCACCGGCTGCGCGATGGTGAACACAATGCTGCCGCCGTCCTTGGGCGAATAGTAGGTGTAGTCATCCAGCTTTTCCACGCCGTTCGTGGTGACTTCCGCATCGGGAAAAACCACGTCGCTGCCGCCGGCGGCAGGGGCAAGGGCTTTGCCGCCGGCCTCCAGCAGCACGCCGCTCAGCAGGGCGTCCTGCCGCTGAACGGGGGTCATGGCCTCGTAATCCGTGCGGGCGACACGTGCTGCGCTGGTGTAGCCGATGGGCAGTGCGTCGCCGCCGGGGTAGGCTCCTGCATTGACCTCTCCTACGTCCATGGCGATGACTGGCTGTTTTTCGTAGCCGTGGGGCAGGGTGCCGGTGGCGTGGGTGTCTGCCAGAAAGTATTTTACGCCCAGCAGGTCATCCAGCAGGCTGCGGTCATGCAGGCCGTCGTAGTCGTACTCCTCGGGTGTGTTGTAGCCCATCTCGGCCATCCACTGGGAAAGGTAACCGTTGTTCAGGCTGAAAAAGTAACTGACGCCGTGCAGATCCATCAGCATGGCACTGTTGACCGGCACATTCATCGAGGTGTCATACCGCCACAGCCCGGGGTCGTCCACCTGCTTCAGCAGGTTGGCCGGGTTATTTTGCACCGTGGCATCCCAGGCTGTGTGGGGAGCCTGGTATTCTTCCAGAATCGAACTCTCATCGGCACCAAACATATATCCTATGTTGATTACCACACCCAGGCAGCAGCCGGCCAACAGCACAGCACGAATGACCCGCGGACCGGCGCTTTCGGCTGAAAGGACAAATACAGCCAAAAGCAGCAACAACACTGCCCCCATCAGGTTCCATTCGCTGCGAACGTCCCGGTCCCAGAAAGCCAGTGCGCAGTATATGGCCAGCAGTACCGCAAGAGTCAGTCTCTCCCGGCGGGTCAGCTTTGCCATTGCGGGGCAGATCCTGGCAAGGATGAACGCCTCCAGCATGGCAAAAGCCCACACCCAGCGGTTTTGCATGTAGCTGAAGCCGTTCAGAATTTTGCCCGCCCAGGGGGTCAACATCATGGCAAGCATCACCAGCCAGGCGGCTTTCAGCACTGTGTTCTGCCGCCGGCGGACAAACAGGATCATCACCGCCAAAACCGCCACGGCTGTGATGCCGCAATAGGTGGAATAGTCATCCGCCCTGCCGGCGGTGGTCAAGTTGGCAATCAGGCCCCAGCACATGGTAAAAGGATAGCTGGTCACCTGCCGGTCCAGCGAAAAGCGGGCGCTGCCGAACATCGCAAACACGGTTGGAAGCAGGGTTATCCCCGCAATAGCGGTGCCTGCCAGGCTGTAACCCAAAAATTTGCCCAACAGCGGCCATAGTGTGCGCAGCTGCCCGATGCCATACAGGCGGAAATATTTGACCACGGCGTACAACACCAGCAGTATCGCGATCATGTAGAAAAACAGAAAATTGGACAATGCCGAAAGCGCAATCGCCGCAATGTACAGGATGGGCCTGCGGCTCTCAAAGATATGATCGACGCCCAGCAGCACCAGCGGAAAACAGTACATCGGGATGATAAACAGCGGTTCTGTCAGGGCAGTCTGCACCGTCCAAGCGCAGAAGGCGTAGGCCACCGCCCCCAGCAGCGTGCCAAAACGGCTGTTTTTATGGTGCAGACTGAAGGGCAGAAAGGCCAGCCCTGCCAGATAGATGCGCAGCAGCATCAGACTCTCCAGCAGCTGCTCCCCGTATTGGCTGGGCACAAAGGCGGCCAGCAGGTTCAGCGGGTCGCCCATGACATAGTAGCTCAGGGTGGTCACAATATCGCTTCCGTAACCAATGCTCATATCCCAGGTGGGGATGGGCATACCCGTCAGCAGGCAGCGCGCCGCTTCCCGCAGCCAGCGGCCATAATAGACCAGCGCCGGGTAATGCTGCTTGATGGTATCGGCATACCAGATAAAGGATTTGCCGTTCGCCGCAAAGATGGCGACCCACACCCCGGCCAACAGTACAAAAACAGCGGTGTAGGCCAGCCACAGGCAGATACCCGGATGCCGCCGGGCAAAACTGCGGGGACGCAGGGCGGGGGTGATGCTATCTCCCGTCATATCAGTACCTCTTATTTCCGGCACCGGGCGGGGCAGTGCAGCAAAATAGCTGCGCCCGGCGGCCAAATTTCCACATTCTACTCTATTATAAGCATCCCACCTGCGGGATGCAAGCGCGGCGTTTTATCCACCGGCAGCCTGGGTGAACAGGGCCGCCAGCGCCCGCGCCGCATACTCGCCGCCGCGCACCGCCTCAGCCAGAGTGTTGGCGTGGCCGCCGATCTCGATCAGCAGGCTGCCGGTGGTGATATCCTGGTTGTAAAACCGGTAGCCGCACAGCACCGGGCGGGTCAGGCCGGGATAGAGGGTTTCCATCTCGGTCTCCCAGGCGGCAGCAAAGGCCAGATTCTTCTTCCAGTCGGGCAGAGGGACGCTGCCCCCGTTGTCGCACCCGGCAATGATCATCACCTGGGCGGTATCCTGCCCATTGATCTGTGTCAGCGGCTTGATGCGCACCCCATCGCTCTCGATGGCATCCCGGTGCACGTCCAAAATCACTTTGATGCTGGGGTATTGTTCCAGATAAGCCCTGGCGGTCTGGGCGCTGCGGCCGTAGCTCTCGGTGTAGCTGGGCGAGTCGTGCAGCGTCTCGTCATGCAGGGTGTTGATGCCGGCCTCGTTCAAAATGTCTGCCATGCGGGCACCCACTGCGCACATGTTCACGCTGGTGTCCAGATCCCGGGCGGAAAACGTCGGGTCATACCACAGGTCCTCCCAAGGCTGGTAACACTCGGTGGCGTGGGTGTGCAGGATCAGCACCTGGGGCTCGTTGCTGTTCACCTCCACGGCAAAGGGCAGGCCGTCGTCTGCTGCATCGGCCAAAACATGGTCGGAATTTTGGGTGCTGTTTTTGATGCTGCCCGCCGGAAGCGTCACATAGCCGTCGCCGCTGCCCTGGGCAAATGTCTGCGCCCGCACCTCGCCGGCATTTGCCGGGCGCTCCGGCGCCGGAGCGGGGGTGGCAGGCGTTTCCGGCAGGGTGGTGGGCAGGGGGCTTGCCAACGGTGTGGGGGCCGGGTCAGGGGTGGCCTGCAGGGCTGGCTGCGGCGTGGCAGGCACGGCAGGCACCGCGGTATCGGCGGCGGGCTGGGCTTTCTGCTGCCACAACAGCGGCAGCGCGGCGGGCTCCTCCAGCAGAAGCGCAGCTGCGGTCAGACCACCGCCCGGCGGCAGATACCCCACTGCCACAACACACCCGGCAATCAACAGCAGGGAGATACCTGCTGCGGCAATCCGCCTCAGCAGCCGGTACAGGCCCTTCAAGACAGCATCCCCCTTTTCCAGGCAGCAGCGGCAAAGGAGCCGTCCGCTGCCAGATGTTCCTTGTCATAGGTATGCGCCGGCGCGGCCATTTAGCCATGCTGCACAAAAGAAAGGCGGCAGATAGTTCAAAAAAGTTTCCTGTTTTTTGGCAAAAACCACTTGCATATCGGCGAAGACTATGGTATCATATGAAATACTGTTATGGGGAACTAAGGAGGTGGAACGAATGCCTAACATTAAATCTCAGAAGGACCGCGTTGTCCAGGCCAAGAAAGAGGCCCTGCACAACAAGGCCATCAAGTCCAACCTGAAAACAGTCATCAAGAAGGCAGACGCTGCCATCGACAGCAACGCTGCAGATAAGGCCGCTCTCATGAAGGCCGCTGTCTCTGCGATCGACTCTGCCAAGAGCAAGGGTGTTATCCATAAAAACACCGCTGCCCGCAAGATCAGCCGCATGGCCAAGCGCAACAACAAGGTCACCGCGCAGTAATCTGCGTACGAAGCAAAGAAACAATGCCCGCTGTATCCGCAGCGGGCATTTTTCGTGTCTGTTTATGGCGGGGCGGTTCCCCGCGGCATGGGCTGGCACAGGCGGCTTCTCTGCCGTCGTTCTCATTTCATCTTGCCGATGTATACCAGCCAGGAATAGACGTAAATCCACACACAGCCCAGCAGAATCGCCGCCACAGACAGTGTAACCAGCACGGCGCTGCCCAGCACAAAGTTCTCGGCCACGGCAGCCAGAAGCAGGATGCCGCACAGGATGAACACGATGCCAGCCATCCGCTGGGTGCGCTGCCAGCAGTGCTCACTGGCCAGGGCCCAGGGGGTCTTGGCACCCATGGTATAGTTTTGCCGGATGCGGGGCATATAGTTACCCAGGGCGATCAGCCCGACTGCAACGGCGGCCATCACCGCGCTGGGGACAAACCGCCAAAGCACGGCCGGTCCCCACAAAAACAGTTCGGTTATCCAGGTCAAGGCGATTGCTCCCAGCGTGAAGCAGCCGGAAAAGACGTTCCACATCCGGCGGCTTTTGCGGTAACTGTCGGATTTCGGTTCGATGGCGGGGATCACCTTAAACAGCACCAGCAGCGCCGCCGGCAGCAGCCAAAGCACAAACAGTATTTTCTTGTCCGTCCAGCTGTTCACGCTGCCGTCCAGAGCCCACTGCCGGGGCACCTGGGCGGGCAGGGCAGGGTAGAGGGCCAGGTGTGCCGCAAAGGACGCAACGGACAGGGCCATCAGCACCCAGAACAGTTTCCAGCCTAAAATCGGCGTTTTTCTGTCAGTCTTTTTTGTCATGGCGGGAACCCCCTTCCAGCAGGCCGAAATCATAAAACCACTTCATCAGCTCCTGCAAAACCGTCAGATTCAGATGATAGATGATGCTTTGCCCCTGCCGCTCGTCGGTAATCAGCCTGGCATGCCGCAGGATGGCCAGATGGTGGCTGACGGAAGGCTTTGCCATATCAAAATGGGCGGCGATCTCCCCGGCGGACAGGTCCCCGCCGGCCAGCAGCTCCAGGATTCTGCGCCGGCTTGGGTCGGCCAGAGCTTTGAATACATCCCCCATGGCGGGACCTCCTTTCCGGGCAAAGGGCAACGACACAGCATATATTTAGAAGATTAACTAAATATAAAATAACACAATCCCCGCCCAAAAGCAAGCGCCGGAACACAGCCAGCCAAGCTGCCTGCGTTCCGGCGCTTCTCTTGTTGGGTTGACTCTTGCTTTGGATCGGGGCAACGGTTACCCCGCGGCTGCGGGGTCCTGCGGGGCGGCAACGCCGGTCAGATCATCCGGCAGCGCGCCGGCCTCGTCGCTGGCCACCGGATCAGCATAGACCAGATACCGCAGGTTGGTGTGCCAGGTGCTGCCAAAGGGGTAGCAGGTATACAGGATGCAGCTGGGTTCGGTGGCGCCCCATCGGCACTGGTCGATTTCTGTCTGATCGATGACCTTGGTTTCTGTAACGCGGTAGGAAAAGTTGCCCCAGGGCGTTTCCAGATGGATCAGCCCGCCGATCTGTGCCGACCCCAGGTCATTGAAAAAGGTGTCGGTGTGGGCACCCACAAAGACGGTGCCGTTTTCGCCGGGCAGCACACAGCCGTCTGCCGAGTGTACCCCCGCTCCCTTTGCAAACTGGCTGCCGGTATCACCCCAGTACATGGTGCAGTCGATGACGGTATCCTCCACCCAAACACGGCCAAGCTCGGTGCCATCCGCAAGTGTGGTGCGGAAATCGGCCAGTTTGGTCAGCTGTTCCTCGCGGGCAGCCTGGGTGGAGGCGGTGGCTTCCAAAGCGGCACGGGCTGCCTGCTCGGCAGTCAGTTGTGCTTGCAGGTCCGTTACCTGCTGCTGCAGAGCGGCAATTTGCCCTGCAAGCTGCTGCTGCTCTGCGTGGGCGTCCCGCAATTGCAGTGTCTGCACCACGGCTGCGGCGGCAAAGGTGACCGCCAGCATTACGGCGATGCACAGCGCCACCAGGCGCCGTGCGTATTTGCGCTTCACAACGCCCCGGCAGCCTGTGCTGCCAGGTAAGCGGCGGGACCGCTCTGGTACAAATCGCCGCCCTGGGGGTCCAGCAGAACAGTCAGCGGCATTTCCTTCACTTCCAGGCGACGGACGGCCTCACAGCCAAGGTCGGGCCAGGCAATGACCTCACAGCTTTGGATGCTGCCGGCCATCAGGGCGCCCGCTCCGCCGATGGCAGCCAGATAGACGGCGCCGTTCCTCACCACGGCGTCCTTTACGGCCTGACTGCGTTTGCCCTTGCCGATCATGCAGGCAAGGCCCAGATCCAGCAGCCGGGGCGTGTAGGCGTCCATGCGGCCGGCGGTGGTGGGGCCGGCCGCGCCGATCACGCAGCCCGGGCGCTCCGGTGTGGGGCCGACATAGTAGATGGCGGCGCCTTTCAGATCAAAGGGCAGGGGGACACCCTTGTCCAGCAGTTCCATCATACGGCCGTGGGCGGCATCCCGGGCGGTGTATACCACACCTGAAAGCAGGACTGTATCACCGGCCTTCAGCGGCGCCAGATCGGCCCGGGTCAGTGGTGTCTGCAACGAATACTGCACGGTTATTCTCCCTTCTGTGCACGCCGGTAGGATGCCTTGACCTCGGCATGGTGCCGGTTGACCAGGTCCATTTCCGCCTTGCTGATCTGCGGGTCCAGATCTTCCTGCGTTTGGGACAGATCGGTGCGGCTGCGGCGGACGGCGTCCGGCTGTGCGCCCACCCCGTCGATGGGGATATCGATATTTGCATTGCCTTTCAGCGGCATGGCACTTCCTCCTTTTTCAACGATTTTGGCCCTTTTCACAGCATCACACTGGCCCGGCGTGTTACGTGGCAGCTCATGTTTACGGCTACCGGCAGGCAGGCCACATGGGTGGGCATCTGCTTGATTGCCACACCCAGGCAGGTGGTGCGGCCGCCAAAACCCTGCGGACCGATACCCATGGCGTTGATGGCGTCCTTCAGCTCAGCTTCCAATGCGGCATAGTAGGGGTCAGGATTGGCAGCATCCAGCGGGCGCAGCAGGGCTTCCTTGGCCAGGGCGGCGCACTTGTCAAAGCTGCCGCCGATGCCAACCCCCAGCACAATGGGAGGGCAGGGATTGGCGCCCGCCTGGCGCACTGTGTCCAGGATGAAATCTTTTACGCCCTGCACGCCGTCGGCGGGTTTGAGCATGGCCAGCCGGCTCATGTTCTCGCTGCCGGCGCCCTTGGGGGCGATGGTAATGCGGCAATGGTCGCCCTCCACCAGGTGCAGCGTCACAAAGGCGGGGATGTTGTCGCCGGTGTTCACCCGCTTGAGCGGGTCGGCGGTGATGCTCTTGCGCAGGTAACCCTTCGCGTAGCCGCGGCGCACCCCCTCATCGATGGCGGCCTGCAGGTCGCCGTCAATGTGGGCGTCCCGGCCCAGCTCCACAAAAATACAGGCCATGCCGGTGTCCTGGCAGATGGGCAGCTCCTTGTCCGCTGCCACGCACAGGTTCTTTTGCAGCAGGCCCAGCGTTTCTTTGGCCAGCGGCCAGGGCTCGGCCTCTTCGGCGGCATCCAGCGCGGATTTTACATCTTCCGGCAGGCGGGTGTTGGCGCGGATGCACAGCTGTTCCACCGCGTCAATGACGGCGGCGGCAGAAATATTCCGGATGTTCATACCCGTGCCACACCGCTTCCCCGGGCGGCTTTCGCCACCGCGTCAGCCACGGCGCCCGCAATGCGGGGGTCAAAGGCCTTGGGCAGAATGTTGTCCTCGTTCAGCTCCTCGTCGGAGATCAGCCCGGCGATGGCTTTGGCGGCAGCCATTTTCATGGCAGGGTTGATGTCCCGCGCGCGGACAGACAGTGCACCCTTGAAAATGCCCGGGAAAGCCAGCACGTTGTTGACCTGGTTGGGAAAATCACTGCGGCCGGTGCCCATCACCCGCACGCCGGCAGCTTTCGCCTGGTCGGGCATGATCTCGGGGGTGGGGTTTGCCATGGCAAAGACGATGGCAGCCGGTGCCATGGTGGCGACCATCTCCGGGGTCAGAGCACCGGCCACCGAGGTGCCGATGAACACGTCTGCGCCGCGGATGGCATCGGCCAGCGTGCCGGACATCCGTTCCGGGTTGGTGATCTCGGCCAACTGTGCCTTGTGGCCGGGCAGCCCCTCGGGGCGTCCGGGAACCAGAATGCCGTGCTCATCCACCGCGATAATATGTTTTGCCCCGGCGGTCATCAGCATTTTGATGATGGCGGTGCCGGCGGCACCCGGCCCATTCTGGACAATGCGGATCTCCTCGATCTTTTTGCCCACGACTTTCAGGGCGTTGAGCAGGCCGGCCAGGACAATGATGGCAGTACCGTGCTGGTCATCATGGAAAACCGGAATATCCAGTTCCCGTTCCAACGTTTCCTCAATTTCAAAGCACTCGGGGCTGCGGATGTCCTCCAGATTGATGCCGCCGAAGGTGGGGGCAATGGCCTTGACCGCCGCAATGACCTCCTCCTTGGTTTTGGCATCGATGCAGATGGGGAAGGCATCCACCCCGCCGAACTCTTTGAACAGCACGCACTTGCCCTCCATCACGGGCAGGGCGGCTTCGGGGCCGATGTTGCCCAGCCCCAGCACGGCGGTGCCGTTGGAAACCACCGCCACCATGCGGCCCTTGCAGGTGTAGCGGTAAACGTCATCGGGGGTTGCCTTGATCCGGCGGCAGGGCTCGGCCACGCCCGGGGTATAGGCAGTAGCCAGGGCGTCACTGTTGCGGCATTCCACCAGGCTCTTCACGGCAATTTTGCCGGGGCCCTTTTCATGCAGTTCCAAAGCGGCCTTGTTGTAATCCATAAACATCCTCCTTGTGGGCGGCGCGGCGGCCGCTTGCTCCAAACATGATGCGGTTTAACAATATCATACGACAAATATGGTTGGATGTACAGCACTGCGTTCAGTTCTGATCCAGTTCGGCATACTGCTGCTCCAGCTGGATCACGCAGAAATGATCCGGCCATTTTTCCTTCACTGCGTCCCGCAGGGTGTTCAGCAGGTCGCGGCCGGCCTTGCTGCCCTTGGCAAAGTAGGCGGGCGGCACCGCCACATCGAAAATCACATTGGTATGGGTGTTGCCCGGCACAATGCGCAGGTCATGGATGTTGACCTCCGGGTCAATGTCGTGGGCGGTCTTTTCCACAAACTCCCGCAGTTCGGTCACGTGGGGGTCGCTGGTCACAACCGGGTCAAAGTGAATGGTGGTCAGCAGGCCGTCGTTGGCGTAAAAGTCCTTCTCCATCTGGTCGATCTCGTCGTGCAGGGCCATCACATCACCCTCGGCGGGCATTTCCAGATGGAAGCTCACCAACCGGTTGCCGGGCCCGTAATCGTGAATCATCAGGTCGTGCATCCCCAGCACACCGGGGTAGGAAAGGGCTTTTTTCTGGATGTGATCCACCAGTTCCGGATCAGGTGCAGCCCCAAGGATCGGGTCCAGCGTGTCTTTCACCAGGCCGATGCCGCTGTACAGGATAAAGACGGCCACCGCCAGGCCCATAATGCCGTCCAGACGGTCAAAACTGGTAAAATGTGCGACCAGAGCGGCCACCAGTACGGCGGCGGTGGAAATTACATCGTTGCGGCTGTCAGCGGCGGTGGCCAGCAGTGTCTCGGAATGGATATGTTTGCCCACCGTGCGGTTGAAGGCACTCATCCACAATTTGACCAGGATGGAGGCCACCAGCACGGCGGCAGACAGCCAGCTGAACTCCACCGGGGTGGGGGCAATCACCTTGGAAAGGCTCTCCTTGCCCAACTCGATGCCGATGACCAGGATCATCACCGATACCGCCAGCCCGGCCAGATACTCGTACCGGGCATGGCCGTAAGGGTGCTCCTTGTCGGCGGGGCGGCCGCCCAGCCAGAAGCCCACCAGGCTGACAATGTTGGAACTGGCATCCGACAGGTTGTTGATGGCATCGGCCGTGATGGATACGCTGCCGAACAGGGTGCCGACAATAAACTTGCCCAGAAACAGCAGCACGTTGCACAGGATCCCCACAATACAGGCCAGGTTGCCGCAGGCGGAGCGCACGGCCTTGTCGGTGGTGTCCTGTGCGTTTTTTACAAAGGTGCGCAGCAGAAATTCTGTCATACAAATACAACTCCCTTATGCCTGGCACAAACCTCGCCAGGCAGACTCCTCTCTATTCTATGATCCGAATTTTGATGAAAGTAGTTTTTTGTCCGGCGGCAGCCACGCAGCACCGGCAGCCGCGGAAAGATCCCAAGGTATTGTGGTTTGCAAAAGCAAACCGATAAACTTTCCCGCCGGATGCAGGCAGCAGCCCTGACCCGGCGGGAAAACGGTCTGTTTTATGGATTTACCTGTCAGGGGCCACAGTGCCTTCCGGACTTGCCCGCCCGGAAAAGCGGCCGCTGTCAAGCAGAGAAAAGGAGGGCCTTACATTGTCCGGCCCGGTGCGGGAGAGCTTGCCCTCACTCCCGCACGATGCAGGCCTCGCGCTCGGGGCCGACCGAGATGTATTTGATCTTGCAGCCCACAGCCTTCTCAATGTAGCTGACGTAATCCTGCGCAGCCTGGGGCAGATCCTCAAATTTGCGCACACCTGTGATGTCGCAGTGCCAGCCGGGCAATGTCTCCAGCACAGGCTGGGCATCGTCCAGCGTCTTGCCCATGGGGAACACGTCGGTGATGCTGCCGTCGCTCAGCTTGTAGTGGGCCACAACGGGGATCTGTTCCATATAATCCAGCACATCCAGCAGGGTCAAAGCAAGCTCATCGCAGCCCTGGCACTGTACGCCGTAACGGCTTGCCACCACATCAAAGGGGCCGACGCGGCGGGGACGGCCGGTGGCAGCGCCGTATTCATGGCCATGCTCACGCAGAACGTCCTTCTCGGCCTCGGTCATGGCCAGCTCGGCGGTGAAGGGGCCCTCGCCCACGCAGGAGGAGTAGGCTTTCATGATGCCGATGGACAGATCCAGCTTGCGGCCGGGGATGCCTGCGCCGATGGGAGCATAGGCGCCGATGGTGTTGGAGCTGGAAGTGTAGGGATAGATGCCGAAGTCAATGTCCCGCAGCGCGCCCAGCTGGGCCTCGAACAGGATCTTTTTGCCGGCGTCGTCCGCCTTGGCCAGATAGTCGCCCACATTACAGATGTAGGGGGCAAACACCTGGGCGTAATGCTCGCACCAGGCCCACATCTCGTCCAGCGAGATCGGCTTCTGGCCGTAGATGCGCTCCATAACCAGATTTTTGGACTCGACGATGGTGGTCAGGCGTTTGCGCACGCCCTCGTCCATGTGCAGCAGGTCGCCCATGCGCAGCGTCTTTTTCATGAACTTGTCGCCGTACGTGTAGGCGATGCCCCGCTTGGTGGAGCCGAACTGTGCGCCCGTCTTGGAAAGGCGCGCCTCCTCCAGCCCATCCTCGTCCACGTGGAAAGGCATGGTGATGGTGGCGCGGTCTGAAATTTTCAGGTTATCAGGGCTGATGGCAATGCCCTTCTCCCGCAGCTGGGCAATCTCCCCCTCCAGGTGGTGGGGGTCAATGACCATACCGCCGCCCATAACACAGACGACTTCCGGCCGCAAGATGCCGGAGGGGATCAGGTTCAAAACAAACTTGCCCCGCTCATTTTTGACGGTGTGGCCGGCATTGTCGCCGCCCTGGTAACGGGCCACGATGTCGTAATCCTGGCTGAGCAGGTCCACCATGCGGCCCTTGCCCTCGTCGCCCCAGTTGATCCCGGTGATAGCAGTTAACATGGGTATTCTACCCCTTTCAAAAGGTCAGGCGCGCAGCCTTTTCCGCACGCCCTGCGCGGGATTCGCTGCTGCGCCGGTGCGGCCGTCCAAACCGCACCCGGTAACGGCTCCATTATAACAAATCCTGCGAAAAAAACCAAGACTTGCAAAAAAATACTCAGTCTTCTGCTTGCCGTGCGGGGGAAAGCTCCGCCCGGAGCGAAGGCGCCACGTTTGCCATCGTTTTGACACTGTACAATTTTCCCGGGCTGTTGTATAATATTACACATTGCAGAAAAACGCGCGCAGCGGCCGGCAAAATCGGCCGCTTTTGCGTGGAAAAGAGTAAGGAGATTCCCATGAAACGAAACATCATTCTTCAGGCCGGCGCACTGGCACTGGCCGTAGCCATGACGGCCATGTTGGCGGGCTGCTCCAGCCAGGAGACTTCCAGCAGTACCACACCCGAGAATGCAGCCTCCACCGGCGAGACTGCTACCGGTGAGACTGCGGACCCCTACGCCTATCTGGCTGACTTCAGTTACAGCGACGGTTTTGACGACAACGGCTATTTGAAGGACGTCACCGCCGGCGACTATGTCACCCTGCCCGATGACTACAACGCCATTCAGCTGCCTGCCGGCACCGATACCGTCACCGACGAGGAAGTGGACAGCTACATTGACCAAAACGTGCTGGCCTCCTTTGCCACGCCAGAGCAGGTCACCGACCGTGCCGCCGAGATGGGCGACAGCGTCAACATCGACTTTGTCGGTTCGGTGGATGGCGAGGAGTTTGACGGCGGTTCCGCCCAAGGGTACAACATCACCCTGGGCTCCGGCAGCTTCATTGATGACTTTGAAGATCAGATCGCCGGCCACACCCCTGGCGAGACCTTTGATGTGACTGTCACCTTCCCCGATCCGTACCAGAACAACCCGGACCTGGCCGGCAAGGAGGCTGTCTTTGTCACCACGCTGAACTATATCACGGTTCAGACCACGCCGGACCTGACCGATACGTGGGTGCAGGAGAACATCAACCCCTTCCTGCAGCTGACCAGTGTGCAGGCGTTGAAGGACTATGTGCGGGAGCAGATTACCTACACCAACATGAGCAACGCCATCTACTCTCAGCTGTTGGACACCACCACCTTCGCCGAATTCCCGGAGAGCGCCACCAGTTACTTCAGCGACTATATTCTCTATGATTACTATCAATATGCCGCTACCTACGGTCTCTCGCTGGATTCGATGCTCAGCTCGATGGGCTATGTGGACGCCGACACCCTGCTGCAGCAGGCCCAGTCCACCATTGAAAACAACTGCCGTCAGGCCCTGTTGGTGCAGGCCATTGCCGAAAAGGAGGGCATTGTGGTGGATGATGCCACCTACGATGCTAATGTGGCCCGCGTGCTGCGCACCGACCAGGTGCAGGGCTACGAGGATGCCTACGGCAAGAACTATCTGCGCGCCAATGTGCTGATGACGCTTGTTATGGATCAGCTGGTGGATAACGCCACCGTGGCCGCCGAGTGATTGCCTGCCGTCTGAACCGGTAACAGCTTTGCAAAAAGAACCGCCGCTCTCCCAACAGTAAGGGGGAGCGGCGGTTTTTTATGAGGATGGAAAACAGGCTGTGGGGTTCAGTTCAGCGCCTTGCCAAAGAACTCGATCTCCGGGCACAGCGTCTCCATCAAAGTGTCAAACTGGTCAGGGGTCAGGCTCTGGGCGCCGTCGCTCTTGGCGTGGGCCGGATCGTTGTGTACCTCGATCATCAGGCCGTCGGCGCCGGCAGCCACCGCGGCGGCCGCCAGGCTGGGCACCATGAAGGCGATGCCCGCCGCATGGCTGGGGTCGATGATAACCGGCAGATGGGTCATCTTTTTCAGCATCGGCACCGCCGAAATGTCCAGCGTGTTGCGCATGCTGTTCTCAAAGGTGCGGATGCCCCGCTCGCACAGCACCACATTGGGGTTGCCGGCTGCCATAATGTATTCGGCGCTCATGACCAGCTCTTCCAGCGTGGCCGAAAGCCCCCGCTTGAGCAGCACCGGCTTGTCGGTGCGGCCCACCGCCTTCAGCAGCTCAAAGTTCTGCATATTGCGGGCACCAATCTGGATCATGTCCACGCCCTCCCGCAGAAACAGCGGAATGTGCACGCTGTCCATCAGCTCGGTGACAATGGGCTGACCGGTCACGGCTTTGGCCTTGTTCAGCAGTTCCAGCCCCTCCGCCCGCAGCCCCTGGAAGGAGTAAGGGCTGGTGCGGGGCTTGAAGGCACCGCCGCGCAAAATCGATGCGCCCGCGGCCTGCACCCGCCTGGCCACCCCGGTGATCTGGGCCTCGCTCTCCACGCTGCAGGGGCCGGCCATCACGGCAAAATGCCCGCCGCCGATTTTGACTTTGCCGCCCACTTCCACCACGGTGTCATCCGGATGGAACTTGCGGTTGGCTTTTTTGTACGGCTCGGACACCCGGCGGCAACTCTCCACAATCGGGTTGGCCAGCAGCCAGCTCTCGCTCAAGGCTTTTGTGTCACCGATCAGGCCGAGAATATGGGTGTCGCTCCCCTTGGAGTCGTTGATCTGGAAGCCCATCGCTTCCAGTTCGCGGCAGAATGCGTGAATTTTGTCCTCCGGGGCGTTCTGCTTCAAAATAACGATCATAGTGTTCTCCTTATTGCCCAAACAAGGGCGTTAATTTCAGTACGCAAAGTTTAACACTTTAATACACTAAAGTCAAGGGCGGAATAACAACTCTCCTCCAATCCTCCCATTCCGCATGGCCTTTGACAATGTCCCCGCGCCTCTCTATAATAAGGGCAGAAGGCGGGCAGACCCGCCAGGGAAGGGAAGCAGTATTATGGGCAAAGAAGCAAAAACCAATGCCATGCGCATGCTGGAACGTGCGAAAGTGGCCTACACCCCCCACGAATACCCCCATGAGGAGGGGACCGCTGTGGACGGTGCCACGGTGGCGCGCCTGACCGGCCAGGACCCGGCGCGGGTGTTCAAGACGCTGGTCACCCAGGGGGCGGACCGCAACTATTATGTGTTTGTTGTGCCGGTGGAGGCGGAACTGGACCTGAAAAAAGCTGCCAAGGCTGCCGGTGTCAAGAGTGTCGCCATGATCCACGTGGCGGACATCAACAAGGTTACCGGTTACATCCGCGGCGGCTGCAGCCCGGTGGGCATGAAAAAGCAGTACAAAACCGTTTACGATGCCAGCTGCCTGGACAAACCCACGATTCTGGTGTCCGGCGGGCGGATCGGCACCCAGGTGGAGGCGGCCCCCGCCGACCTGATCCGGGTCACCCGCGGCATCACGGCGGAGATCACCGCCGAACGTCCGTGATGCGGCTGGATAAGTACCTGTCCCAGCGGCTGGGCGTCCCCCGCAGTGAAAGCCGGCGCTTGGCTGCCCGGGGCAGCGTCACGGTGGATGGCATAATCTGCAAAAAGGCCGATACCCAGCTGGATGAGCATACTGCCGCCGTCTGTGTGGATGGACGGCCGCTGGCGGGGCAGTACCAACAGTTTGTTTACATCATGCTCAACAAGCCGGAGGGGGTAGTCTCGGCCACACGGGATGGCAGGGACACCACCGTCACTGATCTGGTAGCGGGGGACTATCCCCGGCGGCAGCTGTTCCCGGCCGGGCGGCTGGACAAGACCAGCACCGGCTTTGTGCTGCTGACCGACGACGGCGCCCTGGCCCATGACATCTTGGCCCCCGGCCGCCATGTGGAAAAGGAGTACCTGGTCACGCTGGATACCCCGCTGACGCCGGAAATGTCCGCCGGGTTTGCGGCGGGTGTCACGCTGGCGGACGGGCAGAGGCTGGCCCCCGCCCTGGCCGAGCCGGCGGGCGGCGACCCCTGCCGGGTGCGGGTGGTGCTGCGGCAGGGGGTCTACCACCAGATCAAGCGGATGTTCGGCGTGTACGGCGCGGGCGTCAACGCGCTGCACCGCTGTGGGATCGGCGGTGTTGCGCTGGACGCCGCCCTGGCCCCCGGCGCGTACCGGGAGCTGACCGAACAGGAAGTGGAAACGCTGCGCGCCGCCGCCCGCAGATAAAGCAAACGGCAAAACATCCAAAGGAGAGAGGCTATGACGATTGACTGCATCTGGGAGCATAACGGCCCCGACAGCCTGCTGCACCTGGCCGGGCACCCCGGCGCTTACACCCGCGGCGCATCCCTGGAAGAGGCGCTGGCCAAAGTGCCCGCCGAGCTGGCCGCCTGGCACCGGTGGCTGGGGCTGGACGCCCCGACGGACTGTGCGGCGGAGATCGTGCAGGAGCACGCCGCCGACCTGCAGGTGCGGGACGCGGACAGCGACGTGCTGTTTGACAGCGAGGCCGGCCCCCTGACGCCGGAGGACTACCGGCGGCTGAAAGCCCTGGCATTGCGGTCGGCGCAGGATTTTTTGCGGCTGTACCGGGCGGTGCCCGACCCGGACGCCAGCTGCCTGCCCGCCCGCGCCACCTTTTACGGCCAGCGCCCCCGCACCGCGCGGGAAATGTACGAGCACACCAAAAACGTCAACAGCTATTATTTCGGCGAGATCGGCGTGGACGTCGGCAACGACGGGGACATCGCCGCCAGCCGCGCCCGCGGCTTTGCGCTGCTGGAACAAAGGCCGGGGTATCTGGAGAACCCCGTGGCCGAGGGCAGCTACGGCGAGCAATGGTCGCTGAAAAAGGTCTGCCGCCGCTTTGTCTGGCATGATCGCATCCACGCCAAAGCCATGTGGCGCATGGCCTGCCGGACCTTCGGCGCGGGCAGCGTGCCGGATGTGTTCTGCTTCGGCGGGCAGTGACGGCGCTTTTGCGGCAGAAGAAAACGGCCCCGGCGGCGGGGACATTCCCGCCTGCCGGGGCCGGCTTTGTGGAAGGATTCGTTGGTACGCACGTTTCCGAAATCCTTCTCGACCAGGCAGGAGCCAATGTGACATAAAGGCTGAAATCACGAACCCCAACAAAATGATACCGCGATAAGCAAAGGCACGGCGGAACAATCAATTCCAATTTGAGAGGCAGATATGCAAGAATATACGTATGTTACTTTAAGGCAAACCCCTGAATTGAAAGAAGAAGCGGCTGCATGGTTTCATGATAAATGGGGCGTGCCGCAGGAAGCGTATCTGGAATGCATGGAGTCCTATCTGAACCATGAAACCGAATATGGATGGTATCTTTGCCTGGACGGCAGACGTATTGTGAGTGGCCTTGGCGTGATTGAGAACGATTTCCATGACAAAAAAGACCTTGCGCCAAACGTATGCGCGGTATATACGGACAAGGAATACCGCTGCCAGGGGATTGCAGGGAATTAGTAACAGAAGAAATCACGACAAAAGATGTTGCCGCAAAATGGGTAATTTTAAAATTGCCGGAGAGATTTCCCCC
>CALXHQ010000009.1 GCA_944388145.1 uncultured Gemmiger sp. | reverse complement strand
ACAAACGCGCCCACCCACTTGGCCAGCAGAAACCGGAACAGGTACTGCCCGACCGTGATCTGCATCGTGCAGCGCATCAGGGCGGGCACGCTCTGGATCGTGCGGGTCAGCGGGCCAAGGCCGAACGTCGCGGCGCAGTAGGCGAGATTGACGCCATACAGCAGCGCCAGCACAGCCAACAGCGACAAGGCGAACGCGCCGAGTTTGGCCAGCGCTGTTTGCAGCCGCCCGCCGGGCAGACTGCGCACAAGCGACAGCAAGCCGCTGTCCCGCTCCTGACGCACGAGCAGCAGCGCCAGCACGAGCATCGAGGCCAGCAGGATCAGGTCGGTGAAGGCATACGAAATCGCGGTGTACAGCCCCTTTTGCGGGTAGTAGTCAATGGTCGTTTCACCCAAACCGGCATACACTGCCGCCGTAACTTCAATGTTCTTCAGGTCGTACCCGGTCTCGTCATTCTGGAAAATCGAGATGCCCGCCAGTTGCCCGGCCCTGGTCTGTACGCTGTCGAGGAAGTCACCGTACCCGGCCACCGTGTCGTACTCGCTGACCAGTTGGGAGAGCAACGCGTAATCCAGCGACAGGCTGTCGGTGTACAGTGTGTAGCTCTTGTCGAGGTAGGTCTGTTCGTATGTCTCGAACAACTCGGTGTTTTCCTCACGGTAGTGCTGTTGATAAAGGCTGCTGCCGTAGGCGAGTTCGCGGTAGTAGTTATCCAACCGTAGCAGCGATTCGGTTTCGTCGAGCTTGCCGTGCAGGAAATCCCCCTTGGCAGCCATGTCCGACCCCAGGGCAGCCAAATCAGCCCCCACGGCGCGGTAAGCCGCGGCGGAGGGCTGGTTGGCGGTGGGACGGGTGCCCATCCAGAGAAATAGAAGGTTCGCGGCCACAAGCACGGCCAGCAGCATCGGAAAGATTCGACTGCACCAGATCTTGCGCAGTTCGGCGGTGAGCAGGCTCATTTCCCGTCCCCCTCCCCGAATACCGCCAGATACACATCCTCCAGCCCTTTGCCGGGAGCGTAAGTCTCAAGTAGTTCCGGCACTGGCGCAGCGTCGACGATCTGCCCGGCGCGCAACAGGATTACTTCGGTGGCAACCGTCTCCACATCCGATACCACATGGGTAGCGACAAGAATGATGCGGTCAGCGGCCATGGCGGCCAGCAGTTCCCGCAGGCGTACCCGCTCCTTGGGGTCGAGACCGGCGGTGGGTTCGTCCAAAATCAGCAGCTTGGGGTCGCCCAGCAGGGCGGACGCCAGCAGCAGGCGCTGTTTCATGCCGCCGGAGTAGGCGGACAGGCGCTTGTCCAGCTCGGCTGAAAGGTTGACCGCCGCGGCCACCCGGTCGACCTCGGCCGGGACGGCCTTGCGCGGCAGTTCTTTAAGCGCGGCCATATACGCCAAAAAGCGGCGGCCGGTGTAGCTGTCGTACAGCCCCTGCTGCTGGGGCATATACCCGAGCACACGGCGGAAGCGGATGCCCCGCGCGGGCCTGCCGCACCAGAGCACCTCGCCTGAATCGGCCGCCAGTGTGCCGGTGATGATGCCGATCAGCGTGCTTTTGCCCGCGCCGTTCGGGCCCAGCAGGCCGTAAAGTCCCGGGCCGAGGGTGAGAGACACCCCGGCCAGGGCTTTTTTGACTTTGGCCTGCGCAGCCGCCCCGCCGCGCTTTGACAGGCGGAGCAGCGGCTGAGGCAGCAGATAGGTTTTGCACAGGGTATTTAGCTGCAACTCGCAGGATACAGGTTTCATGCTGTTTCCTCCCGCAGAAACCGGCGCTGTTACAGGTTCCGAAAAATCAGGACTGTTCCTCGATAAAAGTTACTTTGCGAAGCCCGGCCGCGTTGGAGTTGAGATAATCCTCCTTGCTGATGACGCTGTACTCGTAGCCGTAGTGGATATAGTTGTCCGTTTCGCTCTTGGTTACCAGCAGCATATCGGTATCGTTTTGCGCCAGCGTCCAGGCCATCTCCCGGCTGTCCCCGATCTCCTGCCGGATGGACAGCTCCCGGACTTCGCCGCTGACGGTGTTTACTGCATAGCAGGTATCGGTGGTCAGGATACGCTGCGTTTCCCGCTCCACAGCGGTGCGGAAGGAAAGCAGCAGCCAATCGTCCATTTTGCAGTCCAGATAAGGCGCCATTGTGCCTGTGCCGGGCAGTGTGGCCAGCGTTGTGATCTGGCCGTCCGGGAACGAGACGCGGCACAGCTGCTCTGTGGCCGGGTCATAAAAGTAGATCCCGTCCGGGCCCATCATCTGCTCGATCGCCCCGGTATAGGAAGCGGCGGTCACACGCTGATCGCTCCCGACCGGGACGATGTCCCAGCTGTTTTCCCGCGCGGCTTTCACTTCCCCGGAGATCTCATCCCAATCTTTGTCGGGAAAATCCGCTTCCGACAGCGTATCGCGGCTGCTAGCCAGGATGCAGTATCCCGACTCGGTGACGCCCATAAACAGCGGCTGCGTGCTGGCATCGGTGCTCTGCTGATAAAAGTCGGTGCGCTCGCCGGTGGTAAGATCAACCATGACCAGCTTGTAGACCTCGCCGGCGGTGTCACCGTCTGCGCTAACGCTGGTCAGGGCGCAGACCAAGATATCCCCATTGGCGGCGAATACGTCCTTCAGCATCTCGTTTGGTTCAAATTCGATTAGCGTGTACCGGTCGCTTCCGTCCAGGTTCATGTGGTCAATCCGCGGGATGGCCTGGTAGCCGGTTTCCGCACCGTATGTCCTGTGGAGCAGCAGCAGATGGTCGCCGGTGACAAGCGGCGCAAGCCCGGCTTCCTCCGGGGGAATCCAGGCGTTGCAGGCGTCGCTGTCATGGGTGCAGTTGGGGGCGGAACACAGATAGATCTCATTGGCGGTGGCATAGTCGATGTACACGACGTTCACGCCGCCGTTGTCTGCCGCGTAGGTCTCGTAACAGCCATCCTTTCCGCCGCTGCCGAAAATGCTGTTGTTAAGCCGGGACAGGTTGGCAAACCCCGTCGCGGCCGGCGCAGCCGGTGGGGTGGGGTCGCGGTTTTCCTGCGCCGGGTTCTGCGCGGAAGCGGCCTGCGAAGAAGTGCTTTCCGAAATTGAGGAAGGGGCAGCAGATGCAGTGCTTGCCGCGCCCGGTGCAGAACAGGAACAGAAAAGCAGAGAGCAGCACAGGAAGGCTGCAGTTTGCGCGAGAACAAGTTTCATAGTAGCACCTCTCCCTTATCATGTCGTTGAGGAATGGCATATCGGCCTGGAAATGCCATCGCTCTCCGAACAAATTTCCAGGCCGATATGCCTTGCTAATAAATCATTTCAGGGGGATTGAACGGTCAGCACCATGGGCCTTTGTTGTTACCAGCTCATGTGCCCCCAGACCCAGAGCGTATTCGGGCGGGCAATGGCTTCCGTGAATGTGCCGCTTAGGAAGTAAATATCGCTTTCCAGCGAAGATGTATCGCTCTTGTCGATATACAGGCGGTAACCATTGTAAGTATTAATACCGGAATTGCTATCCAACCAAGCGCGGAAGGTCCGTCCATCATAGTTGGAAAAGTGCAGCCGCTGCCTGCCGCCTGCAACGTTAGCGGGACTGAGAACAACAGGATAAGTACCGCTGCTGACCGGAGAAGGATCAAGAGTGAGAACCATGGGGACGCCAGAAGGGGAGACAAAAGCGGATTGGAGGATACCTTCATTTGCGCCGCTGGCGGAGACCAGCCATTTCTGATTCTTCGAGCCGGTGAAGTAGCGAAGAGCGATAGGTACGCCCGTGGCATTTACGCCCACGGTAAGCGCACCTGCCTGGAATGAACCATAGCCATGCATACGGATAGAGTTGCCAACAGGGGACTCGATGGCACGGGTTTCCGCGGCAAAGCTTGGCACAGCCATGACTACGGTCATTGCCAGGGCCAGCAACGAAGCGAGCAGTCTCTTTTTGATTTTTGTCATTTTGTTTTCCTCCTTTTCTTTTGACTAACAGATAGATGGATTAACGATTTGATCGCCCCCTGCGCGCCGGAGACAACCTATACAAGTCGTGGCCAGTTCCCGGGTTCGCTGACCCTTTCCTGTATGCGCACTATAGCATACTGCACACAACATTTCCACAAATCCGTCATGAAAGCAAAAAATATGACACAAACGCAAAAATCACCCCCTGCGGACGACTGATTCCGCAGGGGGCGACGGCTACTTAGGGTGTATCTGGCCAGTCGGCGGTAAAAATAAACCGGCCATCCTCAAACGAGAAAGTATATTCAGCGTGGTATTTTTCCAGAATATCCTCCACATTGCGCAGGCCAAACCCGTGCAGCAGTGGATCTGGTTTAGTTGTGGCAATTTGGCCTCCGATAATTTGAACCGGACGGCTTGGGTTAACAATAGAAATCGATAACATCTTATGGCCGTATAGAATTTGGACGCTGACCCATCGCTTGGTTTCCGGCATCTGGATACAAGCGTCCATAGCGTTGTCAATCAAATTGGCAAGTACGATGGTGACATCTACACGCGGCAGTTTTAACCCCGAAAGGTCATTCACACGAAACCGCATATCAATCCCCTGCCGCCGCCCGGCATAGCCTTTCTGGTTTAACACGGCATCAATGGCAGCGTTGTGAGTGTTTACCAGAAGAACGCGCTCACTTTGCCGTGTCCTCATCTCAGACAAATAGGCCTTAGCGTTCTCCAAATCACCGTCCTCCAACAATTCCGACAGCGTGGAAAGTTGCGCGCGGTAATCATGTGTCATTTTTCGTTGCCCTGCGTATGCCTGACTCAATGCCTGTATATTTTCGTCCTGTACACGCGCACGCTCCGCAGCGGCCACCAGCTTTTCCCGGTTTACGGCGCTCTGCTCCAGATGATCGAGCAAAAGAAGGGCCACCACATCCACCACATCCAAGATTAGCAGGCAGATTTGCCATATTTGCTGCTCATTTGGGAATGTGTAGATCTGCCAAATAATTAGCAGCGTACTCAACGGGAAAACAACAGACAACGGCACCCAGGCACGGGCTTGGGTGTCAACGGATAACGGTGGGTGGTATTTCCTGACCATCACTGCAAGAACAATAAGCATAAGCGCTCGCGAGAGAAATACCGAAGAATATAGTGGGATATTCCAGACATATTCTTCGTATGTCAAGTGCAAAAGCAATATACAGATGGCGTTTGTCCAATAGGAGACAGAATATAAGACTGCATAACACGTTACAACAACAAATAAACGGCGATCCCAACGGCTTTGATATAAAATTGCGCATAGTGTAGTGTAAAGCGTGACCTCAAACAGCATCTTGAGAGTATAGCCAAAGCCACTGCCGATAAGTACTGAAAACACAGAGATGGCTAAAAATCCAATCACCACAAAAAGCCAATGAACACTTTTATCCTTTTTCCGAGGGAAGAAAGAGTCAAGCAGAATAACCCAAATCCACATTCCAGCTATGTTTCCAACTAAGCTGAGTAGATTTCCCCATATTACTACCATATCTGATGCGTTTTCCAGTCAACAAATTTTCGCTGATTTTCGCGGTAATTGCGGGCGCTTGCCTTCAAACTTTTTCCAGTAGTCAAAAGCGCGCCGGTGCTTTGCAGAGATTGCAGGTACGCCATGTTGACCAGAAACTGCTTATGGATGCGCAAAAAGCCTTGCGGAAACAGCAACTCTTCCAGTTGGGCCATTGTCATTCGCGTGTATAATTCTTTTTTCGACCAGCCAGTCAGGTGCAGAAGCTGTTCGTGTCCCTGGCTTTCCACATAAATAAGCGCCTGCACAGGAACCGGCATACTCTCCCCCTCGCAGAAAGTTTCGACCTTCCGCTGGCGGGTGCGGCATACAGCAAGCGCATCCGAAAAATAGCCGGGAAGCTTCCGGTCCAGTTCCGCCTTGGACAGGTAGCGGAAAGCGTCCACTTCGTACCCTTCGGGGGCATACTCGCTGAAATTGGTCACCAAAATCAGCACGGCCCCGGCGTTGTGTTCTCGCATCGTCCGGGCCAGCTCAATGCCGTTTTTATCTCCTAAATCAATGTCCAAAAAAAGAATGTCGAATTTTGTCAGCTCACTGGCACTCATGGCGCTGACATCCGTCAGACACTGCAAAATCATGGATTTGGGCGAATAGGTCGACAAGGTTTGTATTTCTTTCGCCATCGCCTGCGCGAAGGATGCGTCATCATCGCAGATCAAAATGTGTAGCATACTTCCCCCTATGGTGGCGTGCTTTCCGGCAGTAAGGTGTCTCTGTGTTTTCAAAATAGTGAATCCTCCAGAATTTGTCAAGATTGCAGGCGTAATTTCCTTATTGTATAGCATAAATATGTCCAAAATTCAAGTTATGGACAATTATGTGTCCAACCAACTTGTAAACTATACCTATGCAAGGAGGGGGGCACTTATGGTAGATGACTTTGGGGCACGCATTGCAAAACTGCGAAAAGCGCGGAAGCTTTCGCAAAGGGCGTTGGCTGACCGCGCCAAAGCCCTTGACCCCAATTTGCGCTTATCCCATTCGGCTCTGGGCAATTACGAAAGGAATGTAACCGTGCCGCGTCTTGCGGAGGCAGTGGCACTCGCAGATGTGCTGGATGTTTCACTGGATTTTCTGCTGCGTGGGGAAACGTACCGCACCCTGCCACTTAGAAATCTCACAGAAGATCAGATACAGTTGCTGTTGGATTTTTCCACCTATTTTCGGCAGCAAAACGGCTCGCACCAGGAGAAAAAAGGGCTGGAACCTACCAAAGAGCAGGTGGCATTGTTTGCCCGGATGATGAAAGAAATCTTTGGTTAAGTCCTTGCCTGAGCGACAGTTTTTGCGTTCGTGCTATTATTTTTGCATTCGTGTCGATTTTTTCGCTATTTTGTTTTTAATTTGCTAAAATAACGGCATCAGGAGTTGATCCCTATGGAAACTTTGGCAGCAAGAGTAACACGCTTCTTCCTGCAAAAGCATTACATTGAACCTGACCAAGCCGAATGGTTTCAATACGGCCTTACCCGCCGGATGATAGGCTTCCTTACCTTCCTTTTGCTCCTCCCTGTCGGAGCCATCCTCGTCGGCTGGATCGGCTCATTCCTTTACCTGTACACATTTCGCTTTATGCGAACACGGACCGGCGGTTACCATGCAAAAACACCGCACGGCTGCTTGCTGACCTCGCTTGGCACCATGTTTGCGGCGCTGACCTTGGCAAAAAAACTTCATTCACCGTTTCTCGTGGGTACTGTTTTGTTTGCTTCGGCCCTATGCATTTTTGTACTGGCACCCGCAAACAACGCTTCGCTCCATTTGACATCCAATGAAATTACCGCCATTCGGCCACGGGCCCGACTTCGCCTTGCCTGCGTTGTCCTTATTAGTTGCCTTCTGTTGTACATCCGTGCGCCACTGGCAAGTTGTATGGCGGTCGCGCTGTTGGCGGTTGCCGTCATGCTTGTATTGACAAATTCTAGGGTTGGCGCACAGTAATGTGCTTTGTAAACATTTAAACATTTGGGAGGGAAACTGCCATGAAAACAAAAGAACCGTTTGTACAAAGTATGATCCATAAGGCCGCGCAAGCAATCATTCGCCAGGAACTCTATGGCTGGCCGCCCGATTCTGGTTGGGGTACCTACCAGCCCCACCGCCCTGAAAAGCCCCTGCCCAAACCGCAGGAAAAGAAGTAAGCAGTGACCGCAAGGTATCATACCCAAAACACGCCCGCCGCATCCCGTATGCGGCGGGCGCATTTTTATAAAAAATCTCTGAAAAAAATTCGGTAAATGTATCAAAAGTTGAAAGGTTTAGGCGATAAGATACCCTCATAGCAAAGCGGAGGGAGGGAAACGCGGTGCAGCCGAATGAGCGGCGCAGAAAGATCATCGAGATACTGAATCTGCGCCGCCATGACACGATGCAGAACCTCGCCAACGAATTCGGCGTGTCACGGCTTACGATCTATCGGGATCTTCTGATTTTGGAAGAGGATTATCCCCTTATCCGCGTTTCCGGACGTGCGGGCGGCGTTGCCTTTCCTGACGGGTACTGTGCAAACAAGCAATACCTGAGTCCCCGTCAGGCTGATGCCATCCGCAGGAATCTGGAAGTGGTCCGGCATGAGGATCGAGCCATTTTTCAAAGCATTCTCGATGACTTTGCTATGCCTGGGTAACACCAGCCTCAACCTTGACAACTTCATACCCAGCACAGCAGGTACACCCCTGCCCCAGCGAGCAACGCGGGAAGATGCGCCAGGACGTGCGGAGAACTCCGCACAGAGCGATACCATCTGCCCCAAAAGCGGCCCTGGCCGGCCGTTTCGCCACGACCTGGGGCAGCCCATAATGATACGCCCGTTGCCCCGCACGTCAGACGGGGTGGCCGGGCCCAGGTTGCAATCACGAGACCTTCGCCCAGACCAGTGCGCGGCTGCTTGCCGGCAGCCCGCCTGCTGTGTTCCCTTTGGCACACCGCATGATCTGCATCTTTGCATCATGTGGCGCTGCCGGATGCCAGGGGGCGAGCGGCAAATTTGGCATACACGTTATTACTTCTTTTCTTCCTTTCTTTTTACGACCTCAACAGCCCCATGTGTTGATGTCGAACCCGTGCGGCGCAGTGTGGAAAATCACTGCGCCGCATTATTTTGCCATCAACCGTTATGAATCGGGGTGATTGATTTGGAAACTTTGGAACCCACCGGATACGAAACCGCCCACCGGCAGGCCGAATGCATCTTCCGGCAGATCTTGCCCTCCTGTGGCATGGCCGTGCGGGAAGGGCAAATCCAGCTCTGCCACACCATGCTGGACGCCTTGTTCGCCAGGGACATCGCACTCTGCGACGCGGGCGTCGGCCTGGGCAAGACCTATGCCTATCTGGTGGCAGCCATCCTGTGGATGCAGCAGCGCGCCTTGCCACTGCGCCAACCGGTGGTCATTTCTACGGCCAGCATTGCCTTGCAGGATGCGATTCTCAATGAGTACATTCCGTTTTTGTCTGAGACTTTATTACGAAATGGATTGATCGGGAGTCCGATACAAACCGTGCTGCGAAAAGGCAAAGGCCGCTTTGCCTGCGACCTGCGGCTGCTGCAAAGGCAGCGGGAAGTGGCGCAGCGCGGAGAAAAATTTGCCCGGCGGCTCCGTGTATTGCAAAATGTGGATGCCTGCCTGGACTTGGACCGGGTGCAGGGGCTTACCGGCTATGACCGGCGGCGTATCTGCGTACCAGAGCGGTGCGAAAAAGGCTGTGCTGCCCGCAATCGGTGCCGGTACCGGCGGTACCTGCGCAAGGCGGAACACGACCCCATTCAGATCCAGGTTTGCAACCACAATTACCTGCTGGCGGATGCAATCCACCGGCAAAATGGCTGGAAACCGCTGCTGCGGGATTACAGCGCGATCCTGATCGATGAAGCACATAAGCTGCCGGAAGTCAACCAGCAGATGCAGACCCGCAGCCTGCGGGTGGCGGATCTGCAGGATCTTGCCAACCGGCTGGCAAGAGAGAACTTGGTGCATGGGGCGCAGCAGTTAAAGCGTGCAATCCATTTGTTGGTTGCCGCTTTTGCTGTTGGCCCAACGGAGCGAACAGACTGCGCCCCGTTTGACCCGCAGGAAAAACAGACCGCGGCCCTGAAGCAGCTCTTGCATCTGCTGCCAGCAAGTTTTCAACAGCACTGTGGAAAACTCGCCACGTCCATCCGTCAGGAAATACAGCGAACTGTCCAATTGACGCAACGGTTTCTTGTCCAGGATGCCCAATGGATACGCTATGTGGAGTATGCGGTTGGGCCGGATACCACCCGGCGGTTTGCGGCACTTCACGCTGTACCTGCTGATCTGCCGAGCTGTCTCGATGCAGCACTCTGGTCCCAGGGAAAGCCGGCGATCCTGGCATCCGGGACCCTGGCGGCCGGGGGAGACTTTTCAAATACCCGGCGGCTGCTGGGACTGGAGCATGGCGTCCCTGTGCGAACCTTACAGGTGGCCTCTCCGTTTGACTATGCGCACAACTGCTTGCTTGTGTTCCCTAAAACGAACAGCAGGTGGAAGTGCGCGGCAAGCGGCAACCGGAAAATTGCCAGCCAGCTCTGCAATCTTATAAAGGCAGCCCACGGCCACACGCTGGTTTTGTTTACCTCCTACGAGCAGATGGGGGAGGTGTATGAATCGCTAAAAGAGACCATGGACATCCCCATCTTGCAGGCGCGGCGCGGGTCGCAGACAGTTGTGGAGCAGTTCAAACGCTGCAACAACGCCGTGCTGCTGGCGGGCGGCCCCTGCTGGGAGGGCGTGGACTTTCCCGGCGATATGGTATCGCTGCTGGTGATCGTGCGGCTGCCCTTCCCGGTGCCGGACCCGGTTCGGGAGGCCCATCGACAGAACTATCCCGACCTGCACAGTTACATCCAAACGGAGATCGTGCCCGAAATGCAGCAAAAACTGCGGCAGGGTTTTGGGCGCGCCATCCGCACCGAGACCGACAGCTGTGCGGTAGCCATCCTCGACCCGCGGGCCGCGCCCGGCGGGCGATACCACCAGGCCGTGCTAAATGCGCTGCCGGATGGTATCCCGGTCACAACCAAAATTGAGGACATTGAACCATTCCTCCGGGCACACAAAAGCCCGGATTATTTTTTGCCCAATTTCGATTTCAATTAACACAGGATAACAAAATGGAGGAATACCATGAGAGCAATCTGTTTTATCCAAGAAGTTAAGGATTCCGACCTGACCATGCGCCAGCAGCAACTGATTTGCCATCGAGCCCTGCGTAAACTGCAATGGCCCTGCATCATGGAACTGTTTGCCCAGGCCGGCAGCGAGGCACAGCCGCTCTCGCTGCGCCCCGGCATGGTGGACCTGCTGCGGGCTGCGGCGGCGGGCGAAGTGGATGTGCTGATGGTGATCGACATCGAACACCTGCACTGTGGCCAGGCGGAACTGGACGGGCTGCTCATGTCCTTGCTGCAATACGGCATCCATACATTCGGAGCCAGGAACGGCCAATGGATCGAACCTGCTGGCCGCCATTGGATGGTGCTGCCAGGGTATGATGAGACAGATGAATGAGGGGGATAAGGCAGATGAACCAAGAAATCTCCGGTAACCGGAATACATTTTTTTACCCGAGGGCGTGGATTTACCTGCGTTGCCAAACAGAAGAACAGGCAATCCAGCAAAAATTGGAGATGCTGACCGCAGCACAGAATCGGGGTTATGATCCCCTCGCCATTGGCATGGATATCGGCCGCGCAGACCGCTTTTGGCGGCCGGCGTTCCGCCGGTTGATCCGGCAGATCCGAAAGGAAAACATCGACATTGTCCTGGTACCGCGGCTTTCCGCCATTGATACCAGGCAGCGCAAACTGGTGCGGTTCCTGCGACTTGTCCAGAAGCACCAGGTTGTTGTTCAGACAGTTGAGCGCAACCTGGCGGATGATCTGTGCCGGCATGGGTTGGATGCCATAGTGGGCGGATGATACCCGAAATGGAGGGCAGCAGATGAAAATGATTTGTAGCAGCACAGAGGCTTCCGGCGCGGTCCTGCGCGAGATCCAATATGCGGCGGCCTTGTCTGTACTGCGGCGATTACTCTCCGATGGGTATATTGATTTAGCCAACGGTCAGGCGGCAGCTGTTGCTCTTGCCAAAGTATTCGGCGTTTTACGGCGGTCAATTTAGTGGTTCTCGTGAATAGATAAACCGCCGCCCTTGTGGTAGTGTTGTCGTTGCCAAAGGTTGGTCGCCGTTACTGTCAGTGACAGCAAAATCGCAAAGGAGGAACGATGGATGCCGCAAGTACACGTCATTGAACCGGTACATAGCCATAAACCGTCCAAACTGCGGGTCTGTGCCTACGCCCGCGTCAGCAGCGATTCCGCCGACCAGCTCAATTCCTTTGCCTCGCAGGTGCGGTATTACACCAACCTGATTTCCAGCAACGAAGATTGGACGTTGGTGGACATCTACGCCGACCGCGGCATTACCGGCACCAGCACCGCCAAGCGGACTGAGTTCCAGCGCATGATGGGGGATTGCCGCAAAGGCAAGATCGACCGCATCCTGGTCAAATCGCTCTCCCGCTTTGCCCGCAACACCCAGGACTGCATTGCCGCCTTACGGGAACTGCGCCAGCTCAGCGTGACGGTGGTGTTCGAGAAGGAACACATCAACACCAGTACAATGGCCAATGAGATGCTCATCAGTATGATGAGCGCCTTTGCGCAGGAGGAATCGGTGTCGATCTCGAAGAATATGCGCAAAGGTGTGCAGATGCGGATGCAGAATGGCACCTATCGCCCCCCGTGCGCCCCGTTCGGCTATCGCCTCGGTGATCGTGGCTTGGTGATTGAACCCAATGAAGCGGAAGTTGTAAAACGAATTTTCAGAGAATTTATAAATGGCAAAAGCACTTCTTCCATCGCTGCGGAACTGCAGCAAGAAACTGTTCTCAAACGGTATGGCAACCCCATCTGGACAAAGAAAGGCGTTACATATATTCTCTCTAACGAAAAGTATGTGGGGGATGAACTACTTCAAAAGAGCATAGCGGCAGAAGTGTTCCCCTACCAGCGCGCCCTCAACAACGGTCAGGCCAAGCAGTATTATAAGGAATTGGCACACGAACCCATCATAAGCCGGGATACCTTTGCACACGCCCAGGGCTTGCTGGCGCAGCGCCGTTCACAGTTCGGCCATTCTCAAAAAAGCCATTCATCCGCATTGACGAAAATACTCGTCTGCGGGAACTGCGGCGCTCCCCTTTATCATCGCTTTGTAAATAAGTGTGACGTATGGGTTTGCGCCCATCATCTCAGTCAAGCTTCGGTTTGTCCGCTCTCTCCGGTCACGGAGGATGAGCTTACAGAATTGTTCAATCGACTGGTCTATAAACTGACCAATGCTTCTTGCCCAGTATTGAAAACTTATCTCGCAGAGCTTCATCGCATCCAACAATGCGTTGCATCACAGCAACCAGAAATTGCACCTCTACGCCAACAGGTTGCGCAATTATTGGAGCAGAGTCATACACTCAATCGCCTTATGGCCAGAGGGTGTATCGACTCTGCTTTTTTTATTGCACACAGCAACACCATACAGCAAAGCTTGGACAAAGTAAAAGGTGTGCTTGCCCGGCAACGTGAAACGGATCTCGTAAAAGAAAACATCGATAGCACGCTCCGGCTTCAGGCCGTGCTGTCCACAATCAAGCCATTTGAGGAAAACGCAAGTCGTATTCCAGAGGTCGTCTCCCTGATAAAGATATCCGAAAACCATGTCATTTTTCATCTGTCCAACGATTTAGAATTGCGTGAAGGACGTCGGAAGGTATAACGATGAGTCAAAACAGAAAGCTTCCTTTCGGGTACAAATATTGTGATGGGCGCATTGAGCCGGATGAACAGGAAGCGCCCTATGTCACGAAAATTGCACAAGCATACGTGGACGGAGATTCCATCCATGCAATTGCGCAGATGATGAACCACACCGGTGTCTCCTACCGCGGCGATACAACCGTCTGGAACAAAAACATGATTTCGCGTATCCTGCAGGATCAGCGATATGCGGGAACTGATACCTGGCCCGCGCTTTTGCGCCAAGAGACAATATCGGTAATCGCAAGTGCGCGGGCGGCGCGAAAACAGAGCCAGCTCTCTAACGCCGACATTCGCAGCGTTCGTTCAAAAATCTGCTGCCCGCGTTGTCTTACCCGCATGACACGGCGAACAAGCAGAAAGCAAAATGGCGTTGGCTGGTATTGCCCCACCTGCAACACTTACACAAAGCCCATATCGGATATGGATTTGATCGACCGGATCACGCAGCGCATCGATTGGCTGCGGCAAAACGAAGATCAGGTCACAGGCGCCGTTCCCACTATCTTACTTTCCAGCGAATACCAACGATGCCATCGAGAACTGAACCGCAAAATCAGTGATCCCAAAAGCTCAAAGGAAGAACTGTGCGCCCTGGCCCGGCAAGCCGCCACAGAACTGTATCAATGTTTTCAAGGCTACAATTATGCTTATGAATCGGAGCGGATTCGCCGCTTGCTGAGGGATTCGAATCCCAGCGATGAAGCGTTCCCGTCTAAACTGTTTCACAGCATTGTCAGCAGAGTCTTTCTCGAGACATCCACGCATTTGACATTACAGCTTACGAATCAGCAAATGGTCTGAGAGGTCATCCAATGAATCAACATAGCGCCCCCAAGAAGAATGTTCGCGAGATCGAGGCTGATCCCCGACTCTCACACAAGTCACATACCCGCCTGCGCGTTGCCGCTTACTGCCGCGTCAGCACCGAGCAGGAAGAACAGGAGAGCAGCTTCGAGGGGCAGGTGACCTATTACACCAACCTGATTGAGAACAACCCTGAGTGGGAGATGGCCGGTATCTTCGCCGACCACGGGATCAGCGGCATCAAGGATACCACGCGGCCGGGATTCATGCAGATGATCGAAGCCTGCAAACAGCACAAGATCGACATGATCCTGACCAAATCCTTGAGCCGTTTCTCCCGTAACACACTGGACAGCATCCGCTACATCCGGCTGCTGAAAAGCCTGGGCGTGGTCATTGAGTTTGAGAAAGAGGGCTTGAACACCGGCGATCTCGGCAGCGAAATCTACCTGACCTGGTTTTCAGCTTTTGCCCAGGCCGAGAGCGAATCGCTGAGCCAGAACGTCACAATGGGCAAACGCCGCCTGTTCAAGGAGGGGAAATGCCCGTTCCAGTACAAGCATTTTATCGGCTACCGGCGCGGTGCGGATGGACAGCCGGAGATCGACCCCGAGGGGGCCAAAACGATTGAGCATATCTTCTGCGGCTTTCTGTCCGGCAAGACCCCGGCGCAGCTCAAGACCGACCTGGAAGAAATGCACATCCTTTCGCCCAGCGGCAAGACAACCTGGTCCAAGGCCACAATCCAGAACATCCTGCGCAACGAAAAGTACGCCGGCGATGTGCTGCTGCAAAAAACATTCACCGCAGACTTCCTGACCAAGAAGGTCAAGAAGAACCGCGGTGAAGTGACGCAGTATTATGTGACCGACAACCACCCGGCCATTATCCCGCGCGAGATTTTCCAGCAGGTGCAATTGGAACTGGCCCGCCGGAGCAGCAGGCCCAAGGTTTCGCAGCGCAAGACCAAGACCGAGCGCGGTAAGTACACCAGCAAGTTTGCGCTCTCGGAACGGCTGATCTGCGGCGAATGCGGCTGTATGTACCGCCGCACCCAGTGGATTAAGCGAGATGGCACCAAGGAATACGTCTGGCGCTGCGTTAACCGGCTGGAGAACGGCAAGAAATACTGCAAGAATTCCCCCAGCCTGAAGGAAGCGCAGTTGCAGGAAGCCATCATGGCCGCCATACGCGAGCAGTTCACGGACCGGGACAAAGTAAAAGAGGCACTGATGGATGTAGAGGAACGGATTATCCTGCATGGTGACAGCCAACAGGACGTGGCGCCGCTTCTCACCCGCATCCAGGAAATCGACCAGGCCATGTCCAACTTGTTGCTGCTCGTCAGCCACAGTGTCGATAGCCGCATTTATGATGAGAAATTCAAGGCGCTGACAAAGGAAAAAGCGGATTTACAGGCGAAGGTGGATGCGGTGGAGAAGGCTGCGAGGCAGGATCAGAATCAAACGCAGCAGATGCAGAATGTAATTGATGCAATCAATTTGCAGGAAGTGGAGCTTAGTGAATATGACGATGAACTGGTCAGGCGGATTGTGGAAACAGTTACCGTGAGGTCTGCATCAGAACCACAACTCGAGATCAAGTTCAAAGTCACAAATATTTGAAGTGCCTCCGGAACTTGCTCATCGTGAAGAAGCCCGCGACTTCATCATCGAAATCAGTCCCACGATGGTATGGCTATAAATAGCATACACCAAAATTTCTGCCGATAAAACCTTTGATAATGTACATAAAGATTGCGACTGAATTGCGACCATGGTCGCAATTCAGTCGCAATCTGGTTTTAATCACTTTGGTTCCGATGATTGTCTGCGCTAGTCACAAACCACTTGGCTCCGCGCGTTTTACCTATGGCATAGACACGCCCTTCTTTTCGCAGCTCACGCATCAGGACTTGTAACTGATTTCGACTTTGTCCCGGCAGTACCTGCTGTAGCTCCTTAAATGGCGTGCCTTGATCTCCATTATCCCGGATATGCTTTAAAAGCAATTCTTTGTTTGTGTTACGATCCAAGCCCACGACACGAGTATGTACGCCGGATTTGCCAACAGCAGCATATAGGCTGCGCGCTAAAACATATTTGTTGCGACCTATATGTTCCACCACGCCCCAATCTTCCAGTCTCTTCAAATTCTGATGAAGATTCTGTGGAATCACCTCTTCATGATACAGAGCATTGATTACCAAGAAATCACCAGTAGAAAACGATTCCATTCGTTCACTACCGATGCGGTTGATGAGAGACAGCATTTTTTCATCCAAAACAAGTCCGTTTAAAGTTAATTTCACGAAATTCTCATCTGTCCCAGTGAAATCTGGTAGCTGTTTTGCTTCTTTTATGCTCCATTCATACATCAGGTTCATTCCTTGCCCCGAACGCTCGACAAGACCACACAGCGCCAAAATTTCTGCAACACGACGGTTTCGCGGTGACTGTCGATCCAAAATATTGTCCACGGTAATTCCATTTGGAAAACCACCGGGACTTTCAACAACGAGACGATCCCTATACTGGCGAATAAACACACTGCCGCCCATCTGATAATTTCGATGGCTTACCGCATTCAAGATTGCTTCGCGAACGACCCGCTCATTGAATGTGGGAATATCATAAACAAAAAAGCCTTCTTGATAATGTTGTTTGTCATTACGCAGATTGATTAGTTCCCACAGGCGGTTATAGCAAGCAAAAAAGCCGGCACGAAGTTCCTCCCTTTGGCTTGCGGGGCCAGAAGCATCTGATGAACGATACTCAAAAACAATTTCGGCTTGAGGCAAAAACTTGCCAAGGGATGCCCGCTTACCAAACAATATCAGTGCTGCGTAAGTAACACCATCATCCGTAATTGCTTCACAATCGCGAAGCAATTGTTCCAAAGAAAGATTCAAAATACGGCGATTATTGCTCTTTTCGGCCCACTTCTTGCGGAATTCATCCACAGCGGATACATCGAAATCGTCAAGTTTTGCACCAGGGCACACACTGCCAGAAAAGTCAAATCCAGCCTCTGCATAAATTCGGCGGCGAACATCTTCTGGCATGGGAATCAAGCTGTCACCCTCGTACCACCATGCAATACCATCCGCTTGTACAGGTAAGCCAAGCGGCCTTCCGGCCACCTCAAAGACAAGGACACGCTTACCATCTTCTTCATATAGTTGGAAATCAACCATGATATGAAGTTTGTCGATGAATCCCTTGCGGGTTCGTTCAGGCTGATCGAATGCTTTACTGCCAACGACTTCGCGTGGCCTCTTATCTGAAATTCCAAATACAAGTTTTCCGCCGCCGCAGTTCGACAGTGCACAACAACAATGCAGCGCCTCGCCGAAATCAAAACGGTTTCTGGCAACTTTGAACTGAACACTTTCGCCCTCTTGGGCATTCAGCAGCTCTTTGAGAGTCATTGGGTTGTACACCGTGGCATCGCCTCCTGAAAGATTACTACAGCTATTATAGCAACACTTTGTCCGCTTGGGTAGTGTTAAGTGTTTGGTCAGCAATTGGATCGTGAGTTGCGTGATACATTGTAGTTGTTTGCCATCATGCTTACGGCAGCGCACCTTACACCAATTGAAAGGACGAGTTCACCAAATTACCCGTTTGTCATTGTGTTGCAAATAGTGACCATAATTTCTCATAGTAATGCGTTAAAATTTGTACGGTTTATTGTGACAATTTCCAACTTCAACGTTAAGCGAAGGGGGTAATATGAAGGTGGTACAATGCCTCGAAAAAAAAATATTGATGCTTTTTGTGAAATATGGTAAAATTTTAATGGATATAAGCGACAAAATACTCCAAAAGTTACAAAGCAGAGGTAAATGTGAAGGAGCAAAGGAAAGAAGAAACCATATGAAATCTTATAAAGCACTTCAGATCGCTCAATATATAATCAATCATGAATTCGAAAATAGTCGGCCTGTGAGTAACTTGCGATTACAAAAATTGCTGTATTACGTTCAGCTCTATTTTCTAATGTGCACAGGACAACCTTGCTTTAGTGACAGAGTAGAGGCATGGGATTTTGGGCCGGTGGTTCCTAATGTTTACCACCAGTATAAGCGGTTCGGAAGCATGATAATTCAAGAGGTTAATGATCAGGCAGAAAATGGATTGGATACAGATGATCGTCAATTGATTGACCAAATGCTAGACAAATGCTCATACAAAACAACCAGAGAATTGGTGGAAATATCACATCAACAATCTCCTTGGCGAAAGGCGTATAATAATCCCCTATCCAATGAAATCACAATGAATTCTATCCGTGAATTTATATCTAAAATTTCCAATGCGAAATGAAGATATAACATGGGTAAGTTAAACTTTCTGAAAGGTAGATTGGATTGCCACAAGAAAATAATTTGACTGGAAAACCGGACAAAAGTGAACATCTTTCCCCCGACAACGAAGCAGATAAAGTTTTCGGTTCTGATGTCACAGACAAAGCTGTTGGCGCTCAAACGCCACAAGGAAAAGAAGCGTTTTATGAAATCGCAGAAATGCAACAATCTGTGGTTAACCTGTGCCACAGTTTAAATGTGCCAAGTAGTAGTTTTGATGGCGAAGCTTGGATTATGAAGATGGATGAACATCGGAAACAAGAATCTTTTCGCTTGAGCTATTTTTGTATTACACAATTTGTGTTTGAAAACGATGTTGAGGGCGTTACTTCTGGCTTTTTAACAAATTTGGAAAATGTTGTAGAAATAGCCAAAACAAAATATAGAGAAGAATCTGATTATCTGAGCACATTCAAAATGGCATTAAAGTTTCAAGACCATGTCAACCTGGCGATTCAGCAGAAAAGTCTTGTGAAAAAGACAAGAAAAGAAATGTCGCAAGAAGTGGACTCGGTCATTGCTCCACGCATAGGTGAAATAACGAAAGAAATGACATCGCAGCTTGTCGGTATGGTGGCAATATTTACTGCGTTATCTTTTATTGTATTTGGTGCTATTTCATCATTGGAAGGAATTATGAACGCACTTGGGAATGCTACTGAGAATACAAATTCCGTACTGCCTTCACTTATCGTCGCTATTGCATGGGCTTTTTGCGTAATGAATCTTTTGTTTTGCTTCATGTATTTTGTTATTCGTGTTACAAATCTTCCAAAACCAGTTGATGAAAACGCTAAAAATGTAGTCCAGCGGTATCCAGTTGTTTTCTTGACAAACTTTATCTTGTTGGCAGCATTTTTAATACTCGGAGCATTTTGGTTTGCAGAATGTAATGGAATTGGAAGATCCCTTTTTGAACTTGCCGTCAACAACGATGGAGTGACTGCTGTCATCGGAAGTATAGTAATCATTGGCACACTAATTTTAATTGGACGTATTCTTGTTAATGAATTTGCTGATAATACTAAAAAGTAATTTTATATTGGACGCAAAACGTGAAATGGTGTCTATCTGGTTACGGCGCTTTGAACGATCACTGGAAAAAATTACAACAGATTTGAGTACGCCGGGTAGCTCTATTAAGGAGAGGCAAGAAAATGAAAACCAGAGTCTTTATTGGGTCTTCGACTGAAAGCAGGCCTATTGCGGAAATGGTATTGAATCAATTAAGTCAAACTTACGATTGTATTATATGGTGTGGCTCTTCCTTTTTTGATATTAATAAGCAAACATATGAAACATTGGCAAAAAAGGCAATAGCTTTTGATTTTGCCGTATATATTGGCGGAAAAGATGATTTTGTGGTTCGCACTAAAACAAAAAGTGAAAAATATGCACCACGTGATAATATATATTTAGAATTTGGACTATACGCTGGAATTCTATCACCCGCACGTAGTTTTATTTTACTACATAAAGAGTGCAAAATTGCTTCAGACCTATCAGGTATAACGGTTTTGACGTTTTCCAATGAAAAGTCCGTTGCAGAGTGCTGCAATAAAATAAAAAGTGCGATTGAGCAAGAGCAAGAAAAAAGTAGGATACAGCTTTTGCCATCCACTAGCTTAGCTGTGGGATACTACTATAATTTCTTGCAAATATTGAGCACTACACTGCAGAACATAAACCGAATTAAAGTTGAAAATCGTCTCTATTCGTTTGATTTAAACCAAATCAAGTTGGATATTTTGATCCCAAGTAATATAAATGTGGACTGGAAAAGCTGGACAGGCAACTATTATCGAAAATTAGGAATAGTAAATATCGAATTGCCCGGAAGACCCAGAAATTTTGGAATTGTTGCTGACAGAAAGTTGTTGAAGCAAGACCATATTCTAAGGCTGCTTGATGTTCCTATAACGCTTCGTGCATCGTTCATCGCCGTGGATCTTGTTGTGGGGAAAGATAGTATTGGAACTGACGGAACCGAATACATCGCCAAACAAAAGGAAATTGACAACTTTTGTGTAACATTAAAACGTCTGGTAAAAAAAGATGCGCTCTTGTCGGATATTTTGTCTATTCAAATTGTAGATTAAATACTGGTATTTTCTTCTAAGCACGTCTGCTGATCTAAACCTAGGTACTTCAACCGCTAATCACGATAGGCAACCAAGACTAAATCTGTTTCCCTAATTGAAAATGTCCTGTTAATAATGTTATTCTGGCTATGGTAGATATTACTAAAATAATTCGGACACCAGCAGTCTCCAAGTTTGATGTCTGTTTAGATGATCTGTTTTGCTGAGTATATACCTGAGTAACACTTTCTAAGCCGTATACCTTACCAAAGATAAGTGGAACAGATTCAATGATCTTAAAATTTTCTCGCCATCAGCTTTTTAACCGTTGAAAATGCTGCAATCGAATGTCCAAAAGCTATTCGGAACAAATACAGTTCCATTTTATACCTTCCTTTTTGGATTCTACACAGGATTTGAGTTTCTCCCTTGACAATGGCTGTTTATCTCACACGTAGCAATTGCGCTCCTTTCGCTGCTCTAATAGGATCATTATTTCTTGCTTGGATCTTTCTTTATTCTCTTGCGTTTCGTATGTCTTAAACATTTCTTTCCAATGATACTTCCTGAGATTTCGTCCATTTATTTTTAGTGGTATTTTTTTGTGTACAAATGGAATATTCAATACTCTATTTTCATAAAAATTAGGTATTGATTCATCATAAACGATATTTTCGAAGCCATACCGCTTGTGGAGCCAGAACGTGTTTCCCAAACAATTTGCGTTTCCAGAAAGGATTACCGTTATTGCATCGCTTTTGCTCCAGCTGTTACTCGCAAGGCGTGCTAAAACCTCTTCAGGAAATGATTCGAGGGGGAAAGAAAATCTATAATATTTCTCAAGAATTCGCCTTTCTTCATGCAACGTTACATCACTAACATTCGATTTCAGTGACGCAGCCTTTTTGTATGTAAAAACAATAGAACAAGTTGCATCATGGATGATGAATCTTTCTTTATTTCCAAATAGTACTCCTAACGTCAGGCTATCGTGTGCATCTGTACTAGATCTGTGACGAATCACTAACTTATCAGGGAATATAATATGTGGCTCGCGGTTTAAAATGTAAGAGAAAACATAGCTCGAAAGAACCGTTGTCAATATTAATTCAAAGATTGACTTTGCAATAGAAATGGTAGCACTCCATTCTGTAATTTCATAGTTTTGGTTATTGCAAAATTGCTGTAATAAAAATAAGGAGAAGGCAATATTCTTCATTCTGTATGGATAAAGCAGTGTAGAAAAAACGAATACTTCCAAAACATAAAGAGCAACATAAATGATTAATGCTTTACCAATTTGCCTTACCATTGTATTAATCATTGTTATCACCGCTTATCATAATTAATGTTTTATCATCTGGACTTTTGGAGTATTTCTCAAGTTGGCTAGGATAAAGTGTATTTAGTGCATGAATGTCCAACTTCGTAAATATATCCGAAAATCCATCGGTACATAAAATAACTTTGTCATTTTTTAACAAAACCTTCTCGCCATACTCAACAAAACTAAGCGCTTTAATTGACCCATTTAGTACGCCATAACTATATGGATGTAGAATATTATTACATATTTCGTTCCTGATCTCTATACTGGAATAATTCTTTTTGTGTTTTGCTATTTTCTCGGTTTGACAGCGAGTAAAAGGAATTATTTTTTGGTTAATAACGGCACCGTAGCAGTCACCGATATATGCATACATTATTTTTAGCGGATTACAAAAGGCAAGAATAATGCCAACTGTGCCGGGGAAAAAATCATTATCCCATTGCTTTTTGCTGTTGAATTCAGCAATTTTGCTGTTTCCAAAAGCCATCATACCTGAAAGGATGACCTCAATTGGGTATAAACTTTTGTTTGCCACATAAAATTTATATGCGGACTCAATAAAAATCTTTGTTACAATTGCAGCAGGACTTGGCACGGGATATTTCCCATTTTCTCTGTCACGTGTTACACCATCCATTATAATGTATAACCCATTTGCATCATCACAAAAGTAATTATCTTCATTTGGCTTGTCGGCATAGGTTCTGTTTTTTAAAGTAACGATAGTACTTTTCAATATAAATTACCTCCGCATATACGTATAACTTAAAGTGTAGTAATTTCTATGTCGATAGTTTATTATAACTGGGATTAACAACATATGACGAAATGCTCAGCTAATTGCGGGTATAGCATGAATCTGTTTGTTTGCCAACCGGTGGAATATAATGATAGTATAGCAGGAATTCTAAGTGGTGAAAAGCAATAACAATCTTGTGATCATACTACTGATAATTAATTAAATATAAAATGCTGCGTTTGCTTCACAACCAAGTTGAATGCTATGCTCATCTCCTATTATTTTGAATTAGAAAACACCTCATACCACGGAGTATATGTGCCAGTAAAACCGGCCAACCAACACAAATTGATTGGCCGATTTTACTGTCGGTCAATTTTTTGTTGTTGTATCGTCAAAAAATGGCGTTTTGAAGCCTGCTGAGCGCAGGCTTTTTCCGTACCTGTCACCACCGCTGTCAGGCGGTTTTGGCAGGGATTTCCGTCCATAGAAGGCCGAATCTGCCGCCAGTGTGCCGGTGATGATGCCGATGAGCGTGCTTTTCCCAGCGCCGTTTGGCCCCAAAAGGCCGTAAAAGCCCGGGCCGAGCGTCAGCGAGACACCGGCCAGGGCTTGCTTTAAATTAAAATCGTATTATACCTATTCATTATCGGAGACGGTGGAGAATAGGTTTTGTGTAAAGAATCCAGAACTAAGGCAATCATCAATTGTCTTGTTTTCATACGTTTCTATAATACAAATGTAGGGAACGGAACTTCCACCGTTTGGTAGTTGGATGATCCGTTCCCTGATTTTTCTGACTGAAAAATCTCTGAAAAATTTCGGTAAATGTATCAAAAGTTGAAAGGTTTAGGGAGATGGAATATAATGATAATATAACAAAAATTCTAGGTGATGACAAGCAATAAAGATTTTACGATAATGATACGGATAATAAAATGCTGCGTTTGCTTCACAATCAAGTTGAATGCTATGCTTATCTCCTATTATATTAAATTAGAAAACGCATCATACCACGGAGTATATACGCCAGTAAAACCGGCCAATCAACACAAAATATTTTAATGCGCCGCTGTGGCCAACGGAGGCAAAGTGTTGTGAGGATGCCATGGGTGGAAAGGAGAAACCAAATGCGCGGGTATACAAAGTTCAAACTGGTCATGATTCTGACAGTCTTGCTGGGAAGCCTTTTGTCTCTGAGTGCCCCGTTCCTGCTGCAGGTCTGGTCGGCGCAGGGGCTGGCCGTCACGCCGGGGCGGGTGGCGGTGCTGGCCGCCGTCATGGCGGGCACGGTGGCCGTGCAGATCCTGGTCACCTGCCTGCGGGAACGCTTTGCCAAGGCCTTCAACAAACGCTCGTTCCAGCAGCAGCTGGAACGGTATTACACGCTGTCCTACGATTATATCAATGCCCAGGGCCCCATGAACCTGCTGGAGCGGATAATCCTGGCCGTAAACAGCCGCTACCAGTTCCTGACCGGCGACGCAATCCAGATCTATGCCAACCTTCTGGTCATGGCGGTGACGCTGGCCCTGGTTTGGATGCAGAACCCGCTGATGTTTGCGGTGCTGCTGGCGGTGATCCCCATCCAGTATCTGGGCTACCGCTGCCTGAACCGGGAGCTGGCCCGCCGGTCAAAAAAGCTGCAGGAGGTTTCCTCCTCCGCCTGGCGGGACGTGCTGTCGGTCACCGGCCAGACCGACTTTATCAAGCAGCTGGGCGACCCGTCCTGCCTGCAGCCGGTCATCGACCGCCCGGTGGAGCAGGTTTATGCAGCGCAGGCCCGGGTAAACGCCTTTGCCCAGTCCACGTCTGCCCTTTTGGCGGGCATTTCCTCGGTGGCGCGCACGCTGGTCATGGTGCTGGCCGTCCTGCAGGGGCTTGCTGCGCAGGACATCATGGGCATTTTGCTGATCAGCGTGCTGGTGCCGCTGTTTTTCAGCAGCTTGCAGTCGGTGGTCAACGCCAACCTCAACCGGCGGGACTATGACATCTCGCAGAAGTTCTTTGACAGCTGGAAGTAGCAGACCGAGCCGGACGGCAGCCGCACACTGGACCATGTGGACAACCTTTCCATCCATCTTTCCAGCCTGCAGCTGGGGGAAAAGACGGTGCCTGTCTCGATCCACGGGCAGTTCGGGCGCGGGGACCGTGTCTGGGTGCAGGGCAGCAGCGGCGCGGGCAAGAGCACGCTGGTCAAGCTGCTGCTGCGGTTCCGACCGTCGGAGGGCATCGCCGTCAACGGTGTGCCGCTGGCCGACTATTCGCTGAAAAGCCTGCGCAGCCGGGTGGAGTATGTCTCGCAGAATGTGCCCATCATCAAGGGAACCTTGCGGGACAACCTGTTTTTGGGCCTGCCCTATTCCTCTGCCGTCGAAAAGCGGATGACGCAGGACCCGCTGCTGGCCTCGGTGTTTGCCAACAAGACGATGGACTCTGAGATCAGCGAGGGGGCGGGCAATCTTTCCGGCGGCGAAAAGCAGAAGATTGCCATGGCACGGGTGCTGTACAAGGAGGGCATCGACGTGCTGATTCTGGACGAGATCACCTCCGGCATCGACGAGAAAACGGCCCGGCAGATCTACCAGCGGGCGGTGGACAAGATGCAGCGCGGCATCCTGTTTGTGATCTCCCATACCGACCTGTGCAAGGACTATACCACGCGCACCATTCAGCTGTCCGCCCAGGCGCAGCCGTAACAAAACTCGGGTTGGATACGGCGGGAAAAAGGCGGCGGCCGGTCCGCCTTCACGCGGCGTCGGTGATCTCGGTGCCGGGGAAGTAGTAGGCAAGGATCTCCCGCCAGCTGCTGCCCCCGGCGGCCATCGCCCGGGCGCCTGCCTGGCTCAGGCCCACGCCGTGGCCGTAGCCGCGGGTGGTGATGACAAACTGCCCGTCCTGCCAGGCAATGGCAAAGCAAGCCGAACGCAGGCTCAGGGCGCTGCGCATCTGCGGCCCGGTGACCGCCTGCCCGCAGACCGTGACGGTGTCCACATAGCCGGCGCTGTCCCACAGGATCTCGCCAAACCACTGGTCGGGGTTGCCCTGGGTGTCGATGTTCAGCCCGGCGTACAGCGCGTCAGATACCTGCTGGGCACTGTACTGGATGGTCACCTCGTAGCCGTCAGCCTGGGCGTCCCAGGCCGAATCCACCCCCTGCAGGTAGGGCAGCGCCTGGGCCCACACCCGCTGGCTGGCCTGGGTGTGCCCGCAGCTGATGGCGTGGTAACAGGTGGCCGCCGGCTGGCCATCGTACAGCACCAGCTGATACAGCACCGTGTCGGCCAGCTCGCCCAGCCGCTGCCAGTTGGCCGCAAAGTCATCCCCCCAGCGGCTTTGCAGCACCTGGGCGCTGGTCCAGCCGCTGCACTGGGCGCTGTTTACCGTGATGGCGGTGCCGCTGCTGTCCCCCTGGGCCAGCTGATACAGCGCCCAGCTGTGGCTGGCCACCATCTGGGCCTTCAGCGCCTCGTCCGGCCAGTCGATGGGCATCTCGCAGGCGGCGGCGCCCATCAGGTATTCCCGGGCGGGCAGGCTCACCGCCTGGCCGGCGGACTCGTCCCACAGCAGGATATCCAGCGGCTGCGGCCGGTCGGTGGCAGCCGGTGCGGGGGCGGCGGTCCCGCTGCCAGCGGGGTCTGTGCTGCCCGCCTGCGGGCCGGGGACGGCCTGCGGGGCAAACAGCGGGATCAGGCAGAGCAGCGGCGCTGCGGCGGCCAGCCCCGCCAGCAGCACCGCACCAAAAAGGGTGCGTCGGGTTTCGGTCTTCATAGGGATGCCTCCGGGGGCGGTCTTGCAATTTGCCGCCCGCACCGTTACAATAAGGATATGTCTGGCGGGGCCTGTCCCCGCAGGGACGCCGCGGGGCGGCCCACACTGTCAATCTATGCGCCGGGCCGGCCCAATATGCCTGCCGGGCGGTTCTGCCGGAGGTTTTCCATGAACAAACGCACCGCAACGGTGATTTCACTGGTCCTCTGCCTGGCCCTGGGGGGGCTGCGGGTGGTGGACCTGTGTCTGCTCTCCCAGCCCACCACCGGGTTCCCGCTGGTGGGGCAGTCCTGGCACCGGTATCTGATCGTCGCCGCCGCCGCAGCGGCGCTGTATTTTTTGTCCCGGGGGGCGTCGGTGCGGCCGGTGCCCTTCAAGCACTGCCGCCCGGCGCTGGGCGGGACTATGCTGCTAGCCGCCGCGCTGCTGTTTGAAACCGGCGTCAGCACCCTGCTGGTGCAGCCGGACAGTTTTGCCACGCTGCGGGGGGCGCTGCTACTGGTTACCGGGCTGTGGTTTGCCGTGTTCGGGGTGCTGTCCTTCTTTGCGCCCAACGTCAAGTCGCCGCCGGCGGTGTTCTGCCTGGCGGGGCTGGCGGCGCCGGTCTGGGTGGCCATCGAGCGGTTTGCCATCCGGCCCTCCTCCCTGGCCCGCACCGGTCATGTGCTGCGGGTGCTCAGCATCCTGGCGGCGCTGTGCTGCATTGATTTCCTGCTCAAGATGGTGTTTTTGCCCAACGCCCCCTTTGGGCGGCAGATGAGCTTTACCGGTATGCTGGCCTTCCTGCTCTGCACCTGTGTCGAGCTGCCCGAGACGGTGATCGCCTTTGGGGCGGGGGGCGCCACTCTGCTGGACCTGTCCCAGTCCTGCTGCTGGGCGGCAGTGGGGCTTTGCGGCCTGGTGGGGGCGGTGTACGCCTCCGGCGGCGACCGGCGGGACCAACCGCTGTTCAAGATTCCGGCGGATGGATGAACCCTCCGGCAAAAGCGGCGCGGTGCCATGCTTTTGGGGTATACGCCGCCATCCCAACCAGGTATTTTACATTCCGGGCGATGCCGGGTACAATAGAAGCAGAAAGGCCGCGCAGGTGTTGTTGCCTGCGCGGCCTTTGCCATACAGGCGGGCGGCGAGCCGGCAAAAAAGGATGGGACCCCTATGTAACCTGGCGGCACCCGCCCCGCCAAGCCAGGAAAATGCCACCCGCCGGACCTGGCGGCGGTCCACTTCAAAGACAGGAGGATTTTATGATGCAATACCGCAAACTGCCCCACGGGGACGAACAGATCGGCGTGCTGGGCATGGGGTCCAGCGCCATCGGCCAGGCGGGGGAGAAGGAGATCGAGGCCACCGTCGCCCTGGCGCTGGAAAACGGCGTCAACTACTTTGACATGGCCTCGGCGGACGCGGCCCCCTTTGCCGCCTACGGCAATGCCGTCGCCTCGGCGGGGATGCGGCAGAAGGTGTACTTCCAGATCCACTTCGGCGCCGAGTATTCCACCGGCAAGTACGGCTGGACGCTGGACCTGGACACCATCAAGCGGTCGGTGGACTGGCAGCTGACCCGGCTCAAGACCGATTACATTGACTTCGGCTTTATCCACTGCATCGACGAGGCGGAGGATTATGCAAAGGCGAGAGCCGCTGGCACCATCGACTATCTCCTGGACCTGAAGCGCCAGGGCGTGGTGCGCCACATCGGCATGAGCAGCCATACCCCCGCGGTGGCGGACCAGGTGCTGGACACCGGCATCCTGGATATGCTGATGTTCAGCATCAACCCGGCCTACGACTACCAGAAGGGGGAGTACGGCCTGGGTGAGGTGGACCAGCGCATGGCCCTCTACCGCCGCTGCGAAGCCCAGGGCGTGGGCATCTCGGTGATGAAAGCCTTTGCCGCCGGCCAGCTGCTGGATGCCCAGCGCTCCCCCTTTGGTCTGGCGCTGACCCGCTACCAGTGCCTGCAATACGCGCTGGACCGTCCCGGCGTGCTGACGGTGCTGCCCGGTGTGCGGGATCGCCGGGACCTGCAGGCGCTGCTGGGCTTTTTTGACGCCCCGGCCGGGGAGCGGGACTACTCGGTACTGGGCGGCGTGGCCCCCAAGGCAGCCGAGGGCGTTTGTACCTACTGCAACCACTGCCAGCCCTGCCCCATGGGCCTGGATGTGGGCCTGATCAACAAGTACTACGACCTGGCCCGCATGGGGGACGAGCTGGCCAAAGAGCATTACCGCACGCTGGAAAAGCATGCCTCCGACTGTGTGGCCTGCGGTCACTGCGACGGCCGCTGCCCCTTCCATGTGCACCAGATGCAGCGCATGCAGCAGATCGCCGCCTGGTTTGGCGAATAAGCGTAAAGACAGCAAAAGGCGGGCGACCGGGGTCGCCCGCCTTGCGGTATCGGACAGTGGGGAAGGTTACGCGGCCGGCGCAGTGGCGCCGGTCAGGCTTTGGACGGCAAAGACGCCCAGCACGATGACGCCCAGCACGATGCGGTACCAGCCAAACACCGTAAAGCTGTGGCTTTTGACGTAGTTCATCAAAAAGCGGATGGCCCAAATGGAGACAAGGAACGCCACCGCGCATCCCACCACAAGGATCAGGATCTCCTGCCCGGTGATGGAGTTGCCGTCGGCGAAGAATTTGACGATCTTCAGCAGGCTGGCGCCGGCCATGACCGGGATGGCCAGAAAGAAGGTGAACTGGGAGGCCACCGGCCGGGACAGACCGCACATCATGCCGCCCAGGATGGTGGCGCCGCTGCGGGAGGTGCCCGGGATCAGCGAAAGCACCTGCCATCCGCCGATGGCAAAGGCGTTTTTGTAGGTGATGCGGCTCAGTTTGGTGGTCCTGGGCGGGCGGGGCCGGCGCTCGATCAAAAGGAAGGCGATGCCGTAAACGATCAGCATCAGCGCCACCACAACGCTGTTGTACAGATGTTCGTCCATCCAGTCGTCCAGCAGGATGCCCAGCACAGCGGCGGGCAGGCAGGCGGCGATGATCTTGAACCACAGCCGCATCACCGGCCAGCGCACATGGCGGGCCAAGCCGTCGTCGCGGCCGTTGTCCACGCAGAAAGGCCACAGCTTGTGGAAGTAGAGCACCACCACCGCCAGGATGGCGCCCAGCTGGATGACCACCCGGAACATCTCCAAAAATTCATCCGAAAGCTGGAATTTCAGCACCTGCTCGGCCAGGATCATGTGCCCGGTGCTGGAGATGGGCAGCCACTCGGTGATGCCCTCGATGATGCCGTAGGCGACGGCTTTCAAAATTTCAAGAAAAAACTCCATGGATACACCCCCGTAGATTGTATTCCCATTGTACCACAAATTTGAATAAAAGAAACCCCGGCCCGCAACTGCCGCGCTGAGAAAAACGCCCCGGCAGCCATTGCCGTTTGCGGGCAAAGCTCCTATAATAGGAGGCAGAGGCGCCTGCAATGCGCCGAACGCGCTGCGGCACAAAAGAACTCGCTGCACGCAGGGGGAAGGAAAGATGTACAGGACTGTATTGTTTGATCTGGATGGAACGCTGCTGAACACCATCGAGGACCTGACCGACGCCGGCAACCGGATGTGCGCAGCCCGCGACTGGCCAACCCACACGGTGGATCAGTTCCGGTACCTGGTGGGCAACGGCATTCCCAAGCTGATCGAGCGCCTGGCGCCCGGGGACCACAGCACACCCGCCGAGCTGGAGGAGGCCTACCGCGCCTTTGATGCCGACTACAACGCCCATATGTTTGACAAGACCCGCCCCTACCCGGGCATGCCAGAGCTGCTGGCCCGGCTGGCCGCGGCGGGGGTGCAGATGGCGGTGTTTTCCAACAAGGACGACGCGCTGGCCCGGCGGGTGGTGGCGCACTATTTTGACACCGCGCTGTTTGCCGTGGTGCGGGGCGCCCTGCCCGACGTGCCCAAAAAGCCCGCGCCGGAGGGCACGCTGGCCCTGATGCGGGCACTGGACGCCGACCCGGCTGCAACCCTCTATGTGGGGGACAGCAATGTGGATGTTCGCACCGGCCATAACGCTGGGCTGCCCTGCTGCGGCGTGCTGTGGGGCTTCCGCACTGAGGAGGAACTGCGGCAGGCCGGGGCCGACTACCTCGCCGCCGACACCGCCCGGCTGGAGCAGGTGATCCTGGGGAAGTGACCCGCCGCCAGGGGGCTATTCTTTCTCGGTTTGGCAGGGGTGCCGGGGTGTTTTTTCTCAACCTGGCAGGGTGGGCGGCTTCGATTTTTCCGTTCAGCGGCGGGGGGCGTTCCTCTTTCGTCACCGAAAGAGGAACCGAGAAAGGTGCCACCGGTCCCACGCGGTGGACGCGGGCCAAAGTGCCTTGCCCTTTGGCATCCTGCCCGAGACAAACGGCAGGCTCCCCCACCATATCGTGGCGCTCGGCCCTACCCTGCGGGCCGAGGGGGCGTTTTGCCGACCCCGGCTGCTGCCGGCCGCTCCCGCTCTCCCGCGGTGGGCCTAGACGCCCGCCCTGCAATTTCGGTCAATCGCCAAACGCTGCTGTATAAGGAGGTTTTTCCATGATCCCGCAAAACTACATTGATATGCTGGGCGCCAAGTCGGTTATCCGCACCCTCAGCGAGTGGGCCACCGCCCGCGGCCAGGAGATCGGCTACGACAACGTCTTTGACTACTCGCTGGGCAACCCCAGCGTGCCCTGCCCGGAAAAGTTCACCCAAACCATGATCCGCCTGCTCCAGACCGAACAGCCGGTCACGCTGCACGGGTACAGCCCCTCGCTGACCATCCCCTCGGTGCGGCAGGCGGTGGCGGACAGCCTCAACCGCCGGTTCGGCATGCAATACGGCATGGAGCATATCTTTATGACCACCGGCGCCGCCGGCGCGCTGGCCCATGCACTGCGCTGTGTCTGCGCGCCTGGGCAGGAGGTGCTGGTGCCCGCCCCCTTCTTCCCTGAGTACAAACCCTACATCGAGGGTGCGGGCCTGGTCATGCGCACCATCCCGCCCCGCCCGGCCGACTTCCAGATCGACCTGGACGCCATGGACGCCGCCATCAACGAAAACACCGCCGCGGTGCTGATCAACACCCCCAACAACCCCTCCGGCGCCGTCTATACCGCCGAGACGATGCAGGCCCTGGCCGACCTGCTCACCGCCGCGTCGGCGCGCATCGGCCGGCACATCTTCCTGATTTCGGATGAGCCATATCGGGAGATTCTCTTCGGCGGGCAGTCCATCGTCTACCCGGCCAAATTCTACGCCGACACCCTGACCTGCTACTCCTTCTCCAAGAGCCTGAGCCTGCCCGGCGAGCGCATCGGCTATGTGGCCGCCAACCCCGCCTGCCAGCAGGCGGAGCTGATTGTGCCGGTCTGCGGCCAGATCTCCCGCGGGACCGGCCATAACTGCCCGGCCTCCATCATTCAGCTGGCGGTGGCCCAGTGCCTGGACGAGACCAGCGACCTCTCGGTCTACGAGCGCAATATGGAGCTGATCTACGCTGAGCTGAAGCGCCTGGGCTTTGAGATGGTCAAGCCGGACGGCACCTTCTACATTTTCCCCCGGTCGCTGGAGCCGGACGCCGTGGCCTTCTGCCAGAAAGCCACCCAGTACGACCTGGTGCTGGTACCGGGCGATTCCTTCGGCTGCCCGGGGCATTTCCGCATGGCCTACTGCATCGACACCGAAAAGGTCCAGCGCAGCTTTGCCGCCCTGGAGCGCTTTGTGCGGGAGGAATACGGCCGGTAAGCCTCCAAATTGCACAAAATCCGAACGAACAGTGCAAAGGGACAGGCGGCAATGCCGAAAATTCCCCGCTGCCCTTGACGCTGCCCCAAAAGGGGACTATACTGCCAGTAAGGAAACGGCGCCGGGAAGCAGAGAATGCTTTCCGGCGCTTTTTGTTTCGTTGCCGGAAGGATGCAACGTTGAGACAGCTCGCAATGGGGCGAGTCCGGCAGGGATCTGGGTTCCGCCGGACCCGCCCCATTGTTGTTGCCGGACTTCCTTTCCCCAAAATGCAAGCCCCGGCCGCAGCGCCGCAGCGCCGCTCCTCCAGCCACGCCATCCACTCTCCCAAATAGAAGCGCCCCATTCATCGCTCGTACCGATGGATGGGGCGCGTTGCTGTCCTGCAAGGGGTGGCCGGGCACAAAAAACTCCCGCAGGGACTCTGCGGGAGAAACATTGCAGGTTGGATCAGCTGAACATAACCACGTCGTTGGCGGGCTTTTGGGCGGGTTCCACGCTGAGGGCGGTGAGCACCGGCCCGGTGGAGTCGGGGGTTTGGCCCTTGTAGATGGGGTGGAATTTAAGGTTCACCTTGGCGGTGACGGTGATCCAGTCCCGCTGTTTCAGCTGTTTGTAGGCGGAATATTTGCAGGGGAATCCCACAAACTGGATGTCCTGCACGCAGCAGGTCATGGCAAACCGGCCGGGCACAAAACTGTCCTTGCCGGCGCGGGCAGTCTGGCAGACCTGCGCCAGGAACCTGACGGTTTTGCCGTCGTACTTCTTCATGTCGTCCATGCAGTCCATGTACCACACGCCGAAACAGTCGCCGGGAATATCAATCACCGGGGCGTTCACGTCAAAGGGCAGCGGGTCGGGGATGTCGTCGTAGGCCACCGACCCGTCGGCGAACTCGTAAGCGATGTCGCAGCGGCGGCTGGCCTGGCGCACCAGCTTGTGGATCAGCTGGCGGCTGGCGTCATCGTTGACCTTCTCGGCCCGGTTGACCACCAGCAGCTCGCTGACGCGCAGCTTGTCCAGCAGCAGCGACCGCATGGCGTTGTCGCCGGCGTAGGTCTTGATGGTGGTGCCGTCGGCGGTGGCCAGTACCTGGTAGATCAGCCAGTTGTCGGGCATGGCGTCGGCAAAGTCCTGGATCAGCCACATGCCGTTATACTCCACCACCACGCGGCCGCAGCCGCTCTTTTTGACCAGCTCCTCCAGGTGGGGCTTGTTCAGCTCGCTCTTGTCCTCCAGATAGGCGACGGTCACGCCGCCAAAGCCGAACTTGTCGGGGTCATATTCTTCCTCGCCCTCTTCGCAGACAAGCAGCAGTGTCTTGTCGCCGGAGTCGAACTGGGGGTCCTCCATCGTCTCCTGGATAAAGCGGGTCTTGCCGCTCTCCAGCTGGCCGACGAACAGATAGACCGGAATCTCTTTTGCCGCCATAGCAGCCTCCTGTCTGGTATTTCTTCCATATGGTCCGGGCAGAGATGCGCGGACGTGTGCTCACACGTGGAACAGCTGGGCCACAGCGTCCTCTTTCAGCTCGCTGCCGATCACGCACAGCTTGCCGGTAACATCGGGGCTGCAGGTGCGGATCTCGTGCTCACCGGGCACCATGTCAAACTCGTACCAGGTGTCGCCGCCGTCCACAATGCCCTTGGCGCGCAGGATCTGGCCGTAGTCGCCGCTGTCCAGGGCGGTCAGGGCAGCGTCCAGATCCTCGCGGGTGTAGCGGTGGGCTGTCTCGCGGCCCCAGCTGGTGAACACCTCGTCGGCGTCATGGTCATGGTGGTGATGGTGGTGCCCGCAGCCGCAGTGGCCATCGTGCCCCTCGTCCTCATGGTCGTGGTGGTGGCAGCACTCATGGCCATGTTCCTCGTCCTCGTGATCGTGGTGATGGCAGCACTCATGGCCGTGTTCCTCGTCCTCGTGGTCGTGGTGGTGGCAGCACTCGTGGCCATGTTCCTCGCCGCTATGCTCCTCATGGTCATGGTGGCAGCAGTGGCCGTCGTGGTGGTGATGGTGGTGCTCCTCCTCATCCTCGCCGTCATGGGCGGCGTTGGAGGCAGCAGCCTCGGCCAGCAGCTCGGCCACCAGGTCGCGCTTGCCGTCCATCACCGAGACGATCTGCTTGCCGTTCAGGGCGGCCCAGTCGGTGGTGACGATGGTGGCGGTGGGGTTTTTCTCCTTCAGCAGGGCAACCGCGGCGTCGATCTTGGCCTGGCTGGCGTTGCCGGTGCGGCTGAGGATGATGCAGGAGGCATGGCTGACCTGGTCGTTGTAAAACTCGCCGAAGTTTTTCATGTACAGCTTGACCTTGCCCACATCGGCCACGGTGACAAAGCTGTTCAGCTCCACCGGCAGGTGGCCTGCCACGCTCTCAACCGCGCGGGTCACGTCGGACAGCTTGCCCACGCCGGAGGGCTCGATCAGGATACGGTCGGGGTGGTAGGTGTCCACCACCTTTTTCAGTGCCTCGCGGAAATCGCCCACCAGCGAGCAGCAGATGCAGCCGGAGTTCAGCTCGTTCACCTGGATGCCGGCCTCCCGCATAAAGCCGCCGTCGATGCCGATCTCGCCGAATTCATTCTCGATCAGCACCAGCTTTTCGCCGCCGAAGGCCTCCTGGATCAGCTTTTTGATCAGGGTCGTCTTGCCGGCGCCCAGAAAGCCGGAAAAAATATCGATCTTGGTTTTGGTCTGTGCCATGGTTGTCCCTCTGTTTCTCTATGATGTGGAAAACTGCCTTGCTCTGTTGGATTTTTGATTGCGGCGGGGGACGGCTGCCAACGGGTTAGCAATCCAATGCCCACACTGCTAATACTATTATAGCAAGGCCGTCAAGGGGTACAGGCCGGTTTTGGATGGGCAAAATTTGAACTTTTTGCAAATTTTCCGCCCGGCGGGGCATGTCCCCGTCCGCCCCGGATGCCCTACCGCCGGAAAATGCGGCGGGGGCACAGGCGCTCACGCCCTTAGGCCAGCACCCGCAGCCGGTCGGGGGCGCTGCCGCCGGTGTGGTGCAGCGGGGTGCCGGCGGCCTCCAGCGCCCGGCAGGCGGCCAGGGCACCGGCGGACAGGCGCTCCCCCGGCACCACCAGAGGAACCCCGGGCGGGTAGGCCCACAGATACTCGGCGGCAATGCGCCCTTCCGCCCGGGCCAGCGGGCAGAACTCGGCCCGGGCCCGCAGCGCCCGGGCAATGGTGCAGGCCGTCTGGCCGGGGGCGGGCGGCGGCAGAGGTGGTGCAGGCCGGGCGCCGGGGGAGGCGGCGTCGATCTGTAACAGGGCGGCGGCAAAGCGGTCCAGCGTGTCGTCGGCGTCGCAGGGGCTGGTCATGGCCAGCAGCTGGCTGCCGCAGACCATCTCCGGCTCAAAGGCATAGCGCTGCCGCAGCATCTCCGCCAGCTGCGCCCCGGTCAGGCCCGCCCGGGCCCCGTCCACCAATATTTTGCCCCGGTCCAGCCGGAAGCAGGCGGGGTGGGGCAAAGCGGCATCCGCCCCGTGACCGAACACCCGCAGCCGGGCAAGGCCCAGGGCGGCGGCGTCAAACCGGTCCAGCCGGGCTGCCCAGGCGGCAAACCACTCGGCCCCATGGGCGGCCAGCAGCCCGGTGCACCCATCCAGCGAGGCCATCAGCGGGTAGGAGGGGGAGCTGGTCTCAAACACGTCCAGCTGGCGCTCCACCTCACCGGCCAGGGCGAGGCCGTACCGCCCGCCCAGGTGCAAAAGCGCCGTCTGGGTCAGGCTGGGCAGTGTTTTGTGGGGGCTTTGCACCACCACGTCCGCCCCGCCGGCCAGCGCACCGCCCACCCAGCCGCAGGGCTCCGCCAGGGGCAGGTAGTGGGCGCCGTGGGCCTCGTCCACCAAAAGCGGCAGGCCGCGGGCGTGGCAAAGGGCGGCGATGGCGGCAATGTCGCTCAGCACACCCTCGTAGGTGGGGCTGGTCAGGATGACGCAGGCGGCCTGGGGGCAGGCGTCCAGCGCGGCGGCCACCTCCTCCGGCGGGACACTGCCGTGGATGCCAAAGGTCCCCTCCGGCCGGGGCATGACCCAGCGCACCCGCAGATCCCCCAGCTCGATGGCGTGGAACACCGCTTTGTGGCAGTTGCGTGCGGCGATGACGGTGCTGCCCGCGGGGGCCAGCGCCCGAATGCCTGCCAGCAGCCCGCAGGTGGAGCCGTTGACCAGGTAAAAGGTCCTGGCGGCCCCCCACAGCGCCGCCGTGCGGGCCATGGCCTCGGCCAAAATGCCCTGGGCGCCGTGCAGGTCGTCGGCGCCGTCAATCTCGGTCAGGTCCCAGGCAACAGGCAGGCCGGGGGCGGGGGAAACCCGGCGCTTGTGCCCCGGCATGTGCAGCGGGGTGCGGGCGGCGGCCAGGGCGGCCAGCCGGGTTTGCAGGATGTGGGGATCTGGCGCGGCGGACATGGGTAGCCTCCTTTGCAAAGGCGGAGTCGGGGGCAAAAAGCCGGACAAAAACGGAAAAACGGCGCGGGCGGCTGCCCCCGGCGCCGTTTGGGTGCCGTCACTCCAGCACCAGCCGGGCGGTGCTGCCGGCGCGGGTTTTGCGGACACGGATCTGGCGGGTCAGGCGGTTTTGCAGCGCCTCCACGTGGCTGATCACCCCCACCAGGCGGTCGCTGCCGGCCAGACCGGCCAGCGTATCCACCGCCTTTTCCAGTGCCTCGGCGTCCAGGGTGCCAAAGCCCTCGTCGATAAAGAGGGTGTCGATGCGCACGCCGCCGGCACTCTGCTGGATGCTGTCGCTGATGCCCAGCGCCAGGCTCAGCGCAGCCATAAAGCTTTCCCCGCCCGAAAGGCTTGCCACCGGGCGCACTTTGCCGGTGTAGGCGTCGAACACGTCCAGGTCCAGCGCGGTGCGGTCGCCCAGGGCCTCGCTTTTGCGGCGGCGCAGCGTGTACTGGCCGTCGGTCATGCGGGTAAAGCGGCGGTTGGCGGCATCGATCACCTCGTCGAAATAGAAGGCCTGGACATACTGCTCAAAGGGCAGTTTGATCCGTCCCGGCAGGTTACCCTTCAGCGTGCGGGCCAGGCTGTCCCAGGTGGCAAAGCTGTCCCGGGCGGCGTCGGCGGTTTTGCGGGCGTCGGCCAGCTGTTTGGCGGCGGCCCGGTTGGCGGCCAGCCGCAGCGCGGCGGCCTGACGGGCGGATTCGGCATCGGTGCGTTGGCTGCGCAGGTCGGCCAGGGCCTCCCCCATGGCGGCCAGGGCGGCGTCGTCCGGGGCGTCCTGCCCGGCGGCCAGCGCCTGTTCCAGCGCGGCGGTGCGGGCTTCCAGCGTCCGGATACTGTCCTGTGCCTGCTGCCGGGCGGCTGCGGCGTCGTCCAGGTCGGCCCGCAGCTGCCCCGCCTGGCGGGCAAGTGCCCCGCGTGCCTCGTTCAGTGCCTGCACATCCGGGTAGGGCAGGTCGCGGGCGGCGGTGTCGGCTGCGGCCTGCCGGGCGGCGGCCGCGTTGGCTGAGGCGGCGGCCTTCTGCCGGGCGGCGTTCCAGGCTTCCAGCTGCCCGGCGCGGGTCCGGGTTAGCTTGTCCCGGCGGGCGGTCAACTGGGCGGCGTGGGCCTGGCGGGCGGTCAGGTCGCGGATCCGGGTTTGCAGCCCCGCCAGCCCGGCGCGCAGGCTGTCCCGCTGGGTTTGCAGGGCGGTTTGCAGGGCGGCGTCCTCCAACTGCGCGGCGGCGGGGCCGTCGTACCGGGCACCCCGGCGGGCGAAAAAGCTGTCCGCCGCTTTGGTCAGCGCCTGGCGGGCGGCTTTGGCGGCGGCGGTCCCACTGCCGGCAGACTCGCTGGCGCGGGTTGCGACTTTCTGCGCCGCGGCCATGGCCTGGGCGGCGGCGTCCACCTGGGTCTCGGTCACGGCGGCGGGGGGCAGCGCGGCCGGCGCCGGGTGATGGGTGGCGCCGCAGACCGGGCAGGGCGTCCCCTCCGCCAGGTCCTTGGCCAGCAGGCCGGCCCGCTGGGCATTCAGGCTGTGCAGCAGCGCGGTGTGGTCAGCGGCGGCCCGGTCTGCCTTTGCCTGGGCGGCCTGGTAGGCGGCGCGGGCGCCGGCGGCGTCGGACTCGGCCCGGCGCACCCGGGGCAGCTCCTCCAAACAGGCGGTGCAGGCGTCCAGCAGGGCCTGCGCCGTGTCAACCTGGGCCTGCATCCGGGGCAGCTCGGCTTCGGGGGCGCCCAGGCCGGCCAGCTGCTGCCCGGTCTCGGCAAGGGCCTGGTCGGTGGCATCCAGGGCGGCTTTGGCGTCGGCCTCGGCGCGGGCGTCGGCATCAGCGGCCCGGCGGGCGGCTTTGGCGGCGGCGCGGCTCTCCTCCAGGGCGCGGTAGCGGGGCAGCTCCGTCTCCAGGGCGTGCAGCCGGGCGGTCAGCTGCTCCAGCTCGGGGCGGCGGGCCTCGGTCTTGTCCCAGCCGGCCTGCAGCGCGGGCAGGGCCTGCTGCTTTTCGGCCAGGTCCCGGCGCGCCCGGGCCAGCTCCCGGTATTGCCCCGCCCGGCTGCGGGCGGTCTCCAGCGCGGCGGCGGATTTGGCAATGCCCTCGTCCAGGGCCTGCACCTTCTTTTCGGCGGCGGAGGCAGCGGCCGTGTCGACGTCGATCAGCGCCGCCGCCAGGGCGGCGGCCTCGGCGGCGCGGTAAGGGTCCCGGGCGGCCTGCAGCGCGGCCAGGACGGGGGCCTCAGCGGCATCGGGGGCAGCCTGTAAACTGCCCATCTGCACCAGCAGAGCGGAATTTGCCGCCGCGGCGGCCTTTTCCGCCTGGCGGGCGTGGTCGGCGGCGGCGTCCGCCAGCTGCTGGTAGCTGCCGGTGCCGAAGATCTGCCGCAAAATCCTGGTGCGGTCGGCGGAGGGGGCGTTCAGCAGGCGGGTAAAGTCGTTCTGCGCCAGCATCGACACCTGGGCAAACTGCTGGGCGTCGATGCCCAAAAGCGCCGTCACCGCCCCGGTCACCTGCCGCATCCCGGAGATCGGGGCCTCCGGTTCCCGCACCAGCTCGGCCTTGGCGGCCAGGGTGGTAAAGCCCTCGCCCCGGGCCTTGCGGCGCTGCTGCTCCGGCTGGCGGGTGACGGTGTACTGCCGCCCGGCGTGCTCAAAGGTCAGCCGGACATAGGCGGTGGCGGCGGGGTCGGCAAAGTCGCTGCGCAGCATGGACGGTTCCCGGTAGCGGCCGGTGACCTCACCGTACAGGGCAAAGGTGATGGCGTCAAACAGCGCCGTCTTGCCGGCGCCGGTGTCGCCCGAGATCAAAAACAAACCGCCCTTGCCAAAAGCGGAAAAATCCAGCACCGTTTTGCCAGCATAGGGGCCAAAGGCGCACAGTTCCAGTGTTAGCGGCCGCATGGGCCCACCTCCTCCCGCAAGGTATCCAGGGCCTGCTGCTCGGCCTTTGTGGGGGCACGGCCCTGCACCGTCTCAAAGAAGTCAGCGAACAGCTCCTCAAAGCTGCGGCGGCGCACCGCCGCGGCGGTCAGGGCGGCGTCGGCAGGGGCGCCGCTGCGGGGGGCGTAGTCCAGCTTCATGGCGTTGGGGTAGGCCGCCCGCAGCCGGACCATGGCGTCGGGCTGGGGCGTCTCGTCGGTCAGGGTGGCCCAGATGTAGTCGCCGGCGTCGCAGACGTTGGCCGGGTTGGTCAGGCGATCCAGCGGGCCGGTCAGGTGCCGCATGGCCCGGCGGGGCACAAGGGGCAGCAGTTTCACCGCCGCATGGCCGTCGGCATCCAGTGTGACCAGCGGGCAGGACTTTTCGGCGCCGCACTCGTCCAGCGAGTAGCACAGCGGGCTGCCGGCGTAGCGCACCGTCGGGCTGCCCACCTGCTGGGGGCGGTGGATGTGCCCCAGCGCCACGTAGCAAAACCCCGCCAGGCAGGCGGCGTCCACCTGCTCCACCGTGCCCACCTCCAGGGCGCAGCTTTCGCTGCCGGCGGTCTCAGGCGGGCGGGAGGCGGCAGTGACAAACTGGTGGGCTGCCAACACCCGGCGCACCCCATCGGCGGGGGGCAGGGTGGCCAGCGCCGCCGCCACCGCGTCGCCGTAGCTGCGGATGTCGGCCCCGGGCAGAAAATGCCGCACGGTGGCCGCCCGCACAAAAGGCAGCAGCACAAACTCCACCGGGCCGTACTCGTCGGCCAGGCGCACCGGCGCCAGGCTGCCGGTGAACCGCCCGGCCAGATACACCCCCTGTTTGGCCAGCAGCCGCCCGGCATAATCCAGCCGCTCGGCGCTGTCGTGGTTGCCGGAGATGGCCAGCACGGCAATGCCCCGCTGGGCCAGCTCGGTCAAAAACCAGTCCAGCAGCAGCACCGCCGCGGCGGGGGGCTGGGGCACGTCGTAAATGTCGCCGGCAAGGACCACCGCCTGCACCCGGTGCTGACCGCACAGGGCAAGGATCTGTTCCAGGATGGCCCGCTGGTCCTCCAGCAGGTCAAAGCCGTTGACCCGCTTGCCCAGATGCAGGTCGGCCAGATGTAGAAAACGCATGGCAATACCTCAGGGGGAGTTGAAATTAGGAATGCGGAATGAGGAGTTATGACGTGCGCGGAGCGCACGGATCGGGAGGGGGAAACCCGGGGGCGGCTTCCGAAGGGATGGAGCGCTTTGTCAGATATCCCCCGGCAATGGGCGGGGGCGCCGCCGCAAACCGGGGGTTACCGCCACAGTTTTTCCCAGGTTTTCAGCTCCATGGTCACGCCGGGCAGCACCTCCACAGGGGTGGTGCCAGCGGGCCGGAAGCCCCGCTTTTTGCAAAAGGCCTCGGCCTGAAGATCCCGCGCCCACACCTGCATGAACAGGCGGGTGCGGCCGTCGCCCTCGGCCAGGCGCTGGGCGTAGGTGATCACCCCCCGGCCGATGCCCCGGCCCCGCACGTCGGCGCACAGGTACAGCCGGCGGATGCACAGCGCCCCCGCGGGGGACAGGTCCAGCGCAAAGTAGCCCACCTCCCGGCTGCCCAGGTAGATGAGAAAATAGTTGACGCCGGAGCGGATCTCCTCCTCGGTAAGGTCGTCGCTCTGGTATTTCTGCGCCAGCAGCAGGCCGTTTTTGCCGCCCAGCTTGCTGTACACGCCGGGGAAAATCTCCTCGGCCAGTTCGGCCACGCGGGCGATGTAGCGGGCTTTGGTCACCTGTTTGTAGCTTGCGTTCATGTTGTCTCCTTGTGATGGGGCGGCAGGGCTGCCGCGGAAAAATGGCGGATATGCGGCGTGGGTCAGCCGTCCTCGATGGTCACCGAGGCCTCGGCGGGCAGGCAGGCGGCCCAGTCGCCGGCGCGGGACAGCCAGCCGAACCCCTCACACAGATGGTCGGGGCAGGGGCTGTCCACAAAGGCGATGGCGCCATCCTGTACCTGCAGGTGGATGGTGTAGCCGCCGCTTTCCAGGTCATAGCGGGCGTCCCGGTCCAGCGGCAGGCGCAGCGTCTTTTGCGGGCTGCCGTACTGGACCACCGCCACCGCGCCGCTACCGCCGTGGGTGGCCAGATACAGCACCCCGGCGGCGATCAGCACCGCCGCAACAAACAGGACGGTGGAAAGATGTTTGTGATGCATAGAACCCCTTTTCAAATACATCCTGGGAATTGGCAATCAGGAATGAGACATTGGGGGATATCTGAAAATCCCCGGCACTTTTGATTGATCGGATACACCCGGGGGGCTACTCCTCATCAAATTTCAGCTGGAGCTGTTTGCCGTCAAAGCCGGCCTCGGCGGCGGGGAAAAAGGCCTGCGCGGCGGCCAGGCCCGGGGCCGGGTCGGTGACGGCGGCGCTGTAATGGGTCAGCCACAGGCGGCGTACCCCCGCCCCGGCGGCCAGGCGGCCAACCTCGGGGCAGGTGGCGTGGCCGTACTCCCTGGCCTTGGCCAGGAACTCGTCGGTGGGATAGGTGGAGTCCATGCACAGCAGGTCAGCGTCCCGGGCGGCCTGTTCCAGCGCGCCGCAGGGGCGGGTGTCGGTGGCGTAGACCACCTTCAGCCCCCGGCGGGGCGGGCCCAGCACCTGCCGGGGCTGAAATCCCCCGGCGGGCCGGCCCTGCTGCAGGGTGCGCCACAGCGCCACCGGGATGCCCAGCGCCCGGGCTCTGGCCGGGTTAAACCGCCCGGCCCGCGGCAGCGTGAAGGCATATCCGCAGCAGGGGGTGCGGTGCCGCAGCGGAAAAGCCTGCACCGTCCCGCCCAGCACCGGCAGCGGCCCGGCCTTGGCGGCATCCTCGGCCAGTTGGATGGCAAAGGGCAGTGGCCCCGCCACGCACAAAAGTGCCCGCACCAGCTGTTCCAGCCCCGGCGGCCCGGCCATCAGCAGCGGCTCGGTGCGGCCCTGGGCAGCCATCGTCTGCCACAGCCCCGGCAGCCCGAAAATGTGGTCGCCGTGGTAGTGGGTCAGCAGCACCGCGGCCATCTTGTAAACGCTGACGCCAAAGCGCCGGGCGGCCACCTGGGTACCCTCGCCGCAGTCGATCAGCACACTGTGCCCGCCCACCGTCACGGCCAGGCTGGACAGCGCCCGGCCGGGCAGCGGTTGGGTGCCGCCGCAGCCCAGCAATGTGGCAGTCAGCATGGGTGCAGGCCTCCTTTCGCACGCTGCCGTCCGGCTGCCCGCAAAACGGCAAGGCAGCCGTGTCTGCGGCTATTATACCATCTTATGCGCCCGGGGGCCAGTGCCGGCCGCAAATTGCCGCCCGGCAAACATTTGCGCAAAGGGGCGGTGCGATGATATAATAGTTCCAAATAACGGTTCTTACAACCAGGGTGGATCTGATCGATCGGGCACAACGCGGATTTTTCGGCTGCATCCTGAAAAACTGCGCAGGACCGGCAGGGAGGTGCCAGAATGATCCGCATTGCGATTGTGGAGGATGACCGGCAGGTACAGCAGCAGCTGGTGGACTATATCCGCCGGTACGAGCGCCAGTTTGGCCGGATGTTTGAGCTGACCTGTTTTTCGGACGGCGACGAGATTGTCTCTGACTACCGCCCGGTGTACGACATCATCCTGCTGGACGTGCAGATGGCCCGCATGGACGGCATGGCCGCCGCCGAGGCCATCCGCAAGGTGGACCCGGATGTTATCCTGATCTTCATCACCAACATGGCCCAGTTTGCCATCCGGGGCTACGCGGTGGACGCGCTGGACTATGTGCTCAAGCCGGTACCCTACTTTGCCTTTTCGCAGCAGCTGCAAAAGGCGGTGGGGCGGCTGCAGCGGCGGCAGCGCACCTTTCTGGCCGTGCCGGTGGAGGGCGGCCTGCGCCGCGTCAGCGTGGAGAGCATCTACTATCTGGAAAGCGAGGGCCACAGCGTCCGCCTTTACACCGAGGACGGCGATTTCCTGTCCCCTGGCACCCTGAAATCTTTTGAGACACAGCTGGCCGGCAAGCCCTTTGCCCGGTGCAACTCCGGGTATCTGGTCAACCTGGCCCAGGTCACTGCCGTGCAGCAGAACGAGGCCAAGGTGGGCCCGTATCTGCTGCAAATCAGCCGCCCCAAGAAAAAGAGCTTTCTGGAGGCGCTCACCGACTTTATCGGGGGGGAGAGCAAATGACCGCGCTGCCGGATATTCCGCGGCTGTACACCGCGCTGGCCGAATGGCTGGCCTGCACGCTCTATCTGGCTGCGCTGAGGCCCCGGTTTGGCCGCACTGCCACCGCGGCTCTCAGCGCCGGCTGGCTGGCGGCGCTGGCGGTCTTTTTGCAGCTGACCGGCCAGGTGCCGCTGGCCTGGTGGATCCCCTGCATGGCAGCCGCGGTGGCCATGATGTTTTTGTACCTGTATTCCTGCTGCGATTTGCCCGCCGGGGATGCGGGATACTGCTGTGCCCGGGCCTTCCTTCTGGCCGAGTTTGCCGCCAGCCTGGAATGGCAGCTGCATTGCCTGCTTTGGCCCCAGCGCGGCGGCGGAGAGCCGCTGCCCCTGCTGCTGCTTGTGCTGGTGTATGCGGCGGTGTTCGGCTTTTTTTACTGGTTTGAGTTCCGCCGCCTGCGCAAGACCCCCGAGCTGGGCGTCACCGGCCGGGCGCTGGCCAGCGCGGCGATCATGGCCATGGCCGCCTTTGCGGTCAGCAACCTGACCTTTGCCCAGCAGCGGGAGGTGACCATGAGCGTCTACAATACCCGCACGCTGGTGGACTTTGCCGGTATGCTGCTGCTGTCGGTGCAGCAGGAGCAGCTGCGGGAAACCCGCCTGCACCGGGAGCTGGAGGCTATGGACGGCGTGCTGCGCCGCCAGTACGAGCAGTACCAGCAAAGCCGGGAGAGCATCCGTCTGATCAACCGCCACTGCCACGATCTGAAGCTGCAGATCGCAGCCATCCGGGCCGAACAGGACCCGGGCAAAAAGGCCGCCGCCCTGGCTGAGATGGAAACCGGCATCCAGCAGTACGAGGCCCAGAACAAAACCGGCAACCCGGTGCTGGACACGCTGCTGACAGCCAAGAATATCTTTTGCCAGCAGCACAACATCAACCTGACCTGCGTGGCGGACGGCCACCTGCTGGACTTTATGCCCACGGGGGACATCTGCACCATTGTGGGCACTGCGCTGGACAACGCCACCGAGAGCGTGCAGCGCCTGCCCGACACCGAAAAGCGGCTGATCCGGGTGGCCATCTTTGCCCAGCACGGCTTTGTGATGCTGCGGTTTGAAAATTACTGCGAGGAGGCGGTGCCCATGGGGCCGGACGGCCTGCCGCCCCACGGCTACGGTATCCGCAGTGTGCAGGCCGCCGCCCAGAAATACGGCGGCACCGTCACGGTGCATTGCCAGGACAACTGGTTCATCCTGCGGGTGCTGGTGCCGCACCAGAGCTGAGCGGCAAAAAAATCCATTTACACAAGGACATTTTTTGGGTATAATCGATATAGATTTCCGTTTCGTTATCAAATGGATTGAAAGGAAGTGCCCCTTTGGGGCAGGACCCGAAAAAGGAGATGCTGTCCGTTGAAGATGCTGCGCACGGCGGGGATGCTGGGCGGCAGCCTGCTGGCTGCCGGCATGATGACCGGCTGCCTGACCCTGCCGGCAGCCGAGATGCTGCTTGCCACCGCCGAGACGGCCGCCGCTTCGGCAAGCGTGCCGGTGGCAGAGTCCGCCGCCCCCACGGCGCAGCCCACTCCGTCCCCCACGCCGGAACCCCGCACCTTTGAAAATGTCACCCTGGTGATGCAGACCCCCGAGCTGCCCAACGGCTGCGAGGTGACCAGCCTGGCCATGGTGCTGACCGCCGCCGGTTACCCCGCCGACAAGGTGGAACTGTGTGAGACTTGCCTGCCCATGGTGGATTTTACTTACAGCGACGACGGCCAGTGGCGGTATGGCCCCTCCCCGGAGGAGGCCTTTGCCGGCATTGCCTCCTCTGCAAGCGGCGGCTGGTATTGCTTTGAGCAGCCTATCCTGGATGCGGGCAATACCTGGATTGCGGCAAACGGCGGCGGCGCACAGATGGCGCAGCTTTCCGGCCTGAGCCAGGCCGAGCTGGACGCGCTGCTGGCCGGAGGGACTCCGGTGGTAGCCTGGGTCACCCAGGGCTACCAGGCCCCGTACCGCACCAGCACCTTTTCCTGGCTGCTGCCCAGCGGCGAGGAGTATGTGCCCTACAACAATCTGCACTGCGTGACGGTGGCGGACATTTACGGCGACCAGTATCTGGTGGCCAACCCCCTGCAGGGCTGGGAGATGGTGGACCGGGATGAGTTTTGGTCCAGTTTTGAATCCATGGGCTGCCGCGCCGTGACGGTGGACCTGGGCCAGCTGGACAGCGCTGCTGCCGCTGAGACCGGCACCGGGGAAAAATGACCTGTGCCAGGATTATGCAACCCGGCAAAGCCGGGCGAACAGAACAATTGCAGCCCTTTCTTGGTGGCGCCTGCCCGCTGGCAGGCGCCACCTTTTTGCGGGGCAGGCTGCCGGCTGCGGCTTTTTCTCAGCTTGGCGGGGTAGGTGGCCTCTATTTTGCCGTTCGGCGGCGGGGGGGGGAGGCCGCTTTCGTCACCGAAAGAGAAATGCCCGCCACTGCCGAATGGGAAAAAGTAACATCCGCAACCCAACCAGGCAGAGAACAAGCCGCCCCCTCCGCCGTGCCATTGCACTTTTGCGCAAACGTGGTACAATGCTACTGGAGAAATATCCCCCGGGGTGTATCGGACCGATCCGAAATAAAGGGCAGTGGGATAAGCCCATGCCGGGGATTTCCCGATCCCCCCTAAAATCCTTGCATGAAGGAGCGCACCCATCTATGAACACCACCAATGAAAAGATTGCCGCCCTGCGCGCCGCCGCTCGGGCCGCCGGCGCCGAGGGCGTGATGCTGGTCACCAGTGACCCCCATTCCAGCGAGTATCTGCCCGCCCACTACACCAGCCTGAACTGGTTCTCCGGCTTTACCGGCGAAAATTCCACCCTGATCGTCACCTCCGCAGGCAGTGCCCTCTGGTCGGACGGCCGCTTCTACATCCAGGCCGACCGCCAGCTGGCCGGCACCGAGATCCAGTCGATGCACGCCGGCGCCGCAGGCGTCCCCACCGTGGAGGAGTACCTCAAATCCCACCTGGCCGCCGGTCAGACCATGCTTACCGACGGCAGCTGCATGCCCGCCAGCCTGTTTGCCCGCTACGGCAAGGCCCTGGCTGAAGTGGGCGCCAAGCTGGTCAGCCAGGACGTGGTCAGTCCCCTGTGGGCTGATGTGCGCCCCGCCCTGCCCGACACCCCCTGCTTCCTGCTCAGCCAGGAACAGACCGGCTCCAGCCCGGCGGAAAAGTTGACCGCCGTGCGCGAAAAGCTGCGCCAAGCCGGCGCCACCGCCCTGGCGGTGACCCAGCTGGACTGTGTGGCCTGGCTGCTGGATCTGCGCGCCCACGACATCCCCTGCACCCCGCTGGCCATCTCCTACGCCTTTGTGACGATGGACCGGTGCGTCCTCTTTTTGGCTGCGGGCCGCCTGGACCCCGACAGCGCCGACGTGCTGGCGGCAAACGGTGTGGAGCTGCGCGGGTATGAGGAACTTTTGCCCTTTGTCGCCGCGCTGGACAGCGACGAGACGGTGCTGGTGGAGCAGGATACCACCAACTACGCCCTCTACGCCGCGCTGCAGGCAAACCCCCACCTGACCGTCAAGGACGGCGCCGACCCCGTCACCGCGCTGAAGGGCGTCAAGAACGCCACCGAGCTGGCCAATCTGAAGGAGTGCCACATCCGGGACGGCGTGGCCATGGTACGCTTCCAGATGGATCTGGAGCAGGCCCTGGCCGAGGGCAAACCCCTTCGGGAGGCAGACATCGACACCATGCTCCACCGCCGCCGCGCCGAGCAGCCCGGCTTTGACGAGGAGAGCTTCTTCACCATCGCGGCCTACGGTCCCAACGCCGCCATGATGCATTACACCGCCCACCCCGGCGCCGACAGCGCCATTGAGCCCCACGGCTTTTTGCTGGTGGACTGCGGCGGCCAGTATGACTGCGGCACCACCGACATCACCCGCACCTACGCCCTGGGCCCCCTGACCGACAACGAGCGCAAATACTATACCTGGACGCTGCAGGGCCACATTGGCATTGCCCGCGCCCAATGGCTGGACTACTGCACCGGCTTTGCGCTGGACAGCTTTGCCCGCGGCCCGCTGTGGCAGCACCGGATCAACTACCGCTGCGGCACCGGCCACGGCGTCGGCTTTATGGGCAACGTGCATGAGGGCCCCCAGAGCCTGCGCCCCCGCAACGACATCGTCTTTGTGCCCGGCATGACCATCACCGACGAGCCCGGCGTCTACGAGACCGACGAGGTGGGCATCCGCATTGAGAACGAGCTGGTCTGCGTGGACCGGGGCGAAAACCAGTACGGCCACTGGCTGGGCTTTGAGCCGATGACCTATGTGCCCATCGACCTGACCCCGGTGCTGGTGGATGAGCTGAGCGGCGCCGAGATCGAATGGATCAACCAGTACCACAAGACGGTCTACGACACCCTGGCCCCCCGCCTGACCGAGGCTGAGCGCGCCTGGCTGGCCCAAAAGACCGCCCCCATCGCCCGGTAACCCCTAATTTTTCCATCCAACGCAAAACCCCACCGCCCGGCCAGTGTTCCATGGCCGAACGGCGGGGTTTTTGCGCGTGGGGCGGGTCAGCTCTCCGCCTGGGCAAACAGGTATTTGTGGATCTGGTGCTTATACTGTTCGTATAAACCCAGCGACTCATATAACTCTTTGTAATATTTGAGAAGGGTGGTGCGGGTGGTCACCACATTCACCGGGTTCAAGCCGGTGTGGCAGATGCTGTCCGGGTTTTGCAGGTAGTTGTACACCGGGGTGGCCAGGGCGTAGAACCGCTGGGCATAGCGGACGAAGCTCAGGTTGAAGTAGAGGTCCTCGCTCCAGTTCAGCTGTTCGCTGCACTTCACATCCGGGTGCCGGCGCACAATGTCGGCCCGGTAGAGCTTGTTCCACATCACGCCGTAATAGAAGGAGGCCGGCTCCTGGATCAGCCGGCGGGCAAACTGCTCCTTGGTCAAAAAGCCCTCGGGCAGAAAGCCGAAGGTCTTGATCCGGGTTTCGTCGGGCAGCAGACGGTCGATGGTCTCGTCCACCTTCTCGCCCAGGGGGGTGTCCCGCACCACGCGGGGCAGTGCCGGGCGCTGGGGCGGCGGTGTCACCCGGTTGTAGTGGGCGATCACCAGGTCGGCGGCGTACTGCTCGGCCTTTTCCACCATCAGGCGGGTGGCACCGGGCTGCAGGGTGTCGTCGGCGTCCACAAACTGCAGGTACTTGCCCCCGGCCAGTTTCAGGCCCAGGTTGCGGGTGGCTGCCACGCCGCTGTTGGCCTTGTCCACCAGGCAGATGCGGCTGTCCACCTTTTCGTACATCTGGCAGACCTGCAGGCTCACATCCCGGGAGCCGTCGTTCAGCAGCAGAATCTCCAGGTTGGGATAATCCTGGCTGCGGATGCTCTCCACACAGCGGGCAATATGTTTTTTGGCGTTGTAGATGGGCACAATGATGCTCACCAACGGCTGCTGCACCCTGTTCTCCATGAAAGCTCCCCCTGTTCGGCGCCGGCCGCGGTACCGCTATCATACCGCGCGCAGAAAATGGCAATGGGGCGGTGCGGCCGGGGCGCCCTGTCCGGCGTTGTCGGGCCCCGCGGCCTGCCCGCCGCTCACACCCGGCCGATCAGGATCTCCGCCAGCGGCCGCTTGGGCACACAGGTGTTCCCCTGTTCGTCCAGGTAATACTTCACGTCGCCGCCCTGCATCGGCACAACTCGGCTTTGGCAGGCCGGGTAGCCGAAGGCCACCAGGTTGCACAGCGTCATCTGCGCCGGCAGGTGGTACAGCGCGGCCAGCACCGGGCGGTCGATCGCCCCCAAAATGCAGCTGCCCACCCCGTGGGCCCAGGCGGCGGCGGTCATGCTGCCCAGCGCCAGCCCCAGGTCCAGGTCGGACCCGCCGGGCAGCGCGGTATCCTGGCAGGCCGCCAGGTACAGCACCGGGCGCTCGCCGGGCTTGGGCGCGCCCTGCTCCGGCGGCAGGTAAGCCGCCCAGTGCACGTGGGCATGGGTCTTTTCCACCATATCCGGCGACTGCACCACCAGGTATTTGAGCGTCTGGCGGTTGGCGCCGCAGCTGGCGGTGCGGGCGGCCTCCAGCAGGTCGTCGATCACCGGCTGCGGCACCGGCGTTTGGGCAAAACGGCGGTAGCTGCGCCGCCCGGCCAAAAACCGCATGAACTCCTCGGGTGTCATGGCAAATCCTCCTTTGGGTGTGGGGCGGGGGACTCAGCCCTCGCCGGGCAAAACGATCCGGTTGGCGGCCAGCATGGTGCGGAACTCGCTGTCCGGCATCTCGATGCACAGGTCCTCCACCATCTTCGGCTCCCGGAAATGCACCAGCCAGGGGCCGTCCTCCTGTTGGCAGAAATCGATGCCGTTGATCTGACCCGCCGCCCGGGCAAAGCAGGGCACGGCGGCGATCTCGGCGGCCAGCTCGGGGCTGATGGTGACAAAGTAGTGGTCGATCATCGTCCCCTGGGCAAACAGATGCTCCACCGCGGCCGGGATCTCGCCCTCCGCCTGCTGGTTTTTGTACTGCGGACGCATGGACAGAAACTGCGCCGCGCTGAGGGTATCCGTCATGGCTTGGCTCCTTTTGCAAAAGATCAAACGTACCTGCCCCCAGTATACTGCGGGGCGGCAAAATTTGCAAACCGGCGCGCAAATTCCCCCGGAAAGGCAAACCCGATTTTTGTACAAATCGTCTATAACATATTTGTTCCAAAGGTGATATACTATATATTAGGTGAATTAGCGTTATTTTTGGGCTGTGCCGGGACGGGTCCGGCCCGGCGGCACGGCCGCGAGCAGAAAAGGAGCGTAAGATGTTTCAGGTTGGGGATATGGTATGTTATGGGACCACAGGTGCCTGCCAGATCACCTCGCACGAGGCGCGTCGGTATGGGGACCGGACAGAGAACTGCTTTGTGCTCAAGCCGGTGTTTGACAAGAGCATGACCATCTGTGTGCCGGAATCCAATCCGCTGCTGCTGGCCCGGATGCACCCGGTGATGACAAAGGAGGAGATCCTGGCCCTGATCCGGGAACTGCCCAAGGAGGATGTCCACTGCGATCCCAACCCCGATGCCCGCAAGCAGTACTACAACGAGACGCTGAAAAGCGGCGACCACCGGGAACTGCTGCGGATGGTCAAGGCCATCTATAACCTGAAAAGCGCCCGCCACGCCATCGGCAAGCGGCTGTCCGGCTTTGACGAGAACGCTATGCGGGAGGCCGAGAATATGCTCTATACTGAGTTTGCCCTGGTGCTGGACATCCAGCCCAAGGAGGTCGTGCCCTTTATCCGCCGCGAACTGGGCGGCGAGGGGTGAGCGCCCCTGTGCAGCGGGCAAACACTGAAAAATCAAGCGCCCCGGGCGGGAGGGGAACCTCCCGCCCGGGGCGCTTTGCGCTGTGGGGGCAAACATTCCGGGATGCATCCGAAGCCCCCGGCACGGTTCCCCTCTGCCGGGGCATCCCCGCACCTTGGGCAAGCCAGATCCCGCCCTAAGGGAGGAAATAGATGGCCACCCCATCCGCCGTGTAGGCCGGGACCAGTTGCGGCGTCACCCGGCCCGGCCAGCGGCCGCAGTCCACCAGGCAGGTGATGCCCTCCTGCCGGCACAGCGCGGTGACTGCGGCGGCGGTGGCATCCGGGTCGAACAGCTGTGCCACCAGGGCGCGGCGGCGTTCCACTTCCGCCGGCGGTACACCCATGTTGCTGACGGCGTAGGTCCAGCCCTCCATATAGCACTGCACCCCTGAAAAGGCGGTATACAGGTTGGAGATGCCGTCCTCCCCGGCGGGCGGCGGCGCGCTGGAGGTACGGTTGGTGGCAAACACCGTGCCGGCGGGGGCGTTGGCCCGCAGCCAGCGGGCGGCGGCCTCGTCCCCGGCTGTGGCCGCGTCGGCAGTGGCCTCCGCCGGGCGCAGCCCCGCCGTGCGGGTCAGCTGGGCCGCGCCGCCCCGGCACAGCGCCAGCACCATGCACACCGCGGTGCACAGCCCTGCCGCGCCGCACAGCCACCCGGCCACCGCCGTGGGGCAAAGCCTGCGCAGCCGGGGCAACTGTTCCACCGCCAGCACCGTCATGCAGAGCATGCCGAAAAAGGCAAAGTAAACCTGGCTGGAACTCTCGTGCCAGAACAGGTGATAGGCGAGAAATCCCCCCACCGCGCCGGCGTGCAGCAGCGTGTGGGCGGGGTCCAGCCGGGGCAGCCGCCGCAGCGCGCCCGGCACCCCCCGCAGCCACAGCACAAACTGGAAGGGCAGCATTAAAAAGGTGTCCGCTACCCCGATGCCCGCCAGCCATACATAGCCCGAGACCGGCAGGTGGGCGCACAGCCAGTCGGTCAGCGGGGAAAGCCACTGGTAGGCCAGCGTGCGCTCCATGGCAAAGATGGAAAACTGCATGCTGGTGTTGGCCCCCGCCGCATACAGCAGCCGGTACAGTGCCAAAAACATCGCCGCTGTGCCGCCCAGGCAGAGCAATGCCCGGCCGGCGCAGGGCCTTTGGAACAGCAGCACAAACACCATGGCCACCGCCAGTGCACACAGCGCCAGCGCCGCCTGGGGACCTTTGGCCAGCGTGAACAGCCCGAAGTTCAAAAACCAGGCCGCCCACCACCGCGCCCCCACCCGGAACTTCCGGCGGGCGATGGCCGCAAACAGCCCCACAAAGGCCGCGAAAAACACCACCGCCGTGGCCTGGGCGTTGATGTTGGTCACAAGGTGCTGCAGCAGCGTGTTGCCAAACACCCCGTTACCCGCCGGCCAGGCCGTCCACAGGCTGGCGCACTGGAAACAGAACAGTACCGCCGGCAGCGCCCGCGCCCGCCGGCGGCTGCCCCTGCTGCCGGCGTAGAAGATCCGCCCTGCCGCCGTCAGCGCCGTCAGTTCGCCCAGCAGGAACAGCGGCCCGGCGTAGAAGGCCAGCACATCATAACAGCCGGTGAAGCTGACCTTGGCCAGCGCGGCGGCCAGCAGCTCGGTGAGGTAATGGTAGGACAGCCGCACCCCCGAAAAGCGGATGTCCTGGGGCGGAAAGGCATCCAGCAGGGCCTCGGCGTTGCCTGCATTCCACAAAAGGTCCCGGTTGAGCCGGATGCTCCCCGCCGCAGCCGGGTGGGCGTTGCGGGCGGAAAATCCCAGTGCGAACAGCAGGCACAGCGCGCCCCATGCCGCCAGCCCTGCGCCGCCCGGACGCAGCCGGCGCCGCGGCCGCAGCGGCAGGCCCGCCGCCCTGCGGTCGCGGCACTCCCACACAAGCAGAGCGGCGGCAACGGCGGGCGGCATTAGATGGACCAGCCACCCCGCCCCCAGCCGCACCGATACGCAGAACACCGCCGCCAGAAGCCCACAGCCGTACACCGGCGCCAGCAGCAGCCGCAGCGGACACCCCCGGGGCCCGGCGCGCCGGGCCAGCAGCCAGCCGGGCAAAACCAGGTAAAGCCCCGCCGCCGCAAAGAACCGCACTGCACCCAACAGATCCGCCCCGCACAGCGCCAGCAGGGCAACGTATCCGGCCAGGCAACCCCCGGCCACCGCCCGGGCCAGACAAGACGGCCCACCGTGGGGAAAAGACGGGCGGGGCGGGGCAGTAACAGCGGATGTGGGCATGGGGCAGGACCTCCTGGCGGTATGGCAGTTCAGCGGGCGGGGGCGGCCGGGTGCCGCGCCCATACCGGTAGTATCCCACCCAATTGCAGCAGAGATGTTGCAATTGACTTCCAGATATGGAATAAGTTTCCATTGCCAAGGTGATTGTTGGCTCTGCACCGAGGAGCGGGCGGGCCGGGTTTTCCCTGCCTGGCTGGGTTGCGGGTGTTGCTTTTTTCATTCGGGGGTGTGGGGGATTCCTCTTTCGATGACGAAAGAGGAACACCCCCGTCCCGCGCATTTCACTTTTTTGGAGCAGTCTGCTATAATAACCCTGTCCGCAAACATTATGGATCATAGAGGGAAGCAATTATGAAAGATGCCATTGCCGCGCTGCGTGCGCTGGAACACAAAAACTATGCCTATACCTACGCCCAAAGCCTGATTACCTATGACGCGGAGACCGGCGCCCCCGCCGATAGCGCCGCCGGCCGGGCCGAGGCGGTGGAGGTGCTCAGCCGTGCCCAGTTTGAGCTGCTCACCGCGCCGTCGGTGGACAAGCTGCTGGATGAGGCCGATGCCGCCGCCGATTCTGAGCAGATCCATGCCGAAGTGCGGGAACTGCGCCGGATGCTGTCCCGCATCCGCCCCATCCCCGCCGACGAGTACGCCGCCTTTGAGCGCCTGACCCAGGAGGCGGTTGCTGTCTGGGCCAAAGCCAAAAAAGCCAGCGACTTTTCCGTCTTTGCACCGTACCTGGAAAAGATGGTGGCCGGCCGCCGCCGTCAGGCGGAGCAGATCGCCCCGGGCAAGGACCCCTACGAGACGCTGCTGGATCAGTACGAGCCCGGCCTGACCATTGAAAAGTGCGACGCCTTTTTCAACACTGTGCGCGCCGCCATCGTGCCGCTGCTGGAGGCTGTCAAGACCCGCGGCAGTGCCATCCGCACCGATTTTCTCAACCAGGACTGGCCCATTGAGGCCCAGCGCACCCTCTCCCAGAAGGTGATGAAGCTGTGGGGCATCGACCCCGACCGCTGCACCCTGGCCGAGAGCGAGCACCCCTTCACCGATGGGTTCAACACCCACGACGTGCGCATCACCACCCACTATATGGCAAACGATGTGCTGTCCAACCTGTACTCGGTGGCCCACGAGGGCGGCCACGCCCTCTACGAGCTGCACGTGGACCCTGAGCTGGATTACACGGTGCTGGCGGGCGGCGCAAGCATGGGCCTGCACGAGAGCCAGAGCCGCCTGTTTGAAAACATGGTGGGCCGCAGCCGCGGCTGTATCCGCCTGCTGTGGCCGACGGTGCACACGCTGTTCGGCAGCCAGCTGTCCGGCGTGACCGAGGAGGAGTTCTACTGTGCCGCCAACCGTGCCGAGCCCGGTCTGATCCGCACGGAGGCCGACGAACTGACCTACTGTCTGCACATTATGGTGCGCTATGAGCTGGAGAAGGCACTGCTTCACGGGGAACTGACGGTGGCCGACCTGCCCGCTGCCTGGAACGCCAAATACAAGGAGTATCTGGGTCTGGATGTGCCCGATGACGCCCACGGCGTGCTGCAAGACATCCACTGGGCCTGGGGCAACTTCGGCTACTTCCCCAGCTATGCGCTGGGCAGCGCCTATGCCGCCCAGGCCATGGCGGATCTGGCAAAGACCATCGACTTTGACGCCATGTACGCCGCCGGCGACCTGGCCCCCCTGCGGGACGCTCTGACCGAGCGGCTGTGGCACTACGGCAACCTGAAGCCCACCGCCTGGCTGGTGGAAAGCCTGTGCGGCGGCCCCTTTGATCCGAAATATTACGTATCGTATCTTACTAAAAAATATACGGAACTGTATAATCTGTAACGCTCTGCCGCCTGCCGCCGGATGTTCCGGCAGGACCAGCCGCAGTGCTTTCCCCAAAACCCGGCCGGGTGGGGAGGCACTGCGGCTTTTGCTTTGCAGGGGAACCCATCCAGGCAAGAGGGGCAATCCCTGCTTGCAGGGGCTGCTGTGTCTGGCCGGTGAAAGCTTTGAGGGGTTGCGGGTGGTGAAGTTCTTTCTCTATCTATCTTTTCGTAGTTCTATCTCATTCTATATTTATCATTTATCGTGTACGAAAATCGTACAGGTTCATGTACGAAAATCGAGCAGGTTCCCCCGGCGGCAAACCCGGTCCCGGGGCGGGAAAAAACGCGGCCAGGCTGTGATGGAAAGACACTTGACTTTGCAGGAAAAACATGGTAAGATGGCTGACAGTGTTCCTGATGCGCGCAATTGTGTGCGAGCGAAGGACAACGCGGGGCGGCGGCCGAGACCGCCCGCCGCAAAGTCAAATCAGGGGTGGATCGGCACCGTCAAGCGGGCGGGGCTGCCCGGGCTGTATGGACAGTGCCGGAGCCTGGCCGGATACCACCCAAGGGAGAGGGATCAGATGGAGGAATTTACCCAGGGCATCAGCGCCGTCAGCGACTTTTTGTGGAACAACCTGCTGTTGTTTTTGCTGTGCGGCACCGGCATTTACTTTACCGTCCGGCTGGGGTTTGTGCAGGTGCGCCGGTTTGTGCCCGGAATCAAAAGCCTGTTCAGCGGGTTCAGCCTCAAGGGCAAAGCGGCCGGCAAGGACGGCATGAGCAGCTTTCAGGCCCTGACCACCGCCGTGGCGGCCCAGGTGGGCACCGGCAACATCACCGGATGCGCCACCGCGCTGGCCTCCGGCGGGCCGGGCGCCATCTTCTGGATGTGGATGTCCGCCTTCTTCGGTATGGCTACCATCTATGCCGAGGCCATCCTGGCCCAGACCTTCAAGACCACGGTGGACGGCCAGGTCACCGGCGGCCCCATCTACTACATCCGCGCCGCCTTCCAGGGCAAGTTCGGCAAGTTCCTGGCCGGGTTCTTCTCGGTGGCCATCGTGCTGGCGCTGGGCTTTATGGGCAATATGGTCCAGTCCAACTCGATCAGCGACGCCTTCCACAACGCCTTCGGCGTCAGCAAGCTGGCGGTGGGCGTGGTGGTGGCGGTCATTGCGGCCTTCATCTTCCTGGGCGGCGTCAAGCGGCTGGCCTCCGTCACCGAAAAGCTGGTCCCCGTCATGGCGCTGTTCTACATCGTGGGCTGTGTGGCCATCCTGGTCACCCGCTGGCAGCGCATCCCCAACGCCTTTGAGCAGATCTTTGTGCTGGCCTTCCAGCCCCAGGCCATCGCCGGCGGCGTGGCGGGCGTCACCGTGCGGGAGGCCATGCGCTACGGCGTGGCCCGCGGCCTCTTCTCCAACGAGGCCGGCATGGGTTCCACCCCCCATGCCCACGCGCTGGCCAAGGTGGAAAAGCCCCAGGACCAGGGCATCGTGGCCATGATCGGCGTCTTTATCGATACCTTTGTGGTGCTCAGCCTGACAGCGCTGGTCATCATCACCTCCGGCATGGTGCCCTCCGGCCTGACCGGCACCCAGCTGACCCAGGCGGCCTTTGACCAGACCATGGGCAGCTTTGGCAACATTTTTATCGCCATCACCATGTTCTTCTTCGCCTTCTCCACCATCATCGGCTGGTACTATTTCGGTGAGGTCAACTTCAAGGCACTGTTCGGCACAAAGGCGGTGCCGGTCTACGCCGCCATCGCGGTGCTGTTTGTGCTGATCGGCTCGGTACAGAAGGTGGACCTGGTCTGGAACCTGTCCGACCTGTTCAACGGCCTGATGGTCATCCCTAACCTGATCGCCCTGCTGGCCCTGTCCGGCCTGGTGGCCAGCATCCACAAGGGCAAGAGCCTGGACCGCTACGCCAAACAGCTGCGGCGGGCGGCCAACAAAACCGACAAAAAGTAAGCCGCTATTTTGTACAAAACGCGCCCGGCGCAGAGGGAAATCCCCCGCGCCGGGCGCGTATTTGACTGTATGGGGCAGGACGGGGCCGCTCACCGCAAAAGCTCGTGCAGGGCGGGGCGGCGCCTGCGGCGGTAGAGCACCAACCCCACCAGCGCCACCACCGCCTCGGTGGCGGGGAAGGCGCACCACACGCCGGTCAGCCCGAACAGCGCCGACAGCGCAAAAGCCATGGGCAAAATCACCGCAAAGCCGCGCAAAAGCGACACCGCCTGGCCCGGCCGCGGCCGCTCCACTGAGGTGAAGTAGACCGCCAGAATGACGTTCCACCCGGCAAAGGGGCAGGCGATAAAGTACAGCCGCAGCCCGTACTCGGCCAAGGCCTGCAGCTGGGCGTTGTGTTCGCTGTTGAAGATGGCAGCGATGGGCCCGGCAAAGGCAAAAATCACCCCGTAGACCACCGCGCTCACCACCAGCGCCGTGATGACGGCATACCGCAGGATGGCGCCCAGCTCCGCCTTTTGGCCGGCGCCGTACCGGGCACTGAGCAGCGGCTGGATGCCCTGGCTGATGCCGGTGAAGATGGCCAGCACCACCAGCGACAGGTTGGCGATGACGCCGTAGGCCGCCACCCCTACGTTGCCCTCCAGCCCCAGCAGGATGGCGTTGAAGGCGATCATCACCACGCCGGAGGAGACTTCCGTCACCAGTGAGGGCACCCCCGCCGAGCAGATGGCCGCCAGCCGCCCTGGCCGCAGATGGCAGCGCACGGGGTGAAAGCCGTTTTTGCGGCGGATAAAGTGGGGCGATAGCACCCCGATGCTGATCAGCGGGGCAAAGCCGGTGGCCAGCGCCGCGCCGAAGATGCCCATGCCGCAGGGGAAGATGAACAGATAATCCAGCACCACGTTGGACAAACTGCCGGTGATCATGCCCGCCATGGCCAGCTGGGGGGCGCCGTCGTTGCGCACAAAGCAGAGCAGCAGGTTGTTGGTCAGAAAGGCGGGGGCGAACAGCAGGATCACCTGCAGATAGGTGCGGGTCATGGCGTACACCTCGCCGCCGGCGCCCAGCAGCCGGGCCAGCGGACCGGTGCAAAAAAGCCCTGCCAGCACAAACACCGCTGCAAACCCGATGACCAGATAGATGCCGGAGGTGAACGCCCGGTTGGCCGAGGCGTCATCCCCCTGCCCCTTGCGGATGGAATACCGGGTGCCGCCGCCCATGCCGATCATCAGGCCGCTGCCGTGGATAAAGCTGTACACCGGGATGGCCAGGTTCAGCGCCGCCAGGCCGTCGGCCCCCATGCCCAGCGAGACAAAAAAGGTATCGGCCAGGATGTAGCAGGACAGCGCGATCATGCCCAGCACATTCAGCGAGGCATAGCGGGCAAAGTCGGACAGGCAGGACGGACGGGTGGGGGACATGGCAAAGGCCTCCTTGCAATGGGACGCCGCACAAAAAAACGCCTTGCCTCTTCCTCTGCAAAGGCCTGGGAGGAAGGGGTAAGGCGTTGCCCGGCGGCAAAATAATTCAAAAATACTGGCCTGATTATAGCAGGGGCGGCGGGCCCTGTCAAGAACCCGGCGGGTTAGCCTTGGGCGGTTTCCCGGGCACGCACCAGCTCGATGGCCTCCTTGCCGGTGATGTGGTCGGGAACCAGTTCCAGCACGCACAGCGGCGCCCAATCCTTGTCGATCTCGGCATTGTGGGCGGCGTCGGGGGCATCGGGGGCGTACTTGCGGGCCAGCAGCAGGGCGGCGGCGCGCTTTTCGGCATCGCCGGTGATCTCCCGCACATGGCCAAAGGCGATCACGCTGCGGTAGTGGGTGGTGTACCGCTCGGGCACCACCTCGTCCTGCCCGATCACACAGAAGGACGCCTTGTCGCACCGGCGCAGCGCATCCAGCTTGTGCCCGCTTTTGGCACAGTGAAAGTACAGCCTTCCGCCGGCGTACACATAGCTCAGCGGCACCGCGTAGGGGTAGCCGTCGTCGCCGGCCACCGCCAGCACACCGTTGCTGCCGGCATTCAGGATGGCGTCGCACTGGGCAGGGGAGAGCTGCTGTTTGTTTCTGCGCATGGGACGGAACATGGTAAAACCTTCTTTCAAATATTCTGTACAAAAGGTACACGCATCGGCGGGGAATGTCAAGGATCGTTTGCGCCCCGGCGGGCCCCGTGCTAGAATAGAGTCAAATGCGGGGGCCCGGCGCTCCCGCCCTGTGAAAGGAAGATGACATGACCCGTATCCTGTTTGTCTGCCTGGGCAATATCTGCCGCAGCCCCATGGCGGAGTTCATTTTTCGGGACCTGGCGGCAAAAGCCGGGCTGGCGCAGGCGTTTGAGGTGGCCAGCGCCGGCACCAGCAGCGAGGAGTATGGAAACCCCGTCTACCCGCCCGCCCGGCGCAAACTGGCCGAGCACGGCATTTCCTGCGCGGGCAAGACCGCCCGCCAGCTGACCCGCGCCGATTACGGGGCCTACGACCTGCTGATCGGCATGGAGGCGCATCACCTGGCCGCCATGCGGCGCATCTGCGGTGGCGACCCGGCGGGCAAGATGCACCGCCTGCTGGACTATACCGGCCAACCCGCGGACATCGCCGACCCCTGGTACACCCGCGATTTTGACACCGCCTGGACCCAGATCGAATCCGGCTGCCGGGCGCTGCTGGAACATCTGACCCGGGACAAAGAAGGCATTTGATGGACAAATTTACCGCATTAAAACAATACTTTGGCCACGACAGTTTCCGCCCCGGGCAGCAGGCGCTGGTGGAGGGGCTGCTGGCCGGGCGGGACGTGCTGGGCGTGCTGCCCACAGGCGGCGGCAAGTCGGTCTGCTACCAGCTGCCGGCGCTGCTTTTGGAGGGCACCACGCTGGTGATCTCGCCGCTGATCTCCCTGATGGAGGACCAGGTGGCGGCGCTGGAACAGATGGGCATCCCCGCCGCCTGCCTGAACAGCGCCCTGGGCGCCGGCCAGATGGCCCGGATTGCCGCCAACGCCCGGGCGGGGCAGTACCGCCTGCTTTACATCGCGCCGGAGCGGCTGGCCTACCCGGGGTTTCAGGCGCTGGCGGCCGATCTGCGGGTGCCGGTGGTGGCGGTGGACGAGGCCCACTGCATCTCCCAATGGGGGCAGGACTTCCGCCCGGGGTATTTGGCCAGCGCTGATTTCATCGCATCGCTGCCGGTGCGCCCGGCGGTGGCCGCCTTCACTGCCACCGCCACCGCCCAGGTACAGGCGGATATTGTGCGGCTGCTGCAGCTGCAGGACCCGGTGCGGGTGATCACCGGGTTTGACCGCCCCAACCTGTACTTTGATGTGCTGCGCCCCAAAAACAAGCTGAACACCCTGCGCGCCCTGGTGGGGCAGCGGCAGGACAAAAGCGGCATTGTCTACTGCGCCACCCGCGCCAATGTGGAAAAGGTCTGCGCAGCGTTGCAGGCGGACGGCATCCCTGCCACCCGCTACCATGCGGGCCTGCCCGACGCCGAGCGCCGCCGCAATCAGGACGACTTCCAGTTTGACCGCAAGACCGTCATGGTGGCCACCAACGCCTTCGGCATGGGAATTGACAAGTCCAACGTCGCCTTTGTCATCCACTACAATATGCCCCAAAGCCTGGAGGCCTACTACCAGGAAGCCGGCCGCGCCGGGCGGGACGGCACCCCGGCCGAGTGTATTTTGCTGTTTGCCCCGGCGGACATTGCCACCGCCCGCTTTTTCATTGAGAACGGCGGCGAAAACAGCGCCCTGACCCCCGAGGAGCGCCAGACCGTCCGCCGGCAGGACTACCGCCGGCTGGACGCCATGGTGGCCTACTGCCGGGCAACCCGCTGCCTGCGGGGGGTGATTTTGGACTATTTCGGCCAGCCCCACGCCGAGCAGTGCGGCAACTGCGGCCCCTGCAAGGCCGAGTACTCCCGGCAGGACGTGACGGTACCCGCCCAGATGGTCCTGTCCTGTGCGGCGCGCATCCGGCAGAAGCTGGGCTATCCGGTGGGCGAAACGCTCCTGGTGGGCACGCTGGCCGGCGGGCACGACCGGCGCATCCGGGAGCTGGGGCTGGACGGCCTGTCCACCTATGGCCTGATGAAGACCATCCGCCGGGGCGAGATCCGCCGCCTGGTGGAGTATCTGGAGGAACAGGGCTGCCTGACCCGGGACACGCACGGCGCCATCCAGCTGGCCGGCCGGGCGGGGGAGGTGCTCTTCCACGGCGAGAAGCTGACCATGCCGCTGCGCGCCGGGGAGGAGCCGGTGCTGAGCCGCCGCAAAAAGACCCGCGCCGCGCAGGACGTGCCGGGGCAGCCGGAGGACGACAGCCTGCTGGCTGCCCTGAAGGCCGAGCGGATGCGCCTGGCCCAGGCGGAGAACGTGCCGGCTTATGTGGTGTTTTCCAACGCCGCGCTGGCCGACATGGCCGCCCGCCGCCCTGCCAGCCTGCAGGAGTTTTTGCAGGTGAACGGTGTGGGCGCCGTTAAGGCAAGCCGCTACGGCAAAGCATTTTTGCGGGTAATCGCCCGGTGGAACGCCGAGCACGGGCAGGCGGAACCGCCGGCATAAGGCCGGCGGCCGCCCCCTTTGCAGCACACGGAAAATCCGGCCCGAAACAAACACCCCCGTCCGCTGTCCACACAGCGGGCGGGGGATATTTGTCGTTTGGGCAGGGGGCCGCTAAGAGGATGCCTGGCCGCTTTGAGCGGCACGGCGGGCGGCAGCGGTGCGGGCGGCGGCCTGTTCGGCCTTGACCTGGCGGCAAAAACGGGCGGGATCGGCCTGGTAGCGGGCCTCCCACCGGGGGCGGTAGCCGAACACTGCCTCCGGCAAAAGCGGATGCAGCAGGGCCAGCACGGCTTCGGCCTCGCCGGAAGCGTGTACCGGGATGCAGTAGCGCCGCCGCAGCCTGCGGCCCAGGGGTGACCGGGCGCAGACGATCACGGCCTGCCTGCGGCCGCTGCGGCGCCGGTAAACCCAGGCCACGTCCCGGTTGTACAGCAGCCAGCTGGCGGAGCCGTCCTCACACAGCAGCCAGCGGCAGTTGGCGCGCAGGCGCCCCACCGGCGGGGTCTGGCGGTAAAAATCGGACAATTCCCGGTCCAGCAGCGGGGCGGCATCCCCGGCGGCACCGGCCAGGTAGGCGGCGGGCTGCACCGGGCCGCGGCACAGCAGGCCCCGCACCAGAAACACAGCCCCTGCCAGCCCGCAGCCTGCGCCTGCGGCAAGTCCCGCCAGCAAAAGCGGCAGGGAATAGCGCCCTACCTGGCCTTCCACCAGCACCAGCGGCAGGAACCGGGCCTGGTCGGCAGCCGAAAAGCGGGACACCCCGGCCACATCTTCATAAAAGGTGCGGGTGTAGGGGTCCATCTGGCGCACCGTACCGTACACCACCAGGCTGGACCCGTCCAGCGCCCCGGCCTCGCCGCGCATCACGGCGGCGGTGGTTTCCAGCACTGCCTGGGCTGCGGGGATCTGCCCGGAGGTCACCTCCATGCCCATAAAGGCGTCCTGCCCCACCGGGATGATGTACTCCCGCCGGACGGTCTGCGCACGGTCACCGCGGCCGCGCACCGTCTCGGCATACAGGGCGTAGATCAGGTCCACCCGCGCGGCCACATACCGGCCCTCCAGCTCCGCCGGGTCCAGCGTGTACAGGTCGGCGGGGGCGGCCAGCATCCCAAGCTCCGGGGCAAACAGCGCCAGCAGCACCGCGGCGGCCGCCAGCAGCACCGCGGCCCGCACCAGCATCCGGCGGCGGATGCGGCGGGTCAACTGTCGGATCATGGTCGGCCCCCCTCCGGTATCGCAAATTCGATCATTCGATACCTTCATCCTACCATACCCTGGCCCGGGCTGCAAGTCAGCGTTCCGGCTCGGCGCAGAAACCGTCCAGATAGAGGCGCGGCAGGCTGTACCGGTCGGCCAGCAGGTCCGCCGGAGCGGGGACGGGGCGCACCGGCAGGCCGTCGGCGGCGGGCAGGCGCGCCGCCGCTCCCGCCGTCCGCCCCGCCAAAAATACCGCGTGGCCGCCGGCCTCGGCCGCAAGACGCCGCCAAAGCGCCGCCGCGTCCCCCGCCATGCCGCAGCCCAGCAGCTGCAGCACCGCCGCGCCGCCCGCCGGCTGGCAGCACAGCCGCACCGCCGCCGCACCGCCGGCCAGCGCACCCCGCAGCCAGCACAGCACCGCACCATGCAACAGGGCAGGCCGCACCAGGACAGGCAGCGGCCCGGGGGGCAGGTCAGCCGCCAGCCAGCCGGCGGGGCGGCGCAGCATCTGCCCCAGGGCGGCGCACAGGGCCGCAAGCTCCCCGGCGGCGTCGGCGGCGCGGGCGGGCGGCGCCCCCGGGCAGAGCAGCTCGGCGGTGGTCAGCAGCCGCAGCCGGGGCAAAACGGTGCCCGGCAGCTGGCCGGTGCGGGCGCGGCGAGCGGCCTCCCGGGCCAAAACGGCCCGCAGCGCGGCAAGATCAGCCATGGCCATACCCCCCTTTCCCGCCGGCGGAACTTTTTGCACGGCACTTGGTATTGTATGCAGCATCGACCGGTTTAACCCCCGCCGCCCGGCGCTTTGGGGGCCGGGGACCGGCCGCCAGGGCAAATTTTTGCAAAAATTGTGTTAAAAGAATAACAGTCCCCCTTGCAGTTTGCCAAACAATGGGGTACAATAACAATGTACCGAACCGCGGCGCGGTTGTGCCGCGAGGTGGGGGTATCCCCTTAATACAAAATCTTGGGAGGACTTAACAATGGCTGTCAAAGTTGCTATCAATGGTTTCGGCCGCATCGGCCGTCTGGCGTTCCGTCAGATGTTCGAGGCCGAGGGCTACGAGGTCGTCGCAATCAACGACCTGACCAGCCCCAAGATGCTGGCGCATCTGCTCAAGTACGACACCGCTCAGGGCTCTTTCCTGGGCAAGATCGGTGAGCACAAGCACACCGTTGACTCCACCGACGACTCCATCATCGTCGACGGCAAGGAGATCAAGATCTACGCGATCAAGGACGCCAAGGATTGCCCCTGGGGCGAGCTGGGCGTTGACGTTGTGCTGGAGTGCACCGGCTTCTACACCAGCAAGGAGAAGAGCATGGCTCACATCCAGGCTGGCGCCAAGAAGGTCGTCATCTCTGCCCCTGCCGGCAACGACCTGAAGACCATCGTCTACTCTGTCAATGAGAAGACCCTGACCCCCGAGGATCAGGTCATCTCCGCTGCTTCCTGCACCACCAACTGCCTGGCCCCGATGGCGGACACCCTGAACAAGGCTTACCCCATCGTCTCCGGCATTATGACCACCGTTCATGCCTACACCGGCGACCAGATGATCCTGGACGGCCCGCAGCGCAAGGGCGACCTGCGCCGTGCCCGCGCTGGCGCGCAGAACATCGTTCCCAACTCCACCGGCGCTGCCAAGGCCATCGGCCTGGTCATCCCCGAGCTGAACGGCAAGCTGATCGGCTCTGCCCAGCGTGTGCCTGTTCCCACCGGCTCCACCACCATCCTGGTCGCCGTTGTCAAGGGCAAGGACATCACCAAGGAGAGCATCAACGCCGCCATGAAGGCCGCTGCCTCTGAGAGCTTCGGCTACAACGAGGATCCCATCGTCTCCTCCGACGTTATCGGCATGAAGTACGGCAGCCTGTTTGACGCCACCCAGACCATGGTCACCAAGATCGACGACGACACCTATCAGGTTCAGGTCGTCTCCTGGTACGACAACGAGAACAGCTACACCAGCCAGATGGTCCGCACCATCAAGTACTTCGCTGAGCTGAACTGATTGTCACCCCAGCTGCGCAAGCACAAATAGAATAGCGGCGGCGGCCGCACCGGATTTCCTGGTGCGGCCGCCGCTTTTTGTCTGCCGCAGGAACCCGCGGACCTTTACAAGAGGGGAATGAGGCCTTATAATGGTGAAAAGAACTATTGCCGCAAGGACCAGGGAGGGAACGACGCAAATGCAATCTGGGAATGGCTCTGTTTTCCACCGCCCCGCCAGGGCTGCCGCAGCGCTGGCGCTGGCGGCGGCTCTTTTGGTGGGCTGTACGGCGTCCCCGGCGCAGGACCCGGCCACCGGCGAGACCGGCGTGCAGGCGACGGCCCGGCCGGTCAAGACCGAGTTCACCCGTGAGGAACTGGTGGAGGATTTTGATGCCGCCTGGCAGATCATCCAGGAGGACTATATCTTTATGGATATCCTGGAACAAAAAGGCTTTGACCCGCAGCAGTACTACGAGCTGGCGCGGGGCGTGATGGAAGAGCGCGCCGAGGATCTGGAGGACCTGTCAAAATGGCTGTCCTATCTGTTCGGGCACATGGGAAACTATTCCCATCTGGCTGTGTTGGACCTGCCTGGTTATCAAACCTACGCCGAGGCTTACACCGCCACCCCGGAGGAGGGGGCTCAGGACGCGGCCATCCATGATGTGGTCACCGCGCCGCAGACGGTGGCTACCTACAACTGGATCGCATCCAACAGCGAAACGCTGCCCGAAACGCTCAGCGGTCCGGACTCTTATCCCGAAGTGACCGTGTCGTATGATGAGGCGCACAAGGCGGCCTGTTTCCACTTCCCGACCTTTATGCCCGAGACAGTGGAGCGGGATGCGGGCATCGTGCAGGATACCCTGATGGAGCTGTACGGCCAGGGCAAAGCGGTGGAGAACCTTGTCTTTGACATCACCGGCAATGGCGGCGGGAGCGATTACTACTGGCTCAACAATATTGTAGACCCCTTTGGCGGCGAGTATAGCACGAAGCAGCCCCGCTTTATCCGGGACACGCCGCGGACCCGCTGGTGGTACCAAAACGCCGACCTGCACCCGGTGGAGGAGTATGCCGCCGAGTATCCGCTGCCGGATTTTGTGGAGGAAATGGATCTGGACCTGTATGCTTGGAGCGAGCAGTCCTTCCAGTTTGGAGACCCCACGCTGCCGCAGGAACTGCTGCAGGCAAAACGCTGGCTGTTGGTGGACAGTGCGGTGGGGTCCGCGTCGGCAGCTTTTACCAGCTTTTGCCTAGACACGGGGTGGGCCACCGTGGTGGGCACGCCCACCGGCGGCTACCGGGCGTCGGGCAATCCGGCCATGTTTGCGCTGCCCAACACCGGGCTGATCTTCCGCTTTGACCTTTGCGCCAGCCCCAACCGGGAAGGCCAGCTGGGTATCGAGTACGGCCTGAACCCGGACATCCTCTGCGAAGGGGACGAGACCCCGCAGGCTGCCTGGCAGCGCGCGGTGGAAAGCGGCACGGCCTGAGAACGGAAAATCCGCCGTCCCACCGCTGTTCTACCGTCAGTCGGTTGCCTTTTTTGCCCGCCCGGCGTATGCTGAAAGCAGAAACCGGGGCGGCGGGGCAAAGCTGCCGCCCGACAAAAAGGGAGCGACTGACCCGAATGGACAGGACAAAATTTGCCGCCCTTGTGGCAGCGCGGCGCAAGGCCAAGGGCTTGACCCAGAAGCAGCTGGCCGACCGGCTGCACATTTCGGACAAGGCGGTCAGCAAGTGGGAGCGGGCGCTGAGCCTGCCGGACATTGAGCTGCTGGAGCCGCTGGCCGCCGCGCTGGACGTGACGGTGACCGAGCTTTTGCGGGGCGAACAGCTGCCGCCGGAAGCCACCCTGCCGCTGAACGAGGTGGAGACGCTGGTGGCCGATTCGCTCAAACTGGGCGGCGAGGAACAGGCGGCGCGGGAACAGCAGGCCCGGCGGCGGTATCTGCTGCGCTGGGTGCTCTGTGCCGTGGCGGCGCTGCTGGAATGCCTGACAGCGGCGTGGGTTCAGGGCGTTCCGGCTGAGGGGTACCTGCTTGCCGTTGGGACAGGCGGCCCCATGCTGGCAGTGGGGCTGGGCCTGGCCTTCAGCCTGGCGGCGGCGTTGGCTCTGCCCGAGCGGCTGCCTCCTTACTATGACGAGTACCGGGTCTACGGCGTCAACAACGGCATCCTGCGGCTGAACCTGCCAGTGCCGCTGAACAACCGCAACTGGCCCGGCGTCAAGCGAGCGGCCTTTTGGGGCTGTCTGGGCGTGGCGCTGGCGGCCCCGCCGGCCGACCTGGCGGTCTGGAAGCTGGCTCCGCCGGATTTTTACCGGGCTGCCTGGCCGTTTGTGATGCTGTTTTTGCTGTTGGTGGGCATCTTTCTGCCCATGATCCTGGCCGCCTGCCGCCAGACGCGGCGCTGACCGGGGCGGCGTGACCGCCCGGTCCGCCCCCAAACTTCACCAAAACACTGCCCCGTATGCTTGCCAAAAAACAGCATACGGGGTATAATAATATGTCACAGTATCCGCATGGGATGCTGCCATGGACTACTACCAAACACCAGAAGGGGATAGGAAATATGGAAACGATGGGCAACCTGCGCCGCACCAACTACTGCGGCGAGGTCAGCATGGCAAATGTCGGCCAGGAGATGACCGTCTGCGGCTCAATCGCCCGCAGCCGGGACAAGGGCGGCATCATCTTTGCCGATCTGCGCGATACCACCGGCATTTTGCAGCTGGTCTTTGACGAGGATACCCCCAGGGAGGTTTTTACCAAGGCCGAACGCCTGAAGAGCGAGTATGTGGTCATCTGCCGCGGCGCCCTGCGGGAGCGCGCCGCCAAGACCGACAAGGTCTCCACCGGCGATGTGGAACTGTATGTGTCCGAGCTGCGCATCCTCAGTGAAGCCCAGACCCCGCCGTTCGAGATCCGCGACGGCATCAACGTGGGCGACGAACTGCGCCTGCGCTACCGCTACCTGGACCTGCGCCGCCCCTCGGTGCACGAGCCCATCGTGCTGCGTTCCAAGGTCTGCCAGGTGATCCGCAACTATTTCTGCGACAACCACTTCTGCGAGATCGAGACCCCCACCCTGATCAAGTCCACGCCGGAGGGCGCCCGCGACTACCTGGTGCCCAGCCGCCTGCAGCCGGGCCATTTCTATGCCCTGCCCCAGAGCCCCCAGCTCTACAAACAGATTTTGATGCTGTCCGGCTTTGACCGCTACTTCCAGATCGCCCACTGCTACCGCGACGAGGACCTGCGCGCCGACCGCCAGCCCGAGTTCACCCAGGTGGACGAGGAACTGTCCTTTGTGGATGAGAATGACATCATGACCATCAACGAGGGTCTGATCAAGCGGCTGTGGAAAGAGATCCTGGACGTGGACGTCCAGACTCCCTTTGTCCGCATGCCCTGGGACGAGGCCATGTCCCGCTTCGGCTCCGACAAGCCGGACACCCGCTTCGGCCTGGAGATCCAGGACGTGACCGAGGTATTCCGCGGCACCGAATTCAAGCCCTTTGCCGCTGTGCTGGAAGCCGGCGGCAGCATCCGCGCCATCAACGCCAAGGGCATGGCCGACAAGCTCAGCCGCAAGAACATCGACAAGCTGGGCGAGGTGGCCAAGACCTACGGCGCCAAGGGCCTGGCCTTCAGCCGCCTGACCGCCGAGGCCACCTCCTCCAGCTTTGAAAAGTTCCTGACCGAGGAGGAGAAGGCGAACCTATACCAGGCCCTGAACGCCGAGACCGGCGACGTGCTGCTGCTGGTCAGCGACGCCGACTGGGTCAAGGCCTGCACCGCCCTGGGCCAGGTGCGGCTGGACATTGCCCGCAAGCATGACCTGATCGACCCCAAAAAGTTCAACTTCCTGTGGGTGGTGGACTTCCCGCTGTTTGAGTACAGCGAGGAGGAGGGCCGCTGGATGGCCATGCACCATCCCTTCACGCTGCCCCGGGCCGAGGACATCGACAAGGTGGAAACTGACCCCGGCGCCTGCCACGCGGTGGCCTACGACATCGTGCTCAACGGTGTCGAGATGGGCGGCGGTTCCATGCGTATCAACGACCCGGCCCTGCAGGACCGGATGTTCCACGCCCTGGGCTTCACCGAGGAGAAAGCCCGGGAGAGCTTTGGCTTCCTGATGGACGCCTACAAGTACGGCGCACCCCCGCACGGCGGCATGGCCTACGGCCTGGACCGCATGGTCATGCTGATGCTGGGCAAGGACTCCATCCGCGATGTGATCGCCTTCCCCAAGGTGCAGAACGGCGGTGAGCCTATGTCCGGCGCACCGGATGTGGTGGATGCACAGCAGCTGAAAGATTTACACATTGCGTTGACTTTGGGCGAATAATACGGATTGTATTATCCCGCAGCGCAAATGGCCCCCAAAAAAGGCTCCCGCCTGCCGCGACAGTTTGCGGCAGGCGGGAGCCTTGCTGTTTTTTGGAAGCCTCGGGTTGGGACCGGGCGGTCAGTACTTGGGCCCGGGTTTGGGCGGCTGCGGCGTTTGGGGCGGCCGGTCCGGGGCGTCGGGCCGACCGGGGGCTGCGCCGGTATCCGGTTGTCCGGGGTTGGCGGGCCGGGCCTGCGGGGCAGCCGGCGGCGGGGGCACCATGTAAGCCGGCTTTGCGGTGGCGGGCCGGCGCTTGCGGTGGCGCCGCACCAGCAAAATGCATACCACCGTGACGGCGGCGGCCAAAATCAGCAGGGGCATCAGGTACAGGACGGTGAGCAGCAGCAGCTCCAGCAGGCGGACAAAGTCCCGCCAACCGCCGGCAACGGCGGCAACCACCCGCTCGCCGAAGGTACTGCCGGCGGGGGTCAGCTCCACCACCTCATCCAGCGTGATGTCCACGGTGGAGTAGGTGATGCGGTTGTCCAGATCCCGCTTTTGGGCGGTGTAACTTTCAATCTGGTACTGCACATCGGCCAGCTGGCTCTCAATCTCCAGCAGGTCGGCGGTGGTTTCGGCCTGGGCGGCCAGCTGGGTCAGGCGGGTCCGCTGCTCTTCCAGCGAGGCCAGCCGGGCTTCCACGTCAATGTACTGGGCACCCACATCCTGGGCACTCTCGTCCTGGAAAAGCACATTGCCGGCGCCGCCCGCCGCGGCAAGAAAGCTCTGGTAATTGTCCACCGGCACCCGCACGGTGTAATAGCAGCTGCGGGCGCTGCCCTCGTCGCCGTTGGCGCTCATACTGGAACTTTGCAGGTAGCCGCCGGCGGCATCCACTGCGTCCAGAATGGCCTGCTGGGAGGCGGCAAAGTCGGTGGTTTCCATCCGAAGGGTGGCGGTGTAAACGATCTTGCGGTCGCTGTCCACAGCGCCGGGATCCAGCAGGGCGCCGCTGCCGCTCTCCCCGGGGGAGGCGGCCGTGGATTCCTGCGAGAAGGCGGTGTCGTTGACCGCCTGGCTGGAGCTGCCGCAGCCGGTCAGGCCAAGGGCCAGCACAGCCGCCGCCAGCAGGGCCGCAGCGCTCCGCCGCAGGGAAATGTTCACTTTCATAAAGGGGTCACGCTCCTTTCGCGGGCCGGGCAGGGCCCGGCAAACCAGCTTCTTTTCTTTAATATTATAACACGGAAAATCGACCCAAATGTTACAATATCGCCCCGCCGCCGAAAAAGGCTGCCCATGGGGCAACAGCCGGCCTCCGCTGCCCCACAGGCGGGATACCGCGCCCGTTTTGTTTTTTTGCGGTAAAGGGTCCCGGGCGGGGATAGGGCGGCTGCCGGCGGGCCATACTGATGGCAGGGGAAAACAAAAGCCCGCCGGGCATGGACCGGGCGGGCAGCAATCATTGGGCCTGCTGCTGGCGGCAGGCCGGGCACAGATAATGGACGGTGAGCTGATAGGACCGTACCTCGGTGCCGATGGCGGCCTCCAGCTCACGCACAAGGCCCACCACCGGGATGTCGGTCAGGCTGTGGCAGCAGTCACAGTACAGGTGGCCGTGGGGCGCGGCGGTGCGGTCATACCGGTCGGGGCCGGCGGGCATCTCCAGCCGGGCAACCTCCCGGTCCTGTTCCATCAGCCGCAGGTTGCGGTAGACGGTGCCGCGGGCAATGTTGGGCATTTTCAGCCGTGCCTGGGCAAAGATCTCGTCAGCGGTCAGGTGCAATGGGGTGGACCGCATGATCTCCAGGATCAAAGCACGCTGTCTGGTCAAGGCAAATCCCCCTCCTTTTTAGAACAAATCTTAATTATAAGGATAGCGTATCTCGTCCTGTTTGTCAAGATTTCTGCCGGAACCGTCATTTTCACCAAAGAAAAGCTCTTTTTCTTTGGCCGGCTGTCCCTTGACATTGCGCCGGGAATGGTGTAGGATTGATTCAGACAAAATCCTAAAAATAAACCCTAAATTTTCCACACAAAGCAGGAGGTAACCAATATGGAACTGAAAGGCAGCAAGACCGAGAAAAACCTGTGGGAGGCCTTTGCCGGGGAAAGCCAGGCCCGCAACAAGTACACCTTCTTTGCCTCCAAGGCCAAGAAGGAGGGGTATGAGCAGATCGCATCCCTCTTCACCGCCACCGCCGACAATGAGAAGGAGCACGCCAAGATCTGGTTCAAACTGCTGATGGAGGGCGGCCAGATCCCCGACACCCTCACCTGCCTGAAGATGGCCGCCGCCGGTGAGAATGAGGAGCACACCTCCATGTATCCCCGCATGGCCGCCGAGGCGAAGGAGGAGGGCTTTGAGGACATCGCCCGCCTGTTCACGATGGTGGCCGACATTGAGAAGGAGCACGAGGAGCGCTACAAGGCGCTGGCCGCCAACATCGAGAACGGCCGCGTTTTTGCCCGCGAGACCGAGCAGGTCTGGCAGTGCCGCAACTGCGGGTATATCTATATCGGCCTGCACGCCCCCGAAAAGTGCCCTGTCTGCGCCCATCCCAAGGCTTACTTTGAGCTGAAGAGCGCCAATTACTGATCCGCAAGCGCGGATTTCCGCCGCTGTGATCCCGCCGGGCCGCCTGCCTTTTTGCACGAAGGGCAGGCGGCCTTTTTGCAGGGATGGCACCGGGCGGACTTGTAAAATCCTGAAAAAAAACAATAAAACTGCCAGATGTATTTTACAATCTCGATGAAAAATGGTAAAATTGACGTATGCCGGGTATCCGTTGTGACTTGTGAGCGGGCGCCCGCTGGTATCCGGCGCCGCGGCCCCGGCGGCCCGCCCCTGCCAAAAGGAGGTTCTCCCCGTGAAATTGCGCATTCTGTCCCTGTTCACCGCCCTGGCGCTGATGGGCGCCGCATTGGGCGGCTGTATGCCCGCGTTTATTACAAGCAACCTGCAGGCTGACGATTCCTCCCGGGTGGCCGTTTTGGAGGAGGAAGAACCCGCCCCGGACCCCACCCCCGCGCCCACCCCGGACCCCACCCCGGACCCCACCCCCGAACCGGAGCAGGGGGAGATCCAGTTTGGCACCTGGAACGGCAACGACTATTCCAGCGATTGGACCGGCATCCGGTTCACCCTGCCGGATACCTGGTATCCACTTACCGCCGAGCAGATGGCGCAGGTGCTGGGCGCCGGCACCGACATGGTGGCCGGCAGCCTGAATGCCGACCCGGATGCCCTGACCGCACAGATCAGCGAGGTGGATACCTACGAATTTTACCTGATGCGCGCCGATGGCACCGCCAGCTTTTGCTGTGACATCGTTGATCCGGCGGCGGCCGGCACCCCGAGCCTGACGGCGGAGGAGTACCTGCAGCAGGTGGCCGCCATGATGCAGCTGATGAGCGGCATGACCGTGACCAGCGAGGGCCCCGCCGCCGCCACCTTCGGCCCGCTGAGCGGCCAGCAGCTGAACCTGGCCATCACGGCAAACGACGTCAACACCGCCATGGTCTACTTTGCGGCTGAGCACGAGGGATACCTGGTGGTTTACCTGCTCTCCGCCAGCAGCGAGGAGGGCGCCGCCGAGGTGGCCGGCATCGCCGACCAGATTGACGCGAACGCCATGGCCTGACCGCGCCATCCTGCCGTGCCGGTCCCGCCAAAATCAAACACAGCCGTCGGCCCCGCCACTGCGGGACCGGCGGCTGTTTGGCTGTGCGGCCGGGTTACGGGTCAATCACGGTCCGGGTCTGGCCGATGCCCAAACTGGCTGCAGCAATCTTTTTCCAACTCTGGCAGCCGCACACGCCGTCGGCGCTCAGGCCAAAGGCTCGCTGGGCGGCTTTCAGGGCAGACTCGGTCCGGGCGCCGAACACCCCGTCCAGTGTGCCGGTGGTGTAGCCCAGGGCATTGAGGGCGTCCTGCAAAATCAGCACATAGGTGTTTTTGTCGCCCCGGCGGCAGGTGGGGTAGCCCGCCGTGGTGCCCGCACAGGCAGGTTTGCCGTACCGCCGGTCAAAGTGCACCCAGGTGGGCGTCATGGACAGCGGCTCCACATATCCCCAGGCGCCGGTGGCGTTGGCGGCGTTGTAGATTTTGCGCCGGTTGGCGGCGGTGGTACTTTGGCCGACGTCAAAGGCCACACCGGCATAGTGCTGGCTGGTGGTGCCGTGGCCGCCCTCCCAGATGCGCTTGAATGCGTACCCCACCGGGATGCCCGCCCCGTACCGGCGGCGGGTCAGGTTCCAGGCTTCCATAGCCGCCACGGTGGTCCACAGTACGGTGGATTTGGACGAACCCCGGAACTCCCGCACCCGCAGCGTGGTGCCGGTGGCGTAGGGCATGGGATCGCTCTCGGCCAGGGTGTAGGTCATCATCCGGTCGGTGTAAGCGTCATACACAAAAACCTTTGCCATGGTTCATCCCTCCTCATTCGCCGTGCAGGCGGTGCAGCCGGCGGCCTGCTGCAGCGCCGTCCAGGTGGCGTCGTCCACAATGCCCAGCGGTGCAAGCCCCGCCCTCACCTGAAAGCTCTGCAACGCCGTCTCGGTCGCCTCGTCCAGGTAGCCGGTCTCGGGCACAAAGCCGGCCGTGGCCCACACGGCGGCCAGCGCGTTCAGCCAGCGCTGCACCTGCAATACCGCCGGCCCGGCGCTGCCCCGGGTCAGGGCGTGCCCCGGCCATACGCCGTCCGGCTCCGGCCGGGCGGTGGGCGGCGTGGCGGTCAGCAGCGCCAGCGCCGCCGCGTTGAACACTGCCCAGTCATCGGCGTCCACCACGCCAGTCTCCGGCAAGCGGAAGGCTGCCTGAGCACTGCGCACGCTGGCCTCCAGCCCGTCGCCGAAGACGGCGCTCTCCTCCTCCGGCGGGCGGATGCCGTCCAGCCATGCGGCCAGGAACCCGATTGTGCGGGACAGCCACAGCACTGCGCTGCCGGTGTCGCCTGGGGCCAGCGTGGCCGGCAGGGCGGGGGCCACCCGGGCGGTGGCCAGGCTGCCGCTTTGGGCCAGGGCGGTGGCGGCGGCATACAGGCTTTGCCAGGTCAGGCGGCCCACAACGCCGTCGGCGGTCAGGCTGCTGCGGGCCTGCCAGGCCAGCACCGCACTGCGGGTGGCCTGGCCAAACACCCCGTCCACCGCTACGGTGGGCTGATTCCGGTAATAGTTTGCCAGCAGCCGCAGCCAGTACTGCACCGCCCGCACCGGCGTGCCGGTGCTGCCCAGCCGCAGCGTGGTCACAAACTGGCCCGGCGCCACACCCGGGTCCACCAGGCCGTTGGCCACCGCGATGCCCACCTCCTGCAATTTGTGCCAGGTGGCCCGGCCCACCGCGCCGTCCGCCGCAAGACCGAAAAATTCCTGGAACGCCGTCACGGCGGCCAGCGTGGCGGGGCCAAAGCTGCCGTCCACCGCAAGGTTGGGCAAGCCGATATAGTTGCCCGCCGCCACCAGCAGCCAGAATTGTACCGTGCGCACATCGTTGCCCCGGGCGCCCTGGCGCAGCACAGTGCCGGGCCAGGCGGTGCCGCCCACGTCGCTGAAAGCCCGCACCCAGGCGGCGTACAGGGCCTCCCAGGTGGCCTGGCCTACCACGCCGTCAGCGGCAAGGCCCTCCCGTGTCTGGAAGGCGGTCACCGCCGCCTGGGTGGCGGGGCCAAAGCTGCCGTCCACCGCAATGGCGGGGATACTGCTGTCAAACTGGGCCAGCCCAGACAACCAAAACTGCACCTGCTCCACATGCACGCCGGTGGCGCCCTGCCGCAGCACCACCCCCGGCCAGGCCCCGGCGGATACCACCGCGTCGAAGTCCTCCCCCTCGCTGGTCAGCTCGGCCAGGTCCTTCACCGAAACGTAGATATAGCTGATCTTGTACCAGGTGGCCCGGCCCACCACGCCGTCCGCCGTCAGGGAAAAGTACTTCTGGAAGGCCCGCACGCTGGCCTCGGTGGCGTCATCAAAGACGCCGGTCAGCGCCGGTTTGCCAAAGGCCGGATAGTCCTTGGCAATGCGGGACAGCTGCTTTTGCAAAATGGACACTGCCGTGCCGCTGCTGCCCCGGCGCAGCGGGCTGCCGGGGTAACTTTCGGGGATGTCGGCCAGGTTGGAGGTGGTGGCCAGCTGCACCCGGCTGCCGTAGTAGTAGCGCAGGATTTGCAGTGCGCTCATCCCCTCGTTGGCGCGGTCCACGGTGCCCCATTGCTTCATGCCGGCGCAGGTCACCAGCTTGCCGTCGCAGTACTCGGTAAAATAGGGTTCGGCGTTGCTGGAGCGGCGCACAAAGGTGGAAAACAGCTCGGCGGTGAGCCGTTCCATCACCGCAAAGACGGTGCGCCCCTCCACATAGGCCTGGTCGTAGCTGGGCGACCCGGTGATGTTGAAGCTGTATCCCCGGCTGGGGTACCACTCGGTGTAGATGCGGTTGAGCGCCAGGCTGATCTGCGCCAGGATATTGGCCCGCAGTGCCTGCTCCGGCCAGGTGGGGTACACCTCGCTGGAGGCCACGTTGGCGATATAATCCTGGAAGGGCACCGTCACGTTGCGGGCGTTGGCCGACGGCGCGCCCAGATGAACGGTGATCCGCCGAGGCAGCACCACCTGGGTCAGGACCAACGGGGCGGCGGCGGAGACCGGCGCCCGCCCGCTGCCGCCGCTGCCGGTAAACAGCGCATGTTCGGGGATTGCCACCGGCGCCTGGCGCACCGCCGCCAGCGCGGCATCGGCGGGCAGAAACTCCAGCCGGGCCACCGTCTGCTGACCGTCAAACACCTGCACCCCGGTGATCTCCCGGGGCTGCCAGCCCGGGCAGCTGGCCGACAGGGTACAGACCGCATAGGGCCGCACGGCGGTGTTGGCCTCGTCCAGGCTCAGCGCCCGGTCAGGGGCGGGCAGGGACACTTCCGACGCAGCGCCGTCGAGGCCGGTCACCACCCGGGCAAGCTGGCTGCCGCCCTCGTCAAAAATCAAAACGGTCACGCCGGGCAGCGGGGCGCTCTGCCCCGCAATGCTGGCGTAGACCTGCAAGGTTCCGTTTGGCATAAAAACACCTCCTGTGCCAGATTATGCCGCGCGGCCCGGCGGTGTCACTGGCGGCGGGGTGCGGAATTCCGCCCAATGAAGCGTTTGGGCACAAAAAGCGGGCGCGCTGCAGAGGCTGATTCTGCAACGCGCCCGACTTGCAATGAAAAAATGAACGGAGGATCGCTCCGCGGAGTCCCGCCGGAAAATGCAGGGACCGAGCCGTTTCCTTTCCGGCGGATGACACCGGCTTCATCAACTGAAATCCCGTCAACAACGCGGATGCCCGGCAGGGCGAGGATAGGAGGCGCTCACCGCTCCTTCTTCATAACAAAATTGGTCAGCAGGATTCCCTGCCGCTCCACCTGCTGTTCCTTGACCACCCGGTAGCCCCGCTTTTCAAAAAACGGCCTGGCGGTGATGGAGGCATGCGTCGTGACAGTGCCCGCAGCGCCCTGTTCCAGCCGGTCGCAGAGCGCGGTGGCGATGCCCTGCCCCTGATAGTCCGCGTGGACATACAGGCGGTCCAGGTAGCCGGTTTTGTCCATGTCCCCAAACCCTACGATGACCCCGTTTTCGACGGCGACAAGGCTGTCGTGCTCCCGCAGGGAACGGTCCCATGTTTTCAGGTCCACCTGTCCGGTCGCCCACGCGTCCAGCTGCGCCCCGGTATAGTCCCTGGCGTTGACCGTATGCACGGTATGATAAAACAATTCTGTCAGGGCCTTGCAGTCGTCAGGCCGATAGTTTCTGATCTCCATGTACTTCTCCTCCAGTCAGATGCGACCATTGTACCATGGGAAAGAAAAGATTTCCACTGATTTCCCGGCGAGCCCCTCTGCACCGCGGCCGTACCAAAAAATCTGCCGGGGGGACTTGACAAATACCCATTGGGGGTATACGATAAAGATACCCGAGTGGGGTATATGACAACGGAACCCGATGGAAAGGAAACACCGCATGGAAAAGGAAACAAACTGCTGCTGCACCCACCGCACCAAGGAGCGCACGCCGGAGGAGTACAAAAGCCTGATCAACCGGCTGAACCGCATCGAGGGGCAGATCCGAGGCATCCGCAAGATGGTGGAGAGCAATGTGTACTGCCCTGACATCCTTGTGCAGAGCGCGGCGGTGACGGCGGCAATGAACGCCTTCAACAAGGAGCTTCTGTCCGATCACATCCGCACCTGTGTGGCCCACGACATCCGCGAGGGCGACCCCGCCACAGCCGATGCCAGCATCGACGAGCTGCTCCGCGTAATGCAGAAGCTGATGAAGTGAGCGCCCCTGAGGGCAATTTATATAGGGCGACATCGCATAATTGTAAGTGCCGATGCGGCGAGCGAGAAGTACAAGATGCTAAGCAAAAAGCGCAGATCATACTGGATGTATGATCGAGCATTTTTGCAACGCAGATTGTGCTTCGCAGCCGCAGCAGCGGTGCTTAAGCCGTTAGGCGGGAATTGTGCGGTGTTGCCCTGGCATGGGAGGGAATCACACCATGAAACAGTACAATGTCACCGGCATGAGCTGCGCGGCCTGCAGCGCCCATGTGGAAAAGGCCGTCTCGGCGGTGCCGGGGGTTACATCCTGCACGGTCAGCCTGCTGACCAACTCCATGAGCGTCGAGGGCAGCGCTTCACCGGCCGATGTCATCGCGGCGGTGGAGGCCGCGGGCTACGGCGCTTCGGAAAAGGGCGCCCGGCGGGAGGCCGCGCCCGATGCCGATGACCTCAAGGATACCGAGACACCCAAAATGGTGCACCGACTCATCGCCTCCATCATCTTCTGGCTGCCGCTGATGTACATCATGTGCTGGATGATCTGGAAATGGCCGCTGCCGCCGTTTTTCGCCAACAACCACCTGGCGCTGATGGTGTTCGAGATGCTGGACACCATCGTCGTCATGGTCATCAACCAGAAGTTCTTTGTCAGCGGCTTCAAGGGCCTTGTCCACCGGGCGCCCAACATGGACACGCTGGTGGCCATGGGCGCCACGGCGGCCTTCGGCTACAGCACTGTCATGCTGTTTTTGATGGCGGACGCCGTTGTGCGCGGGGATATGGCCCAGGCCATGACCTATATGGACGAGATGTACTTTGAGTCCGCCGCCACCATCCTGACGCTGATCACCATCGGCAAGACGCTGGAGGCCTACTCCAAGGGCCGCACCACCGACGCGCTGAAGAGCCTGATGAAGCTGGCCCCCAAGACCGCCACCATCCTGAAAAACGGCGTGGAGACCGAGGTCTCCATCGATGCAGTGCGGCAGGGCGATATCTTTGTGGTCCGCCCCGGCGAGAACATCCCGGTGGACGGCGTGATTCTGGAAGGCCACAGCGCCGTCAACGAGTCCGCCCTCACCGGCGAGAGCATCCCGGTGGATAAGGCCGAGGGGGACAGCGTCTCGGCGGCGACGATCAACCAGTCCGGCTTCCTGCGCTGCCGTGCCACCCGCGTGGGCGAGGACACCACCCTTTCCCAGATCATCCAGATGGTCAGCGATGCGGCGGCCACCAAGGCCCCCATCGCCAAGATCGCCGATAAAGTCTCCGGCGTTTTTGTGCCCACCGTCATCGCCATCGCGGCTGTCACCACCGTCGTCTGGCTGCTGCTGGGCCGGGACATCGGCTATTCGCTGGCACGGGGCATCTCGGTGCTGGTCATCAGCTGCCCCTGCTCGCTTGGCCTGGCCACGCCGGTGGCCATCATGGTGGGCAACGGCATGGGCGCCAAGAACGGCGTTCTGTTCAAGACCGCTGCCTCGCTGGAACAGGCCGGTAAGGTGGATATCGTGGCGCTGGACAAGACCGGCACCATCACCAGCGGCGAACCCAAGGTCACCGACATCCTGCCCGCCGCCGGCACCGGCGAGGAGGAGCTTCTCCGCCTGGCCCTGGCCCTGGAGCAAAAGAGCGAGCACCCGCTGGCCCGCGCCATCATGCAGGCGGGCGAGGAGCGCAAAATGCAGCCGGAGGAGGTTACCGCCTTCCAGGCCCTGCCCGGCAACGGCGTGACCGCCGAGCAGAACGGTGCCAAGCTCTGCACCGGCAACCTCAAGTTTATCGAGACCCGGACGGCTGTTCCGGCCGAGGCCCGCGCCCAGGCCGAGGAGCTGGCCGCCCAGGGCAAGACCCCGCTGTTCTTCTGCCGGGACGGCAAGCTGGCCGGCATCATCGCGGTGGCCGACGTCATCAAGCCGGACAGCCCCCAGGCAGTCCGTGAACTGCAGAATATGGGCATCCGGGTTGTCATGCTCACCGGCGACAACGAGCGCACAGCCAATGCCATCGGCAAGCAGGCCGGTGTGGACGAGGTCATTGCCGGGGTGCTGCCCGACGGCAAGGAGAGCGTCATCCGCAGCCTGATGCGGGAGGGCCGTGTGGCCATGGTGGGCGACGGCATCAACGACGCCCCTGCCCTGACCCGCGCCGACACCGGCATCGCCATCGGCGCAGGCACCGATGTGGCCATCGACGCCGCCGATGTGGTGCTGATGAAGAGCCGCCTGAGCGACGTGCCCGCCGCCATCCGGCTGAGCCGCGCCACGCTGCGGGATATCCACCAGAACCTGTTCTGGGCCTTCTTCTACAACAGCATCGGCATCCCCCTGGCAGCCGGCGTCTTTGTGCCGCTGGGCCTGACGCTGAACCCGATGTTCGGCGCCGCCGCCATGAGCCTGAGCAGCGTCTGCGTTGTCTGCAACGCGCTGCGGCTGAACCTGTTCAATATGCATAACCCGAAGAAGGACAAAAAGATCAAGCATAAGCCCCGCACCGACCTGCCCCAGGATACCGCGCCCCAGAATGCGGCCTGCGCCGGCCAGTGCCCGGTCCAGCCCACCACTGCCCCGGCTACCCCGGCTTTTGCCGAAAACTCGGTTCAAAAGACGATGGAGATTGAGGGCATGATGTGCGAACACTGCGAGCGCACGGTTAAAAAGGCGCTGGAAGCGGTGCCCGGCGTGGAGCAGGCCACCGCCGATGCCAAGGCGGGGACCGCCGTCATCATCATGCTGCCCGATACCTCGGAGGACGCCCTTTCCAAGGCGGTCGAAGAGGTGGGATATGTGCCGCACGGTATCCGGTGAGCACTGCACGCCGCCGGCTGCCTGCCGATAGACCGGGGCCGCCGCACCGCGCCGGCCCACGGAACCAGACAAACCAGACATACGACAAGGAGGATTGAATTCTTATGAAAAAGTTGATGAAAGTGGAAGGCATGCACTGCGCCGGCTGCTCCGGCCGCCTGAAGAGGCTGCTGGAGGCCCTGCCCGAGGTGGAAAGCGCCACCGCGGACCATGCGGCCGGCACCGCTGAGGTCACCCTCAACAGCGACATCGCGGACGACAAGCTGAAGGCCACTGTGGAGAAGGCGGGGTTCACCCTTACCAGCGTGGAAGCCGCCTGACCATCCGGGAATTATGCGGCTGTGCGCGGCGGCTTGCCGTGCATGGCCGCATTTTTCCACTGCCCGATTCCGCGGCGGCGCCCTCCGCCCGGAATACCGGGGAAGAACGCTTGGTGTAATCCTTGACATGACATCCACGCGTGCTATAATTGCAGTGTAAAACCAAATATTACAGGAAAGAAGGCTTTCTGTATGCGTTTCGTTTCAATTGTGTTCAGCCCCACCGGTGGCACCCAAAAGGTGGCCGATGCCATCACCTCGGCCTGGAACGGGGAGGTGCAGGCGGTGGATCTCACCGACCCGGCGCTGGACGGCGGCAAGGTCCAGCTGGCTTCCGGGGACCTGGCGCTGATCGCCGCGCCCTCCTTCGGCGGGCGGGTGCCTGCGCTGGCCATCCAGCGGCTGCGGCAGATCCAGGGCAACGGCGCCAAGTGCGCGGTGGTCTGCGTCTACGGCAACCGCGCCTATGAGGACACGCTGCTGGAACTGAGCGACGCAGCCAAGGAGCAGGGCTTCTGCGTCATCGCCGGTGTGGCGGCGGTGGCGGAGCATTCCATCATGCATCAGTACGCCGCCGGCCGCCCGGACGCCAAGGATCAGGAACAGCTGCGGGCGTTTGGCGGCCAGGTCCTGGCCAAGGCCCAGGGGGCGGACTGCACCACGCCCCAGATCCCCGGCAACCGCCCCTACAAAAAGGCGGGCGGCGCCGGCCTTGTGCCCAAAGCGGACAGGGAGTGCAACGGCTGCGGCCTTTGCGCCGAAAAATGCCCGGCGCAGGCTATCCCCGTCAGCAACCCCAAATCCACCGACGCCGGCAAGTGCATCTCCTGCATGCGCTGCGTGGCCATCTGCCCGCAGCATGCCCGCAAACTGAACAGCGTCATGGTGTCCGCAGCCGCCCTGGCCATCAAAAAAGCCTGCTCGGTCTACAAGGAAAACGAACTGTACCTGTAAGGAGAGAAGTCTGTGGATATCATGCAGGTGATCCGGGCGCGCCATTCCGTCCGCGCCTATACCCCCAGGAAAATCGAGCCGGAACGGCGGCGGGAGCTCGACCGGCTGGTGGAACGGTACAATGCCGAAAGCGGGCTGCACATGCAGCTGCGCTATGACGATCCCTCCGGCTTTGACTCCAGGCTGGCACACTATGGGAGCTTCCGCAATGTCAACAACTACCTTGTGCTGGCCGGCGCCAAGGCCCCGGACCTGGAAACAAACTGCGGCTACTACGGCGAAAAGTTTGTCCTGGAAGCGCAGAAACTGGGGCTGAACACCTGCTGGGCCGTGCTGACCTTTCAAAAATCAGCCGTCCGCAAACTGCTGGCGGAGGGGGACCGGCTGGTGGCGGTGATCGCGGTGGGCTACGGCGCAACGCAAGGGACCGCGCACAAAAACAAACCGCGGGAACGGCTTGTCCGGTGCCGCGGCGAAGTGCCCGCCTGGTTTGTGCGCGGGGCCGAGGCTGCGATCCTGGCGCCGATCGCCATGAACCAGCAGAAGTTCCAGATCAGCCTGGAAAACGGCGAGCCGGTTTTGCGGGTCGCCGGGCTGGGGCCGTATACAAAAATTGATCTGGGCATTGTCAAATGCCATTTTGAGGCGGCGTCTGAGCACACGATCCGAATTGTGGGCGAGTGACCCGCCGGAAAATCAGGTTCCGGATGGAAGGCGTGTTCTATGGTCAGTTTGCTGATACTGGCGCTGATTGCACTGGTACTGGTTTACGCGTTCAAGAGTTCCCGGCAGCATTTTCAGGGACAAGGCGGCTGCTGCGGCGGGGGCGCGCAGGTCAAGGCAAAGCGGGAATGGAAGTTCCTCCGCCGCCCGGTTGGGAAATGCCAAATCAAGATTGCCGGCATGCACTGCCAAAATTGTGTAACCCGCGTCTCCAACGCCCTCAATGAGCTGGACGGCGTGGCCGCAAGGGTCAGCCTGCACAGCGGGACGGCGACGGTGTATTACAACCGCCCCGTCAGCGATGACGAATTCAAGCAGGCGGTATCGGGTGCGGGCTATCAGGTGGAGAAGATCCGGCGGGCGTGATCCTGCCGGAAGGCCGCGCCGCAGGGAGTGCCTGAACCCAAAACAGGCGGACCATCCTCCCCAACCGGGGGACCGCCCAAAACCGTTGTGACGGTGTGGACCGGCAACAGTTCAAGCCCCCTTGCTTTGCCCTGATCCCGCGGGGATTGCGGCGGTTTGGGGGCCTCCGGCGTCAAACACCGGCACCCCGATGACCCCCTCAAAACCGCTGCATCCATGCCTGAAATGCATAAATGCCAATGAAAAACAGGCATTTTACATGGAAGCTTTTCCGCGCTATACTGGATACAGAAGCATGAGCTGCCGCCGGCCGGGCGGCACAGAAGGGGGAGAAGCTGGTGGAACTGCGGACACTGCGGTATTTTCTGGCCGTTGCGCAGGAGCGCAACATTACCCGCGCTTCAGAGTCGCTGCACCTGACCCAGCCCACCCTCTCCCGCCAGATGAGCGACCTGGAGGCGGAGCTGGGCACCACGCTGCTGATCCGCGGCAAACGCAGCCTGGAGCTGACCGAGGACGGGATGCTCTTCCGCCAGCGGGCGGCCGACATCGTCGAGCTGGCTGACCGCACCGAGCAGGAGTTTGCCGGCCGCCGGGGCGAGGTGAGCGGCCTTGTCACCATCGGCGCGTCGGAGGCGATGGGGGTGCGGGCGCTGGCCGGGGCAATGCACCGCTTTTCCGACCAGTACCCGGCGGTGCGGTTTGAGCTGTACAACGCCATGGCCGATCCCCTGCGGGAGCGCCTGGACAAGGGCGCGCTGGACCTGGCGCTGGTGCTGGAGCCGGTGGACACGGCAAAGTATGAGTTCATCCGCCTGCCGGCCAAAGAAGTTTGGGGTGTGCTGGTGCGCAGGAACCACCCGCTGGCGGCCCGGGCAAGCGTCCGCGCCGCCGAGCTGGCCGCCCTGCCGCTGATGCTGCCCAGCCGCCCCAGCGCCCGGCAGGAGATTGTCCATTGGATCGGCCGGCCCGAGCACCAGCTGAACATTCTGGTGGGGTACAATCTGCTGTCCAACGTTGCGCTGCTGGTGGAGGACGGCATGGGGGTGGCGGTCTGCCTGAACGGCGCTTTGTCGGTGCATTCCAGCCCCGAGCTTCGGTTTGTGCCCTTCGCGCCTGAACGGGCCATCCGCAGCATGCTGATCTGGAAGAAAAACCAGGTGTTCAACACGGCCACCTCGCTGTTTGTCCAAAGCCTGCAATCGCTGCGGGACGACCCGCCTCTGCCGCCCGGGGAGGGGTGTTCCCCCGTCGGCTGCCATGTGCCAAACGCATGAATAGCAATGTAAAATAAGTATTTTACATGTTTGGACGCCGGCGCTATACTGAAGACAAAGGCAACGGAACGGAGATCCCGGCGCATGGACCGCCGCCGGACCTGAAAAGAATTTGCCTGTCACAGGCCTGCCATGCAGGCGGAAAGGATGATTGAGTATGGATCGTGGAGAGGCTTGCAGAGAAAAATTCCACACGCTGTTCGGCGGTGAGCCGGTGAGCAGCGAGGGCACGGACCCGGAGTTCATGCGCATTTTGCAGCGGTTCATTTTTGGCGAGGTCTGCTATACCGGCTCGCTGGACGACCGGATGCGGGAGCTGATTACCATCACGGCGCTGGCGGTCAACCAGACGCTGCCCCAGCTCAAATCCCATGTGGGGGCCTGCCTGCACATCGGCATCACCCCGGTGGAGATCCGGGAGGCAATCTACCAGTGCGCCCCCTTCATCGGCTTCCCCAAGACGCTCAACGCCATTGCGGCGATGAACGAGGTCTTTACCCAGCAGGGCATCGCCCTGCCGCTGGAAAGCCAGGAGACTGTCACCGAGGAAACCCGCCACCAGGCCGGCCTGGCCATCCAGGCGCCCACCTACGGCGACGAGATCCAGGACCGCTACACCTGGCTGCCCAAACCGTTTGACAAGGCGGTGCCAAACTTTTTGACCGACTTCGGCTTTGGGGACTACAACACCCGCACCGGCCTTTCGGAGAAGGAGCGTGAGCTGCTGACGGTTGTGCTGCTGGCAGCCCTGGGCGGCGCCGAGGTGCAGGTCAAGGCCCATGTGGCCGGCGCCCTCAAAACCGGCAGCACCAGGGAGGAGGTCGTCTGCGCCCTGGTCCATGCAATGCCCTACATGGGCATCCCGCGGCTGTTCAACGCCCTCAACTGTGCCAAGGCCGAACTGACGGAGGAGTGATCCTTCCGCACGGCAGCCTGGGCAGTCCGGGCGGCCATACATAATCCCAATTTTGAACCATCCAAAGCGAGGTGTATTTGCAATGAAAAAAACATTGGTGGCGTATTTTTCCGTCAGCGGCGTGACCGCAAAGGTGGCCAAGGCGCTGGCCCAGGCAGCCGGGGCGGATCTGTATGAGATCCGCCCTGAGCAGCCCTACACGGCGGCGGACCTCGACTGGCGCAACAAGCAGTCCCGCTCGACGCTGGAGATGACCGGCAAGGCCCCGCACCCGCCGCTGGCCGACCACAATGCCAACATTGCGGCCTATGACCGCATCCTGCTGGGCTTCCCCATCTGGTGGGGCGTGGCGCCCACCGTTGTCAACTCGTTCTTGGAGAGCTACGACTTTGCCGGTAAGGAGATTGCACTGTTTGCCACCTCCGGCGGCAGCGGCATGGGCAACACCGCCGCGGCGCTGGCCCCCAGCTGCCCCGGCGCCGAGATCCGGGTGGGGTCCAGCCGGATGTTTGGCCCCCGCACCCAGCTGGGTGAGCTGAAAGCCTGGGCAGAGTCGCTGTAAAACAGAACCAATGATCGGCGGAACGCCGCGTAGGGGGGAAAACCTTCCGCGCGGCGTTTGCCGTATCCCGGCCGGGAGAGGCCCCGCCGGGGAACACCGGGGCAGGATGTGCCCTGCAATGCAAAGGAGGCAGCAACATGAAGATTGTGATCCTGGAGGGCAGCCCCAACAAAAACGGCTCCTCCAATATGCTGGCAAACGAGTTTATCCGCGGCGCCGAGGAGGCCGGCCACAGCTGCACCGTCATCGACGCGGCCCACGCCGACATCCACCCCTGCACCGGCTGTGTCCGCTGCGGATACGAGGGGCCCTGCGTGCAGAAGGACGATGTGGAGACCTTCCGCCGGCAGATCCTGGCCGCCGATATGATGGTGTTTGTCACCCCGCTGTACTACTACGGAATGTCCGCCCAGCTCAAGACGCTGGTGGACCGGTTTTGCGCTTTCAACACAAGCATCCAGCGCAAGCAGATGCAGGCCGCGCTGCTGACGGTGGCCTGGAACGACGACGGCTGGACCTTCGACGCGCTGGAAGCCCACTACAACACGCTGCTGCGCTACCTGAACCTGACCGACCGGGGCCGGGTGCTGGGCCGCGGCTGCGGCACCCCCGGCATGACCCGCCGGTCGGCCTATCCCCGCCAGGCCTACCAGCTGGGCCGCAGCCTGTAACCGCAGGCGGCAGACCCCGGCGCCCTTGCAAACAGCGGGTGCGCCGGGGTCTGCCGTTTTTTTGTCCGCAAACCGGGTGTCCCCTCAATTTCATATTTCAAAAACATTTCGGCATCATCTCCATAACATCCCGGCGGTATCCTATGGGCAGTAAGCAAAACACCGCACAGAATTTTCAGGAGGTATGCGTGATGAAAAAGAAAAACTTTGTCTCGATGATTTTTGGTACGGTGGGCGGCATCTTGTTCGCCCTTGGCATGTGTATGTGCCTGCTGCCCCAGTGGGGCGCTTTCCGGCCCGGTGTTGTCATCGCGGCGGTGGGGCTGGCCGTGCTGCTGGCAATGTGGATCGTCCGCCGCAGGATGGAAGGCAAGCCCGCCATCCGCTTCAGTGCAAAGGCCGTCGGCACGGTGGCGCTTGGCGTTGTGGGGGCGCTGGGGCTGGGCGTCGGCATGTGCATGACGATGGTCTGGAACCTGATGGTCCCCGGCATTGTGGTCGGCATCGCGGGCATTGTGCTGCTGCTCTGCCTGATCCCGCTGGTCAAGGGCCTGCAGTGAGGGGAGGCGTTCGGCATGAAAAAGTTCATCTTTCCCGCGGCCATCGCGGCGCTGGCGGGTGTTGTCTCCGCAATCGTCTGCCTTGTCCGCAGAAATCGACTGTATTAAAAGGGGATCGGAAACATCCCCGGCGCTGTTTCCCGCGACTGAAAATCAGCGCCTGCCGCGTTGCCCAACCTTGAAATACATCAAGTACGGCGGCGGTTTCGCGCCCTGTATTCGCACTGTTTAGCGAAGTTTCCAACACTTTTGATGAATCAGATACACCCCAAGGAGGCAGGTTTCCATGGCAAAATCCAAACTGGTCCGGGCCAACCAAAAAATCGCCCGGAGCGTGGTGTCCGGCTACAAAGCAATCGAGTCCGGCGTGGTCGGCGGTTACCAGAAAATCCAGAACGGCGTGGTGGGCGGCTTCACCAAGATGACCGACGCCTTTGTGGACGAGTTCCTGACCCGGGACGGCGAGACGGTGGAGGACGCCAAACAGCGGCTGGCCGCCGAGCATCCCGCCCCGCACGGCCACACGCCCCACAAGTAAGCAGGGCGCAGCCCCCCAGCCGGCGCCAACCGCAAAAACAAGCCAGCAGGGCCGGTATCCACGCCAGATACCAGCCCTGCTTTGGCACAGAGGGGCGCAGGGCAGGGGCGCCGCCCTAAATTTTCCGCTCCCCGGTCGGCGCAAACAATTCGTTAACATCTCTGTGGTATAACAGAGGGCAAAAGGGGGCAAAGGTTTATGTTTCGCATTTTGGTAGTGGAGGATGACAGGGAGCAGAACCGCACGGTCTGTACCTATCTGCGGCACAACGGCTACGACGCGGTGGGCTGCCTGGACGCAAACGCCGCCTACGACGCGCTGTACGGCGGGGCGCTGTTTGACCTGATTCTTTCCGACATTATGATGCCCGATGTGGACGGGTTCGAGTTTGCCAAAACCATCCGGGAGCAAAACCAGGACATCCCCATCCTGTTTATGACCGCCCGGGACGACTTTGCGGCCAAGCAGCGGGGCTTCCGGGCCGGCATCGACGATTACATGGTCAAGCCGGTGGATTTGGACGAGCTGCTGCTGCGCATCGGCGCGCTGATGCGCCGGGCAAAGATTGCCAGCAGCCGCCGGATCGAGATTGGCAAGCTGCTCCTGGACGCCGACGAGCACACCGCCTACCACGACGGGCAGGAGATCCCGCTGACGGTGCGGGAGTTCAACCTGATCTACAAGCTTTTATCCTACCCCAAAAAGACCTTCACCCGCGCCCAGCTGATGGAGGAATTCTGGGACGGGGACACCTCCTCCGGCCTGCGCACGGTGGATGTATACATCACCAAGCTGCGCAGCAAGTTCGCGGCGTGCAGCGAGTTCGAGATCGTCACGGTGCACGGGCTGGGGTATAAGGCGGTGCTGAAATGACCCGGCCCAAGGGCGAGCGCCTCCGGCAGTGGCTGCGGGCTCTTCGCAATTACCTGATCTTCTTTTTGACGATGTGCTTTGTCATCACCTGCTGCATGCTGCTGTTTTTGAACACCCTGTCCCGGACAATGGGGCTGGAGCTGGCCCGACCGGATGTGGAGGCTGCGGCCAAGATCACCTTTCTGAACGTGGTGCTGCTCAGCTTGGCATGTACGCTGATCGACTGGCTGCGGCGCCGGTGGATGGTGGACCGGCCGGTGAAGATCATCCTGAATGCCGCCCAGCAGATCATGGCGGGGGATTTCTCGGTCCGGGTGCCGCCCTTCGGCGCCATGGAGGCCGGCGACGGCTTTGGCGAGATCGCCGCCTGCATGAACCGGATGGCGCAGGAGCTTTCCGGCACCGAGACGCTGCGCAACGATTTTATTGCCAATGTCTCCCATGAGTTGAAAACCCCGCTGGCGGTGATGCAGAACTACGGCACCCTGCTGCAGCAGCCCGCCCTGCCGGAGCAAACGCGGGTGGAGTACGCCCGGGCTGTCACCGACGCGGCCCGGCGGCTGGCGGACATGGTGTCCAACATCCTAAAATTGAACAAGCTGGAAAACCAGACCGTCTACCCGGACACCCAAACCTATGACCTGGGGGAGCAGCTGTGCGAATGCCTGCTCACTTTTGAGGATGCATGGGAAAAGAAAAACCTGGACATCCGCACCGACCTTGCCGAGGAGGTCAAAGTGACCGCCGACCCGGAGCTTTTGCGCCTGGTGTGGAACAACCTGTTTTCCAACGCCGTCAAGTTCACCGAGCCGGGAGGATCTGTCTCGCTCAGCCTGCAAACCGAGGGGGAGTGGGCGGTGGTCCAGGTGACCGACACCGGCTGCGGCATCCCGAAGGAGGTGGGCGCCCATATCTTTGAAAAGTTCTACCAGGGCGATACCTCCCACGCCGCCCAGGGCAACGGCCTGGGGCTGGCGCTGGTCAGGCGGGTCATCGACATTGTGGGCGGCGAGATCTCGGTCACAAGCCAGGTGGGCAGGGGCAGCACCTTCACGGTGAAAATCAGAAAGGGGGAAGCCGGATGAAACGGCTGAAGGCCCTGCTGAAACGGGTGCTTTTTCTGCCGCTGTGGCTCACGGCGGTCATCGCCGTGCCGTCCTATGCCTTTGTCTTTGTCATGCTTGCCCGGAACGAACACTCGGCGCTGAGCTATCTCTCCTATGTTCTGTCCGCCTACGCCCTTGTCATCACGGCAACGGCCGCTGCCAGGGGGATCGAGGCGGCCCAAAACGGTGTGGCCGGCCTGCCGCTTTTGGCAAAGCTCCGCAGCCACCCCCTGGGCAGCCGCCTGCTGGGGGACGCGGTCTTTCGCTCCGAGATCACGCTGCACGGCGGCCTTCTGGTCAACCTGCTGTATGCGGGGCTCAACCTGATTTACGGCGTCCGCGACCGATCGGCCTGGTTTGTCGCCCTGGCGTGCTACTACCTGCTGCTCTGCGCCATGCGGGGGCTGCTGGTGCGCTATGTGCACAAGTCGCCGCTGGGGCGGGACCTGCCGGCAGAGTACCGCCGCTACCGTGCCTGCGGGGTGCTGTTGCTGTTCATGAATGGGGCGCTGGCGGGCGTCATCGGCTATATGGTGCACCAGGACCGGGGCGCAACCTATCCGGGGCTGATGATCTATATGGCGGCGGCCTACACGTTCTATATTACCATCGCTGCCATCGTCAACGTGATCCGCTGGCGAAGGCGGGGCAGCCCGATCCTCTCGGCAGCCAAAAATATCAGCCTGACCGCGGCGCTGGTTTCGATGCTGACGCTGGAACATGCCATGACCACCCAGTTCGGTGGCGGGCGAAGCTTCCGCCGGACGATGACTGCAGCCTTTGGCGGCACGATCTGTGTGGCGGTTCTGGGCATGGCGGTGGTGATGATCGTGCAGGCCGGCCGCAACCTTCACAAACTGCAAACGGCACAAAAGCAGCGGTAATGCCGCATAAACCGGTGCGGGGATCCTCCCCGCATCACCGATCACAAGGAGGCACAAGCCTATGGCCAGTGAAAACAGGGATTCCTTTCAGTACAGCTACTCGGCCAAACAGCAGGAAGAAATCCGCAAGATCCGGGAAAAGTATGAACCCAGGGCGGAGAGCAAGATGGAACAGCTGCGCCGGCTGGATGCCAGCGCCACCCGGCCGGGCACCATTGCGGCGGTGACGCTGGGCGTTGCCGGCACGCTGCTGATGGGCGTGGGCATGTGCTGTACCATGGTGTGGGCGGGCGCGCTGTTTGTGCCTGGCATTGTCATCGGCCTTGCGGGCATCCTGGGCATCATTTTGGCCTATCCGCTGTACAGCCATCTGACCAAAAAACGGCGGCGGCAGCTTGCCCCCGAGATCCTGCGCCTGACCGACGAGCTTTCCCGGCAGTAAAGTCCTTCCCGGCGGGCAGGGGACAGGCCCGGCGCCGGGCGATTGACAAGCCCGGGCGCGCGTTGTAGTATACCCTTGGACTATTTTTTCACAAATGTGCAGCGCACGCCGCACAGGAAGTACAAAACTGCGAGGTAACCACCATGAACCACGCCATGGTGCTGTGCGGCGTCAACCTGGACGCCGACGGAACCCCCGACCGCTGGAAGATCGAGAACAGCTGGGGCGAGGAGTCCGACCGCAAAGGGTACTTTGTGGCCAGCGACGCCTGGTTTGACCAGTTTGTCTACCAGGCGGTGGTCAACAAGCGCTTTTTGACCGACGCCCAGCGCCAGGCCCTGACCACGGAACCCATCGAGCTGGCCCCCTGGGACCCTATGGGATCGCTGTCATAAGGCGCCCGGAGCGCTCCAAAATCACAAACGGCATGGCACCGCTCAACACGGCGCCATGCCGTTTTGTATAGGTCGGGCTGTTCGAGTCCCTTCCGGAAATTTCCGGAAGCAACAAAAAAAGAAGAGGTTCCTTGTTTCCTCGGAACCTCTTCTTTTGGTGCGCTGGAAGGGACTCGAACCCCCGGCCTTCTGATTCGTAGTCAGACACTCTATCCAGCTGAGCTACCAGCGCGACTGCAAGAAGTATAATACCACGGGAGGGGGAGAATGTCAAGCACTTTTTTTACATTTTTTATCTGACGCTTTGTCCCCGGATGCGGGGTTACAGCTTACCGGCTTTCAGCAGGTCGCGCACCTCCAAAAGATCCTTGCAGCAGGCGTTGTACAGGCTGCGGATCTCTTGGGTGGGCTGGTCCAGGTCGGGCACCATCACCGTCACGGCGCCGCTGGCATGGCCGGCCCGCACACCGTTGAAGCTGTCCTCCAAAACCAGGCAGTCCCTGGGCGGCAGGCCCAGCACCCGTGCAGCCTCCAGAAAGATGGCCGGGTCGGGCTTGGAATGCTGCACGTCCTGGCCGCTTACCACCCCGGCAAAGTACTGCTCAATGTGGGCATGGCGCAGGTGGCTGCGGATCATCTCCCGCGGGCTGGAACTGGCCACCACCCGCGGGATGCCCGCCCCCTCCAGATAGTCCAGCAGCTCATACAGGCCGGGCTTGACCGGTGCGCCGTTGGCCAGCGCTTGGCCGGCCAGCCGGTACAGCGTGTCCAGCAGCAGCTGGGGGTCCACGGTGGGATAGTGGGCCCGCAGATAGCGCAGCATATTCTCCCCGGCCAGGCCCCGCGCACCGGTGGCAAAGGCTGCGTCGGGGGCGGGCAGGCCCAGCTCCCGGGCGGCGGGCGCCCACAGCGTGACCCAGATGCGCTCGGTGTCAAACATCAGGCCGTCCATATCAAAAATTACGCCACGAATCATGGCACAACCCCTCTTTCCCTTTGGGGCGGCGCCCCAAAAACTGCCCCTATTGTACCGCAGATGCCCCGCCCCTGCAAGCCGTCCGCCGCCGGTTTTGCGCCGCCGCCCCGGGTGGCAAAAAACGGGTTGACAGGCACCGGCACCGGTGGTACGATGAAGACGGAATAGCGGTTTGTACATCCCCGCCCATCCAAATTTGACAGACAAGGCAGGTGGTATGACGTGGAGAGTTCCGGCAGTCCCAGTTACCGATCACCGATGTACGCAAAATTCAATGACAGCTGCTGTCTGGCTGCAACGGCGCGGCAGGGGCGGGAAAAGCCCGGGAACGGGCATCCCCGTCGGCCTGCTGTTTGGCGTGCGTTGTTGGCAGCGCACGCCTTTTTTGTGCCTGGCAGGGCCTGACGGGCGTGCCCGGGCGGCGGCTGCCCCAAGGAGGTATGCCAAATGTCCGATACCGCAATCCAGACCCTGAAAACGATGCTGGCCCATCTGGACGACGCCAAAAAGTACCAGAGCCTGCGGGATGTGATGGAGACCCTGCCCGCCCCTGATCTGGCCGCCGCGCTGGAGGACCTGCCGGCGGAGAAGATGCCGGTTTTGTTCCGGCTGATGCCCAAAGACCTGGCGGCCGAGGTGTTTGCGGAGCTGACCCCCGACACCCAGGAGGCGCTGATCCAGGGCCTGTCCGACCGGGAACTGAAACTGGTCATCGACGAGCTGTTTGTGGACGACGCCACCGACCTGGTGGAGGAGATGCCCGCCGGCGTGGTCAAGCGCATCCTGGCCCAGGCGTCGCCGGACACCCGCAAGATGATCAATGAATTGCTGAAATACCCCGAGGATTCCGCCGGCGGTGTTATGACCACCGAGTTCATGGAGCTGCGCCCCGATATGACGGTGCGCCGGGCCATGGAGGCCATCCGCCAAAACGGCTTTGACAAGGAGACCATCAACAACTGCTACGTCACAGGGGCCGACCGCACGCTGCAGGGCGTTGTCTCGCTGCGGACGCTGGTGCTGGAAAAAGACCCTGACCGCACCATCGGGCAGATGATGGACGCCAATGTGGTCAGCGTCAACACCGCCACCGACCGGGAGGATGTGTCCAAGCTGTTTGAAAAGTACGGGTTCCTGGCCATCCCGGTGGTGGACAACGAAAAGCGCCTTGTGGGCATCGTCACGGTGGACGACGCCCTGACCATCCTGCAGGATGAGATCAACGAGGACATCGCCAAGATGAACGCTATGGCCCCCACCGAGAAGCCCTACTTCAAGTCCAGCCTGTGGGAGCTGTACAAGAGCCGTGCGCCCTGGCTGCTGTTTTTGATGCTCAGCGCCACCTTCTCCAGCCTGGTCATCCGCAGCTATGAGGACGCCCTGGCCGCCGTGACCGCGCTGACCGCCTATATCCCCATGCTGACCGATACCGGCGGCAACGCGGGCAGCCAGACCACCTCCACCATCATCCGGGGCATGGCCACCGGCGACATCCACCCCCGCGACATCCTGCGGGTATTGTGGAAGGAGGCCCGCGTCTCGCTGCTGTGCGGGCTGACGCTGGCCGTGTGCAACTTTGCCAAGCTGATGCTGTTTGACGGCGTGGGCGTTGGGGTGGCGCTGGCCGTCAGCCTGACGCTGATCTGCACGGTGCTGCTCAGCCAGCTGATCGGCGGCGTGCTGCCTGTGGCGGCCCGCAAGGTGGGCATTGACCCGGCGGTGATGGCCTCGCCGCTGATCACCACCATCGTGGACACCACCACCCTGCTGATCTACTTCAACTTCGCCCGGCTGGTGCTGGGGCTGTAACCCGATTTGCAGGACACACAAAACATAAAACCGCCCCCTCCTGGCATAAGTGCCAAAAGAGGGGGCGGATTTTTGCGCCATTTTACAGTTTTTACGGTGCGGCCGTCAGGAGTCGGAGTCCAGCTTGAGGATGGCGGTGAAGGCCTCGCTGGGCAGGTTGACGGTGCCCAGCTTGCGCATCTTCTTTTTGCCTTCCTTCTGCTTTTCCAGCAGCTTCTTTTTGCGGGTGATGTCGCCGCCGTAGCACTTGGCCAGCACGTCCTTGCGCATGGCTTTGACCGTCTCGCGGGCGATGATCTTGCCGCCCACGGCCGCCTGCACCGGCACTTCGAACAGCTGACGGGGGATATTCTCCTTCAGCTTTTCACAGATGCGGCGGCCCTTGGCGTAGGCGTTGTCGGCAAAGACGATCAGCGACAGGGCGTCCACCGGGTCGCCGTTGAGCAGGAAGTCCAGTTTGACCAGCTTGGACTCGTGCCAGCCCTCCCACTCGTAGTCGTAGCTGGCGTAGCCGCGGCTGCGGCTCTTGATGGCGTCGAAAAAGTCGTAGACGATCTCGCCCAGCGGCAGCTGATAGTGCAGGTCCACGCGGGTCTCGTCCATATACTTCATGTCGATCAGGATACCGCGCTTCTGTTGGCACAGTTCCATCAGCGGCCCCACATAGTCGTTGGGGGTGTAGATGTGGGCGTTGACGAAGGGCTCCTCCTGCTTGACGATGCGGGTGGGGTCGGGGTAGGCGGAGGGATTGTCGATGATCTCCACCGTGCCGTCGGTCAGCGTCAGCCGGTACTGGACGCCGGGGGTGGTGGTAATCAGGTCCAGGTCAAACTCCCGCTCCAGCCGCTCGGTGATGATCTCCATGTGCAAAAGGCCCAAAAAGCCGCACCGGAAGCCGAAGCCCAGCGCGGCGCTGGTCTCCGGCTCAAAGCTGAGCGAGGCATCGTTGAGCTGCAATTTTTCCAGCGCGTCCTTCAGGTCGGGGTAGTCGGCGCCGTCGGCGGGGTAAACGCCGCAGAACACCATCGGCGTCACCTCCCGGAACCCGGGCAGTGCCTCGGCGGTGGGGTTGTCCGCCAGGGTGACGGTATCGCCCACCCGGGTGTCCCGCACCGTCTTGATGCTGGCGGTCAGGTAGCCCACCTCGCCGGCCTCCAGCTTGTCGCAGGGGGTCAGGCTGGTGGCGCCCATGCGGCCCACCTCCACCAGCTGGAACTGGGCGCCGGTGCTCATCAGGCGAATGGTGTCGCCGGGCTTGACGGTGCCCTCAAACACGCGCACATAGACGATGACGCCCTTGTAGCTGTCGTAGATGCTGTCAAAGATCAGCGCTTTCAGCGGGGCAGCGGGGTCGCCCTGGGGGGCGGGGATCTCCTGGACCACCCGCTCCAGCACGTCCTTGATGCCGATGCCCAGCTTGGCCGACACCCGGGGTGCATCCATGCAGGGCAGTCCGATCACGTCCTCCACCTCTTTGGCAACGGTATCGGGGTCGGCGCTGGGCAGGTCGATCTTGTTCAAAATCGGCACCACTTCCAGGTTGTGGTCGATGGCCATGTAGCAGTTGGCCAGCGTCTGGGCTTCCACGCCCTGGCTGGCGTCCACCACCAGCACCGCGCCCTCGCAGGCGGCCAGGCTGCGGCTGACCTCGTAGGAAAAGTCCACGTGGCCGGGGGTGTCGATCAGGTTGAACTCGTAGTCCTTGCCGTCGTCGGCATGGTAGCGCATGGTCACGGCGCGGGCCTTGATGGTGATGCCCCGCTCCCGCTCCAGCTCCATGTCGTCCAGGATCTGGTCCTCCATGGTGCGCTTGTCCACGCTGTCGGTCAATTCCAGGATGCGGTCGGACAGCGTGCTTTTGCCGTGGTCGATGTGGGCGATGATACAAAAGTTGCGGATATTGTCCCGTGCCATTCAGCCTTCCTCCAAATCGTTCCAGATGCGTACCGCCTCGCCATTTTGCAGGTAAACCCGCGGCACCCGGCGGGAGATGCCGCAGACAATCTCGTAGTTGATGGTGCCGGCTTTTTCCGCCACCGTGTCGGTGGTATCGGCGCCCGGGGCGGCGCCGGGACCAAAAACCAGCACCTCGTCCCCGGGCTGCACACCGGGGATGCCGGTCACATCCACGATGGTCTGGTCCATGCAGACGCGGCCCAAAACCGGCGCAGCCTGGCCGCGGATGGTCATGGTCCCCAGGTCGGACAGCTTGCGGGGATAGCCGTCGGCGTAACCCACACTGATGGTGGCCACCCGCATGGGGCGGCTGGCGGTAAAGGTGCGGCCGTAGCTGACGCTTTGCCCCGGCAAAAGCTCCTTGACAAAGGTGACCACCGCTTTCAGGCTCATCACCGGGCAAAGCTCCGGGCTGCCCACCTGGCCGCTGGGCGAAAGGCCGTACAGGATGATGCCCGCCCGCACCAGATCGCACCGCCACTGGGGGTGGGTCAGCTGGGCGGCACTGTTGGCGCAGTGGGTCACACCGGGGTCAAAGCCGTCGGCCCGCAGCCGGTCCACCAGCCGGGCAAACAGCACATGCTGGTTTTCAGTATAGGCGGCGTCGCCTTCCTCCAGGCTGTCCGCCACTGCAAAATGCTGGAACACCCCGGTGATGCGGATGCCGGGCAGGGCGTAGCAGGCTTCCATCTCGGCAACGGCGGCGCCAAAATCGGTGCGCAGCGCAAAGCCGATGCGGCCCATGCCGGTGTCGGCTTTCAGATGGCAGCGCACGGTGCAGCCCGCCGCGGAGGCCGCCGCCGACAGTGCCCGGGCGTACCCGGTGGAAAACAGCGTCTGGGTGATGTTCAGCCCGGCCAGCTCGTCGGCAAAGGCGGGGTCGGTGTAGCCCAGGATCAGCACCGGCCCGTCCACGCCGTGGCGGCGCAGTTCCCGGGCTTCGGCCAGGCAGCTGACCGCGCAGGCGGCCACCCCGGCCCGGCGCAGCGCGTCGGCCACCGCCAGGCTGCCGTGGCCGTAAGCGTCGGCCTTGAGCACCGCGCAGACATCGCCGCCGGCGTTTTTGCGGATGAAGTGGTAGTTTTTCAGCAGGGCGTCCAGGTCAATCTCGGCCCAGCAGTGTTTCTCAAAGCGCATGGATTTCCCCTTCCGGCGCAGGCATACTGCGTACTGTTATGGTTTGGCCCAATCTTTTTTGCGGCCGGTGTGCACCGGTTTCCAGCCGTCGATACCGCTCTCCTGCAAAGCGTGCAGGGTTTTCTGGCGGAAGGCGGGGTCTTTGCGGCTCATCTGGCGCACAAACTGCTTGGTTTCCTCCCGCACGGTGGCACCGTCGGCGGGGCAGCGGCTTTTGACCACCGGCAGACCGGCTTTGCGCACCGCGTGCTGGACCTCAGCCTCGGTGGCCAGGATCATAGGGCGGATCATCGTCAGCTGCCGGCGGGACAGCCAGGTCACCGGCGAAAAGCAGCCGATACGCCCCTCCCGCCACAGGTTCATGTAAAAGGTTTCCACCGCATCGTCCAGGTGGTGGCCCAGGGCAATCTTGTTACAGCCCAGTTCCCTGGCGGCGGTGTGCAGCGTGCCGCGGCGCAGCTTGGCGCACAGGGCGCAGGGGTTTGGCTCGCGGCGATAGTCGAATACCACCGGGCCGATGTCGGTGCGGCGGATCTCGTAGGGGATGTCCTCGGCGGCAAACAGGTCCGCCAATGCCGAATAATCGGTTTCCACCCCGCCGAAACAGGGGTCCAGCGTGACGGCCACCACCTCGAACGGTTCGCCCAGGTAGCGGCGCAGGTGCCCCAGCGCCACGGTCAGGGCCACGCTGTCCTTGCCGCCGGACACCCCCACGCAGATGCGGTCGCCGGGGGCAATCATATCATAATCCTGTACCGCCTTGCGGATCAGGCCTTCCAAACGCTGCATACGGCTTTTCCTTTCCCTCTATGCTATGCAGGCAAACTGTAACACTGTATTATACCATGCCGGCAGGCGTAATTCCAGATTTTTGACCGGCCGGCAGGCGAAAAATTGCAGACAAGTCCCATCATTGAAAAAAAGTGATGGGGAAACGGAAAAAACCAGTTGACAAAATCGGCGGCCGCTGGTATACTTGATAAGCTGTAAATACAATATGCGCTTGTAGCTCAGTCGGTAGAGCAACTGACTTTTAATCAGTGGGTCCGGGATTCGAGTTCCCGCAAGCGCACCAAAAGCAGGCGGCGGAACGCAGGTTCCGCCGCCTGCTTGCTTTTTCTGCCAAACGCGAAAAGCAGGCAGGCGACCGCCCGGCCGGAACCGGGGCAGAGCGCCTGCCTGTTGTTTCTGTTGTGGGGGCGGCGGGGCTGAAAATCAGCTGCGGCGCTCCTTGATTTCATCCACAACCTTGGCGACAAACTCGTCCAGGCTGGACTGGGTGGTCTCGCCGGAGCGGTCGCGGATGGAGATGTTACCGGCCTCGGCCTCCTTGGCGCCCAGCACCAGCATGTAGGGCACCCGGTCCACCTGCTGGGCCTGGCGGATCTTGTAGCCGATCTTCTCGTTGGACTCATCCAGCACGGCGCGGACACCGGCGTTCTGCAGCGTCTCGGTGACCTGCTTGGCGTAATCCAGGGTCTTTTCGCTGACGGGCAGCACCTTGACCTGGGTGGGGGCCAGCCAGGTGGGGAACTTGCCTGCGTAGTGTTCGGTCAAAATACCGATGAAACGCTCAATGGAGCCGAAGCAGACCCGGTGCAGCATGATGGGGCGCTTCTTCTGGCCGTCCTCGTCCACATACTCCAGGTGGAAGTTCAGCGGCATCTGGAAGTCCAGCTGGATGGTGCCGCACTGCCAGGTGCGGCCGATGGAATCCCGCAGGTGGAAGTCGATCTTGGGGCCGTAGAAGGCGCCGTCGCCCTCGTTGACGGTGTAGGGCAGGTTCAGCCGCTCCAAAGCCTGGATCAGGCCGTTGGTGGCGGCCTCCCAGTCCTCATCGCTGCCCATCGAGTCCTCGGGGCGGGTGGACAGCTCGACAAAATACTCAAAGCCGAACTTCTCATACACCGAGTTGATCAGGTGGACAACGCCCATGATCTCGTCGGTGATCTGGTCGGGACGGACGAACAGGTGGGCATCGTCCTGGGTGAAGCAGCGCACCCGGAACAGGCCGTGCAGGGCACCGCGCAGCTCATGGCGGTGGACCAGGCCCAGCTCGCCGATGCGCAGCGGCAGGTCACGGTAGCTGTGGGGCTGGCTGCGGTAGACCAGCACGCCGCCGGGGCAGTTCATCGGCTTGATGCAGTAGTCCTCGTCGTCGATCTTGGTGGCGTACATATTGTCTTTGTAGTGGTCCCAGTGGCCGGAAGTCTCCCACAGGTGGCGGTTCATAATCAGCGGGGTGGAAACCTCCACATAACCGGCCTTGGTGTGGATCTCGCGCCAGTAATCGATCAGGGCGTTTTTGATGATCATGCCGTTGGGCAGGAAGAAGGGGAAGCCGGGGGCCTCGTCCACGAACATGAACAGCTGCATTTCCTTGCCGATCTTGCGGTGGTCGCGGCGGGCGGCCTCCTCCAGCAGCTTCAGGTGGGCGTCCAGCTCCTCCTGGTTGCGGAAGGCGATGCCGTTGATGCGGGTCAGCATCTTGTTGTTCTTGTCGTTCTTCCAGTAGGCGCCGGACTGCTGGGTGATCTTGAAAGCCTTGAGCGCCTTGGTGTAGGTCAGGTGGGGGCCGATGCACATATCCACATACTCGCCCTGCTGGAAGAAGCTGAACTCAGTCTCGTCCTTCAGGTCGTTGATGTGCTCGACCTTGTACTTTTCACCGCGCTCCTCCATCAGCTGGATGGCCTTGTCCCGGGGCAGGATGAAGGGCTTGATCGGCAGGTTTTCCTTGCAGATCTTCTTCATTTCCTTCTCGATGTTGGCCAGGTCCTCGTCGGTGAGCTTGGTGTCGCCCAGGTCCACGTCATAGTAGAAGCCGTTGTCGGTGGCGGGGCCGAAGGCAAAGTCCGCCTGGGGGTACAGGCGCTTGATGGCCTGCGCCATGATGTGGGCCGCGGTGTGGCGCAGGACGTGCAGTTCTTCCTCCTGCGGGCACTCGGCCACGGTGCCGTCCTTGTAAATGATTTTCATAACAATGCCCCTCCTTGTGGGGTGGCGCCGGGCATTTGCCCGGCAGGGTTTGGATGCGGCAGCCGCCGCAAAAGAAAAACGCCCCATCCCGCTGTTCAACCGCACCGGCTGATCTGCCGGTGCAAACACGGGATGAAGCGATGTCTGTCATGCAAAACTTGCTCCACGGTTCCACCCGAATTGCGCCCGCCTGGCAGGCAGGCAAAAGCGCCACTCGTTTCCGGCGGTAACGGGCCGGACCCGGCGGGGGTTCACCCCCGCGCTCTGCGGTGGTAAGGCGGCAGGGGCAAAACCGCGCCGCTTGCAGCACGCCGGCAGCCCGGCGGCGGCGTTCTCTGAACGGTGTGCGCCCTGCGCCCGTTTGTCCGCATCACAGCTTTCAAACGGAATGAAGTTTACTGGTATTGTAGCCCCTGCGGGCGGCAAAGTCAACCCGCCGGGGCCACAGTTTTGCTGGCAATTCTTGACTGGATTCCGGCAAATTTCACCAAAAACCGCCGCCCCGGGGCGGCAAAACTCACGGCTGCTGCGGCAAAAACAGCTCGTCGATCCGCTCGCCGGCAGTCAGGGCGTTGTATTCCAGCATATAATAGCCGGACACCCACGCATCCGCTTCCGCGTTGGAGCCGTCAGCCGCCAGGGTGCCGTCGGGCAGCAGGGCGCCGTTCAGGTTGGTCCAGGCGGTGCAATGTTCCCGCATGGCCAGGATGTACCGGTAATAGGGGGACAGAGGCAGCCCGGCCTGCTCCGCAGCCAGGGGCACCAGGGCGCTCAGGTCCACCACCGGCAGGGCGCCGGGGTCAGTGCCCACCGCCACGCGGGTGTCGGTGGGGTAGTTGGTCCACAGCAGGAAGGGCGTGGCCCGCTGCCGGATGGTTCTGTCGCTGCCGGTCAGGCTGTCACTGGTGATGGAGTCGATCATGTATGGCGCATGGTCGCCCACCATCAGCAAAACCACCCTGCGGCCGGTGCTGTTGTACAGGTCAGTGAAGTATTCCAGCAGCTGCTGCAGGGCCTGGTCGTCCAGCGCCAGGCAGCTCAGGTACTCGTCCACGTCGTGGTCGTAGTCGCCGTAATCGGTGGCGGCATGGACCAGCAGCTGATCCTCGGGCACGTCGGTATAGCCGCCATGGTTCTGGATGGTCAGCAGGTAGGCAAACCGGGGCTGGTCCGCCGGCATGGACTCGTACAGGTCCAGGAAGGTGGGGTAGGCGTTGGCGTCGGGAATGTACATGACCCGGTTGCCGTAGGGCAGGTATCCGGGGCGGAAGGTGTCCACAAAATACATCTGCTCAAAGCCCAGGGCGGGCCAGGCCATGCCGCGGCGGTAGTTGCCGGGGTCGGCGGGGTGGCCAGCCAGCGTGGTGTAGCCCAGCGCCTTCATGTAGCTGACCACCGAGGGCTGCCCCTCCATGCTCATGGTGGAAAACGGGGTGGCACCGGGCATCAGCGTCATCGAATCGCTGGCCAGCAGCGTGAACTCGCTGCGGTTGGTGCCGCCGCCCACATCGGGCACCAGCGCATAGCCCAGCGTAGCCTGCCCGCCCAGCGAATGGAGATAGTCCATGTAGGGGGCGTCGGTCTGGGGGTTGGTGACCAGTGCCAGGTCATACAGCGTCTCATTCAGCACCAGGATCACGTCGGGGTAGTCGCCGGGGTCGGCGGCAGGAGCGGCGGGGGTATAACCCTCCGCCCGGTCGGCGGCCTGCACGGCCGCCTCGGCCGAGTAACCCTCCGGTTTGGTCACCGGCTCCAGCAACAGCAGCACCGAGGACACCGCCGAGGGGGTGTAGCCGTAGGTGTTGAAGTTGAAGGCGATGGCATAGGCCAGCGTGCCCACGTCGGTGGGCATCAGCGAAAACGGCCCGAAATAGCCGAAAAAGAACAGCGCAGCCAGGGCCGCTGCGCTGACACCCCAGCGGGTCAGCCGCTTTGGCCAGGACACGGCCGGCTTGCCGTTGCGGCGGATGCGGCGCTCCAGTAGCCATTGCACCACCGCAATGGGCAGCACCGGCAGGTAGCACAGGGCAATTTTGACGCTGGTGGAGTCCGGGCGGATGTCGTAGGCGCCCACCACATCGGCGGCGGTGGCGGCGTTGGCAATGTCCGGCGCCAGCAGTGCATTGCCGTGCAGCACCCGCACGTAATAGTTGACCAGCGCATACAGCGTTGCAATGGCGCCCCCTGCGGCGGTGGCCGCCTGCCAGCGGCCGCACAGGGCATAGAGCAGCAGCGGGATGGCAAACACCGTCAGCACCCCCAACAGCAAATAGGGCGCCGGGATTGTGAGCAGCACCTCCCGGGAAACGCCGGCCGAATGCTCGATCTGATACCAGCCCACCAGGGCCGCGGCCAGCGCCAGCACCAGCTGCACCGCCCACAGCAGGCGGGTGTTTATGCGCAGTTTTGTGACCATTCTTTCCAATACCTTTCCCATACGCGCCCAAAGGCGCAAATTTACAGTTTCCTGAATAAAATTTTACAATCTATGATACAACAAGCCCCACGCTTGCGCAAGGGCGGGGGACAGTTTTGTAACAATTTCTTGACAATCCATCGTGGAACGGATACAATGAAATCAGTATACAAAGAGCTGTTGCGCGATGGCGCGAGCGACACAGGAAAACAAAGCTTCCGGGGGAACGGTGCGGCTTGCAAGGCCGTTGCCGGGCGGCGGGTTGCCGCGCCTCCCGCCGGAACGCAGGCCCTGAACAGGCAGCTGACACTGCCCCGCAGGCGGGCGTTGCGGTTTTGGTTTCCGGTGGCACCGCGCAGACGGGCGCGCCGCTTTTCTTGGATTTGCCTGCCGGGGCGTACGGTACGATGCGTTTTGTCCCCTGCAGCGTTGTTTTGTAAGAGTTCCGGGCCCTGCAGCTGTCAGGTACCCGTTTTGCCGCCTGCCTGTTTTCCGGCGGCCGGCGCCGCGGTGCAGTGTACCTGCCGGCGGTGCCGCCGTGCTGCACACAGGGACGGCTGTGCGGCTGTTCCAGGCGGCACTGCGCCCTTTTCCAAGCCAATTTTGACAAAACGATAGATCTTGAAAAGCGCCCTCCGGGCAGCGGCTCTCATGGTTTACTCACATTAACCTACGAGGAGTGACAATCACATGGTACCCATCATCGTATTGGTGGTGGCGGTACTCGTTGCGATCGCTGCCGGTGTGGCGCTTGGTTTTTATCTGGGCGGCCAGCACCGCAGGCGCACGGCGGAGGCCAAGATCGGCTCTGCCGAGGAGGAAGCCAAGCGCATCGTCAACGACGCCATCAAGTCCGCCGAACAAAAACGCAAGGAGACCATCATCGAGGCCAAGGACGAGGCATTCAAGCTGAAATCCGAGGCAGACAAGGAGATCAAGGACCGCCGCGCCGAGATCACCCGCCAGGAACGCCGCATCGACCAGAAGGAAGAGCAGCTGGACAAGCGCACCGCCACCCTGGAACGCAAGGAAGAGGACCTGAAAAAGCGCAGCGAGACGGTGGAAGCCCGCCTGGATGAGCTGGAACAGCTCAAACTGCGCCAGACCGAAAAGCTGGAAACCATCGCCGGCATGACCCAGGAGGATGCCCGGGCGGTGCTGCTCAACCGCCTGGACGAGGAGCTGACCCACGAGAAAGCAATGCGGATTTCGGCCTACCAGGCAAACCTGAAGGACGAGTGCGACAATATGGCCCGCAGCATGGTCAGCCAGGCCATTGCCCGCTGTGCCGCCGATGCCACCAGCGAGGCCACCGTCAGCGTGGTGCCGCTGCCCAACGATGAGATGAAGGGCCGCATCATCGGCCGTGAGGGCCGCAACATCCGCGCCCTGGAGACTGCCACCGGCTGTGACCTGATCATTGACGACACGCCGGAGGCCATCACGCTGTCCAGCTTTGACCAGACCCGCCGCGAGGTGGCCCGCATGGCGTTGGAGCGCCTGATCGCTGACGGCCGTATCCACCCCGCCCGCATTGAGGAGACGGTGGACAAGTGCCGCCGTGAGCTGGAGCTGACCATGAAGCGGGAGGGCGAAAAGGCCGTGATGGATCTGGGCATCCACAGCCTGCACCCCGACCTGGTCAAGCTGATCGGCCGGCTGAAGTTCCGCTCCAGCTACGGCCAGAATGTGCTGAGCCACTCGATGGAGGTGGCCTGGCTGGCCGGCCTGATGGCGGGCGAGCTGGGCGTCAACGTGAACATGGCCCGCCGCGCCGGCCTGCTGCATGACATCGGCAAGGCACTGGATCACGAGATCGAGGGCAGCCATGTGCAGATCGGTGTGGACATCTGCAAAAAGTACCGCGAGAATCCGGCCATCATCCATGCGGTGGAGGCCCACCACGGCGACGTGGAGCCCAAGACCCCGCTGGCTTTCATCATTATGGCAGCCGACGCCATCAGCGCCTCCCGCCCCGGAGCCCGCCGCGAAAACATGGAAAGCTACATCAAGCGGCTGGAAACGCTGGAAGCTTTGTGCAACGGCTTCGACGGCGTCGAGAGCAGCTATGCGGTCCAGGCCGGCCGCGAGGTGCGCATCCTGGTGCAGCCGGACAAGATCTCGGACGATCAGGTGGTCCTGCTGGCCCGCAGCATCGCCAAGAAGATCGAGGACGAGCTGGATTACCCCGGCCAGATCAAGGTCAGCGTCATCCGCGAAAGCCGTGCCACCGAGTATGCCAAGTAACCCCTTACGCAGCCTTTTGGGTGCCTGCCGCCGGCAGGCGCCTTTTTTGCTGCCGCCCGCTGAAAAAAGGGACTATACTTTTTCCGCCGGCATGGTATAATCATAGCTGCATTTTTCGCCCGGTTCGGGGAACTGATCAGCCAAACGCGCTGGTCTTTCAGGGATCCCCCGGGATAGGGCGCACAGAGGGGTTGTAAAAATGGCATCGCTTCTTTTGCCGGTGATCTACCTGGCCTTTGTCAGCCTGGGCCTGCCGGATTCCCTTTTGGGGGCGGCCTGGCCCAGCATGGTGGGCCAGCTGCATGCCGATTTGTCCTGGGCGGGTATTGTCTCAATGATCATTGCCGCCAGCACCATCGTCTCCAGCCTGTGCAGCGAGCGCCTCAACGCCCGCCTGGGCACCGGAGGCGTCACAGCGGGCAGTGTGCTGCTCACCGCGGTGGCACTGTTCGGCTTTTCCTGCTGCTCCCGGTTTTGGCAACTGTGCCTGTGGGCGGTGCCCTACGGCCTGGGCGCCGGAAGCGTGGACGCGGCGCTGAACGCCTATGTCTCGCTGCATTACAAAAGCCGCCACATGAGCTGGCTGCACTGTATGTGGGGTGTGGGCGCCAGCGCCGGGCCGGTTATCATGGGCTGGGCGCTGGCCGGCGGCAGCTGGCAGGGCGGCTACCGCATCATCTCGGTGATCCAGTTTGCCCTGACGGTGGTGCTGCTGTTCAGCCTGCCGCTGTGGAAGCGCCCCCGCTCCGCCCCGGAGGGGGAGGAGTTCACCCCGGAGCACCGCTCGCTCCCGCAGCTGCTGCGCCTGCCCGGGGTGCCCCAGGTGCTGGTCTGCTTCTTCTGCTACTGTGCGCTGGAATCCACCGCCGGCATGTGGGCGGCCAGCTACTGCACGCTGGTGCGGGGCATCGATGCCGAGACCGCCGCCGGCTGGACCAGCACCTTCTACCTGGGCATCACGGTCGGCCGGGGGATCTGCGGCTTTTTGACCATGAAAATCACCGACCAGAACATGATCCGCCTGGGGCAGGGGCTGATCGCCCTGGGGGTGCTGCTGGTGCTTCTGCCGGCCGGGCAGGGGGTGCTGTTCGCGGGGCTGGTCACCATCGGGCTGGGCTGCGCGCCCATCTACCCCAGCATCATCCACGAAACCCCCGCCAACTTTGGGCGGGCGCTCAGCCTGGCCATGACCGGCGTGCAGATGGCCTTTGCCTACGTGGGCAGCTGCCTGATGCCGCCGCTGTTCGGCCTGATTGCCCAGTATGTCAGCCCGGCGCTGTATCCCTGGTATCTGGCAGCGTTCCTGGTGCTGATGATCCTCATGTCGGAACTGCTCCACAAGCGCACCCGCGCCAAGCGGGAGGCCGTGCTGGCCGGAGAACAGGGCTGACGGCTTTCCCTTTCTGCAAGTGCCCCGCCGCTGCCGGCAAACCGGTGCGGCGGGGCACTTGGCATATGGCCCCGGCCCGGCGGCCGGCGGAATAGTTTCCCGCTGTTTGGGCACACTGCATCCAGGAGGTGTATCAACATGACCTATCTGGATTGTTCCGCTTACGACTGCTGCCACAACAAGGGTGGCGCCTGCTGCCTGGGCTGCATTGATGTGCAGCACGCCGGCGAGAATGACGCGGTGTGCAGCAGCTACTGTTCCAACGAGAGCTACGCCAACGCTGCCACCGACAATGCCCCCGGCACCGCCGAGACCGACATCCGCTGCAACGACGAGGCCTGCCGCCACCTGAAAAGCCATATCTGCGCGGCCCGGCGGGTGCACATTGATGAAAGCGATCCCGGCCCTGTCTGCCTGACCCGCAGCGAGCACAGCTGATTTCCAGCCTTTAGGCGGTCCCGGCAATTGCACAACCGCGCGATTTATGGTATAAAGAAAGAAATTTGCCATAAAAACCGCCGCGCACGGCCCTGCCCGACCGCCGGAAGGATAAGGAAGTCTTTTGCATGAAACTTTGCGCCCTGCGCCGCCTGGCAGCGGTGTTCTGCCTGCTGCCGGCCCTGCTGCTGACCGCCTGCGGCGGATCCAAGAACCTGCAGCAGCTGCCCGATGATGCCCTGCTGCTGCCCACGCCCACCCCGGCCCCCGCGGCAACGCCCGCTGCCACCCAAGCCCCGGCGGAGGGTTTTGACCTGACGCTGGACAATGGCCGCAGCGGCCTGCCGGCCACCATCTGTCTGCCGTCCGGCGGCCAGGACTGGCCGCTGGTGGTGTTCTGCCACGGGTTCACCGGCAACCGCCAGGGAGACGGCCACTTTGCACCACTGGCCCGGCAGCTGGCAGACAGCGGCATTGCCAGCATCCGCATCGACTTTGCCGGCTGCGGCGACAGCACCGAGGATCAGACCGGCTACACCCTGTCCAACATGATGGCGGATGTGGATGCCGGCATCGCCTATATGCAGGCCAACTACCCGGTGGACCCCGACCGCATCGCCATGGTGGGGCACAGTATGGGCGGCCGGCTGGCCAGCTTGTATTTGGACCAGGGCAGTTACCCGGTACAGGCCGCAGCCCTGTGGAGCCCCGCCAACGGCGACGGCAGCGACGGTCTGGAATTCTTGGACATTGAATCGCCGGACAATGTGGCCGCCATGGCCGGGGAGGCGGAGGACAACGGCACCGTTTACTCCAGCACCTTCCACTTCACCGTCAGCGCTGCGCTGTTTGAGGAGATGGCCGACAGCCACCCCAATCAGATTCTGGCAGAGTTTGAAGGCCCGCTGCTGCTGTGCTACAGCGGCAATGAGAACATCCTCAGCGAGCAAACCATCCAACAGACGGTGGAGGCGGTGCAGCAGCACCCGGACAACTGGATCAAACTGCGGGTGTTTGACACTGCCAACCACAACTATCTGGCCGCCGATGCCAGCACCCCCGAGACCGCCCGCCTGGACGGCAAACTGCGGGATGTGACACTGGCCTTTTTGCAGGAGGCGTTGCTGGAGCTGCCCGCCATGGCACAGCCCGCCGCCTGACCCGGCGCCTGCAGCCCAACACAAAAACAGCGATCCCCCGCCGCCGAATGATCGGAAGCGGGGGATCGCTGCTGTTTTTACTGGTGCCTGTCAGGGCATGGGGGCCAGAGTGTTGCTGTTGAACTGATCTTCTGTGATGTAGACACAATGGTTGACCAGCCACATACCGTTTTCCCACACAGCCTGAATGGTCATGTAGTTGGTGCCGCTTACCTCGCGGCCGTTGTCGGTCCGGTTGCCCAGATAGGTGGCGATGGCGTTCATGGTAACCACATGGTCGCCGTAGCTGATGCTGTCCTCATCACAGGTGATGGTGCAGTAATCCACCTTGTACTCCACGCCGGTGTTGCCGCTGGAGTTGATCTTGCTGGTCAGCTCCTGGGTGTTGGTGGCGCTGGAATACCGCATCTGGCTGAAGTCCTTGGTGTTGATGGTGTTCAGATAACCGGCATAATAGACGTCCAGCATGGGCTTGATGTAGCTCATGTCCGGCAGCACGTAGCCGTCCGCCTCGCAGGGGGTGTAGGCGCCGAAGGAGGCAGTGGCGTTGGTGGGCTGGGAGACCAGCGCCAGCGAGGTGACATAGCTGGTACCGGTGGGCACGATGGCCCGCAGCAGCATGTTGGAGCGGGTGATCGCGCTGCGGTCAATGTAGACGCGGCCATTGTCAAACCAGCAGCTGGTGGGCACACCGTCCACCGTGATGGTCATGCCCTCCACCGCGCTCAGGTTGTCCAGATAAAAGCGCTGTTCCGCTGCCAGCGGGGCCGCGGTGGGGCTGGGCGTTGGTGTGGGGCTGGGCGTGGGCGCCGCGGTGGGGGCCGCCGTGGGGGCGGGGGTGGCCTGCAGGGCATCGTCATCCGCTGGCTCCTCTTCGGGGGATTCTTCCGACGAGGAGGTGCCCAGTACCGGGCCCAGCAGGTCCTGCCCCAGATCCGAGCGCAGGAACAGGAAGGCGCCCAGTGCAACGCCGGCCACCACCAGCAGGCCCATCAGGACCAGCAGGATGACCATCAGCGGCGAGACGTGATGCGGGGGCTTTTGGGCATAGTAGCCGTCGTCGGGAACATACGGCGGATCGGGGGGCGTGTCGGGATGCAGACGGGAAGTCTCTCCGCCGTCGGACATGTCATCTCCCCAGGGGTTGTTTGATGGCGGCGTGTAGGGAGGATAGGGGTCGTCTCTCTGCGGCGGTGTATAAACCGGCGGCGTTTGAACATACGAATCCGGGCGGTCTGCCGGGGGCGGCTCGGGAATGCCCTCCTCCCCGGCGGGCGGCACGGGCGGTGCAGGCGGTGCGGGCGGCTCTTTGGTGTCGCGCTGGATGTGGGTAGTGGGCTTCGGCGTTTTCTCCTGGTCCGGAACATAGATCTTGGTTTCCTCACCGTACAGCTCGGTGGGATCGCCGTCGGCCCGGCCGGCGGAATCGCTCGCAACGGAAGCCGGGGCGCTGTCCTCCGGCAGCTTGGCACCGCAGCTCATGCAATATCCCTGGTTTTCCGACTGGGCGGGCGTACCGCAATTGGGGCAAATTTTCATACAATGCTTCCCCCTTTGGGGCGGCGCCCGGTCCCGCCGCAGGGGGCGCAGGCACCGCGGTTCTGACTATAAATGGTATGATACTATGGTAATATACAACCCCGGGGATGTCAAGATTGCCTTGTGCTTACAGAACCGGAAAATTGCAGCCACACGGGCAAAACAGTCCGCAGGACTGCTTTTTGCGTCGCAAAGCGCCGCCGAGCTTTCAAGTCC
>CALXHQ010000008.1 GCA_944388145.1 uncultured Gemmiger sp. | reverse complement strand
GATTCCCGGTGGTCTCCTGCTGAACGGCAGGAATTTATGAAAATTGTCGATGACACACAAGATAATACGAAATGAAAGGATTTTTAAAATGAATTTTGATTTTTCTTCTCTGAATTTTGAAACGATTGACTCCAACATCAACGCTTACCCGGATATGTACCTCAACCAGAGCGGCGTCACCTTCAGCAAGAAGGTGCTGGAGGATCTGGGTTATCCCGCCTATGTGCTGTGCCTGCTGGATGCCAAGGCGAAGGTGTTTGCAATCCGTATGTGCAAGAGCAACGAGCCGAAGGGTTTTAAGTTCTCCAAGCCGCGGGGCGAACAGAAGGGCGTTGTGACGATTTCCAGCAAAAATTTGCTGGAACCGCTCCGCGCCGCCACGGGCGAGGATTGGGTTCCGGGCAAGCGGTACCGCGTTCGCGGCTTCTGGGTTGCTGATGCAAAAACCATGTGCTTTGATCTAAACGAAGGTGTTCAAGAGGATTTTCGTCAAAATCCCGCTAATAGCGATGACAAGTAAGCACGAAACCATTTGACCGTATAAAAAAGATGAGCACGGCCCGTTTGTATAGGCCGTGCTCATCTTTGTTCTTTCTCAAAGTAGTAGTGCTCTTCTTCATCTGCAAATCTACCGATTTCTCTACGCCATTTTTACGCCATTTCCGCGTGGGACTACATAGAGAAATATGAAGTTATAATTTGGTTGGTTTTGCGTAAAACCGCGCTATATCAGGCTTTGGCGGCGTTTATAGAGAGGTATGGAGATATAGAATCCGGCCTTTGAACGCCGATACCATGACCGAGACGCTGACCAACCTTTGCACCGCACTGATGGAGGACACCGACGCCGCCCATGTGACCGTCCAATACCGGGACGCCATCCACAGCGCCATCACCTATCTCATCATTGAAGATGGTGTGCTAACCCACGACGCAGCCGCCTGACCGCTCTTTGCCGGCAAGGGCTGAAGATCCCGCAGAGCCGCCAAACCGTCTGCCCGCCCTCCGGCGTCCCGCGCCGGAGGGCTTTTGTTGTTTGCCGCCGCACAGAATTTGCGCGTTGTTCTTTATTTGTCCACAATTAACTAGTATAATATGGATGGATTGTATCTTGCCGCTTTGCTCTGCATGGGCAAAGCGGTACAAAAGCGCTTACATACTGAGGAGGGATTCCCCCATGGCAAACGAGAAGATCCTTGTCGTGGACGACGATAAAAACATCTGTGAACTGCTGCGGCTTTACCTGGTCAAGGAGGGGTACAGCGTCACGCTGGCCTATGACGGCAACGCCGCCCTGGCCGAATTTGAAAAGCTCAAACCGGACATGGTGCTGCTGGACGTGATGATGCCCGGCATGGACGGCTGGGAGGTCTGCCGCAAGATCCGCGCTACCAGCAAGACCCCCATCATCATGCTGACCGCCAAGGGCGAAACCTACGACAAGGTGCTGGGCCTGGAGCTGGGCGCCGATGACTATATCGTCAAGCCCTTTGACGCCAAGGAGGTCACCGCCCGCATCAAGGCGGTGCTGCGCCGCTGTGCCACCGACGACGAGGCCAACAAGGGCGTATACGACTTTGACAACCTGCACCTGGATATGAACCGCTACGAGCTGAAGGTCAAGGGCAAAGTGGTGGAGGCTCCGCCCAAGGAGCTGGAGCTGCTGGCCTGCCTGTGCAGCCACCCCAACCGGGTGTATACCCGCGACCAGCTGCTGGACGAAGTCTGGGGCTTTGAGTATTACGGCGACAGCCGCACCATCGACGTCCACGTCAAGCGCCTGCGGGAGAAGCTGGAGGGCGCATCCGATCAGTGGAACCTGAAAACCGTCTGGGGCGTGGGCTACAAGTTTGAGGTAAAAGAGTAAATGCGTGCAAAATCCATCAGCCGGGAGTTTTTTTCCAATGTTGCCGCCGTGGTCATTTTGGGGCTGAGCGTGGTCTGCCTGAGTCAGACCGCCCTGTCGGTGGGGTATTTTGCCTCCGAGCGCCGGGCCGCGCTGACCGGCATCCTGGACGGCGCCGCCGCCGTCAGCGAACAGCTGGCCAACAACGGCATCAGCATCACCAAGCCCATCCCCGATGAACAGCTGCGCGCCCAGGCCACGCGGGGGCTGGAGCTGTTCAACACCGCCGCCAAGACACTGCTGTTCGTCACCGACGAAGCCGGCAACGTGCAGCTGCACACCGGAGGCGACGTGCTGACCGGGGAGGCAGTGCCCGCCGATCTGCTGGAAGAGATCGACCAGCAGGGCGAGCTGTTTGTGGTGGGCGATATGGACGGCGTGTTCAGCCGGCAGTACTATGTGCTGGGCCGGGCCATCCAGGCAAACCGCTCCGCCGGGTACATCTTTGCCGCCACCGACATGGGCGCGCTGCTGGGCTATATCGGGGACATGGTCAATATGTTTCTGCTTTCTGCCGCCATCGCGCTGATCGGCACCTGCGTTATGGCAGCGGTGTTTGCCCGGCGGTTCACCCGGCCCATCGCCGCCATCAGCGAGGCCGCCCGCAAGCTGGGCAGCGGTGACTTTACCGCCCGTGCTCCGGTGGACGGCTGCACCGAGCTGGCGGATTTTGCCGCGACCTTCAACAACATGGCAGCCCGGCTGCAGACCATCGACAATTCCCGCGGGCAGTTCATGGGCAATATTGCCCACGAGCTGCGCACCCCCATGACCACCATCCAGGGCTTTATCGACGGTATGCTGGACGGCACCATCCCGCCGGAGGAGCAGCGGAAATACCTGGAAATTGTCAGCCAGGAGACCGGGCGCCTGTCCCGCCTGGTGAAAAACATGCTGGACATCACCAAGCTGGAGGCCGGCGAGTATCAGGTCCACGCCCGCAGCTACAACATCTGGGACACTGTTACCGACGTGGTGCTGTCCGATGAGCAGCGCATCGAGGATGCCAGGATCGACATCCAGGGCCTGGGCGGCGCGCCGGTGCTGGTCTACGCCGACCCGGATTTCGTCCACCAGGTGGTCTACAATATTGTGGACAATGCCATCAAGTTCACCCCGCCGGAGGGCGTTATCCGCTTTGTCGCCCGGCACCTGGGCGACCGGGTGGAACTGTCCATCGAGAACACCGGCGCCGGCATCTCCCCGGACGCCCTGCCCTTCGTCTTTGACCGCTTTTACAAGGAGGACCGCTCCCGCGGGCTGAACGCCCGGGGGTCCGGGCTGGGGCTGCACATCTGCAAGGTGCTGGTCAACCTGTCCGGCGGCGACATCCGGGTGGAGAGCGAGGAGGGCAAATGGTGCCGGTTCACCTTCAGCCTGCCCGCCGGCGACGCCAAAAAGCCGGAGGAGACTGCCGGCGCCCCCATAGCCGGCAGCAAGGCGGGCCGGCGCTGAGCGCACCCTTTCCGGCCGCTCTGCGCCACGGCATTTGCCGTAACCCCATAGCCATAACCGCACAGATTCGGGCCGCCCCGCCGGGCGGCCCTTTTTAGTCGGCAGGCCGCGGCTGCCCCGCCGCATTTTGTGAACAATGCGTAAAATCTTGCGCCCTCCCCTTGCATCCCGGCGGCGGTGGGAGTATGATATTTTTGCAAATGCTTAACACACGTTAAATAACATTGGTTAAGCATTGGCGAAGGCCCCATTTTGTACTTTTTAGAGGAAGGCGGGATGCACCATGGAACAGGGCCAAGCCATCGGCGAGCTGTTCCAGCTGCTGTGGCAGCTGCGAAAAACCGTGCAAAGCTCCATCCGCCAGGTGGAATTTTGCTGCCCCAAGGGGCAGTTTTTCATGCTGGAACGGCTGCATTATGCCATTGCCCAACGGGAAGACGGGGACGCAATCCCGGTTTCGGCCCTGGCGGAGCAGACCCGGGTATTGCCGGCGGCAGTTTCCCGGTCGCTGCGCCAGCTGGAGGACGCCGGCCTGGCTGAGCGCGCCTCTGACCCAGATGACCGCCGCCGGGCGCTGGTGCGGCTGACTCCGGCCGGGGAGGCTGCCCGCGCCCAGGCCGAGGCGCTGCTGCGGGACTATATGTCCCGGGTCATCCGCCGCATGGGCGAGGCTGAATTTGCCGCCCTGCTGGCCGCATGGCGCTGCTGGGACAGCGCCATGCGGGCCGAGCTGTCCCACCCCGCCGGGCCGGCCGACGCCGATCCGCCCTCCCCTGCCGACCATAAGGAGGAACTGCCCTCATGCTGAACATTTTCCGACATCTTCTCAAGCACTGGGTCACCATCCTGGCGGTGGTGGCACTGCTGCTGGTACAGGCCAGCTGCGACCTGGCCCTGCCCGGATACACCTCCAACATTGTGGACGTGGGTATCCAGCAGGGCGGCGTAAACAGCGCCCTGCCTGACACCGTTCGATCTGACACGCTGGCGGCACTGTCCGCCCTGGTGGACAGCGACACCGCCGCCCGCCTGGACGCCGCCTACGGCCCCGCCGACAGCGACGGCGTCCGTACCCTGAGCGATACCCTGACCGAAACCGACCGCACCGACCTGGCCGACGCCCTGACCCTGCCGGATGTGGCGCTGTACATGGTGGCCGCCGGCCAGTCCGCCGAGCGCCAGGGGTTGGAAACCGCCCTGCCGGAGCCCCAGGACCTGGACACCGCGGCAGCCGCCATCACCCGGGCAGCCGCCGTACCGCAGTTTGACGGCGCAGCCCTGCTGGCACAGATGGCTGCCGGCAGCGAGGACAACCCCACCACCGCCAGCACCCTGTCCAGCCAGGCGGTGCAGTTTGTCCGGCTGGAATACCAGGCCCAGGGCGTGGCGGACAGCGTCCAGATGCATTACCTGCTGCTGACCGGCGGCGAGATGCTGCTGGTCAGCCTGCTGATGGCCGCCGCGGCCATCTCGGTGGGCTTTTTGGCGTCGCGGGTGTCGGCCGCCATCGGCCAGGACCTGCGCGGGCAGGTGTTTGGCAAGGTGATGAGCTTCTCCAACGCCGAGACCGACCGCTTTTCCACCGCCTCCCTCATCACCCGCACCACCAATGATATCCAGCAGGTGCAGATGACCGCGGTGATGCTGCTGCGCATCGTTATCTACGCGCCGATTTTGGGCATCGGCGGCATCATCCGGGTGGCGGGCACCCAGACCGGCCTGTCCTGGATCATCGTGCTGGCGGTCGCGCTGCTGCTGTGCCTGGTGTTTGTGCTGATGCAGGTGGCCATGCCCAAGTTCAAGATCATGCAGAAGCTGGTGGACCGGCTGAACCTGGTCAGCCGCGAGATTTTGACCGGCATCATGCCCATCCGCGCCTTCAGCCGCGAGAAGTTTGAGGAGCAGCGCTTTGACGCCGCCAACACCGCCCTGATGAAGACCCAGCTGTTCACCAACCGGACCATGACCTTCATGATGCCGGCCATGACACTGATCATGAACGGCATCAGCCTGCTGATCGTCTGGTTTGGCGGGCACGCCATGGCCACAAACGGCATGCAGGTGGGCGACCTGATCGCCTTTATCACCTACACCATGCAGATCGTCATGTCCTTTTTGATGCTGACGGCCATCTCCATAATGCTGCCCCGTGCCGGCGTGGCTGCCGACCGCATCGAGGAGGTGCTGCGCACCGAGCCGGTCATCGAGGACCCGGCCCGTCTGCCCGCCGATCTGGACAAAAAGCAGTGGCGCGGCGTTGTGCAGTTTGACCATGTAAACTTCCACTTCCCCGGCGCCGATACCAACGCCCTGGAGGATATCACCTTCACCGCCGAGCCGGGCCAGACCACCGCCATTATCGGCTCCACCGGCTGCGGCAAGTCCACCCTGCTCAACCTGATTCCCCGCTTTTATGATGTGACCGGCGGCAAGATCACGCTGGACGGTGTGGACCTGCGGGAAATGCCCCAGCAGACGCTGCGGGCCCAGCTGGGCTATGTGCCCCAGAAGGGGGTGCTGTTCTCCGGCACCATCGAGTCCAACCTGAAGTTCGGCGGCGACCAGATCACCGACGCCGACATGGAACAGGCGGCGCAGATCGCCCAGGCCACCGAGTTTATCTCGGCCAAGCCCCAGGGGTATCAAAGCCCCATCGCCCAGGGCGGCACCAACGTCTCGGGCGGGCAGAAACAGCGGCTTTCCATCGCCCGGGCCATCGCCAAAAAGCCGAAGGTCTACCTGTTTGACGACAGTTTCTCGGCGCTGGATTACAAAACCGACGTGACGCTGCGCCGCGCCTTGAAGGAAAAGACCGGCGACGCCACCGTCATCATTGTGGCGCAGCGCATTTCCACCGTGCTGCATGCCGACCAGATCCTGGTACTGGACGAGGGCCGCATCGTCGGCCGGGGCCGCCATGCCGACCTGCTGGCCACCTGCCCCGAATACCGTGAAATCGCCAAAAGCCAGCTGAGTGAGAAGGATCTGGCCAAGGCCAACGTACCCCTGAAAGGAGGCGAGGCGTAATGCCCCCCGTACGCAGAGGACCTGTGGAAAAGCCCAAGGACCTGACCGGCACCCTGCGCCGGTTGCTGGGTACCATGGGCAAGTTCCGGGCCGCATTCTTCGCGGTGCTGGTGTTTGCCGCGCTGTCCACCATCTTCAACATTGCCGGGCCGAAGATTCTGGCCCAGGCAACCAACGCCCTGGCCACCGGCTGGCTGGCCATGATCACCGGTACCGGCGGCATCGACTTTGCCTATATCGGCAAGGTGCTGCTGCTGTTGCTGGGCATGTATCTGCTGTCGGCCGGGTTCAGCTTCACTCAGGGCTGGCTGATGAGCGGCGTGTCCCAGCGGCTGTGCTACGACCTGCGCCGCCAGATCAGTGAAAAGATCAACCGCCTGCCCCTGGCCTACTTTGAAAAGCGCACCGTGGGCGAGGTGCTCAGCCGCATCACCAACGATGTGGACACCCTGGGCCAGAGCCTGAACCAGAGCATCACCACCCTGATCACCAGCATCACCACCCTGGTGGGCGTGCTGATCATGATGCTGTCCATCAGCCCGGCCATGACGCTGATCGCCATCTTGATCCTGCCCGTCTCTGTCTTTCTGGTGCTGTTGGTGGTGCGCTTCAGCCAGAAATACTTCCGCGCCCAGCAGAAATACCTGGGCGACGTGAACGGCCAGGTGGAGGAGGTCTACTCCGGCCACAACGTGGTCAAGGCCTTCAACCGGGAACAGGCCGTCCTGGCGGAGTTCAGCAAGGCCAACGGCAAACTGTATGAGTCTGCCTGGAAAAGCCAGTTCCTCTCCGGCCTGATGATGCCGGTGATGAACTTTGTGGGCAACCTGGGCTATGTGGCGGTGGCCGTGGTGGGCAGCATCCTTGCCGCCCGCGGCGTCATCAACATCGGCGAGATCCAGGCCTTTATCCAGTATGTCAAAAACTTCACCCAGCCCATCCAGCAGCTGGCACAGGTGTCCAACATGCTGCAAAGCATGGCCGCCGCAGCCGAGCGTGTGTTTGAGTTCCTGGCTGAGCCGGAGGAGGACCAAAAGGCCGACCCCGCCCGCCGGGTGGATTCCAGCGTCATCGACGGCCATGTGGACTTTACCCATGTGCGGTTCGGCTACAACCCGGACAAGGTCATCATCCACGATTTCAGCTGCCATGTGGAGCCGGGCCAGAAGGTGGCCATCGTCGGCCCCACCGGTGCCGGCAAGACCACCATGGTCAAGCTGCTGATGCGCTTTTACGATGTGAACAGCGGCTCCATCACCCTGAGCGGCCACAACGTGCGTGACTTTGACCGCACCGACCTGCGGGAGGGCTTTGGCATGGTGTTGCAGGATACCTGGCTGTTCCAGGGCACCATCATGGAGAACATCCGCTACGGCCGGCTGGATGCCACCGATGAGGAGGTCATCGCCGCGGCCAAGGCGGCGGGCGCCGACCACTTTATCCGCACTCTGCCCGGCGGCTACCAGATGGAGCTGAATGAGGATGCCTCCAACGTCAGCCAGGGCCAGAAACAGCTTCTGACCATTGCCCGGGCTATCCTGGCCGATAACAAGATCCTGATCCTGGACGAGGCCACCAGCTCGGTGGATACCCGCACCGAGCAGCGCATCCAGACTGCCATGGACACCCTGATGCGGGGCCGTACCAGCTTTGTCATCGCCCACCGGCTGTCCACCATCCGGGATGCCGACACCATCCTGGTCATGCGGGACGGCGACATTGTGGAGCAGGGCAGGCACGAGGAGCTGCTGGCCAGGGGCGGCTTCTACGCCGAGCTGTACAACAGCCAATTTGAGGATGTAACGGCCTGACCCGCTGCCCGGCGACTGTGAAACCAACCACGGGCCTGCACCCCACGGTGCAGGCCCGATTTTTGTGCATATCAGCCAAACATTTCATCGAATCTTTGACAATTCTGCGGTGTGGGCGTATACTGGGCGAAGGAATTTTCCGGCCTTACCGATACCTGTAACCATGAGAGGGGACCATCCATGAATCTGCACACCCTGCCCCACACCGCCCTGCACTCGCTGTCCTCCCGGCGGGAGGAAGTCTGTTTTGCGCTGCTGGCCTTCAGTGGCGGCATTGCCGGCGGCTTTGGCAGCGTTTACTGCGGCCATGTCTTTGCCAACGCCGAGACCGGCAACATGATCAGCCTGATCACCGACCTTCATGCGGGTGCCTGGGTTGATGTGCTCTGCCGGCTGGGGGGCCTGGGATTGTACATTCTGGGCATCGCCCTCACCGTCATTTTGCCGGTGCGCCTGTGCGGCGGCAGCGCCCGACGCTGGCAGCGCATCAGCCTGCTGGTGGAGGTCTGCTGCTTTGTGGTGCAGGGGCTTTTGCCCTATCAAGCCGTCACCGGCATCTCCTTTGCGCTGTACCTGTGGCCGGTGTTCTTTGGGTTGGCCCTGCAGTACAACAGCTTCACGGCGCTGCACGGCGTGCCGGTGTCCACGGTGTTTTGTACCAACAACTTCCGCCAGATGACCATCCACGCCCTGATCTGGCGGCGGCTGCGCCACGCCCGCACCGCCGATGCCGCTGCCGAGTCCCGTCGGGAGCTGCGCATCAGCCTGACCTACGTGGCGGTCACCCTGCTGTTTTTGCTGGGGGTGGCTTTCAGCGTCTTTACGCTGGAGTGGCTGGGCACCTGGCAGATGTTTGTGTGCGCCGGCCTGCTGCTGGCGCTGTGGGTGTGGGATATCTCGGCCCGCAGCCAGGCAGACTGACTGCACCAAAACCGCCCCGCAAAGGCAGTTTGACGCCTTTGCGGGGCGGCTTTGTATGCCGGCGGTGCGGCAAGGGGCAGCGCTGTACAAGGCTGTCGCCCTGCGGTATAATAAAAGCTGGATTTTTCATTGATACAGGAAGGACAAACACAGATGAAACGGCTGGTCATTGGCATATTGGCCCATGTGGACTCGGGCAAAACCACCTTGAGCGAGGCGATGCTTTACCGCGCGGGGGTGCTGCGCAAACTGGGGCGGGTGGACCACCGGGACGCCTTTCTGGATACCGACGCGCTGGAACGCGCCCGGGGCATCACCATTTTTTCCAAGCAGGCGCTGCTCAAGCTGCCCGGGGCTGAGCTGACCCTGCTGGACACCCCCGGCCACGTGGATTTTTCCGCCGAGGCGGAGCGGGCTTTGCAGGTGCTGGACTACGCCATCCTGGTGGTCAGCGGCACCGACGGCATCCAGAGCCACACCGAGACGCTCTGGCGGCTGCTGGAGCGCTACCGGGTGCCGGTGTTTGTCTTTGTGAACAAGATGGACCTGGCCGGCGCCGACCGGGCGCTGCGCCTGGGCGAGCTGCGCCGCCGGTTTGGGTCCGGCTGCGTGGATCTGAGCGACCCGGCCGGCATGGATGACCTGGCCCTTTGCAATGAGGAACTTCTGGAAACCGTCACCGCCGGCAAAACGCCCACCGACGCCCAGCTGGCAGCCGCCATCGCCCGGCGGCAGATGTTCCCGGTGTTTTTCGGCGCGGCGCTCAAGCTGGATGGCGTGGACGCCCTGCTGGACGCGCTGGACCGGCTGACGCTGCCGTTGCCGGCGCGGCAGGAGTTCGGCGCCCGCATCTTCAAGGTAACCCGGGACGACACCGGCGCCCGCCTGACCTGGCTGAAGGTCACCGGCGGCGAACTGAAGGTCAAGGCCGAGCTGACCGCCCGCCCCGACGCCAGAAAAAGCTGGCAGGGCAAGGCCGACCAGCTGCGGCTGTACTCGGGGGCAAAATTCCAGCTGATCGGCAGCGCGCTGCCCGGCACTGTCTGCGCCGTCACCGGCCTGGCGGACACCTACCCCGGCGAGGGGCTGGGCTTTGAGCCGGACGCCGCCGCCCCCGCGCTGGAACCGGTGCTGCGCTACCGGGTGCTGCTGCCTGAGGGCTGCGATGTGCACACTGCCCTGCGCCAGCTGCGGGAGCTGGAACAGGAGGACCCGCTTTTGCATGTGGTGTGGGACGAGCGCCTGGGCGAGGTGCATTTGCAGCTGATGGGGGAGGTTCAGCTGGAAATTTTGCAGAGCCTGCTGGACCGCCGCTACGGGCTGAAAGTCACCTTTGACGAGGGCGGCATTTTGTACAAGGAGACGATCAGCACCCGGGTGGAGGGCATCGGCCACTACGAGCCGCTGCGCCACTATGCCGAGGTGCATCTGCTGCTGGAGCCCGGCCCCCGGGGCAGCGGCATCACGCTGGATACCGCCTGCCGGGAGGATGACCTGGCCGCCAACTGGCAGCGGCTGATCCTGACCCATCTGGCCGAAAAGACCCACATCGGCCCGCTGACCGGCGCGCCCCTGACTGATGTGAAGATCACGCTGGCCGCCGGCCGCGCCCACCCCAAGCACACCGAGGGCGGGGATTTCCGCCAGGCCACCTACCGGGCGGTACGGCAGGGCCTGCGCACCGCCCGGGCAGCGGGCGGCTGTGTTCTGCTGGAGCCCTGGTACCAGTTCACGCTGCGGCTGCCGCAGGAGGCAGTTGGCCGGGCGCTGGCCGATATGCCCCGCCTGAACGCCGAGTTTGACCCGCCCCTGACCGAGGGGGAGGACGCGGTGCTGACCGGCAAAGCGCCGGTGGCCTGCCTGCGGGGCTATGCCCGGGAGGTGGCCGCCTACACCCGGGGCCGGGGGCAGCTTGCCTGCCTGCCCGCCGGCTACGCCCCCTGCCACAACACCGACGAGGTGGTGGCCGCCGCGGCCTATGACATTGACGCCGACACCGACAATACCGCCGACTCAGTCTTTTGCAGCCACGGCGCCGGATACCTGGTGCCCTGGGACCAGGTGCCCAGCCACGCCCACCTGCCCAGCGTGCTGGCCCGGGACGAGCGGATGGCCCGCAGCGCCGGGGAGCCCGAGGCCGCCGCCCCCGGCAGCCGGGCCGCCCGCGCGGCGGCCTACCGGGGCACCCTGGCCGAGGACAAGGAGCTGATGGCCATCTTTGAGCGCACCTACGGCCCCATCCGCCGGGATCCCCTGAAGGCGATGCGCCCGGTGAAAAAGCGCCCGGCGGAGCCGGCCGCGCCCCGCACCCCGGCCGCCCCCCTGCCGGATGGGCCGGAGCATCTGCTGGTGGACGGGTACAATGTGATTTTTGCCTGGGAGGAGCTGAAGGCGATCGCTGCCGACAACCTGGACGCCGCCCGCCGCAGGCTGATGGACATTCTGTGCAACTACGCCGGGTACCGGCGCTGCGTGCCGATCTTGGTGTTCGACGCCTACAAGGTCAAGGGCGGCGCACGGGAGGTGGAGCAGTACCACAACCTGTATGTGGTCTACACCAAGGAGGCCGAGACCGCCGATATGTATATCGAGAAGGCCACCCACGAGATTGCCCGGCAGTACCGCACCCGGGTGGTCACCTCCGACGGCGCCGAGCAGCTGATCATCCTGGGCAACGGCGCGCTGCGGGTGTCCGCCCGGGCCTTTCACGAGGAGGTCAAGGCGGTGGACGCCGAGATCCGGGAATTTTTGACCGGGCCCTGATCCGGCCGACGGCAACAGAGTTTCACCTTATCGCAGACGGAAGGCCGCAGGCCCCCTGTACGGGGCCTGCGGCCTGATTGTTTTATATCGGGGTTGCGACCGGTCCCGGGCGGTCAAAATTCAATGCCCCGGCGAGCGGGCACGCCTCTGTCATAGGGGTGGCGGACACATTGCATCTCGGTGATATAGTCGGCGGCGGCTGTCAGCCAGGGGGCAGGGTCCCGGCCGGTCAGGCAGACCTCCCGCCCCGCGGGGCGGTCCAGCACCGCGGTTTTCAACAGCGGTTCCTCCACCATGCCCAGCGCCGCCGCCGCGCAGGCCTCGTCCAGCACCAGCAGGTCGCAGGGTTCGGCCAGGGCCGCCCGCAGCAGGGCGTTCTGTTCCGCGCGGGCGGCGGCCTTCTCCGCCTCCGTCATCTGGAACACAAACTTCATGCCCGGTTCGCCGGCATACACCGCCGCCCCCAGGGCGCGCAGCGGGGCAAGCTCAGCGCTTTGGCCGTCCTTCAAAAACTGCACGATGGTCACCCGCAGCCCGGCGCCCAGTGCCCGCAGCGCCAGCCCCATGGCCGCGGTGGTCTTGCCCTTGCCGTCCCCGCAGTAGAGATGTACCAGCCCGCTCATTGCCCGGTTCCCCCGGCGCCGTAGTTGACGGTACACAGCCAGTTCAGCTTGCGCTGCGTCTGCCAGAGGCTGTCCTCCAGCTTGTGGCCGCCGCCGTTGCCGGTGTGCCACTGTTCAAAGGGGCGGTGAGGCAGGGCGTAATGCTCCATCACCGCCATCTGGGTGCCGCCATGGGCCACAATCACCAGCCGGTCCAGCCCGCGGCGGGCCGCGTCCTCCATCACCCGGGCAAAGGCAGCGCAGCTGCGGGCGCAGAAATCCGCCTTGCGCTCCCCGTCCGGGTGGGCGGCGTGGGCGTTGGCCTCCACCCAGGCAAGATAATCGGGGTCGTTTTCCATGTGGACGTAGGTGCGGCCCTCGTAGCTGCCAAAGTTCATCTCCCGCAGGCCCTCCACCGGGATCTGCTCCACACCGGGGAACAGGATCTCCGCCGTCTGCCGGGCGCGGATCAGCGGTGAGACGTAAACCAGCGCCGGGGTGAAATCCGCCCGGTGCAGCTCCGCCCGCCCTTTGGCCGAGAGCGGGATGTCCCGCTGGCCCTGGTATCGCTTTTGGGTGTTGTAGTCCGTCTCTCCGTGACGGATCAGATAGATCAGCATTTTGCTCTGCCCCCTCGTTTTTCCTGTCATGGTACCAGCAGCTGTTTCAGCCTGTGCAGGTACAGCTGCTGCACGCCGGTGTCGGCGGCAAGGCCCTGCATCCGGCAGACCGTGCCGAACCCGGCGGCCCGCAGGCGGTTGACCCAGCTGTCCGGCGCCGGCCCGGCCAGCTCCCGCCGGGCATGGGTGCCCGCCGTGAGCAGCAGCGGCTGTAGCATGACCTGCCGGTACCGTCCCGCCCGTAAAGCGGTCAGGACGGCGGCAAAGCCCGGTTCCCCCCGCAGCACCCCCACAAAAATGCCCGGCGGCAGGGCCTTTGCCAGGGCGGCATAGCAGCAGCGGGCGGCAGGGCCGTCCGCCCCATGGCCGACCAGCACCAGGGCGCCGCGGGCGGGCCGCCAGCCCGCCGCCAGCCCGGCCAGCTGGGCCGCCGCATCCCGGTCGGCCAGCAGCGGCTCACCGACCCGCAGCCGGGCAAAGCGGCCGCGGCGGCACTCCGCCGCCGACTGCACCGCTGCAAAATCCCCGCCGGGCACCAGATGGGTGGGCAGCAGGGCCAGGTCGGTCACGCCCTCCGCCAGCATGCGCTCCATCGCCCCAGCCGGGGAGGGTGTGTCCAGGCCCTGTGCCGCCAGCATCCGCCGCACCGCCGGGCTGGATACGGCCCGCCAGACCGCACAGCCGGGGACAGCCCCGGCCAGGCGGTCCTCCAGCGCGGTTTGCTCTGCCCGGGCCGGGGCCGCGGCGGTGCCGTAACTGACGATCAACAGTGCCCTTTCCACGGCGGTTTCCCCCTTCCACGTCCGTTATACTACCTTTTGCCGCCCGCTGCAAGAGAAAAGGCACCCTTTTCTCTTCCACAGGGGTTGGGAAAAGGATGCCTTGCAGCGAGGGCGCCATCCGAAGATCCCCGGGATCTCGGACTCTTCGGGCCCTTACATCGGCAGAAATTGCAGCAGAATACCGCAGGCCGCGCCCACCGCCCAGAGCAGACCGGTCAAAAACAGGTTCTGCTTGAGGCTGGGGTTGACCCGCCACAGCACCGCCAGCCCCACGCCCGCGCCGGCGCACAGGCCACCAAACAGGCTGCCGAAGCTGATGACGCCCTGCAGGTACAGCTGGGTCAGCAGCACGCTGGACACACAGTTGGGCACCAGCCCGAACAGCGCCGCCACCATGGGCTGAAAGACGCCCAGCCCCGCAAACAGGCCAGCCACCGTCTGTTCGCCCAGCAGCTCAAACACCAGCGTGATGGCGAAGCTGAACACCAGGATAAAGGCAAAGATCTCCAGCGTGTGGCGCAGGGCCGACAGCCAGATGCCACTGGATTCCTCGTGCTGCTCATGGCAGTCCACATCGTCGGCATGGCCGGCGTAACCGCCGTAAAGCGATGCCGGCAAAAACCGCCGCAGCGGCACATCCAGCACAAAGCCCGCCAGGATGGCGATGACCACCTTCAGCACCAGCACCAGCAGCAGGGCGGTCCAGGATTCCGGCTCGGCGGCCAGAAGCGGCACCGCCTCGTCAGAGGTGGCCAAAAAGACCGCCAGCACCGTGCCGGGTGTGATGACCCGGCTGGCATACAGGTTTGCCGCCACGGCGGAAAACCCGCACTGGGGCACACAGCCCAGCAGCGCGCCGGGCACAAAGCCCCAGCGTCCGCCGCCGGCCAGCGCGTCCTCAATCTTTTGGCCGTGATGGCGTTCCAGCCATTCAATCAGCAAGTAAGCAAGGTAGAGAAACGGCAGCATCCGCACGCTGTCCTCCAGCGCGTGTACCACCGAATGAAGTAAAATTTCCATATACACCTTCTTGAAAAAAAATCAGCAATCAGAAATGCGGTACTGCCCGGGATGCCGGGCAGGAGAGGGGCGGCGGCGCAGGCAATTTCCCGGGGAACGGGGGGTTATTTTTCCCATTCCAGCTCGCGCATCTTGCGCACCGCCTGCTGCACCAGCTTTTTAGGGATGCGGGTGCGGAAACGCTCCATGCTCCGGTAGGAGAAGGGCAGCGCATCCCCAAAGGTTTTCAGCCCGATAAAATATTGCAGATAGGGGCTTTCCCGGATCAGCTCCACAGTCTGCCGGTCGGTGGCGCCGTACACCTCCCGCACAATCAGGCTGCCCAGCGCCACCCGCGCAGGGATGGCGATCTTGCCGCCCCGGGCAAACAGCGCGCTGTACTGCTGTTCAAAACTTTTCCAGTCAATGGCAGCCGCCAGGCGGACCCAGCGGTTGTCAGCGGCCAGCTCACCGTGGTAAGGCGGCAGAAAGTCGTAAAAACTCAGCTGGCTGTCCTGTGAGCGGTACATCCAACGTTGCCCCTTTCGCAGAAAATTTCGTTCCGGGTGTGCCAGCCCCGCATTGGGCCGGGGTTCCGGCACCCTGACGGGCCAGGCGTTCCCTCAGTAACGCCTTGTCATGGGGAAGATCAGGGCCAGCGCCGCCCAGGCGATCTGGTACAGCACAATGCCCAGCGGCGACAGGGTGGCAATGCCCCCCGCCAGCGACAAGATCACCGCCAGCACGCAGCTGAACAGCACCGAAGCCGTCAGCACCATACCGGCGCGGTATTCGCCCTCGGCGGCGCCGGCGGCGGCCTCCAGGCCGCCCACAAAGCTGGCAAAGCTGCCCAAATGCAGCATATTGCCCTCGCTTTCCGGCAGCCAGGCGGTGGCGGGCGCCAGGGCCTGGCGTTCCTCGGCACTAAGCACCTTGACCGAGCCGGACGGCAGGCCGTAGACCGCCTCGATCAGGTGAACATCACAGTTGAAGTCGTCGCAGTCCACAATCATCGACATGCCCGCCTGGCGCAGGCCCTCCAGCACGGCGGCGGTATCGGGGTCGCGCTGATAGCCCACCAGGAACATGGCCATCAGGTTGCCGGAGGCCGCCAGATAGACGACCCGCCGCTGGTTGACCGAGTGGCGCTGCTCAAATTCCAGGCTGGGGATCTTGATGCCGTAGTCCTGCATCAGGGCGCGGTTGCCCACCAGCACCCGGTTGCCGCCGATCCAGCCCAGATATCCCTTGCCGTACACCGACTTCAGGTCATCCACCTGGGAGAGCAGCTTGCGGTTGTCGCCGATCATACCCAAAAACACATCCCGCAGCGTGGGGCTGCCCTCGGCCAGAATGGAGGCGGCGTAGATGATGGCCTGGTCGATGCGCTCCTTGCCCACCGGACGGATACCGGCCAGCGTGACGCAGCCGGCGGGGAACAGGTCCCGGGCGGTGATCTGGATCACATTGATGCGGCCCAGCTGGCGGATGTCCTTCCAGCCGGGGATGACGGCGCCCACACGGGCGGCGCTGCGCTGCATCTTTTGGGCAGGCAGGGCCGAAATCAGGGTACCGGCCAGCGGCGCGCCCAGGCAGAGCACGGCCGCCAGCGCGGTGAAGGCCATGCCGGCATCCCGCCGGTAGAGCAGCGTGAACAGAAAACTGATCAAACCGCAGGCACCCAACACCCAGCTGAACTGCTGCTGGTTTTTGTCTGAGGTGCGGCGGGCGGCGCTGCCGGCCAGGAAATGCTTGAGCAGTACGGTGGGGCGGCTGACCAGCAGGCTGGGCTTGGGTTCGCCCAGGCCGCGGGTGACCGTGCGCACCACGCCGGCATCCCGCAGGCGGTAGGCCACGGCGTGGTCCACCCCGGCGCTGACCAGCTCAAAGTTGGCGCGGGTGGTGCGGGCATCCATCAGTTTGCCAACGGCATTGCCGCACAGCACCAGCGCCGCCGGGCCCGCCAGCAGGCACAGCGCCCCGGCACGGTACCACCCCGGCTGAACCAGGAAGGCGGCCAGCTGCACAACGCCGCCCACCCCGGCCAGCGCAGCCATCGAGTCGGCGGTGGGGGTTCGGGCCAGGCCGGCCAGGCCGAACAGCATGGTCTGCCAGTTGACGGCGCAGACCGCCAGCATCAGCACCAGCATCACGCCCAGCAGCGGGGCGGCCGTGGCGCCGGCTGCCGCCAGTGCCGCGGCGGTTTCGCCGGTGGCAGCCGCAGGGGCCAGCATGGCGGGCAGCGGCAGCAGGCCGCCGTCCGCGCCGATGCCCAGATACAGCAGCACCAACGCCCCCACGGCGGACACCACCGCGTTCACCATGCGCATCAGCACCTGGCGGTCCAGCTCCTGCCGGACGCGGGGGGCGTCCTCGGCAGTCTCATAGTCCAGTTTGCGGTGGCCGTGTTCCTCGGTAAAAGGCCCCTCCGGCTCCGGCTCCCGCTCGTCCTCGGGGGTGCCGGCCAGGCGGGTACGCCCATGGTGGCCGGGGTCCGGTTCCCCGCCCTCCTCCGGCTCCTGGCCGGTCAGACGGCGGGCAGCCTCGGCATAGCGGCCGGTGTCCGGCTCCTGCTCCGGGATGTTGTTCAGCGTCTGGGCAATGCCCTTGACAAACTGGGCAGTATCCGGGCGCTGCTCCGGCTGATTGTCCAGGAAATCCAACGCGAAATCGCCGGTGGATTCAGCCGGCTGTGGTTTCAGGCCCAGGCGCACCTGGCCGGTGGGGTCGGTGTCCTCCCGGGCGTCCGCCGGGGCGGAGGGTTCCTCCCGGGGCGCAGGGGCCGCGGGCCGGGGCTGCTGCCGTGGGGCCTTTGCCCCCAGCGACGCCACAAAATCGTGGGTGTCCTCCTGCTCCTCCACCCGGTCCATCTTGATGGTAAAGCCGGTGGTCAGCGTGTCCGAGCTGGTCATCACCGGCTCGCCCACCGGCTCATTGGCAGGGGCTTCCTGCTCCGGGGGCTGCTGAGGCAGCTGGTGGCTGGTGTGCCCGGGGGTAAACTCCACCGTGTCCCGCTTTTTGCGGGGCGGGGTCGGGGATTCCTCCGTGGGGGCGGGATCGGCCCGGCGCTCCGCCTGCGGGCGGGGTTCTTCCTCCTGCAGGTGAGATGCGCGGTGATCCGGCTCCCCGGTGTGGAACAGCCCCAGCGAGGAGAAGGTATCCGTCATGGAGTTGCTGTGCACCCGCCGGGACCCTGCATACTTAGACCGGTAGACATACTTTTCCGGGGCGGGTTCCGGGGCAGGTTCCGGCGCGGGGGCCGCCTCCTCCGCCGGCGGGGCGGGCTCTTTTTCCGGGGCGGCGGGGGCGGGCTCTTCCTCCTCGTACAGGGTGCCGGTATCCTCCTCCGTGCGGCGGGCGAACAGCCCGGCGAACAGGCCCCGTTTTCGGGCGCGGGGTTCCTCCGCCGGGGTGTCGTCCGGGGCGGTATCAGCGGGCTCGGCAGCCGCAGCCGCGGGTTCCTCCTCCGGCTGGGGCGCGGGCTCCTCGGCCCGGCGTCCCCGCAGCGAGACGTTGATGGGCACAAACTCCTCTGTCAGCTCGCCGGTATCGCCGCTGCGGCCAAACAGGCCCTTCCTGCGCTTTTTCTCGTGGGGCAGCTTGCCGTTTTTGCCCGGCACCACTGCGATGCTCTCCTCAAAAAAGCGCTGAAACTGATTTTTCCGCTGGGACAGCTGGGTGGTATTGTCGGTGTTGTCGCTGCCCATCTGGCGCAGGAAATTTTTGATGATCCCGGTGCGGGTGGTGTCCACCGTGCCGGTGCGGCCCTGGCGGGCGGATTGTCCGGCGTCGGTCTGCCCGGCGTCGTGCTGGGCAGCCTCGGCTGCGGGTTCGTCAGGCTGCACCGGGGCGGGCTGCGGTTCCGGCTTGGGGGCCGTGGACCGGGCCGGGCGGGGGGCAGGTTCCTGCCGGGGGGCAGCCGGGCGGGCCGGAGCGGCGGCCTTGCCGGCGGCGGGCGTCATGCGGGCTGCCTTGGCAGCCTCCTGATTTTGAAAGATGGGCAAATCGGCCAGCAGCTCGTTGATGGCCTGGGTCGAGAAGCGGGCCTCCGGGTCCTCCAGATCGCCGCTGACCTCCACCTTGGGCATGTCTGCGTCCTCAATGGGGCCAAGTGTCGCGGTGATGTCATCCACCGGCGCTGTGCTGCGGGGGATACTGCGCAGGATCTCATCCACATTGGTGTCGGTGATCCGGTCGCGGATGCCCTTTGCCTCCTGTTCCCGATTCAGATCCTGGAGAATTTTCTCCACCGAATCGTTTGTACGCTTGCTTGGCATGGTCGTTATTTCTCCCCTTTTGTGCATGGAATGCAATGGTGTATCCGGTGTGTCTGCTTTTGCCCGGCAGATCCTGCAAAAGGCACCCGGCCGCCGCTCGGCGGCGCAGGGCCGGAACGGTCGGTTTTACCGGGCTCGGCGGCGCATAATATCGTACATCAAGATGCCTGCCGCCACCGAGACGTTGTAGCTGTCCACGCCGGTGCCCCGGGCAGCCATCTCCAGGCTGACCACACCGTCGCACAGCTTTTTCACCAGGGCGCCGGGGCCTTTGCCCTCGCTGCCCATCACCAGCGCCACCGCGCCGGAAAGGTCGGTCTTGTCCAGCGGGGCACCGCCCATGTCGGCGCAGTAGACAAAGACGTTCTGCGCTTTCAGGTCCCGGATGGCCTGGGCCAGGTTGGCCACCCTCGCCACCGGGATGCGGGCCGCTGCACCGGCGCTGGCTTTCATCACCGTGCCGGTAACGCCCACCCCGCCGCGGCGGGGGATCACCACGCCGTGGGCCCCGCACAGCAGTGCCGACCGCAGGATGGCCCCCAGATTGTGGGGGTCCTCAATGCCGTCGCACAAGACCAAAAAGGGCGGTTCCCCCTTTTCCCGGGCAACGGCCAACAGGTCGTCCAGGCTGGCGTACTCAATCTCGGCGCCGCGGGCGGCCACACCCTGATGCTCGGCCCCGCCGCACAGCTTTTGCAGTTTGTGGGCGGGCACCTTTTTGACCACGGCCCCGGCCTGCCGGGCCAGCGCCGTGTAATAGCCGGCGGCAGCCTCCGGCAGGCTGTCAGCCAGATAGACCGTATCCACCGGGCGGCCGGACCGGAGCAGCTCCGTCACCGGATTTTTGCCCCACACCAGCGTATCGGCGGGGGCGGGAGCGGGCCGGGCGCCGGGGCGGGTTTTCTGTTGATATTCCATTCTTTTCCTCCGTCTGCCCCTGTGCCATACCATAGGCAGACAGGGATACAAAAATACACAGTACAGTATATCATACTTTGTCGTTTTGTGAAAGAGAAAAGCCGGGCGGATCCCGGCAAAATTGTGGGCATTGTGCCGGAACCGGAGGCACGCTGTCACGTTGTTTATACGGAACGTAGAGGAAGAGTTTTCCTTTCCACACTGTTGAAAACCCTGTGGAAAGAGTGGAAAACCCACCCGCAAAGCCGGTTTTCCCCGTTGAGAAGCCAGTTCTCCACCTGGTTTTCCACAAGCCGTTGAAAACTTTTCCACATAACAGTCTGGATAACCCCTGCTGTCAAGTGGATAAACCGCCGATTTTTCTTGGGATTTTCGTGGTTCTGCCCGCAGTTTTGCCAAAAGCGCCGCCGTTCAGACGCGGTTGCCGCCGTCCGGTCCGCCGTGGTATACTGGGTTGTGGAAAACTGTGGAAAAGTCAGGAACCTGTCGATTTTCACAAAACAATTGCCTGCTTTTTGTGCGAAAGGCGGAATTTTTATGGACAAGGATCTGCATGCTCTGGGCCCGGCCCGGGGGCTGGACCTGGATGCGACGCTGTCCAGCGGGCAGTGCTTTCGCTGGCAGCAAACGCCCGCCGGCTGGCAGGGCATTGCGGCGGGGCGGGCGGTGACGGTACGGATCGAAAACGGCCTGCTGCTGGCCCGCTGCCCGGCGGCGGACGATCCGTTCTGGCAAAACTACTTCGCCCTGGATTTGGATTACACCGCCATTCTGGCCCGTTTTGCCAAAAGCAGGCGCCTGGCCGCCTGCGTCGCCGCCGCGCCGGGACTGCGGGTGCTACGCCAGCCATTTTTTGAGGTGCTGTGCACCTTTTTGATCAGCCAGAACAACAACATCCCGCGCATCCGGGGCATTGTGGAGCGGCTTTGTGCGCTGTGCGGCGCACCGCTGCCGGGCGGGCTGCGGGCCTTCCCCACCCCGGCGGCGCTGGCCGCCCAGACACCTGACACCATGGCGGTGCTGCGGGCCGGCTGGCGGAGCGATTATCTTTTGGGTGCCGCCCGGGCGGTAGTTTCCGGTGATCTGTGCCCTGACCTGCTGGCCGCCCTCCCGCCGGAGCAGGCCCGCGCCCGCCTGATGGCGCTGAAGGGCGTGGGCCCCAAGGTTGCCGACTGTGTGCTGCTCTACGGCCTGGGCGTGTGGGACGCCTGCCCGATGGACGTTTGGATGAAAAAGGCGATGAAAGCCTTTTTCCCAAAAGGGATGCCCCGGGCGGCAAAGGGCTATGCGGGCATTGCCCAGCAGTACATCTTTGAGTATGCCCGCACCCGCCTGCCGCGGGGCGGCGCAAAAAAGACTGCCGCACAAACCGGCGCACACGGCCGGATCTAGAGATACAGGCAACGCAGAAAGCGGTCGGATGCTGCCCCAATGGGGCGGCATCCGACCGCTTTTCAGGTTTCCGGCGCCCCGTCCAGCACCAGGGTGCGGGTGGCAACCCGTGTGCAGAAGGCGCGGTCATGTTCCACAAACAGCAGGGTGGGGCGGCAGGCCAGGATCAGCTCCTCGATCTGCCGGCGGGAAAGCACATCCATATAGTTCAGCGGTTCGTCCCACACATACAGCTGGGCCGGCTGGCACAGGCTGCGGGCCAACAGCAGCTTTTTCTGCTGCCCGGCGCTCAGCGCGCAAACCGGCTTTTCCAGTTGGACCCGTGCAAACCCCAGCTTGCGCAGGATGGCAAAGAAAAGCGGCCGGTCCAGCCGGAATTCCTCCGCGTAGTCGGCGGGGGTGCCGGCAAAGGCTTCCGCCATCTGGGGCAGGCTGGAAATCACCAGCCCGGACGCCGTCTCACACAGGCCGGTGTGGGGCACCGGCTGCCCGCAGATCAACCGGAGCAGGCTGGTCTTGCCGCACCCGTTCCTGCCGCGCAGCGCCAGCCGCTCACCGCTGCGCAGTTCCATTGTCAGCCCGGAAAAGACCGGCCGGTCCCCATAGCAGACGGTCAGGTCCCGGCAGCGCACCAGGCAGCCGTCGGGCGCAGGCAGCGGATGGAGTTTCAGGGGTTCGGCGGTCTCCAGGTCCTGCAGCAAGGTGGATTTTTCAGCCAGTGCCTTCTGCTGCCGCGCCTGGATGACCTTGGCCCGCTTCATCATCCGGGCCGCCTGATGCCCCACATAGCCCCGGTCCGCCCGCAGCCCGGAGTTGCGGGTGCCAAACTTGCTTTTTTCCACCTGGGCCGCCCAGGCGCCGGTGCGGCGGATCCCCTCCTCCAGCCGGCCGATCTCCCGGGTAAGCCGCTGGTTTTCGGCCAGCTCCCGGGCGTCGCGGCGGTCGGTCTCCCGCTGCCAGTCGTCGTAGCCGCCCTGGATCAGCAGCGGACCGGTTTTTTCCAGCGAAAGGATATGGTCCGCGCACTCGTTCAGCAGCATCCGGTCGTGGGACACCAGCAAAAAGCCCCGCCGCTGCCCCCGCAGATACCGCCCCAGCAACGCGCGTCCGGCGGCATCCAGGTGGTTGGTGGGTTCATCCAGCAGCGGATACCCCTCCGGCTGCAAAAACAGCGCCGCCAGCAGGGCACGGGTCTGTTCGCCGGGGGACAGGCTGGCAAAAGGCCGGCCAAGGGCCGCCTCCCCCAGCCCCAGCAGATCAAGTTCCCGCTCAATCTGCCAGTCAGCCGCCTCCTCCCCCGCCAGGGCACGCACCACCCGGGCCACCGGCCGGCCCGGGTCAGCCACCGGCGCCGGGAAGCGGCAGGGATGCTCCTGCAGTTCGATGCGGCCGTCATAATCCTCCTCCCCGCAGATCAGGCGCAGCAGGGTGGTCTTGCCGCGGCCGTTGCGGCCGGTCAGGCCCAGTTTCCAGCCGGTGTCCAGCCGCAGGTTCAGGTTGGTAAAAACATTGTCGTAGCTGCCTGGCCAGGCAAACGTCAGGCGGCTGATTTGAAACAGTGACATAAGGCATCGCCCTCCTTGGGGGTATCTGAACAATCCTCAGCCCTGCTCCGTTCCTCAGCGGCACTCTGGATGGTCCCGATACACCCTTGCTGTTAAAAAGCAAAACCGGACGGCAGGGCGGCGGCCAGGCGCTCCCCTGCCGTCCGGCAAACAGCGCGGACGGTGCCGCCCTCCGGCCAGATCCTGGCGGCGGGACAGCAAAAAGCGGAAAGACTGCGCACGGCGACCCTGCCGTGGACAGGCGAAACCAGGGCGGCGCCGCCCCGTAACAGCCGGTCCAACAATCAGCAGAGTTCCTTGCGCATCTTTCCACCTCAATTTCCTTGAAACTGGCTCCAGTATATCACCCCCGGAGGGACAAGTCAATCCGCCGGGCGGCTGCCAGCGGGAAAGCTTGCGGCATTTTTTGTTTTCAGGCTGGTCATGGCTGTTGCTTTTTTGACAACCCCGGACTATAATAAAAGCCAGAGAAAGCGCGGCAGTGCGCTTTTCCAACCGTTGGACACGGCGGCGGGTTTCGCCGGCAGCGCAAGGGCTGCTGGCGGGGCCGGCTGCGGCGTGTCCGGCAAATTGCAGGGAGGTAATATCTATGCTGGTAAATGCAACCAACATGCTGCGCAAGGCGCGCGACGGCCATTACGGCGTCGGTCAGTTCAACATCAACAACCTGGAGTGGACCAAGTCCATCCTGCTGCAGGCGCAGGCCATGAACAGCCCGGTCATCCTGGGCGTGTCCGAGGGCGCCGGCAAGTATATGACCGGTTTCAAGACGGTCGCCGCCATGGTCAAGGCCATGGACGAGAGCCTGGGCATCACCGTGCCTGTGGCGCTGCACCTGGACCACGGCACCTATGAGGGCGCCAAGGCCTGCATTGAGGCCGGCTTCACCTCCATCATGTTCGACGGCTCCCACTACCCCATCGAGGAGAACGTTGCCAAGACCAAGGAGCTGGTCGAGCTGGCCCATGACAAGGGCCTGTCCATCGAGGCCGAGGTCGGCTCCATCGGCGGCGTTGAGGACGGCGTTGTGGGCGCCGGCGAGATCGCCGACCCCGAGGAGTGCGCCCGCATCACCGCCCTGGGCGTGGACTTCCTGGCTGCCGGCATCGGCAACATCCACGGCATCTATCCTGACAACTGGAAGGGCCTGGACTTTGAGGCGCTGGACCGCATCCACAAAGCCACCAACAACATTCCCCTGGTGCTGCACGGCGGCACCGGCATCCCCGACGAGATGGTCCAGAAGGCCATCAGCCTGGGCGTCTGCAAGATCAACGTCAACACCGACTGCCAGCTGGTCTTTGCCGAGGCAACCCGCGCCTACATTGAGGCCGGCAAGGATCAGCAGGGCAAGGGCTACGACCCCCGCAAGCTGCTGAAGCCGGGCGCCGACGCCATTATGGACAAGGTCCGCGAGAAGATCGAGCTGTTCGGCAGCGCCAACAAGGCCTGATGTCCGCCGGCTGATCCCGATGCCCTGCCGGGCGATCCAGTAAAACGCATTTTCCCCCGCCGGTCCCTGTGGCCGGCGGGGGATTTTTGTGGCCGGCCCGCCGGATGCGGACCGCCGCGGGACATCCCGGGCAGGGGCGGCGGGCAGCCGCGCTGCTTTTTGTGCGCCATGCACAGTCACATTCGTTCCAATTTGGTAACGATTTCCCGTTTTGGGCGCCCGCCAGGTTGATTTTTGCCCCGGGACCACTATAATTAAAGTTGTTCATCCACCACCGGGCTGGCGAGCTGGCGGGGACCGGCATCCGGTTGGTCCTTCTTCGCCGCCCTACGATGCACAAAACAAAGGAGAATTTTACCCATGAGAAAGTTTGTTTCTGCCGCACTGGCCCTCTGCCTGGCCGGCGCCATGACCGCCTGTGCCGGCGGCACGACCAGCACTTCCAGCACTGAGGAGTCCTCCTCCAGCGAGACCGTCACCAGCAGTGATTCCACCACTGAGGAGCCCGCCTCCGGCGAGACCGCTTCCGGCGAAGTGCTGAGCTACGATGAGTACATGGCCGCCGCTGTGGACGCCCCTGTCACCATCCAGGCTTACGTCCAGGCCAAGCAGTCCTATTACGCCGAGCAGGGCACCGCCACCGTCTATCTGCAGGACCAGGACGGTGCCTACTTCGCCTATGACATGGCCTGCACCCAGGAAGAGTACGACGCCATGACCGAAGGCACCAAGATCCAGGTTTCCGGCTTCAAGGCGGAATGGTCGGGCGAGATCGAGATCATGGATGGCCAGCTGGATGAGATCCTCACCGATGATACCTTCGTGGCAGAGCCCATGGATGTGACCGACCTGCTGGGCACCGATGAGCTGGAAAGCCACCAGAATGAGAAGGTCAGCTTTACCGGCCTGACCGTCGCCCCCAGCCCGGTCAAAGACGATGACACCGAGTACGCCTTCCTGTACAATGATGACGGCTCCGGCACCCAGGGCGACGACCTGTACTTCAAAGTTGAGTACAACGGCCAGACCTACACCTTCACCGTTGAAAGCTATCTGTGCGACAGCTCCACCGATGTCTACAAGGCCGTTGAGAACCTGGAAGTCGGCCAGACCATCGACTGCGAGGGCTTCCTGTACTGGTACGAGGGTGTCAACCCCCACATCACCAGCGTGACTGTGGTCGGCTGATCCTGACCGGTACCATCCGGTAAACACAACGCCCCCCGGCGGCGGGAACCTGTTCGGTTCCCCGCTGCCGGGGGGCGTTTGTGCTGCGGAAATGTTCCGCAAAAACAGCCGCTGCCCGGCCTTCCCTGTATGCGGAAGGCCGGGCAGCGCGTTTTTTGTTTTACAGCCTGCTGCGGATGCCGTGCAGCGCGCGGCGCAGCGGGCGGTAGACCACCAGCGTGATGACAAAGTTTCCCGCGCAGTGGATCAAATCGGTGGGCAGCCCCGCCACCCACCAGGCAAAGGCCGCAATCGGCCCCGTTGTGACCAGATACACCGGCGTGCACAGCGCGCCGAAGGCCAGGCCATAGGCGCCGCTGACCACCGCCCACCCCAGGGCCGAATCCATCCGCCGCAGCCGCCGAACCAAAAAGTAGAGCAAAAACCAGATATACAGGTACATCCAGCTCCACAGGCCCAGCCCGTACAGCACAAACTGCAGCACCACAAACACCCCGATGGCCCAGGGTGTCGCCGCGGGCAGTTCAAGCGTGTACAGCAAAATCAGCGGGGTTACCGGCTCACCGGGCAGCAGGGAGAGGGTCTCCTTCAGCACCATCAGCAGGGCGCCCATCAGGCCGGCCAGCACCAGGGTTCGGGTGGACAGCCGGCGCATCAGTACCCCTCTACCAGCGTGATCTCAAAGGCGTCGCCATCGGCAATGGGGGTGCTGTCCACGCCGGTTTCCAGGAACTCGCCGCCCTTGGTAAAGCTCCACCACTGTTCCTTGCTTTCATCCGCGGTCACACCGTTGACGGTGGTCACATACAGACCGTAGTCACTCTCGGTGCCCTCGATCATGTTCTCCTGCTCCAGCGCACCGCGCAGGAATTCGGCGTCGGTGGTGATGGTGGTTTGGGTGTCACTGCCGTCCAGCAGGACCACATCCACCGTGATGGTCTTTTCGCCCGCGGTGCCCTTGGGGCCGAAGACGAGATAGACGCCCACCAGCGCCGCCACCACAATAATCAGGCCCAGTACGGCCCACCATACCTTTTTGCCAGTTTTTTTCTGCTCCATAACTATGCTCCCTTCTGCGCAGCCGCCCAAGAAAACAAAGGGGTTGCCTTCCTCTGTTTTTCTGGTGCTGCCCGCGCCTTTTCCGGCTCTTTGCAGAGCCGGATCTGTGTGGGTGTGTCGGATTTTCTCTACGCACTGTTCCATTCCATCGGGGCCATCCCCACGCAACTTCACCGCGGCAACCACTGCGGCACTTTGCATGGTGCGGTACCGCCCCAAAGCCGCGCCCGCCGCGTTGCGGGGCGTTGCAATTCAGCGGTTTGCCGCTTTTCCAGCGCTTTGATGGACCGACACACCAAAAAATGGCACAAAAACAGCCGCGCCCCTGCACAGGGAAGGGCGCGGCAAACTGCCCGGGCGGCCTGCGGCTGCCGGGCTGTGGTTGTATGCTGCACGTACCCTTCTCCATCGCTCGTGGAGATGTACCTTCGGGCCGCCCGGCGCTCTGACTGTAACAGTAGCGGGACTGTGTGGGACTTTCACCCTGCTTCTCCGGTGGGCGGACCGGCCATGCCGCCGCCCCTGCGGGCCGAATTTGAAAAGCGCGTTTCTGCTTTTGTATCGCCGATTATACCACATCCCCCCGGTTTGCACAAGCGCCAACCCCATATTTTGCAGCAGACAAAAGCCCGCCGGCCTGTTTGGGCCGGCGGGCTGGGGGCTGGTTTTGGCGCTTACAGCTCGATCAGCTCATACGCCCGGCTGCCGTAGCCCAGGTCGGCGGCGGCCTCGATGGTGTGGATGCCGTTGCGGCTGTTGACCCGCTCCATAAAGTGCTCCTTGCCGGGGTCGTCCGACTGAAGCACCAGGTCGATGCAGGCCTGGTCGATGGCCACCGGGTCGAGGGAAGCCAACATGCCGATATCCTTCATGCAGGGGTCTTCGGCCACCATGCAGCAATCGCAATCCACACTCAGGTTCTTCATCACGTTGATAAAGGCGATCTTGTCCTTAAAGTGTTCCACCACGCTCATGGCGGCGTCGGCCATCGCCTCGGGGAACTCCACCTTGCTGGCGTGCTCCTGCCAGGTTTTGTAGCGGTCGCCGGTCTTGCCGGCCGAGTGGATCAGCGCTTTGCCCGCGCGGGAGGCGCAGCCGATGGACAGCTGCTTCAGCGCGCTGCCGTAGCCGCCCATGGGGTGCCCCTTGAAATGGGCCAGCACCAGCATGGAGTCGTAGTTCAGGATATTTTTGCCCAGGCGGTTTTCCTTCAGGATCTTGCCGTTGGGGATGGGCCAGACCACGTCGGGACCTTCGGCATCCATAATGTCCACCGTAAAATATTTGGTCCAGCCGTGCTCCTCCATCAGCTTCCAGTGGCTGTCGGTGTTGTCGCGCACACCGCCGGAGGCATCGCCGTAAGCGGTGTTGCATTCCACGATGGTGCCGTGGACAGCGTCCACCATCGGCTTCCAGAATTCGGGGTGCAGGTAGTTCTGGTTGCCCTTCTCGCCCGAGTGGACCTTGACCGCCACCTTGCCGGGCAGCTGAATGCCCAGGGCATTGTACAGTTCCACCACCTTTTCCGGGGTGATGGTGCGGGTAAAGTAGACCTTGGATTTCATGGGATACCTCCGTTCTGCGCACGGACCGCAGCAGCCCATGCAGGCGGGCTTTGCGGCGTCGCGCCATTCGATCAGTAGGAACCTGCAATGGGGTTGACGCCGCTGCCGGGCAATCCGCACACCCCACTGCCCTGTTATTACTATACCCCCTGCCGTGTTCCATGGAAAATACTTATTTTTTATGTCATGCCATGCCTTTTCAGCATAGCTGTGCAGCGATGGTCATTGTCACCCCGGCTGGTGCATGGTACAATGGGGTTGTATCCACCTTCTGCGGCGTTCCGCCGCCGCTTCCGAAAGGACCCTGGCCCATGCAATACCGTATTTTTCTGATCGAGGACGACCCCGTCATTGCCCGCACCGTTCGGGACTATCTGACCCGGCTGGGCTACACCGCGGCTGTGGGCGAAAATTTTGCCGACCTGGCGCCGGAATTTTCCGCCTTTGCGCCGCAGCTGGTGCTTTTAGACCTGTCGCTGCCCTACCACAGCGGCTACCACTGGTGCCGGGTATTCCGGGAGATGTCCCAGGTGCCCATTGTGTTTCTCTCCTCGGCGGGGGACAGCCTGAACATCGTCACCGCCATGGAGCTGGGCGCCGACGATTACATCGCCAAGCCCTTTGATTTGGAGGTGCTGGGTGCCAAGGTGCAGGCCATCCTGCGCCGAACCTACGCCTACGCCCGGCCCGCCGACCTGCTGGACTGCGGCGGCGGCGTGGTGCTGGACCTGAGCGCCGGCGCGCTGAGAACCCCCGCCGGTGCCGTGGAACTGACCAAGAACGAGCTGCGCATTTTGCAGACGCTGCTCTCCCGCCGGGGCCGCACCGTCCCGCGGGAGGACCTGATGACCGCCCTGTGGGCCACCGACTGTTTTGTGGACGAGAACACACTGACCGTCAACGTGGCCCGGCTGCGCAAAAAGCTGGAGGCCGCCGGCCTGCCCGGGCTGATCCACACCCGCAAGGGGGAGGGATACCTGATCCCATGAAACGGTTTTGTTCTTATCTGTACACACAGCGCCGGGCAGCGGCGGCCTGGGCGCTGACAGCGGGCGTGTTCGGGGCGGTGACCGCCCTGTACGGCCTGCCGCTGGAGCCCTTTGGCTATGCGTCGCTGCTGTCCGCAGTGCTGGCGGCGGCAGTGCTGGCGGCTGGCTGGCCGGACTGGTCCCGCCGCTGCCGCGCCGCCGAGGCGCTGGCCGACCAGCCCCGCAGCCGCAGCCTGACGCTGCCCCCGCCAGAGGGCGGCGAGACCGGGCAGGAGGCCGCCTACCAGAAGGCGCTGCGCAGCCTGGCCGATGCGCTGGCCGACCAGACATTGGACGCCCGCGCCCGCCAGGACGACGGTCTGGACTACTTTACCATGTGGGCACATCAGGTCAAAACGCCGCTGGCCGCCATGCGGCTGCTGCTGCAGGCCGGCGGGGAGCTGCCCCGGGCCGAGCTGGAGCGGGAGCTGTTCCAGACCGAGCGGTATGTGGGCATGGCGATGGAGTATCTGCGCCTGGGCGGCGAAACCAACGACCTGGTGTTGAAAAGAACCCCGCTGGACCCCATCATCCGGCACAGCTTGCGCCGGTTTGCCCGGATGTTCATCCTGAAAAAGCTGACGCTGCACTACGACGGCACCGACGCCGCCCCGGTGGCCGACGGAAAATGGACCGGCTTTATTTTGGAGCAGCTGCTCTCCAATGCCATCCAGTACACGCCGGAGGGCGGCACCGTGACGGTGACCGCCGGACCGCGGACGCTGACGGTGGAGGACAACGGCGCCGGCATCCGGCCGGAGGACCTGCCCCGCATCTTTGAAAAAGGCTACACCGGCTGCACCGGCCACGACCGGCCGGAGTCCAGCGGGCTGGGGCTGTATCTGTGCGCCCGGGCGGCCGGCAAGACCGGCTGTACCCTGTCTGCCCAAAGCGAACCCGGCCGCGGCACCGCCGTAACGCTGACCTTTCCGCCGGAGCAGACCCTGTACGAGTGAGGGGCGGCAGCGTGCTGCTCCCTGTTGTGACAAATTTGTAAGGTTGGCGCCCCTTTTTGTAAGGCTGTGCCATGGCAGCCCGGCCCCCGGCCGCGGTACAATACAGATGCGGCAGGCGGGAGACGCCCCCCACAAAAACAATGGCTCTCCCCCACGCAGCCTGCCGCCAAAAAATCCGTCAGGCGGGTGCGCTGCCGGTGGCCGCCGGGGTCGCCGGAAGCGCACCTGCCGGATTTTTGTCAACCTGATCTGCAAAGGAGCCAACCATGTCACTGCTTGAGATCCGGCACCTGGAAAAAACTTACTCCACACGCTTCGGCGGGACCAAGGTGCAGGCCCTGACCGATGTGAACTTCACGGTGGAACAGGGCGAATACCTGGCCATCATGGGCGAGTCGGGCGCCGGCAAAACGACGCTTTTGAACATCCTGGCTGCACTGGACCGCCCCACCGGCGGCGCTGTGCTGCTGAACGGCCGGGACATCACCAAAATCAGCGAGAGGGACCTTTCCGCCTTCCGGCGCGACCACCTGGGCTTTGTGTTCCAGGATTTCAACCTGCTGGACACCTTCTCCCTCAAGGACAACATCTTTCTGCCGCTGGTGCTGGCGGGTACCCCCTACCGGGACATGGAGGTGCGGCTGGGGCCCATTGCCCGGCAGCTGGGCATCGTGGATATCCTGGAAAAATATCCCTATGAGGTGTCCGGCGGGCAGAAGCAGCGGGCCGCGGTGGCACGGGCGCTGATCACCCGCCCCGCGCTGATTTTGGCCGACGAGCCCACCGGCGCGCTGGACTCCCGCTCCTCCGACAGCCTGCTGCAGCTGTTTGGCGAGATCAACGCCGGCGGCCAGACCATCCTGATGGTCACCCACAGCGTGCGGGCCGCCAGCCACGCGGGCCGGGTGCTGTTTTTGCAGGACGGACAGGTCTACCACCAGCTTTACCGGGGCCGCCTGACCACCGAGCAGATGTTCGCCCGCATCTCGGACACGCTCACCGCACTTTCCGGGGGTGAGAGCCATGACTAAGCTGGCGCTGTATTTCCGGCTGGCCGGGCAGAATCTGGTCAAAAACCGGCAGTATACCTTCCCGTTTTTCCTCACCGGCGCAGGCTGCGCAGCCATGTGCTATCTGATGCTGTTTTTGACCTACAACAACGGCATCACCGAGATGCGCGGCGCTGCTTTTGTGGAACTGATGCTGGGGCTGGGCAGCATCATCATGGGCTTTCTGGTCGTATGGATCATGGCCTATGCCAACGGGTTTGTCATCCGGCGGCGGGGGCGGGAGCTGGCGCTGTACAACATCCTTGGTATGCAAAAGCGCAATGTGGCCGCGGTGCTGGGGCTGGAGATGCTGTTTCTCTGCGCCGGGTGCATTGTTGCCGGCGTAGCGGTGGGAACGCTGTTCTCCAAGCTGGTACTGATGGTGCTGCTGCGGCTGATGACGTTTGAGATGCCGCTGGGCTTCTACTTCAGCGTGGAAGGCGCCTGGCAGACGGCGGCGGCCATGGGGGCGCTGTTTTTCTGCCTGTACCTGTTCGACCTGCGCCAGGTGTGGAAGGCCAACCCCATCGAGCTGCTCCACTCCGACCAGATGGGCGAGCGCCAGCCCAAAAGCAACTGGCTGCTGGCCATCCTGGGCGTGGCCGCGCTGGGGGCGGGGTACTACATCGCCGCCACCACCACCGACGTCCTTTTTATCATCCTGTATTTCTTTCTGGCGGTGGCGCTGGTCATTGCGGGCACCCACTTTCTGTTCGGCGCGGGCAGCGTGGTGGTGCTCAAGCTGCTGCGCAAAAACAAATCGTTTTACTATCAGCCACGGCACTTCACCGCGGTGTCCGGCATGATCTACCGCATGAACCAGAACGCCCGCGGCCTGGCGAACATCTGCATCCTGGCCACCACCGTGCTGGTCAGCGTGGCCACCACCGTCTGCCTGTATGCCGGTACCGGGATAACGCTGGACACCATGTACCCCAACGCCATCGGCATGAACGGCGTCTGCCTGGATGACAGCTACCGGGATACCGATTTTACCGATTGGGACAACCGGCTGCGGCAGGTGGCGGCAGATTACGGCGTATCTGACGACCAGTTTGCCAGCTTTGCACTGCTGCTGGTGGACACACACTACGCCAACGGCGCCTTTGCCGCTGATGTGCCGGCGGACCAGAACGACCCCACCGCCTGGAGCGTACGCATCATGCACGCGGGGGACTACGCCCGCCTGACCGGCGAGCAGCCGTCGCTGGCCCCCGGCCAGGTGCTGGCCAACGGCCTGCCGGAGGGCGTGACCGAATTCACCCTGGGCGGCGTTCCCATGACGGCGGCGGGCAGCTGCCAGGCGTTCCCTGCGGTGAACGGCCAGTTCGGCAGCAGCCACACCGTCTGCCTGGTGGTGGACAGCCAAAACACCCTGGCGGACCTGGTCGAGGAGATCACCCCCACCGGCCGCGGGTTTGTGCCGTCGGTGCGGTGGTTTGCGGTGGTCAACCCCGTTGGGCTGAGCGATATGCAGGAGCAGGAGTGCGCCGCCGCCATGCAGGCCGCCGCCGACCCGCTGCCGGATTGTATTCCCCGGGTGACCTTTTTCACCCACAGCGACATGAAGTTTCAGCTGTACAGCATGAACGGCAGCTTTGTGTTTTTGGGCATCTTCCTGGCGGTGATGTTCACGCTGGCCACCGTGTTGATCATCTACTACAAGCAGCTGAGCGAGGGGTACGAGGACCGCAGCCGCTTTTTGATCTTGCAGCAGGTGGGCATGAGCGCCGCCGAGGTGCGCTCCACCATCCGCAGCCAGGTGCTGATGATCTTTTTCCTGCCGCTGGTCATGGCGGCCATCCATCTGGCGGCGGCCTTCCCCATGCTGTTCCGGCTGATCTCGGCCTTCGGCGTGGCGGACCAGGGGCTGTTTGTGGCCTGCTGCCTGGCCACGCTGGCAGTGTTTGCGGTGTGCTACATCCTGGTCTATCTGCTGACGGCGAAAAAGTATTACCGTATTGTGAAAATGTGACGGTTCTCCGCACATCAACTTTGGGGCTGTGCCGCTTTGGCGCAGCCCCAAAGCCTGTTTTCCGGCAGGCGCCCCGTGGTTGACAAGGGGGCCGCACCGTGCTACCCTTGGCAAGGGTGTATCTGACGGATTGGTCAGATACACCCTGAGAAACCCGCCGGGCCGCCCGGCGGGAAAGTGAGGCATCACCATGAAAGTTTCCGCCAAACGTCACACCAAAACCAGGGACCTTGTGCTGATCGCGCTGTTTGCGGCGCTGTTGGCCGTCTGCGCCTGGATCTCCATCCCCGCTGCCGTCCCCTTCACCATGCAGACCTTCGGCGTTTTTCTGGCGCTGGGCCTTTTGGGGGGCAAACGGGGCACGGCGGCCATCTGCACCTATCTGGCGCTGGGCGCCATCGGGGTGCCGGTGTTTGCCGGCGGCGCCGGGGGCGTGGGGGTGCTGTTTGGCAGTACCGGCGGTTACATGGTTGCCTGGATCGCCGCGGGGCTGATCTTCTGCCTGACTGACCGCATCCCCGGCCGCCGGCTGTGGGTACAGGCGCTGGCCATGGTGCTGGGGCTTGTGGTCTGCTATGCGCTGGGCACCGCCTGGTTTTTGGTTGTTTACACCGCCCGGACCGGCCCCATCGGGCTGGGAGCGGCGCTGCTCTCCTGCGTGGTTCCCTTTCTTCTGCCCGACCTGGCCAAAATCGCGCTGGCACTGGCGGTGGCCCGACGGCTGGCTCCCTTTGTGAAATGAGGTGTTCCCGAACCATGGAACTGCAGCCCATCCTGCTGCGGGCCCACCACGGCCTGTGCATCTGTTTTTTTCAGGGGCGGGGATACAGCCCCGCCTTCACCGCCCACATGGCGGCGGTGATCCGCCGGCTGGAACAAAACCCGCCGGTGCAGCTGACCGACCAGACCGACTGTATCTGCGCCTGCTGCCCCAACAACCACGGCAATGTCTGTGAAAGCGCCGCCAAGGTGGCGGCCTACGACCGGGCCGTGCTGGACCTGTGCGGTCTCAAACCCGGCGACCGGCTGCCCTACCGGGCATTCCACCAGCGGGTGCAGCAGGCAGTCCTGGCCGCAGGCCTGCGGCAGCAGGTCTGCGGTGACTGCCAGTGGACCAGCCTCTGCCGGGGATAAGCCCCGGACCGCGGCGGCCCCCTCCCCTGCCCACACACAAAGGAAGACACAATGCCCATTGTACTGGATCACCAACTGCGGGAACAGATCCCCCGCGCGAGCTTGGCGTTTCCCGTCGCGTTCTATTGCGATGAGTTGGCCGCCCTGCCAGACCGCGCGGGGCCGATGCACTGGCACCCCTATTTTGAGATTGCCACAGTGCAAAGCGGCTCGGTGGACTATCAGGTGGGGCAGACCCACACCGTCCTGCAGCCGGGGGACAGCATTTTTGTCAACCGGAATATGCTCCACGGCATCCGTCAGCTGTCCGGCCAAATGCCGGACCCGCTGCCGATCCTGCTGTTTTCCGGCACGGTGGTCGCCCCGGAGGCCAGCCCCCTGTACCGGAAATACATCCAGCCGGTGCAGGCCTGCGGCGCCCTTCCCTTTGTGGTGTTCCGGCAGGGCACCCCGCTGTGGAGGGCGGTCCGCCGGCCGCTCGATGCCGCATACCGCGCCATGCGGGATCAGCCCGCCTGCTACGAGCTGACCGTCCAGCGCAGCCTTTGCTGTGTGTGGGAGGTGCTGTTCCGCCATCTGGATTCCCTGCCCAGGACCGAGGCGTCGCGGATGGAGCTGAACGCCCAGATCCGCCTGCAAAAAATGCTGACCTATATTTACCGGCATTACGCCCAGCCGGTCACCCTGGCCGACATTGCCGGCGCCGCCAACATCAGCCGGAGCGAGGCGGGGCGGTGCTTTCAGTCCTACCTGGGGTGTTCCCCGGTGGAAGCGCTGATCCGGTACCGGCTTCAGACCGCGCGGCAGCTGCTGCAGGAAACCACGCTGACCCTGCAGCAGGTCAGCGCCGCCTGCGGGTTCCACTCGGTCAATTACTTCAGCCGCCAATTCCGCCGGCGATACGGTTCTGCGCCCGGGAAAAGCCGAAAACCGGGTAAATAGTGCTTGTTTCTGCCGCAATACTGCCTTTTCTTTTGCGAAATGCGGTTATATAATACGCATAATTTCAAGAAAGAAAAGGAGAGTTCAGCATGGAATTCAAATGGCTCAACGAAAGCAAGGTTCACAAAACCGGTGACCGGATTGAGATCCTGGCCCCGGCCAAGACCGATTTCTTCTGCGGCAGCATCGACGAATGGCAGGAGGGGATTCTGCCCGAGTCCCTCTGCAACGCGCCCTTCTACCATACCGAGGTGGAGGGGGACTTTGTGTTGCGGGTGAAAGTCTCCCACGACTTCCGGGACACCTACGATTCTGCCTCGGTGATGGTTATGCAGGATGAGCGCTGCTGGGCAAAGTGCTGCTATGAGCTGACCGATTTCGGCACGCACGCCGCGGTGAGCGTGGTGACCAAGGGCGACTCGGACGATGCCAACGGCGTCAACCTGGAGGGCAACACCGCCTGGCTGCAGGTCTGCCGGGTGGGCAACAACTTTGGCTTCCACTACTCGACGGACGGGGTCCACTTTTACATGATGCGGTACTTCCACCTGCCGGCGGACCCGGTCATCAAGGTGGGGCTTTTGGCCCAGGCCCCCACGGGCAGCGGCGGCATCCGCGTGTATGAGCATCTCAGCATCGAGAAAAAGACGGTGAAAAACATCCGGGCGGGTCAGTGATATGGCAAAGACCAGAAACCACAAAAGTACGCTGGCGGCCTGCTACCTGGGCTTTGTCACCCAGGCCATCGCCGCCAACTTTGCGCCGCTGCTGTTTGTGACTTTTCACAACAGCTACGGCATCCCGCTGGACAAAATTGCCCTGATCCCTGTTGTGTTTTACCTCACCCAGCTGGTGATTGACCTGGCAGCCACCCGGTTTGCGGACAAAATCGGCTACCGGGTCTGCGTGGTGGCCTCCCAGGCAGTCTCGGCGGCAGGGTTTGCGCTGCTGGCGGTGCTGCCGGAACTTTGCCCCGAACCATTTTGGGGGATTCTCGTCGCGGTGGTGCTGTACGCCATCGGCAGCGGTCTGGTGGAGGTGCTGGTCAGCCCCATTGTGGAAGCCTGCCCCTTTGAGAACAAGGACGCACACATGAGCCTGCTGCACTCGTTTTACTGCTGGGGCGCGGTGGCCGTGATTTTGGGTTCCACCCTCTTTTTTGCGGTGTTCGGCCTCGAAAACTGGCGGGTTCTGGCCCTGATCTGGGCGCTGGTGCCGTTTGGCAACCTCTTTCAGTTCCTCACCTGCCCCATTGAGCGCCCGGTGCCGGAGGGCAAGGATCATCCCCCACAGCAGCTGCTGCGGCAGCCGCTGCTGTGGGGGATGATCCTGCTGATGGTCTGCTCCGGCGCCTCCGAAACGACAATGGCCCAGTGGGCCTCCGCCTTTACCGAGTCGGCCCTCGGCGTGTCCAAAACGGTGGGCGATCTGGCCGGCCCCTGCCTGTTTGCCGTTTTCATGGGGCTGTCCCGCATGTTGTACGGCAAGCTGGGCGCAAGGTGGAACCTGACAAAAACCATGCTGCTGTGCGGCCTGCTGTGCACGGCCTGCTTTCTGCTGGCCGCCCTGGCCCCCTGGCCGGTTCTTGGCCTGGCAGGGTGCGCCCTCTGCGGGTTCGGCGTGGGCATCATGTGGCCGGGCACAATCAGCCTGGCCTCCCGGCAATGCCCCAGAGGCGGCACCGCGCTGTTTGCCCTTTTGGCGCTGGCGGGGGACTTTGGCGGCACGGTCAGCCCGGCGCTGGTGGGCAGCTTTTCGGAGCTGGCCGGCGGCAGCCTGAAAGCCGGCCTGCTGGCCGCCGCCGCCTTTCCGGTTGTTTTGACGGTCCGCCTGTTTGGCCTGCACCGAAGAGGCCGCGCCGGCGCGCCGAGGTGACCGTCCGCCGGACGGTATCCATGGCAGCCGTCAGGGCCACGGCCCGCTGCGCAGGGCATTTTCAAAACACAAATCAACAGCCCGCCGCCCGGGAGTCACATCCCCGGGCGGCGGGCTGTTGATGAAAAGAAGAAAAGGAGTAAAACAGGGGGCATCCGCGCCATCTTACGGTGCCGGATGGCCGCAGGCTCCCCCGGGAAATAGTACGATAAGCGGCTCAGCCGTCGATGGAGACCAGCTGATAGCTGCGGCTGCCCAGGCCGATGGCCTCGGCGTGTTCCAGGGTGCGCAGGCCGTTGCGGCTCTCGATCCGCTGGACCAGCGACCCGCCGTCCTCCGCCGCATAGACGAGATCGATGCAGGCCTGGTCCACCGCGACGGGGTCGTAGGAAGCCAGGATGCCGATGTCGTGCATATCCGGCTCAGCGGGGTTGCCGTCGCAGTCGCAGTCCACCGACAGGCGGTTCATCACGTTGATGTAGAGGATGTTGCCGTCCAGGGCATTCACCACCGACTTGCCGGCCTCGGCCATCGACCCGAGGAAGGCGTCCTGGTCACCGCCCCACATGCTGCCGCCGGTGCCGCCGGTGCCGCCGGAATGGATGTGGGCCTTGCCCTCGGACGAGGCGATGCCGATCGAGATATTTTTGATCGCGCCGCCGTACCCGGCCATCGAGTGGCCCTTGAAGTGGGACAGCACGATGAAGTAGTCGTAATTGGCAAAGTGGCTGCCCACGTAGTTCTCGGTCAGGTTGGACCCGCCTTCCACCGGCAGGGTCATGGAGCCCTCCTCGTCCATGATGTCCACCGGGGCCAGGGCGGTGTAGCCGTGGTCCTCGGCCACCTGGTAGTGCATGGCCGTGTTGGCCCGCTGTCCGCCGTAGGCGGTGTTGCACTCGACGATGGTGGGCTCATGGAGGGAGCCGACCAGGTCGCCGATGAGCTCGGGCCGCAGGTAGTTGCTGCCCGGCTCGCCGGTGGAGAGCTTGACCGCGATGCGGCCCTCGGGCGCGGCATCCAGTGCGTTGTAGATGTTCACAAGCCCCCGGGCGGTCAGGTCGGTGGTCATGTAGACCACCGGATCGCCGGCGGCGGCCCCTGATTCCGGGGCGGGGTCAGCAACCGGGGTCTGTTCCGGCGCAGGACTGGCCGTCACCGCCGGGGGTTCCGTTGCTGCGGGAGTGGCAGAGGGCGGTGTGGGCTGGGCCGCGCCGCAGCCGGCCAGCGTGGCCGCCAGCAGCAGCGCGGCGGCTTTGGGGAACCAGTGTTGCTTCATGGGGGACCTCCTTTGTTGTGGGAGCGGGCAGCCTTAGAGGGCGCGGCCCGCCCGGTAGGCTTCGTCCATGGCCGGGGTGCCCAGCACCTCGCCCTTCTGCCAGACGTGCTCACCCCAGATAACCTGCCTGACCCGGCAGCCCAGGTTGCCCAGCACGGTGGAGAGTTCCTCCCCCATCAGTTTGAGTCCCGCGCGGCCGTCGTGCCCGGTGACAATGACATAGGCGTCCTTGCCGCCCAGGTCCTGCCACTTGGGCAACAGGCGGTCGATCATGTTTTTCATGGGGCCGCTCATGGTGGAGAAATAGGTGGGCGAGGCCAGCAGCAGCACGTCGGCCTGCCAGATTTTGTCCAGCAGCTCAGCCATGTCATCCTGCTGCACACAGCTCCCGGTGCGGAAGCAGGCGTAGCAGGCGCGGCAGGGGGCGATGGTTTTGTCCCGCAGGGCGACCTTTTCCACCGCGTGCCCGGCCTCCCGGGCGCCGCGGATAAATTCGTCGCAGAGCAGGTCGGAGTTGCCGCCCCTGCGCGGGCTGCCATTGATGACAAGTACCTTCACGGTAACCTTCCTCTCTCAAAAAAGCAGTTCAGACCGCTGTGGCGTGCAGCACGCCGCAGGCTGTGAGCCAGGCATCCAGCGCGGCGGCAAGATTCGGCTCGTCGGGCGTGGCAGCAAAGGCCGGGCCCACCTGGGCGCGGGGGCAAAGCGCCCGGATGCCGCCGGCCACATCGCCGGCCTCGCCGCCGCAGTGGCTGTAAAACGGCAGCACCGTCTTGCCCGCCAGCCCGCCGTGCTGCCGCAGATAGGCCGCCAGCGGCGGCGCGACGGTGCCGCACCAGTTGGGGGTACCGGCAAAGATCAGGTCGTAACCGTCCGGCGCCTCGCAGAGCGGCAGCAGCCTGGGGTAATGGCGGCTTTTCAGTTCCCGCCGCACCTGGGCCAGCAGTTCGGGGAACCGGGTCGGGTAGGGCTGGGTGGGAAACACCCGGGTCAGCCCCCCGCCGGTGCGCTGCCGGATGGCCCGCGCCAGCGCCAGCGTGTTGCCGCTGTAAGAATAGCAGACGATCAGGATTTTGGGTTGTATCAGCTCTTTCATACTGCTTCCCCCAAAGGGTCAGTTTTCTTCCTTGCCGAAGGACATGCATTTGGCGATCACGTCGCCGGTGCGCAGGTACTCATAGGTGGGCATCTCGAACAGCACCGGTTTGAGGGCGCGGTAGTCCAGCTTGCCATCCTTGACCACGCTGTCGTCGGCCCAGGTGGCAGCGATCTTGCAGATAAAACTCTCGAAGCCGGGGGTCTTGTAGACATCGTCCACCACGCACTCCATCGAGACGGGGGCGTTTGTGATCATCGGTGCACCGGTGTCGCTGACGACATAATCGAACAGCTCGCTCTTGTCCGTCTTGGCGCCGCTGACACAGCCGGCGCGGTCAGCCTTGGGCAGCAGGGCCTCGTCCACAATATTGATGGAGAGGGCCTTGCTCTCCCGGATGCCCTGGTTGGTGTAATGGGCGCTGGCCAGGCTGACCATCACATGGTCGTGGCCGATGATGCCCAGGTGCCCCACCAGCACCCAGTTGGGCTTACCATTCACCATCGTGCCGACGACGACCAGCGGAGTGGGATAGAGGGCGATCGAATGACCAATGTTCTGTTTCATAATTGCATTCTCCTTTTGAATTTTTGTGATCTGGTTGTCCCGACGTTTTCCTGCTCTGCTGCGCTTGGTGCAGGGCACGGCGAACGTTCTATGAAAAATTGTCCTGTTTATCAAACCAGGTTGACCGCCAGCCCGGTGGCCAGCGAGAACAGCATGACAAAGGCGAGATAGACGGCAAAATGTTTGACGCCCAGCACGATCTTGAGCGCGCCCAGGTTGGTGATCTTGGTGGCGGGGCCGGTGATCATGAAAGCCGACGCCGCGCCCATGCTCATGCCGTCGGCCAGCCAGGCCTGCAAAAGCGGGATGGTCCCCCCGCCGCAGGCGTAGAGCGGCACCCCGATGGTGGCGGCCAGCAGCACGCCGAAGCCCTCGTTCTCACCGAAGAGGGCGGCAAATCCTTCCGCCGGGACATACCGCTGGAACACCGCCGCGACGGCTGCATGGATGCGCCCCTTGCCGAACACCGAGACCGCCGACCCCAGCACCATGCCCAGCACCCACCAGCCAAAGATCTGCTCCAGCTGGACGCTGAAATAGTACCACAGGTAGACAAATTCCCGGTGTATCACGTCGAACAGTGCGGGCATCGGGTCACCGCCTTCCCTGCGGGGCTTTGGGCCGCAGCAGCTTGCCGACCATGTGGGCCAGCCAGACAAACGTGCCCATCATGGCAAGGTAGTCCAGATAGAAGAGCACAAGCGGCTCGCTGTAATCAAAAAAGACGAACTGGGTCTGGAACAGCATATAGGATGGCAGGCCGCGGCGGAAAAAGGCCGCGAACCCCCAGAGGGCGACGGCGGCGCCCAAAATGTTGAGCACTACCCGGCGTCCCCTGCCCGCCGGGCGGTCTCCGGCGGCGCGGTGCGCCATGCCCAGGATCATGTTCCAGTGCAGGCCCAGGTGCAGCGCCATGAGCACAAAGCCCCAGTAGGCCGACGCCATGTGCAGCAGGCGGGCAAAGCCCATGCCGCCCCGGACGGGCAAAAACGCGAACACATGGTTCGAGAGCAGCACACCGCTGACCATCAGTCCCAGCATCGCGGCCAGCACCAGCAGGTCGATGACAAGCGGAAGGATGCGGGCGGGGGTATAGTGCCCTTTGGCCAGGCTGCGCCACCACCCGGCGTTGAGGATGTGGTGGACAATAAAGAGCACAAACATTCCGGCGCCCGCCCACTCGTGGGCCACATCGCCCCAGAAGGGGTAGCCCATCAAAAACAGCAGGGCAAGCGTCATGGCCACATCCAGGACGATTTTACCTTTGGCTTTCGGGGTCATGGCCGTCCTCACAGGTTAAGGCCAGCGACCCACTCGGCCACCTGGTCGGCCGCGCCGTCCACGCTGCTGCCGGAAACGTGCAGCCCTTCGAGGATGGTCGCGCCGGGGGCGGAGTCGGGCAGCTTATCCAGGCTGCGGCCAAAGCCGCTGCCGCCGCTGGTGCAGAAGGGCACCAGCGTCTTGCCGGCCCAGTCATAGCTTTCCAGGAAAGAGTAGATCAGCATCGGTGCATCGCTCCACCAGTCGGGGTAGCCGACGAACACCACGTCGTAGCTGTCCCAGTTCTCCACGGTGGCGGCCAGCCCGGGGCGGGCGTTGTCGGCCTGCTCCTGCTGGGCCACATCCAGCAGTGTGTCGTAGTCGTCGGTGTAGGGGGTGGCGGGTTCGATCTCAAACAGCGTGCCGCCGGCATCCTCGGCGATCATGTTTGCCATCGTCTCGGTATTGCCCGACCAGGAGAAGTAGGCGACCAGGATGTTGCCGCCGTCAGTGGTTTCGGACGCCGCGGCCTCAGTGCCTTCGGCGGGTTCACTGTCCGCTCCGGCAGCCTCGGATGCAGAGGGCGCCTCGGCAGCCGCCGGGGCTTCGTTGGCCGCGGGGGCCTCGGTCGGGGCGACGGATTGTGAGGAGGTAGCCGCACTCTCGCTGCCGGAGCAGGCGGCCAGGCTGAACGCCATCAGGGCGGCGAGGGTAAGGCTGACAAACTTTTTCATGGTCTGGTTCCTTTCTGTGTATGGTCCACAAGGTTGAGGCGGAAGGAGAATCATCCTATGGGTTTTCTATTGTTATATCGCTGCTCAGCAGCGCGTACAGCACCACATCGCACCAACGGCCATCCTTTGTGTAAAAATAGCCGCGCAAAACGCCTTCTTTAACCATGCCGATTTTTTGCATGACCCGTTCGGACGACGGGTTTTCCACACAGCACTTTGCTTGAATTCGGTGGAAGCCCACCTCGTCCAATAGATGGCGCGCTACCGCTGCGGCCGCCTCGGTGGCATATCCTTTTTGCCAGAAGCTGCTGCCGATTTTCCAGTCCAGTTCGCACCATCCATTGCGGGAGCTGAAATCATCGACGAAAATCTCGCCAATCACTTCTCCGCTGGCCTTCTCAACGATTGCCCAATACCAGGTTTCTGAATTGCCATAGGCCTCCCCCGCCGTGGAAAGCCAATCCCGCACCTGTTCCAGTGTCTGCGGTTTCTGACTGACGTGGCGGTAAACCGCCGGGTCGGCGGCCCAGTTACGAATACAGCTTTCCGCATCAGCGGGGTCGAACGGGCGCAAAAGCAGACGTTCGGTTCCTATCTTTTTTGTTCCTTGCGGTCTCATGTACAAGTCCCCCCCTTCTGTCTGCGCCATCCGGAATCACTTCATTTCCTTCTCCCAGTAGCGGATCACGTTGAGGCCGGCGGCGCTGCCCAGGGCCTCCATCTCGGCGATCTCCTCCGCCGAAAGTTCCAGCGCGGCAGCCCGGGCGGCGTCAAACACCGGGCGCAGGTCGGCAGCGGTCAGCTGGCCGCCGAAAGTGCCGTCGTTGCCCCAGGCCCAGGCGCCCAGCGCGATCTTCGGAAGTGGTTTATTTTGGTTCATGGAAGTTGCCTCCTTGCGTTTTTCTTTGGCTTTATTATAGGGGCACCGGGCTTCCATGTGAAATACCTATTCCTTATCATCCGTCATGCCTGGAGTGCATAGTTGGCTGTGCCGCCGCCGGAATCCAAAAAATTTAACGTTTCATCGCAATCAGCATTCCGTTTTCTTTGCCATTTGCAGCGGGCATACCGGTTTTGTATGCCCGGCCATGCAAAAGGAGTATCCCCCGCGCAGGCCGCCGCCCAAAAAACACAGCCGGGCGCTGCATAGAGGGTTGCCCCTCCGCGCGGCGCCCGGTTTCCGGTTACTGCTGATTGTATCCCTTGACGGTGCAGGGGTTGCCGCAGGCGATGGCGTTGTCCGGGATGGAATGGGTCACGACACTGCCCGCCCCGATAACCGCATTGCGTCCAATGGTCACGCCGGGCAGCAAAATTGCCCCGCCGCCGATCCAGCAGTCATCCCCAATCACCACCGGCAGCGCGCGGGTCTTGACCGCACAGGTGCCGTCCGGTTCGCGCCAGTAGCGGTCGGCGGCGTTTTTCTCATGCACCGCCGTGTAGATACGCACATCCGGCCCCAGCAGCACGTTTTTGCCGATGGTGATGGGGCCGGTGTCCAGCAGCGTACAGTTCAGGTTAATAAAGCTGTTGTCCCCCAGCGTGATGTTGCAGCCGTAATCCACATAGAACGGCTGGTTGACCCGGGTGTTGCGGCCCGCATGGCCCAGCAGCCTCTCCAGCACTGCGGCGCGGGTGTCGTTGTCACCGGCGGGCAGGGCGTTGTACTGTCGCATCAAATCCTTGGCCCGGCTCTGCTGCGCCCGCAGCTCCGGGTCGCGGGCGTCGTAAACCTGGCCGCTTTGTTTCTTTTCCAGTTCTGTCATTTTGTCACACCTTCTGTTTTTGCACCGCTGGCCCCCCGTCCCGGCGTTGGGCCACCCACTGTTCCCGGTCCGTCCGGATATTCGCCCCGGTGCACCGTTAAGTATAGCGCCCGCCGCGCCCCCTGTAAAATACTTTCTGGATATTGTGTATCATGCCTTTTTGGCATCATCGCGTCCACTGTGACCGGAGCGGGGGCACACACAGCAAAGCGGCCCCGCCGGTGGCGGGGCCGCTTTGCTGTACGATGTCTCGGCCGTTTGGTCCAAGTAATCGTGATTGGGTTTGGTTTTTGCTGCAATCAGTTCATGATGGTCAGCTCAGTGTCGGCGTCAAAGACATGGATCTTGTGGGCATCCATGGCCAGGGTGACCTTGTCGCCGCGGCGAGCCTTGGAGGTGGGCGCCACACGGGCCATCATGTTCTGGCCCTTGAAGGTCAGGTACAGGTAGATCTCGGCGCCCATCAGCTCGGAAACTTCCACCTCAGCCTCCAGGCGGGTGGCGGGATGCTTGGCCAGGAACTCCTCGTCGTCCTTCATATCCTCAGGACGGACGCCGATCTTGACCTGCTTGCCCACATAGGCATCCAGCTTGCCGTCGGCGGTCTTTTCCTTGGGCAGAGGCAGCACGGTGCCGGCCACATCCACTGCGTACTGGTCGCCGTCCTTCCTGACGGTGGCATCCAGGAAGTTCATCTGCGGGCTGCCGATAAAGCCGGCGACGAACAGGTTGCAGGGGTAATCGTACAGGTTCTGCGGGGTATCGACCTGCTGGATCACGCCGTCACGCATGACAACGATGCGGTCGCCCATGGTCATGGCCTCAGTCTGGTCATGGGTAACATAGATGAAGGTGGTGGCCAGGCGCTTGTGCAGCTTGATGATCTCGGTACGCATGCTGGTACGCAGCTTGGCGTCCAGGTTGGACAGGGGCTCGTCCAGCAGGAAGACGGCGGGGTTACGGACCATGGCGCGGCCCAGCGCAACACGCTGGCGCTGGCCGCCGGACAGAGCCTTGGGCTTGCGGTCCAGCAGGTGCTCAATCTCCAGGATCTTGGCGGCCTCACGCACGCGCTTGTCGATCTCGTCCTTGGGCATCTTGCGCAGCTCCAGGCCGAAGGCCATGTTCTTGTACACGGTCATGTGGGGGTACAAGGCGTAGTTCTGGAACACCATGGCGATGTCGCGATCCTTCGGGGGGACATCGTTGATCAGGCGGTCACCAATGTACATTTCGCCCTTGGAGATTTCCTCCAGGCCGGCGACCATGCGCAGGGTGGTGGACTTGCCGCAGCCGGAAGGACCGACGAAGACGATAAACTCCTTATCGGCGATTTCCAGGTTGAAGTCCTTGACAGCGGTGACATTGCCGGGATAAATCTTGTAAATGTGACGGCAGCTGATACTTGCCATGGTGATGACCTCCATTGGATTTTATTGACGCCCAGCCGGGCTGTTTTTCTTGACAAATCTATAATAACAGCTTATTCTTAGAAAAGATATAGTATTTTATTGATATGGAGGGTCAGAAGTTGATTTTTGACTGCACCGCCGTCTGCGCGCTTTCCCAGGTGCGGGACGAAACCTTTGACGCACCGCTGGCCCTGGCCGGCACAGGGCTGTGGGCGGGCATTTTGTCCAGCGGTCACTGCCGTGCCGAGGCCCCTGGCAGTCAGGCCACCAACGGCACGCCGGGGGATCTGCTGCTGTGCAGCGGGTCGGTGCAGCTGGTCCCCCAATCGCCCTGCCATCTGCTGGCGGTGCAGCTGACCGGCCAGGCCGCCGATCTGTTCTGTGAAGGGCTGGGGTATTCCCGGTTTGTGCCGGGCACCGCCTGCCCGGGCGCCGCCGAGCTGCTGGCCCTGCTGTGCCAGGACGGCCCCACCGCGACACCGCAGCAGAGCCGGACGGTCTACGCGCTGCTGTGCGAGCTGGCCAGCGCCGACACCCCGCCCCGGCAGCTGAGCCCGCTGGTGGCCGCCGCGGTGGAGGCCATCCGCAGCAATTACATCGGGCTGTACGGCGTGGAGGAGCTGAGCCGCCAGCTGGGTGTGAGCAAATGCCACCTGGTGCGGTGCTTTTCGGCGGAGATGGGGGTCAGCCCGGGCAAGTACCTGACCCGCACCCGCATCGAGGCCGCCAAGCTGCTGTTGCTGGAGCGGGAGTACAGCCTGGAGATGATCGCAGGGCTGTGCGGCTTTTCCAGCGCCACCTATCTGTGCCGGGTGTTCAAGCGGGAAACCGGCATGACCCCCGCCGCCTGGCGGGACTCCAACGCCCCCGCCCCCACCCGCCACCTGCCCCCGCAGCCGAACGAGATTTATTTGTGAGGAGGGAGAAAAAACTGCCAGGGATACCAACATCCCTGGCAGTTTTTCTCATTTAGAAGGGTTATCCGGGCCGCGGTTAGCCTCACAGCCAGCCGCCAACGTCGACAAGATAGTAAAACAAAACACCCAAGCGAGAAGAGGCTACATACCGGCCAAGGAGGAATTTATACGAGACACACTGTTTGCTTTTAATACCGTTGGATTTTATGGTAAAAGGACGCTCATAGGAACAGAGAACCACATTGCATATCTTGGCAACTTCAAAAACGCTTTAGCCAATGTTTGATAGGGTCTGTTATCTTCCAATACCAAACAGCAATCTTTTGAAATTTGGAATTGACAAGGCGTTCGGCTGTTCGTGCATCCACAATGTGAACAACTGGTGTATTCGGCGATTGTGAAACTGCGATTTCTTCGCTTTCCAAAAGCAGATTCATCATCATGCGCTGATTTTCTTCTGCACAGTAGGCTTTGCGAGGAAGTATAAAGCTTTCAAACAAGGCGGTCCATTTTTCCTTGATAACATCGTTATTATAGGCCGACAAACTTTCTCGGGCTTTGAGGCCTGCTTCCTGGAGCTGCTCGCGATTTTCAAACAATCCAATCACAAGATTAGCCATGGAAAGAATATCACGTTGTGGCGCCGTAAAAACACCCTCACCATCCCGAACCATTTCCAGGTAAGGCAGGTCATACATCACAACTGGAACGCCGTGCATTTTACTTTCCACTAACACCATCGGAAAACCTTCATACTGCGACGTAAGCAAAAGGATATCTGCACGCTGATAGTATGGCGTTACATCCTTATGATAGCCGGCAAAATCCACATAATTGCTAACCCCAAGTTTTTTCGCAAGTGTGATAACATTTTGTAAATCCTCAGGTTTTTCTCCTTTTCCGACAACAGTCAGGGTAGCATCTGGGAACCGTTCATGCACCTTTTTGAAAATTCGAATTGCATCTTCAGGACGCTTTTCCGGACTAATACGACCAACCCAAAGTATCCTTTTCCCTAGCATGGACACACAATCACTGACAGGGCATATTTCTCCAAGTGGATTCGGAATATAATAGGAGGGGCAGAAATTACCCCAATACTGTGCAAAGACACGTGAAAGTGTAGCAACTCGGTCAACCAGACGATAACACTGCGCATAGAAAAAGCGGTTGGGATCATTCTGCATATAAAGAGAAGAGAAGGCACTGTGTACATCTACAACGAAATTACATCCCAACGCTTTCAAGAGGCAAATGTCCCATAACGGTACAACGTTGGCTGTATTGTAAACGATAGTATCCACATTATATTCTGTAACTATTTTCGACCAATCTTTTGCTCTTAACTGATAATTCTGGGCGAAATCCGTGGCCGATATCTGAATACGGGGCACATCTTCCGGTACATAATAATCGTCTTCAGCTGGAGCTTCCTCCGTTACAAGAACAGTGGAGTATCCCATCTCTTTCCATAATGGAATCAAAAGAGAGATCACACGCTCTACTCCTCCATTTCTCATACGGTGATAGAATACCGCTATCGTATGAACCGGTTTGCCTTGAGTTGCCGCAATAGGCAGTGTGCTTGGCGCCAATCGCCTTGCAACTTCATGCAAGTCGCTCCACAAAAGATGGGCCATTTCCGATATAACAGGCACGGCGCCCCACTGTGCCAAAAGATATTGATACGCAATTCGAGATTCGGAGAGTACAACACCATACCGCCATTGATATACAAGATCTACCAGTGCCCGCACCTCCATTTTGTCACAAATAGGCAAAAGGTCCGGACGATTTTCTGAGCTCAGGAATTTTCTAAGTTCCTCATAAACTCGCTTGCGATTGCAGTGCGCTTCATATTTTTTGGCAGAAATTGTGTCCGCCCCTGTCATGCCCCTTGCATAATAGTAGCGATACAGCACATTTTTAATGCCACGGTAGGTCTTGCTGAAAAAAGAGACCAAAAAGAACAGGTATTCGTCCTCGGAAATATTGATGTAGGCATCTACCGCCTTCTGAATGGCCATTTTCCAAACACTTGCCTTATAAGCTTTGTTCCAAACTGTATAGTTCCATAAATGCTTTTCATAGCAGTCGGCAATTAGATTACCCGTTGCATACTTGTAGGGAAGTAAAACTCTTTTTAATTCATCCTCTTCTGTTTTATTGTGTGGACGGCAGATAATAGCCTCTGTTCCAAACTGCAAAATATCGACAGGGTTGGCCTGCTCCTCTTTCCAGACAGTCTCACAGGCAATAGGAGTATATTCATCATCGCTGTCCAGCAGCATGATGTATTCACCCCGAGCCAAGGCGGTCGCATCCTTGCGCGCCATAACCAACCCACTATTTTTTTCATGAAAAACAAGCTGCACGCGAGAATCTTTCGCTGCATACTCACGAAGGATCTCTGCGCTGCCGTCTGTCGAAGCATCATCCACGCAAATCAATTCAATATCCCTCAACGTCTGATTGAGGACGCTGTCTATGGCTGCACGCAGATATTTTTCTACATTATAAACTGGCATCAGAACAGAAATTTTAGGTTTTGAATTACTTGCACTCATTTGGCTTCCTCCATGTGTATTTTTCTCTCCATTTACAACAATTAGTAGACCAATATTATAATGTCTTACACCAAACCGATCGTAACCTCCGTTTGTACAAACTCCCGCCGGGTTGGAATTAAAATTTCATAACCGTTTTCTTTACTTCTGTTACTCCAAGCGGCGCAGCCAGTTCCCCAGCGCCGTATACCAACCGCGTTTTGCCAGTGCCGCATACAATTTGCTGCGTCCGCCAATCCCCGGGGGAAGCTGCGTAAATCGTGCCATGCGTTCCGGCTCAGACAGAAATTCCTTTATATACTTGCTGCGCATAGTCCCGTTTGGGGCATAGCGCGCAATGTACCGCAGAACCGAAATGATCTTTCCGTAGGACCAACGGTCAAACCAGACTTTTTCCTCCTCGGACATCTGCTCCGGTGCGGACAAGATCCGTTGCTGCTCCCAGAGTTTTGCCTCGTCACGGCAAACGCCCTCATAAAAGTGATGGGTCGCAGAAGATATGTTCACACGGTAGTGGTACAATAGATCCGGGCAAACCGCAATGGTACTGCACTTTTGCAGGCAAGACGCCACAAAGGCCGCATCTTCCCCGCGTCTCATAGTTGTATCAAAGCGCGGGCCATTGGGCAGCAAAAGTTCCCGGCGGTACAGTTTATTGATCGCATAATTTGTGTACACCAAGTGCGCATAGCGGGAGGGGTGGGTTCGCATATCCTGCCATGCGATTGTTTCTCGCGGTGGGGCAAACGGTGCCTCGTCGGCCACGCCGCACAGGGAAAGTTCTGCTGACCCGATGGCGTCATGGAGGCATTGCAGGAACGACGGTTCCACCCAATCGTCAGCATCCACAAAAGCGAGAAATTTGCCGGCGGCCTGTTCGATGCCGGCATTGCGTGCCGCCGACACCCCCTGGTTTTTCTGGTGCAATACACGTACCCGGTGATCCTGCCGCTGATACATATCACAAAGCTGCGGACTGTTGTCTGTACTGCCATCGTCCACCAAGATCAGTTCAAAATCCGTAAAGGTTTGGGCAATCATGCTATCGATGCATTCACCCAAATATGCCTGTGCCTGGTAGACAGGTACAATCACACTGATGCAGGGATTGTCTATTGGGGGAGATGCAGATTCCTGCTTTTGCAATGAAATATTTTCCACATCCATTCTCCCCCTTCCGGAACCATCAACAAGATAATTTCTATCGAGCAAAGCCTTCGCAGCGCTAACATGAACAAGCGCAGGGCTCTCATTTTGTCCGCTTTATTATACATTAAACCGCACATTCTCGCAAGGCATCTTCCCGCCCTTGCCGCCCGGGTGCTGCGGCACAAGCCCGTATTTTCCGCCGTGCCCCACCCTGCCGCCGGGCCTGCCGAAAAGCAGGCGCAAAAAGGCCGGCACAGCCTTTTTGGCTGTGCCGGCCTTTTTGCGATGAACAGCGATTCCTGCGGGGGATGCGCTGCTCAGACCCGGGTGACCAGGGTGGTCAGGGTGCCGGTGACCAGGATCTCGCCGGTGCAGGCGGGGATAAACAGGCTTTCGCCCTTTTTCACCTGCATCTTTTCGTCATTCACCGCCACGGTGCCCTCGCCGTCCACAAACAGCAGCGAGACAAAGCTGCGGCTGTCGGCGTTCTCGGCAAAGTCGCCCTTGTGCAGATCGACGGTGAAATACTTGCACTGGCCCAGATGCTTGCCAAAGTCCAGCTTTTCCGGCGGGGTGAGCTTGGTTACCGCCAGCGCCTGCTGGATGTGCAGGGCGCGGGGCTTGCCGTCGGCGCCCACACGGCCGTAGTCATAGACACGGTAGGTGACGTTGGAGCTCTGCTGGATCTCGGCGATGACAATGCCCTTGCAGATGGCATGCAGCGTGCCGGAAGGGATAAAGAACACATCCCCCTTGTGCACCGGCGCGGCGTTGAGCACCTCGGTCAGGGTATTGTCCTGGATGCGGCGCTCAAACTCCTCCTCGGTGATCTCGTGCTGGAAGCCGTAGTACAAAAAGGCACCGGGCTCGCAGTCCACAATGTACCACATCTCGGTTTTGCCGTACTGGTGCTCATGCTCCAGAGCATACTCGTCGGAGGGATGCACCTGAATGGACAGGTTGTTCTTGGCATCGATCAGCTTGGTCAGCACCGGGAACTCGGCAAAGGGGGCGCAGTCATCGCCCAGCACGGCCTTGCCCTCGGTCTGGATATAATCGGCCAGCGTTTTGCCGTCGTAGGGGCCGCCCACAATGGTGGAGGGGCCGTCCGGATGGCAGGAAAGAACCCAGGCTTCGGCCAGGGGGTGCAGATCGCTCTCGACACCAAAATCGGTGCGCAGGCGGTCGCCGCCCCACAGATAATCCTTGCAGGCGGGTTTCAGTTTCAAGATGGGCATGGGAATTACCTCCTTCATGGTTTACGGTTGTATCTGATCCCTCCAAGGTGCCGGGGATGTGCATCTGCGCCCTGGGGTTTGGCAGCACTTACTGCTGCTGCGGGGTGCCCAGCCGCGCGATAAAGCGCAGCACCGCCACAAAGCCGACGGTCATGGCCACCATGGCCACCAGGTCGGCGATGATATTCAGCGCCGGCAAAAAGTCAGACAGCAGCCGCGCCAGCGCATAGACACCGGCGGCATACTCAAACAGCATGGCAGCCCGGGGCGGGCGGCGGGGGCCGGAGTTCTGGGGGAGGCGGAAGGCTTGGGCCAGACCGCTGACCGTGTAGGTCATGATGAAGTAGAACAGGATGGCGGTCATCAGGGTGGTGAGCAGCAGCAGGTTATACTGGGTCAGCAGACCGCCCAGCAGCTCGATGACGATGGTGGGGATGGCCGCCTTCCACACGATGTTGAAATTGCGGTTCTCGCCGCGGCAGAGGAAACATCCCACGCCCATCGCCAGCGCCGACACGGCGTACAGGATGCAGCTGACGGTAAACCAGGGCATGGTCACGCTGGCCGCCACCCCCAGCGCACACCCCACCACCAGGATCATGCGGGGGGCATTCAGTTGCGGTTCGGACATTGTTTGCACCTTCTCTTGTGTGCCGCGGCAGGGCGCGGCTTATCAGTTATCTGCCTCTATCATAGCACAACGGCTGTGCCAATGCCAGCGCAGGGCGGCAAATCTTTTTGTGGGGGGGCTCAGTTCCGGGCCAGCAGTGCAGCGCCGATCACGCCGGCGCGGTAGCCCAGCGTGCAGGTGGTCAGGGTGGTGTGCTTGCTGGCAAAGGCCGAGCCGAACACCATCGGCTCCACCATGGCGCGCAGCGGTTTCAGCAGGGCCTCGCCCTGGTTGGCCACGCCGCCGGACAGCCCCACCACCTGGGGGAAGAAGATATTGATCAGGTTGGCGATGCCCACCGCCAGCCAGTGGGTGTACTCTTCCACCACCCCGGCGGCCACAGGATCGCCGGCGTCCCGGCCGTCGAAGGCGGTGCGGCCCGTGACGGTGTCCAGGGTGGCCAGCTGCCACAGACCGCTTTCGGGGTGGGCGGCCATGGCCTGCTTTGTCATGCGGATCAGAGCGGTGGCACTGGCGTAGGCTTCCAGGCAGCCGCGGCGTCCGCAGGTGCACAGCGGGGCATTAGGGGCGTCGTTGATGACCATGTGGCCCGGCTCGGCCGCAGCGCCGGTGTAGCCGGTGAGCAGCTTGCCCCCCAGCACCACGCCGCCGCCCACGCCGGTACCCAGCGTCAGGATGACAGCGCTGTCGGTGCCCCGGGCGCAGCCGGCCAGCGCCTCGCCCAGGGCGGCGGCGTTGGCGTCGTTGGCCAGGCGGACGGGCAGGCCCACCCGCTCTTGCAGGTAGGGGCCCATGGCAAAGTTGGACCAGTCCAGGTTGTTGGAATACAGCACCATGCCGGTGGCGTCATCCACCGTGCCGGGGCAGCCGATGCCCACCCCGGCCACGTCGCTGCGGCCGTCCGCCAGCTGATGGCAGAGGGCGGCAATGTCGTCGCAGACAGCCTCCGCCGGGCGGGGCAGGTTGGTGGGGCAGCTGGCCTGCTGCAAAATGTTGCCCTTTTCATCCACCAGGGCGACTTTGATGTTGGTGCCGCCCAGATCCACGCCAAGTGTAACCATGGCAATTCTCCTTTCAAAACGGTTCGGACGTATCTGAGCCATCGCTCATTCTTTGACAAGCAGCGGGGCTTTGAGCAGGATGTTCTCGGCGTTGTCGCCCAGCTCCAGCTCAAACTTTCCGGGTTCCACCCGCCAGACGTAGTCGGCCCCCAGGGTGCGCAGCGCCCGGGGTCCCACCTGGAACTGCACCGTGCGGCTCTCGCCGGGGGCAAGCTCCACCCGGGCAAAGTCCGCCATCTGGCGCAGCGGCTTGACCACCGAGCTGACCAGGTCGTGCACATACAGCTGGGGCACCGCCACGCCGGCCCGGCGGCCGGTGTTGGTTACGGTGACGGACACCGTCACGCTCTGGTCGGGGCGGATGGTGTCGGCACTGAGGGTCAGATCCGAGTAGGCAAAGCTGGTGTAGGACAGCCCATAGCCGAAGGGATACAGCGGCAGCCAGTCCATCTCCACATACTTTTTGCCGCCGCCGGGGCGCCGGGCATAGTGGCAGGGCACCTGGCCCACACTGCGGGGGAAGGTGATGGGCAGCCGGCCGCCGGGTTCATTGTCGCCAAACAGCGTCTCGGCCACAGCGGCACCGCCCTGTTCACCGGGGAACCAGGCTTCCAGGATGGCGGGCAGGTGGTCGTTTTCCCAGTTGGCCGAGACCGGCCGCCCGCTTTGCAGCACCAGCACAGTGGGGGTTCCGGTGGCCCAGACTGCGCGGGCCAGCGCCAGCTGACGGCCGGGCAGGTCCAGGCTGGTACGGTCAAAGTTTTCGCCGCTGGTCTCCTCGTTGTCGCCCAGGCAGAGGATGGCCACATCGCAGCCGGCGGCCAGGGCTGCGGCCGCCTCGATGTCCTCGCGGCCCTCGCTGCAGCCGAAGATGACCCGGGCGCCGCGGCCGTCGTTGACAAACTCAATGCGCACCTGGTAGGGCTGACCGGCCTCAAAGTGGAATTCCAGCGCCTGGTTGGCGGATTTGTCGGGGCCCCAGCCGTCGATCAGCAGATTGCCGTCCACATACAGCCGCATGCTGTCCTGGGTGGACAGGCCGATGAAACCGTCGAAGGTGCGGGGCATGGTGACGGTGCCGGTCCAGCAGACGCTGAAGCAGTTGGCATCCAGGTCGGGGTGGGGCAGCGCGAAGATCCAGTTGAAGTTGACGGTACGGTCGGTGCGGGTCTGCACCGGGGTGCCCTGGGGCACCGGGCCGTTGTAATACCGGCCGGTCAGGCCGGGGTTGCCGTTCTCGTCCCGCAGGCAGCCGGGGTCAAAGGGACGCAGCTCCTGGCCCAGGAAATTGCAGCCGCGGGCGTAGTGGACCTTGGTTTCGGGGCTGACGATGGCGCGGATGCCGTCCAGAATGCTGATGTTCTGGGTGCGGCCGCGCCCCTCGGAGTAGTCGCCCAGCATGGCCTGGGCGGCGCCGGGTCCGATGACCGCCACACTGCCGATGTGTTTGTCCAGCGGCAGCAGGCCGCCCTCGTTTTTCAGCAGCACGATGGACTCCCGGGCAATCTGCCGGGCCAGGGCCAGGTGTTCGGGGCAGCGCAGCACCTCCTCGGCCCGGTGCTCGTCGGTGTAGGGGTGTTCAAACAGGCCCAGCCGGAACTTGACGCGCAGTACCCGGCGGCAGGCCTCGTCCAGGATGGCGGGGTCCAGCTCGCCGGAGCGGACCAGCTCCACCAAGCTGCCCTGCCACACCTCGTGGGGGAAATCGTACAGCTGCACATCCACACCCGCCGAGATGCCCATGCGCACCGCGTCCTTGGGGGTCTCGGCCACAAAGTGCCAGTCGTACAGGCGGCTGACGGCGGTCATGTCCGCCCGCACATAGCCCGGCAGGCCGAACTGCCCCCGCAGCACGTCGGTGAGCAGCTCATGGTCCATCGAGACGGGCACGCCGTCGATGGCGTTGTAGCTGCACATGGCGTTGACGGCGCCGCCGTCCCGGACGGCAGCCTCAAACACCGGCAGGCAGTCGCTGAACACCTCGTGCCGGCCCATGGCGGTGGGGGCGCAGTTCAGTCCGCCCACCGGCATACCGTAACCCACGTAGTGCTTGGGTTCGGCGGCCACGGCGTCCGGGGCGGCAAGATCATCGCCCTGCAGGCCGCGGACCGTCTCCCGGGCGAAGGCGGCGCACAGGCAGGTGTCCTCGCCGTAGCTTTCCTCACCCCGGCCGTAGCGGGGGTCGCGGATCAGATCCATGACGGGGCTGTAGGTTTCATGGATGCCGCAGGCGCGGACCTCGGTGGCGATGGCGCGGCCCATTTTGCGGCCCAGTTCCGGGTCGAAGCTGGCCGCCAGGCCGATCTGCTGGGGGAAGCTGGTGGCCAGCCCGGTGAACAGGCCGTGCAGGGCCTCCTCGCTGAAGACAAAGGGGATGCCCAGGCGGGTCTTTTCCACCGCATAGCGCTGGACGGCGTTGGCCTGGGCGGCGGTCATGCCCCGCAGCTGCACGCCGCCGATGCTGTTTTTGCCCAAAAGCTGCTCCAGCCGGGCAAAGTCGATGTGGGTGACGCGGCCGTTCTCGTCCTGGGTGGTGAAATCCTGGGAAAAGTACTGGTCGGTCTGGGCGGCCTTTTCCTCCAGCGTCATGCGGGACAAAAGGTCGTCGATGCGCTCCTCAACGGGGCGGGAACTGTCTTGGTAAGGATACATGGGGGTTCCTCTTTCTGTGATGGGGGTTGCAAAACGGGGGCCGGGTTATTTGGTACGGGGGAGGCGGCTGCCGTTGGCCAGCAGGTTGGCAAAGCCGCCCACGCCGGCAATGACAAACATGACCCGGATGGAGTTGGGACCAAGGGCGCCCTCCAGCACAGGCTGCAGGGCGGTGCCCACCGCGGCGGAGGCGCAGGCTGCAAAGCTGGCCAGCGCGGAGGTGACGCCGATGTAGGCGGTTTTGCCGCTTTCCGGGCTGCAGGCATACTGCAGGTTGACGCTGGCATTGTTGGCTCCGCCGCTGCAGGCGGCGGAAACCACCAGCAATACCGGGGCCGCCCACAGGGCAAAGCCCGGCTGGATGAACGCCCAGCCCAGCGTACAGCTCAGGTTGAACGCAGCGGTCAGGCGGATCACCCGCCGCCAGGTGGTGCGGTCGGCGCAGCGGCCCCAGTACCAGCTGCCGGCCATCCCCACCAGGGCGGACACCACGCCCACCGTGGTTAAAAAGGTGTGGCTGAGCCCCAGCACCCGCATCTGATACACCACCAAAAACGGGGTGGCAAAGCCGCCGGCCAGCCCGCCCAGCACCGAGTAAAACAGCACCGGGCGGAAGGTTTTGTCCCGCAGGGGGATGGCAATGTCGGTCAGGCGCATCCGGCTGGTGAAGGCCACCGGGTTTTCTCGGGTGGAGGCCAGCAGGGTGGCGTCCATGGCAGCCAGTGTCAGGCAGAGCACACCCACCATCAGGTATCCGGCCACGGCATGGCCCTGATCGATCTGCCAGTCCAGCAGGCGGCCCAACAGCATGTTGCAGCTGCTGCTGACCAGGTTGGTGACAATGTCCTTCAGGGCAAAGAACCGGCCGCGGGCGTGGGGCGGGGCCAGGCCCAGCGTCATGTGCTGGAGCCCCGGGGTGACAAGCCCCGCCGCCAGAAAGGCGATGGTGTACAGCACAAAGGCGGTGCCCTCCGCCGCCGGGCCCTGCAGCCCCAGCGCCATGGGCGCCAGGAAGGTCAGCGCCAGCGAAAACCGGAAGGCGGCGCACAGCAGCCAGATGGCCAGCTTGCGCTGGTGCATCCGCTCAAACAAAAGCGGGGAGAAAAATTGCAGGATACAGCCTGCCTGGGGGATCATGGCCATCAGCGCACAGAAGGAGACAGACGCCCCCATCTGGGTGAGATAGCCGGTCAAAAAGTTACCGGTACCGATGCTGTACAGCACGCCAGCCACTGCGCTTTCGGCAATCAAACAGCGGCGGCCCCGGGTCAATTGTTCCTCAGTGGGCGGTTCCGGGTCGAAAAACAGGCGCTGGACAAAGCGCATGGGGGCGGGGCCTCCGTGTTATCCCCGCATCCCCGGCGCCTGTACAGTGCCGTAGGCGCGGCCGCGCAGGCAGTCGGCCCAGGTGTTCATCAGGCGGATCAAGTTGGGCGTGGCGGACACCCGGCTGGTCTTGTCCCACTCCAGCCGATAGCGGTAGAACCACTGTTCCAGCCGGGCGGCCAGGGCATTGCCGGCTGCGTCGCCGGGGGTATGGGCACCGGCCAGATAGGCGCCGATGTCGTTCCAGAGGATGATGCTGTCCGCTGTCACGCAGAGCAGCTGCACCATCTCCTTTTTGTCCGCGGGCATGGTGCGGGCCGCGGACAGCACCTTTGCCCGGGCGGCCTCCACCGCGGCATTGGCGGCGGGCACCTGGGCGGCATCCACCTCGGCAAAGATCTCAGCGCGGCGGGCGTCGTCCGCCTCAATCCAATTGACGGCGTGGGTCCAGTCGAACACCTCGTGGTCGGACAGATCGGCCATGGCACCCGCCAATGTGCCGGACAGATCACCGTATTCCAGCCGGCTGATGGCCTCATTGATCTCGTCAAAGGGGACCTCGTCGGCGTTCCAGGCAAAGGCGGCCCCGTACAGCAAGCCGGGCACCGTCAGCCGCGGGTCATTGATGTGGCCGTAGTCGCCCCAATCGGTGTTCAGTATGCCCACCGCGTGGTACTTGCGGGCGTGGCGGCCCATGACCCGGTTGTTCTTGTAGGCGTACAGCTGCAGCGGCATCCAGCGGTTCCAGCCGCAGCAGCCGGGGCAGGCATACTGGGTGATGCCGCTGGCCGCGATGTCCCGGATCTCATTCTCCCGCTGGTCGGGCAGATAACCCCAGTTCAGGCAGATGGTCTCCTTGGGCAGCTCCCGGCAGCTTTCGGGGAAGCGCCACATAATATCGCCCCAGAACTGGGGGATGCCGCCCTGGGCCACGATGTGCTCGCACAGGGCCTTGACATGGCGCACATACAGCGCCTGCACACCCTCCCGTTCGGCCAGTTCCCGGCTGCGGCCTTTGCCCAGGTCGAAGGTTTCGTCGTTGCAGATGTTAAACTTGTTTGAGCGGAACAGCGGGCGGTACTCATCGATCAGGCGCTTGACAAACTCCAGCGAGTCGGGGTTGGAGACATTCAGCGTGTGGTGGGCGCCGGCGTAGCTATAGTGGAAGGGGATCTTCTCCGAATCCTCCAGCTCACACAGATCGCTGCAGGTCTTGGTGGACAGGATCTTGTACATATGGCCGAAGGTGGACAGCGAGGGCACCAGCTCGATGTGGCGGGCGGCGCAGTAGTCGTCCAGCTCCAGGATCTCCCGGGCTGTCAGGGGGGTGTCGTCCCGCCAGGCCTCGGACAGATCGCGGAAGAGGTAGGTGTGCTCGATGTACAGCTGCCACTGGTTGATTTTGTAGCGGCACAGGCGGTCGGCCACCTGTTTCAAGTAGTCAAGCTTGGGCACCCGCCCGCGGGAGCAGTCGAAATAATAACCGCGGGCGGCCATGTCCGGCCAGTCGGTGATGGTCTGGGCGGGCAGAACGGCGCCGTTTTGGTCAACCAGCTGCCGCAGTGTCTGCACGCCGTTGCACAGCGCCTCGTCGTCGCCGGCGGCCAGCACAGCCCCCTGCGGCGCGATGGTCAGCTGATAGCGGCTGGCGGGCAAAGTGGCGTCCAGCGTGAGGGTGATGTCCCCCCGCCGGGCAGCACCGCGGTTGATGTCCAGCTCCAGCCCTGCCTGGCCGGCGAAGGTCCGGCGGAGCATCTGGGCGTAGAGCAGCGCCCCGGGCGCGGTGCCGGGTGCCAGCATAATTTGGGTGTGGATGGTGGGTATATAATAACCGTCCTGAAAGGATCGTTCCTTCGGTTTTGGAAGCAGGTCCATATCTGTCTCCTCCCGGCAGCAAAAGCCGTCCATGCGGGGGCTGCATTTTCCCCTGTCCGCACGGCAAAAAGGGACCGGGAAGCACTTTCCCGGTCCCGTGCGGTTGCTGCCTTGCCCTTTGCAGGGCTTATTCAGTTGCTTGCCGGCACAGCGGTCCGCCGCGCCGTGGACGATGCCGCACCGCCTTTAGCGGATGCGGATGGTCTTGATCTCGTAAGGCTTGATGGTGAAGCGGATCTGGTTGCCGCTGACCTCCACCTCGCCGGCCTTCTCCTCGATGCAGTTGTCGGCCTCGGCGGTGGCAAAGGGACGGTTCCAGGTCAGGGTGACGGGGGTCAGGGCGTTCTCGCACTCGTACATACGCAGGATCACGCCGTCGCCGTCCTCCGCCTGCTTGACCGTTTCCAGCACCACGTTGGGGGCATCCACAGCCGCCAGGCTCTCGCCGGCGGCAGCGGTGCCGCCCTGAACAGCCAGGGCCGGCTGGTTGAGGAAGTAGGCCTGCCGAACGGTGCCGCCCGCCTGCCAGCCCTCCTGATGGGGCAGCAGCGAGTAGGTGAAGTGGTGGACCTCCTGGTCGGTGACGGGGTTGGGCTCGATGCCGGACTTGATCAGCGTCAGGCCGATGCAGCCATCCTTGACCGAGTGGCCGTACTTGCAGTCGTTCAGCACGCTGACGCCGTAATGGCCCTCGGACACATCGCACCACTTCTGGCCGCAGCTCTCAAAGCGGGCCACATCCCAGCTGGTGTTGGAGTGGGTCTTGCGGGTCAGGTTGCCGTACTGGATCTCGAAGGTGGCCTGGTCGGTGTGGACATTGGCGGGGAAGAACACCTTCAGCAGGTTCTGATGCTCATGCCAGTCCACAGTGGTGACAAAGTCCACCCGGCGGATGTCGGCATAGAAGTGGATGTCCTGGCTGATGGTGGTCTCGTGGTTGAAGCCGCGCTCCAGGTGCAGGGTGGCGCGCACCGGGCCCTTCTCGGTCCAGGTGAAGTCCTTGACGTCGGTGACATCCCAGAACTTCTCGGTGTACCAGTTGTCGATGTCCCAGTTGTCGTAGTAGATGGGCTTGTCCTCGAACACGCGCATGGCGTTGCCGGGCTTGCCCTGCTGGAACACTTCGCGGCGGGCGTCCTTGTCGAACATCGAGTCGATGCGGCCGCTCTCGTCAAAGTGGACGGTGTAGAAGGGGGTCTCCAGCAAGTGGCCGTCATCCGACAGGGTGAAGGGGGAGGCGGCGGTGCCGGAGGCGCGGGCAAAGCCCCGGCTGCCCTTGGAGGGCAGATGCTCCAGATAGACCACGGCGCCGTCGGCGGTCTGCTGCACCGGGTAGATGCGGCCGGTCTCGTCGGCCAGGGCCTCGGCCTCCACGCCGGGCAGGGTGACCACGTCGCTGCGGTCAAAGCCGGTGGTGTTGTACACCGTCACGCCGTCGCCGGCGGGGGTCAGGGCGTCCAGACGCTCGCGGATCATGGCGGCAAGCTTCTCAGCCAGGGTGGCGTACTCGCCCTTGGTGACCTCGTACACCTCGTGGATGGCGGAACCGGGCAGGATATCGTGGAACTGGTTGATCAGGATCACCCGCCACATGGCGTCCATGTCGGCCTTGGGGTAAGCCAGCTTGCCGGCGGCCAGCACGCTGAGCAGTTCCAGGTCCATCATGCCCAGCTCGCTCTTGCGGTTGGAGCGCTTGTTGCGGGCCATGGAGGTCAGGGTGCCGCGGTGATACTCAAAGTAGAGCTCACCCTCCCAGGTGGGCAGGCGGCGGTTGCCGGCCACGCGTTCCTTCAGCTCGTCAAAGAAGGTGCGGGCAAAGGCCTGGCGGACTTTGGGGATGCCCTCGATGCCCTTCTCCATACGGATGGAGGTCTCCAGCATCTCGCGGGTGGGGCCGCCGCCGCCGTCGCCGTAGCCGTAGCTGATCAGGATATCGTTGTTGATGTCCTTCTGCTGGTAGCGCTGCCAGCCGCCCATGATGGCGTCCGGGTGCAGTTGGCCGTTGTAGGTGGTGAAGAAGTTCTTGGTGGGGTCCTGGCCCAGGTCCAGGGTGGTGACCAGGTGGGTCAGCACCTCGGTGCCGTCGATGCCGCGCCACATAAAGGTATCGTAGGGGATCTTGTTGACCTGATTCCAGGCCAGCTTGGTGGTCATGAAGTAGTCGATGCCGCACTGTTTCATGATCTGGGGCAGCGCGCCGGAGTAACCGAACACGTCAGGCAGCCACAGGATGCGGTTGTCCACGCCGAATTCCTGCTTGAAGAAGCGCTTGCCGTAGATGAACTGCCGCACCAGGCTTTCACCGCTGGTCAGGTTGCAATCGGCCTCGACCCACATGCCGCCTTCCGGCTCCCAGCGGCCCTCGGCCACACGCTGCTTGATCTGCTCGAACAGCTCGGGGTAGCGGGCCTTCAGGAAGGCGTACAGCTGGGGCTGGCTGGACATGAATTTGTAGTTGGGGTACTGCTCCATCAAGCGCAGCACGGTGGAGAAGCTGCGGCAGGTCTTTTCCTCGGTCTGGGCGACGGTCCACCACCAGGCCACATCGATGTGGGTATGGCCGATGCAGCTGGCGATGATCTCGTCATGGCCGGCCAGGTCGGTGTACAGCGCCTTGGCCAGGTAGGCACGGGTGGCGGCCACGCTGGCAGTGAAGTTGTCATCGTAGGGGGTGCGCAGGTCCAGCATGTTGACCGCGTCGTTCAAAACCCGCTCCAGATCGTGGCGGGGCTTGCCGTCCGGGTCCAGGCGGCCAAAGGCCTCCAGGGGGACCTTCATGTCATAGTACAGGCCCTCGATCTCGGGGTCGATCTCCCGCAGGTCCACCAGCAGGTTCAGCTCGGCATGCAGGATGCCGGTGTAGGCCTGCAGGTCAATGCGGTAGGTCCGGCCGGCCTCGGCCTTGCGGGCCAGCAGCACGTCCCGATGGTTCATGTCAGCGCCCTGGGTGACCACACCGTCCACAAAGACGAGGAACTGGGGGTTCTTGGCGTCGTCCCACTCCTCGATCTGGGTCTGCAGGTGCAGCCACAGGCTCTTGCCGGCAAAGGACTCCGGCACGGTGACCTCGGTGCGGAACCAGTAGTGCTTGTCCGGGCCGTACCAGTGGGCAATCTGGCTGTTGACGGCGCCGTTGGGCTCGTTCTGATAGCCGCCCAGCAGGAACTTGGTCAGGTCGTAGGTCTCCTGATGGCCGAAGGCGGTATAGGGCGCCTCAGCCGCGTCCGCCTCGGCGGGTGTCAGATAGTTGCCGGGTTTGATCTCCCAGGTGGTGATGGGCACCTTCTGTTTGACGCTCAGGCGCTTGAGCTCGTCGCAGATCACGCCGATGCGCTTGTCCACAAAAAACATAGCATTTCCCTTTCTGCCGCGGCGGGCGCCGCGGGCTTTCCCCTTTTGAAGCTGTATTTCTATCCGGCGGGGCCGCCCGGGGCGGCCCCGCCGGGATATACAAACTGTACTATCAGAACGAATTTGCCTTAATGTAATCCAGCACCCGGTCCACGGTGGTGAATGCCAGGCCGGTGACGGTGTCGGCGCAGCCATAATAAACGGCAATGCGGCCGGTGTCGGCATCGGTCAGCGCCGCGCAGGGGAAGGTGACGTTGGGCACGTCGCCCATGCACTCGTAGGGCATCTGGGGCGCCAGGATGTAATCCTTGCCGCGGGCCAGCACTTTCCAGGGTTCGTCGATGTCCAAAAGCGCCGCGCCCATGCGGTAGACATAGCCGTTGCAGGTGGTGATGACGCCGTGGTAGATCAGCAGCCAGCCCTCGTCGGTCTCGATGGGGATGGGGCCGGGGCCGATCTTGGTGCTCTGCCAGGCGGACTCGTCGCCCTTGACGGCGCCCATCATGTAGCGGTGGCGGCCCCAGTAGATCATATCCTCACTCTGGCTGACAAAGATGTCGCCAAAGGGGGTGTGGCCGGTATCGCTGGGGCGGCTCATCATCATATAGCGGCCCTGGATCTTGCGGGGGAACAGCACGCCGTTGCGGTTGTAGGGCAAAAAGGCGTTTTCCAGCTGATGGAAGGTCTTGAAGTCCTCGGTCCAGGCCAGGCCGATGGTGGGGCCGTGGTAGCCGTTGCACCAGGAGACATAGTATTTGCCGTCCATCTCACAGACGCGGGGGTCATAGCGGTACTCCCGGTTGGTGACCTCCGGGTCGTCGCCCACCAGATGGATGGGCTCGTCGTCGATGGTCCAATGGATGCCGTCCTTGGAGAAGCCCGGGAAGATGTCCATGCTGATGGACAGGCTGTCACAGCGGAAGACGCCCGCAAAGCCGTCGCCGTAGGGCACCACAGCGCTGTTGAACACGCTGTTGGAGCGCTTGTTGCCGTCGCGGCCGATGATGGGGTTGCCGTCGTAGCGCCACAGCGGGGTGCGGGTGACCGCCGGCGGGTCCTGCCAGGGGATGTTGGGGAGCGATTTACCAATAATTTTGGCCATGTCATTGCCTCCTTTTTGTCAGACAAATTGCGTACGAATCGGGGGACCTTTGCCGGTCCGTCAGCCCAATGCTGCGGGCTGATTTTCACGTCCCATTACAGGGACTTGATTTTTCACTTTCCCTTCCGGTTTCTATGGGCTGGATTGGTCGTGCTTCATAGGTATAGCACGCCATTTTGCCGCCGTCAAGGGGGTTTGCCGAGAAAATTTTCGCCTCGTTTTCCGGCGGAAATCCTCTCGCTTTTTTGTGCGAAACACCGCGCTATTTTTTGTGTCCAACCCGGGGTGCCGCCGCCCGCGGGCCGCGCTTGCGCCGGCAGCCGGGCGGGGCGCGGCAGGCAAGGCCGGCCTTTGCGTTTGGGGGCGCCGCGGACCCGGTTTGAAAACCGCGCTTGTTGTTTTTTTAACAGCACAGTCCGCAAAAAAGGCCGCCGCTTTTGCAGAGCCGGAAAACCTCGGATCAGTCCGGTAGACAGGGGACGGCGGCACAAGCACCGCCCCTTGCCAGTTCTCCTGCCCGTACAAAGCGACGGCCATATGTTTTGGTTGGGTTGGGTTGCGAAAAAGTTCAGCCGGGGATTTTCCCGGCCGGGCACGCCCCGCCGGGGCGGCAGGGCGTGCCGGGTTTCATGTTTGGGAAAATGATGGCGGAAAATCAGCCAGCGTTCTCAGCAGTGGAAGCAGCCGGCGGATTGGCAGCCAGGAACTCGTCCACCTGGCGCTGTGCCTCGGCCATGATTTCCTGGAAGCCCACCTGATTCATTTCAGCAACCATCTCATCGACCATTTCCTCGGGGGTGTCAAACTGACCACAGGCACCGGTCAGCAGCTCGCTCTTATAGCTCTCGGCAATGGCAATGCACTGTGCCAGCTGGTCAGCAACAGGGGTGGTATCCATGCTGAAGCCCAGCAGGACGGAGGGCTCGGCCTCCTCGTTCAGCTTCGCAACCTCGTCGTACTGGTTGAAGTCGAAGTCGTCGGTGGGGGTAACGACGAAGAAGCTGCCCTGGGTGTAGCCGGCCATGGACCAGTCAGCGTTGTTCTTGTGGACCCATTCCTTGGTGTCATCGGTGTAATCCCAGTTATCGCCCTGGACGCCGTAGTACAGCAGGTCACGGACGTAGGAATCGGTGTTGACCAGCTGCAGGAACTCCAGAGCCTTGTCGGGATGCTCACAGTTGTTGGAGATGCAGTTCAGAGAGCCGCGGACGGAATCGTTGGAGATGATGGTCGGGCCCCACTTGTAAGCCACAGCCTCGACGCCCATGTTCGGGCCCCAGGTGGTGACGGCGGCCTTGGGCCAGCCCTGTGCGACAGCGGCGGGTTTGTAGGAGTTGTCCTCGCCCTTAACGTTGGCGTCGGCATTGATAATGCCGTCATTGTACCATTCACGCAGCAGATCCAGATACTTCACAATATCGGGCTGCTCGAAAATGGAAACAACTTTGCCCTCGGTATCATCGTACCGAACGCCCATGGCGATCAGGCCGGCGCCCATGGTATCGTACTGGAAGGTCAGATAGGTGGCGGCGGAGCTGGACAGCGGCCATGCAGTGTCATCATAGTTGTTCTCTGCCAGATAATCCTTCAGGCCCTGGCTGGACAGCGCCGCGGTCAGCTCGGGATCGGTCAGGTCTTTCATGGTGGAGCCGTCATAGCCGGCAGCTTCCATGGCAGCCTTGTCCCAGACTACATACTGGGAGATGGAGGAGTCCTTCATGGTGGGGACAGCGTAGATCTGGCCATTCACGCGGCAGGCATCCCAGTAATCCTCGGGGATGGAAGCCCACAGATCGGGGGCATACTCCTGAAGCAGGTCGGTGATGTCCAGGAAGGCGCCAATGCCCACATCATTGGTGTAGGTGTTGGTGTTGGTGAACAGGATGTCATACTCACCGGCGGTGTTGACAATAGCACTGCGGCGCTGGTCCCAAGCATCCCAGCTAACAACCTGAACGTCGATATTGACGCCGATCTTGTCCTCCAGATAGGGGTTGATCTGCTCCAGCCAGGCGTCGTAGTTGGAGGGCTGGCCGTTGCCGACCATGACCCACTTCAGGGTGACGACCTCGCCGTTGTTCGTGCCGGCGGTCTCACCGGTGCCGGAGGTGCTGCCGGAGGAGGTGGTCCCGCCGCAGGCAGCCATGCTCAGCGCCATCGCGCCGGCCATACCGAGAGCAAGCGCTTTTTTCAACTTTTTCATGCTGTTTCTCCTTTTTGTAAAAAGAATAGATTGATTACTTCACAGCGGATGCGGAGACAGGTTCTCACGCTGCCGCCAAAAAGTCTTGGTTGGGATGCATCAGCCCTTGACAGCGCCCACGGTCAGGCCGGAAATAAAGTATTTCTGGAAGAAGGGGTAGGCGCAGGCGATGGGGATGACGATGACTGTGGCGATGGCCATGCGGACAGACTCGGAAGGCATCGAAGCCTTGTACTGCTGCAGGCTCAGGCCGGCAGTGGGGTTGTTTGCCAGATAATCCAGCTGGCCCATCATCTTGTTCAGCAAGGGCTGCAGCCCGATCAGCGCATCATTGTTGATGTACAGCGCAGCCTGGAGCCAGTCATTCCAGTAGCTGAAGGTCAGGAACAGGGCGATGGTGGCAAACACCGGCTTGGAGATAGGCACCACAATGCGGGCAAAGATGGTCAGCTGAGAAGCGCCGTCGATCTTGGCCGACTCGATGATCTCATCGGGGATGGTTTGTCGGAAGAAGGTCTTGCTGATGGTGACGTTCCAGCTGGAAACGGCCAGCGGTAAAACCAGGCACCAGATGGTGTCATCAATGTGCAACATGTTACAGATGACCACAAAGTTGGCCACCATGCCGCCGGTGAAGATCATGGGGATGAAGACCACCCACTGCAGGAAGCCCCGCATTTTGAACTGCGGGCGGCTGAGCACGTACCCCATCAACGTGGTCAGGATCACGCCGATAACAGTGCCCAGCAGAGTGACGCCCACAGAAACCAGCAGCGAACGCAGAATCGTTCCGCGCTCGTTCCACAGAAACTCATACGCGGCCAGCGAGAACTCGGACGGGATCAGCGCATAACCGTTGGCGCGGATGGATGCCTCCGAGGAGAGCGAAATCATTAACACAAAAAAGAAGGGGAAAATGCAAATAAAGGACAGAAGAATAAACAGTACATTGAACAGGCCGTTGGTAACAGGCTTGATTTTATTCAGCTTAAACCCGGCCTCGGCCTCCTCGCGCTCGATCCGCTTTTCCGCCTTGCGGACGGCACGCTTTTCGGACATGGTTGACATCGTTTTCTCCCTCCTTTTCTCAGATGATGGCACTGTCGGGATCGATCTTGGATACGATCGCGTTGGTGATCAGGACGGTGATGCAGCAGCATACCGACTGGAACAGGCCGGCGGCGGCTGTCTGACCGATCTTGGAGTTGCCGGTTTGCAGGGCCATAAAGATATATGTATCAAAGGTGCTGGCCACGTCATTCAACGGCTGGGGCAGATGCTGGGTGACCTGGTAGAACAGGCCGAAGTCGGAGTAGAAGATGTGGCCGATGTTCAAAATGAACATCATGATAATCATGGGCCGGATAGCCGGGATGGTGATGTACCGGGCCTGCTGCCACTTGGTGGCGCCGTCCAGAATCGCAGCCTCGTACAGGCTGGTGTCAATGCCGGTGATGGAGGCCAGGTAGACAACCATGTTGTAGCCCATCGACTTCCAGGTGGACATAAACACCAGGATGAAGGGCCAGTACTGCGGTGCCGAATACCACATGATGTCCTTGCCGCCGAATGCCTCAATGATCAGGTTGGCAAAGCCGCCTTTCGGGCTCAGGAAAGCGTAGACAAAGTAGCTGACCACAACCCAGGACATGAAGTAGGGGAAGAACATCAGGGTTTGATAGCACTTGGACGCGATCTTGGAGTACAGCTGGTTGATAATGATGGCCAGGGCCACCGGGATGACCAGGTTCAGAACGATGAATACCAGGTTGTACAAAAGGGTGTTGCGCAGCAAAATACCAAAAGTATTGTTGCTCAGGAAGAACTTGAAGTTATCCAGACCATTCCAATCGCTGGCAAACAAGCTTTGCAGGAACCCGGCCCCCCGCTGAAGCTTAAAGTCCTTGAAGGCAATGATCAGGCCGAACATTGGCAAGTAAGCAAACACCGCAAACCATATTGTTGTGGGTAAGCCCAGCAGAGCCAGCTCAGAGTCGTCGCGCGTCCAGGTGAACTTTTTGCGCTTTTTGACCTGGGTGGATACCGCCGCAGTTTCGTTTTTCATAGGCGTCTCCTTTCTCCTGCGGCGGAGCTTGTTAACAGGCTTCATTAACAAGTTAACGCACAAATCCGCCGCACACCAAAATTGTTAATTTTATATTAACTTGTCGTCATGCAATTGTCAATCGTCAACATGTACAAAAAGCGCCCCGATTTGTTGTCTGTAATAATTCGTCATTTTTTAGAGCAAAAAAATTGTGAAACACGACCACATCCTATTTATCCCGCACAATTTCCCCGGACTCTTAACACTTTTTAACATTATCTTGCATTTATTTTCTTTTCCCACTATAATAATAACAATGTAAAGTTTGGTTGTTCCCACGCAAAAGAAAGTCTGTTCGAGAGGAGTTGTCCGCAATGACCAAGCCTACCATGCAAGAGATTGCCACCGCGCTGAACACCTCCCGCATCACGGTATGGAAAGCACTGAACAACCGCCCCGGCGTGTCGGAGGGATTGCGCCGGCAGATCCTGCAAAAGGCCCAGGAGCTTGGCTACGCCAAGGGCGGGGCGCCCGCGGCTGCCGCAGCCCAGGCAGCCGCAGCCCCCGCCTCGGCACGGACGGTGTCGGTGGTGGTCTCCCGGCCGGAGAGTTCCCTGTTCTGGATGCAGATCGTCCACCGCCTGGCCCGGGAACTGACCCTGCACGGCTGGAACCTGATGTACACCTATCTGCCCGCCTACTGCGAGGAGGGGTATTCCCTGCCTGCGGCCCTGACGGACGGCTCAGTGGCGGGTATCATTGTGCTTAACATTTATTCCCGGCCGCTGTTGCAGCTTTTAGCCGACCTGCCGCTGCCCAAGGTCTTTCTGGACACGGTGCCGGGGTTCACCCTGCCTGAGCTGGGGGGTGACCTTTTGCTGCTGGAGGGCCGCCGCGCTGTCTGCCAAATCACCGGCAGGCTGCTGGACCAGGGCTGCCAGCGGTTGAGCTTTATCGGTGATGTGGGCTATGCCCAAACCAATGCCGACCGCTACCAGGGCTTTCTGGAGGCCCACCGGGAACACGGGTTAACACCCGACCCGGCGCTCTGCCTGACCGGGCCCTTCGGTCTGCACACCCATTACGAGGAAATCGGCCGTTTTCTGGACGGGCTGCCCCAGCTGCCGGACGGCTATGTCTGCGCCAGCGACTACATTGCCCACTATATCCAGCAGTATTACGACGACCGCAGCCTGCCCCGGGCCGGGCAGGTGCCGCTGACCGGCTTTGACAACAACAGCGAATACGCCAACGTGGCCAACCGCATCACCACAGTGGATACCCAGACCCCCACCATCGGCGCGCGGCTGGCCTGGCGCATCCTGTTCCGCCTGGCCAACCCAGACGCCGCCTGCGAGACCAGCTACGTCAGCACCCGGGTGCTGTTCCGCGGCACTGAGAAGAACGGCTGACCCCGCCGGGCCGCCGCGCCAACACCGAGACAAAACGCCCCGAAGGGATCTGCCGATCCTTCGGGGCGCTGCTGTATGGGTTTTCTTTTTGAGGGATGCCGCGGGTTACCGCCCCGCAGAGGGAACAGCCTCCCCATTTTCCGCCGCGTTGGGGGCCGCAGGGGCATCGGCCGGCTGCTGGCTCACAGGCTGCTGCGGGGCCGCGGGCTCCCCTGCCGGCTGCTGATCCGGCCAGACACTGCCGGGCTGTTCAAACTGGTACGGCCGCCCGCCGTCCCAAACCTGGGGGGCAGACTGCTGCGGGACAGGCTGGGCGCCGGGCACAGGCTGCTGATACTGCTGGCCGTACGCCGGGTTGCCGGGCGCAGGCTGCTGATACTGCTGGCCGTACGTCGGGTTGCCGGGCGCAGGCTGCTGGTACTGCTGGCCGTACGCCGGGTTGCCGGGCGCAGGCTGCTGATACTGCTGGCCGTACGCCGGATTGCCGGGCGCAGGCTGCTGATACTGCTGGCCGTACTGGCTATTCACCATCTGGACTGCCGCCTTGCGGGCGCGGCGCAGATACTTCAGCCGCGCGTTCAGGGCCATGTACTCACGATCCCCCAAAATCACGCCGGAACACAGGGCCATTGACACGCCGTCCGCCACCACAATCAGCAGCCAGACCATCAGGAACGGCGCAATGCCGAAGTAGGGTACAAAACTGGCCAAATTGCCCAGGTTTGAAATTGCAGAGAGAATCCCCAGCACCATCATAAAGACAACGCACCACTTGCGCACCGCGTAGATGCCGATGCCCAGCGCCACAATAATGCATGTGTTGCACAAAAGAGTGCCGATGGCAATCACCGGATAGCCGGGAGTAAACAGCCAGGACAGTGTAAAGACGGTGATCATCGTAACAATCAAGTTCAGCAGCCGCACACCGCCCCAAATCATCAGCTTGACCGCCGCGCGGCGGCGGCAGGGCATGTGGCGGCTCAGCTCCTGACGGTACTCCTCGTTCAGCGGCTGCAACTGCTGTTGGATCTGTGCCTGACGCTGCTGGGCATACTGCTGCTGATTGTATTGCTGCTGGCCATACGGCGGCTGACCATACCGTGGCCCGCCCTGCTGATACGGCTGGCCGCCCTGGGGCGGATTGCCGGGTTGCTGCGGGTCGTTGCCGTAAAGTTGTTGCGTACGGACATCGTTTAGTTTACTCACAGGAAAATTCCTCCTTGTCAATCTTGGGCACTGACCGCCCGCATCAGGCATTCTGGCCGGGCGTTGGGCCGCCGCCAACCGTGGACTGCGCGCCGGACCACCGGTACTGGTTGTCCAACTGCTGCACCTGCTGCCGGGTTCCATCCGACAGGGCACCGTACTTCATCAGTTCCCGGGTTGCGCGGCGCAGCAGCGACAGTTGGCCGGTCCACTCAATATATTGTCGGTCCGCCAGCACCAGGCTCATCAAGATCACCCGGGCGGTACCGTTGACCAGGTCGCAGAGCATCAGGAACATCAGCAGTGTATTTCCGAGGCTGAGGAACGCAGTAACCAGCGTCGCCAACAAAACGACGCCGCCCAAAATCAGCTGCAAAATGGCACACCAGCGTTCCCCGCGCCACATGCCCAGCGAGAATAAGACAATCACCGCAATGCCGCCGAGAATGGCGGTACTGTCATCCCCATTGGCAAAAGACAGCATGTAACTCGCCAGACCGCAAATACTGCATACCACAATCTGAATAATGCCCTTGACCCGGCTTCTCCGCATGCAGGGGGCGAAATACTGCCTGACCTGCTCCATCAAAGCATTCAGCCACTGCATTTCCGGGCTTTGTGCGATGGCCGCATTCCGCTGTGCTTTGGCGCTGTTCTTTCTCTGCCTGCCGCCGTTGGGCTGCTGGGCGTAGCCATTGGGCTGCTGCGCGTAGCCGCTGGGCCACTGGTTTCCCCCATTCGGCTGCTGATTCTGCGGATATTGTGGTTCTTGCAAGGGCTGCCGCCAGCCCTGCGGACTGTTGTCCGGATAATTCATGTCGATTCCTCCTTTTTCCTGTTATAGCATGGGGCTTTTCCCCTGTCAATGACACAGGTTAACGCAGCCGCCCGGTGTCATAGGGGATGCCGTCCCCGGCCAGATATCGCCGAGCCTTCTGCCCCGCCGCAGATGTGCTATAATAGGGCCAGAGACAGCCCCCCTTTGCCGGGGGCAGACAGGGAGGTGCCGCCCATGGCATTTGAGGAACAGACTACCTTATTTGAACGGAACGTCTACCAGCCGCTGGCCGCCCGCCTTCGCCCGCAGACGCTGGACGAGGTGGTGGGCCAGCAGCACCTGATCGGGCCCGGCAAGGTGCTGCGCCGCATCATCGAACAGGACGCGGTTTCCTCCATGATCTTCTGGGGGCCGCCGGGGGTGGGCAAAACCACGCTGGCCGGCGTCATCGCCCACCAGACCAAAGCCACCTTCATCAACTTTTCGGCAGTGACAAGCGGCATCAAGGAGATCCGCACCGTCATGCAGCAGGCGGAGGACAACCGCCGCTTTGGCGAAAAGACCATCGTCTTTGTGGATGAGATCCACCGCTTCAACAAGGCGCAGCAGGACGCCTTCCTCCCCTTTGTGGAGAAGGGCAGCATCATCCTGATCGGCGCCACCACCGAGAATCCCTCCTTCGAGGTCAACGGCGCGCTTTTGTCCCGCTGCCGGGTCTTTGTGCTGAAAGCCCTGAGTGAGGACGACCTGATGCAGCTTTTGCACCGGGCGCTGAAAAGCCCCAGAGGCTTTGGCAGCCAGAAGGTGGTTATCGAGGAGGACGTGCTGCGCCTGATCGCCAATTTTGCCAACGGCGACGCCCGCATGGCCCTGTCCACGCTGGAGATGGCAGTGCTGAACGGCCGGCTGGAGGGCGACACCACCACCGTCACCGCCGAGGATGTGGAGCAGTGCACCAGCCGCAAGTCGCTGTTGTACGACAAAAACGGCGAGGAACACTACAACCTGATCTCGGCGCTGCACAAATCGATGCGCAACTCCGACCCGGACGCCGCCGTCTACTGGCTGGCCCGGATGCTGGAGGCAGGCGAGGACCCGCTGTATGTGGCCCGCCGGGTAACCCGCTTTGCCGCCGAGGACGTGGGTCTTGCCGACCCCCGGGCTTTGCAGATTGCGGTAGCGGCCTACCAGGCCTGCCACTATATCGGTATGCCGGAGTGCACCGTCCATCTGACCGAGGCGGTGGTCTACCTGTCGCTGGCGCCCAAGTCCAACGCCCTGTACAAAGCCTACGAGCATGCCAAAAAGGACGCCCTGACCCAGCTGGATGAGCCGGTGCCGCTGCACATCCGCAACGCCGTGACCAAGCTGATGAAGGAGGTGGGCTACGGCAAGGGCTACCAGTACGCCCACGACACCGCCGACAAGCTGACCGATATGCGCTGCCTGCCCGACTCGCTTTTGGGCACCGAGTATTACCAGCCCACCGACCAGGGCCTGGAGAAGAAATACGGCGAGCGCCTGGCCCAGATCAAACAGTGGAAGAAGGAACACGGCGGCTGATCCCGCCGGACCGCCCGGAGCAGGCCTGTCCCCTGCCCGGGCCTTTTTGTACCTTAGCGAACTGCTGCACCGCCACCAGCCGGCTATTGCGTTTTTTGGGCATACTTGCCTCCTCACTCGGCCAGGGCTTCGGCCAGGCTGCCATAGGTATACTCGACGGTGCGGCTGCCGCTGTCCGAAAGGTGGGTCTCGGTCAGCAGGCGGCCCTGTTCATCATAGTCGTATCGAATGTCCTCGTCGCCGCCGGTGCAGCTGAGGCAGCGGCCATCGGCGTCCACCGTGCAGGTCCAACCGTCGGCGCCCTGCCCCACCTGGCTGGTCACGCCGGTGACAAAACGGGGTTCCACCAGCCCTTGCCGCGGGTCGTAGCGGAAGCCGCAGCCGCTGGCACCGGACTGATAGGTGTAGGTGCGTTCCGCCGCCGGCATCTGCTGCAGCATACCGGGCAAAGTGCCCGTCCGGCTGCAGGTGGTGCAGTTGCCGCCGGCGTCATACGCAAAGGTCAATGTGCCGTCAAAGTCCTTCCCCGTCCCGCGTATGCGAGTCAGGTTGCCATCGGTGTTGTAGAGCAGCGACAGTGTCCCCTGATCGCTGCCGTCGGCCCCGATATAGCTCACCCGGGTCAGCCAACCCTCCGCATTGTAGGTATAGCTCTCGCGGCAGAGCTCCCTTTTCCCCCCGGCGTCCTGGTACCAGATGCGGCCGGACATCCGGCCGTCGCTGCCGTAGGTGCAGCGGGTCCGGTGGGTTTCACCGCCGGTGGTGATTTCCTCCTCGATGCAGCGCCCCAGCAGGTCGTAGAGGTAGCGCGTCGTGTCCCCGTCTGCGCCGGTGCGGGCCAGCAGTACGCCGTCCTGCAGGGTCTTTTGCCACTGTTCCAAAAGCGGTTTCCGGTCGGGCCAAAGCTCCTCCAGGGCGGTCACGTCCCCCCGCAGGGCGCCGTCGTCCTGTACCTGGGCGCTGGCCAGGCCGTGCAGCAGGTACAGCTCCGGGTCGGGGCCGTCCTCCCGCAGGGCCCGGGCAAAGCAGGACTGCGCCTGGCGGTAGTTTTCCAGCCGGAGGTAGGCCTCCCCCCGCTGCCGGGGGGGATAGTCCGCCATCCGCTGCCGGTACTGCACCAGCAGCAGCACGCCCAGCACCACGATCAGCACCTCCAGTGCCGCCGCGACACCCCACAGGATGGTCGCCAGCGGGTTGCCGGCCTGGGCCGGGGCGGGGCGCCGGGCTGCCGGCCCGGGCCGGGGCGAATTGTGCAGTTTCATGGGGGTTGCATCTCCTTTCAGGGCGGTCAGCGGTATTCCCGCCAGATCTGTTCGCGGATCTTTGCCTCCCGGCGCTTGAGCAGGTGGCCCGCAATCAGCGCCGCCGCGCCGGTGAGCACCATGCCCGCCACCCCAAGGACCAGCAGCAGCATCCCGCTGTTCCAGACAGCCAGGGTTGTATCCATCGTTTTTCCCTCCTTTTCAGCTGAGCCAGCCGCTGGCCCGCAGCTGTTCCAGCAGGCCGTCCAGGCGGGTCATCTCCAAATCGCTGGCGCCGTTGGCCACCGCCTGCCGGTAGTACTGGTCCGCCTGGGCGGCGTACTGCTGCACCTGGCTGTAATCCCGGGTTTCCACCGGCAGCTGGGCCTGCCAGTCGGCGTACAGGAAGGCCAGCCGCATATAGGGGCGGTAGTCGGTGGGGTACTGCTGGCACAGCGGCAGCAGGGTCTGTTCAGCCTGCTCAAACTCCCCCAGATTCTGTTGGATCACTGCCAGGTTCAAGGCGGTCAGGATGTTGCCCTGGCCCTGGTCCAATACCGTTTGCAGACAGCTTTCCGCCTCGCGGTAGCAGGCGTCGCTGCCTGCCGGGTCGGCCTGGGCCTTCTCGCTCAGCAGCTGGGCCAGCATCTCGGCGTGCAGGCTGCCGGCGCTGCCCAGCCGGTCCACGGCCTGGCGCAGCAGCTGGATGCCGCCGTCCAGGTCCCCCTGCTGCCGGCAGATCTGTGCAGCCGACAGGTACACCCGGCTGAGGGTCTGGGGGTCATCGGTCTGCTCCAGCACCGCGCGGTACTCCGCCAGGGCCTGGTCATACTGCCCCTGTGCGGCGTGGATCTCGGCACTGACTGTCTCGCAGTCCACCGAGGCCGCTCCCCGCTGCCGCAGCGTTTCCAGCGTTTGCTGGGCAGCGGTCAGGTCGCCGCTGCGGGCCTGGGCCAGCGCCAGCCCACGGAAGTACGCGTCGTTGTCCTGGCGGCAATCCAGCGCCTGCTTGTAGGCCTGCACGGCGTCGGGGTACTCTTCCAACTCATACAGGCAGTTGGCGCGGATGTAATAGAAATCCCCCGCCTGGTCCGCCGGCATCTGGCCGGGGTCCAGCGTTCCGGCGCCAACCGCATTGTCCAGCAGATCCAGCGCCTGGCGGTACTGGGCCTGGCGGTACAGCTGCACCGCCAGCTGCAGATAGGCGTCGGCCCGGTCGGGGCTCATCTCGATGGCCTGCTCCAGCAGGCCGGCGGCGGTGGCATAGTCCCCCTGCTCTGCCAGGGTCTGGCTTTGGGACAGAAGGGTCAGGTAGGTGTTCTGCCGCCCCTGGTACAGCTGCACCACGCCCAGCGCGGCGCAGGCCGTGCTGGCGCAGAACAGCAGCGCAAACACCCACCGGGTGACGGTTCGGGCCAGATGGCAGCGGCGGTAGCGGTCGTCCAGCCGGTCCACATCCTGCAGTGCCCGCAGCATGCTGGCCGCATCCGGGAAGCGCTGCGCCTGATCCTTTTGCATGGCGCGCTGGATGATGCCGGCAAAGGTGGCACTGATGCGGGGTTGATAGCTGGACAGCGGGGTCAGCGGGTCCAGGGCGCGCTCCGGCGGATGGCCGGTGACAAGATAGTACAGCGTAGCGCCAATGCCGTACACGTCGGTACATTTGCTGATGCTGCCGTAGCCCCCCGCCCGGACGGAGACCGCCGCCGAGGAGGACCGCAGGGAACCAGCGCGAAGAGCCTGGCTCCCCGTGCGGGAGCCAGGCTGTGCCGGCGTGACGATGCCGCCGGAAACGACCTCTGTGTTCAGCTTGACGGTGGGCGGCAGGCCCGTGCCCTGCCCGCCGGGGACCGGCGGAGGGGGCGGGGCCGGCTGCGCCTGGGGATGGGTGTATTGCTCCGGGGCCGCAAAACCCGGGGTGGCACCCTTTGCCAGTATGCCGTCGGCAAAGATCAGGGAAGTGTTGAAGTCAATCAGGCAGATATCGCCGCCCGGGGTGACCATCAGGTTACTGGGCTTGATGTCACAGTGGATGATGGGGGGCTTCTGCTCATGGAGATAGGCCACCACCTCGCACAGTTGGCAGGCCCAGCGGTGGGCAGCCTTCTGGCCCACCGGGCCGTTTTGGCGCACAAACTGGGACAGGTTCTGCCCCGGGATCAGGTCCATCACGGTGTACAGGCAGCCGTCGCTGCCCTGCACCACATCATAGATGCGGGGCAGATAGCGGTGCTTGAGCCGCTTGAGGATGTCGGCCTCCGCCCGCTGATCCACCAGGCCCAGGTACTTCTGTTTGACCCGCTTGATCACCACGTCTACACCCAGGCCGCGGCGGTAGGCACAAAACAGTGCGCCCATACCGCCCTCCCCCATGGGGCGGACGTTGATGTAGTCCGGTCCCAGCTGGGCCGAGACCTGCTGCGCCGGCGAAAGGGCCTGAACCGGCGGGGTCTGGCCGGGCAGCGGATTGCCGGCCGTGCCCGGCATCATGCCTGGGGGGCGGCGTCATCCGCCGGGGCGGACGGCTGCTGCTGTTGCAGCGCCACATCCAGCAGCTGCAAAAAGCCCTGACGCTCCGGGTTGTCGTAGCCCTGGAACACCACGTCGTTGATGCTTTCCTGATTGAACAGCAGGTTGCGGTCGGCGGAGATGTACCCTTCCGGGTAGGGAACGCCCAGATAGTCGTACAGCTTGCCGCTCTCTTTCTGCTTCTGCATCACGCCAATAATCATCACTTTCTTTTTTGCGCCGCGCAGCAGAACCACACTGCCCACCGGTAAAAGCTCTTTCATAGGTTTATACCCCCTGTACTAATATTTTGAATATTACAGAACGTTATGTTGCATCCCGGGTTTTGGCGGATCCGTTCTGTCCGGGGCGCCGGAGCTTGGCCGGATGCCCCCGGCAGAAGGGCCGGCAAAAATCGCCCCCGCCAAGGTTAGCTGAACCAATCGCCCAGGACTGATATTGCGTCCCCGGCCCAGTCGCTGACGGTGTCGCCAATGGCACCGCCAATATCGCGCAGACCGTCGGCCAGGATATCGCCATAGTCCATGTTGCCGCCGGTGGCAAAATCCAGCACGGCCTCCAGGCCGCCAAAGGTCAGCTCATTGCAAATGCTGTACACGCCCTCGGCCGCCACATCCACCACGATGTTGCCCACATCACCCATCGACAGGTCGCCGTCGCCGGTGTACTCGTCCCAGCTGACGAACAGCTGGCCAACAGCGTCTACACTGCCCTTGATGGCGCTCATGGCCACATGGCCGATGGGCGTTGTGCCCAGGAATGCCGTGGCGATCGAATCCGCCGCGGAAATGGTGGTTTTGACCGCGTCGGTGTAGCCGCCCACCACCTGCTCGAAGGGCTTGCCTTCGCTGTCAAAGGCGTCCAGGAAGGCGCCGATGGCATTCAGGCCGGAGCCGACCGCACCGATCTCGCCGCCCAGCTCTTTCAGCCCGTCGGAATCGTCCAAAAGCTTCAGCACCGAACCGATCAGGCTGACGCCGCCGCCTGCCACCGTGACGCCCTCGCCCCAGGTGGTGTTGCCGTCCGCCAGGCCCATCAGGTCCTTTGCCAGGGTTGCCAGCTTGCCCAGCACGGGGATCACGCCCTCGCTGTCCAGGTCCAAACCCGCGCCCTTCAGTTGCTCTAGCAGTTTTTTTAGTTCCTCGGGCTTGGTATCCCGTTCCAGATAGCTAAACAGCTTGCCCAGTGCCTCGACGCTGTCGAGTTTGAAGTTGAATTCCCGTTTGGCAAACTCCCAGAGGTTTTCCAGCAGCGTTTCCAGCACGCTCTCGCTTTCGCCGCCGCCGGGGGCACCGGGGCGGGCCGGGCGAAAGTGCTCGGGCTTTTTGCCCAGCAGGCCGCTTTCGGTGCGCTGGTACAGCTGAAAGACGGCGTCGCCGGTGTTGCACAGACGGGTCAGGCTGTTTGTGTAGGTTTCCAGGTCCCGAGCGGCCGCCTTCATCCGGCTGTCAATCCAGCTGCGCTGGCGGATCTCGATGGTCAGACCGCTGCGGATGCTCTCCACCTGGCCCGCCGCAGCGGCCAGTTGGCGGATCACGGCCCGGTTTTGGCTGTTCGCCGCCTGCATCCGGGGAAATGTTACGCTGAACTCGCTCATGATGAACCTCCTCCACAGGTCTGTGCCCGGATCAGCTGCTGGGCCGCACCAGAATCAGCGAGTAGTTGTCCGGTGCCTGATTGGCCAGCACTCCGTGCTCAATGGCTTGCATCGCCGGCAGCAGTTTGCCGGTGCGGCAGGCCGCGGCCAGTTGTTGTTTCAAAGTCTCTGCGCCGCAATAGTTGTACACCCCGTCTGAGCAGAGGGCAAACAGGGTATGGCGGTCCACCTGGCCGCAGCGGATGTTGACCTGGCAGCCGCCGGCGCCCACTGCCTGGCTCAGCTTGCCCTGGTCAGCGGTGCCGTACACCACATCGTCCCGGGTCAGCTGCCACACAGTGGTGCGCAGCAGCCGGCGCCGTGCCTGGTAGCAGCGGCTGTCCCCCGCCCACAGCAGGGCGTAGGCGCCGCTGCTGACCCACAGCAGCACCAGTGTGGTGGCGCACAGCTGCCCCGGCGGGGTGGCCAGGCGGATGCGCCCGTCGCAGCGCTCCGCCAGCTGCCGCAGCTGTTCCACCGCGGTGCTCAGCGGCAGCTGCCGCCCCCGGCCCCACCAGTGGGCCAGTTCCCCTGCCACCAGCTGGCTGGCGCGCTCACCGGCAAAGTGTCCGCCGACACCGTCGGCCACAAAGAACAGGCCGGTATCGTTGCGGATCCAGCCGCCGGCCCGGTCCTGGTTGACCGGGCGCTGCAGGCCGCATTCGCACAGGCAGAGGCTTTCCATCATCGCTTGTACTCCACTTTCATCAGCAGGCGGCCCATCTTGAGGGTGCAGCCGCTGCTCAGGGGGCATTCGCCATCGATCCGCTGGCCATTGACATGGGTGATGTTGGAATGGCTCTGGTTGCGGACCCACACCTCGTCCCCCTTGAGGTAGATGTCGCACTGATGGCGGGCCACCGAGGGTTCAAAGTCGATCAGAACCTGGCAGGCGGGGTCGCGTCCCACCGACAGCACCCGGCCGGGCGTCAGCTTGTGGCTGTACATATGCCGCGGGTCGTTCTGGTCGGTCAGTTTCAGGGTCAGCGCGCCGGAGTTGTCCCCCCAGACATTGACCACACTGTCGTCAATCTCGGTTTCAGGCTGGATCACGGTGGGGTCCAGCGGCCGGACCGCCGGGGGCTGCGGCAGGGGCGGGGCCTGCCGGCTCCGGCTGCTCACCACCGCCACGATGATAATGACCACAATGCCGATCCCCACCAGGACGCCGCAGCCGATCAGGATCAGCAGCGGCAGGCTCAGCCGGAAACCGCCCTCCTCCTCCCGGGCGGTCTCGCCGGTGGCGGGGACCGGGGTGGCGGTGGCGGGGGCGGCGCTGGGGGCCGGGGTGGCCGGCAGCGTGCCGAAGGGCATCGTCAGCGAGACGGTATAGCTGTTTTCCCCTGACAGGATCTGCATCTGGCGGGTGGACCCGTCACAGAGATCGTCCGGCAGGCGAAAGACCATCTGCACGCCGGTGTTCCAGTCGGCCATGCCCGCCGCAATGGCGTTGGCGTCCTGGGTTTCGGCCAGGTAGAAGCTGCTGCCGCTGGTCAGGCGGGAGAGAGCAAACAGGTTTTGCAGCTCCTGGTTGCCGTTGGAGCTGGTGTTGGTGCAGCCCACGGCGTACAGCGGGTAGCCGGTCTGTTTCAGCAGGGTGTCCAGCTCCTCGCGGGTGTAGCCGATCTGCTGGTTGTCCACGCCGTCGGCCACCAGGATGATCCGGCAGAACTGGCCGCTGTACTGCTGCTGCAGGTGGGTCAGGATCTGGTACAGGCAGTCGGTCAGGCGGGTCTGCTGGTCATTGTAGGCAATGCTGTCCAGCGCCGCCTTGACCTGGAGATAATCACTCTGGGCCTCGCACAGGTAGGTGACGGTCTCCGAGATGGTGGCCACGGTGAACTGTTCCCCCGGCAGGCGGTTGCCCGCCACATTTTCCAGGATCTCCTTCACCAGCGGCCGTTCCGACTTGGGGATAGAGATGGAATTGTCCACGACCATCACGGTATGTACCGGCGTCTCCAGCGCCGAGATGGCCTGGATCCGGGCAGGCGTGACCGGTGTACTGCCGATCTGGCATTCGGTCGGGTCGGTGGCATTGGCCCCCCGCAGATAGACGATGGCCTGCTGGTCCTGTACCGTGGCCCAGGCGGCCCCCGGCGTTGCCGCAGTGGCCGGCAGCACCAGCACCAGGCAGAGAACCAGGCAGACAAGTCCACTCAGCAGTTGTTTGGCTCGGTTTTCCATTGCTTTCATCCCCACAGGCAACGCAGTTCACACGGTACAGACTGTGTGAACCGCACCCCGTACCGTGTGAAAGCGTTCAGTTTGATTTGTTTTGCATACCGGTTGTCCCCGGGGCGGCTCAGCCGCTGATGAAGTCGCTGGCCAGGGCGGAGGCCGTGTTGGTGTTGTCACTTTCAACCTGCTTGTAGTTGGCGGCCATCGCCTTCAGGTCATCCACGTGCTCCTTGATCAGCAGAACGATCTGGGCCATGTCGCCGTCCAGGCTCTTGAACTTGTTGACGTAGGCCTGCTGGGCGTCGCCCTGCCAGATGTTGTTCATGCTGGTGACCTTGTTGATCATCTGCTGGGTCAGGTTGCGGATCTTGGTGCTCTCGTTGGCAAATTCGGTGGCGGTGGATTCGAGTTTCTGGGGGGTAACCTTCAAAGTACCGGTGATCATGGTAATATCTCCTTTTCTATGCACTTAAAATGTTCTATGTCCGGTTGGATGGGGTTTGTGGTCGGGCCGCTTCTGCCCGGACCTTAGACCAGCGCGACGTTCTTGTCCTCGGTATTGTCGTACTTCTGGGCGATGGTGCGCAGGGTGTTGATGTATTCGGTGATGCCCTTGTGGAACTCCTCAAACTGCTGGTAGTTCTTCTGGAAGGCGGTGCGGAAGGCCTTTTGGGCGTCGCCCTCCCACTGGGAGGCGAGGGTGTTCTCGTCGGTGTTCAGGTTGGTGATAGCAGTTTTGAACTGGGCGTTCAGTTGTTCCAGGGCATCGGCGGCGGAGCGGAGCTGGTTGCTGTTGACAAGAATGTTAGCCATGATTGATTTCCTCCTGTTATGTGTCTTTGTTTTGGGATCATTTTGGATTGGTATTTGCTCTATTTGGGAAAGCCCGGTGTTTCAGGGCTTGCCGTGCATGGTGTTTGGGGTCATTGGCCAAAGGTCTGGGCGATGCGCAGGGCCGCCATCTCGGCGTCGTGGACCCGCTTGGCAATGCGGCGGATCTCCTCGGCGATGTTGCGCAGGTCCCGTGCGCTCTGTTTGACCTTGTCCCACAGCTCGTTTTCCTTGCCGATATAGCGGTTGGCGCTGTCACCGGTCCAGGCGCTGTGCAGCTGCTGGGCAGATTCCTCCATCTGGTCGGCCACCTTGCGGTCGATCTCGTCGGCCAGGTCCTCCAGCTTTTCGGCCTGGCTCAGGGCGTTTTGGAAGTCGAAATAGATCTGGGCACTATTTTTCATCTGTCTCTCCCCCCTCAGCCGTCGATAAAGTCATCGGGCAGGCCGCTTGCCTGCTGGGCGTTGCCGGACTCCGTCTGCTGGTAATTGCCGGCCATCTGCATCAGGATGATGGGCAGCTGGCGCATTTCCTCCAGCATGGTGTTGGTGTCGTCCTTTTGGTCCGCAAAGTTTTTGCGGTACTCGTCGGCGGCTTGGCCCTGCCAGTAGTAGCTGGTTTGCCCCACGGTGTTCTGCAGGCTCTCAAAATCCTGCTGCAGGGTGTGGGTCAGGCGTTCCACCTCGCTGGCAGTCTGGTTGAGCTGTTCGGGGGTTACCTTCAAATGGATTGCGGGCATCTCTCACTCCCCCTTTACACGTTCAGCGCGTTGACTGCGTCCATCACCTGATTTTCGCAGCTGTCGTACTCTTTGCGGTCCTGATCCATCTGGTCGATCATCTTCTGCACCAGGTCGCACAGGGCGGTCATGTTCTGGTAGGCCGTGTCGAACCGCTGCTTTTCAGCATCCCGGGCAGCGCCTTCCCACATGGCGTGCAGCCGGTCCATCGCATCGTGGATGTTTTGCAGGTGGGCGCGGGTCTGGTTCAGCCCGCCGTTCAGCTTCTGGACATCGCTGTCCATGCGGTTGGTGTTGACTTTTAGGTTGGTGATTGCCATCCTTACGGCTCCTTTCCTGTGTTTTTGCGGAACCTTCCCAGGATCTCCTCCGCCAGCATGGCGGGAAGCACCAGCTGCGGGAGGGTGGGCGGCGAGGTCCACCAGATCAGCTCCTGCCAGGGGGCGAACGCCTCCTTGGCCCATTCAGGGAGGTTCTGCCCCAGTGTGCCGCCTCCGCCGTTTTGGGGCGGCAGGACACCCGGGTCACGCCGGAGGTTTTGCTCCTCCGCCCTGCGGTAACAGGCGGTGACAGTGTCCAGGGTGCGGGTCATCCGGTCCATGGCCTGTGCCTGCTGTTCCAGCGTGGCGGTGCGGCGTTTCAGCCGCCGGAGGGTTTCCTCCATTCCGCTCAGCGGTTCCAGTTTCCGGGCGACGGAGTGGATTTCCCCGGCCAGTCGGTCCAGCTCCTTTCGCTGGTCCCAGATTCGATCCGCAATCTGTTCGATGCGGTCTGCTCTGACGGAGAACTCCGGCATCTGTCTGTTCACCTCAGCTTTCTGTTTGCTGTGTTCCCTTGACTGTGACTAAAGTCTAGCACGGCGGGCGGCATTCGTGGGTCCAAATGGGATGAAATGCATCTGAACCGGGATGAGTGACCATTTTTGCCCCGTTTTTGGGGAAACGGCAGGTTTTTGGGGGCGGACGGCTTACAGCAGCAACAGCTTCTGCCCGTTGTGCACCCCGTTCTGCAGCAGCGTTCCCTTGGGGTTCAGGCGGGTGGCGCTGTCCTGCCCATAGAGGGCAAAGGGCTGCTGGGCGTAGGCCTGCAGCCGCTCCCGCTGGCAGATCACCTCCACCATCTCCCGCAGCACCAGCTCCACCGGGGCGGACTCCTCCAGCTCAAAGTCATACCGGTGCCCCAGCGCGGGCACCGAAACCTCCACCAGAATCATGGGCGTGCTCCTTTCATGCAGGCGGCAGCGGAAGCCGTCGGCTGCCGCCTGTCAGGCTGAATTTTGCGGCTTTTGCCTTTTATGGTACCGCGCCGTTGTCCAGATGTTCCCGAATAGTCCGGCGCAGCGCCAGGCTGTCGGGCAGCAGCTCGGCCCCCTGGGGGGTCTGGCGCAGCAGGGCGCAGCCCAACGCGCCCTGCCACCACACCAGCCGGCAGTCCGGCTGGCCGGCGTGGTAGCGGTCCAGGATGGTGCGGGCGGGCTGCAGCGGGCCCCAGTCGGTGACGGGGTCCCCAAAGCCGGGGCGCAGGTCGGGCAGGTCGGGCGCCAGCTGCTCCGGGGTGTGGGGGCCGGCCGGCGGGCGGTCGGGCACCCGGCGGGGCAGGCCCAGGGCGTTTTGCAGCCAGTCCCCCGCCGTGTCCGGCCAGGGCAGCAGCCGGAAGCCCCCAGTCCCGGCCTGCAGCAGCACGTTTTGGGCGCCGCCGGTGTAAAGCGCCTGCACCTTGCATTCGGCGTCCCGGCAGCAGGCCAGATAGACATTGTCCGCATCCTTCATGGCGCGGATCAGCCCGTCCAGGTCAGGGCGCATGGCCACCCCGTCGGGGGTAAGCTGCAAAAGCCCCGCCTGGCACAGGCCCATGACCAGCTGCTCCCACTGGAGTTTGGTGACGCGGGCCGGGTCTGCCAGGGGAAAAACCACCGCCGGGCGGCTGTCTGCCAGCGAGAGCAGAAACAGCAGCTGCCGGCCGTCCAGCAGATAGGCATGCTCCGGCTTATCCATGGCAAAGCTCCTTGATCTCTTTCTTGTAACTGCGGGAGAGCGGCACGCTCATGCCGTTCCACAGCAGGATGGTGTTCTCGGTCAGCAGCACCTGCTCGATCTTGTCGGTGTTGACGATAAAGCTGCGGTGGGTGCGGCGGAAGTTGGCGGGCAGCTCCCCTTCCAGCTGTTCCAGGGTGCCTGCAAAGCCGATCTCCTCGCCGGGCAGGCGCAGGTAGAGCTTGCGGCCCCGGGCCTCAAAATAGCAGATATTGCTGTACGGGATGTTCTGGCTGCCCTCGCGGGTATGGATAGTAAAGCTCAGCCGGCTGTCCACCGCCTGCTGGAACAGCCGGGCGGCCATCTCGGCGGCGGCGCGCTCGGCCTCGCCCTTTTCCACCGGGCGCAGCACCAGCGAGTTGGGACCGATGCCCGGGTTGAGAAAGAGCAGCGGTGAGGTGTTCTGCTCAGCGATGGCCAGCAGAAAGGCGTCCCGGCAGGCGGCACGGGCGGGTACCAGCGCGCGGCGGGCGGGCTCAGTGCTCACGTCCCAGCCGATCAGCGCGGCGCCGTTGTGCTGCAGCTCCTGCGCGGCGGTGTCCGCATCGGTGAAGGCCAGGTACTCCAGCTCCTCGTCGCTCTGGCGGGCCATGCGGCTGCGCAGGGCCTTTTGCAGCAGGCGGCTTTCCTCCGGCAGGGGGGTGTACAGGATCAGACGCTGCACGGCGGGCTCACCCCCTTACCTGCGGCAGGATGACACGGCGGTAGGGCTCGCCGTCCCGGGGCGGCACCAGGCCGACGCCGGGCTTTTCCGGCTTGCCTTGCAGCGCAAAGGGCATGCCGGTGAACTCGAACAGCTGCTGGGCCGACACATTGCCGCCCAGGTGGATGCCGTTGCCGTCCTTGACGAACTCCTCAAACACCGGGGTGCCGGCCACCCGCATCCGGTCGTTCTGGTCCAGGGCGCCCACAAAATAGATGTTGTGCAAAAAGCCCTTGCCGATCAGGTTTTCCAGCGCGCGGGGCATATTTTTTTCCACTGCGTCGGCCTGGGTGACCCGCTCAGTGAAGGCGGCCAGGTCGGCCACCACCACCAGCCAGGCGGGTTCCTGGCACATACGGGCGTAGACATCGTCCTCCTCGATGCCTTTGGCGGTCAGCTCCCGCTGGATGGCGTGACGGCTGCGGAAGGTGTTGCCCAGCTCCATCAGGAACTGGTACAGCTCATCCAGCGTGCGGCAGTAATCGGCCCCCAGCTGGGTAGCCTCCCCCAACAGCGAGGTGCCGTCCGGTTCCAGCACGCTCAGCCGCATGCCGCGGGCATGGCCCATGCGCAAAAACAGGCGCAGCAGGTTGGTCTTGCCGCTGCGGGCCCGGCCGGAGACAGTATAGCAGTAGGTATACCGCAGATCGATGCTGTAAATGCCCGCCGTCTCGGCGTCGAAGCCGATGGGCAGGTGCCGGTCGTCGGCCAGCAGGGCGGCGGTCTCGGGGCGTTCCATCAGGTCCTGCCACTGGGGCTTTTCCGGGATGAAGGGGACGGGCCGGGCGGGCTTGCCCTGCCAGGCTGCGGCCATGCGGGCGCAGCAGGCGGCAATCTGCTCGCCGCGGGCATAGCTGTCCGCCGCGGGCAGAGCCAGGGCGGTCTGGTACTCCAGCACGGTGCCGTCCACCACGGTCAGGCCGCGGCCATGCACCCCCTGCTCGGGCAGGGTGCGGGGCTGGGGCACCCGCAGCGCGTCGGCATACTGGTAGATGTCGGACAGTTCCAGGCAGATGCTGGACCGCAGCTGATCGGCCAAACGGCTGGGGATCTCGCTGATGGAAAAGCCGCCGCCGGTGATAAACAGGTAGATGCCGTAGCTGGCACCCTCCCGGGCCAGACGGATCAGCTCATCATCAAAAGCTTCCTGGGTCTTTTCCCGGAAATTGGCGATGTTGTCCACCACCAGCAGCACTGCCGGGCAAGTCACACCGTTGGTCAGCACATACTGCTGGTAGTCGCCGCCCTGGAACAGCTGCTTGCGCTCGGCCAGCAGGGTGCGCATCAGGTAGAACAGCTTGCCCACCCGGGGCAGGTCGTCCTCAAACAGGATGCCGCCCACCTGAGGCGCGCCGGCCAGGGGCTGGGTCATGCGGCTGGAAAAGTCCAGCACATAGATGTTGAGATAATCCGGCGTAAACCGCTGGATCAGCGAGTAGAGCAGCGTCTGCACAAAGGTGCTCTTGCCGGAGGATGCGGCGCCCAGCAGCGCATAGTGGCCGCCGGCGGTAAAGTTGATGCCCACCGGCTGCTGGCTCTGGTTCTGGGGGTCGTCGGCCAGGCCGATCAGGGCGGCCAGCTCCCACCGGGCGGCGTGCTGGGGCCAGCGGCCGTCAAAGCACTGCTGCTGCCAGCCGTCCAGCTGGTCCAGCGTCAGCTCAGCGGGCAGCGGCTCCAGCCACAGCGGCGGCAGCGGCTGGTAGCCCAGCTGCCGGGCGGTGTCCGCCAGGTAGCCCACCATCGCATCCAGCTGGGTGCGCTCCTTTTTTTCCGGCAGTTTCAGGTTGCGGGCGGCCTGCTGTTCGGCCATCCAGCGGCCCAGCCGCTCGGCGGGGATCTCCGCCTGCCGGGCCTGGGCACACAGTTCCAGCAGGGTGTGCAGCGCCCGGGTATTGCTTTCGCCCTGGGGGCAGTCGATCCGATTCTCGGCCAAAAGGTCGTACAGCCGCCGGGTGCGGGCGTCCTGCTGGTCGGCGTCCTGACCGGGATATTCGTCCAGTACCTGCCCGGCCAACCGGGCCAGGTCGCCCAGCCAGGCGGCGTGGATGCTCTCCTTCTGGCGGCGCTTGATGTAGCTGCCGGCCAGCGCCGTTTTGCCGGGGTTTGTCAGCATTTTGGCCAGCACCTGCTTGGTGCCGGCGGTGGCCTCGTCGTAGACGGCGCCGCTCCAGCCGGACTGGAACTGCTCAAACACCTCGTCGCTGCCCACCTGCAAAAAGCCGCGGCCGGCCTGGGTCAGGTAGGCGGCGTCGGGACGGTGGAGCATATCCATGCTGTCCTGCCGGTCCTGCACCCGCAGGCAGAGGCGGAACTTGGCGTTGGACCAGATATTGTCGTCCACCGTTCCGCTGGGCTTCTGGGTGGCCAGGATCAGATGCACGCCCAGGCTTCGGCCCACCTGGGCCACGCTGATCAGTTCCCGCATGAAATCGGGCTGTTCCCGCTTGAGTTCGGCGAACTCGTCAATGATAATAAACAGGTGGGGCACCGGCTGGGTGGCCTCGCCGTTTTTGTAGAGGGTGGTGTAGAGGTTGATGTTGTTGACGCCGTTCTCGTTGAAGATGCGCTGGCGGCGCAGGTTTTCGCTCTTGATGGAAACCATTGCCCGCTGGATCTGCCGGCCGGACAGGTTGGAGATGGACCCCAGCATATGGGGCAGCCCGGCGAACAGGTTGGCCATGCCGCCGCCCTTGTAGTCGATGATGAACAGTCCCACATCGTAGGGGCTGAAGTTCAGCGCCAGGGACAGGATGTAGGTCTGCAATGTTTCCGACTTGCCCGAGCCGGTGGTGCCGGCCACCAGGCCGTGGGGGCCGTGGTACTTTTCGTGCACGTCCAGGTAGCAGGGCTGGCCGCCCGCCTTCTGGCCGATCAGGGCACGCATATTCTCGTAGGTGCGGTCATGCTTCCAGCGCTCGGGGGCGTTGAGCTCCTCCGGCCTGGCCACGCCGTACATCTCAAAGAAGGTGATGGAGTTGGGGATCTCGCCGCCCACCTCGATCTCGTTGACTTCGATGTCGGACAGGTGCCGGGCCAGCTGCTCCAGGCTGCGGGCATCGGCGGTTTCCAGCTGCAGCCGGCCGGACTCCATATCGGCGGCACGGGCGTGGTAAATGCCCGCGTAGGCGGCGTCGTTGCGGATGATACAGTCGCAGGCGTTGGGCAGCTGCTCGGCGTCGTCGGCCAGAAAGAGGGTGGTCACACCCAAGTTGACCCCGGGGTCCAGCAGATACCGGGCGATGGGCTCGTTTTCCAGCACCGAGGCATCCTCCAGCACCACAATGTACCAGGGGCGGAACAGGGTGCTGCCGTTGTTGGCACTTGCCTGCTCGCTGCGGGTACGCAGCACGGCAGCCAGCTCATACAGCACATCGCTGGCCTCGCTGCGATTGGCCGCCAGATAGCGGGTTTTGCGGCTTTCGGACCAGACATGGGGCAGCCAGTGGCACCAGGCCCACTTTTCGGTATCGTCACCCTGATCCTCCTGGTAGAGGAAGGCCAGTTTGACGTCGGTGTAACAGTTCTGCACCGCGATCTGGGCCACCAGGTTGTACAAAATTCCCCGGGCGCCGCTCCGGTCCGGGCCGCCCACCAGGCCGACCATCCGCTCCCGGCGCAGGTCCACACAGACCGGCACCTGGCGCAGCGTCCGGAAATTGTCCCGGATCAGGCGGGGTTTGTCCCGCAGGTTGTCGGGGTACAGCTCAAACTTGTCCCCCGGGATCTGGATCTCCTCCTGAAAGGGCACATCGCCCAGCCCCAGCCGGAAGCTGAGGAAATCCTCGTGGTGGGGATTGCGTTCCCACAGATGCTGGCCCTTGCAGCCGTCGGCCAGACACTGCCGGGCCGACGGATAGGTTTTGAGCATCAGACGGGTGTTTTCCTCATAATCCTCGCGGATGCGGGCCGCGGTGCGGATCAGGTACTCGCTGTAAGCGTTGAAGCGGCGGGCCTCGTTTTCCCGCCGGGTTTTGCGGCCGTAGCGCATATTGACCAGCGCCCACACCGCGCCGATCACCGCCGACAGCCCCGCCGTGACGATGCCGGTGTACATATAGGCGCCGCCGGTGGAGGCCCCCAGCAGTGCAACGCCGCTGCCCGCCAGCATGGGCAGGGTCATGGTCAGGGCAGGGCCGATGGTCATCAACAGCGGGGCACGGCGCTCCTGCTCAGGGGGCGGGGGCGGCTCGATGGCCACCGCGCCGCCGGCCAGGCGGGCAATGCGCCGGGGGCTGCGGTGGTAGCGCTGCTTTTCCCCCTGGGGTTCGGTCAGCTGCTGCACCGGCAGGTCGCCGGAAGCCAGCTGGGCAGGGTCGATGCGCAGCCGCTCGTTGCTGCGCACCGCCAGCACCTGGCCCAGCGCCACAATGTTCAGCCCCCAGATGTCGATGCGGTCGCCAAACTGCAGCGGCACCGGCTCCCGCACGCGGACATCGTTGACAAATACGCCGTTTTTGCTGGTATCGGTCAGTACCAGGCCGGAGCCCCTGCGCTCGATGCGGGCATGGTGGCGGGAGAGGTACTGGGCGCCGCCGCTCTCAAAGGTATAGCACAGGCCGCAGTCCGGGTCCGAGCCCACCAGCACACTGTCGCGGATCAGGCGGTAGCGGGGAAAGCTTTGGAACCGCTGCCCGGTCACCGTGATCATCAAAAACAGCAGGGTGCGCCCCTCCGGCTGGTACAGATAGTGGTCGCCGTTGCACAGAATGGGCCGGGGGCGGTTTTGCGGGTCCACCAGGCCCGGGGTGCTGCCGGCGTCAAAATACCAGGCGCCGTCCTCGTTTTCCAGGCCAAGTTCCAAATCCTCCCCAAGGCCGAACACATCCCGCCGGACCACCAGGGTGGTGCGGGTGTTGCTGGCAGCCGGCAGCACAAACTCCTTGTAGGCATTCTCGCTGTAAATGGACAGTACAATACTCATCATGGGCGTTTTTCCCTCCCCCTGCCGGGTCAGATCAGTTCCACATGGAAAGCGGTATCCGGCAGCAGGATCTCGTCGCCGGTGGCCAGCGGCTGGCCGTCGGCGCCCACCGCCGCCACGGTCCGGCCCCGCTGCAGCTGAACGCCGGGGGCCAGGCTGCGCAGGCACTGCCCGTCCTGCCGGGCGTACAGCTCACACAAGACGCCGCTGTGGGCGTCGTAATCCCGGCGCACCACGGCGCGGCCGTCCTTCACGCCCAAAAACAGCCGCTGGCCCCGGTCCACCAGGTAGACCCGGGTGGCGGTCAGGTTGTGCTCGGTCAGGCGCACCAGCGCCCCGGCGCCCCGGCGGTCGGCGGTGAGGTTGAAGCGCACCTCCACCGGGGCAGGGTCGCCGTGGATACCGGAGGCGCCCCGGCTGTTGGCCAGGGCGCGGTCCAGGGCTTCCTCCCGCAGTTTGCAGCTGAGCTGGTCGGCCAGTGTTTTGCGGCGGCTGCGGCGGCGGATCAGCACCACCACCAGCGCCGCAATGCCGGCCAGGACCACAAGTCCCGCCGCCACCATGGCCGCGATCAGATACCATTTCATGGGGTGCCTCCTCCGCGTTGCGTGTAAATTTCTTGTTCTATCGCACAGTTACCAGTAGATGGCACAGTTGGGCAGCGCCTGCTGCAACGCCTGCAGGGCGGCAGCGTCCCCGGTGGCCGGGCAGTTGTACAGGTACAGCGTGGTCAGGTTGGTGCACTGGGAGATCTGACCAAGCACCGCCGGATCGCTGACCCCCACCAGCGACAGATAGTTCAGGTCCGGCATCGAAGCCAGGAAGCTCAGGTCGTTCAAAGTCGGCGGGTTGTCGTAGCTGTAAGAATACGGGAAGCCGATGCTCAGCGAGGTCAGGCTGCTCAGCGCCGACAGGCGGCTGAGGTCAGCGCCGTCCCAGCCTTGCAGCGTAAGGCTTTTCAGGTCGGAAAGGAAGCTCAGGTCCGGCAGGGCAGTCAGCTGGCTGCTGTCCAGCCCCAGGGTGTTGAGATCGGTCAGCTGGGTGAGAGGGGTCATGTCCGCGATGGGGTTGAGGCGGATGTCCAGCGTGGTCAGGTTGGTCAGACCGGTCACCGGGCTCAGGTCCGTGATGGAATTGTAGGGCACCTGCAGCGACTGCACGCCGGGGCAGTTCTGCACCAGGTCCAGGCTGCCCAAGTTGCTCGAATACAGCGTCAGCTGGCTGAGCAAAGGGCAGGCGGCCAGCGCCGAATAGTCGTTCAGTTTGGTCTGGTCGTACAGGCTCAGGGACTGCAGCATGGGCAGCTGGTTCAGGTCGGCCAGGGTGCTGACCTGTCCCTCCTCGTCGTAGGCGGACAGGCTCAGCGAAGTCACCCCGATCAGGTCGGCATCGGTGGGGTCGTCGTTGTCCAGCAGGGCGCAAACATTCTCCTCCACCACCGGGTCAAGAAAGACGGCCGGGGTGGGCGCGTACTCACAGGAGCAGGTCAGCGTAACCGAGGGGCTGGCCGCGCCATCCTTCACTGTGAAAGCCGAGACCTGCGTCTCCCCCAGCACCAGCGGCAGCGACCGGGTGTAGGGCATGGCGCCGCTGAAAATGCCGTCCTCGCTGCGCTGGATCTGGTAATAGATCTGGGCGTCCGGGTCGGAGCAGGTCAGCTCCAGCGTCTGGGGGGCGGTGTAGCTGCCGCTCTCCATCGAGAACTCGGGCGCCGCGGGCATATTGTCCCGGCAGTAGTCCGGGTTGTACTGGGCTGCCAGTTCCGCCGCGGCACGGGCAGGGCCAAAGTCGCCGGTGACCTGGCCGAGGTAGAGGTACATCTGGTAGAGCATCTCGTCGGCAGGGTCCACCTCGGCGGCGCTGTCCAGTGTGGTGCGGGCCATGGCATAGCGGCCCAGGGCGATCTGACAGCTGGCGGCACCCATGCGGGCGTCCATGTCCTTGGGGTTTTGCTCCATGGCGGTCAGGTACTGCTCCAGGCTGTCGGCATAATTGCCGGACTCATACAGACTCCGGCCCTCGTCCATCAGACCGCTGACATCCGCCCCCCGGGCCGCGCCGCAGCCGCTCAGCAGCAGGCCGGCCGCCAGGCAAAGCGGCAACAGGTGTTTCAGCATCTCAATCCCTCCTATCGGGCAGTACCTCGGTGGCTTGCGGCGGGCGGCCCTGGGGGGCCGGGGCGCCGGCGGGCGGGTTGCCCGGTTCACCCGGCCAGGCCCGCTGCGGGGCAGTGCCCACGGCGGTGCCCACAGTGGCGGCGGGCGTGTCCACAATCTCGGTGCGGCCGTTCACCGGCGCACCACCCCGGCCGGTGGTGCCGACGGTGTCCAGCCCGGTGCCGCTGACCCAGGTATGGATCTGCTTTTTGTCTGCGCTCACCGGGTTCAGCAGGGCGTCCCGGGGAATATCCAGCGCGCGGAACCAGCTGAAAAAGCTGGCCAGCTCGTCAAAAATCAGGCCGATGGCGCCGGCCAGAAAGATGAACCAATAGTTTTGTACCTGAAAATAGCTGGGCCGGTCCAGCACAGCGGTCTTATTGCCGGCGCCCATCACAGCGTACAGCAAAAGGAAAACAATGCCCACCGCCACCAGGATGGTGGACAGGATGCGGATCACCTTGCGCATGAACCATTACCCCCTTCCGGTACCGCCGATCTGGCGGAAATAGTCCGAAGCCTGCTCCGCTGCGTCCTCCCCGCCGGCGGATGTCTGCTCGGTATTGTAGGTACGTTTTGCCTGGTCGGTGGTGGCCACGCCGGTCACCCGCAGCTCGCGCCGGGTGCGGGTGGTGTCAGCCACCTGATAGGTCACCAGGTAGCTGTGGCTGGCGGCCTGCTGGATGCCGGCCAGGATGTCTGCCAGCTGGGAGGAGCTGTCCGCCATGACAAAGCTGCCGCCGGTTTCGCGGGCGATCCCGTCCAGATACTGCCTGTCGCAGCCGGTCAGGCCAACGGTGTACACCGTGATGCCGCCGATGTTCAGGGCATTGAGGGCGGAGGGCAGATCCTCGGTGTAGCCGTCCACGCCGTCCGATACCAGCACCACAATCCGCTCGCCGGTGCCACCCTCCAGCACTTCGGCTGCCGCCTGCAGGCCGCTGGAGATGTTGGTGCCGCCGTAGGCCTGCAGCCCGCCCAGCAGGCTGGCCACCGACTGGGTGGAGGTGGTCAAACCGCTTTGGACGGTTGCGGTGTTTTCAAAGGTGACAAGGCCCACCTGGGTGCCCTCTGCCAGAGAGTCCAGCGAGGTCTGGATGGCGTCCACCGCGTCGTTCAGCGGACGGCCCATCATACTGCCGCTCAGGTCCAGCACATAGCAGACCGAGAGCTGCCCCGCCATCTGTTCTTCCACCGTAAACTCCCGGATCTGCTCACCGGTATCTTCCAGGCGGATGGTGTCGGTGGTGATCTCGGTTTCGGTGCTGGACAGGCTGACCGTCACCTGCGGGAAGGCGCTGTAATCCACATTGCCCACCCGGATGCCGGACAGCAGATCCCGGAAATATTCCCGCAGAAAATCGCAGAAGCCGCTGTCGTTCACCTGCAGGATGTTTAAGTAGAGCTGGGCCATCATCTGGCAGTAGACAGTGTCAAAGTCGCCGGTGGTGCTGTCGTCATCGTAGGTCAGATAGGCCTCCAGCAGCAGCGCGCTTTCCAGGCCCATCCACTGGTCCCTGTCCACCGTGCCGGTGCCAAAGATATGGTCCAGGCATTGGCGGGCGGCGTCATACTGATTGGACTGATAGTACAGGTAGGCCATTTGCAGCTGGTAGGCGATGTTCTGCTCAGCGTCCGCCGGGCGGCAGGCCTCCAGATAATTGACGGCACGCTTGACCGACTCCTGGGTCAGCCGGTCCCGGGCCAGCTGGTAGCGGGCTGCCGCCAGCTGATAGTCCTGATCGGCCTGCTGGCCGGGCTGCTGCTGCCGGGCCAGGTCGGCGCGGGCCAGGTCGGCCTCGGCGCTGGTCATGGCCTGCAAAAGCAGGTCGTACTCGCTGTCCGGCTCGGCCAGGGTGCGCTGGTCATAGTTGTACACATACATCTGCGAGACCACCACAGCCTCCTGCACGCCGCCGTCCTGGGCGGCTTTTGCCATCAGGTCAAAGGCCTGCCGGGTGTTGCGGTCGGCAATGGCGGCCTTGGCCTGCAGGATCAGGTCCTCGCTGTCCGTCTCGTCCTGCTGTTCGGGGGCACCGGACCCGGTGGTCAGAAAGCGCAGCCGCAGCTCGGCGTCCAAACGCTGCTGCTCCCGCTCTGAGAAGGACAGCTCCTCCAGCGTGTACTGGATCACCGCCTGGCGCAGCGTCTCGTCGGCGGGCTGCTCGTCCAGTGAAAGCTGCCACAGCGCGGGGGCGTTGTCCTCCTCGCAGTTTTCCAGATAGTAGACGGCGGTGGCATAGGCGCCGTCCATGTTATAGGCCAGGCCGCGCAGCTGGCGGGAGCCGTACCGGCCGCAGTCCTCATCGGTCACGGCGCCCAGCGCCTCCAGCGAGTGGGCCGGGTCGTCCTGTTCCAGCAGGCGGGCCGCCATGTACAGGTACTCCCGCTGGTCCAGGTTCACGCCGGTGCGGCCAAACACCGGCACCACGCCGGAAACCAGCAGCACCAGCAGGCATACCGCCGCACTGATCGAGGCCACGATGGCAAAAAAGCGCTTGGTCAGCCGCCGGGCCAGTGCCAGAACAAGCAGCACCAGGCATTCCACCGCCACAGCGATGAGCAGGATCATCATGACAAGGTTCACGGTTGGCCACCTCCCATCGTCAGGTCGGTCTGGCGCAGACGGCCGGCATTCTGGCCCCAGGCGCCATAGTTGGTCACCGGGTTGCCGGTCTGCATCAGAATATTCAGGTTGGAGCAGCTGTCCAGCGGCGACAGGTCGCCAATGCGGTTGCCATTACACCAGAAGCTGGTCAGCTGGGACATGCCCGACACCGGCTGGATGCTGCTGACCTGGTTGTTGGCGATGTCCAGATAGGTCAGCTGGATCAGGCCGCCCAGGGCGCCGATGTCGCTGATCTGGTTGTTCCACAGCCCCAGCGAGGTCAGCCCGGTCAGGCCGCCCAGAGCGCTGACGTCGGTGATGTTGTTCCAGCCCAGGGCCAGCCGCTTGAGGTTGCTCAGCCCCGCCAGGGGGGTGATGTCGGTGATGCCGTCGTTGAGCAGCGACAGCTCTTCCAGATAGTGCAGGCCGGTCAGCGGCTGCAGGGACAGATCGTCCTGGAAGGCCACCACCAGCGTCCGCAAAAAGGGCATATACTCGATGCCGGTCAGGTCACCGTCGCCGCGGTAATACTCCTGGTTGGTGCCGTAGGTCACATAGCGGTTCGCATAGAAGGTGACGGGCATCGGCTCGTCATCACCGGTGTAAATGCCCACCAGGTACAGTTCCCGCACCTGGGCGGCCTCGTAATTATAGATGGGGGCGTCGTAGTCGTCCCGGTCCAGGATGTTGTAACGCAGGGCCTGGGCCACCGGGCCGTAGTTGCCGGCCAAAATTTCCTGCACCGGCACCGTGAGGAAAAAGTCCAGCTGCACCACCTCGCTGCGGTAGCCCAGCGGGCTGACGGCGCAGGCCTTGACCGTTGTGCTGGGTGCGCTGATGACGATGCCGTCCCGGTAGACCAGCGAGCCTGTTGTGGGGTCGCTGCCGTCCAGCGTGTAGTAGACGGTGGCGTTCTCCGGCTGGGCAGTCACCTCCAGCAGCAGATAACTGGCGTAGGAGCCGCTGGCATAGTTGAACTGGGGCGCGGCGGGGTTCATCTGGTCCACCATTGCCTGCACCCGGCCGCTGTCATCCTGCGGCAGCGCCTGCTCAGCGATGGTCCTGGCGCCCTCAGGGTCGCCGTTCTGGATGGTCAGCTCAATCAGCGCCAGCCAGTCGTCCACCGTGGCGTCCGGCTGGGCGGTCAGCTGGGTGTAGGCCTCCACCGCCTGGGCGGTGTACTCCATCGCCTCATAGGCCTGGGCGGTGCCGCGCAGGGCGTCGGTGCTGGTCCCGTCCTTCTCCAGCGCATCCTGATAGCAGATCAGGGCGTTGGCGTACTCGCCCTGGTCCATGTAAAAGCCGCCCTCGTCCAGGTCGTCCTGCGCCGTGCGCACCGGGCGGGGCGCGGCGGTGCCGGCAAACACAAAGCCAAACCCCACCACCGCGGCTGCCAGGCCGCCCAGCAGGCAGGTCCATGTGGCTGCACTGAGCTTTTTCCGTTCCATCCTCTCATCCTTTCCCGGGCAGCAAGCCCGGCTGTTTGCCTGCCCCGCCGCAGGGGGTCAGGGCTGCAGCTGCGCCAGCTTTTCCTCCGGCACACCCGCCTGGCGCAGACGCTGGGTGTTTTCGGCTGCCTCGGCCATGCCCAGCCGGGTCTGGCAGAGGGTCAGATCATACAGCGCATCCATGTCCTCAGGGTCCGCCTGGGACAGGGTCTCACAGTAATACAGGGCATCCTCGTACATCTGCTGGCTGAGGTAAAAGTCCGCCATCAGACGCAGAAAATCAGGGTTTTCATACAGGTTGTCGAACTGGTCCAGCAGCTCGGTCTGGATGTAGTCCAGGCAGGCGGCGGTATCGCCCTCGGCCAGATAGGTCCGCGCCTGGCGGATGTAGGCATCCGGCACATCGGGCTGCTGCCGGATGGCCTGGCGCAGCAGGCTGCGGCTGGCGTCGGCGTCGCCGCCCAGCAGGGCGTCGTCCGCCTGTTCCAACAGCTGGTAGTACTGTTCCACCTGGCTGCGCCGCCCCAGGCTGGTGGCAAAAAACACGCCGGCCAGCAGCACAACCATACAGGCAGCACTGCCAATGCCCAGCCCGATGCGCCGCCGCCGTGCCCTGCGCAGCCGCCGCTCGGCGTTGGGCAGGTCGTTGAGGGCATAGAGCAGCTGCTGGGCGCTCTGGAACCGGCGGGCAGGGCTGGGCTGCAGGCAGCGCTTGACCAGCGCCTCCGTAGCCAGGCTGACGGCCGGGTTCAGCCGCCGCACCGGGTCAAACCGGAAAGGCGGCTTGCGGGGGTCCTTGCCGGTGAGCAGATAGTGCGCCGTGGCCCCCAGGGCATACAGGTCGGTGCGCACATCGGCGCCGAAATCGGCGCTGTACTGCTCCGGTGCGGCAAAGCCCCGGGTCAAGGCCAGCAGCCGCCGCCCGGGGCGAGGGGTGCGGTATTCCTCAGCGATGCCAAAGTCAATCAGGCGCACAGTATCGTTGGGGGAGATGATGATATTGGTGGGTTTCAGGTCCCGGTAGGCAATGGGCTGGGGCAGCCCGTGCAGATAGGCCAGGATGCCCGCCAGCTGGCCTACCCAGCGCAGCACCCGCTGCTCCGGGAAGCGGCCCTGCCGGTCGATCATCTGCTGCAGTGTTTCCCCTGCCACATACTCCATCACCAGATAGAGCTTGTCGTCGGTTTCCAGCACGTTGCGCACCCGGGGCAGGGCGGGGTGGCTCAGCCGGCTTTGGATGCGGGCCTCGTTGCGCAGAAACTCCCGGTTTTTGGGGGTAAGCTGCTGTTCCTTCACCGCCCAGGGGGTCCCGTCGTCCAGGTCCCGGGCCAAATACACCTGGCCCATACCACCCTTGCCGATGGGCCGCACAATGCAGATCCGGTCCACCACCACGGTGCCGCTTTGCAGCATGGCAGCCGCCCCCTTTCTGTCTGGATTGCTCCGCAGCCCCCTGATCCGGCCCCGGGGAACTTGCAGAATATGTATTGATTATATCGAATTTTGTTCACACTTTCAACACGATTTGTTCCAAAACGCCTGCTTTTGCGCAGGCAGCCTCCTTTTTTTCATCAAAATTGCCGGATTTCTTTCTTAAAATTAACTTGTGTCAATTTTTGCAAAGTCTCACTTGATCTCTTTCTACGAAGGATTAACCTGCATCAATGCGGCGGAACAACTCACCATGTTATACTAAAGTCATTCCGATTAAGGAGACATCACTTTGCGGAGCGGCAACAAACACACAGTGCAAGACTGTCGTGATACGCTGTATTCCAAGTCTCTGCATCGCAGCAGGCGGCATTTTAGGCGCCGGCCGGGGAATAGTGCGGCGTTTCCCCGGTAGATTGAGACAATGCCGGGGTATTTTCAGATTTTTAATGCAGAATTGCCCGGCGATTTCAACGCCGCCGCCCGGATCATCGGTTTTGAGAAGGAGGATAACACCTATGAACCAGCCCCACTGCCGGAAAGTGCCGGTTTTCTCCATCATTCTTTGGGTGCTGTTTGGCCTGCTGGCGCTGGCAGCGCTGGTATTGGGGCTGCTGCTCTTCCTCCGCGGGCGGGCAAACGCCCGCCTGGTGCAGCAGCACCTGGACCTGGGCGAGAAATACCTGGCCCAGCTGGACTACGACAGCGCCGTGATCGAGTTCACCAGCGCCATCCGGATTGACGAACGCTGCGCCCCTGCCTACCAGGGCCGCGGCGACGCCTACCTGGCCCTGGCTGACTACGAGAGCGCCGAGGCCGACTACACCGTGGTCATTGAGGTGCTGCGCCAGCCAAGCGTCGACCTCTACGTGGACCGCGCCCGCGCCCACGCCGGGCAGGATGAGGTGGAGCAGGCCGAGGCCGACCTGCAGCACGCTGCCGACATGGGCCTGAGCGAGGATGAGCTCACCCAGATCCGGGACGAGATCTTCGTCACCCTGCCCCTGTCCGCGGAGGACGTGACCTGGCTGGTGGAGCCGGAGTACGACTACCAGAATGTGGTGCCGCTGCGGGGCAACAGCTTCAGCGATATTGCAGGCGACTACTCGGACGGGCAGCAGCCGATTGGTACCTGTTTTTATGAGATGAGCTTCCCCGGTTATTCCAACCTGCCCCAGTACTATCAGGTGCAGCTGGCCGACGGCAGCTGGCGGCTGTATTATATGCCCGACCACATCGACAGCGGCGACATCCAGATGGATGCCCCGGTCGGTTACACGGACAGCTTTATCGTGGCCCGGTATGACGCCTCGGGCATCATCAACTATATAGATGACGGTGCCGTGCTGTTTGAGCACTACCCCGCCCCCTGGTACCTGTTCACCACCGCGGAGCGCGGCGGCGGCAGTATGCAGGTCTACTACGACACCGCCACCCGGCAGGGCCTGACCGTCGGGAAGTTCTACGGCCACTACATCACGCCGGTGTCCCAGTCGGGGCTGCACAAGCCCTATCCGGCCGGCCGGCTGGACACTTCCGCCAGCGGGCTGGATTACAGCCAGCCGCTGGTTCTGGAGGCCGGCACCGAGGACAGCCCGGGCAACCTGTTCTATGATACGGTGGAATCCAACGCCCAGAACTACCCCAAGGCTTACGTCGGCACCGACGGCCAGCTGATCACCGACTTTCTCTATGACCGGGCCGAGGATTTCTCAGAGGGCATCGCCGCCTGCTGCAAAAACGGCAAGTGGGGCTATATTGACGAGACCGGCGCCGAGATCACCGACTTTGTCTATGACGGCGTCTGGGCCTGCGTGGGGCCCTACGACCCCAATTACGGCGAATTTGGCGGCCATCCCACCGAGTACACCGCTTACCCCTGCACCTCGGACACGATGGTGGTCTACCAAAACGGCCAGGCGGGGCTTCTCTACCGGGACGGCACCCTGCTGATTGACTTTGGCGCGTTTGAGGACCTGGCCCCCGCCTACAACAACGAGCTGTGGGCCAAACAGGATGGCCGGTGGGGCCTGGTGGACCTGGCCGCCGTCAAGCGGCGGGCCCACCTCTCGGCGGAGCTGAGCGTTCCCGCCAAGACCGAGCTGCCCGACCCGCCCTACTTTTGGGTGGAAACCCAGCAGCAGCAAGCCCCCGAGAATGTGCCCATCGACTATCCCGCCACCCAAAGCCAGCTGTACGACTTCTACCAGCGGGTGAGCGAGGACCAGCTGACAGCCGCCGCCGCGCCCTTGTACACCGGCCCCGCCGCCACCTACACCCTCAAAACTACCATCCCCGCCGGGGAGAGTGTGAGGGTCTACGGCGGTACCCGGACCACTGCCGATTGGGTCTATGTGGGCTGGACAGAGCGAGTTCTGACCGACCCGGGCGCCGCGTTGGAATTCCAGCGCTACACCACCACCAACTATTACGGCTGGGTTCAGCTGCAAAGCCTGACCCCTGCTCCTGACCAGTGACGCGGTACACCCGGCCGCGCAAACATCACAACTGCGAGGTTTTCCATGAACGACACACTGCAAAGCCGGCCCCCACGGCGCGGCAGCGTCACCCGTGAGAGGCCGCCGGTCCCTCAAACCGTTCTTTGGGTGCTGTTTGGCCTGTTGACGCTGGCAGCGCTGGTATTGGGGCTGCTGCTCTTCCTCCGTGGGCGGGCAAACGCCCGCCTGGTGCAGCAGCACCTGGACCTGGGCGAGAAATACCTGGCCCAGCTGGACTACGACAGCGCCGTGATCGAGTTCACCAGCGCCATCCGGATTGACGAACGCTGCGCCCCTGCCTACCAGGGCCGCGGCGACGCCTACCTGGCCCTGGCTGACTACGAGAGCGCCGAGGCCGACTACACCGTGGTCATTGAGGTGCTGCGCCAGCCAAGCGTCGACCTCTACGTGGACCGCGCCCGCGCCCACGCCGGGCAGGATGAGGTGGAGCAGGCCGAGGCCGACCTGCAGCACGCTGCCGACATGGGCCTGAGCGAGGATGAGCTCACCCAGATCCGGGACGAGATCTTCGTCACCCTGCCCCTGACCGCGGAGGATGTGACCTGGCTGGTGGAACCGAGCTACGACTATCTGGACATTTCGCCGCTGCCTGTGGAAGCCGACAGTTTCTGGGCCTGGCACAGCGATTCCTTCTCGCCGCTGCCGCAGTATTATCAGGCGGCTGTACGGGTAAATGCATACGGCTTTACCGATTCCGACATCCTCGATATGGAGACCGATCAAACTCTGTCCGGCACCGCCAGCCAACCGGAGATATACGCCTTCTATCCCAACGTGGTGGCAGCCGAATCGCCTTACCTGTATTTTGGCGACATGGGCAACATTGACAGTATTTACAACGGAGAGGTCATTTCCCCCACCTTTGCCGGTGGCAACTACACTTTCGGCGCTATGAACGGTGCCTACAACCAGTCCGGTTTTGTGCTGGATCCTGCGTCCGGCCTATTCTACGGGGAAACGCACAATATTGCCAGCGGCCCGCCTTACACCGAGTTTACCACCTTCGCGGAGGTGGTTCAGCAGATCAGCCTCCAAAAGCCGGTCCCTGTTTGCCGCTGGGATCTCTCCAGTGTCAATCCCATCATACCGGGTGCCAGCTATCTTCCTGCACAGGATTACAGCCCCAGCGACCCCGACATTCCCATTGCAGCCAATCCAGACCGAAGCGCCTACGCGTTTCTCTCCCCCGAGGGCCAGCTTATCACCGATTTTGCCTATGAGGATGTGGTGGACTTTTCAGAGGGAGTTGCCGCCGTAAAGCAAAACGGTAAGTGGGCCTATCTGGATGAGAGCGGGGCCCTGCTTACCGATTTTGTCTATGACAGCACTTGGCCCTACGGTACATCCGCAGAAACCTCGCGGGCTTTTCCCTGCACCTGCAGCACAATGGTGGTCAGCCGCGGCGGTCAAATGGGATTGCTCTATCGGGACGGCAGCCTGCTGCTCGACTTTGGTCAGTTTGAGGACCTGGCCCCTGCCTATAACGACCAACTGTGGGCCAAGCAGAACGGCCTGTGGGGCCGGATCGATTTGGCCTCCCTGAAGGCAAAGGCCGGCTTGCCCGCCGAATAAACCTGAGCTTTTTGCCGGAGCAATTTGTCCGTGGGGGTAAGGCCCCGGTATCGGGTGTATGGCTATTGTGACCCCCTCCGCACCGCGGGCGAGGCTCCCCGGAGCATCTCCGGAAGCCATCGGCCAGGGTCGGGCTGCGGTGGCGCGGGCAGAAGTTTTAACTGGCGGTTCTGGCCCCACCCGAAAACTGCGGGTGCGGCGACGCTTCATTCTCATAACAGCAAGGCGCCCCCTTCCGTGTTGGGAAGGGGGCGCTTTTGCTAGCTATGCTGCTGTCAGATCAGCCGCCATGCGGCGGGATTTCCTCAGGGGCAGAGCTCACTGCTTCTTGCGGCGGCGCACCACCAGGCAGGCCAGGCAGGCACCGGAGATAACAAGCAGGGCAATGACAACCGTGTAGGGCATTGCGTCGGCCGTTTCCGGGATGATGACGTTGCTGCCGCCCTGTGCCGCGTTGGCAGAACCGCCGGGCGCAGATGCGGAGGCAGAGGTGTTGCCGGCAATGGTGTCATTACCGGTTGTGCTGGCGTTGCCGCCGGTGGCAATGGGCGTGTAGACCGCCTCAAGGGTAATATCACCGGTGATGGGGTCGGTGATCATGTGCCAGGCACCGGTATAGCCGGCCTTTGCCGGGACGGCAGGATAATCGGCGCTGGTCAGGTACTGGCCGTAAGCGGCGTCCAGCGTACCGACCACCTGACCGTCGGCCATAAAGGTGACGGTATAATGGTTGATGGAATACTGGGCGGTGATGATCTGATCGCCGGTGACATTGGTGTAGTTGCCGTCCCAGCCGGTGAAGGTATAGCCCTCACGTACGGGATCTGCCGGCGGCTCGGCACTCTTGCCATTAGCGACCCAGACCTGCTTGATCACACGGCCGTCATAGTCCACAAACTGGACAGAATACGGCTGCTCGCTCACCGAGACCACGCAGTAGGTGACAACTTTGTTGTCCACCGCGCTGGCAATCTTGATGTATGCCTGGCCCTTGTTCAGGGCAGTGATCATACCGTTTTCATCCACCGTGGCGATTTCAGGGTTGAAGCTGGTATACACCACGGCTTTGTCCTCATCCAGCGTCGGTTCCGGCGTCAGAATGGGGGTCAGCTGATACGTGGTGCCGCGATCAAGGGACAGGCTGTGCTGCTCCTGGGGCAGGTCGATGGTATCAGCCAGAATGCCCTGGCAAACAACGGCAAAGTTGACCGAGTACCGGCCGTCCTTGCTGGCGGCGGTGATGGTGCTGACGCCGGGCTCCGAGGGGGTGTACCGCTTGGTGGCAACCTGCTGGCCGGAAATTTCAACGGTAGTATCCTCCAGGGTTCCCTCGCCGGAGGTCACGGTCCAGTCGAACGGGCCGTACAGGCCGTCCGGGCGTTCCCAGGTCTGGCCGGACATCTCGCCGGCGGGGGCGCCGTCGCTCGCGGTGCCCACGGCGCGGATGACCAGCACGTTGTCAGCGCCGGAGGGGGCCCGCTGCACCTTCAGTTCGCCGGTGGACGCATCGTAGCTGTAGGGCTTGTCCCATTCATAGTTCACGATCTCCACTTCGGAGCCGTCACTGTAGCGGGTGTAAAGGTGCAGGTCCTCTGCGGCGGGATAGGTATAGCCTTCCTTAGGAACCAGTTTTGCCTCATAGCTGCCGCCCACGTAGAAGAAATCGGGGCCGTCCAGCTGCAGGCCGTCCAGCTCGGCCACCACATCGCTGACCTCGTGCTGGCTTCTCTGCCGGTACATGGCAAGCAGGTCCACGCTGCCGCCCTGGTCCACATACAGCACCTGGTCGCCCATGTCTGTGCCGGGGATCAGGTCATCCTCCGTGCTGGAGGTGGGCAGGACATCGTCCCAGCTGAACTGCATGGTTTTGGTCACACCGTTCAGCGTCACATTCAGGTAGCCGGTGCCTGCGGGCAGGGTAACTTCGCTGTCAGAGCCTGTGATGTAGATCGAACCGCTCAGGCCGTCGCTGCTGTTCTGCTCCACAGAGAGCAGGCCGGCGCCATAATCCTCGGCATAAGCCTCGTCCTCAAAGACCTCCCAGCGGATCTCATTCAGCTGCACATCGGCAGGCTGCAGGTTGTCCACCTTGACCAGCAGCTGGCCATCCTGCTTCAGACCGTCAAAGTTCACGGGCACCAGGTCAAAATCTTCCACCGTGGTGTTGTAGTCCTCAACGGCAACCACACAGGTGGCGCTGGCCGAGCCCTTGCTCACGGTGATGATCGCCTGGCCGGGGGCAATGGCGGTCACCTTGCCCATCTCGTCCACGGTGGCGACTTCGGGGTTGGAGGAGCTGCGCTCGATCTCGCCCTCCGTCCCGGTGTTGTCGATGACGCTCAGGTCAAAGCTGCTGCCGGGGTGCAGCAGGGCGGAAGTCTGGGACAGCACCAGGCCGTTGCTGGTGTCCACGCTGATGTTGTAGGTGCGCTCATTGGCGCCGTAGTCGCCGCAGGCCACCATGACATTGCCGGTCCACTCAAAGTTATAGGTGTTGTTCTCACCCGGGTAGGACTCGCTGGTGTGGTTGTAGGAAGTAATGTCCGCCTTGAAGGTATAGCTCTGGGTGGCGGGCTCATAGAAATAGTCGGCATAGAAGGGGTTGTTGTAATCCAGACCGACCTCGGCATAGTTGGGGTCGCCGTAGCCCTCCGTATAGGTACGGGTCACATAGGGCAGGATCTGCACATAGGCCAGCGAGCTTTCATCCTCGTGGACGGTGCCGGTCATGTAAACGTGGCCGTCCTCTTCATAGATGCTGACGGTGTGGTTTTCCAGCGCGGGGGCGTTGGTGTCCACCGTGACCGGGAAGGAGATGACATCGCCGGTCATATTCAGAGCATGGCCGTTGAAGGTGGGAGTCAGGGTGCCGGCGGCCAGCGAGTCAAAGTCGGTAACGTTCAGACCGGTGCTCTCCTCGTAGACCGTCTCGCCGTAGTCACCATCGCCGTAGGCGATGATCTCATAGTTGCACTTGGTCCCGTCGGGCAAGACGTTGCCCTCCTGATCCGTACCCTCCCAGATGGGAATCACGCCATAGTACTGCGCAGTGATGGGAACCGCCACGCCGTAGGTGGCGTTGTACACCGTGCGCGGAATGTAGGAGGACCACTCTTGGAAGTAGACCTCGCCGGTATCGGCGTCGGTTACACGCACCACAATGGCCTTGGCGTCGCGCAGCTGGTAGAGGATATAGTCATCCACCCGGTCCAGATACTGGTCGCCGTTGGGCGAGATGGTGATGTTTTCGGGCTGATAGACGTTCTGGTCGGTGGCGGAAGCCGGGTCAAAGGGGTTCTGGCCCAGGTTCAGGTAGCCCAGAATCTCGCCGGTGCTGGGGTTGATGGCAGCACTGCCCAGCAGGTTGACGCCCCAGGTGCTTTCATTGTTGAATACATTGGTGTCGTCGGTGTCGTCCTGCGCGTTGTCAACCCAGCTGGCAGCATCGAAGATGGGGGCCGCGGTCCAGTCGCCGTAGTAGGCCAGCAGGGGCAGACCCAGGCCGGGGGCGACTTCGGCGGTGTCCGTCAGGGTGACAAAGCCTTCCACATATACGCCGTTCTCAAACAGGCTGTCCAGGGTGGCTTTCTCGTCATCGGTCAGGGTGACGGTCTGCTGGAATTCCGCCGTGCCGTTCGCGGCTACGGTAACCTGGTCCAGGCTGACGGTCTTGATAACCTCATCCTGGTGCAGCGCGGTGGTGCGCTCACCCCAGGTGCTGTCCACGTTGGCGGTCTTGGGGCGCATCAGCGTAACGCTGACATCGTAGGTGACTTCCTGGTCCGAAATGTTGTGCAGGGTGAATGCAATGGGGTAGCTGCCGATGTGGTCAGGGTCGTCCTTCAGCTCCAGCTTGCCCACATTCTGGCCTTCCACCGAAATGTAAACCGGAGTGGTCAGGGCATTGTTGGCATTCACCAGGCCGGCGCCCTGCTGGCGCGGCGAGTAATAAACGCCGTCCAGATCCTTCTGCGGGATGGCGGTGCTGACCAGCAGCTGGTTGATGATATTGTCCATCTGGCCTTTTTCCAGGTCGCTGAACGCATCCTCCTGCAGCACGCGCTGGCGCACCAGGGCGGCGATACCGCTCATGTGCGGCGCAGCCATCGAGGTGCCGCTCATCATGCCGTAGCTGCCGGTATAGCCATCGGTGCCGGTGTTGACCGTATCAATGATGCTGGACCAGATATTGCCGCCGGGGGCGGTGATTTCCGGTTTCAGCTCCAGAGACGGGCCCGCGCCCCAGCTGGAGAAGGAAGACATCTGGCCGTCGGTGGGGCTTTCCAGCGTCAGGTCCTCCTGCTGGACGGTCAGCTCCACCTGGTAGCCGGCGTTCAGCGCCTCCACAATAGCCGCGCCGTTCTGACCATTGATGAATGCGCTGGACAGAGTGGTGTTCTCCACACTCATGTTGATCAGCTCGGTGCCGTTGGGATCATTGTCATAAACAATAACGCCCAGCACACCGCGGCTTTCCCCTGTGCGGTAATCCACAGAGTGGAACTGTTGGCCGTTTTGGACCTTTTCGGCAAAGGAGATATCGCCGCGTGCTACCAGAGCAAAGCCGGTCTTGCCATTGGGGTTCGAGTACTCGTTGTACCAGCCCACCGCATTGTAGTCGTTCCAGGTGCCGGTGCCGCCCACCAGATAGACGGGGTAGCTTTTACCGCCAAAGGTGGCTTTCATGGCCACGGTCCAGGGGTCGGTGTAGGTAACGTTGTGGGTTTCGCCGTCTGCATCATCCCAGGTCATGTAGGTCTGAACCTGGACAGAGTTCTCCAGCGAGGCAACGCTGAGGTTGCTGCTGTAAATGGCGGGTGAGGACATCATCGAGGTGTCCACGTCCGATGCCAGCGGGTTTCCGCCGTAGTTGTTGTTGACAGAGGAGTAGCCGCTGTTGCCGGCAGAAGTCATCAGTGCGATGCCTGCTGCCTCGGCGCGGGCGTATATCTCGTTCTGCATGGTGTCATCTTCCGAGAAGCCATTGTCCGAGCCAAGGCTCAGGTTGATGACATCGGCGCCCAGCTTGAGGGCGTCCTCCAGGGCGTTGACGATGGTTGCCTCCATGGCGCCGCCGTCCTGGTCCGAAAAGACCTTCATCATCATCAGCTGAGCGTCCGGGGCAACGCCGCTGAAGAGGATCTCGCCCTCGCCGCTCTTCGCAAAGCCGGCGATGGTGCCGGAGACATGGGTGCCATGCTCATTGCTGGCGGGCTGCACGTTCACATCGCCGTCGGCGTAGTCACAGGCGTAGGGGACCTTCTTGTTCTTGTACAGGGCGTTATAGTCCCACTCAAACTGTTCGCCGTCGCCGTTGGTAGTGGAATTCAGCTGGTTTTCAGCCAGGAAATCCTTCATGCTGTCGTAATCATAGCGCAGCGTCCAGCCGTTCTCCTCATCGTCAGGGTCATGCAGGAAGGAGTTGTCGCGGAAGGCCTCATGGCTGCGGGTGACACCCATGACCTGTTCGCCCGCCTCGTCGTACATGGCGCCCCAGGTGATGTCCAGGCCGGTATCCAGCACAGCAACCAGCATGCCTTCACCGGTGTAGCCGGCCTGCCAGGCCTCCTGCACGTCCACCTTGTCGTAGCTGTAGGAGTAGAGGGCGTCCTCACTGCTCTTCAGCAGTTCCTCCGTGGGCGGATCATATACGTGCTGCACATAGGCGCGCTTCACGCCGTCCAGCCCGCGGATGTCATCCAGCACGCCGTACGGCACCTGGATCGCCATGCCGTTCACCAGGATGGACCAGCGGGCCACAATGCCATCATCGCCGGCCTCATCGTCGTAAAGATCCATGGTCGCAATGCCCGAATTTCCGGCCAGGGCGGTGATCTGGTCAATCACACCCTGCTGGTCATCCAGCAGCTGCTGCGCCGTCTGTTTGGCATCCGCCGATGCCAGGAAATCCGATACGGCCTCGCCGGCACTGGTATCCCCGTCCTGCACGGCGTAGGTGCTTGTGCCAAAGTAGTCCATCACCGCAGGGGCGTCAAACTCCACAATGGCAGTGACCATCGTATCATCATTGTAGACATTCTGCTCCACTGTGGGTTGACGCAGATTGTCGGTGCTGATGCTGGATGGAGTTTCCACTTCCGCTGCTGTAACCTCGTGTGCTGCCGGCGTATCCTCTTCCGCCAGGGCCGACCCCGGCAGAAGAGAAACCGCAAGCAGACCTGCGAGGACAGCAGCAAGGCAACGCTTCATCTTCTTCATTTTTTGCTCCCTTCTTTTGGTGCGCCCGGCAAAGCCGCAGCCTGTCCCGTTTGCAAAGAAAGGTATCCCGCCATGTACCGCCGAAAAGTCACAGAATTTCCGGCATCCGGGCACGGTGTTCCCCTCTCGAACAGAACCGCACACCTTTTCAGATGCACCTCTATCCCCCATATGCCCATCCAAGCACCGCGTTTGACAGGTTACGCCGCATATTGTAATATATCCATATTACGTTTTGCTTAGTGAGTATATGCTATATGCAAAATATTACCGCCGTGCTACACTTTTGTCAAGTAAAGATTTTTCTTTTTGTTGTATATCCTGCCATTTCTTTGCATATTCTGCAGGCATCAACCACGGGGCGAAGCGTAAAATGAGAAACAAAAAACTTGATGATCCGATGGAGAGTCCTTATTTCATGGAAGTTTGTAACCATTTCGATATTCTATTGGAGGCCCTCACCTGCCTGGGGCGCCGGGCCGCCGGCCGCGACTGGAATGCCATGGCGCAGCGCATCGCACAGCAGAGCAATCTGCCCTCAGCAGAACTTCTGGAGGTTTTGGGCGTTTTGCAGCATCTGACCGATGAACTGGATCTCCTCTGCCCGCTGGAGGAGCCTCTGCTCAAAGAACTGTTCGGCGACCTGGAGGGGTTCCCCCACAACACGATCGGCTCGGCATCCCGGGCATTTTTCCTGCTGTACCCGATACTGGACCAGTATCAGGGCGACCCGGCCGAGTTTGCCCGGCTGGCAGCTGCCCGGGACGGGGAACAAGTTGCCTGGGGGATCGCCAGCATTTTTGAGGAAGACCTGCCTGCCAGCCGCCGTCTTTCGCCGCAGCAATATCTGGATTTGATCTTGAGCCTGGCAGTGCCTGACAGCACCAGGATGGCGCTGCTGGCCCTCTCACGCAACTATGCGCAGGTGACGATCCGGGCAATGGACTGCTTAACCCCAGTGCTGGACTATCTGACCGGGCATCAGCCCCTGATGGAACAGACGGCTCGGCCCTTTCTGCAAAGCTGCGCGCAAACCCCGCCCGAGCAGTTTTTTGCGCAGCTGTCCCGCATGACGCCGGAATCAAACGTGACCTACCTGGTGTATCCCTTCCTGTTTGGCGCAGACACCGTTCTGACCCTCCCGCTATCCGACGGCCGTGTGCGCTTTTACTGCGGCGTGCTGCGGCGTGAACTTCAGAATCTGGTCAGCGGTAGCAACTCTGCCCAGGATCAGGTGTGCGAAATTTACCGCCTTTTGGGCGACCCCACGCGATTCTACATTCTCTGCTATCTGCGCGGGCACAACGCCTATGTGCAGGAGCTTTCCCATCAGTTTGGGCTCAGCCGCAATACCATTCACCATCACATGAACAAGCTGATGGACTGCGGCCTGGTACATTGCATGGTTCATGGCAACCGAATGTACTATTCACTGGACCAGGAGCGGATGCAGCTTTTTCTGAAGCGCCAGAAACTTCTGTTCGACCAAAGGTAGCCTGTTCCGCACAAATCCCGGAGAACCACCCTGCTTCAGGTTGATTCGGTCTGCCGGCAGTATGACGGCTCACCGGTCCCATAACAAACAGAGCCAGCCCGGCAAGCCGGGCTGGCTCTGTTTGTGTGCAGTCTTCCTCAAACGGAATCCTTACTTTTGCTCGTCCTTCTTGGCGCTGCGCTTGCGCAGCACCACCAGCGCCACAACCGCGGCGGCAGCCACGACCAGCACCACGATCAATGCCGTCAGGGGCAGGTCGTCGCTGGTCTGGGGGACCGCGCCGGTGGCAGGTTTCGGGGTGGGCGTGCTGCCCCAGGTGCCGTTTTCGATGCCTTCGGCAATGTCGGGGTGTTCATCGGAGGGCGCCGGGGTCGGTGGTGCGTAGGTGTTCAGAAACCGCAATTCTTGAACCTTGGTATCGGGGTCATCATCGGTGGTGGCCCAGATCTCGCTTTGCAGGCCGCCGTTGTCGGCGTTGGTCACACGGATGGTCACGGTGTATCTCTATGTCTTGCTCTGAAAAGAGCTGCCGAAGCATTGCCTCAGCCAAGAGAATGTTGGATAAACCCCCGCTATGCCGAGCGGCCCCGGCTTGCGGTGGGTTCGTTCTGCCATCCGACGGCCTGCTGTTCCAGCTCCAGCGTCTGGTCGATCATCTGCTGCCTGAGCAGCGCCAGCCGCCGTTCGATGTCCCGCTGGGTCGCCTTGTACAGGTTGCGCAGCGCCCGCGGATTGCCTTTTTCCTCCGGCACGCCGGCGGCCTGGCAGATTTCCTTCATGCTGCGGAAGATGCTGGGGCGTTCCAGCATCCTGCCGCCCCGGGTGATGAACACCGGCCCATGGTAGATGCCGTTCTCGGCCATGTAGTCCAGCAGCTCCCGCTGCAGGGCGGGCGGACAGTAGAACTCAATGGGGTTGCCGCGGGAATGCAGCGTCCCGCGCCCGGCCTGGACCAGCTCCGCCGTGACCTGCTCCAGGCACTGCAGCGGCAGGTCGGTGGTGGCGAACAGCTTGATCAGCAGGTAGATGCGGTGCCTGCCCAGCCTGCGGGCGGCGCCCAGCAGCTTGAGGTACTCGGCCCGGGTGAGGGTCGGGGTGGGTTCCCCACGGGGTTTGGCCTTTTTTGTGTGCCCGCGGAGCAGGTCGTACCGGCCGCACCACTTAAAATAGTTGTTGGCCGCCGCCAGGTGGACGTTCACCGCGCTGGGGGCGTAGGCGGTCTGGAGCTGGCGCTCCCACCGCTCCAAAAGCTCGGGCGTGGGCGCGCCGTGCTGCGCGGTGTAATCCAGCAGGTCGTGCAGGCAGTTGGCGTAATAGCGCCGGGTGTCCGGGTTCCAGCCTTTGCTCTCCTCGGTTTCCAGGAAATCGGAGATAGCGCAGCCTTGCAGAATCTCATCGTTCATGCGCACAGCAGGCCTCCTTTCCCGCGGTATTTTACAGATTAATAACGGAAGCACAGTTCTGTTCCTT
>CALXHQ010000007.1 GCA_944388145.1 uncultured Gemmiger sp. | reverse complement strand
CTACCTGCTGGAGCACGGCACCAGCAAACAGGTGACCGCTGATCTGCTGGGCCACGCGGACACCGCGTTTCTCGAGCACACCTACTGCCATCCGCAGGATACCTGCAAGGAGCAGGCGGCGGACTTGCTGGACACGATGTTGCAACCGGCGGATGCTATTGCTTGGGATAGGGAGCAAAAAATGATTGAGGAGGGAAGCCGGTAAGCCGATCTATAGATAGACAGTAAAATGAAAAAAGTAATAGGGAAGCCTTATGCTCCGGGCCTCCCTGTTGTTTTATCTGCGAAAATGACGGTCGTGACGATGATGACGCTGATTTTGGTATATCCCCCGCCAAGGGGTACCCCAACGGTATCGTCATTACCGTCATCATCGTCACGGAAAGAACCAGGCATCGTTGCTTCTGATGGAATTTGGCCAACTTTGGCAGCGAAAGATTGTTGCATTTTGTAATAGCTAAATCCGCTCTGTTGTGGTAGTGTGAAATCAGGATATGAGGTTTCTATACGGACGGGAGGCAACCATGAGAAAGAACGATATTCGCGTTATGAAGATGGATCGCAACAACCGCAGTATTCTGATGCGGGCATTGTATTCGGATTTCTGTGCCAACAGGGAGGCGGGGCGACCGAATGAGCGTCACGCGGCGCTCATCATGAAAGTGCATAATACCCCGCCCGGCAAACTGCCGTTGAACGGCGCAGAGTTCCGTCTGGCCCGCAACTCGCTCAACAATCTGCGCAATGCACGCATCGCTGCAGGCGGATACACCGATGCAGCCGATGCGGCTCTAATCAAGCTGGTGAAAGCGAAGCCGCCGTTTTGGCCGTTTGGGTAAACTGCCACACCTAACACATATACAACAGCCCGGCTGGAAAGTCCGGGCTGTTGTCGGTTCTGGTGGATGTTCGGACAAATATACCGCCAAAGTCTGTTGGGTTTGGTGATAGCTATCTGTCGCAGAGGTTGGTATGCTTTGCCGTGCAAACGGAAAACGATGCCGAACCAAAGACATATTGACAAAGAAAAGGATGTGAGGCGAAATGGGTATAATCATGGATCTTTTTGACGGTGCTGTCTATCCCTATGAGCAGGTGGTTCCACGCAGTGAAGCATACAGGAAACTTTGTCGAGAAATTGCTGACCTGAGCCTGGAGCTGCAGAAGGAACTCAATCGTGCAGAATATGGCAAGGTGGAACACTATCGGGATTTGCTTTCAGACTCTTTCCATCTGGAAGGGGTGGCATACTTTGGGGAAGGCCTTCGCCTGGGAATCGGCATCATGGCTGAACTCTACGGCATCTCCTCAAAATGCAAGACAGAAGGAGCGGATGATCCTGGTAAGGAATAAGTAAAAAGAGGGAGAAAGGCTGAATGCCACAGGTTGGCGTTCAGCCGTTTCTGCATATGCGTTAGTCCGGATGGAAAGTCCGGGCCGTTGTTGGTTCTGGTGAATCGTGTGACGGTATTACCTCCAAAGTCTGTTGGGTTTGGTGATGGATATATGCCACAGAGGTTGGTATGCTTTGTGGTACGGATGGTCAAAAATAATGACCAGACGCAGAAAAGTATCCAAGGCAAACCAAAGCAAATCACATTAGAAAGGACGTGGCAGTATGGCATCCATTCGCAAACGGGGAGAGAATAGCTATTTGATCGTGGTGTCCCGCGGGTACGACTATGAGGGTAACCGGCTGAAATCGGTGCAGAAAACAGTACATCCACCGGTGGAACTAAAACCGAAACAACGCGAGAAATGGTTACAGGAACAGGCGGTGCTGTTCGAGCGGGAGGTACACCACACTCCTGAGCCGGTGAACAAGAGCATCACACTGGCAAAATACATCGACCACTGGCTGGCAGAGGTGGCACCGAAAAAACTGGCGAAAACCACTTATTTCCGTGACCGGCAGGATGTGCGGCGTATCTTGCCTGCGCTGGGGCACTACAAGCTCACTGATTTACGCAAGGAGGTCATCCGGAATTTTTACGAGGAAATGCGCAAGGCCCCCAAATTGACCGACGGGAAGCCGCTTGCCGAAAAGTCGGTGGAAGGTATCCACAACACCCTGTGCAGCATCTTGAGTGACGCGGTGGAGGAAGGGTATTTGTTACACAACCCGGCCTGGAAAATGTACAAACCGCAAGGCGAAAAGAAGGAGCGCCCGGTGGCGGACGAAGAACTGGTACAGCGATTGATTGCCGCATTGGAAGGGCAAAGCCTCAAATACGAGACCTACTTCAAACTGGTGCTGGCTACCGGGATGCGCCGGGGCGAAGCCTGCGGGCTGCGGTGGTCGGACATTAACTGGAAGAAGCGCAGCATCCATGTGCAACGCAATGTGGTAAAACTGAGCCACGAACCCATCTTCGTGAAGCCGCCCAAGACGGCCAGCGGTGACCGGGTGGTGTATGTCAGCAAGGAAATGGCTAAATTATTGAAGTCGTGGAAGCAGCAATGCGCGTGGGATCGCAAACAGAATGATGAGATATTACAGGAAGATGACTACCTGTTTCGCCAGCCCAGCGGCGACCCGATGGTGCCGACCACCTTCACATTCCGCTTCAAGAAGATCTTGCGCCAGAGCGGCCTGCCGGAAAATCTGAATGTACACAGCCTTCGGCACACGAACGCCAGTTTGTTGATTGCCCAGGGCGTAGATGTGCGGACAGTAGCCAGTCTGCTGGGCCATTCCCAGGCCAGTACAACGCTGGACATTTATGCCCATGCGTTCGACAAGAAGAAGCGGGATGCGCAGGAGAAGTTGGGGGAGGTGATGGGGTTGTAAGGCTATAGAAGTCTATAGTGGCATCGTAGCCTAAAAACCGAAGCCATGCTGGCAGCTGCCAAGGTCGCGGGCCAATTTCCTGCCCAAGAGCCGGACCTGGCGGTCTTTGGCCTCCGAAACGTGCCTGCGGGTGCCAGTGCGAGCAGGCCCCTACAAATTGGGCAAAGGAACAGATCAACACTCGGTTGTAGCCGCAAAATTCCCAGCAAAACAAAAAAACTGATAAAATAGTCCCTGCGCCAACTGCTAGCTAAATAAACCGGCACAGAAGGGCGGTTCCCTATGGACTATCTTATCAGTTTTGTTGTATCTGTCATGGCCAACATTGCAGCGTACATTGTCACAAAGTGGATCGACAAGCACGAACCATGACAAAATAAAAATGTCGCTGTACGGCAATACAGCGACATTTTTTGGTGCGGCTGACAGGATTCGAACCTGCGGCCTTTCGGGTCGGAGCCGAACGATCTATCCAGCTGAGCTACAACCGCACATGTATGAAAATCGTCGCTGGGACGAGATTCATCGTATGAAATTTTGTGAAAGATTGGGGTGAAACGTACATGGTGGTCAATTCGTGGTCAGACCACCAGGGAAATTGGCGCGGCACTGAATTTTCAAACAGAACATCGCCAAAAATCAGCAAACCATGCCGCCGCGTCACAGTTGTCGGAGCCGAACGATCTATCCAGCTGAGCTACAACCGCACATGTATGAAAATCGTCACTGGGACGAGATCCATCGTATGGGATTTTGAAAATGAAATACAGATCCGACAAAAATTGCCTCTTGCGGCAATCCATAGAAACCGCCCTCTGTTCAGGCGATGCCCAATTTGGTTTCCATCTCTGCCTTCTGACGGAGGATCTGCGTAACAAACTGTATTATAGCAAACTCTGCCCTAAAATGCAAGTCAAACCTGCAATTTGCAGGAAAAACAAAATCCGGGCATGGCTGTTTGCTGTGCCTGAATGCAGCCGCGCGGCAGGGGAGAGTTACAGCTCGTCCTTGTCCGGCTGCTGGCCGTCGTGGGCCTTCCACTGGCACTCGGTCAGCTGCATGTGGGTGAACACTGCCTTAAAGCAGGACTCCTCCGGGCTGGCGGCGTAGATGCCGAAGGATACAGGGCCGCTGCCCTCCCACAGGTGGCAGATACGCATCTGACGCCAGGTCTTGCCGTCCTCGGAGCAGTCGATGCAGAAATCGCTGCCCCGGCGGCTCAGCCGGTACCACATGGATTTGATGCCGGTGGGGATCTCGGTGGTGGCCCAGTCGGAGTAGCCATGGTTGGTCACCACGCTGCCCAAATGCTGGAAGCTCTCGTTCTCGTACTCAATGGAGCCCTTCAGCCAGTTTTCACTGTCCAGATACAGCACCACGCCGCACTGGTCAAACCGGACCTTGGAGTCAAACTCGGTCTTGACGATAAAAGAGAAATACTGCTCCCCGGTGGTCATCTGCAGTACCGGGGCGGTGTCGTTGCGGAAATGGTAGTAGGTGCGCTGCCACAGGTCGGTGTGGGGCTTGGTGACGATCTCAATGCGGTCGGGGGCGATCAGCGAGGCGGACGGCTCACGGGTCCACACCAGGCGGGAAGTGTCAAACGGTTCCATTGCAAAATACCTCCAAATCAGGCAATCCCTCATGCGCTGTTCCATAAGAAACAGGGCCGCAAAGCGACATTTGCTGCGCGGGGGTATACCCCGGGTATTCCCACACCTTTCTGCCTTACATCCGCCACTTTTGGGCAATTTTGCGGTGCCGTGCGGTTTCTCCGGGATCTTTGTTCTCTTATGTCACTTACGCTTTCCGGTTCTGTCTCCTACTATTAAATGTAGCATATTCATCGGTTCACTGCAAGCTGCACACTTGACAAACGCCCTGGCTTGTGCCAGAATACCTTTTATAAAGCCATGCAGCTGCAGGGCTTTGTCAAAACCGCAGACGCGAAAGTAAAACTGCACCATGCCCCCACAGAGAGCCCGGGGCGCTGAAAACCGGGCGGGAAACAGGGCAGACAAATGGTTCGCGGAGGGCGGCGGGGAACGGCCGGGCATCCGGCCCAGTATCTGCTGACGGCAGCCCCCGTTACCGGGCCGAGACGCTGCGCCGTTGCCGGCACCCGTCTCACTGAGAGGCCGCGCAAACCGCGGCAAACAAGGTGGTACCGCAGGAAAATTTCCCTGTCCTTGTGCACGTTGTACTGTGCCGGGGGCAGTTTTTTTATGCCCTCGCACAAAACCAAAGGAGGTACACCCCATGTCCGAAACCAATCAGAATCAGAACCAGACCCAGCAGGCCCAGCCCAAGCGCAAGCGGATTTTGTCCGGCATCCAGCCCACCGGCACCCCCACCCTGGGCAACTATGTGGGCGCGGTGCGCAACTGGGCGCTTCTGCAGAAGGATTACGACTGCCTGTATATGGTGGCCGATCTGCATTCTCTGACGGTGCGGGAGGAGCCCGCTGCCCTGCGCCGCCGTACCCGGGAACTGTCCGCCCTGCTGCTGGCCGCCGGCATTGACCCGGTCAACAGTGTGCTGTTTGTCCAGAGCCATGTGCCCTCCCACACCCAGCTGGCCTGGGTGCTGGCCTGCAATACCCAGTATGGCCAGCTGACCCGCATGACCCAGTTCAAGGACAAGAGCGCCAAACACCCCGACAACGTCAACGGCGGCCTGTTCACCTATCCGGTGCTGATGGCGGCGGATATCCTGATCTACAACGCCGACCTGGTGCCGGTGGGCGAGGACCAGACCCAGCACCTGGAAATCACCCGCGACATTGCTCAGCGCTTCAACAACCTGTACGGGCCCACCTTCACCCTGCCGGACGGCTACGTGCCCAAGGCCGGCGCCCGCATCATGTCTCTGGCAGAGCCCACCAAGAAGATGAGCAAGTCCGACCCCAACGTCAACAGCTTTGTGCTGATGACCGATGACCGGGACACCATTGTGCGCAAATTCAAGCGCGCCGTCACCGACTCGGAGGGTTCGGTCCGCTATGACGCGGCAAACAAGCCCGGCGTCTCCAACCTGATGGCGATTTACTCCACCTTCACCGGCAAGTCGATGGAGGAGATTGAGGCCGAGTTTGCCGGCAAAGGCTACGGCGACTTCAAACTGGCGGTGGCCGAAACAGTGGCCGACGCCCTGGACCCCATTCGCACCGAGTTCAACCGCATTTTAGCCGACAAGGCCTATGTGGACGGTGTGCTGAAGGACGGCGCGGCGCGGGCTTCCCGCCTGGCCGACCGGATGGTTGCCAAGGTTTACCGCAAGATCGGCCTGCTGCAGCCCGAGCGCTGAGCGGAAGGCCGCAAACAGAATACAAAGGACCGGGCCTCTGCCTGCGCCGGAAGCGCGGGCGGAGGCCCGGCCTTTTACAGCGGGAAGCAAACAGAAAGAATAGTTCTGTAAAATAGAATCTGGAGGGCGGCGGACCGGAAAGAAGGACTGCCTGCCGCCCTTGCCTGCGGACGCCGGAACAGGCAGGACTGTGTAAAGAAACGGTAAAGAACGCGGGTAGCCGCCGACAAACTGCCCCAAACGGGAAAATTTCCCAAAAACACCGCGATAAACCGATGACATTTTTGACGGGAAAAAGCAAAAACCTGCCGCAATCGGCTTGATTTTTGCAGGGTCTGGTGCTACCATATGAAATGTAAATTTCTGCTTTACCGGACCAAAATCCGGGGAAAGCGGAGTTTTTGGCGAAACGGAATTCAAATGCCGTTTCACTTGTGTCCGGATTCAGAACTTTGTCTGTGCGGAATGTGCTGGCCGCCGGCAGGGGAAGAAAACGGAAAAGCAGGCGGTTTTGTCCGCCTGCCGAATCGGCGGCTGTCCGCCCGGGCAGCCATATACTCTTTACAAGGGGGAAACCAAATGAAAAAGAAAGCAAAGCGCATTGTCAGCGCCATTTGTGCGCTGGCAATGTGCGCGGCCATGGTGCCCGCGGCGGCGTTTGCCGAGGAAACCACAACCAACGGCCCCGTTACCAAAAACGGTGTCACAATTAATAAGACGGCCACAGATTTGGATGAAAATGATCAGACCAAGGTAACTCTTACTATTGGTGCAGAGGAGGATCAAACTGTTTCCGACGTGGTTTTTGTCCTGGATAAGTCGGTTAGCATTGATATTCGTGAGGCTGCTGCCGCAATGCTGGATGAGCTGATGACCCGTGTTGGCGAAAACCGCATCCAGGTTGGCGTTGTCGTATTCAATAAGTCGGTGTACGAGAGCGTCCCCCTTACTGAGCTGAATGAAGATAGCTACGACACGATCCGTAATGCTTTGATGGCCGAAACTTCCAGCGGCACAAACATTTATGCCGGTTTGAAGGCGGGCAAAGAATTGCTGGATGCAGATGCCTCGGTTGATGCAGCTGCCAAGCATCTTGTTCTTGTGACGGATGGCGTAACCTATCTGTGGGGCGATGGCCGCACAGCGGATGGTTCCGACATCTATACCGTTTACAGTGAGCAGAACGGTAATATGGAAGAATCTTTGAACGCAGGCAACGATATGATGCAGGCTCATCACCCCAACGTTGATGCATACTATGATGAATTCAGCAATATGGCAGTATGGATGACCAACCATACCCAGTACGGTGAAGACGCAGTAACGTATCAGCATGTGTATGGTAAAGGCCAGTATCAGCCGGATGTAAAAGGTCAGGGGGCTGACTCTACCTACCTGAACGCCGATTTTAAAGAGGGCGACTACATCCCCGGCGAGGAATTGACACAGCATGGCAATGCAAATGACATAGCTGTTTATATGGCAGCTACTGTGTGGAAGGATATTGTTGCGGCTGATTATAATGCCTACGCTTATGCTGAGCAGGACTATGCTGTTTCCTATCCTTGGGGACCCAAGTGGGTCGAAAACTTGTCTAGCTTAGGCGGCTACTCTAGTGCTGTTCCTGCTGACACCACGGGTATGTTTAATAATGTCAAAAGCAATATCATTTATGCACTTGCGAACGGCACCGTCACCGATACCATCTACAAGGACTTCGAGCTGGCGGACATCAACAGTTTTAACCTGACTGTTGGCCAAGATCAGTTGAAGCGCACAGTTGACAATAATGGTAACACTGTCAACTTTGGCGATGTTAATGCGGACGGTAGCTATCCCTACACGGTTACTTACGATGCCGCCAGCAAGACTTTCACTTGGAAAATCAATACTCCCGTTGAGAATGCCAATCGGGTTCAGCTGACCTACACTGTCAAGCTGGTCAGCAAAGCGACCGACCCTGGCAATTACACCGTGCCCACCAATGAGGAGGCCAAGCTGGACTACACCTCTACCACCGGTGAACAAGGTTCTATGGAATTCCCGAAGCCCACTGTTTCCTATGAGGTTAAGGCTTTGACCCCCGCTGACCCCACCTACGATGAACTGAATACTCTGCTGGATGCTGAGGTTCAGTGCACCACCAATGCCAACCACGCTACTGACCACACCGATCTGCTGGAAAACAGCTATAATGTCGTAGTGGACGCCACCAAGGCGGATGCGCTGGGTAACGGTGCTACCGCCACCGTCACAGTCAACAGTGACCCGTATGTTCAGCACTACAACGATAACATGAACACCGGCCTGACCCATACCTTGGCCAGTGGCGCTGCTTCCACTTGGACTGTCCAGCTTGTGTATGTGGCGAATGAGACGACCGCCGGTTGGACCCTCGCTGAAGGCCAGGCAAACAAGGCAGTGTTCTATGTCAGCTGCCCCGAGACCACCACGGTCACCGTGACTGGTACCCCGACCCCGGACGAGCATCCCGATATTGCCGAGGGCATTGCCAACGGCACCTGGGGCGCTGCGCCCACTGCAACGCCTGCTGCCACCAGCACCATCCCGCAGACCAGCGACTCTCTGCCCTTGGGCGCGCTGATCGTTGTGGCCATTGTGGCCGCCGGTGCTGTCTGCGGCCTGGTTGTCCTGCGCAAGCGTAACGAACAGTAAACCACTTCTCCCCGTACCGATACAGCCCTAGCACAACTGAATCTGATACGGCAGCGCGCCGGAGCATTTGCTCCGGCGCGCTTTTTGCGTTTACCGCCCCACAAAACGCCTGTGTCTGCCACCGGTTCGCAGTTGACAGCAGGGGCCGGCTGTGTTAAACTATAAAAAATCTGTGCGGCGATGGTATCGCTGCGCCATTTTGCAGGAAGGAGCACCCGCCATGACCCGTATTTCCCGGTTCTGGTATTCCAGCGGATTGCAGTGCGGTATGGCGGCGGTGTTTCCTTTTGCAGGTGTTTCTGTTTGACTTTTCCTTTCGGGGAAAAGTTTTTTTTTGCCCATATGACGGTAGTACGGAAAATGGAGGAAAAGCATGATCCTGAAAAATGCGAAAGACGCCAACGGCGCCCCCTGTGAGGTCTGGGTCAAGGACGGCAGCATCCGCGCGGTGGGCATCGGCCTGCCCACGCCGGAGGGCGAGCCTGTGCTGGACGCCAAAGGGCTGACGGTGCTGCCCGCCTTCATCGACACCCACTGCCATTGGCGCACCCCCGGTTTTGAGTACAAGGAGGACATCGCCACCGGCAGTGCCGCGGCGGCCGCGGGCGGCTATACCTTCGTCAACCTGATGCCCAACACCAAGCCGGTCTGCTCCTCGGCCGAGATCGCCCACAGCGTGATGGACAAGGCCAAGGAGATCGGCCTGTGCGACGTGAACCAGTGCGTCTCCATCACCCGGGATTTTGACGGCAAGACCCTCGACCACCTGCTCACCCTGCCGGATGACCTGCGCTATATCAGCGAGGACGGCAACGGCGTCATGGACAACGCGGTTATGGCCCGGGCTTTTGCCATCGCCACCGACCGCGGCCTGGTGGTCATGTCCCACGCCGAGGACCGGGAAATCAGCCCCTGGGACTACCGCCTGGCTGAGAATATCGAGACAGTGCGCAACTGCCACCTGGCCGAGTATTACGGCACCCGGCTGCACATGTGCCATGTCTCCACCAAGGAGGCCGTCCGCGCCATCCGGGAAAGCCAGTACCGCGGCGGCCGCGTCACCTGCGAGGTGACCCCCCACCACCTGTGGTTTGACGATACCCGCCTGCAGTACAAGGTCAACCCGCCCATCCGCAAGGCCGACGACGTGGACGCCCTGGTCAAGGCCATCCGGGACGGTGTGGTCAGCTGCATCGGCACCGACCACGCCCCCCACACCGCCGAGGACAAGGCCAAAGGCGCCGCCGGCATGGTGGGGCTGGAGACCGCCTTCGCGGTCTGCTACACCAAGCTCTGCCGGGAATGCGGCCTGCCGCTGGAGCACCTGAGCGCCCTGATGAGCGCCGGCCCCGCCGCCGTGATGAACCTGCCCACCAAGGGCCTGATCGCCCCCGGCTTCGACGCCGACCTGGTGCTGGTGGACATCGACCACATGTTCACCGTGGACGCAGAAAAGCTCCACTCCAAGAGCAAAAACTGCCCCTACGACGGACAGAGCTTCTACGGCAAAATCATGCTGACGATGAAGGCCGGCCGCGAAACCTACCGCAGCCCGGAGTTCACGGGCTGAACCCGGAATCCCTGATTCCTCACCCCGCATGGAATCGGAAACTTCCCGGCCGGGAAACGACTTGAACAGAACAAACACGATATATAAAAAAGGGAGATGCTGTAAATGACAAACATGGACAAGCTGTACGACAGCGTTGCGAAAAACGGCCCCGTCTGCGTCGGGCTGGACACCGAACTCTCCTACCTGCCCGAGACCGACACCGCCCTGACCGCCGGCGAGAACATTGTGGCCTTCAACCGCCGCCTGATTGACGCTACCAAGGGCGTTGCCGGCTGCTACAAGGTGCAGGTCGCCTACTATGAGTCGCTGGGCATGGACGGCATGCTGGCCTACCAGCAGACCCTCAAGCTGGCCCGTGCCACCGGCCTGCCGGTCATTGCCGACATCAAGCGCGGCGATATCGCCAAGACCGCCGAGATGTACGCCAAGGCCCACTTCACCGGCGATTTCGAGGCCGACATCATCACCCTGGCCCCCTACATGGGCCTGGACTCCATCAGCCCCTACCTGCCCTACTGCAAGGACCAGGGCAAGGGCGTGTTTGTGCTCTGCCGCACCTCCAACCCCGGCCGCGTGGATTTTGAGTATCAGTCCCTGGCCGACGGCCGCACCGTCTACACCATGGTGGGCGACGCCATGACCAAACTGGGCGCCGATTACATGGGCGAGCGGGGCTACTCCTCCATCGGCCTGGTCATCGGCGGCACCACCGGCGAGGAGGCCGCCGAGATCCGCGCCCGCTACCCGGACACCTTCTTCCTGATCCCCGGCTACGGCGCCCAGGGCGGCAAGGCCGCCGACATCGCCTTGTACATGAAGCAGGGCAACGGCGGCGTGGTCAACTCCAGCCGCGGCATCCTGCTGGCCTGGAAAAAGCAGCCCGGTGTCGCCTTTGACGAGGCCGCCTACAACGAATGTGTGCGTATGAGGGAGGATATCCAGAGTGAGTGCAACAAGCTGTAACGTCCGTGTGCTGCGCCAGAAGGCGCTGGCGCCGGATATCCGCCGCCTGACCGTGGCGCTGCCCCAGGAAGGCCCCATGCCCCATGCCGGCCAGTTCTATATGCTGCGCGCCTGGGCTGCCAGCGAGAGCCCGCTGCTCTCCCGGCCCATCAGCGTCCATGACGTGGACGAACAGGAGCGCACCCTGACCTTCCTGTACCAGATCAAGGGCGAGGGCACCCAGAAGCTGGCCCACCTGGCCTGGGGCCAGACGCTGACCCTGACCGGCCCCTGCGGCAACGGCTTTGACGCGGCAGCCGCCGCTAAAGCCGGCAAAGTGGCTGTGGTGGGCGGCGGCATCGGCACCGCGCCGCTGCTGCTGCTCTGCAAGGAGCTGTCCGCCGCGGGCTGCCGGCCCGACCTGATGGTGGGCTTCCGGGACAAGGTCTACGGCCTGGAGGCATTCGAGCCTTACTGCGCCAAAATCGACATTGCCACCGACACCGGCGCGGTGGGGCACCACGGCCTGGTCACCGACCTGCTGGACCCCGCCGCCTACGGCCTGGTGCTGACCTGCGGCCCCGGCGTGATGATGCGCGGCGTGGCCAAACTGTGCCAGGCCGCCGGCACCCCCTGCCTGGCCAGCCTGGAAAACAAGATGGCCTGCGGCCTGGGCGCCTGCCTGGGCTGCACCTGCCACACCAAAGTTGGCCCCAAGACCGTCTGCAAGGATGGCCCCGTATTCCCCGCCGAGGAGGTGTTTGAGCTGTGAGCGACCTGCGTGTGAATTTCCTGGGCAAGACCCTGGCCGGCCCGGTGGTGGCGGCCTCCGGCACCTTCGGCTTTGGCGAGGAGTACGCCGCCATCGAGGACCTGAGCCTTTTGGGCGGTATCTCGGGCAAGGGGCTGACCCTCAACGGCCAGCCCGGCAACAAGGGCGAGCGCCTGCTGGAGACGCCCTCCGGCCTGATGAATTCCATTGGCCTGCAAAACCCCGGTGTGGACCACTTCATCCAGCATGAGCTGCCGGTAATGAAACGCCTTGGCACCACCGCCTGGGCCAACCTGGGCGGCCACAGCGTGGAGGAATACTGCGAGGGTGCCCGCCGCCTGTCCGAAACGGACGTGGATTTCATCGAGCTGAACATCAGCTGCCCCAACGTCAAGCAGGGCGGCCTGGCCTACGGCATCCACTGCGCCGATGCGTCGGGCGTGGTCGCGGCCGTGCGCAAGTGCTGCACCAAGCCGCTGGTGGTCAAGCTCAGCCCCCAGGCCGAGGACATCGCCGAGATGAGCAAGGCGGTGGAGGCCGCCGGCGCTGACGCCATCAGCCTGTGCAACACCTTCCAGGCCTGCGCCATTGACCTGGAAAAGCGCCGCCCGGTGTTTGACAACATCTTTGCCGGCCTGTCCGGCCCGGCGGTGCGTCCCATCGCGCTGCGCATGGTCTGGCAGGCGGTGGGCGCCGTCCAAATCCCGGTGGTGGGCCTGGGCGGCATCCTGACCGGCCGTGATGCGCTGGAGTTCATCATGGCCGGCGCCACGCTGGTACAGGTGGGCACCGCCAACTTCATGGACCCGGGCGCCTGCGCCCGCATCACCCGCGAGATCGGCGCGTGGATGGACGCCCACGGCGTGGCCACCCTGGACGAGGTCCGCGGCTGTGCCCGCTGAGCGCGCCAAAGCGCCGGCAGGGCAGGGAACAGGCCGCACCCGCAGGCAATACAGAACGAGTGCATAAAAATGCATGATTTATGAATAAACTGCGCATTTTTATGGAATGTGTTGCAGCAATATTCCCGATTGTGATACAATAATTCAAATATAATGCAAAAAATGGCCGCAACCGCGGCCGTACGCAGGTATTGATGGAGGTAAAACGATGGCAAGGGATCCCAAAGAAATTTTGAAAGAATGCGAAGCCTTCCTGGAAGGCCATTTTCTGCTGTCCAGCGGCCGCCATTCCGGCGCATACTGCCAGATGGCCTATCTGCAGCAGTATCCGGACAAGTGCGCCGAGGTGATGTCTGTTGTGGCGGACAAGATCAAGGATCTGGATGTGGATGTCATCGTCGGGCCCGCCATGGGCGGCATCGTTTACGCCTACGAGCTGGGCCGCCAGCTGGGCAAGCGCGCCATCTTCACCGAGCGGGTGGACAACGTGATGACCCTGAAGCGGTTTGCCCTGCATCCCGGCGAGAAGTGCATCATCGCCGAGGACGTGGTCACCACTGGCATCTCCTCCCTTGAGACCAAGAAGGTCATTGAGGAGGCCGGCTGCGAGTGCCTGGGCATCGTCTGCGTGGTGGACCGCACCCGCGCCGAGGCCCCGTCCCCGATCCCCATCCTGGCCAGCGCCCTCAAGCTGGACCTGCCCAACTACCTGCCCGAGGAATGCCCCATCTGCAAGGAGGGCAAGCTGCCGCTGGTCCACCTGGGCAGCCGCAAAATGAAAGAGCAGGCAAAGCAGACGCTGTGACAGGCGCTTTGCGCCTGCAAAGAGGACAACGCTGCGGGTTGGCTGCGCCAATCCTCCGCGTTTTCCCCTTTGGATTCCCTTTTCGACAAAATTTCAGTCAAAATCGCGCACTCATCGCTATCGCTCCTCGCACACAATTTTGGCTGAAATTTCCCTGTCGGTGTCCGTGCCGTCGGCGCGTGTCCGCCGGCACGGACAAATTTGAAATTTTTGCGAAAGTGGGAAGCCCTGCTATTCTGCACTCAATGGAAGGGAAGGTAACATGAACGCATATCTTGTTTTGGCAAACGGCATGGTCTTTACCGGCAAGAGCGTCGGCTGTCCCGGCACCACTGTCGGCGAGGTCGTGTTTGCCACCGGTATGGTCGGCTTTGAGGAGACTCTCACCGATCCCAGCTACTACGGCCAGATCATCACCCAGACCTACCCGCTGATCGGCAACTATGGCATGAACAGCGAGGACATGGAAAGCGACCGCGTCTGGGCCAGGGGCTATATCGTCCGCGAGGCCTGCACCGCCCCCAGCAACTTCCGCTGCGAGATGACGCTGGACGAGTTTTTGAAGAAAAACCGGGTCATCGGCATTGAGGGCATCGATACCCGCCGCCTGACCCGCATCCTGCGGGAGAGCGGCGTCATGAACGGCGCCATCACCACCGAGTTTGACCCCGGCGCCGATGCCGAAAAGCTGGCTGCCCTGATGGCCGAGATCAAGCCCTACGCCGTCACCGACGCAGTGATCTCGGTCACCTGCAGGGAGCCCGCCACCTTCGAGCCCACCGGCGGCCTGGCCGAGGGCGAGCAGCCCCTGAACGTGGCGCTGCTGGACCTGGGCTGCAAGAAAAATATTGTCCGCTGCCTGCGCAAGCGCGGCTGCCGTGTCACGGTGCTGCCCGGCACCGCCACCGCGGCCGACCTGGCCGCCCTGCACGCCGACGGCCTGATGCTCTCCAACGGCCCCGGCGACCCGGCCGAGAACGTGGAGATCATCCACAACATCCGCGAGATGCTGGACACCGGCATCCCCACCTTCGGCATCTGCCTGGGCCACCAGCTGACCGCCCTGGCCGCCGGCGCCAAGACCACCAAGCTGAAATACGGCCACCGCGGCGCCAACCAGCCTGCCACCGAGTTTGCCACCGGCCGCACCTTCATCACCAGCCAGAACCACGGCTACGCGGTGATGGGGGAGACCCTGCCCGCCGATGTGGGCGCGGTCAGCCATGTGAACGCCAACGACAAAACCTGCGAGGGCGTCGCCTACACCAAGTGGAACTGCTTTACTGTGCAGTTCCACCCCGAGGCCAGCGGCGGCCCCAAGGACACCGAGTATCTGTTCGACCGCTTTGTGGAGCGGATGAAGCAAGCCAAAGGAGGGCTGTGAAACAATGCCGAAGGATCCCAGTATCAAAAAGGTTTTGGTCATCGGCTCCGGCCCCATCATCATCGGCCAGGCGGCTGAGTTTGACTATTCCGGCACCCAGGCCTGCCGCGCCCTGAAGAGCGAAGGCATCGAGACGGTGCTGGTCAACTCCAACCCCGCCACCATCATGACCGATCCGGACATCGCCGACCATGTGTATATCGAGCCGCTGACCGCTGCCGTCATCGAGAAGGTCATCGAGATCGAAAAGCCGGACGCCATCCTGCCCAACCTGGGCGGCCAGATGGGCCTGAACCTGTCCATGGAGCTGGCCCGCTCCGGCTACCTGGACCGCAGCGGCGTGCGCCTGCTGGCCTGCCGCCCCGACACCATCGACCGCGCCGAGGACCGCCAGCTGTTCAAGGACACGATGGAAAAGCTGCACCAGCCCATCATCCCTTCCAAGGTTGTGGAGGATCTGGATGACGCGCTGGATTTTGCCGAGGTCATCGGCTACCCGGTCATTGTCCGGCCCGCCTTCACCATGGGCGGTACCGGCGGCGGCATCTGCGAGGACCGGGAAAAACTGCACGAGATCGCCACCAACGGCCTGCGCCTGTCGCCCATCCACCAGATCCTGGTGGAAAAGTGCATCGCCGGCTGGAAGGAGATCGAGTACGAGGTGATGCGCGATGCCAAGGGCAACGTGATCACCGTCTGCAACATGGAAAACATGGACCCCGTCGGCATCCACACCGGCGACTCCATTGTTGTGGCGCCCAGCCAGACCCTGTCCGACAAGGAATACCAGATGCTGCGCACCGCTGCGCTGGATATCATCACCGAGCTGGGCATCGAGGGCGGCTGCAACTGCCAGTTCGCCCTCAAGCCGGACAGCTTCGAGTACGCGGTCATCGAGGTCAACCCCCGTGTGTCCCGCTCCTCGGCGCTGGCCTCCAAGGCCACCGGCTACCCCATCGCCAAGGTGGCCACCAAGATCGCCCTGGGCTACACCCTGGACGAGATCACCAACGATGTCACCGGCGAAACCTGCGCCTGCTTTGAGCCGGCACTGGACTACGTGGTGGTCAAGTACCCCAAGTGGCCCTTTGACAAGTTCGTCTACGCCGACAAGTCGCTGGGCACCCAGATGATGGCCACCGGCGAGGTCATGGCCATCGGCAACAACTTCGAGCACGCCATGATGAAGGCGGTTTCCTCTACCGAGCTGGGCATGGACACCCTGACCCTGCCCGCCTTTGAGGAGATGGCCACCGAGGAAATCATCGAGCACCTGCACGTGCAGGATTCCGAGCGCGCCTTCTGTGTCTACGAGGCCCTCAAGCGAGGCGTGCCGCACCAGACCATCTACGACATCACCAAGATCGACTGGTGGTTTTTGGACAAATTGCAGCACCTGGCCAACCTGGAGCTTGGCCTGAAAAACGGCGAGCTGACCAGGGAGAAGTACCTGGAGGCCAAGAAATACGGCTTCCTCGATAAAACCATCCTGCGCCTGTCCGGCGCGGACAGGCTGCCGGTGGAAAACTACCGTGCCGGCTTCAAGATGGTGGATACCTGCGCCGCCGAGTTCGCCGCCAAGACCCCCTATTTCTACTCCACCTATGACGAGGACAACGAGGCCGCCCAGTTCATCGCCGAGCACAGCGACCCCAAAAAGAAGAAGGTGCTGGTGTTTGGCTCCGGCCCCATCCGCATCGGCCAGGGCATCGAGTTCGACTACTGCTCGGTCCACGCGGTCTGGACGCTGAAGGAGCACGGCTGCGAGGCTATCCTGGTCAACAACAACCCCGAGACGGTTTCCACCGACTTTGACACCGGCGACCGCCTCTACTTCGACCCCCTCAACCCAGAGAGTGTCGATAACATCATCGCCACTGAGAAGCCCGACGCCTGCGTGGTGCAGTTCGGCGGCCAGACCGCCATCAAGCTGGCCAAGCACATGGATGAGATCGGCCTGCCCATCCTGGGCACCCCCGCCGACGCCATCGATGAGGCCGAGGACCGGGAACGCTTCGACGAGCTGCTGGAACGCTGCGGCATCCCCCGTCCCGAGGGCCGCACAGTCTTTACCCTGGACGAGGCCCTCAAGGCCGCCCAGGAGGTGGGCTACCCGGTTTTGATGCGCCCCTCCTATGTGCTGGGCGGCCAGAACATGATCGTGGCCTACAACTCCGCCGATGTCATCGAGTATATGGGCGTCATCACCGCCCACGTGGATATGAGCCACCCGGTGCTGATGGACAAGTACATCCTGGGCACCGAGTGTGAGGTGGACGCCATCTGCGACGGCGAGGATTACCTGATCCCCGGCGTCATGGAGCACATCGAGCGCACCGGCATCCATTCCGGCGACTCGATCAGCGTCTATCCGCCCTACAACTTCAGCCGCAAGGTCATCGATACGCTGGTGGATTATACCGGCCGCTTTGCCCGTGAGCTGAAAGTGGTGGGCCTGGTCAACGTGCAGTACGCCGTGCAGGACGGCAAGGTTTATGTGATCGAGGTCAACCCCCGTTCCAGCCGCACGGTGCCCTATATCAGCAAGGTCACCGGCGTGCCTATGGTGGACCTGGCGGTGCGCTGCTCACTGGGCGAAAAGCTCAAGGATATGGGCTACGGCACCGGCCTGTGGCGCGACGGCCAAAGCCCCTACTACGCTGTCAAAGTACCGGTGTTCAGCTTTGAAAAGCTGCACGGTGTGGACACCATGCTCGGCCCCGAGATGAAGTCCACCGGCGAGGTGCTGGGCATTGCCCCCAATTTCCACGGCGCCATGCTCAAGGGCCTGGTGGGCGCGGGCTACCAGTTCAAGCGTCCCGGCCCCGGCAGCTGCGTCATCATCTCGGTGAAGGACAGTGACAAGGCCGAGGCAGCCGACCTGGCCTGGAAGCTGCACGACTACGGCTACAAGATCTACGGCACCGCCGGCACCGCCCGCTACCTGAACAGCCAGATGATCCCCTGCAGCACCGTCCGCCAGATGAGCGGCGAGCGCCCCAATATCATCGACCTGCTGGAGTCCGGGTTGGTGGACTACATCATCACCACCAGCCCCCACGGCCGCGATCCCCACCGCGACAGCGTCAAGTTCCGACGCAAGGCCACCGAGCTGTCCATCCCCTGCATCACGGCGCTGGACACCGCCCGCGTGCTGGTGGATGAGCTGCGCGGCGACCACGATGTGAGCAAGATCGAACTGGTGGACATCAGTACGCTGCATCGCAAAAAATCTTGAGCAGTGCTGCCCGGCGGCAAAATGGATATCTTTGATCACCGTGTTCAAGATTTGGCAATCCGCAAAACACAGAAAAGCGGCGCCCCACAGCGGATGATTTTATCGGAAATGACGATTTTTTGCCGGGTGACGCTCTTTTTGCAAAAAAATACTTGCCTGCCGGCCCTGATTTTTCTATAATATGATACGTTAAATTGTAATGTGGCCGCAAAGCCCCCAAGGTGTATCAGGTCCATCAAACGCGCGAACAATCGAAAAAAGGTGCGGATATAGGGGCGCCAAATCGCGGGGATACCTGCCGGATTCCCGGATGGAGAGTGCCCGGCCGCCACCGCCTTTTGAGGGATTGTACAGTGCCGGAAGTGTTGCCGATATACCCCCGGGGCTGCGGACCGCAGCTTCCGCGCCAGGCGCGGAACGTATCTCATAGATGGATTCAGGGAGCAGGGAAATATGACAAGATCTCAGTTGATTACCAAAGTGGCCGGGGATACCGGTTTTTCCGCCAATGAAGTCGAGACCGTGATGGACGGCATCTTCGATACCATCGGCGAAACCCTCAAGCAGGGCGAGAAGGTGACGATCGCGGGTTTTGGCCGCTTTGAGATGCGCCAGCGCCGCACCAAAAGCTTCACCAACCCCAAAACCAAGGTTGCCAGCCAGCTGGAGCCCACCGCGATCCCCGGCTTTAAGGCGAGTGGCCGCCTGAAAGAAAAAGTGGGCAAGTAATTCCCGTAAAAACCTCCGCGGTGCGCGGGGCGTCATACGGCCGGTTATCCCGGCTGATGCCCTGCCGGTTGCGGAGGTTTTTTCGCCGGTGGGGCGTTCCGCCGGTGCGCAGCCATCGCACGTGTCATTTCATCATAAACAGGGGGCGGTAGTTTTGACCCGTAGTGAAGCAGCAGAACTATACAATCAGGCCCGGCGCCGCGGTATGCGTGAATACCGCGAGGCCATTGTCAGCGGCCGTTACCCGTATCTCCCGGTTCTGGACGACATCCTGGAAAATGCCAGTGTGGAAGCACAGCTGCCCATCGGCATTGTGGATGTGCCGCTGGAGCAGGTGGTCGGCACCAAGACGGCCGGCCGCACGGCGGCCTTCTCGGCCAACTTTATGCCACTGCTGGAACCCGGCACCGAGTTTGCCGGCAAGTGGATCAGCCTGTGTGTGGCCCATGTGGAGGAAGGCATCCGTGACCCTGTCCGCTGTTATGAGTATCTGGGCAGCTTCTATGTCCAGGAGGGCAACAAGCGGGTCAGCGTGATGAAATATTTCGACGCGGCTTCCATCACGGCCAACGTCATCCGCATTGTGCCCAAGTATGCGGACCGCCCGGCGATCCGCGCCTATTATGAGTTCATGGAGTTTTTCTCCCTGAGCAAGATGTATGAGCTGCAGCTCACCCGGGAGGGCGGCTATGCCAAGCTGCAGGCCGCCATGGGCAAGCAGCAGGAGGAAGCCTGGACCGACGACGACCGGGCCAATGTGCGCTCGCTGCTGGTGCGCATCCGCAAGGCCTGCCGCGACCGCGGCGCTGACAAAATGGAGATCACGCCCGGCGACGTGCTGGTGATGCTGCTGCAGGTGTACAGCTACCAGACCCTGCTGGACGATACCCCGGCACAGCTGGCAGCCCACCTGGATGCTGCCTGGGACGACGTGCTGGCCCTGGCCCGGCCGGATGCCAGGCAGGTGAGCACGGTGCCCGCCGCCCCGCCGGAAAAACCGCTGATCAAGCGCATTTTGCCGGTCAAACTGGCTGTCGAGCCCAGCCACCTCAAGGTGGCCTTTGTCAACGAGCGCACCCCCACAACCAGTACCTGGACCAACGCCCACGAGTTTGGCCGCAACCAGGTCGGCCAGGTTTTTGCCGGCAAGGTGGAAACCGTTGCCTACAACAATGCCGAGCCGGGCAAAAACGACGAACAGCTCATTGAGCAGGCCATCACGGACGGCGCCACGCTGATCTTTACCACAACCCCCAAGCTGGCGGCCGCCAGCCTGCGGGTGGCAGTGCGCCACCCGGAGGTGCGTATCCTCAACTGCTCGATGGATTTGCCCTATGCCAGCATCCGCACCTATTACAGCCGCATCTACGAGGCCAAGTTCATCACCGGCGCCATCGCCGGGGCTATGGCGGCCAACGACAAGGTGGGCTTTGTGGCCAGCTATCCCATGCTGGGCATGCCCGCCGATATCAACGCCTTTGCACTGGGGGCCCGCATGACCAACCCCCGGGTCAAGATTGATCTGCAGTGGACCTGCCTGCCCGGCGATCCGCTCAAAACCTTTGCCCAAAAGGGCATCACCGTCATCTCGGGCCGGGACACCCCGGCCCCCGGCCATCCCAGCCGGGAGTACGGCATCTTCCAGGTGCGCCCCGGCGGCGTGCTGCAGGACCTGGCATCACCCTTCTGGCATTGGGGCCAGTTCTATGAGCATGTGGTCCGCAGCGTGCTGGACGGCAGCTGGAAGGTGGACAAATCCGGCACCGACGGCAAGGTGGTCAACTACTGGTGGGGGATGAACAGCGGCGTGATCGACGTGCTGTTCAGCCGGGAGCTGCCCCATGACCTGCGGCATCTGGCGTCGATCCTGCGCAGCGGCATCATCGCCGGCAGCATCGATCCCTTTGCCTGCCATATCGTTGCGCAGGACGGCAGCCTGAAAAACGATGGCCTGCACGGTTTTGCACCGGAGGAGATCCTCCACATGGACTGGCTTTGTGATGCCGTCGAGGGACATATCCCGGAATATAACGAGCTGACCGAGGAAGCCCGGCCCATGTATCGGGTGCAGGGCATCCACCGGGAGCACCTGCCCAAGGAGGCGCGGGAAGTATGAGAATCCTGGCTGTGGCGGATGAGGAATCCAAGGGTCTGTGGGATTACTTCAGGCCGGAAAAATTACTGGGCATTGACCTGATCGTCGGCTGCGGCGACCTGGATGCCAACTATCTGTCTTTTTTGGCCACCATGGCCCATGTGCCGGTGATCTATGTGCATGGCAACCATGATGAAAGTTATGACCGCAAACCGCCCGAAGGCACCATCTGCATCGACGATCAGGTCTACACCTATCAGGGGGTCCGCTTTGTGGGGCTGGGCGGCAGCTGCCGCTACCGCGCCGGCGCCTGGCAGTTTACTGAGGCGGAGATGAAAAAGCGCATCCGGCACCTGCGCGGCCGCATCGACCGCATGGGCGGCTTTGATGTGCTGGTCACCCACACCACCGTACATGGCTACGGCGATATGAGCGACCCCGCCCACCGGGGGTTTACGGTCTTTCGGGAGCTGTTGGATGCTTACAGGCCGCCGCTGATGCTGCATGGCCATATCCATCTGAGCTACGGTGCCAACATCCCACGGGAACACATCTACAACACCACGCGGATCGTCAATACATTTCAGCGCTATGTGGTTGAACTGGACCTGCCGCAGCGCCGACCGGAGCCGGCCAACCTGTGGCAGCGGCTGTTCCACCACCGGCCGGTGGGCGACTGAGCCCGCCGCGGCGATCCATCATGGAAGGAGAACGCAATGACCAAAATCGGAGTTTTGGGTGCGGGCACCTGGGGGATCGCCCTGGCCCGCATGCTGGCCGTTCACGGCAAGGATGTCACAGTCTGGAGCGCGCTGCCCAAGGAACTGACCCATCTTGAGGCGACCCATCGTCACCCCAACCTGCCCGGTATGGAACTGCCGGACACCATGCACTATACCCCGGACCTTGCACAGCTGTGCGCCGGCCGGGATGTGTTGCTGTTTGCGGTGCCCTCCGTGTTTGTGCGGTCCACCGCCAAAAAGGCGGCGCCCCACATTGCGGATGGACAGCTGATTGTGGATGTGGCAAAGGGCATGGAGCAGGGGACCCTGAAAACAATGTCCGAGGTCATCGAGGATGAGCTGTCCCGCCTGCCGGGCCACGAAGCCTGCCGGGTGGTGGCGCTGTCCGGCCCCACCCATGCGGAGGAGGTTGCCCGCGACCTGCCCACCGCCATTGTGGCGGCTTCCGGTGACAGCGACGCAGCCCGCAGGGTCCAGCGGATCTTTAACAATCCCAATTTCCGGGTTTACACCAACACCGACCGCCTGGGCACCGAGCTGGGCGGCGCCATCAAAAATGTGATCGCTCTGTCGGTGGGCATCGCCATGGGGCTGGGTTATGGCGATAATGCCAAGGCGGCCCTGATCACCCGCGGTAACGCCGAGCTGTCCCGCCTGGGCATCGCCATGGGCTGCAAGCCCGAGACGTTTGCCGGGCTTTCCGGCATGGGAGATCTGATTGTCACCTGTACCAGTATGCACAGCCGCAACCTGCACGCCGGTATGCTTATCGGTCATGGCGCCTCCGCCGAACAGGCAAAGGAGGAAGTGGGCCAGGTGGTGGAGGGCATCAACGCCCTGCCTGCCGCCAAGGAACTGGAAAAGAAATACAAGGTGGAAATGCCCATTGTGGATGTGGTGGATGCCATCCTCTCCGGCAAGATGGATGCCCGGGATGCGGTGGACGCCCTGATGGGCCGCAACCTGAAACAGGAATAAGAGGACGGCGGGGCCGGGCGAGTTCAGCCTGGTCCCGCCGCGTTTCAGCCGGGCAGGAAGTTTTGGCCCGGCTGCTGCAAAACCGCTGTGGGCACAGCAGCGCCGCGCTGCCGGCAGCAGGGCGGCGCTTTCACCCCGGAATAAGGAGAGAAGACTATGAAAGTGGCCATTGTCTCAACCAGCCGCATTGTGGCGGAGTTTGTCACCATCCTGCAGGACCTGCCGGAGGTTACGGTCACGGCACTCTGCTGTCGGCCGCAGAGCCGCCCCAAGGCGGAGGCGTGGGCGGCGCAGTATCCCATCGGCACCATCTACACCGACGAGGCTGCGCTGTTGGACGCTGGCGGCTTTGATGCGGTCTACATCGGCACGGCCAACCACCTGCACTATGCCACTGCCCGGCGGGTGCTGGAGGCAGGCTACCACGTAATCCTGGAAAAGCCCTTCACCGTGACCGCGGCCGAGGCCCGTGACCTGTTTGCCCTGGCGGACGCGAAGGGAGTCATGCTGTTTGAAGCCATCACCACCCCCTACCTGCCGGAGTACCGCTTTCTGCTGGAACAACTGCCGGCAATCGGTCCGGTGCACGGCGCAATGGCCAGCTTCTGTGCCCGCAGCCGCCGCTACAATGAATTTTGCCAGGGCGTTTGGAACACCACCTTTGACCCGGCCTGCCACGGCGGCGCGCTGAACGATATGAACGTCTACAACCTGCACTATCTGTGGGGGCTGTTGGGGACACCGCAGCGGGCGGTCTACCATCCCACCCGGGCGGCCAACGGAATTGACATCTCGGGGCTGGCCGTGCTGGAATACCCCGATGTTTCGGCGGCCTGCCTGGCAGCCAAGGATGCAGACGGAGAGAACGGATGTGTGATCCAGGGACCGCAGGGCCGGCTGGTGCTGCGGGGCGGCACCAACGCCCTGGAGGAGGTCTGGGCGGTGCACGGCGGTGGGGACCGGCTGTATGCACCCAAAAAGACCCGCCACCGCATGGCCTATGAGTTTGCCGCCTTTGCCCGCATGATCGAAAATGGCGACCGGGCAGAGGAGGCCCAGGCCCGCCGCCGTACTCTGGCGGTGATGGATCTGCTGGACCAGCTGCACCGCAGTGCCGGCGCGCAGGGGTGACCGGCCGCACAGAGGCACAGAGATACAAACAGCCCGAAGGCTGATGCCTTCGGGCTGTTTGCTGCTTACCAGAAATTAACGCGGGAAATTCACTTGCTGTGGGGAGAGAACCCGTGGCTGTGCAGGTTATTCAATGGTGATGGTGTGGTTTTCCGGCTCCTTGGGGCCCTGCTTGGGCAGGCGGACACTCAGCACGCCATCGTTGTAGCTGGCGCTGATCTTGCTCACATCCACGCCAGTCACATCGAAGCTGCGGCTGTAAGTGCCGTAGTTGCGCTCGCAGCGCAGGTAGTGGGCCTTTTTATCCTGATCCTCAAAGTCGCTGTGGCGGGTCGCCTTGATGGTGAGCGTGTCGCCGTTCAGCGAAAGCTTGATGTCCTCCTTCTTGAAACCGGGCAGGTCGGCCTCCAGCAGGAAACCATCCCCCACATCACGGATGTCGGTTTTGAACTCGGCCAGCGAATTGTCGCCGAAGAAGGCGCGGTTGATATCCTCAAAGTCACGGAAGGGATTGTAACGACGATCCATCAGAAGAGCCATAAGTCATTTCTCCTTTTTTAAATCGGCGGCTTGCTGTGCGGTGCCGTCAGCCAACAAAGCGGGAACAACTGCTGCGGGACGGAGATTGCCATGCATCAGGTATACCCTAGGCCCGCTGCCTTGCGGCGGTTTTGCGATGCGGCGCAGTTGTTGCAAAGCTTTGTTTTCCGATGTCACACACGCTTTGCGCCGGTATTTTGCGTTGTTTGGTTTTTGTCTTGGGGCTTTTTCCTTTCGACAATTTTATCATACCGCCACTTTATGAACAAAGAATGAACAAAATGTGAATTTTTAGCACTTTCTTTTGCGGAGTGCTAAAAGTGAAACAAAATAACGAAAATACGTCACATTTTTTCGGATATAAAATTCATATACGAAAAAAGACGTGCTGGCAAACAGGGCTTGTACACTGCGGCGTTTGAATGCGCCGCGGCGGGGAGCACCGGCCGCAAGGCCGTGCAGCCGCCAAAATATTGCATTTCTCGCGCCATAGTGATACAGTAGGGATACCAGAGCGGGGCGGAACCATTGCCCCGCTGCCGGGCATAGGATGCGGCGGGAACAGCTGCGTCCCACCGCCCGACTTCTGAAAAAAAGGAGACCCCCCTTGCGTAAGATCACATTGTTCGCCAAACGGCTGTACCGCGCGGTGTTCAGCCGACTGGTCATCACCGGGCTGTTGCTGCTCAGCCAGGTCCTCTGGATCGCCTTCCTCTTTTCCCGCCTGACTGACTACGCCCCCTGGATCAACGGCATCTGCATCGGGTTCAGCGTTATCATGTGCCTTTTGCTGATCCGGCTGGATTATATCCTGCCCGAGTTCAAGATCAGCTGGATGGCCCTGTTTATGATCATGCCGGTGCAGGGCGGCATCCTCTACCTGTTGTGGGGCAACAAGCGCCCGGCCTTCCGGCTGCGCCGCAGGTTGGAGGATGCCAGCCTGCGCATCCATCCGCTGCTCCGGCAAAAGGAGGAACCCCTGGCTCAGCTGCAGCGCCAAGACCCCCGCGGTGCGCTGACTGCCGGCTACCTCAGCCGGCAGGGGCCCTACCCGGTATTTTCCAACACCGGCGTGAAATACTATCCTCTGGGCGAAGATATGTTCGCCGATATGCTGCCTGCGCTGGAAAGCGCCAAGCATTTTATTTTTATCGAGTTTTTTATCATCGGCCTGGGCAAAATGTGGGGCCAGATCCATGAGATTCTCAAGCGCAAAGCCGCCCAGGGCGTGGATGTGCGCGTTATCTACGACGACGTGGGCAGCGTCAGCGTGCTGCCGGTGGGTTACTGGAGCAAGTTGGAGGAGGAGGGCATCCACTGCTTTCCCTTCAACCCGTTTGTGCCGGTGATCAATCTGGTCATGAACAACCGGGACCATCGCAAGATCATGGTGATTGACGGTCACACCGCTTTCTCGGGCGGCGCGAACCTGGCGGATGAGTATATCAACCAGCTGGAGCGGTTCGGCCACTGGCGGGACACCGGTGTGCGGCTGCAGGGCGATGCCGCCTGGAGCTTTACCATCATGTTTCTGGAGTTTTGGAACGCCAACCGCCCCACCGACCGCGAGTTTGAGCATTTCCGACCCGAAAGCCACGTCAAAACCCCCTTTGCCGCCGACGGTCTGGTGCAGCCCTTCGCGGACAGCCCGGTGGATCGGGAGAGCGTCTCTCAGAACACCTACCTGGAACTGATCAACCAGGCGCAGCACAGCCTGTTCATCACCACGCCCTATCTGATTTTGAACAATGAGATTCAGACAGCACTCTGCCTGGCCGCCAAACGGGGGGTGGACGTGCGCATCTATACCCCCGGCATCCCCGACAAAAAGGTGGCCTACCAGCTGACCCGCAGCTATTTCCCGCCGCTGTTGGAAGGTGGGGTCAAGATCTTCAGCTATACGCCGGGGTTCCTGCACAGCAAGACCTGGCTGGTGGATGACCGCATCGCCGCGGTGGGGTCCATCAATCTGGACTACCGTAGCCTGTACCTGCATTTTGAGTGCAGTACCCTGCTGTACGGGTGCAGCGCGCTGAAGGACATTCACGCCGATATGCTGGAGCTGGAATCCAAATGCCGCGCCGTTACGCTGAACGATTGCCGCACCAGCTTTTTCGGCACATTGCTGTCCGCCGTGCTGCGCACCATGGCGCCGCTGTTCTGACGGAAAACGGTTGAAAAGCCATGGGGAATGGTGGGGAAAAATCAGGAATCGATGGGAAAATGAGGAATCCCGAATGAGCAATGAGAAATTGCGGCGGTCCGCGCGCTTCGCACGCTCAAATAGGTTGAAATCCTAACTTCTCCTGATTCCCGTTTTTGCCCAACAAGGAGGAAAACCGATGGATCAAATGTTTCAACGGGAACTGGCCTACGCGGCGCTGGGCACCGGGTTCACCTGCCTGGCCACCGTGCTGGGTGCCGCGATGGTGTTTTTCTTCCGGCGGGAACTGTCCCCCCTGGCCCAGAAGCTATTCCTCGGCTTTGCGGCGGGGGTGATGGTGGCTGCCTCGGTGTGGAGCCTGCTGATCCCCGCCATGGAACAAGCCGGGCAGCAGGCTGCCCCCGGTACGCCGCAGGCGCTGGCCGTGGGCCTGCCGGTCTGTGGCGGCTTTGTGCTGGGGGCGGCGTTCCTCTGGATGATGGACCGGCTGATGCCCCACCTGCACCTTGGCAGCGATAAGCCGGAGGGCCTGCCCGCCCACCTGAAGCGCACCACCATGATTGTGCTGGCGGTGACGCTGCACAATATCCCCGAAGGCATGGCTGTGGCGCTGACCTTCTCGGTGGCGGCTGCCAACCCCGACAAAGGGGCCTTTGCCGGGGCGGTGGCGCTGGCACTGGGCATGGCGCTGCAAAACTTCCCTGAGGGGGCCGCAGTCTCGCTGCCGCTGAAGGCCCAGGGCGTGGGCACCGGCAAGGCCTTTGTCTGTGGCGCGCTGTCCGGTGTGGTGGAGCCGGTGTTCGGCATCCTGACTGTGCTGATCGCCGGGCGGCTGCTGGCCGTGATGCCCTGGCTGCTGGCCTTTGCCGCCGGGGCCATGCTGTATGTGGTGGTGGAAGAGCTGATCCCCGAGGCCCGCCTGGGCGAGCATTCCAACGCCGGAACCATCAGTGTGCTGGCCGGCTTTTTGACTATGATGATGCTGGACGTGTTCCTGGGCTGACCGACACTGAACACGAAAAACGCCGTCCCTTACCTGCCAAAACCGGCAGGGGAGAGACGGCGTTTTTGACGTTTCAGCGGGTATCCTGTTCCCGGCTCAGGCGGCCGATGGCCTCGATGACCTGAGCCTCGCCGTAGCGGCGATTCTCGGCAAAGGCATAGTACCCGCCGTAGATGCGGAAGGTCAGCGAGATGCGAAACTCCAGATCCTCCCGCCGCTCGGGGTACTGCTGATAGGTCAGCTCCATCAGGGCGGCGGCAATCTTGGCGCTGAGCAGATCCCGCCGCTGCCCGGAAAACAGGATGTTCAGCCGCCGCTCCTGCGGGGCAAAGGCAGCAAACAGCTCCCGCGTAAACCGCACGGTGTCTGTCAGCATGGCTTCCGGGTGGCGGATTGACGCCAGCACCGCCTGTACAGCCTGGTTTTCCAGCCGGTCAGACAGGTCGTACACGTCCTGATAATGGGCGTAAAAGGTGGAACGGTTGACCTGCGCCCGCTGGCACAGCTCCCGCACGGTGATCTTTTCCAGCGGTTTGCGGGCACGCAGGGCCAAAAAAGCATCGGTGATGGCCTTCTCACTTTTCTTTTTGCGCAGATCCATGGCACACCCCTACAAATTCCGACAATTGTGGGTTATCCAACACATGCTGGAAATTGATGGTGGGCAAAATGTTGGACACGGTGTATAATGACATACAGAAAATATGAATTTGTCTTATTATACGGCATCGGGCGGCCGGCTGTCCAGCCGCCCTGCCGCAACCGCAAAAGGGAGCTGACAGCAGTGAACGCGATGGAGTTTTACACCGGATATGCCTTTGACGCCTACACGGTGCTGGGGGCGCACCCCGGCCCGGAGGGCACCCGCTTTGCCGTCTGGGCGCCTTCGGCCCGGAAGGTGGAGGTGGTGGGGGATTGGGCGCCGGAAGGCGTCCCACTGGCCCCCGACCCGGAGATCAGCGGTGTGTGGTCCGGCCTTTGCCCGGCGGCGGAAAAGGGGATGTGCTACTTTTACCGCATCACCGGGGCGGACGGCGGGGCGGTGGACCACTGCGACCCCTACGGCTTTGCCATGGCCCTGCGTCCGGACGGCCGCAGCATTGTGGCGGGCCTGCCGGATTATCCCTTCACCGACAACGCCTGGATGGCTGCCCGCACCAAAAACTTTGACAGCCCGCTGAATATCTACGAGCTGCACGCCGGCAGCTGGCGCCGCCATCCGGACGGCAGCTGGTATACCTACGACGACCTGGCCACTGAGCTGCCCGCCTACCTGGCCGAGAACGGCTACACCCATGCCGAGTTCCTGCCCCTGTCGGAGCACCCCTTTGACGGCAGTTGGGGCTACCAGATCACCGGCTTTTACGCCCCCACCAGCCGCTACGGCACGCCGGAGGGCCTCTGCCGACTGATCGACGCCTGCCACAATGCGGGCATCGGCGTGATCCTGGACTTTGTGCCGGTGCATTTTGCCTCGGACAGCTACGGGCTGACCCTCTTCGACGGCACCCATCTGTACGATTATCCCTCCGGCGATGTGGGGGAGAGCGAGTGGGGCAGCGGCAACTTTATGCATTCCCGCGGGGAGATCCGCTGTTTTCTGCAATCCTGCGCCGACTACTGGCTGCGGATCTTTCACGCTGACGGCCTGCGCATGGACGCGGTCAGCCGCCTGATCTACTGGCAGGGGGACCCGGCCCGCGGCGTCAATACCAGCACGCTGGACTTTTTGAAGGTGATGAACGCCGGCCTGCAGCGCCGCCATCCCACCGCCATGCTGATCGCCGAGGACAGCACCGCCTACCCCAAGGTCACCGCGCCGACGGAGTACGGCGGCCTGGGCTTTGACTACAAGTGGGATATGGGCTGGATGCACGACACACTGGACTATTTCCAGAAATCGCCGGAGGAGCGCCGCCAAAACCCCAACCTGATCACCTTCTCGATGGTGTACAACTATCAGGAACACTACATCCTGCCCTTCTCCCACGACGAGAACGTCCACGGCAAGGCCACCATCCTGCAAAAGATGAACGGCGGCTACGACGGCAAGTTCCCCCAGGGGCGGGCGCTGTACCTGTATATGATGCTGCACCCGGGCAAAAAGCTGGACTTTATGGGCAACGAGTTCGGCCAACTGCGGGAGTGGGACGAGAACCGCGCCCAGGACTGGGAGCTGTTCCGCTTTCCCAACCACGACAGCTTTTATCATTTCCGGCAGGAACTGGGGCGGCTGTATTTGCAGTATGACGCCTTTTGGAATGGGGAACTGAACCCCGCCAACTTTGCCTGGCTGGATTGTGACAGCGCCGGAAACGGCACCTTTGCTTTGCAGCGCCACGGGCGGCAGAGTAGCGTGTTCGGCGCGTTTTGCTTTGGGGACCGGGCAGCCGGCTACCCGCTGACGCTGCCCGGCGCCGGCACCGCCACCCTGCTTTTGGACAGTGACTGGCAGTGCTTTGGTGGCGGCACGCCCCGCCCGGCGGCGCCCCGCACCCTCACCGCCAACAGGGCCGGCCGGCTGACGCTGGACCTGGCCCCCTTCAGCGGCCAGCTGTGGCACTGGCAGCCCAAATAACCATCCCTCAATTTCTTCCTTAAAAAGCAAGAACCCCGCCGGCACAGGATGATTTCCTGCCGGCGGGGTTCTTGTGTACTTTCTGTAAAATTCAGTCCTTGGGCGGGATGACAAAGGCGATCCCTGCGGCGTCGGGGCCGATGTGGGTGCCGATCACCGAGCCGATCTGGCTGATGTGCCCGGCGGGCAGCTTGAGGATATGGGTCACATAATGCTGGATGGGGTTCAGCACCAGGCGGTCGCTGGAATAGACCAGCACGTGGTCGTAGTCGGGGTCGATGCCGCCCATTTTTTCCAACTGCTTGAACATGGCCACGTAAGCTCCGGGGCGGCCGCGGGCCTTGTCCGCCAGGTGGACCTTGCCCTCATACACCGACAGCACCGGCTTGATGCCCAGCGCGCCGCCCACCAGCGCCACAGCGGCGGGCAGCCGCCCGCCCTTGTGCAGGTGCTTCAGACTGTCCACCACGGCCAGAATGCGGATGCGCTTTTTCAGCAGATCCAGCTGGGCGGCAATCTCGGCGGCGCTGATGCCCTCCTCACGCAGCCGGACGGCCTCGCGGATCAGGATATACTCACCGGGGCTGGCGGTGTCCGTATCCACAAAGTACACGTCGTGGAACTCGCACTCCTCGGCGGCCAGCTGGGCGCACTGGAAGGTGCCCGACAGCTTGGAGGAGATCAGGATGGCCACCACCTCGTCGCCGGCGGCCTTGGCGGCCTCAAACTCCCGGATAAAGTCGTCGGGGGAGGGCTGGCTGGTGCGGGGCAGTTTGCCCTCCCCCGCCAGACGCTCATAGAACTCAGCGCGGGTCATGTCCACGCCGTCGCGGATGGTCTCGCCGTCCTCAAAGGTGACGTTCAGCGGTACGATGCACAGCCCCGGGATGGCGGCTGCGTCCTTCTCGGTCAGGTCAGCGGCGGAATCGGTCAGGATACGGATCATGGCGGAATCTCCTTTTTTGTACCGGGCAAAAGCCCTGAAATGGGGGGCAAAAGCGCAGCGCGGGCTCAGCGCTGGCCGAACAGTGTCGCCAGCAGGTTGACAATGCCGCTGACGATCAGCGACACGCCGGTAACCTGCATCATCAGCACGGCGGACTCCAGCGGGGCAAACAGCATCCACAGGCCCACGATCAGCGACAGGATGCCAACCACCAGCGGCACCAGCCACAGCGGGTCGCCCCAGGCGTGGCGGCGCATGGCGGCCTGCAAACTGCTGGCGCCCTCGATCAGCAGGAAAATGCAGATGATCAGGCTGACGATACTGGCCAGGATGCCGGGCTGCACCACGATAAACAGACCGATCACCGTGCCCACCACGCTGAAGGGCAGCAGGGGGCTTTCCAGCATGGTGGCGTGCTGGAAGGACACGGCGTTGATGATGCCGGCAATGCCGGCCAGCAGGATCAGCCACCCGATCAGTGAGCAGAGCGCACCGGTGGCGGAGTTGGGCCGTGCCACCAGGTAGATGCCCAGCACGATGCCAATGATGGGGGTCAGCAGGCGGTCCCAACGGATCTGTTTCATAAGCGTACATCCTTTCTGCGGAAATCGTGCCGCCCGGCGCCGGCAAGGCGCGGCGGTCTATCCATTTCCTATAGTATACCACAGTTCGGCTTCTCTGCGGAAAAGTTTTGCTGACTTTCACATAAATGAAATCACGCACCGTTTGGCGGCGAAATATAATAAAAAATAATTGAAAAGTAAAAAAATATTATATACTATAATATAGAGTATAGCAGGGCGGCTTCTAATGCTTGCCATTGCCGACAACATATTTCAAATGGTCACGGCTATACTTTACAAAATCCGTGAAAAGTAAAGAGGCGATACAATGGACAATCCGATGAAAAAACCGCTGCAAAGCCGCGAGTGGTTTGTGCTGTGCGCCGCGTTCCTGGCGGCGGCCGCCGTCTGCCTAGTGGCTGTGCTGCTGCTCTATCTTGGCAGCCGGTGGGAGGCCAGGGGCGGCCAGGCGACGCTGTCCAACCGGCTGTGCGCCCCGCTGTGCCTGGCCGCCGCCCTGAAACTGTGCGAGTTTGCGGCGGAAGGAAACCTGCTCTACAACTCGCTCCTGCAAATCCTCTGGGGCAATTTTGGCATACCGCAAAAGCTGGTGCAGGCCATTGTTTCGTTGCCCGGCACGGCGGCAAAGTGGGCGGTTCCGGTGCTGTTTCTGGCGTGCGTCGCCGGCGCGGCGGTCGCCCTTGTGCGCGGCCTGTGGGCGCTGAAAGGCGGCAAGCCAAGCAAGTAAAATGCAAGTAAAATCACCGGCGATACAAGCAGGCAGAAGGCCGCCGCGGGCTGCGCGGCGGCCTTCTGCCTGCTTGTTTGCCTGTTGCAGCCGCCTGCGGTTACAGGGCGGGCCCGCGCCGTCTCAGCCTTGGCTGCGCGGGGGCCGCGCCCGGGGCGGCCGTGTCCTCCGCCAGGCCCAGCAGGTCGGCGGCCTGGTCGGGTTCCAGCGTCTGCACCTGTTCCAGCTTGCGGGTAATGGCCCGACTACGCGTGCCGATCAGCTCTTCCAAATCGCTGCCGGTCTGGTTCAGGTGGCGCTGCATCGCTTGCAGCCCGGCACCAAACTTTTCAAACTCAGTCTTGACGGCGGCCAGTACCGTCCACACCTCGCCGGAGCGCTTCTGGATTGCCAGCGTGCGGAAGCCCATCTGCAGCGCATTCAAAAGTGCCGCCATGGTGGAGGGGCCCGCCACGCTGATCTGGTACTCCCGCTGCAAACTCTCGGTCACGCCGCTGCTGACCACCTCGGCATACAGCCCCTCAAAGGGCAGAAACAGCACGCCGAAGTTGGTGGTGTAGGGCACCTCGATGTACTTGTCGTGGATGTCCTTGGCCTCCTGCCGCAGCACGGCCAGCAAGCGCTTCTGCGCCGCCTGTATGGCGGCCGGATCGCCCTGCTCCCGCGCCTGCTGCAGCTGGGCGTAGGTATCGCCGGGGAACTTGGCGTCGATGGGCAGGTAGACATTGCCGTCCGGCCCCGGCAGCCGCACCGCAAACTCCACCCGGTTGGCACTGCCCGGCACGGTGGCCACGTTTTCCTCATATTGGCCGGAGGCCAGGATCTCCCGCAAAATGGCCCCCAGCTGTACCTCACCCAGAATGCCGCGGGTTTTCACGCCGCTCAGCACCTGTTTCAGGCTGCCCACGTCGGCGGCCAGGCTCTGCATCTCGCCCAGGCCCTTGTACACCTGTTCCAGCTGGCTGCTGACGGTGCGGAAGGACTCGGAAATGCGGCTTTGCAGGGTGGACTGCAATTTCTCCTCCACCGTGCCGCGGATCTCGTCCAGCTTTTTGTTATTGTCGGTGCGGATGGCGTCCATGCCCTGGCGCAGGGCGCCGCGCATCGTCTCCAGCCGGTTGGCGTTTGTGTCCTCCAGGTTTTTCAGCCGGTTTTCCAGCAGGGTCAGTTGGGCCAGCATGGCGTCGTTGGCGGCCTTCTGGCGGGCGGCGCCGGCCCGGTCGATGGCCTCCAGCCGGGACGTGGAACTGGATGCCCCCTGCCGCTGCGCCTCGGCCAGCATGGTGCCCAGGTCCCGCACCGAGGCGGCGGTGTTGCGGCTGATCTCCCCCTGCACGGTGCGCAGCTGGTCGGCCAGCAGGTCGGTTTCCTGCTCTACCGTGTCCCGGATATCCTGTAACAGCCCGTCATCCCGGCGGCCATCCGTCCGACGGGACTGGCGCAGCAGTACCACCGCCAGCATGATGTCGCCGGCCACCGCCAGCGCCAAAACAATACACAGCAAAACTTCCATCAGGGCTCAGCCTCCGTCTTGTGGTTTGCCGCCCGGGCCGGCTTGTGCCAGGGGTCGGGCAGGCGGGTCTGGGGATAGATCGAATGTCCGCCGTTGCAGACATAGGCAACCCCGCACACCAGGAAAAAGCAGCCGAAATACTGGCCGCCGAACAGTTCCAGCCCCACCAGAATGGGGGCGATCAGCGTGTTGGTGCCGGCGGCAAACACCGCCGAATAGCCCAGCGCCGCGGCCAGCCCCACCGGCAGTCCCAGCGGCCCGGCCAGCACCGCGCCCAGCGCTGCGCCGATGGTGAACAGCGGGGCAACCTCGCCGCCCTGGAAGCCCGCCGCCAGGCAGACTGCCGTCAGCACCAGCTTGGCCAGCCAGTCCCAGACATACAGCGTACCACCGGCCAGGGCGGTGGCCGAAAGCTCCTCGCTCAGGCCGTTATACCGCCCGGCGGTGGCCAGACCGAACACCGCCACCAGCGCGCCCACCAGCGCAATGCGCAGGTAGGGGTTGGGCATCCAGCGGCCAAACCGGTCCTTCAGACCATGCAGCAGCGTGACAAACAGCCAGCCAGCCAGGCCACTGACAAGGCCCAGCAGCGCCAGCACCACCAGCGTGTCCGGGGTGGAAGGCAGGGGAGCGGCGCCCAGTACCGCCTTGCCGGGGGTGACGCCCAGCGCACCGCTGACCGCCGTGGCCACCAGCGAGGCCACAATGGCGGGCAGCAGCGCGTCGTACTCCATCACGCCCGCGTGGAACAGCTCCAGCGCAAAAAACACCGCCGCAATGGGGGTGCGGAACAGCCCGGAAAAGCCCGCCGCCACCGCCGCGATCAGCAGGTGGCGTTTGGCCCGGGCAGTGCGCAGGCCGGGCAGCAGCAGGCTGGCCGCAGAGGCCGACACCTGCACCGCCACGCCCTCCCGCCCGACGCTGCCGCCGAACAGGTGGGTGACCCAGGTGGCCCCGATGGCCAGCGGGATCAGCCGCTTTGGCACGCCCTGCCGCCGGCCGGCTACGGCGTCGAACACCAGGCCCATGCCTCTGCCGCAGTCGCCGCCCCATTTGCGGTAGACAAACACGATCAAAAGCCCTGCCGCCGGCAGCCCGGCCAGCAGCAGGGGATACCTCTCCCGCAGGGCGGTCACCGCCAGGATGCCCCGGCCAAATACCGCATCCAGCAGTCCGGCCAGCACGCCCAGCCCGGCGGCGATCACCGCCAGGACCAGGATCCGGCGCCAGCGCCGCAGCTGGACCAGCACCCGCTCCGTGATTCGTTTTTCCATATACCCCACATCCTTGACGCCCCGCGGCATGGCCGGCGGGGCCAATTTCTGTCTTTCATGATACCACATCCGCAGGCGGTGGGCAATGCGGAAGAGTCCGAATAACCTGCCTGCAAGCAAACGGAAGGCGTCCCCTGCCTTGACTTGCCCCCCGCCGGCTGGTACAATACTAATAACCACCCGGCCGCCGCGGTGCGCCCGGGCTTTTTTGTGCAACACCACACAGGGTTCCGTCCCCTTGCCGGCGAGCGGAACCAAACTTTGCCGCGGGCCAGCTGCTTTTTTGCTCTAAAGCGTGAAATCTGTGGCCTGCGGGCTTGGCATGTTTCAAAACAAAGGAGGGGCTGCCGATGCGCACCCAAAAGAACCCGGGGGAAAGGGATCCCCGCAGCCTGGCACTGTACCAGGCCATCCTGCGGCTGGACAGTCTGGACGACTGCATCCGCTTTTTTGACGACCTGTGCGCCGTGACAGAGCTGCGCACCCTGGAACAGCGCTACGATGTGGCCAAGTGCCTGCTGCAGGGCAAGGTCTATGCCGAGATCCGCAAGGAAACCGGCGCTTCCAGCGCCACTGTCTCCCGCGTGAACCGGATGCTCAACTATGGAACCGGCGCCGTGGCCGCCAGTGTCCGCCATGATCTGGCCGAGGACGCGCCGGCAGAGCAAACCGGGGCGGACTGATCCTGCACTGCACCACATCCTGCGGTCCGCCGCAGCAAGGAGGTATCTTGAATGTCCGTGACGATTTCTGACTTTGGCCATGCCACCGACGGCACCCCCGTCCGCCTGGCCATCCTGAAAAATGACCGGCTGGAAGCCCACATCATTGGCTACGGCGCCATCCTGCACCGCCTGTACGTGAAGGATAAAAACGGCAGCCCGGTGGATGTGGTGCTGGGCTACCCCACTGTGCCCGATTACGAGCTTAATGCCGGCGACGCCATGGGCTCGGTTGTGGGACGTTTTGCCAACCGCATCGGCGGGGCGGCGTTCTATCTGTACGAGCAGGAGTACCATGTCACCGCCAACGAGAAGGGCAATTGCCTGCACAGCGGCCTGCACGGGTTTGCCCGCACTGTCTTTGCCATGGAGCCGGTGGAGGACGAGGAGGCCGCCGTCCGCCTGACCGCGGAAAGCCCCGACGGCACCGACGGCTTCCCGGGCAACGTCCAGCTGGAGGTGCAGTATTCGCTGGCCGGCAGTGCACTGGTCATCCGGTACTATGCCACCTCGAACGCGCCTACCGTCATCAACATCACCAACCACAGCTACTTCAACCTGAACGGCCATGCCTCCGGCAGTGTGCTGGGCCACCGACTGACGTTGGAAAGCCCCGAGTATCTGGAAACTGACGATGCCAGCATCCCCACTGGCGCCCGCATCCCGGTGGCGGGGACGCCCATGGATTTTAACGAGGAAAAGACGCTGGGCCGGGATATCAGTGCGGGCTATCCGGCACTGATCCAGGGCAAAGGCTACGACCACTGCTACCTGCTGCCGGACACCGGCCTGCGCCATGCCGCCTGGCTGGTCGGCCCCGAAACCGGTATCCGTATGGAAACGCTGACCACCCAGCCGGCGGTGCAGCTGTACACGGCCAACTACCTGGCGCCGGTTACCGCCTGCAAGGATGACGCCCGCTACGCCCAGCGGGACGGTGTCTGCCTGGAGACCCAGAATTTCCCCGACAGCCCCAACCACCCCGATTTCCCCGACTGCACCCTGCTGCCCGACCAGACCTACGACGAGACGACGGTGTACAAGTTCGATATTGCCGCCGACTGAGCCGCCTGTGCCGGGACAGCCCCTTAAACAGAGAAAGCCCCCTTGCTTCCATAACGGAAACAAGGGGGCTTTGCTGTAAAAAGTGCTCAGCGCTTGATGTCGTAGTTCATGTTCATCAGCTGGCGGATGGTGTTGGCATCGTCGGTGATGTTGGCGTCACCGTGGATGGTGTGCTTGATGGCGCTGCTGGCCACCGCAAAGTTGATCATGTCCATGGCACGGTAGTTGTTCATCATGGCGTAGATCAGCCCGCTGGCAAAGGCGTCGCCGCCGCCTACCCGGTCCAGGATATTGAAGGTGAACAGTTTGCTCTCAAAGGTATGGCCATCATACCACATAAAGGCTTTCAGGCTGTTCTCGCTGCCGGAGTGGGCATACCGCACATGGCGGGCAATGCAGGTCAGGTTGGGATATTTCTCAATGAAATGCTGGAATACCTCGTCCTCCTGCTCGTAGCTGGGCTGCAGGGGGATGCCGTCCTTCCAGTCCCCCTTGGCGTGGTCGTTCTCGTCCTTCCACAGGTGGTAGGGCTCAATGCCGAACAGCACGTTCACATAGGGCAGGCACCCGGTGCAGAAATCCCGGGCTTCCTCCCAGGTCCACAGCGCACTGCGGAAATTGCCGTCAAAGCTGACGGTCATGCCCTTTTCCTGGGCAACCTTCAGGCAGTCCATCACCAGCTTGCGGCAGTTTTCGCCCAGGGCGGGGGTGATGCCGCTCAGGTGCAGCCAGTCATAGCCGTCCAGCAGGGCGTCGATATCCACGTTGGAGTAGTCATACTCGGTAAAGGCGCTGTGTTTGCGGTCGTAGGTGACTTTGCTGGCGCGGATGCCGTAGCCGGTTTCCAGATAGTAGGTGCCCAGCCGGTGGGTGGGGGTCTCCTCGGGGGTGGAAAGGATCATCGGGGTGCAGTGTACGTCGTTGGAGCGCAGCCACCGCACCGCGCTTTTGCCCAGGCTGTTGTTGGGCACCACGCTGAAGAAGGTGCTGTCAATGCCCAGGTTGGCCAGCGCCAGGGCAATGTTTGCCTCACTGCCGCCGTAGCTGGCCTCAAAGCTGGAAGCCATGCGGATCTTTTCGTAGTTGGGCGGGGTCAGGCGCAGCATGATCTCACCGATGGTGATGAACTTTTTGGAGCTGACGCCGCGCAGCAGGGGATTGTAGTTCTCCATGGGATAACCTCCTCAGTTACGGGGGCCGCGGACGGCCGAACGTTGTATGATTACCCTTATTGTACCTGTTTTGCGGTCAGGTTTCAACCGGAATTACCAAAGTTTTGCGCAAAATTCGCTTTTCTGTTGTGCGAAATGTGCAAACCCGGCACGGCAAAAAGCCGCGTCCCCACGCAAGAAACCACGGGACGCGGTACAAATGGCCCAAAGCAGGCGTCAATCACCGGCGGGCAGCCGAAGGACGGCCAGCGCACCCCCTGTACAGAGGTTGGACAGCAGCAGGCTGCCGCCGTGGCTTTCCGCCGCTCTGCGGGCAAACCACAGCCCAAGCCCCTGGTGACCGTCCGCCCGGGCGGTGTTCCCGGTGGAAAGCAGCTGCCCGCCCTGCCGCAGGATCTCCGGCGGAAAGCCGGGGCCTTCGTCCTGCACGGCAAACAGCGCAAAGCTGCCCTCCATGCGGCAGGTCAATGTTACACAACTGCCCTTTGGGGCAAAGCGGGCGGCGTTGGCCAGCAGGTTTTCCACTGCGCGGTGGAAAACCTGCTCCCGCAGCATCAGGACAGTGCCGGAGGCAAACAGGTTCCGGAAGAAAAAATGCACCCCCGGCGGTGCGCAGAGCGCCTGCCCGGTTTCCGCCAGCGCTGCGGCAAAGGCCGCGGCATCCACCGGCCGGGCCGGGGCGGGGGACAGCTCGTCCGCCGCGGCAGCCCGCAGGGCGGCAAGATACTGCCCTGCCCGCGCGGCGCCCCGCAGGATGGCCTCCACCGGCTGCCGCTGGGAGTCCGGCAGGTGGTCCTCGGCCAGCAGCTCGGCATTGCCCTGGATGATGGCCAGCGGCGATTTCAGATCATGGGCCAGCGCAGCAATCTGCTCGCTCCGCTGCTGTTCCATCGCCCATTGCGCCTTCAGCGAGGCGGCCAGCCCCTCCCGCAGGCTTTCCATGGTGCGCAGCGCCGCATCGAACTCCCGCACCGGGGAATGGCCGGGCACCGGCCCAGACAGATCCCCGGCAGCCAGCAGGCGGCAGGCGTCGGTCAGGCGGGCGGTTTCAGCCCGCAGCAGGCGGCCGGTGCGGCGGGTGGACCAGGCAATCATCCCGGCCAGCGCCAGTACCAGCAGCACCGTCCACAATATCTGAAAATCCGGCAGCACCTGCCGCAGGGCCGGGTCAGCATACGGCACCGAAAAATCATACTGCAAACGGCAGAGCGTGCCGTCAATCAACTGCACATCCCGATAAAACTGGGTGTTGAAAAGCAGTGTGCCCTGCACCAGTGCCAGGTCCAGCTGGGCATCGGTCATGTTGGTGGCCAGCACATCCGCGCGGCTGGCGGCGGCGTCCGGCACGGTATTTTCCAGCAGCACCCAGCGGCAGAGCTCAGGCAGGGCATCCGGATCAAAATGGTCGGCGGACATGGCGGGCAGCAGCTCCATCGCCCGCAGTGCGGCGTCCGACCCGGAGTAGGCAGGCAGGACGAACCCCGCCTCGATGAGCACCAGAAGCAGCGCAAACCAGGCCGCCGCCGCCCCCAGGCAGGCAAGCCCGGTACGCACCAGATAGCCGAACAGCAGTCCGCCCAGGGTATGCGCGGGCCGATTTACTCGCTTTTCCATCGGTATCCGATCCCCCAAACCGTTTCAATGGGCTGCAGGCCGAACGCCCGCAGCTTGGCGCGGATGTTTTTGACATGCTCGGTGACAGCCGAGTCGTCCGCTGTGCCCTCAAAGCCGAACACGGCCTCGTAGATCTGCTCTTTCGAGAAGGTGCGCCCGGTGTGCAGGGCCAGGTGCTCGCAGATGGCGTATTCGGCGCGGGTCAGCCGCAGCGCGGCTTCCCCCGCAAAGGCTTCCCCGGCGGCCAGGTCAAAGGTGACGCCACCCCGGCAGATGCGGCGGGCCGGGGCACGATTCTGCCGCCGCAGATGGGCGTTGACGCGGGCGCGCAGCTCGGCAATGCGGAAGGGCTTGGCCAGATAATCGTCCCCGCCCAGGCCCAGCCCCCGCAGGATATCTTCCTCAGCGGTGCGGGCGGTCAGAAACAGAATGGGGCAGCCCGCCAGGCTGCGGATGCGCCGGCAGGTGGCAAAGCCATCCTCTCCGGGCATCATCACGTCCAGCAGGATGCAGTCCGCCCAGGCACAGTGCTGTTGTGTTACTTCGGCGCCGCTGTGCAGCAGCTGTACCGTGTGGCCATCCCGCTCCAGCGCCGTGCACAGCAGCGCGCGCAGGTCGGCGTCGTCATCCACTGCAAGAATGTGTGCCATAAAAACCTCCTTTTGCCGCAAAAGCCCGCCGCGGTGATGCGGCAGGCAAGGCGGGGCTGTGGTTACCGGGTCAGCAGCAGTACCGCCCAGCTCAGGGCGTACAGCAGATAGACGTGGGCGGGGTAGAAAATATAGAACAGCTGTTTCATCCCCCGGCCGCGCTGTCCATTATACAGCAGCATGGGCACAACGGCAAATACGCCCATCCACTCGAAGGCGGTGGTGAACAGCAGGCCGGGGGCAAAGCTGCCGGAGGCGATCAGGTACTGCATGGGCAGCGCCAGGTAGAACAGCAGTTCCATCACAACAAAGGCCGCTGCCTGCCAGCCGCGGTGCCGCCGCAGCAGGTAGAGCACAATGCCCATCAGAATGTAGGTGATGCCGCCGTCCATGATGAACGTCCAGCTGGGCAGCACGGTGTAGACGGCGCCCGCCAGGATGGAATCCAGCAGCCAGGCCAGCGGCGTTTGGTCCGCCGCATGGTACAGCGCGATGAACAGCGCCGGCCAGCCGGCCAGCGGGATCAGCACCGCCGCCAGCCCCCGCAGGATGCGCCGCTGCCGCAGCCAGTCGATGCCCTGCCAGATGGGGATGAGGATGACAAAATTCATAAAGATCGCATTCATCGGTACAAAGCCGTCCGGGCGGTTGGCGAACCCGGCGTACATCATCAAAAACTGCAAAAGGCCCATGCCCGCCGAGATGCGCCAGATCCGCCAGAAATATTTTCGCCGGTCATGGGTGTGGGCAAACCCCTCCACCGTGCAGAACAGGAACAGCGGCGCCGACAGCCGCCCCAGCTGGGTGAACCAGAGCGGCACCAGGCCGGTAAACTCGCAAAAGTAGTGGATGTGGTCCAGCACCATCAGCACCAGGGCAAGAGTCTTGAGGGCGGTGCCGGAAAGCCCCGGCCGCACGGACAGTGTCCGCGGTGCGGCAGCGGAAAGATGAGACATGACAAAAACCTCCTGTTATGTTTGGTACGGGACCAGCATAACAGGAGATTCTAAGGATTTTATAAGGACATGGGTTAGGGCTGCCGGTTACTGATCGCGGGAACCCTGCGCCCGGATGCACTCGGCCAGGTAGGTGAACTGCCCGGCGGCCCAGGGGATCATCACCGCGATAATGGGCAGCGGCCCGATGGGCACAAACAGGTTGACCACCACCATCGCAGCCCAGACAAACAGCCCGGTATTGCTCGACACGGTATAGCTGGAGTAGGCCGCCTGGCCAATGCGCTGGCGCTCGGCCTCATCGCAGCTGGCCAGCCATTTCTTGCGGAATTTTATGTCGTACACGCTGCCCTGCTTTTCCGGGTTCAGCCGCCGGGTCAGGTCCACCACCCGGCCATTTAGCGAGATCCCGGCCAGCAGGATCACCAGCATCTGCAGGCTGCAGACAAGGATGACCCCTTCTCCCAGGCAGCCCAGCGGCGCCAGCGAGGCATTGATGCCGAAGCACAGGAAATCCAACGCCTGGCTGGCGGTCAGCCAGGCCAGCGCCCAGTTCAGCCAGCGCTCTACCTGTTCAGGCAGGGCCTCCTCCTCGCCGTCCCAGCGGGCAAACAGGGCCTTTGCCCGCCGGTAGCAGTACAGCCCACCCAGCCAGAAGGGTACCGCCAGCAGCACTGTAAAGGGCGCCGCCGCGCCGGCGGCCTTGCTCAGGGCTTCCAGTCCGGCGGAGAGGGATTCGCTGTTCATCAGGATGACCCCGCAGGCGCCCAGCACGGCACCGGCCGCAGCGCTGACCAACAAAATGGCAACAAATTTTGGCCAGTTTTTGCGGTTGTCGCGAGTTACCTGGTCAGGGTTGTGGTTGGTTTTCATGGTCGGTTTCCTCCTCATAGGTAAAGATGTCCTCCACGGCCACGCCGCAGAGCTTGGCCAGCTTCAGCGCCAGTGTCACCGAGGGGGAATAGTCCCCCCGCTCAATCTGGCTGATGGTCTGGCGCGAGACCCCGGCCATGGCGCCCATCTGCTGCTGGTTGACCCCCAGCCGGGCCCGGTACTCTTTCAGTCGGTTGTAAAGCGGCATCTGCATCCCTCCCGGTATTGACGTGTTTCTTTGTCGAAATGACAACTATCCTTGTCAACATCATCTTACCATTGACAAGGAAACTTGTCAATACCAAAAAGAAAAATGTGCTCGCCGCAAAGGACAATACCATCCTCCGGGGGCGGGCGTTTTCGGAAAAGCGCGGCAGGGGGCAGCAAAAAAGCCCCGCCCCGACGGAGACAAACATCCGGCAGGGCGGGGGTATCATGGGTGGGGATGGCGAGATCGGTTACTGCTGCCCGGCAAAGCGGTAAACAACAGCCTCATAGGGGCGCAGCGTCATGGTTTCGGCGTAGGGCTGTGCGTCCCAGTTGCCGATCAGCCGCTCCGGGGTGCCGGGCAGGTCGGGCAGGGTGACAACAGCGGGCTCCGCATAAAAGTTGCAGGCTACCACCAGCGTTTCGCCGCCCAGCGTGCGGGTGTAGGCGTAAACGTTGGCGCTGCCGGTGGCCAACGGGGCATACGTGCCGGTTTGGATCACCGGATGCTGCTTGCGCAGTGCCACCAGTTTCCGGTAGTAATGCAGGATGGAATCCGGATCGGCCAGGCAGGCCGCCGCATTGATGGTGCTGCTGTTCTCGTTGACGGACAGCCAGGGGGTGCCGGTGGTAAAGCCGCCGTTGGGACCGGCCGTCCACTGCATGGGGGTGCGGCCGTTGTCCCGGCTGCGGGCGCCCAGGATGCGGAAGATCTCTTCCTCCGGCACGCCCTGCTCTTTCAGGATGTGGTAGCGGTTGGTGCTTTCCACGTCCCGGTACTGGTCCAGGCGGGTGAAATGGGCGTTGGTCATGCCCAGCTCCTCGCCCTGGTAGATGTAGGGGGTGCCCCGCAGCATGTGGATGGCGGTGGCCAGCATCTTGGCCGAGACCTCGCGGTAGCGGCCCTCGTCGCCAAAGCGGCTGACCGGCCGGGGCTGGTCGTGGTTGCACCAGAACACCGCGTTCCAGCCGCCGCCGGCCTGCATGCCCAGCTGCCATTTGTCCAAAAGGGCTTTCAGCTCGCCAAAGCGGTTGGGCTCCAGCTGCCATTTGTCCCCGTTTTTGTAGTCGGTTTTCAGGTGGTGGAAGCTGAACACCATCGACAGCTCCCGCTCATCGGGGTTGGTGTAGCGCACACAGTTGTCCAGGCTGGTGGAGGACATTTCACCCACCGTCACGGCGTCATCGCCAAAGCCCTGGGCGTGCAGCTCCTTCAGGTACTGGTGGATGCGGGGACCGTCGGTGTAAAAGCGCCGCCCGTCGCCCCGGTCGTCGTCCTGGAACACATCCGGCTTGGAGATCAGGTTGACCACGTCGAAGCGGAAGGCGCGGACCCCCTTTCCCCGCCAAAAATGCAGGATGTCGTACAATTCCCGGCGAACCTCCGGATTTTCCCAGTTCAGATCAGCCTGGGTTACATCGAACAGGTGCAGGTAATATTTGCCCACCTGCTCCTGCCACTGCCAGGCCGGACCACCGAACTTGGACTCCCAGTTGGTGGGCAGAACGCCGGGAACGCCGTCGCGCCAGATGTAGTAGTCCTGGTATTTCTTGTCGCCGGCAATGGCTTTTTGGAACCATTCATGGGCGGTGGAAGTGTGGTTGAACACCATGTCCAGCATGATGCCGATGCCACGCTTTTCCGCCTCGGCACACAGCGTCTCAAAGTCCTGCATGGTGCCGTACTGGGGATTGATGGCGCGGTAGTCGGCCACATCGTAGCCGTTGTCCCGCTGGGGGGAGGGGTAGATGGGGGTCAGCCACAGGTAGTCCACCCCCAGCCCGGCCAGATAGTCCAGCCGGCTGGTGACGCCCGGCAGATCGCCGATGCCGTCGCCGTTGGAATCCTGAAAGCTCTTGACATAGATCTGGTATACAACCTTGCCGGCCAGTTCCGACTGTTTCATAGGTTCAGCGCACTCCTTTCATGCGGGATGGCAATGGGTTTGAAGAGAGGTCCGGCGGCTTAGTGCACGCCCTTCTTTTTGCCGACGATCAGCGTCAGCACAAAGGGGACCACGATGGCCACGCCCATGGAAATAAAGAAGGGCAGCCAGTACTGGGGCATGATGGACAAAAATCCGGGCAGGCCGCCCACACCCACCGAGAAGGCCATGACGCTGCTGCCCACCGAGATGGTGGCGGCAATGGCGGAGCCGATCATGCCGCAGACGAAGGGGAAGCCGGCTTTTAGGTTGACGCCGAACAGGGCCGGCTCGGTGACACCCATGTAGCCGGAGATGCAGGCGGGGATGGAAACCTGGCGGTCGCGCTCATTTTTCTGCAGCACAATCATGGCCAGTACGGCAGAGGCCTGCGCAATGTTGGACAGAGCGATCATCGGCCACAGCATGGTGCCCTCAAACTGGTTGGCCAGCGTGGTGTCGATGGCGTTGGTCATATGGTGCAGGCCGGTGATCACCAGCGGCGCGTACAGGAAACCGAAGATGGGGGCGAAGATCCAGCGCAGGTTGCCGGTCAGACCGGCGTAGACCACGTTGGAGATGGCGTCGCCGATGCGCCAGCCGATGGGGCCGACGACAGTATGGGCGATGATGACCGACAATACCAGTGAGAAGAAGGGCACCACGATCATCGAGATGTATTCCGGCGTGATCTTCTTGAAAAAGCGCTCCAGATAGACCAGCACGAAGGCGGCCAGCATGGCGGGGATGACCTGTGCCTGATAGCCGATCTTCTCCACAGTGAAGAAACCGAAATCCCACACCGGGATGTCGGTGGCGGTGGCGACTGAGTAGGCGTTCAGCAGCTGGGGCGAGACCAGGCAGACGCCCAGGATGATGCCCAGCACCTCAGTGCCGCCCATCTTTTTGACCACCGACCAGCAGATCGCCACCGGCAGGAAGTGGAACACCGCCTCGCCGATCAGCCAGAGGAAATCGTACATGCCGGCCCAGAACTGGGAGGTATCGGCCAGCGACTGGGTGCCGTCCGCAAACAGGTTCACCTCGCCAATAAAGCTGCGGAAGCCCAAGATCAGGCCGCCGACAATCAGGGCGGGGATCAGCGGGGCAAAGATCTCGGCCAGGTTGGCCATCGCCCGCTGGATGGGGGTCTGATTGGTTTTCGCGGCTTTTTTGGCGGCGTCCTTGCTTACGCCCTCAATGCCGGAAACCTTGGTGAACTCGTCAAAAAATTCCGCCACATCGTTGCCGATGATGACCTGGAACTGCCCCGCCTGGGTGAAACTGCCCTTGACGCTGGGCAGCGCCTCGATGGCCGTCACATCCGCCTTGGCGGGGTCTGTCAGCACAAAGCGCATACGCGTCATGCAGTGGGTCACGGCACTAATGTTCTCTTTCCCGCCGACCAGCTTCAGCAGCTGTTCGGCATCCGCTGCAAATTTACCCATGATACTCGCTCCTTCAAGCCTATACGTGTTTTGCAACAGCCTATACGCATACATATACGTATATGTTGTTGCCCTGAATGTATGGTAACATATGCGTATATGTTTGTCCGGAGCGCAGGAAAAACTTTGGCGGAACACACAAATGCGCGCCGCCTGCTTTGTGCAAACAGACGACGCGCAGCAAACAAAAAATGTCGATTAACGGACGAAAAGCAGACAGGTGGGACCACTTGTATGGCCGCGGGCAACGCCCCGGAGCTCAGACCCTGACCCGGCGGGCAAAGTCCACAAAGCGGAACCGGTCCCACCGGTGGCGGGATTCGGTGTGCTGGAACAGTGCCCCGCTTTCCAGATAGACATAGCTGCGTACCACGATGACGATATCGTTTTTGCCCACGTCCAGGTAGCGGCGGTCCTCCTCGGTGGGGCGGCAGGCCGTGATCTCCTTCTGGGCGCAGCCGATCTTCAAGCCCAGTTCCCCCTCCAGGTAGCGGTACAGCGACCCGGTGCAGTTTTCCTCCCGCAGCCGGGGCACATATTTCCGGCTGAGAAAGTCCTTGTCCAGGATTACCCGCTCGCCCTCAATCTCCCGCACACGGTACAGCCGCCAGGCCTCCTCGTCGCGGGTGATATCCAGTGCCTTCATCAGTTCCCGGTTGCCCCGCACCGACTCCAGCACCACCACCCGGGTGCGGGTGTGGTAGCCCTCGGCCTCGGCCAGCTCCTGAAAGCTGGTCAGCCCCGACACCGGAAAAACCACCTTTTCCCGGTCCAGCACCAGGGCCTCCCGGCCGCGGGCCTTTTGGATATACCCCTCCTGTTCCAGCACGGCCAGTGCTTTGCGCAGTGTGTCCCGGCTGACGCCGTATTCCTGGATGAGCTGACTCTCTGACGGCATCCGGCTGCCCGCCGGGTACATGCCGCTCTGGATACGGGTGGCCAGATCGTTGGATACAAGGATGTGTTTGCTTGCCATGGAAATTTCCTTCCTGTACGAAAATGAAACTGATTTTATCATAACATATACGTATACATTTGTACAGAAGGCGGCCGCCCCGCGGCGGCGCGTACGGGCGGACGCATGCCGGACAAACACAAAGGCCCATCCTGTGAAGGATGGGCCTTTGTGCATAGAGGGGTGGGAAAGTATATAAAGGTGAGAAGTTGTCTTTGGTTTATGCCTTAAGTATACTCCGATTTCTTACAATGTCAAATCCGCTGCTTGCTTTTTTGTTTTGGTTTCATTATAATGGACAGAGAAACACTTAAATAAATTTAGTTTGATGCCTCAAATCTTTGAAATATCGTCTTTAGCAATTCAGCCAAGGATGCTTTTCTTAATTTTATTTTTTTTGTCTGCATTGAACAAAAATAGGGGAGGAATTGTCGAATATGGATGATTTGGACCGAAAAATTGTCCATCTGCTTACAAAAAATGCCCGGATGCCGGTGAAGGAGATTGCCGAACAGGTCAATCTGACCAGCCCGGCGGTTTCCAGCCGCATCCGCCGCCTGGAGACCGAGGGAGTCATCGGCGGGTACACCGTCATCCTCCATCAGCCCGGTGAGGAAGCCCGGGTCCAGGCGCTGGTCTCGGTCTCGGTGAACGCCGACAGCCGCGACGGCTTTCTCGCCCTGGCCGAACGGGACCCCCGGGTGCTGCAATGCTGGAAGGTGACCGGCAGCTATAACTTTATCGCCAAGGTCAGCTGTGAAAACATCGATGACCTGGAGCATCTGCTGACCCGGGTACAAAAGCTGGGCTCCACCAACACCCAAATTATCCTGAACACGCCGGTGGACCGGCCGCTGTCTTTTTGAAAACGAGGTGCATCCGTGAAAGCAAGCGTTATCATCCCCAACCTGAATGGCGCCGGCTGGCTGAAGGATTCCATCGAATCCATCTGGGCCCAAACCGAGCAGGACTTTGAGCTGATCGTCGTTGACAACGGCTCCACCGACGAAAGCCTGACCATCGCCCGCAGCTACTGCGGCCGACCCGGCTACACCCTGATTGAGAACGACCGCAACACCGGGTTTTCCCACGCGGTGAACCAGGGGATTGCCATTGCCAAAGGCGAATATGTGGCGCTGTTTAATAATGATGCCTTCGCCGAGCCGGACTGGCTGGCCGAACTGCTGAAAACCGCCGCTGCAGACCCGAAAATTTTTGCTGTCTCCAGTTTGATGCTGCGCTACTATGAGCCGGAACTGGCCGACGATGCCGGCGACTATGTGACGATTTTGGGCTTTGCCTGCAAGCGGGGGGATGGCCTGAAGGCCAGCCGCTACACAAAACCCTGCCGCATCTTTTCCGCCTGCGGGGGCGCGGCCCTCTACCGAAAATCCGTTTTGGATAAAATCGGCGTTTTTGACGAATTGTTTTTTGCCTACTACGAGGATGTGGATCTGAGCTGGCGCGCCAACAACTTCGGCTACAAAAATGTCTACTGTCCCACCGCCCGCTGCCGCCACATCTGCGGCGCCACCACCGGCGCGGTGCGCTACAACCCCTTCAAAAGCATTCAGAGCGGCCGCAACAGCATCCTGCTGCCTTACAAAAACCAGCCGGTGGGGATGTTGGTGGTGAACTTTATCCCCATGGCGCTGGGCTATCTGCTCAAGGTGGCCATGTTCCGCCACCGGGGCTTTGGCGATGACTACGCCAAGGGCTATGCCGAGGCCAAAGCAGCGCTGCCCAAACTCCAAAAACCAAAATTTGCCTGGCATAACCTGCCCAACTACCTGTGGGTGGAGTGCAGCCTGATCGCCGGGCTGTTGCGCTACATTGTCTACCGGGTACAGCGGGCGCTGAACATTACCTGACTAAAAAATTTGAAAAAAACGGGTGCAGCCTGCAAAAAATGGCGGCACCCGTTCGTAGTATGGTCAGATGAGCCCATTGCAGGGCTTGCAGGGGGAACACTGCCGGTTGCGGTACTTTTTGCGGCGCGCCCCCAAAGAACGCCACAGGGGGGATGCCAGCTGAAAAATGAGGAATTTGCCCAGTTGATGCAGCAGTATCAGCGGCTGGTGTACACCGTGTGCTACCAGTTTGTACACAACCCCCACACCGCCGAGGACCTGACCCAGGATACCTTTTTGGCAGCGTACGCCCACATTGATCAGTGCGACCCGGCCTACTACCGGCAGTGGTTGGTGCGGGTGGCCAGCAACAAGTGCAAGGACCACTTGAAAAGCGCCTGGGTACGCCGGGTACAGGCCCAGCAGGACGACCAGCTGCCGGAACCCCGCGGCATTCCGCCTGCCGAGGCCCGCAACCCCGAGGAGGCGATGATCGCCCGGGACGAGGCCGAGGCCCTGCAGGCCATGATCCGCAACCTGCGGGAACCTTACGGCAGGGTGGCCACCATGTACCTGCTGGAGCACAAGACGGTGGCGCTGATCGCCCAGCTGTTGGGCCGGCCGGAAAAAACGGTGCAGAACCAGGTATTCCGGGCCAAAGTGATCCTTCGGCAACAAATTCAGGAAAGGAGGCAGGTGTAAATGCAAAATTCCCTGGTTCCATTTGACAACGACAATCTGTTTGACAGCAGCGGGCATCTGACCGGGTCCGGCCTGGACGCCATGGAAACCGGCCGCCTGGATGAGCTGGGCAGCTTGGAGGCCGCCGAGCATCTCAGCTTCTGCAATGCCTGCCTCAAACGCTACACCGACTGGCTGGAGGCAGTGCCCCAGGCGCTGCTGACCCCGGCCCGCAACCTGGTACCGCAGGTGCAGGACCTGCTGCGGATGCGTTCCATCCGCCTGTTCACCAACAAGTATGTATCCATTGTGGCGGCTATTCTGCTGACCCTTGTGCTGTGGAGCTTTGGGGTTTTCGGGCCAACCACCGGTACTGCCCGCGCGGCACACCGGGACCTGCCCCAGCAGCCGGCGTTCAGCGTCAGCCAAAGCTTGCAGGAACTGTTTGGCAGGATCGGTCAGGCCGCCGAGGGCCTGCTGGACGATGTGCAGGACACGGTACAAAGCGGCTTTGCCCAGTTGAGATTGCAGCCGGAGGAACCCGGCAGCCAGCAAACCGGCGGTACGCAGCCCGCCAGGGGGGAGTAACCATTATGAAGAAGAACGGATTTTTGACCTTTTTGTTTGCCTGTATCCCCGGCGCCGGCCAGATGTATTACGGCTATATGCAGCGGGGACTGTCGCTTCTGGCACTGTTTTGCCTGGGGTTTGGGCTCAGTGCCATCATCGGCCCGCTGGTGCTGATCTGCCCGATTGTCTGGATGTACAGCTTTTTTGACACCTACGACCTGATCCGGCGCATGACCCAAGGCACCCCACGGGAGGATTCGCTGTTGCTGCTGGACGGCTTGGAATCCCTGCGGGGGATGCTGCCCACCGGCCGCCGGCTGCTGGGCTGGGCGCTGATCGCCCTGGGCGTCTGGGCGCTGTACAGCTCGCTTGTGGAGCCTGTTATCATCTATGTTTTGGGCTGGTACGCGGCCGATATTGTGCCCACCCTGGTGGTGGCGGGCCTGCTGATTGCCGCCGGCTGCTGGCTGTTGTTCGGGCGGCACGGCGGCAGCGGCTCGGACAGAATCCCACCCTTCACCGGCGGCTCCCCGGACTTTCAGCCCGGCCAGGATGACGCCGCCGGCTCCCCGGACTTTCAGCCCGGCCAGGATGACGCCGCCGGCTCTGCCGCGCCCCAGTGGCCCCGGGTGGGGGTGCGCCGCCCCGCCGCGAACGAGGGGGACCCTCGTTCGGATGCGGAATCCTCCGCATCCGATTCTCCCCTGACAGATGACACCGATGCCGGCCACTTTGCCGGCTGAGACTGGGAGGTACCCCCATGAACGATCCAAAACAACATGCCGCGCCGGATACCCGGGAGACCGGGCACACCGCGCCTGAAACCGCCCCGCAGGCCGCCGGCGCCTGCCCCCGCAAAGTGCGCCGGGTGGGCACCTTCACCTTTGGCGTGGTGCTGGTACTGGCCGGGGCACTGCTGGTGCTGTCGCTTTTCCTGCCGGCGCTGGACCTTTGGCGGGTGCTGCGCTTTGCGCCGCTCATCCTGGTGGCGCTGGGCATCGAGGTGCTGGTCTACGCCGCCCGCCCGGATGTGAAGCTCAAGTACGACTTTCTCGGCATGGTGGTTTGTTTCCTGCTGCTGGTGGGGGTCGGGGGCTGTGCACTGGTGGGCCGTGTGCTGGAAACCAGCTATGCCGAACAGCGGCTGCGACAGCAATTGGACACGCAGAGCTACGCCGCACTGAAGGATCTGACCGCCATCCGCTCGGTGGAAAGCAGCCTGGAGCTCCGTCGGCTGATACCGGCAGATGCGGACCTGACGGAATTGCTGAACGACTGCGACGAGGTTTGGGCCTTTGTCACGCTGGACGGGGATTGTGCTGACCGCCAGCAGTTCGCCACGGTTTGCCGCAGCGTTTTGGACGCGGCCCAGTCGGCGGGCCTGCCCTATACCGGTTACCAATTCTCCCAGCCCGGCAAAGAGGCACATCCCGATTTTTCCCGCAGCTACACGCTGACCGTGTCCGGCCCGTGGGAGACCGGCCAGACTGCCGAACAGCTGGCCGACAGCACCGACAGCTGCATCTGGTATGACCAGGCCTCCTTTGACAGCGAAGCCGAACTGAACCGCTATCTGGCCCAGTTCGATGAAGAGGCCCCGTTTGCCACCGGCGAAACCGCCGATTCCCTTGATTGACCCGTCTGCTTTTCCGCACCATCCGCCCGGACCGGCGTATCCACGCCGGTCCGGGCTTTTTGCGCCGGTGGGGCGGTCCGGGCGGCTTGCAGCCGTTCCGACGGGGTGATATACTGAAGTGTATCTGAAAATCCCCGGCGCTTTTGAGGGAGCGGTTCCGCCCTGACGGGAGCCGGCGCGGGATTGGTGGGGGCTGTGCCCCAAAGGGAAAGAGGAATCAAAAACAGAAGATGCAAACAAAACTGGAAAAGCAGTTTACCAACGGCCAGCTGCTGCGCCTGCTGTGGCCGCTGGTCATCGAGCAGGCGCTTTCCGCCCTGGTGGGCATGTCGGACACCGTCATGGTTTCCAGCGTGGGCGAGGCCGCCATCTCCGGCGTCTCGCTGGTGGACATGATCAACAACCTGATCATCAACGTTTTTGCGGCGCTGGCCACCGGCGGCGCGGTGGTTACCAGCCAGTTCCTGGGCGCCAGGCATCCCGACGATGCCCGCCGCAGTGCCGGCCAGCTGGTGGCGCTCAGCGGGGTGCTGGGGCTGGCGGTCATGGCTTTCTGCCTGGTGTTCCGCCAGGGGATGCTGCGGTTGTTCTTCGGCCAAATCGAGGACGACGTTATGGCTGCGGCCATGACCTACTTCCTCATCACCGGCCTGTCCTACCCGTTTCTGGCGCTGTACAACGCGGGTGCAGCCATTTTCCGGTCGGTGGGCAACAGCGCAGTGTCCATGCGGGTCAGTCTGCTGATGAATCTGATCAACGTCTGCGGCAATGCCTTCTGCGTCTTTGTGCTGAAGATGGGGGTTGCCGGCGTGGCGGTGCCCACGCTGGTCTCCCGTGCGGTGGGCGCGGTGCTGATCCTGACCATGACCAACCGCCACGACAACCCGGCCCGCGTCACGCTGGACAATGTCTTTCGTCCCCGCCTGGTTATGGTCCGCAACATCCTGTACATCGGCATCCCTTCGGCGCTGGAAAACAGCCTCTTCCAGCTGGGGCGGGTACTGGTGGTCAGTATGATCTCGCTGTTTGGCACGGTGCACATTTCGGCCAATGCGGTGGCCAACAATCTGGACAATGTGGGCTGCATCATCGGCCAGGCCATGGGTCTAGCCATGATCACTGTGGTGGGCCGCTGCATCGGCGCCGGTGACACGGACCAGGCGGTCTATTACACCAAAAAGCTGATGCTGTGGGACTACATCGTCCAGGGCGCGGCCAATGCACTGGTGATTCTGGGCCTGCCGCTTTTGATGCAGCTGTACACCCTCTCGCCCGAGACCGACCAGCTGGCGCGGCTGTTGGTCATCATCCACTGCGGCTGCGGCATTTTGCTGTGGCCGGCGGGCTTTGTGTTGCCCAACGCCCTGCGCGCAGCCAACGATGTGCGGTTCACCATGGCGGTGTCGGTGGTGTCGATGGTTGTCTGGCGGCTGGGCTTCTCCTACATTCTTTGCGTCAATATGCAGATGGGCGCGGTGGGCGTCTGGATCGCCATGGTCATTGACTGGGTCTGCCGTGTGCTCTGCTTCGTCATCCGGTTTGCCCGCGGCGGGTGGAAGGCCCGCGCCGTGCCCGCCAAAGCCGCCGGGTGATCACACTTCTGTTTTCATCAGGAATGAGAATTTGGAAATTGCGGTGGTCCGTACGCGGGCGCAGGCTCGAAAAACGATGCGGCAAGCGTCCGCTTGGTGAAGGGGGCACCTTTCCGGGTGGTACCCGAACTGCGCCTGCCCGGATTCGATCGCAGGCGGAACAGCCGCACCAAAGTTCCGCATTTCTCATCAATCATTGAAATTTCTCATCCCGGACATCCCGCTCTCACAAGGAGGTTTCCCATGAAACTGATCAGCTGGAATGTGAACGGCCTGCGCGCCTGCCTGAAAAAGGGCTTTGCCGAGGCATTTGCCAGCTTGGATGCCGATGCCTTCTGCATCCAGGAAACCAAAATGCAGCCCGGCCAGGCGGATTTCGCCCCCGAAGGCTACACCGAGTACATCTATTCCGCCGAGAGAAAGGGCTACTCCGGCACGGCGGTCTGGACCAAACAGCAGCCGCTGTCGGTCCATTACGGCATCGGCGTGGAGGAGCACAGCCACGAGGGCCGCGCCATCACGCTGGAATACCCCGGCTTTTACCTGGTCAACGTCTATGTGCCCAACGCCCAGGAGGGTCTGGCCCGCATCGATTACCGCATGCGGTGGGAGGATGACCTGCGCGCCTATCTGCTGGGGCTGGATGCCCAAAAGCCGGTGGTGCTGTGCGGCGACATGAACGTGGCCCACAACGAGATCGACCTGAAAAACCCCGGCCCCAACCGGGGGGCGGCGGGCTTCTCCGACCAGGAGCGGGGCAAAATGACTGAGCTGCTGGCTGCCGGTTTTACCGACACTTTCCGTTACCTGCACCCGGACACCACCGGCGCATATAGCTGGTGGAGCATGCGCTTCAAGGCGCGGGAGCGCAACGCGGGATGGCGTATCGACTATTTCATCGTGTCCAACCGGGTGACCGGCCGCATCCGGGAGGCATCCATCCTGCCGGACATCTACGGCTCCGACCACTGCCCGGTGCTGCTGGAGATTGACCTGTAACCGCCTGCAATCCATTCAAAAAGGCCCGGACGCTGACCACAGGGGTCAGCGTCCGGGCTTTTGTATACAGCAGTCAGGCTGGGTGGTTCAGGTGTGATGATACTCGCTGCCCAGCGCCTCCAAAATGCGGGGGCTGGACTCGCGGGTGTCGGTCATGCGCACGGCGTTGCGCAGCGGCAGCACCGCGCGGGGGCTGACCGACAGCTCGTCGATGCCGATGGCCAGGAAAGTCTCGGTCAGGGTCAGGTCGGCGCCCAGCTCACCGCAGATGCCCACCCAGATGCCGTTTTTGTGGGCGTTGTCGGCCACCAGTTTCAGCAGGCGCAGCACTGCCGGATGGTGCGGGTCGTAAAAGCGGCCCAGATCATTGTTCTGGCGGTCACAGGCCAGGGTGTACTGGGTCAGGTCGTTGGTGCCGCAGCTGAAGAAGTCCACCTCTTTGGCCAGACGGTCGGACATGATGGCGGCGGCGGGCGTCTCGATCATGATGCCGATCTGGACATTCTCGCTGTAAGGGATGCCCTCGGCTTTCAGCTCGTTTTTGACGTTCTCACAGATCTTTTTGGCCTCACGGACCTCCCAGACGCTGGTGACCATGGGGAACATGATGCCCAGCTTGCCGTAGGCGGAAGCCCGGTACAGCGCACGCAGCTGGGTCTTGAAAAAGTCGGGGCGGGTCAGGCTGATGCGCAAAGCGCGCATGCCCATGGCGGGGTTTTCCTCCTTGGGCAGGTTGAAGTAGCCGATCTGCTTGTCGGCACCGATGTCGCAGGTGCGGATGATGACTTCCTTGCCCTCCATGTCAGAGAGCACCTGTTTGTAAGCCTCAAACTGCTGTTCCTCGGTGGGATAGTCCTCACCGTTCAGGTAGAGGAACTCGCTGCGGAACAGGCCGATGCCGCCGCCGTCGTTCACCTGCACGGCGTGTACATCCTCGGGGCTGCCGATGTTGCAATAGATGCGGATGCTCTTGCCGTCCTTGGTGATGTTGGGCTGGCCTTTCAGCGATTCCAGCAGGCGCTGCAGGCGCAGTTCCTCCTCCCGCTTTTTCAGCAGGCGGTCGCGGGTCATGTCATCGGGGTCAATAACCACATTGCCGGTGCCGCCGTCAATGATGACCGGGCGCCCCTCGTATTCCGGCTTCAGGGCGTTGCCCACGCCCACAATGGCGGGAATGCCCATGGTGCGAGCCAGAATGGCGGTGTGGCTGGAGCCGGACCCGCCGGCGGTGATAAAGCCCAAAATCTTGCTCTTGTCCAGCTGCACCGTCTCGGAGGGGGCTAGGTCGTCGGCGGCCAGGATCACCGGCACCTCGCTGGCAATGCCGCCGGCCGCCACGCCGGCCAAAATACCCAAAATGCGGTTGGAAACGTCCTTCACGTCGGCGGCGCGGGCCTGCATGTAGCTGTCCTCCATCGAGGCGAACATCTCGGCAAACTGGGCGGCCACGTCAGTCACGGCAGCCTCGGCGTTGTTTTTCTCCTCCTTGATCTGCTGCTCGATGGCCTCCTCGTAGTCCAGGTCCTCCGCCATCATCTGGTGGGTTTCAAACAGCATGGCGGCCTCGTCGCCGGCCTCGGCGCGGGCCTTGTCCGCCAGCTCGCCCAGCTGCTCAATGGCGGCAGTCTGCGCCCCCTTAAAGCGGTGCCACTCGGCGTCCACATCCTCCACGTGATAGCGCTTGATGGTGGTTTTTGCGCGGTGATAGAAATACAGTGGTCCGACCCCGACGCCGGCCGATACACCTTTGCCCTGAATGGTGATCATAGTACCTCTCTCCTTATCCGATCCCGCAAGGCGGGAATCTGTGGCTGTATCCAACCCATCCAACGTGACGGGTGCTTGCTGAACCTGCCGCGCGGCAAACGCGGCTTTTTGGTGCAGGAAACCCGGGAATGGTCGGATACGCCCATACAAAAAGCGGCTGCCGACGGCCGCACGCGCCAAAGGGGGCGTGGTCAGCCAGTGGGCAGCCGCTGTCCGTGCGGCAGTTGCCTGTAACCGGCTCCGTTGCCGAGATTACAGATGCTCTTTGAAGAAGGCCTCCAGCGCGGGGGCGGCGGTATCCTCGTCCTCGCCCTCCACCGTCACAGTGACGGTGTCGCCGCACTTGACGCCCATGCCCATCAGGGCCATCAGCTTCAGCGCATTGACCGAACGGTCGCCCTTGGCGATGGTGATGGTGCTCTTATACTTTTTGCACTCCTTGACCAGCAGGCCGGCGGGGCGTGCGTGGATGCCCACGGCCTCCTGGATGGTATACTCAAACTGTTTCATAGAAATGACCTCCCAATCATCGACCCGTACACATCGGACCGGACTTCGTTACACAGTAATAGTACCATTTTCTGCGCGCATCGTCAACTGAAAATCCATAGCAAAACCGGCCATCTTTGTGCATTGATACAAAAAATGCACAAAGATGACCGGCTTCGACAATCTGTAAGGCCCTTTGAAGCGACTTTTGACCGGATATCTGCCGGGTAATGCCGCCTGTTCCCTGCAAAACTGGCAAACTGCATAAGTTGCAGGCGGAGAACTTGTACAATGTGCCTGGATCAACGGGCAGGTTCAGCGTCCAGCTCCCGCAGCAGCCGGGCCAGGGTATCCTCCGGGCGGGGGGTGTGGCGGGGGTAGCGCGCCCGCAGCGCGGGGGCGGCGCTGTCCATAATGTAGGGCAGCCCCACCAGGTCCAGCATGGCCACATCGTTGTAGTTGTCGCCGAAGGCCATCACCTCGTCGGGGGAAAGCCCCAGTGCCCGGCACAAAGCCTGCACGCCGGTGCCCTTGTTGGCCAGCGTGGTATCGATCCATTTGGGGCCGGCTACGGCGCAGTTGGCGTTCTTCCAGCGGGGAACAAAGCGGTCGGTAAAGGCGTCCACGCCTTCGTCAAAATAGACCGACACCTTGACGATCTCCTCCGGCACCCGAGCCGGATCGGTGATTAGGGTATAGTTGTTGCCGATGAACCGGATACGGTCCACCATGCCCAGGCCGCGGCTCATCAGGTAGCTGGTATTCTCGCCCGAGAGCATCACCTCGCCCTTGCCGTCGCTGTTGTTCCAGAAATCCCAGGCGATCGCCTCGGCCATCTGCCGGGGCATGGGGGTTTTGGCAATCACCCGCCCGCCGTCAAACAGCACGGCGCCGTTCTCACACAAAAAGACGCAATGCTCCGCCACCGGCGCAAACAGCTTGCGCTCGCTGGTGTACTGGCGGCCGCTGGCCGGGCAGAACCGAATGCCGTGGGCGGCCAGCGCGCGGATCTGGTCAAAGATCTCGCCCTCCAGCCACTGTTTGCCGTATTGCAGCAGCGTGCCGTCCAGGTCACTGCATACCATTCGAATCATGGGGAACCCTCCCTGTCAATCTTCCGCAGTTGCACGTTTTTCGCTCAAAATTGTACCACAGGGCCCACCGCAGTGCAACACAGCCCCTTGGCAGGGGCAGCATGGCGGTGTACAATGGAAACAGAAAAGGGGAGGGAAAATACAATGGCACTCTGCAAGGCGTTTGACGGCGTGCAGCCGCAGCTGGACCACCCGGCCTTTGTGGCCGAGAATGCCGTCCTCATCGGGGATGTGCACCTCGAGCCGGAGTCCAGCGTTTTTTATGGCGCGGTGCTGCGGGCCGACCATGACCGCATCACGGTGGGGCAGGGCAGCAACATCCAGGACAACGCGGTGCTGCATACCGACGCCGGCCACCCGCTGACCATCGGCAAAAACGTCACGGTGGGCCACAGCGCGGTGGTGCACGGCTGTACGGTGGAGGAGGACGCCCTGATCGGTATGCACGCCACGGTGCTCAACAGGGCGGTCATCGGCCGGGGCAGCATTGTGGCTGCGGGCGCTCTGGTGACCGAGGGCTTTGTGGTGCCGCCGTACACCGTGGCGATGGGGGTGCCTGCCAAGGTGCGCGGTCCGGTCCGGCCGGAACAGTTGGAGATGAATATCCGCAACACCGCCGGCTATGTGGCCTGTGCGGCGGAACACGCCGCCCAGCCGCCGCTGGAACTGGCAGCGGAAACCCAATAAGCAAGCGCGGCAGGCCGCCGGTCCAGTGACCAGCGGCCTGCCGCGCAACAGCCGCATCCATGGTGGGGAGGGGGCTGTCAGTCCTTCCGTTCGTCGCCCCAGAAGAACAGCGCCACGGTGCCGGGACCGGTGTGGCAGCCGATGGTGGTGCCGATGAAATTGATCTCCACCCGGCCGTTCAGGCGGGGGAACCTTGCCTCCACCATGGCGGCCACGGCCCTGGCGTCCTCCGGGCAGGCCGAGTGGGAGATGTAGCATTTGCCCGCATAGTCCAGTCCGCCCTCGGCGTGCTGCTCCATCATCTTGACGCATTCCTCCATGGCGCGCTTTTTGCCGCGGCACTTTTTGCGGGGAATCAGCCGGCCCTGGCTGTCCACGTTCAGCAGGGGGCAGATCTTCAGCGCAGTGCCGAACCACCCCGCCGCCTTGGTGATGCGCCCGCCCTTGACAAAGAAGGTCAGATCGCTGGAGAAGAACCAGTGGTGCAGCTTCAGGCGGTTGTCCATCGCCCACTGGTAAACCTCGTCGATGGTTTTGCCCTCGTCCCGCAGATCGGCCAGCCGGTCCATGAACAGCCCGGTGCCGGAGGAGGCGGACAACGAATCTACAATGTAGATTTTGCGGTCAGGGTATTTTTCTGCCAGTTCCTCCCGGGCCAGGTTGGCCGAGTTCACCACGCCGGAGATGCCGCTGGACAGTGTCAGGTGCAAAATGTCCAGCCCCTGCTCCAAAAACGGGGTGAAGTAGGCGATGAACTCGTCGGCGTTCAGCTGGGAGGTCTTGGTCTCGGCGCCGTTGACCATGGCGGCGTAGAACTGGTCCAGCGGCATGCTTTTGCCCAGGTCGTCGGTGTGCGGCACCCCGTCCAGCGAATAATGGAAGCAGGTGTAATGGATGTCCCGCGCCTGGAAGTGCTCCGGCGTCAGGTCGGCAGTGGAGCAGCAGCTCAAAATGTAGTTGGCCATGGCGACACTCTCTTTCTCCGGCCCGGTGCCGGACGTTTTTTTGCCCCGCAGATAGGGGCGGCTTACAGTAATTCCAGTATACCACAAACACCCCTGCCCCGCCACAAAAAAGCGAAAATCTGCTTTTTTTCGCGCCGCAGAGCCTGCGGAACCTGCCGCGGTTGAAATGGGCGGCAAAATCGGTTATACTGATTTGTAATCCAAATGCAACTTTTTCCACCTTTATATAAAAGGAACAGCGGGCGCCCGTTTGGGCGCCAAACCAACACAAAGGAGAACTGCACCATGGCACATACCGTAATGGTTACCGGCGCCGACGGTTTTATCGGCAGCCACCTGACCGAGGAACTGGTTAAGCGGGGCGAGAAGGTCCGCGCTTTCTGCCTGTACAATTCCTTCGGGTCCCTGGGCTGGATCGACACCCTACCCCCCGAGATCAAAAACGAGATCGACATCTTTATGGGCGACGTGCGCGACCCCAACGGCGTGCGCACCGCTATGCGCGGGCAGGAGAGGGTGTTCCACCTGGCGGCGCTGATCGCCATTCCCTTTTCCTACCACAGTCCGGACAGCTATGTGGATACCAACATCAAGGGCACGCTGAACGTGCTCAACGCCGCCCGGGAGCTGGGCACCCAGCGGGTGCTGGTCACCTCCACCAGCGAGGTTTACGGCACCGCTCAGTATGTGCCCATTGATGAGCACCACCCCTTCCAGGGACAGAGTCCCTACTCTGCCACCAAGATCGGCGCCGACCGCCTGGCCGAGAGCTTCTACCGCAGCTTTGACCTGCCGGTTTCCATCGTGCGGCCCTTCAACACCTACGGCCCCCGGCAGTCGGGACGGGCGATCATTCCCACCATCATCACCCAGCTGCTGGCCGGCCAGACCGAGCTGAAGCTGGGCAACCTGACGCCCACCCGCGACTTTAACTATGTCAAGGACACCGCCGCCGGCTTTATGGCCATTGCTGACTGCGACGCGGCCATCGGCCAGGAACTGAACATTGCCACCGGCGTGGAGCACTCCATTGGGGATCTGGCCAACGAGCTGATCGCCCAGATCAACCCCGCCGCCCGCATTGTCTGCGAGGCTGAGCGTCTGCGCCCCGAAAAGAGCGAGGTCAACCGCCTGCTGGGCGATGCCACCAAGCTGCGCAAAATGACCGGCTGGGCGCCCAGGTACACCTTTGAGCAGGGCCTGGCCGAGACCATTGAGTTCCTGCGCACCCACCTGGGCGACTACAAGGTCGGCCAGTATATCCTGTAATGACCATGCTGAAAAAACTGGCAAAAAAGCCGGCTGTGCTGTGGGTTGCCGCCGCCGTGGTGGCGGCGCTGGCCGGCGTGGCCTGGGCCTACTACTGGCGAGTGTTCTACTATCTGGATGCCCGCGTCTCGCCGGTGCTGGTCACCGGCGGCTGTGTGCTGGCCTGCCTGGCGGCGGTGGCCGCGGCGGGCATCCTGCACTACGGTCTGCGCAGCTTTGCCGCCCGGGCGGCAGCCTGCATTGCCGTGTGCGGGCTGCTGTTCACCTTTGCCAACCCGCCGATGCAGGCCCCCGATGAGTCGGAGCATTTTCTGCGCACCTACGCCATCAGCATGGGCCGGTTCGACTTTGACGCCGACCGCACCTACCCCGATGACGTGGCTGCGCTGTACCATGCCTTCCCCGGGGCGTGGGTCAACGCCCACACCTCCGCCGGTGTGGAGGAGGATGCCACAACCGGCGAGGTGGAAGCCTATTCCACCGCCGGCTATGCCCTGAAACAGCAGGGCGAGGACGGTCCCGTGCAGAGCGTGGCTGACAGCTTTGCCGAATACCTGAATACTCCGGATACCACCCCGGTCAAGGAGCCGGTCAGCTTTATGGTGCTGCCCTTTCTTCCCGGGGCCTTTGGCATGTTTGTGGCGCGGCTGCTGGGCCTTGGCGCGCTGGGGTGCCTGTACGGCGGGCGCATTGCCAACTTGGCGGTCTACACGGCGCTGTGCTACCTGGCGCTGCGCCGGGCGCAGAAGTTCCGCCCCGCCTTTCTCTGCGTCATGCTGCTGCCGCTCTCGCTGTGGATGGGCGCCAGCCTGAGCTACGACGCAGCGCTGCTGGGCTGCTACTACCTGATGCTTGCCCAGCTGACTCGCCGCACCTGGACCACCGGCGATGCGGCCCTCTACGCGGCGGCCTGCGTCTGGGTGAACATTGCCAAGCCCTACATCAACCTGCTGTGGGCGTTCCTGCCGCTGATCCTGCTGCGGGAGGCGTTCTGCGCCCGCGGCCGCCGCTGGCACTGGACAGCGGGTATGCTGGCCGCGTCACTGGCAGTGACCCGCTTTGTGGAGTGGTACGGCGCAGCCTTCCGCTACAATTACGGCACCATCGGCCGCATGGGCGGCGAGGACGTGAACCAGCTGGAGCAGCTGCTTTTTATTTTGAAAAATCCGCTGCGTTACCTGGCGGTCCTGCTGGGCACACTGTACGAGAACGACTTTTTTGTGGGGCAGCTGGGCCTGTTCGGCTGGAAAGACCTGCCCATCCCGCTGCTGAACCTGCTGGGCCCGGCGCTGCTGCTTGTGGCGGCGGTATTGTCGGCCGGGCGGGGGCAGACCATCACCCGGCGGCGCGTGGTGCCGCTGGCGGCGTTTGCCGCGGTGTACGCCGTGGGCATGATGACCGCCATGTATATCACCTACACGCCGGTGACGATGGTTCGCATTGTGGGGCTGCAGGCCCGGTATTTCCTGCCGGTGTTTTTGCTGGCGGCCATGCTGCTGGCGGCGCCGCTGCGGCGCGCTCTGTCGGCAAACCTTACCCACCGCAGGGCCGAGCGCTGGGCGCTGCGCATCTTCGCGCCCTGTGCGGCGCTGGGCGCGGTGCTGCTGTTCCAGCACTACTTCATCGGCCCTATTGCAACCATCCCGGGGTAAAAGCAATCCCTTCCGACTTGATCCTGCCTGAAAGGAGGCCCGCCCATGTCCCTGCTTACCGGTATCCTAGTGCTTGTGCTCATCTGTGCAGCGTCCGTGGCGCTGGCGGCGGCCACCGGGCAGGATGCAGCGGTGTTCCCGCTGCCCATCTTTGCCGGGGCGGCCTGCCTGCTGCTGATTGGCGGTTACCTGGGTGTGCTGCAGGGGGCACTGTGGCTTTGCTATCTGGCGCTGCTGGCCGGGGCTGTCCTGCTCGGCCTGCGGGCCGGGGTGCAGCGGCTGCGCGCAGCCGCTGCCAGCCCGGGCCTGCTGTTTTTTGCGGCGGCCTCACTGGTGGTCTGGCTGCTGTTTGCCGTATTGCAGCCCATGTTTGTGGAATGGGACGAGTTCACCTTCTGGGGCATGGCGGCCAAGATGCTCAAAGAAAAGAATATGCTTTATCCCGCCGACCCTGTCAACCTGCGGGCGTACAGCGGCCTGCCGGGGCTGGGGCTGGTGTCCTGCTTTGTGCAGGGCTTTGCGCCTGATTTTGGTGAGTGGCAGTGCCTTGCCGCCTACGATATGCTGCTGATGGCCTGCCTGGCCGCGGCCTCTGCCATGCCGCGCCGCCGCTGGCCCCACACGGTTGCCGTGCTGGCGGGCGGCGTGCTGCTGCCGTTTTTCTTCAGTGTGGTGCCGGTGGGCACCGCCAGCACCGTCTATGCCAACGCCATGGCCGATGTGCCGCTGGCGCTGTTGTTCGGCGGCGTGCTCGGCCTGTGGTTTGCCGTGGGGCCGGGCTGGCAGGGCGTGCTGTTCACCGCTCTGCCGCTGGCACTCTTGACGCTGGCCAAGGACATGGGCTTTGCCTACGCGCTGATCGCCGTGTTTGTGATCTTCCTGGACCTGCTGTTTGGCCGGGCATGGAAACAGCTGGGCCGCGGCCGCTTTTTCGGCGGCGCAGTGGGCCGGGCGGTGCTGCTTGCGGTGCCGGTACTGGCGGCTTTCCTCAGCTGGAACTGGTACACCGCCGCCCACCTGGAAACCACCGGTGCCTCCGTGGGCAGCGGCGGACTGAGCTACGGCCAGGTGGTGCTTGGCGGTCTGGCACAGCTTTTTGGTATCGGCCGCACCCAGAAATTTGCCGACCTGATGGGCCTGATGGCGGATGCCTTCTTTACCCGGGATGTCTGCCTGGTCGGGCCGCCGGTGCTGGCCGTGGCGGCCATCACCCTGGTGGCGGCCGCGGCGTTTCTCTTTGCCGGCAGGGGGGCGGCCCGCCGCCGCGTGGCGGCAGCCTGGGCAGGGCTTGCCTTCTGCTTCGCCGCCTTCTACCTGTTCCACTTGATTTTGTACTGCTACAACTTCTCGGACGTGGAGGCCTACGCCCTGCAGGATTTTGACCGGTACATCGGTCCCTACCTGCAGGGGTGGATGCTGGCCATGCTCTGCCTGCTGGGCCGCTCGGCCGCGGAGCGGGAGAGTTCCGGCGCCCGCTTTGCCCGGCTGGGCAATTTGGCGCTGCTGGGCGCGTCCGCTTGTGTGGCGGTGCTTTTTGCCTGGCGGGGTGTGCCGGTATCCGGTTTCTGGACCAACAGCGACAGCCGCTACCTGCTGCGGCAGGACGTGAAAAACCGCGCCGCCGCCGCCAACCAGGTGCTGGACTGGGACGACACGGTGCTGGTCATCAGCCAGGGCGATGACGCCACCCGCTGGTACTACTATAACTACGAGCTGACGGCCCATGTGGCCCGCGGCTACGGCGGCTTTTTCAACGGGGAGGACGCCTCCAGCCGGTGGGACTCCGATTTCATGAACCTGGTGGAGAGCGAAAACTGGACGCTGTATGACTACAAGGCTGTCTGCACGCCGCCGGCACTGGTGGCCTATCTGCAGGAAAAGGGCTGCGATTACCTGCTGATCGACCGGGCGGATGACTATCTGGAGCGGTCTTTCAGCCCACTGTTTGAGGGCGGCCTGACCGCCGACATGCCCATGACGCTGTACAGGTTTACCCCCGACGCCGCGGTGCCCTTCACCCCGGTGGCGGTGGCGGAAAGCGAGGGCTGAGCCATGAACGAGACAAAACGCACGCTGCGGCTGTTCGGCCTGTGCTACGCCCTGGCGCTGATTTTCTGGGTGGTGTTCTGCCTGGGCAGATGCGCTGTGATGCTGATCCACAAGGCGGACGGCACCATGCCCCAAACCACCCTGACCGCCGATGACCTGACCTTTGAGAGCTTTGAAAACTACCAGGATCTGGAGTGGGATACCCCGCCGGGCGACAACCCCGATTGGTACCTTTCCACCGACAACGACCCCCATATTTTCTATGATGGCGGCGGTTATCTTGAGACGGTGCGGCTGCTTGCCAAACAGACGCTGCCCCCCGGCAGTGTGGCGCTCTACTACCTGCTGCCCGGCCAGACCGATTACAGCGAGGCGCAGAAGGTGTTTGCCCGCACGGTGGAACCCGGCGTCTACGAGTTTGACCTGGGGGGCAAAACGGTGTCCGGCCTGCGCATCGACCCGGACAGTGTGGGCGGCATTGCCACGCTGTTCACCGGCGTGGAGCTGAACCCACCCCGGTTCTGGCTGCTCCGCTTTGTGCCGGACGGCGGCCAGTGGCTGCTGCTGTTGGGTCTGCCCGCCTGCGCGGCTGCGGCCTGGGCACTGGTCAGGGGAAAGCGGGATTAAAGCCTGCCTGCCCGAAAAACTGTCCGTTCCCCCGGCGCCTGCCGCCCAAACTTATCCCATCCGAAAGGAGCTGCCCATGGAGCTGCTCTGTGTGTTTGCCGCCATGGCGGCATTGTTTCTGTTCTGCGCCTTCCTCACGCTGAAATGCGGCCTGCACAGCGCGCTGGCGCCGCTGGCGGCGCTGGCCGCGGCGGTGCTGTGGCTGACGCTGTGGGGCATGGCCGGGCCGCTGCTGGCGGGGGCGTGGCTGCTCTACGCCGCTTTTGCCGGGCTGGGTATCTGGGCGCTGTGGCCCCGCAAAAGGCCGTCCAGACGCCCCGATTACCGGGCGCTGCTCACCCCGGGCGCGCTGCTGTTCTGGGGATTGACGGCCGCTTTTGCCCTCTACTTTTTCATCCGGCAGCCCATGGCCACCGGTTTTGATGAGCTCAACCTCTGGGCCACCGCCGTCAAGATCACCAAGGTGGACAACAGCCTGTACGCCAACGCCACGCTGGGCACCCCCTGGGCCGTCACCCAGAACCCCGGCCTGCCGCTGCTCTCCTACTTTTTCAGCTTTTTTGGCGCCTATGCCGACTGGAAGATCTACCTTGCCTACAACGCCCTGGCCTTTGCGGTGTTCGGGGCGGTATTGGGCACGCTGGATTTTTCCCGCTTCCGCATCGCGGTGCCGCTGGCGGCGGCGCTGTGGTGTGTGCCCTACTTTTTCACCACCTACAACCACACCATCTACTTAAACACCGTCTATATGACCAGCTACGGCGACATCCCCGCCGGGCTTGTGCTGGGCGGTGCCGTGGCGCTGTGGCTGGCGCTGCGCCGCTCCAACGGCCCAAAATGGGTGGTGCTGCCGGTGCTGGCGCTGGCCGCCAACCTGAAGGCCAACACCTTTGTGCTGGCGCTGGTGGCCGCGGGGCTGGTGGCTGCGGACGCCTGGCTTTTGCCGGACGGCCGGTTCCGCCGCGGCATTTTGCGGCGCACCGGCTTTGCGGCGGCCTGCTTTGCCGCGCCGCTGGCCGTCTACTACCTGTGGAATGTGCGGTATGTGGGCTACCTGGTGGCCAAAAACAGCTCCGGCGGCGGCGTGGGCGAAACCACCGCCGCCCTGTCCGACGTGGTGGTCAACGGCATCCGGATCCTGCTGGGCCAGCCGGTGGAGGGCTTTTTTGCCGAGCGCAAACCCCAGTTCTTGCAGGCCATCGCCGATATGGGCGCCCAGTTCTGGACGGATGCCGGCAACATGAGCATGGTCGGCCAGGGCCGCAATGTGGTCATCCTGATTTTGGCGGTGTTCCTGCTGGCGGTGCTGCTTGCGCCCTGTCTGAAAGCCCGGCTGCGGGTGGTGTGCGCCGCCGTGTGCAGCACCCTGTGCTTTTTGGGCTACAACCTGATGTTGGCGCTGAGCTACGGCTTTATCTTCAAGCCCTTCCAGGCCGAGAGCCTGACCGACTACAACCGCTATATTTACAGCTATTACATCGGCTGGTTCTTGATCGCGCTGGCCTGCCTGGTGCTGGTGCTGCAGCCCTACACCGAGATGGTGCGGTTCCGAATGAAGGATGGCCCCGCCGTCGCGTTCAAATGCAGCGCGCCCCGCTTTGCGCTGGCAGGGCAGGGGGCGGTGCTGCTGCTGGCCGCGGCGATGCTCTTCCGCCTGAACCAGCTGGTACTGCCCCAGCTGTCGGTGCTGGGCTTTTCGGACAGTGAGTTTGCCGACCGCAGGGTCGAGCGGGCCGAGGCCCAGCTGGTTTGCAGCTATCTGGAACCCGACGACCGGGTGTTCTATGTCAGCCAGGGGGATAACGGCGAGGGCTGGTTCTCGGCCGTGTTCGACTTTTACCCGATCCTGGTGGATTATTCCGGTGTGGTCTCCACCATGGAGGGCGGCGGCGGCACCTTCGGCCTGCCCGATTTGAAACCGGCTGAGGAGGGGGTCAAACAGTATTACTACCACCCCTACACCGCGCAGCGGCTGGCCGACACCATCCGGGAAAATGGCTGCACCGTACTCTATCTGCAGCAGATCGACGATATTTTTGTGACGAGCTATGCCGGGCTGTTCACCGATGGCCTGGCCGCCGCCCAAAACGGCGAGACGCTGCTTTACCGTGTGACCGACGATGGCTTTGCCCCGGTGGAAATGGAGGTGCCCAGCCGATGAACGCCCGCAATCTTCCCACGCCGCTTGCGTCCCTTGCCCGGCTGGCCGGACGCCGGGGCGGCATCGCCATCCTGTGCTACCTGCTGGCGGTGATTGCCTGGCTGGCGCTGGGCACGGCCAACTTTGCCGCCGACACCATTGCCCGGGCGGACGGTTCCCTGGCCGAGGAGGGCATCCCGGTCAGCGATTTCCAGCTGGTGGACCTCACTGCCGAAGCGGACGGCTGGTATACCACCGCCGGCGGCGACCCGCAGATCATTTTGGACAATGTGGACGGCCGGGTGGTGCGCACCCTGAGCTATACCGCCGAGTTCGACGGCGAACCGCGGGAAATGTGCCTGTACTATACGACAGCCCCCGGCCAGCCTTACAGCCAGGATAACCGGGTTTTCCCCACCGAGACCGGCGACGGCAGCTATGTCTACACGCTGCCCCGCACCACGCTGGTATCGCTGCGGCTGGACCCCTGCAGCCCGGATGAGAACGCCACCGTCCGCATGCGGTTTGCGGGGGACGCCATCACGCTGAACGCCGCCGGCGCGCTGCCCGGCGGCGCGGCCTACTGGCTGCCCAGTTGGTACCAGGCTTTCTGCCTGATTTTGTACCCCGCGCTGGCCGCCGCCGCCCTGTGCTGGCTGCGCGCTGTCTGGCGCGCCCTGCGAAAAGAGCAATAGCCGTTTTTGCCTTGCCGGTATCCCCGCGGTTGGCTGCCCACCTTTCACAGGGGACAGCTATGATAGTCTGTCGGGCTGCTTTTTCTCTGCCTGGCGGGGTTGTGCGTGTTGCTTTTGTCATTCGGCAACGGCGGGCGTAACTGCCCACCCTGTCAACCAGGGCGAATGCGTGTGCCCGCTTTGCGGGGACACGCTGCCGTGCCTGTCTGCCAACCGGTATCCTGCCGCCGCCCGCTCCGGGCTGGCGGCTTTTTTGCGGGCTGCAAAACCTGCCATAAAATTTTGCCCGCCGCTGTAACAAATCCACCCGGACTGCGGCTAATAGGCAAACCGGTTGAAAAGATAGCCGCCACCGCCGTCACCGCCGCGCCGTGATCCTGCCATCCCCGCCCAAACCCTGCCCGCCTGTCCGCCGCAGACGGGCAGTGTTTGCGTGCGGCGGCCGGCAGCGTGCGATTGCGCCAAAATCTGCCCCGGCCGGTGCAACAACTTTGGCAAAGGTACGGATAGGAAACGGCACGGTGCCGTGATAAAATAATTCAATACATTGTGATAACCCCCGGCGCATCCCCGTGCCGGTTTTGGGGCATCCCGCCCCATGGAGGTACCTGCCATGAATCCGCTGCGCAAACTTTACTGCCGCGCCTATCAGCTGGTGTTCCGCATCGCGCTGCCGTTTTTGCCCTACCGGGAACCAAAACTCCTGGACGGCGTGCAGGGCGTGGCCGACCTGCTGGTGAGCAAAAATGTCCATCAGGTGCTGCTGGTCACCGACAAGGGCATCCGCAGCCACGGCCTGACCCGCCCGCTGGAGGACGCCCTGGCTGAGGCGTTCATCGGCGTGATTCTCTTTGACGGCACCGTGGCCAACCCAACCGTCGCCAATGTGGAGGCTGCCCGCAAGCTGTATCTGGACCACGGCTGCCAGGCCATCATCGCCTTCGGCGGCGGGTCCAGCATGGACTGCGCCAAGGCATGCGGCGCCCGCATCGCCCGGCCTGACCGGCAGCTGGACCGGATGGAGGGGCTGCTCCACGTCATGCGGCCGCTGCCGCTGCTGATCGCCGTGCCCACCACCGCCGGCACCGGCAGCGAAACCACGCTGGCCGCCGTCATCACCGACGGCGAGACCCACCACAAATACCCCATCAACGATTTTGCCCTCATCCCGCCCTACGCACTTTTGGACCCGGAGGTCACCATCGGCCTGCCGCCTCGGCTGACCGCCACCACTGGCATGGACGCCATGACCCACGCGGTGGAGGCCTATATCGGCGGTTCCACCACCAGGGGCACCCGGCAGGCCGCCGTCGAGGCGGTGCGCCTGATCCTGGAAAGCCTGCCGGTGGCCTATGAGCACGGCGGCGACCGCACCGCCCGCGCCAAAATGCTGCGCGCCGCCTACCTGGCCGGCACCGCCTTCACCAAAAGCTATGTGGGGTATGTCCACGCGGTGGCCCACTCGCTGGGCGGGCAGTACGGCATCGCCCACGGCCTGGCCAATGCGGTGCTGCTGCCCGAGGTGCTGGAAGCCTACGGCCCCGCCGCCCACAAAAAGCTGGGCCGCCTGGCGGTGGAAACCGGCGTGGCGTCGGTCCGCGATACCCCTGCCCAGGCAGCGGCCAAGTTTATCGCAAAACTGCGCAAAATGAATGCGGATATGGGCATCCCCCGCACGCTGGAAGGAATCCGGGAGGAGGACCTGCCCATGCTGGCCCGCAATGCCGACCACGAGGGCAACCCCCTCTATCCGGTGCCGGTGCTGATGGACGCCCAGGAACTCCAGGCGCTCTACCGCCTGGTCATGCCCAAAACGGAGGAAACTGCCAATGACACAGCAGGAAATTGCACAGGTGGTGCAAAACCAGAGACAATTCTTCTCGACGGGGAAAACGCTGCCCCGGGCGTTTCGCACCGGAGCGCTTGACGCGCTGAAAGCCGCCATCCTCCGCCACGAAGCCGACATCGATGCTGCACTGAGGGCCGACCTGGGCAAAAGCCGCATGGAGGGCTATCTGTGCGAGACCGGCATGACCTTGTCGGAGCTGTCCTGGATGCGCCGCCACCTGGCCGGCCTGATGCGGGACAGGACGGTCTACACCCCCATCTCCCAGTTTGCGGCCCGCAGTTTCCGCAGCCCGTCGCCCTACGGCGTCACCCTCATCATGAGCCCCTGGAACTACCCGCTGATGCTCACGCTGGAGCCGCTCATCGACGCGCTGGCCGCCGGCAACACCGCGGTGGTCAAGCCCAGCGCCTACTCGCCCGCCACCAGTGAGGTACTCCGCACCATCCTGTCCGAGTGTTTCCCGCCGGAATACGTCTTTGTGGTCACCGGCGGCCGGGCCGAAAACCAGGCCCTGCTGGAACAGCGGTTTGACAAGATCTTTTTCACCGGCGGCAAGGCGGTGGGCCGGGAGGTGCTGCGCCATGCGGCCGAGTACCTGACCCCGGTCACATTGGAGCTGGGCGGCAAGAGCCCCTGCCTTGTGGACGCCACCGCCGACCTGAAGCTGGCGGCAAAACGCATCGTCTTTGGCAAGTACCTCAACTGCGGCCAGACCTGCGTGGCGCCCGACTACCTGTACTGCCAGGCTTCCATCCGGGACGAGCTGGTGGACTGTATCCAAAAGGAAATCACCGCCCAGTTCGGTACCGAGCCGCTTGAGAACCACGACTACGGCAAGATCATCAACCGCAAGCACTTTGACCGCATCACCGGCCTGATCAACCCGGCCAAGGTGGCCATTGGCGGCCAGGCTGACGCACAGGCGTTGCGCATCGCCCCCACCGTCATGACCGATGTGACCTGGGACGACCCGGTGATGGGGGAGGAAATCTTCGGCCCCGTCCTGCCGGTGCTGACCTGGGACGCCTTGGACGAGGCCATCGCCAACATCGAAAGCCGCCCCCACCCGCTGGCGCTGTACTTTTTTACCTCCAGCCGCGCCAACCGCAAACAGGTGCTGGCCCGCTGCCGCTTTGGCGGCGGCTGCATCAACGATACCATCATCCACCTGGCCACCAGCGGCATGCCCTTCGGCGGCGTGGGGGAGAGTGGTATGGGCGGCTACCACGGCAGGGCCGGCTTTGAGGAATTCAGCCACCTGCGCAGCATTGTGGACAAAAAGACCTGGCTGGATCTGCCCATGCGTTACCAGCCCTACACCGGCCTGAAGGAAAAGCTGGTGCGGATGTTTTTGAAATGAACGCGGGCCGGTATCCCGGCTGGGACCGGCAAAAAAACACGCCGCAGAGAAAACCTCTGCGGCGTGTTTCCACAAAATGAAGGGCAAGCTCAGGACTGACCGGTGCCCTCCTGCTCCTTGCGGCGGGCGGTCAGGGTCTTTTCAATCTCAAAGCTCTGGTTCAGGCCGTTGTAGATGATCAGCAGGGCAGGCACCATCGGCAACCAAAAATTGGTCAGCAGCAAAACCGGGAAGGACAGCGGGAACAGCAGCACCGCCGCGCCCCAGTACAGCACCAGCACCACGGTGGCGCCCAGGCTGGCGGGCAGGTAGGCCAAAAACAGGAACATGGCATTTTTGAGCAGCGTTAAAAAGGGCAGGTTCAGCAGTGCAATCTGCGCCCAGACGTAGTTGGACACGCCCAGCGAGAGGATGACCGCCAACAGCAGCATGATAATCACGCCGGTGCCGGCCTCCATGGAGGACAGATGCATATACAAAAAGATCTCGCCGCCAAAGATCAGCCCGAACACCGCCCCCGGCAGCAGCGAGGCCGCCGCGTTCTGCTTCCAGCTGCGGCGGTAGGTGTGCCACCAGAAGCCCGGCTCGTCCCGCAGGCTGCGCAGTACCGTGTCGGCCACGCCCACGATCTGCGGGGCGGCGATCATGCCGCCGAGCACCGCGGCGATCATCAGGATCAGCAGCGAGTGGGTCATCACTGAGAATACCACGCCCGCCAAGAAGGGTAGTGCCCCCACAAGCGCCAGAAACCCGGCCTTGAAAAAGGGCCCCATGTCCCGGCCCAGCAGTTCCATCAGCCGGGCCAGACCCCGCTTGCGGGGCGCATCGGGGGCAACGCCCGGCCCCGGTTTGTTATAGGAAGAAAACAATCCCATGCAATTCGCACTCCTTTGCCGGCTTTCGCAGCACTTTGTCAAAATAGACAAAGCAGCTTGTGCAATTTGGTGAATTTACACAAGTAAACGTGAAACCGGTCTGCAAAATATAACAGTATTGTAGCAGACCGGTGTGCTGTCTGCAAGCCCCGCCACAAAAGACCCATGGCGGGCGTTCAGAGCGGCGATGGCCGGTTGTAAAAATCTGGCCATGCGCTTTACAAATCAGGCCAAAGCAAGTAGAATAGAAAAAGCACCGGCGGCACCCTGCTGCCGGCTGTGTGCCACCGCAAAAAGATTGGCAGCGGGTTCCGGTCTCGCTGAAGAGAATATCCCCCGTTAGAAAATGAAAGAAAAGAGGACTGTCCATGAAGCGCAAATTCCTTAGCATCCTGGCGGTGCTGTCCGCCTGCGCCATGCTGGCTGCCTGCAGCAAAAACCAGGAAAGCCAGGCGCCGGCATCCGGCGGCCAGGCCCCCGAGGCCGAGTCCACCCCGGCCCCCACACCCACCCTGCCCCCCTACGAGGCCAATGTCCTGACCGGTGAACCCAAAGACGCCGACTACCCCGAGGGCCAGCGCATCACGGCGGTCATGGTCAACAATATCACCGCGGCCCGCCCTCAGCGCGGGCTGTCCCGGGCGGATATGCTGTTTGAGATCAAGGTGGAGGGCGGCATTACCCGCTTTATGCCGCTGTTTGTGGATTACAACGACATTGAGGAGATCGGGCCCGTCCGTTCCGGCCGTGACCAGTTCTTCCAGCTGATCCTGCCCTGGCAGGCGCTGTATATCCACGAGGGTGAAAGCGTCTTTATGACCCAGTACGCCAAGAACTACGACTACGGCAACCTGAACAATACCAACGGCGCCTACGGCTACCGGGACAAGTCCCGCGTCAACTGGCAGGGCCAGAGCTACGGCAACGGCCTGGCGCTGGAGCACACCATGTACACCAGCGGCGAGAACATCGCCAAGTATATCGCCGATGAGGGTGTGGATATGAACCGCACCTACAACTCCACCTTCTTCAACTTTGTGGACTACCGCAGCGAGACCCCGGTCCGCGACCTGTCCGCCAGCCCGGACAGCGGCTACTCGGACAAGTACGGCCCGGTGGTGCAGGACGGCGAGTATGTGGCCATCACCCACAGTGCCAGCTATAAGACCCGCTTCCTGTACGACGCCGCCACCACCACCTACAATATGCAGCAGTACTATTCCACCGACGGCTCCTGGCGGGATACCATCGATGAGGAGTACGACACTCAGCTGAACTTCACCAACCTGGTCATCCTCTACACCGATTTTGAGGCTTACCCCGGCGACAGCCACGACATCCAGGATGTGGACTTCGGCAACGGAGGCATCGGCTATTACTGCTACGGCGGCAAGATTGAGAAGATCTATTGGCAGAAGGGCACCCCGCTGGAGGCCCTGCGCCTGTATTACCTGACCGAGGACGGCCAGTGCAGCGACCAGCTGCTGCCGGTGAACATCGGCAAGAGTTACGTCACGGTGGTAGACATTGACGAGGCCGCCAACCTGGATGTGGGCACCCTGGCCGAGCACGACCTGCAGGCCAGCGACGAAGCTACCACCGAGACCGTGGTGGACGAGGAAGCTGTGGAGAACGGCGAGGGCGTCACCGGCAACGTGGACGACTACGTCGATTGATCCGGCAAACACACCAATATCCGCAACCTTCGGCCCGGCTGCTGACCGGACCGTGATCAGCCAAAAAGGGGAGCCGTGCCAGGCGGGCATCAACCGCCCGCGGCAACCCTTTTTGCGTTTTGCGGACCGTGCCGATTTTTGTCGCCCGGCCTGCACCATTCCCCAAAACGAGGTACCTCGCATGAAACGTATCCAGACCGCATTGCTTGCGGCGGCAATGGCCTTTTCACTGGCTGGCTGCAGCCTGTTCGGCAGCCAGCCGGCGGCCACGCCTGCCCCCACCCCGGCGCCCACTGCCACGCCTGCCCCCACCCCGTCCCCCACCCCGACGCCCCAGCCGGGCACCAACCTGCTCACCGGCCAGGCCGATCCCACCGGTGCGCTGACCGGCCAGCGCCCGGTGGCGGTGCAGATCCGCACCGGGGACGGCAGCCTGCCCCAGTGGGGCATCGCCCGGGCCGATGTGCTGGTGGCCGGCGTGACCGAGGGCAGCACCGCCGGCCTGATGGCGATTTTTGCCAGCGCAGACCAGATCAGCAAGGCAGGGCCGGTGGCCCCCGGCCGGGACCTGATGCTGCAATTTGCCCTGCCGCTGAACGCGGTGCCGGTCTACATCGATAAGAATGTCTATGCCTATAACCTGGTCAATCTGCTGAACTATCAGGACGTGGACGGTTTTCACACCGGCACGGCGGCCTTTGCCTTTGACGACGGGCGCCAGACCAGCGGCTACCGGGAGGAAAACTGCTGGTATACCACCGGCGACCTGGTCAAGGCGGGCATGAACCTGTACGGCGCCGGCACTGACGGCCAGACCACCCAGCTGTTTGACTTTGCGGAACGCCCCGATCCCGCCGCCCGAAACGGCATCGAGCTGCACGTGACCTTCTCCGCCGCCGACACCGAGAGTTTCTACTACTCGGCAAATGACGGGGTCTATTTCAAAACCAACCCCGACGGCAGCCAGGCTATGGATGCGGATGCCGGGCAGCAGGCGTCCTTCACCAACCTGTTTGTGCTGTACGCCTCCTCCGGCATCAAGGATGACGGCTACACCCGCCAGTATGATCTGACCGGCGGTACCGGCCTGTATCTCACCGACGGCGCCTGGCAGGAGATCCGCTGGCAAAAGGGTGACGCCACTGCGCCGCTGGTGCTTACCGATCTGGAGGGCAACAGCCTGAAGGTCAACCCCGGCAAGAGCTATATCGCCGTCTGGGGCGGCTACTATGGCCAGGGCCTGCGGGTGGTGGGAGAGGACGGTACCGACCAGGCACTGCCCGCCAAGCCGGCACTGCTGGCCTCCGGTGTCAGCGACGAGGCCGCCGCCCAGGCCCAGCAGGAGTACGACGACTATCAGGCCCAGCTGGCTGCCTCGCTGGCAACGCCCACGCCTGACCCGGCGGCCACCCCGGCGCCGGATGCCGCCGGCTGAGCCGGATACCATCCCATACAAAGGCAGTCCCCGCCGCCCTGGCAGAATGCACAGGGCGGCGGGGACTGTTTTGCATTGTTCGCCGTGGCAAAGGGGCGGCAGGGGAGAAAACGCCCGGGGTTATTCCTCTGCCACACCGTCCAGATAGCCCAGCGGCACCACGTCGAAGGCCTCCACCAGGCGGTCGCGCATCCACATCTCGGCGTCGCAGCGCACCGAGTACCCGCACCCCGGGTCGGTCATCCAGTCCTCCGGCTTGCGCTGGGGCAGGGCGTGCTGGGCCAGCATGCTCATGATCACACCGCCGTGGGTGATGCAGGCGGCTTCCTGGGTGTGGCTGCGCAGCAGGTACTCAAACAGCTTCAGCAACATGCCGCCGGTGCGCTGGTAAAAAGCCTCCCGGCCCTCGGCTCCCTGGGGGACCTCCTTGCTGTTGGGGTCCATCCAGCGGGCAAAGGCGGGGTCCTTCACCAGCTGCTCCAGCGGCTGGCCCTCAAACACGCCGAAATCCATCTCCCGCAGGTCCCGCAGCGGAATCTGTTTGACGCCGGGATACAGGATATCTGCCGTCTGGGTGGCCCGCAGCAGCGGCGAGGTGAACACCAGCGATACCGGCGGGTAGCAAAATTGCTGTTTCAGCGCCAGCAGGTCCTGGCGGCCCTTGCCGCACAGGGGCAGGTCGGTGCCGCTGCCGATGTAGCGGCCTTCCAGGTTGCCGGCGGTCAGGCCGTGGCGGATCAGGTGCAGTTTGTAATATTTCAAGGGTAGGTCCCTCCTTCGGGTGGTATCAGGCTGATCCCGGCAAGGTCCCGCTCAACCGGGGCGGCACAAACAGCGGGCGGCGTTTTGGCCGGCCGGGTGCGCCCTGAGGGGCAGGACCGGCGGTGCAGACGGTCCTGCCTGCACCTGGCGCCGGGCGAAAAACAGAATATCAGAAAACAACCGCAAAAATAATTACAATATTATTACAATTTGTGCGGCCCGCTTTTCTGCCAAAATTTCCCGGCCACAATATTTGTGGCCTTGCTTTTGCGGCAACGCCTATATCTTGTCCAAAACGGCGCCGGGTTGTAAAAATCGTCAAAAACAGGTGTCAAAACTTGGCAGATTTTGTATTTACAAAATGTTTTTCAAAAGATATAATGTACATCACGTAATACGATGATGGCGTACTGCCGGAAGTGGGCAGTTCCCGCCATCTCCGGCGGCCCGCCGGAGGTATTGCACTATATGATGGGGGAGCAGACCTGCCCGGGGCTGCTCTTGAATAACAGGGGCATGCGGCGCCCCGGCAAGGACGGCAGGAACCATGGCGGTCGAATTCAATCGCATCATCACATTGCTTCGCAAGGAGCGTGGCCTTACCCAAAAGCAGGCCGCGCAGGATTTGGGCATCTCTCAGGCGCAGCTCTCTCATTATGAGAAGGGAATCCGGGAGTGCGGCCTGGAGTTTGTGGTGCAGGTGGCGGACTACTATGGGGTTTCCTGTGATTATCTTCTTGGCCGCAGCGCCGAGCGCAGCGGCCAGACCATCTCGGTGGACCAGCTGCCCGACGCCACTGCCCACAGCGACAGCGTCTACCGGGGCAGTGTGCTGCCGGTGATGTACAAAAAACTCATTGAAAACTCGCTGGACATCATCTTTGACAAACTGGCCGCCTGCCGGGACAAGGACCTGGTCGGCGCGGTCAGCAACTATCTGATGCTGGCGGTTTACCGGATTTTCCGGCATCTGTACCAGGCCTCGCCCAAAAATGTGGCCAGCATGTTCCGCATCAGCCGCGCCCGCTGGCAAAGCGATACCGACGCCGCCATGCATATGGCGGAGGCGGACCTGCAGGCGGTCTTGGCGGGGGAAAACGGCCCCGCCGCCCCCCGCGCAGTGGCCGCATTGGATATGACCACCGCCGGCCTGACCGCCGAGTATCCCCGCCATGCCACCAGCCTGCTGAACCTGATCAAGAACAGCGAGGAGTCGGCGCGCAGCATGCACAAATCCAGCTGAATTACAAACCCGACAGTGCAGCAGCGGCAGCCACCGCGGCTGCGTTGTTTGTTTACAGCTGGCTGATGGCCCTGCGGCAGGCGGCACAGATGTGCAGGCCCCGGTACTCTACCGTGTCGGCGGTTACCTCACCGCAGAAATCGCAGCTGCCGGCGGGCCGGTACTTGCGCAGAACAATGGCGTCCCCATCGGTAAAAATCTCCAGAGGTGTCTCGGCGGAAATGCCAAAGGCTTTCCTCAGCTCTTTGGGCAGCACAATGCGGCCCAGGTTGTCGGTGGTGCGGATAATGCCAGTGGATTTCATGGCGCAAACTTCCTTTCCCGTTCTGCGCACGGCCGCGCCGATCGCCAAATGTGCGGTCTGTTCGACGCGAACGGCCCTACTTCTTGTGGATAGTATACGATTTATTTACAAAAATGTCAATATTTGGAAACTGCTTGGGCGGTGAATTTTTTTCGCTCCGAACATCTGTACCGGTACTGCCGCGCATTCCATCGGGGCTGCCTATTTGCAATTTGCCCGGTTTGCGGTATACTTAAAGTAATCATCAGGCAATCACGCTTTGCTGCGGCCATGCAGTAATATCTGCCGGCTCAGACCGGCTTGGGAGGAATCCGATATGCAGTATACCATTGAGAACGACAGCATCCGCCTTACGGTGGACAGCGAGGGGGCTGAGGCGGTCAGCGTCATCAACAAGCACTCCGGCGCCGAGATGCTCTGGTGCGGCGACCCGGCGGTCTGGGGCCGCCATGCGCCCATCCTGTTCCCCTACACCGGCAAGCTGACCCAGGGCAAAATGATTGCCAAAGGGTTGGAATACGCCGGCGGCCAGCACGGTTTTGCCCGGGACGTGCAGCACACCCTGACCCGACAGACCGCAGACACGCTGGAGTTTGAGCTCCACGCCGACAATCAGACGCTGCCGCTGTGGCCCTACGCCTTTGTGCTGCGTTCCACCTTTGTGATCGAGGGGGTCACCGTCCACCACACCCTGACGGTGGAAAACCCGGTGGAGCCCCAGCTACGGTTTGGCATTGGCTACCACCCGGCTTTTGCCATCCCCTTTGACGACAAGCATACCGCCGATGATTACGAGTTCCGCTTTGAGGAGCTGGAAAGCCCGCTGTGCGTCAGCGCCCGTCCCGACGGTCTGCTCAACGGCACCGACTACTATTACCTGGCCCGCAACACCCGGCGTATCCCCCTGACGAAGGATCTGTTTGCCAACGACAGCCACTGCATGGTCAACCTGCGCAGCAAATCGCTGGCCATTGTGGAAAAGGATACCGGCCGCCGCGTCAGCTGCGATATTGCGGGCTACCCTTATGTGCTGATCTGGTCCAAGACCGACTGGCCGGCCCGGTTTGTCTGCATCGAACCCTGGCACAGCCTGCCCGGCGAGGAGAACGGCCCCCTGGAGTGGGAGCAGCGCCCCTGCGCCGCCAGCCTGAAGAAGGGGGAGACCTGGTCCACCACCCTGTCCACCACCTTTGACCGGTGAGGCGTATGAATCAGGCAAAACAGACGCCGGATGATACCCCGGTGCAACTCCACCGCATCACGGTGGAAGCCCAGGACTGACCGATACCGCAAAACCGCCCCGCAGCGCCGGAAATCCCGGGCTGCGGGGCGGTTTTTGTGCTGTTGAAAAAAGGGGCAGGAAACCTCAGGCGCCGGCCCGGGGAGCCAGCAGAACGGCAGCCAGATAGACCAGATAGATGCCCAGGCAGGCAACCCCTTGCCAGCGGTACAGCCTGCGCCGCACCAGGGCGGGGACCAGCAGCACCAGTGTCATCAGGATGCAGGCGGGAACCTCGTAGCTGCGGAACTGTTCGCCCACCGGCAGGCGGCGGCGGTACATCAGGCTGGCAATGGGCAGCACCAGCGTAATGTTCAAAATTGCCGCGTTGAGAATGTGCATGGGGAAGGCAACGGGCGGATAGATGCGGCAGCGCTCGGCAAAGCGCTTCCACACCGAGCCCAGCGGATGGCTCAGGGCTTCGGCCAGCAGCGGCAGCGCAAACCCCAGCGACAGCATGCCTGCCGCCCACAGTGCCTGGATGGTGCCGGTCAGATTGGCCAGAGACACCGACGCCACCACCAGCGCGTAGGCCCCCGCGGTGAGCAGCGCCCCGCCCAGCAGGATGCCGCCCAGGTTTTTCAGCGAGTTGAGAATGCTCATGGCGGGAAAGCGCATGGTGCCGTCCTCAGTGCTGCGGATGGTGCCCAGACAAAGGGATTTGCCCGGCTGCGCCGTGAGCAGCTCCTCCGCACCGGGGGCATCACTGTAAACAAAGTGGTGCTGGTAGACGATGCTTTCCAGCACGAACAGCACAAACAGGGCCATCAGCAGCCCCACACCGGTGTAGCTGAGCAGGCCGTCCCGCACAAAAACCAGCAGCACCAGGCAGGCGGCCAGCAGCAGCAGACATTTGCGCACAAACTCGCCCCGAAAGACCACCACGTCCCGGCGGATCAGCCGGAAGGACAGCACCAGGCCGATGTCCACAACCGCGCCAGCCAGCGCTGCGCCCACCGCCAAAGCCGTGATGGACAGCCCCGACGCCAGAAAAGCCAGCATCAGCTGGGGTAGGGCGACGCACAGGCTGGCCACGGTGCCGCCCACCACCCACATGGGAAATCCGCACAGGGCAAAACACCAGGTGGCGCAGCGCCCGGCCAGCCGGCTGCCCACGGCAGCCAGCACCATGCCCAACACAAACAGTACAAGCGATACCAGCACAACCATTGTACATTCCTTCAAAAAAGCTCCCCCGCGGGGCCCGGCGAAGGTGCCGGAACCTCCGCAGGGGAGCCGTGTTATCACAGAGATCCGATCAGTAGGCGACGCCCCAGACCACCATGGTCTTGGCGGGCTTGCCGCAGATGGGGCAGACATCAGACAGATGCTCCTGCTCGAAAGGCATGCACCGGCTGGAAAGGCCGGCCTTCTCCTTCATGGCCTCCTCGCAGGCCAGGTCGCCGCACCACATAGTCTTGACAAAGCCGGTCTGCTTTTTGGTCAGCTCGATGACCTCATCCAGCGTGGTGGCGCTGAAGGTGCGGGCCTCCCGGTTGGCCAGGGCGCGGTCGTACAGCGCCTTGGCCAGGGCGTCCAGCGCGGCGGGGATGGCGGTGGGCAGATCCTCCAGCTTGACGAACTGCTTCTCGCGGTTGTCGCGGCGGACCAGCACGCACTGGCCCTGTTCCAGGTCGCGGGGGCCGACCTCGATGCGCAGCGGCACGCCCTTCATTTCCCACTGGCTGAACTTCCAGCCGGGAGCCTTGTCGCTGTCGTCCAGCTTGACGCGAGCGATGGATTTCAGGTTTTCGGCCAGCTCGCGGGCCTTGTCCATGACACCGGGCTTGTGGGCGGCGATGGGCACGATGACCACCTGGATGGGGGCAATGGCCGGCGGCAGGATCAGGCCGTCGTCATCGCCATGGGTCATGATGATGGCGCCGATCAGCCGGCTGGAGGCGCCCCAGCTGGTCTGGTAGGGATGCTGCAGGGTGTTGTCCCGGCCAGTGAAAGTCACGTCGTAGGCGCGGCTGAACTTGTCGCCGAAGTAGTGGCTGGTGCCGCTCTGCAGCGCCTTGCCGTCCTTCATCATCGCCTCGATGGTGTAGGTGGCCTCGGCGCCGGCAAACTTTTCCTTGTCAGTTTTGCGGCCCTTCAAAACCGGGATGCACAGGTCATGCTCGCAGAAATCGGCGTAGCAGTTCAGCTGCTGCAATGTCTCGGCCTGGGCCTCCTCAGCGGTCTCATGGATGGTGTGGCCCTCCTGCCACCAGAACTCACGGGTGCGCAGGAAGGGGCGGGTGGTCTTTTCCCACCGCACCACGCTGCACCACTGGTTGTACAGCATGGGCAGGTCGCGGTAGCTTTGCAGCACATGGGCAAAGTGATCGCTGAACATCGTCTCGCTGGTGGGGCGCACAGCCAGGCGCTCCTCCAGCGGTTCACTGCCGCCGGCGGTCACCCAGGCGACCTCGGGGGCAAAGCCCTCCACCAGCTCGCCCTCCTTTTTCAGCAGGCTTTCGGGGATCAGCATGGGCATGGCCACGTTCTCATGGCCGGTGGCCTTGAAGCGGGCGTCCAGGTCCTTCTGGATATTCTCCCACAGGGCGTAGCCGTAGGGGCGCAGCACCACAAAGCCCTTGACGCTGGAATACTCCACCAGCTCGGCCTTTTTGCAGATGTCGGTATACCACTGGGCAAAGTCAACCTCCTGGGCGGTGATCGCCTCGACCAGCTTTTTCTTGTCGTTTGCCATAACGTTCCTCACACTTTCCCGGCCGTGGGGGCGCTGCCCGGCGGCCTGTTTTTTCACGATAGCCTATTATATCACATTCTGCCGCAGCTGGGCAACGAAAATGCCGACCGCTGCAAAACAAACGCAAAAACAGCAAAAATCCCGCGGGCCCATGCCAGGCGCCGCGGGAACCGTGTCACATCCGGTCCTCCACGTACTGGACCACGTCCCCCACCGTGTGGAAATTTTCGATCTCTTCGTCGGGGATCTCAACGCCAAACTCGTCGGACAGGGTGGTGATCATGTCCACAACGTCCAGGCTGTCTGCGCCGAAATCCTCCACAATATCGCTGTCCGGGGTGATCTGGTCGGGGTCGACATCCAGTTGGTCGGCCAGATACTCGCGGATACGGTCAAAAACTTCGGATTCCATTCGTGCATTCTCCTTTTGTCTCTCCCGCACAGGGCGCGGCATGATGTCATCGGTTGCCGATGTTTCCTATTAACATATATAGCGTATCCATCTGCGGTTGTCAAGGCGGGAATTTGCCCCGCTGTACAGGCCGCCGCGGCCAGCTTTTTCTTGTATGTAACGGCCGGGGACAGTATAATAGAGATAATCCATTTTGGCGGGCAGAACCCCTTTGCCCGCACACAGCAGATCAGGAGGGCAACACCCATGCAACTTTCCTTCACCAAAATGCACGGCGCCGGCAATGACTATATCTATCTGGACTGCCGCACAACCGGCCTGCCGGAAAAGATAGCGCAGTGGTCGGTGCAGCTGTCCCGGCGCCACTTTTCCATCGGGGCGGACGGCATTATCTGCATCTGCCCGCCCTCTACCCCGGGCGCGGACGCCACCATGCGGATGTTCAACGCCGACGGCTCGGAGGGCAAAATGTGCGGCAACGGCGTGCGCTGTGTGGCTGAGTTCCTCTACACCCACGGCCTGCCGCGGGATGTGCTGGAGATCGACACCCTGTCCGGCCGCAAAACGCTGCGCCGCCTGGGGGCCGGCCAGTGGCAGGCCGAGATGGGCTGCTTTTCCGCCATGGCCGCCGACCTGCCCGCGGTGAACGTGGGGGAGGGGCCGCTGGTGCATGTGGCGCTGCAGGCCGCGGGAAAAACCTGGGACGCCGCCTGCATCAGCATGGGCAACCCCCACTGTGTCATCCAGTGGCCGGACGAGGAGGTTCCCACCGGCAGTGCGCTGGCGGTCATCGGCCCGGTGTTTGAACACCACCCCGTTTTCCCCGAGCGCACCAACACCGAGTTTGTCTATGTGTACAGTCCCACGCGGGTCAAGATGCGGGTGTGGGAGCGGGGCAGTGGCGAGACGCTGGCCTGCGGCACCGGTGCCTGCGCCACGGCGGCCGCGCTGGTACTGCGGGGCATCTGCCCGCGGGAAACCCCGGTGGCGGTGGAGCTTTTGGGCGGCACGCTGCACATCACTGTGCAGAACGACGACCACGTGCTGCTGGCCGGCCCGGCCGTGACCGCCTACACCGGCGTGGTGGAAGTGGACTGACGGCTGCCGCCCGGCAAATTTCCACCCGCGAGGTGTCTGAATGAATTTTTCCACCGTACAATTTCTGTTTTTTTTTCTGCCGTTGGCCTGGGTGGTGTTTTTTGTGCTGCCCCGGCGGGCGCGCAACGCGGCGCTGGCACTGCTCAGCCTGCTGTTCTGCCTGTGGGGCGGCTACCGGGCCACGGCGCTGGCGGTTGGCTTTGCCGCCTTCAACTGGCTGGCCGGACTGGCGCTGGCAAAATTCCCCAGGGCGCGCAGGCCGCTGCTGGCCGCCGCGGTGGCCGCCGACCTGGCGGTGCTGGGCGTGTTTAAGTATGCGGGCTTTGTGACGGAGAATCTTGCCGCCCTTTGGCCCGGCGCCCTGCCGGTGATCCGCTTTGCGCTGCCGCTGGGGCTGAGCTTTTACACCTTCCAGGGCATCTCCTACTGTGTGGACGTGGCCCGCGGCGATACCCGCCCCGAGCGCAACCCGGTGCGGTTTTTCCTGTACATGGCCTTTTTTGCCCACTTTGTCTCCGGCCCCATCCTGCGCTATGGCGACCATGCCCCGGCGCTGGACCCGATGGGGCCGGCCCGCCGGGTCACACTGGACCGGTTCTGCTACGGCATCAAGCGGTTTGTGCTGGGGCTTGCCAAAAAGGCGATGCTGGCCGACCAGCTGGGCGCCTTCCATGACCGCGTGGTATCGGTGCCGGCAGGCCAGATGCCCGCGCCGGTGCTGCTGCTGGGCTGCACCGCCTACGCCTTCCAGCTGTACTACGATTTTTCGGGTTACAGCGACATGGCAGTGGGCGTTGGCGAGATGTTCGGCATCTCACTGCCGGAAAACTTTGACTATCCGTTCCTCTCCTGCTCAATCGGCGAGTTCTGGCGGCGATGGCACATCACGCTGGGGGCCTGGTTTAAGCGGTACCTCTACTTCCCGCTGGGCGGCAGCCGGTGCAGCACCGCCCGCACCTGCCTGAACCTGTTTGTCGTGTTCCTCTGTACCGGCATCTGGCACGGGGCGGCCTGGCAGTTTGTGGCCTTCGGCGTGTGGCACGGCGTCTGGATCTGCGCCGAGCGGCTGGGGCTGTCCCGCCTGCTGGACACCCTGCCCCGCTGGGTCAGTCGCGTCTATTTTGTGCTGGTCAGCTGGGTGGGCTTTGTTCTGTTCGGCGCGCCGGGGCTGAGCCAGGCCCTGGCCGAGCTGGCAGGGGTGTTCGCCTGGCAGACGGGCGCCGCCGGCATGACGGTCACCGCCTTCTTCGGCCTGCGGGAGGCGCTGCTCCTTCTCACCGCCGCTGCGCTCTGCGGCCCGGTGCAGGCGGCGCTGCCCCGCTTCAAAGCCTGGCTGCGGGGCCGGGAAGTCCCCCGGCCCTTCGGCACCGTTGTGCTGCTGGCACTGCTGTTTTGCAGCATCGTGCTGGTGACGGCAGGCAACTATCAGGGCTTTATCTATGCGCAGTTCTAAAGTGTATCTGGTAAATCCAAAGTGCCGGGGATTTTTCAGGTATCCCCCAAGGGGGCTCCGCTCTCAAAGCGGACAACGCTGCGGGTTGGCGGCGTTGTTGGCACTTGTCCGCCAACGAAAACGAGATTGGATTTTGAGGACTTGATCTATGTGCAAAAAGATTCTGGCCATCCTGTTCTGCGGGGTGCTGGGGCTGAGCTTTCTCGTGTTCAACATCTTCAGCAAGCAGCTCTCGGGCGATAACCACGAAAACCGCCTGCTCACCGGCCTGCCCCAGGTGCTGCAAAGCCCGCCGTCGCAGCTGTTTGCCAACCTGAACAGTTTTATTGCCGACAATTCCCCCTTCCGCTACCAGCTGGTGGAGCTGAACGCCAACGCCAGCTACCTGCTGTTCGGCAAGGTGGAGAACGACCAGGTGCTGGCGGGCAGGGACGGCTGGCTGTTCTACAAGGACGGCCCCGACGCCGCCCGGCCGGTGGCCAACTACCAGGGCCTGCCTGGCACCTTCGACACGCCGGAGGAGCTTGCCGCCGCGGCGGCAAGCCTGCAGCGCCTGTCCGACGCCTTGGCGGCGCAGGGCTGCACGCTGGTTTTGGACCTGACGCCCTCCAAGGACCGGGTCTACCGGGAATACATGCCTGCCGGCTACCCCATCGTGAACGAGCAGAACCGTACCGACCGGCTGGCCGCCTACCTGCGGGAACACACCACGGCAGCGGTCAGCTGGCAGTATCCGGCCCTGCGCGCCCAGGCGCTGGCGGACCCGGGACAGCCGCTCTATTTCAAGACCGACACCCACTGGAACAGCGCCGGCGCGCTGATTGGGCTGGACGGTGCGCTGGCCGCCGCCGGGCTAGACACCCTGCCCTTTGACCGGTACGATCTGGTGCAGGACGGTACCCAGACCGGTGACCTGGCCAACGTGGCAGCGCTGTACACCATCCTGCCCGCCGACCCGGAGTACACCGCCGCCAACTACGCGGCGCTCTACCCGCAGGATGCCCGCACGGTGGGGGTGCTGGGGGACAGCTTCAGCGAATACTACATGGACTATCTGGGCCTGCGCTTTGCCGGGTGCTGGCGCGATACCTACGAAAACGGCCTGAACGCCGCCACCGCCGCCGATCCGGGCTGCGACATCCTGATTTTGCAGGTGGCCGAGCGCAAGCTGGACACGGTGCTGGCCCTGCTGGCGCAGTTCTGACCGGCCTTTGCAGGCGCGCCCGGCGCAAACTTTGCCGGGGCGGGGCTTTTCCATTTTCCGCAAGCGTGCTATAATTGACCTGTAAAAATGTAACAGGGCGGCAGCAACTGCCGCCGGAGGGGAACCAATCATGCATTTGAACAAACATTTTTCCGAGGTGGCCGAGAGCTACCTGTTCAGCGACATCGCCCATAAGGTGGCGGCTTATCAGGCGGCCCACCCGGAGGCGGACGTCATCCGCCTGGGCATCGGCGATGTGACGCTGCCGCTGGCCAAGCCGGTCATCGCCGCGCTGCACAAGGCTGTGGACGAGATGGGTGACAAGGCCACCTTCCGCGGCTACGGCCCCGAGCAGGGCTATGATTTCCTGCGCCAGGCCATTCAGAATTACTACGCCGGCCGCGGCATCGACCTGAAGCTGGAGGAGATCTTTGTCTCCGACGGCGCCAAGAGCGACCTGGGCAACCTGCTGGACCTGTTTGACGTGAACAACACCGTGCTGGTGCCCGACCCGGTCTACCCGGTCTATGTGGACGACAACGTCATGGCGGGCCGCACCGTCAAGTACATGGCAGCCACCGCCGAAAATGACTTCCTGCCCATGCCGGATGAGAACACCGACGCTGACATCGTCTATCTGTGCAGCCCCAACAATCCCACCGGTGCCGCCTACACCACCGCCCAGCTGGCCCAGTGGGTCCAGTGGGCCAAGGCGCACAATGCCGTCATCCTGTACGATGCCGCCTACGAGTGCTTTGTCACCGAGCCGGGCCGTGCCCGCAGCATCTATGAGGTGGAGGGCGCCAAGGACGTGGCGGTGGAGGTGTGCAGCTTTTCGAAAATTGCAGGCTTTACCGGCACCCGCTGCGGCTACACCATCGTGCCCACCAACATTGTCAGCGACGGCATGAGCCTGAACAAGATGTGGCTGCGCCGCCAGACCACCAAGTTCAACGGCGTGCCCTACATTGTGCAGCGCGGCGCCGAGGCCGTCTTTACCGAGGAGGGCATGAAGGAGATTCAGCACAATCTGGACTACTACCGCAACAACGCCGCCGTCATCGCCGCCGCGCTGGACGAGGCGGGCGTCTGGTACTGCGGCGGCAAAAACAGCCCCTATGTTTGGATGCGCTGCCCCGCCGGCATGAAGAGCTGGGACTTCTTTGACTGGCTGTTGGAGAACGCCCACGTGGTGGGCACCCCCGGCTCCGGCTTCGGCCCCTGCGGTGAGGGGTACTTCCGCCTGACCGCCTTCGGCGACGCCGGCAAGACCAAAGAGGCGGCCGAGCGGCTGAAGAAGGCGCTGGCCACCCTGAAATAACGGCGCAAAGGCTGTATCGACACACGAAAGAAGGAGGAATGACCCCATGAGCGAAGCAAACGAGATCATGCAGTTTTTGAAGGACAACCCGGTATTTTACCTGGCCACTGTGGACGGGTATCTGCCCCGGGTGCGGCCGCTGGGCTTTGCCATGTGGTACAACGGCCACCTCTGCCTTGCCATCGGCAAGCACAAGGCCGCTTACAAGCAATTGCTGGACAATACCAACCTGGAGATCTGCACCGCCAATGACCGCGGCGAGTGGCTGCGGGTGCAGGGTACCGCCAACTTTGACAACACCCCCGAGGCGGCGCAGGCGGCCTTCAAGGTGATGCCCCAGCTGTCCGATATGTACAATGAGGAAACCGGCCTGAAGCTGGGCATTGTATATCTGGACCACCTGTCGGCCAAACTGTTCTCGATGTCCGGCGCAGTCAAGGACATCATGAGCTATTAACCCTTCCCTTGCCTGAAGCGGGGCGCGCCCGCTTTGGAATACACATCAAAACAAAGGAGAATTGACGATGAAGCGCTATATCTGTGACGTTTGTGGTTACATTTACGACGAGGCAGCCGGCGATCCGGACAACGGTGTCGCCCCCGGCACCAAGTGGGAGGACGTGCCCGATACCTGGGTCTGCCCGCTGTGCGGCGTCGGCAAGGACCAGTTCTCTGAGACGGACTAAACCATAACCCGGCCACAATACGGCGGCCCTGCCCGGCAGTCCGGGCGGGACCGCCGTATTTTTTTGTGTAAAATTCCGCCGAGAGTGATACAAACTGACGCAGCCGGACGTTACAGGGGTGAAAGGCGGCGCAAAGCCATGGCCGCCGCCTGCAAATACCGCCCGGCCCGGGCCGGGCAGACCCGTAAAGGAGGGATCGGATGGAAACGCGCCCCATTGCCGATGCCGCCGCGCCAAGCGCAAGCTGGCTGCGCTGCTGGCTTAGGCAGAAGGGAGGAACCGCCATGACAACCCCTGAACAAGACCGCATTTTTACTCCAGAGCAGGAAGCCCGGCTGCGGCAGCATCCGCTGCGCCTGGCGCCACCCGAGACCGACCTGTGGCCTGCCATCGCCCCGCAGCTGGCACAACAGCCCCGTGCCCGCCGGCTGAACCGTCGCAGGCTGGCGGCAGTGCTGGCCGCCGCGGCTTTGCTTGCGGCGCTGCTAACCGGCGCCGCCCTGCTGCGCAAGTGGGCGGTGTATGACACTGCCACCGGCCAGCTGACCGTCCTGACCGAGGGGGAAGGCTATGCCCCCGAGGGCACGGATGAGCAGGAAAATCCCTACGCCGCGCCGCCGAGGCCGCCGGCGCCGGCCCCGACACCCCTCTGGGCTGGGCGGCGGCGCATAAGTCCGGCAGCCCCCCGGAGGAAATGCGGTATATCCATTACACCATCACCGCCACTGGCCTGACCAAGGCCGAGCTGGATGCCCTGCTGGACGCCCTGACCGGATAAACGACGAAAACAACCGCACAGAGACAGCGCAAGAAAGCGTGGACACCGCCCGCCCCATCGGATATAATACAAGGGAAGTTTCGCGCCCAACGAAGGAGGCTGCCCCGTATGCAGGACAAAATCAGTGTTATTATGGCGGTTTACGATGCCCGGGACCTGCTGCCGCTGGCGGTGCAAAGCGTGCTGGCCCAAACCCACAAAAACCTGGAACTGATCCTGGTGGAGGACGGCAGCCCCAACGGCTGCGGAGAACTTTGCGATGCGCTGGCCAAAAACGACCCGCGCATCCGGGTAATCCACAAGCCCAACGGCGGCGCCGCCAGCGCCCGCAACGCCGGGCTGGATGCAGCCACCGGCGATTACGTCGGTTTTGTGGACTCGGACGATCTGGTGGAGCCGGATTTTTACGCCGCCCTGCTGGATGCTCTGCGGCAGGCGGGCTGCAGGATGGCCGGCTGCAATGCCGACCGCATTGATGAACATGGCGGCAGGCTGCCCGGCCTGCAGGTGGCGGTAACGCAGCCCGGCGCCCGCCCGGCGCTGGATCTCTTCTACGACCTGTTCACCCGGGGCAGCATTTACCCCATGGTCTGCTGGAACAAGCTGATGGCTGCCGGACTGTGGCAGGGCCGCCGTTTTGACCCCAGCTTCCGCTACGGCGATGACGGCAACATCATGCACCGGATCTGCGATGGGCAGACCATCGCCTGCGTGGACCGGCCGCTGTATCATTACCGGCTGCGCAGTGGCAGCCTGACCACCGCCCGTTTTGAGCCGCGGCATTTGGACGATTTGCGGCTGTGGCAGATGTGGTACCGGTATTTTCTGGCCCGGCCGGACACAGCCGACCTTGCCCAGTGGTGCCTGGCCGACTACTGGAAGCGGTTTTACCTTTTGTACCTGATGGCCCGGCAGGAGGGGCCTCTCCCGCCGGAAAGCCGCGCGGCGTTTGGGCAGTACCTGCCCCAGCTGCGGGGACTGCTGCGCCAAATTTCCGCCGACCCCCATGTGCCAAAGTTTGAAAAGTTCCGCGTCCGGCTGTTTGCCGCCAGCCCGGAGCTTGCCTACCGGCTGGCCGCCGTCTGGGGCAGGCTGGCCGGGAGAAAAACCTGACCCGTTCCCGCTAGATACAGAACAACCGCCCGGCCATTGCACTTGGCCGGGCGGTTGCTTTGTGTCGGGGACCTCCGAAACGGCGTCTGCGGGCGTCAGTCGTTCATTGCTCCGCCCGTTGCCGGCAGGCCCCTTTGCCGTGCGCCCACCGCATCGAAACCGGTGGTATCTTTCTCGGTTCTTCTTTCGGTGGCGGAAGGGGAACGCCTGTCGCAGGATGTTGGCAAAATCGCAGCCTACCACCCCGCCGCTCCTCCTTCCGCCCGGGCAGGACGTCAAAATCCGTGGTTTTCAATCAGCTTGCGGCCCATCAGTACGCCCATGACCGATGCCATCATCAGCCCGCGGGTCCACCCGGAGGAATCCCCCAGGCAGTGCAGGCCGGCAATGTTGGTTTCCAGGTCGGTGTCCATCTTGACCTTGTTGGAGTAGAACTTCAGCTCCGGGGAGTAGAGCAGCGTCTCCGGCGCGGCAAAACCCGGCACCACATGGTCCACCATCTTGATAAACTCGATAATGTTCACCATGGCGCGGTAGGGCATGGCGGCGGTGATGTCGCCGGCTACCGCGTCCTTCAGCGTGGGGCGGACGTTGGAGCGGGCCAGCTCCCGCGGCCAGGTGCGCTTGCCGTCCAAAATATCGCCGTACCGCTGCACCAGGATGTGCCCCGCGCCCAGCATGTTGGTCAGTTCACCCACCTTCTGGGCGTAGGCGATGGGTTGGTTGAAGGGCTCGGTAAAATTGTGGCTGCACAGGATGGCAAGGTTGGTGTTGGGGCTTTTCAGGTCCTTGTAGCTGTGGCCGTTGACCACTGCCAGGTCGTTGTCGTAGTTTTCCTGGGCCACAAAGCCGCCGGGATTCTGGCAGAAGGTACGCACCTTGTTCTTCCAGGGACGGGGATAGCCGATCAGCTTGCCCTCATACAGCACGCTGTTGATGGTCTCCATGATCTCGTTGCGGCATTCCACCCGCACGCCGATGTCCACCGTGCCGGGTTTGTGGGTGATGCCGTGCTCGGCGCAGAGTTTCTCCAGCCAGTCGGCGCCGCGGCGGCCGGTTGCAATGACCACCTGCTTTGCGTGCAGGTCGTGCTCGGCGCCGCCCGCCTCCCGGATGCGCACGCCGGTGCAGGTGCTGCCTTCCAGCAGGATGTTCTCACACTCGGTGGAGAACATCATCTCCACCCCGTGGTCCGCCAGATAGTTCTGGATATTCAGATAAAGCTGCTGGGCCTTCTCGGTGCCCAGGTGGCGGATGGGGCAATCCACCAGCTGCAGGCCGGCCTGGATGGCCCGCTTGCGGATGTCCTTGATCTCGCGGCCCTCGTAGATGCCCTCCACATGGGGGTCGGCGCCGAATTCCAGGTAGATTTTGTCGGTGTAGTCGATCAGGCTCTGGGCAAAATCTTCACCGATCAGCTCGGGCAGTTCGCCGCCCACCTCATGGGAGAGGGACAGCTTGCCGTCCGAGAAGGCCCCCGCCCCCGAAAAGCCGGTGGTGATGGCACAGGTGGGCTTGCAGTTGACACAGTGGCCAAGCTCCGCTTTGGGACAGTGGCGCTTTTCCACCGGCTTGCCTTTCTCCACCAGCAGCATACGGGCGCGGCTGCCCTTGCGCAGCAGCTCCAGCGCGGTAAAGATGCCGGCCGGGCCGGCGCCGACGATGATCAGGTCGTAGTTTGCTTGCATGCATTTCTCTCCTTGCAATGGTGTTGTTCCCGTAGAGAGTGCCGGAATCCTCCCGGTTCGCCGGATCGTCCGCATGAAAAGCGAATCCAGGAACGAGGCGGCAGGGGGATAGGAGCCGAACACCCACTAGTATATGCCGCAAAGCGGCAGAATAACGGCCGGGAACCGAGCCTGGCTCCCGGCCGAGAATCGTCAATAAAAAACGTACCGCAAAGTTACAGCTGCGCCTGCATGGCCCTGGCCGCGTCCACGATCAGCTTGGCACAGGCATCCCGGCCCAGCGCGGCGTTGAGGCACAGGTCGTAGTTTTTGGCCTCGCCCCAGCGGTTTTCGGTGTAATAGTTGTAATAGCTGGCGCGGGCACGGTCGTGCTTGGCCAGGGTAGACTCCCACAGGCGGTCGGCCATGTCCTTGGCGCCGGGGCGGGACTTGGCAAAAGCGATGCGCTGCTCCAGCGGGGCAAAAACAAAGGTGCGCAGCACATTTTCCCGGTCACGGAGCACATAGTCGCCGCAACGGCCCAAAATGATGCAAGAACCCTTCTCAGCCAGTTCTTTGATGACGTTGGACTGCAAAATATAGACCTGGTCAGCCAGCGGCATGGTGTTGCCCATCATGTACAGGCTGTAAATCAGGCTGCCGCTGCGCTGCGTCTCCGAGGCGGCGATGGCCTCCTCGGTTAAGCCGCTCTTTTTGGCGGCGATGGTGATCAGCTCCTTGTTGTACAGGGGGATACCCAGCTCATCGGCCACCAGGCGGGCGATCTCGCTGCCGCCGGAGGCATACTCGCGGGCCATTGTGATGACAATGGGTTTCATCGGTTTCACCTCGCAATCGAATCTCACAGCCGGATGCTGCGGACAGGAAAAAGCATAAGACATACTTTTCCTTGTACCTTACAGTATACGGAAATCCGGGGGGTTGCGCAAGGGGTGGGGGAGGTCTTCTCCCTGTTCCACAAAGCGGACACCCCACTTTTGTGGGAACTGACGGCAGCAAAAGGCGGGCGGCGCCTGCGCGCCGCCCGCCCTCTGGCAGGGGAACCTCAGTAATCCCGCTGAATGGCCAACAGCTTCCAGCCGTCGGCCTCCTTGGTCATCACGACCAGCACGTCCTCGCTCGTCTCGCGGGAATTCTTTTTGCCGGTGACCGTCACGTCGGCGGCCACAATCTCATCCGCGTAGTCACTCAGGATGTCCGCACGATCCGAGAAGAAGGCCAAGGCGTTCAGCATCCGGTCCAGCTGACGGTTGGACATCTCATAGTACTCGTTCACCTTGTAGGAGAACTTGTAATTGTGGCCGGCGCCGTCCTCCAGATCGTCCAAAACCGAACCCACTACGCTGGAGAAGTACATTTCAGCCGAATCCTCAGAGGCATATTCGTAATAGATTTCGCTGCAATCGTCCATCATGTTGTCGATGTCATAGTCCGCGAAGGAGGTCATCGTCCGGCGCAGCAGGGCCCGGTACCCGGTAAAGTTGGGGATGATCAGCACGGCAGCCACGATAATCAGGATCAGCGCCAGCACACCGCCGCCAATGGCAATCCACAACACCGGCAGCTTCCTCTGGGCGGCAGGGCGGAACCCGGCGCCCACACCGGGCCCCATACCGTTGCCCATACCGGCACCGCGGCCGTCAAGGCCGACCCTGCCCATGGCGTGACCGCCGCCACCGGGACCGCCGCCGACGGGACCGCCACCCTGGCCGGGATGAGCGGTGGAGGGGGCAGGGCCCATATCGAACGGCGTGCCGCAAACGCCGCAAACCAGGGCGTCGTCCGGCATCTGTGCGCCGCAATTACCACAGTACTTTGCCATTTCTGGCTCACCAAACCTTTCTTCTCATGTGTTTTTTCTTGTTCCTTTTGCGGATTGCCAATACAAGGATCAGGACAAGGACCAGCAGCAACAGGGCTGCGCCGCCGCCCATGGCAATGTACACCCAAAGCGGGGTCCTGACCTCCTCCCCATACCCGTTTGCTTCGGCGCGCAGCCGCAGATCATACCGGCCGTCGCCGTCCTCGTCGATGTTCAGCACACTCTCATCCGACACGGTGGCCACCGTGTCGATGACGGTATTGCGGGTGATGCGCACCCGCTCGAACCGGCGAAAATCGTTGTACTCGCCCTCGCCGTCCATAAAGCCGATGGTGTAATCCATGCTTCCGCGGCCGGTGCCCACAATCTGAACGTCGTAATCCACGCCCTCTTTCAGGCGCACCACCTTGATCAGGTCATCGGTGGTATCCTCCTCGCTGCCGCCGGGCGAGGCGTCGCCGCTTGTCTCCGCCTCCTCCGATTCCTCGAAGGTGATGGTGCCGAAGTCGGTGCGCAGGTTCTGCCGGTCTGCATCGGAGGTGAGGGTCTCGCCGCCATAGCGGATGGTCACATCCACCGGGCAGGCAATGCGAATGTAAATGTAGCGCTGGCCGTTGATCTGGTCGGCAATGTCCTCAAAGAAAAAGACCAGACTGTCAGCGTCGGATACCTCATAGTGGCAGCCATCGCTGGCCAGTGCGTTCATCAGCGCCTGGGCCGGGGCCTTGTAGCTCAGGCTCTCGAAAAAGCCCAGGGTATAAATCAGGATGTCCTGCTGCTTGATGCTGTCAGCGTAGGCGATCAGGTCATCGCCCACACGGCCGTTGTTTGGCTCACCGTCACTCATCAGCACAATGATCTTCTTTTTGGCGGCACTGCCGGAAAGCAAAAGCTGTGCGCTGCGCAGGCCGGCCTCGGTATTGGTGCCACCGTAGGTGTCCAGCCCGTTCACCGCGTTGACCAGCACGGTCTCGTCGGTAGAAAAGTCCGAAACCACCTGGGCGTCGTTGGCAAAAGCCACCACGCTGATGCGGGCGCCCTCCTGCAGGACGGTGGAGATAAAGTTGATCGAGGCTTTTTTGGTCTCCTCCAAAGGCGTGCCGTACATCGAGCCGGATACATCCAGCACCAGCACCACATCCCGGTCCGATGCGCTGGAGGGGATCACCGGCGCCGGGGTGGGGGCCGGCGTACTGCCCGGCGGCAGCGCCGGGGCGGGGGTGGCCGGCATCACCGAGCTGCCATATTCCCACTCGCAGATATAACCGCTCTGGGCGGGGCCATCCTCATCGGTCTGTACCAGCCAGCCGTCCCGCTGAATGGCAAGGTACCGCGCCGTGGTGGCGGCATGGTCCGGCTCCAGCGGCTGGCCGGGCGCCCACTGGGCAAACTGCCAGGATTCGCCGCTGACCCAGTTCCAGCTCCCGCTGTCGCTGCGGTAACCGCCCAGCCACATCCGCTCATCGCCGTTCAGCTGGCCGGCCAGCAACTCTGCCTCTTGCTGTGAGGTGACGGTGGCCAGATGCCCGCCCGCTTCCTGGCAGCGCTGCTGGGCGTCCTGCCAGGTGATGGGGCCGCAGCGGTTCAGGTAAAAGTAATGGCCGTTCAGCTCCACGGTCCCGCTGGGCAGGGTGGCGGGGTCCGGCTGACCGTGGACCGTGCGGCCGGCCGGCGGCTGCTTTTGCGGCGCTCCGCCTGCCTGCCAGGCCATGGCAAGGCAGAAGATCAGCAGCCACAACAGGGCCAGCCGCCGCAGCCACACCGGTCGCGTGGTGTGTTGCAATTGTCTGTTCATGGGTCCTCCTCCGGGTGGGCGGCGGGGCCATACCCCGCCTTTGGCAGCGGCAGACAATGCCGGGGCTGCCGGGCGGGAACCGCAGGGGCCCTTGCCGCCGGGGCGCACATACAACAAAAGGGCAGACGAAACGCCGGCACAACCCATCAAAGGCACTGATGTGTCTGTGCAGCTCCCGCTGCCCTTTGGATGAACTTTACGCCATGTGGTTACGGATCAGGTTGTCCACAACAGGCACGGGAATGTTGCCCTGGAAGAGGGCAGTCACACCGAGGGCGAAGAAGAGAAGCTTCTCGATAAAGTTCACGATGTCGTAGATGAAAGACATGAAGCTGGTGAAGGGGGACAGCAGCGTGCTCAGGCTCAGCCTGGCGATGCCAAACAAATCCACCACCATGTCGGTGAGGTCGGTGATCATCCCGATGGCCGAGGTCAGGAAGGCGAAGGCCAGCAGCACTGCAACCGCCTTCACCGCCGCCATGCGCAGCCAGGGGTTTTCCTCAAACAGCAGCACATAGCCGGCCAGAAGCAGCACGGGGATGATACCGCCAAAAAAGGCGGTCAGGTACAGCGCTGCGCCCATCAGGCCCACGCTGATGCCAAGTCGTGTTTTTTGCATAAATATTACCTCCTCACAACAGCGGGCTGCCGCCCGCCTGCCGTGTTGTTACTGCAGTTTGGCGCCGCACTCCACACAGAACAGCATATCCGGGGTGACCTGGGCACCGCAATGGGGGCAAACCCCTGCCTGCGGCTGCTCCTGCGGTTCAGCCGCAGGGCCGCCAGGCTCCACCGGCTGGGTGAAGTTGTCGGGCTGGACCGGCTGAACGGGCTGCACAGGGTGGAGAGGCTGAACGGGCTGAACAGGCTGTACGGGCTGTACGGGTTCCACAGGTTGGCCCTGATCCGCAGGCTGGCCTTGCTCCACCGGCTGGGCGGTTATCGGGGTGCCGCAGCGGGTGCAGAAGCGGGTGCCCTCCCGCACCAGCTGGCCGCAATTGGTGCATTTGATCATGCCGGCCGGGATATACTCCGGCATTTTGTAGCCGCAATGGTTGCAGTAGGCTGCATTGATGGGAACCTCAGCGCCGCACTGAGGGCACAACTGCACGCCTTTCAGGGCCAGGATCTGACGGAGATAGCCATCGATCCTGGTTTCGATTTCCCGGATGGCGGCAATCAGCTGCGCATACTCGGCATCATAGTCCTGCGGATGACGGGTCACGTACTGCTTGCCGATCTCGTAGTAATAGTTGCTGATGTTGCGTTCCTCGTTGGCGATGACAGAGTTCAGACGGTTGATCTCCATCATCGAGCCGACGCGGCCCATTGTGCTGTTGGCCTGCGCATTGAGGCCATCCCAGATTGCCATATTCGGTTCCTCCCCAAAGTGATGTGACCTGCGGGCAAAGGCGGCGCAAGATCGGCGGCCGAACCCCGCAAATATATGTATATACTATCACCAAAAGTGCAGAAATTCAATATCGTTTGCCGAAGCAGGGGAATTTTTCTCCCTCTGTGGATGCCTATGGCAAATTTTCGTTAACCTGGGTAAACGGAGGCCTCCGGCAAAGGGGCCGGCCCGCCCTCGAACCGGCACAAAGGATATCGACGGGCACCTTGTAGCGTGACGGCAGATGCGCTACAATGGGGGCAGGTCAAACGACGCACCGCTGTCTGCCATGCCGGCGGCGGGCCGGAAAGGAAGGAACCCCCATGAAACAGGTCAAAATTTTCGCCCACCGGGGCGCCAGCCGCTATGCCCCCGAAAACACCCTGCCCGCCTTTGCGCTGGCGGCGGAGCAGGGGGCCGACGGCATCGAGCTGGACGTTCACCTGACCAGGGACGGCCGGCTGGCGGTTATCCATGACGAGACGCTGGACCGCACCACCGACGGTACCGGCCGGGTAGGGGAGCACACCCTGACCGAATTACAGGCGCTGTGCGCCGGCAACGGTATGCCCGGTTTTGCCAGCGCCCGCATCCCCGCCCTGGAGGAGGTGCTGGACCAGGTGCGTCCCACCGGTATGTTTGTGAACATCGAACTCAAGACAAGCATCCTGTGGTACCCGGGAATTGAGGAGAAAACCATCGAGCTGGTACACAAAATGGGCATGGCGGATCGGGTGATCTACTCCTCCTTCAACCATTACAGCATCGAGCGGGTGCGCGGGCTGGACCCGCAGGCCGAGACCGCTTACCTCTACTCCGACATCATCTGCGATGTGGAGCGCTACGCCGCGGCCCACGGGGTCAACGGGCTGCATCCGGGACTGTGGAACATCAAGATGCCGGGCTTCCTCAAAACCTATCTGGACAGCGGGCTGGCGGTGCGTGTCTGGACTGTCAACGAGGAGGAGGACCTGCGCCGGCTGATGCAGGCAGGCGCCGACGTGATCACCAACGACCCGGCGCTGGCGGTTCGGGTCCGCCGCAGCCTGGCGGATTGACGCTGCCCCGCCAACCCTGTTTTGCGCCGCGGCGGAATGGCTTGACCGGTACCCTGCGGCAGGCGGCAAACAAAAACAGACCGGCACCCCAGCAGCGGGGCACCGGTCTGTTTTTTGCTGTTTGTCAGGCTTGCGGGGCGGCGCTGCCGCGGCTTGCCTTGTAGCCTTCCCCCCAAGTCTGCAGGGCGTCCAGGATGGGTTTCAGGCTGCGGCCCAGGCCGGTCAGGCTGTACTCCACCCGGGGCGGCACCTCGGCATACACCTGCCGGTGTACCAGGCCCTGGGCCTCCATCTCCCGCAGCTGGGCGGTCAGCACCTTCTGCGACACGCTGCCGATGGACTTTTTCAGCTCGCCAAAGCGCTTGGCGCCGGGCATCAGGTCCCGCAAAATCAGCACCTTCCATTTGCTGCCGATCAGCGTCAGGGTGGTCTCCACCGGGCAGGTGGGCAGCGGACCGGTATCGGGTTGTGCGGGCATGGAACTCTTCCTTTCCAAAGCGGTTCTCAGCGAAGGTTCATCCGGTCCGCCTCGGTGAGGGGGCGGATCACCCGGCAGGGGGCGCCTGCGGCCAGCGAGTGGGGAGGGATGTCCCGGGTGACCACGCTGCCCGCACCGATCACACAGCCCTCGCCGATGGTCACGCCGCCGCATACCGTTACGTTGGAGGCCAGCCAGCAGTCGCTGCCGATAAAGATGGGCTTGGCATACTCCAGGTTGTACAGGCTGCCGTCCGGCCGCTGGCGGAGATTGCGCTCCTCCGCCAGCAGGGGATGCATGGGGGCGGCCAGGGTGCAGTTGGGGCCGATCATCACATTGTCGCCAATCTGTACCAGGCAGCAGTCGAGCACCGTCAGGTTAAAGTTGGCGGTGCAGTAGTTGCCAAAGCTGGTGTTGCAGCCGTAGTCAAAGTAGACCGGCGCCTGCAGGGCCAGCCCCACGCCGGCGTTGGGCACCAGCTGGCGCAGCAGCACCGGCAGCGCGGGGTCGTCCTCGTCCGTGTTGTTGTAGCGGCGGGCCAGCTTGCGGGCGTTCAGCCGCAGGGCGGTCAGCTCAGCGTCGGACGGATCATACAGTTCCCCGGCCAGCATCTTTTCCCGTTCGGTCTTTTCCATGGTGAGTCCTCCCCATTCGGTCAGGCGGTGTTTGCCTGCCGCAAGAATGCTTTTCCCCCATTATACCATGGCGCCCGGGAAAGACAACAGTTGCTTAACAGTTGCTTTTTGATACTTACAATACAAAAACATCAAGGCTGCCGTTTCCTGCCCTGCCTATGTGTGGATTCGGACGAACGGCAGAACCCGGTGCCCCTGCCCCCGCGGTGCCGCCCTCTGCGGGGCGTTTTGCTGCCCGGCCCCGCTTGTGCGGCAGCGCCGGATACAGTACAATAACAGCAGGACTTCGCAGATGCAGCCGGCCCGGGCGGGAGTCGCGAAAAGTCCCATGAACGGGACTTTCCGCCCGCGGCACATTGTGCCTGTTGCTGTGATGTGATACACTAAAGTGTGTCCGAACAATCTCCGGTATGATCCCGGCGCGGTCCTGCTCTATATTCTGTGAAAAATGCTGTACAAAAGCGGCGTCTGCCGCGCCACGGTGGCTTGCCGCCCATCCAGGGCTGCGGCAGCCCCGCGCTTTGCATGCGCTGCTTTTTGGCAAATTTTCCGGTCTGCTTGGTTCCGGCCTGAAGGAACAGACATACCCGGGACATCTTACAACCGCCGCAAAGGCAGAAAGAAGGAAACTGCGCGATGGATCTGGCGGAATTGGTCGCACATGCGGCAGAAAAATTCAAAATGCGGGAACAGCACAAGTGGGCCGGGTTCCCGGGGTTTTCGGTGTTGACAGACCCGGCCACCGGCAAGTGGGTGGCCCTGCTGATGCGCCAGTGGGACTTTGACACCGGCACCGAGATCCAGCGCTGTGATATCAAGTGCGGCCGCGACTGCCTGACCGGCAATCCGCCGCCCTACCTGTCGCTGCCTTTCCGCATGAAAGGCCCCAAATGGGTGGGCGTCTGCTTTGACAGCGCCACCGACCCGGTCACCGTCTGCCGCCTGTTCGACAAAGCGGTCTATGACGGCCAGCAGGGCAGCTACACTGTCGTGCTGCAGCAGCCCCCGGTGCACACCGGCAGCGGGGTAAGCGTGGTGCTGCCCCCGCCGCCGCGTCGCGTGACGGACACTACCTGGCTGCCCCAGCAGGAGGACGTGCCCGAAAAGATCCGCCAGATGCGGCAGCTGTACCAGTATTCCGCTGGGTCCTTCGCCCAAAAGTGCCGCAGCTTTTACCTGCAGGCCCGCTTTATGGAGGATTACACCGACGACTATCCCTGCAACGATGCCGTCACCCGCTATTTCCCCACCTACCAGGACCTGAACGTCCGGCAGCTGCGGGGCTACTTCACCTGGCGCACCCGGGTTCGCCAGGGGGAATACCGACCCATCGCCCCGTCGCTGGCCTGCCTGTATCTCTACGAGCTGCTCAACGGCATCGGCGCTGGTTCCCCCCGGGAGGCACTGGCCCGTATGCGGGACTTTGAGACCGGCTTTCTGGACGCCGGCTACGGGGAGGAGCGCATCCGCAAGCATCTGCACCAGTGGATGCTGGAATTTGCCATTATCCACGATCTCCCACCCGAGGAAGCACGCCAGTACGCTGACCCTGCCCTGCTGGAGCGGGATGCCGCCCTGGATGTGCTGCGCAGCTGCGACGCCCGCACCGACGGCCAGGTTTTTGACGCTTTGGACGCCCTCTCCGGCCGCAAGTTGGCCCAGTCCCCGGTGGTCAGGCGGGCGGGGGAAAAGGGGATGCGGCTGTTTGCCCGGGTGTGGCGCTGCGGCACCGCCCAGGCCCGCAGCCGGGGCGATGACCTGTTCACCGCCTGCTTTGGCGAGCGGCAGGTCTTTCCCTGGCGGCCGCTGGAAAGCGCGGTCTACTGGCAGCAGTCCCCCCACCCCGATACCGACTACGCGCTGGATGCCTGCCGCACCCTCAGATGCCGCAGGGGGTACTGGCGGGAACAGCGTTACGAGAACCTTTACTTCGACTGGAAGATGCTCCGCGGCCTGCTGCGCCGGTCCGACCAGCAGCTGCGCCGTGCGCTGAAGACAGGGCACTACCTGCGGGAATCGGCCGCCGATGCCTGGGCTGCTCCCCTGGTGGAGGCTGCCCTTGCCGCGGAGCGGCAGGCTGAGCAGGAGGCTGCCCGTCCCCGCATCACCATCGACCTGACCGGGCTGGACCGCATCCGGCAGGACGCCGCCCGTACCTGCAGCAGCCTGCTTGCCGGCGAGGAAGCGGACAGCGAGCCGGAGCCGGCCCCCGCACAGCCCAAGGCACCCCTGCCGCCTGCGCCCCTGCCCGGCGCCCCGGCGCCCGCGGCGCTGCAACCTGCCCCCGAAGCGGCGCTGGACGGGGTGGAACAGCAGGTGCTGCAGGCGCTTTTGCAGGGGCAGCCGGTGCAGCCCATCCTGCAGGCGGCCCGGCGGATGCCCTCGGTGGTGGCAGACGGTATCAACGCGGCGCTATTTGACGCAGTGGGGGACAATGTGCTGGACTGCGACGGCGGGGCGATCCTTCTGGTGGAGGACTACTGGCAGGAGGTACAACAATTGCTGGCTGGCAGCCGCACTATGGGAGGGAACAATCCATGACGGACGTGAACAAAAACGTGCCCCGGCGCATTGCCCAGGCCATCCTCAACTCGCTCAAGGGGGGCGTGGTGCCCCGCGTCGGCCTGCCTTACATTACGGTGGGCCGCAAAAATGAGATTGAGGCGCTGCTGCGGGATGTGGACATCATCGCCGACGGCGGGGCGTCCTTCCGGTTCATCGTGGGGCGGTACGGTTCCGGCAAAAGCTTTCTGCTCCAGACCATCCGCAACTATGTGATGGACCGGGGCTTCATTGTGGCCGACGCTGACCTTTCGCCTGAGCGCCGGCTCCAGGGCACCCGGGGCCAGGGCCTGGCCACCTACCGGGAGCTGATCCGCAACCTGTCCACCAAGACAAAGCCCGAGGGCGGCGCCCTGACGCTGGTGCTGGACCGGTGGATCAGCACGGTACAGACCCAGGCTGTGCAGGAAACCGGCCTGGCCCCCGGGGACCCGGCCCTGACCCAAGCGGTGGACCGGAAGATCTATGCGGTCACCGCGGCGGTCAGCGAGCTGGTCCACGGCTTTGAGTTTGCCCGCCTGCTGTCCTTGTACTACCACGCCTATCTGGACGGGGACGACGAAACCAAGGCCCGGGTGGTGCGCTGGTTCCGGGGCGAGTACACCCTCAAGCGGGAGGCCCGGGAGGAACTGGGCGTCAACGTCATCATCACCGACGATGACTGGTACGACTACCTCAAGCTTTTTGCGGTCTTTTTCCGCCTGGCGGGCTACACCGGCATGATGATCATGATCGACGAGCTGGTCAACCTGTACAAGATCCCCAACGCCATCACCCGCCAGTACAATTATGAAAAGCTTTTGACCATGTACAACGATACCCTCCAGGGCAAGGCGCGGTATCTGGGCATCCTGATGGGCGCCACGCCCCAGGCGCTGGAGGACAAGCGTCGCGGCGTGTACAGCTACGAGGCGCTGCGTTCCCGCCTGACCGAGGGCAAGTTTTCCCGCCCCGGCGCCCGGGACCTGCTGGCGCCGGTGATCCGCCTGGACCCCCTGACGCCGGAGGAGATGCTGGTCCTGTGTGAAAAGCTGGCCGATCTGCATGCCGGCCTGTACGGCTACCCCCGCCGCCTGCAGCCCACCGACCTGGCCCGCTTTCTCCAGCTGGAATATGGGCGCATTGGCGCCGACCAGAACATCACCCCCCGCGAGGTGATCCGCGATTTCATTGAGCTGCTGGACCTGCTGTACCAGGACCCGGCCGCCACCATGGACCAGCTGCTCCAGTCGGAGGAGTTTTCCTTTGCCGCGTCGGAAGCCGTTTCTGACCAGACCGACGCCCCCTATGCGGAGTTTACGATATGAACGTCTTTGCGCGATACGCCCCTTTCATCCGGGACTATATCTACCGGTCCGGCTGGAAGATGCTGCGCGGCGTGCAGAACGCCGCCGGCAACGCCATCTTTGGCACCGACAGTAACGTGCTGCTGACCGCCTCCACGGCCTCCGGCAAGACCGAGGCTGCCTTTTTCCCCATTCTGACTCTGCTGGATGAGGACCCGCCCCACAGCGTGGGGGCGTTGTACATCGCGCCGCTCAAGGCGCTGATCAACGACCAGTTCGGCCGCCTGACCGAGCTTTGCGCCCAGGCAGACATCCCGGTCACCCGCTGGCACGGCGATGCCCCGCAAAGCCAAAAACGCAAACTGCTGTGCAAACCGGCGGGCATTTTGCAGATCACGCCGGAATCGCTGGAGTCGCTGCTGATCAACAAGCACATGGAACTGCCGTCCCTCTTCGGTGACCTGCGCTTTGTTGTCATTGACGAGCTCCACTCGCTGCTGCGGGGGGACCGGGGATTGCAGACCTTCTGCCTGATCCAGCGGCTGTGCCGCACGGCGGGGTGCCAGCCCCGGCGCATCGGCCTGTCCGCCACCATCGGCGACCCGCAGGCCGCGGGCAGGTTCCTGGCGGAAGGCAGCGGCCGCGGCACCGTCATCCCCCAATTTGACGGCGGGCGGGAGGTCTGGCGCCTGTCGATGGAGCACTTTTTCAGCGCTGCGCCCCAGGCCGGCGAGGACCGCCGCGACCTGCCCGAAACCCTTGCCCCCGAGCCGCCCACCGACACCGCTCCCAAGGCGGCCGACCCGGGCATCGGCTATATCTTTGAGCACACCCGGGGCAAAAAGTGCCTGATCTTCACCAACTCCCGGGAGGAGTGCGAGGCCGTCTGCCAGAGCCTGCGCCAGTACTGCGAGGCAAACCATGAGCCGGACCGCTTTCTGATCCACCACGGCAACCTGTCCGCCTCCTACCGGGAAAGCGCCGAGCAGGAGATGAAGGATGACGATGCACTGGTGTCGGTCTGCGCCACCGCCACGCTGGAACTGGGCATCGACATCGGCAGGCTGGAGCGGGCCTTCCAGATCAACGCGCCCTTCACCGTGTCCGGCTTTTTGCAGCGGATGGGCCGCACCGGCCGCCGGGGCAACCCCGCCGAGATGTGGTTTGTCATGCGGGAGGACCACCCCGAAGCCCGCGCCCTGCTGCCCGAGCTGATCCCCTGGTATCTGGTTCAGGGCATCGCGTTGGTGCAGCTCTATCTGGAGGAGCGCTTTGTGGAGCCGCCCCGCACCGGCCGTCTGCCGTACAGCCTTTTGTACCACCAGACGATGAGCACCCTGGCCGCCTGCGGGGAGATGACCCCCGGTGAGTTGGCCAGCCGGGTGCTGACCCTTGCCTGTTTCCGCCGGGTCAGCCAGGACGATTACCGCCTGCTGCTGCGCCATCTGCTGGAACAGGACCACATCAGCCGTACCGAGGCCGGCGGCCTGATCCTGGGCCTGGCCGGCGAGCGCATCGTCAACAATTACAAGTTCTACGCGGTCTTTCAGGAAAACATCGAGTATTCGGTGCACGCCGGCCCCGAGGAGCTGGGCACCATCGTCAAGCCGCCGCCGGTGGGGGACAAGATCGCCATCGCCGGGCGGGTCTGGGTGGTGGAGGAAGTGGACCACAAACGCCGGGAGGTCTGGTGCACGCTGGTCAAGGGCAATGTTCCGGCCTACTTCGGCGATGTGGCGGGGGATATCCACACCCGCATCCTGGAGCGGATGCACCGGGTGCTGTGCGAGGAGACCGCCTACCCCTACCTGATGCGCCATGCTGCCGCCCGCCTGATGGACGCCCGCGCCACCTTCCGCAAGGCGGGCATGGCGGGGCGGCCGCTGGTCCACCTGGGCGGCAGGATGTGGGCGTTGTTCCCCTGGCTGGGCAGCTATGCCTTTTTAGCGCTGGAACGCTTTTTGAAGCTGCGCTGCGCCGCCCGGCTGGGCCTGAAGGGCCTCAGCCCGGCCCGGCCCTACTACATGCAGTTCACCATGCAGGTGGACGAGCAGGAGTTTTACCGCATCACCGCCGAGGAGGCCGCCAAAGAGTTTGACCCGCTGGAGCTGGTCTACCCCAAGGAGGTGCCGGCGTTTGAAAAGTACGACGAATACCTGCCCGCCGAGCTGGTGCGCAAAGGCTTTGCCCTGGGCGTGCTGGACGTGGAGGGCATGAAACAGCGCGTGCGGGACTGGGCCGAAGGCCTTGCCCCCGCCGAACCGACCGGATGACCATCGCCCCGCGCTATCCACCCCCCGAAAAGCCTGTGCCGCATCCGCTGATGCGGTGCAGGCTTTTTTTGCATGTGCCGCCGGGGGTGCGCACCAGGAGCGCAATAGCGCTGCCTGACTTTGGTGATACATACAATATTGCGCATATATTGCGCACCATGTTGCACAAAGTTTGGAAATATGCGCGAAAATTAGTGGAAAAGTTCGAGATGCGTGGTATAATTGAGGACGAATTACAGCATCTGTGGCGACCGTAGCGCAATGTATTGCGCAAAAGGCTGGCCGCGGATGAGTTCTGACAGAACCAATAGCGATGGTAAGGAGGAACCTGGAATGAAACACGTTTTTGGCGGTGCACTGCGCCGCGCGGCGGCCCTGGCTACGGCAACAGCGCTGCTGCTGTCACTGGCGGTGGGAACAGCCTCCGCGGCCGAAGTGCCCGCAACACCCGAGACCGCCGTATCGGCGGAAACATCGCCTGCCTTGTACACAACGCGGGCGCTGGATCCGTCACAGTACGGCGTTACCGTCACCGCGCAGACCGCCACAGTTCAGCCGGGCGACACGATCACCCTGGAGGTCACGGTGACCAAGGACGGCCAGCCTGTCACCGACCTGGCTGCCGAGCAGATCAGTGTCACCACCTGGGCGGACCACTGGAACGACCACACCGACGGCAACGCCGACGCTGTCCTGAACAATGACAAGACCCTGACCCCCAGCGTTACCCTGCCCAGCGAGGGTACTTACTATCTGGTCACCGAGATTTACGATCTGACCAGTGATTGGGCAGTACTTACATCCTGCACCACCACCATCACAGTTGCCGCCCCGTCGGTCACCCCCGACCCCGACACCCCTGACCCGGTGCCGGCGGACGTCACGGTGGAGTATGTCCCCGGCCTGTCGGAGGACTTCATCATGGGCGTGGACATCTCCTCCGCCATGGCTGAGTTTGCAAGCGGTGTAACCTATCAGGACTTTGAGGGCAACACCATCGATAACATCACCGATTTCTGCAAGTTCCTGGCCGAGTGCGGCGTCACCCATGTGCGGGTGCGCATCTGGAACGACCCCTATGATGCCGACGGCAACGGTTACGGCGGCGGCAACAACGATGTGGAAACTGCCGTGCAGATCGCCGAGGGCTGCCAGGCCGCCGGCCTGAAGATGCTGCTCGACTTCCACTGCTCCGACTTCTGGTGCGACCCCTCCAAGCAGCAGGCCCCCAAGGCTTGGAAAACCTTCTCCCTGGAGCAAAAAGCCGATGCGCTGCAAACCTTCCTGACGGATTCGCTGCAAAAAATCGCCGCTACCGGCGCCGACATCGATATGGTGCAGGTGGGCAACGAGACCACCGGCGGCTTTATCGGCGAGACGGATAACGCCAGTGTCTGTACCCTGTTTAACGCGGGCGCTGCCGCCATCCGCGCCTTTGACCCGGAGATCCGGGTGGTTATCCACATCACCAACCCTGAAAAGGGCCGTCTGACCCAGTGGGGCAAGATCCTTCACGACAACGGCGTGGATTACGACATCCTGGCCACCTCCTACTACCCCTACTGGCACGGCAGCTTTGAAAACCTTCAAAGCGAGATGCAGAAGGTGCAAACCACCTACGGCAAGGATGTCATGGTGGCCGAGACCAGCTATGCCTTCACGCTGGCGGACACCGACGGCCATGACAACACCGTCCGCGTGGGCAACAATGACACCGGCATGGCTTACCCCTTCAGCGTACAGGGTCAGGCCAGCTTCCTGCGCGACCTGATCGCCGCCGTCAGCGAGGCGGGCGGCCTGGGCGTCTACTACTGGGAGCCCGCCTGGATCACGGTGGGGGACACCACCGGCCTGACGGACGGCGCCTACAATCAGCAGGTGGAGGCAAACAAGGTCAAGTGGGAGCAATATGGCTCCGGCTGGGCGTCCAGCTTCTCCGCCGAGTATGATCCCGACGACGCGGGGGTGTGGTACGGCGGTTCGGCGGTGGACAACCAGGCCCTGTTTGATGCCGACGGCGCAGCCCTGCCCAGCGCCGAGGTCTGGAAGCTGGTTTATACCGGTTCCTACAACGAAAACATCTCGGTGGACGGCATCACGATGCCCACCCTGACCATCGAGGCCGGTGACAGCTTTACCCTGCCCGCCGCCATCGACGTGGCTTACAGCGACGGCACCGTGGCGGAACCGGTCACCTGGAACGCCGGCGAGCAGGCCGCCGTGAACCCGGACAAGGCGGGCAGCTACACCGTCAGCGGCACGGTGAGCTTCTCCAAGACGGTCAACGCCGGTGATTATGCGGGCAAGACCTCGGCGCCGGTCATCTTCACCCTGACTGTGAAGGCGCCCAACCTGTTGCCCGAGGGGGATGCTACCTTTGAAAGCGTCAACCTGGGTAACTTTGCCACCAGCGGAAACGGCATCAAGCTGCCCTCCAACGAGGACCCGATGGAAGGGGCTTCCTGCCTGCACTGGTATTGGGCGAGCCCCACTGCCTCCGCTGTCAACTATAAGACGCATCTGGAGGCTGGACACTATGTCTTTGAGGCACCTGCTATGGGGATGGCGGGCGAAAAGGTCACCCTCAACCTGCTGGACGCCCAGGGCCAGCTGCTGGCTTCCGGTACGCCGTTGGAGCTGCTCGGCTACGGCAACTGGCTTACAGCCTCGATGGAGTTCACTCTGGATGAGGCAGCGGATGTGCAGTTGCAGATTGCGCTGGACATCCAGAAAGGTGGCTGGGGTTCCGTGGACAACCTCTACCTTGCCGCCGCCGAGAAACCTGCCCCGGAACCGGAACCCGAACCGTCCCCCGATACCACCCCGGCCGCTCCGGCCACACCGGCCACAAGGCCGGATACCACCGTTACGGCCGCCGGCCCGTCGGCCACCGCCGCCCCGGCACAGCCCACCGCCACCCCGGTGGCCACTGTCTCGGTCCCGCAGACCTCCGACAGTGCCAACCTGACCCTGTGGGTTGTGCTGCTGGTGCTCTCCGGCGCCGGCCTGCTGGGCTGCGGCGCCGCCCGTCTGGTCCGCCGCCGCAGGTGATGCGCCGGGCCCCGGCTTGCCGTGATTCCCTCTTGCAATTCTCCCAATCTTTTCAGGCAAAGCCCCGAACCGCAGTGTCCGGGGTTTTGCCCATTTTTTGTGCCCGTTGACCCTCCCAACCCCTTTTGCAGAGGGTGCGCCGTGTCGTATACTGGAGAAGAAGATACCCATCCCACAAGGAGGTGCCCTCTGCAACACGATCTGATCCCCGCCGAGGACAACCTGCACCGCCCCAAAGCGCCCAATGAGCGGTGACCTGCCTGCTCGATTTTCGTACACGATAAATATAGAGTACGATAAATAAATATAGAATGAGACAGGACGACGAAAAAGATAGATAGAGAAAGAACTTCACCACCCGCAAACCTTCAAAGTGTTTCACTGCCGGGAGCTGCCGGCAAAATCAGTCAATGCAAACAGGAGGGACCATTTCCGATGCAGATCACCGTCTTGATCGAAAACACCACCCGCCGAACGGACCTGAGGGCAGAACACGGGCTGTCACTGTACATCCGCCATGGGGGCAGAACCTGGCTGCTGGATGCGGGCGCCAGCGGCGCCTTTACTGCCAACGCTGCCCGGCTGGGTCTGCCGCTGGATGCGGCGGAGGCCGGCATCCTGTCCCACGGGCATTATGATCACGGCGGCGGGTTGGCAGCCTTTTTTGCCGGCAACGCCCATGCGCCGGTGTACGCCATGCGGGCAGCAGGGGAGCGCTATCTCTCGGGGGACGGGGCAGCACGCCATGACATCGGCCTGCCGGATACTGTGCTGCCCCGGTACGCCGGTCGTTTTGTCTGGCTGGACGGTGAGGCGGCCCCCGCCCCGGGGGTCACGCTGCTGCCCCACACCACGCCCGGCCTGGCGGCGGTGGGGGCGGCCAAAAAGCTCTACCGCGCCGGCGGGGACAAGCCGCAGCCGGACGATTTCCGCCACGAGCTGACCGCCGTGTTTGCCACCGGGGCCGGGCTGGTGGTGGTCAACAGCTGCAGCCATGCCGGGCTGCCGGTGATCCTGGAGGAGGTGGCCGCCCGCTTTCCCGGCCGGCCCATCCGGGCCTTTGTGGGCGGGCTGCATATGCGCGGGCAGCGGGACGGGCGGGAGGTCTGTGCCTTTACCGCCGCCCAGATGCAGGCGCTGGCCGATGCGGTCCGCCGCCACGGCGTGCAGGCGGTGTACACCGGCCACTGCACCGGCTGCGCGGGCTATGCGGCGCTGGAGCCGCTGCTGGGGGGAGTGATGCATCCGCTCTCCACCGGGGATGTGCTGGCTTTTTGAGCCCGTTGCTCTGGGTGTGGAACACAATGCACAAAATGAGCAGGACAAAATTGCGCAAATTACCCAAAATGGACCCGGCTCACTCCACGGGGGCACCGGCAAACCGTGGAAAAATGCCCGCCGCACTTACACGGCGCGGCGGGCTGTGATACAATACGGATTTGCAGATGGTTTGATTGGCAACGCACACTCGCCACCCTGAGTGATAACGAACAACACAGGCTGCACGTCTCCCGCAGTCCGGGTTCGCCCGGCGCGGGCCGGAACACGCAACACTGCCGGGGCACACCCCGGGCTTATCATTCAGGGAGGAATCATCATGCCGAAAACACTGTTCCAAAATATCGTATTCACTGCCATCATGGCCCTTTTCATGGTCTATGGCATGATCGTCTACAACATTGCGCTGGCCACCGGCGGTGTCACCAACCAGACCTTTGTCATGGCATTGGGCGAGCTGAAGATTATGGCCCCCATCGCCTTTCTGCTGGAGTTCTTCATCGTGGACAAGCTGGCCCACAAGCTTGCCTTCACTTTTGTCAAGCCCACTGACCGCCCCACCGTCATCGCCTGCGCCATCAGCTTCTGCATCTGCTGCGTCATGTGCCCGGTGATGAGCCTGATCGCCACCCTGCTCTTCAAGGAGCCCAGCTTCGGCACCTGGGTGCAGACCTTCGGCATGAACCTGCCCTGCGCCCTGCTGTGGCAGCTGTGCTACTGCGGCCCGCTGGTCCGGCTGATCTTCCGCGCCCTCTTCCGGGAGAAGAAGGCCCAGCAGCCCGTTGCCTGATTGCAACCCCCTTTGCTTGTAAGGAACGCCCCCGGCTTTCCCCTCCGCCTGTGCGGTTGGGGGAGCCGGGGGCGCTTTTTGCTTGGTGCACCCGGTCAACCGGAAAGCTGCCCCCCGGGGCTGTAACACTTTCCCCCAAAAAGCGACAGATAGGGCGTACAGGGTCCACCCAAGGAGCGCCGGGGATGGACCGGAAACCACCCGGAAAACAGGAGGTGATGGGCGATGCGGGCAATGGAGGAACTCTATCGGACATACCGGGAGGACGTCTACCGGTATCTGTGCAGCCTGACCCGGGACCCCGCACAGGCGGAGGACCTGCTCAGCGAGACCTTCCTCAAGGCGCTGCAGGGGGCGGCGGCCTTCCGCGGCCAGTCCAGCGAAAAGACCTGGCTGTTCGGCATTGCCCGCAACCTGTGGCTGCAATCGCGCCGGCGCCAGCACCCCACCGCCAGCTACGACGACCTGCTGGGCCTGACCACCGAGGACCGCCTGTCCGACCATGCCGCTGCCCGCCAGCTGCTGGACCGGGTGCGGCAGCTGCTGGCCACCCGGGATGACCGCGCCCGCCGGGTGATGGCACTGCGGGTGCAGGGCTATTCCTTTGAGGAAATCGGCCGGCAGCTGGCCATCAGCGCAGGATCGGCCCGCGTGATCGAGTGCCGTACCCGTCAATGGCTCAAACAAGCGTTACATCAGGAGGGATTGTTATGAGACAACCGGATCTTGCCTGCGATATCTGCCGGGACCTGATCCCGCTGGTGCGGGACGGGGTGGCCAGCGAGGCCAGCCGCCGGGCGGTGGAACAGCATCTGGCCGGATGCGCCGCATGCCGGGCGGTCTGGCAGGGGGAGGCTCCGCCCCCGCCGGACGACCGCCATGTGCTGCGCCGCCTGCGGCGGCAGGTGCGCCGGTGGATGGGCGCTCTGCTTGCGGCCGGGCTGGGGTTGGGGCTGGTGTTTTCCGGCTCCGGCGAAGGATTGCCCTGGAACACCCTGGTGATGCCGGTGCTGGGGGCGCTGTTCTGGTTTTTCGGCGGCCGCCACCGCCGGCTGCTGCCGCTGGGGACGGCGGCGGTCATCGGCCTGTTCAATCTGGTTGAACTGTGGGCCGTCAGCCTGCGCAACGCTTATGATGTGCCCGCGGCGCTGTGGAACAACGCCGGATACGCCCTGATCATCGCGGTGTTCTGCCTGCTGCTCTGCGGGCTGGGGATGCTGGCCGCCGCGCTGATCCAGTACGGATTTGCCCGCCCCGCCGCCCTGCCGAACGAGCCGGCGGCAAAAGAAAGGAAGGATCGCCATGAAAAATGAAACTGCCGCCGCCCGCCGTATGCCTCGCCGCCTGGCCGCTGCGGCCGGCATCCTGCTGGCAGTGTTGCTGGCGCTGTTTGCCGCCTCGATGCTGGGGGATCCGCTCAGCCGCACCTACTCGGTCCGCCACGCGGTGGATTACGCCAACGAGACCTGGCCCGGCCAGGACTTCCGGGCGGAAGAAGTCCAGTTTACCCCCGGCTGGTGCTATCAGGTCACGGTGCAGTCCTCCGCCAGCCGGGATACCCGCTTCAACGTCTGGGTGAACTTCGGCGTGGTCACCTCCACTGACTATGACACCGCGGTGGCATCGCTGTACAACACCCGCGCCCGTGTCGATGCGGCGCTTTCCGCCGATGTGCGTGCCGCCATGGAGGCCGCGGGGTTTGCCCCCTTCGGTGCCACCGACTTTGTCCTCAGCTACGGGGCGGAAGGGCAGGGTACCCCGGCTCAGCAGGGCTTTACACTGGATATGCCCTATGACAGAGCCGCCATGCCCATGGCAGTCAATCTGGAACTGTTCGGTTTTGACAACCAGCCGCGCCGGGAATTGGGCGAGCAGGTGCTGCGGGACGCCAAGGCGGCCATGGAGGCTGCCGGTATCCGCATTGACAGTTACAGCGTGGATATCTACGACGCCCACGCCCCCTACCAGAAGGACGGCGCCGGCAACACCTGGTCCAGCGGGCGCGTGCCTGCGGATCAAATTTCCTGAAAGCCCGGCTGCACCCCAAAACAGCGCCCCGGCTGCCCTCCCTCCGTGAACCGGAACGGGGAGGCGGCCGGGGCGCTGTTTGCGTTTTGGGCAAGGTCAGGCGGCGGGCAGGATCATGTCGATGCCCTGCTGCAAAATTTCGGCGTTCAGGGCGCCGCTGGCATAGGCCACCAGATAGCCCTCGCTGTCAATGAAGAAGGTGGTGGGCAGGCCCGATACGCCGTAAGTGGCCGAGGCGTCAAAGTCGGTGTCGTAGTAGGCGGGGAAGGTGTAGCCGCTGTCCTCAAGAAATCCGGCGGCGGTGTCCACCGTCTCCCGCATCCCGTCGGTGGAGTTGACCATCACAAAGTGGATGTCCTCCCCGTACCGGTCAAAGGCATCCTGAAAGTCGGGCATTTCGCTCTGGCAGGGGCCGCACCAGCTGGCCCAAAAGTTCAAAATTACCGGTTTGCCCTCAAAGCCGGACAGCTGTACCGCATTGCCCTCCCCGTCGTAGACGGTAAAGTCGGGGGCCTCGGTGCGGGGCGGCTCGGTCTCCTCGGGGGCGGCGGTGTTCTCCGGCAGCGGGGTGGCGCCGGGGGCGGCGGTGGGCTGCTCCGCCACCAGGCCGGGCTGTGCGCTGCCTGCCAGGCCGCGGTAGAGCAGCAGCGCGCCGCCCAACACCACCACAAAGGCGGCGATCAGCAGGGCGGTCAGGGTGTTGCGTTTCATAGGCAGGGCTCCTTTCAGCTCAGCAGGGTCAGCAGCCGGCCCAGCAGGCCGGTGGCCATCAGCAGGCCGATGGCCACCAGCAGCCAGCCGCAGACCCGATTGATGACGGTATAGTGCCGCTTGATCCAGTCAAAGGTGGATTTCAGCCGGTCGATCAGCACGGCGCTGAGCAAAAACGGCACCCCCAGCCCCAGCGAGTAGCACAGCAGCATTGCCATGCCCTCCAGCACGTGGCCCCGCTGGGAGGCCAGCATCAGCGCCGAGCCGAGGAAGGCCCCCACACAGGGGGTCCATCCCACCGAGAATACCACCCCGAACACAAAGCTGGAAAAAAAGTTCAGGTTGCTGGTGTCCACCCGGCGGCGGCCGCCGCCGAACAGGTTGAGCTGCAGCACCCCGGCGTAGTTCAGGCCGAACACCACCACGATCAGGCCGCAGACAAGGTTGACGGCGGTCTGATACCGGGTCAAAAAGCTGCCCACCGTGCCAGCCAGGCCGCCCATGGCCACAAACAGCACCGTAAAGCCCAGCACAAACCCGGCGGCGCAGGTCAGGGTGCGGCGGGTGGAGCGCTGCCCGCCGCCTGCAAAGTAGGTGACATAGATGGGCAGCATGGGCAGCAGGCAGGGGGAAAGGAAGGTGATGATGCCCTCCAAAAACGAGATCAGATATTGCATGGGGGTCCCTCCGTTTACAGCACCCGGTGCGGGCCCGCAGCCGCCGGGCGCTGTTCTGTGCAGGGGCCGGAACCGCCGGCAAAAGCGCTGCGCAAACCGGCAGGTGCGCGAGGCTGCGCCGATGCGCAATGGCCGGTACGGGGGGCGGTTCCGGCAGACCCTGGTGAAAAGTATGCGGCCATCCCCGGGGGGATAGCCAACTTGTGCGGAAATGTGGTATAATAGCCGCAAAAGCGGCGGTTATACCATCTTATGCGCGGCGGCCTGCTGTTCTGGCAGCCGCCTTTTTGATGCGCAAGGATGCCATTCGCTTGCGCTTGCGGCGTCCTGAACAGGCTGTGCGGCTTATCGGGTGTCGGGGCGCTTGATGACCAGGCAGGGCAGGGGCGCGGTGTCGGCCCAGTTGGCAAACCGACAGACCAGCACCGTGTACCGGGCCAGGGGCAGATGCTCCAGATAGTCCAAAACCGCCTGCTTTTCGCTTTGGCCGATGACTTTGCCGCTGTACAGCACCGCGCTCAGCACACCGCCGGGTTTCAGCGCCTCCAGCGCCGCCCGCACCGCCGCCAGCGATGCCTCGGCTTGGCTATGCACCGCGTGGGGGGCGCCGGGCAACCAGCCAAAGTTGAACATCACACAGTCAGCCGAGCCTGCCGGTGCGTACCGCAGCAGGTCCCGGTGGTCGGCCAGGATGGCCTGGCCGATGTGCGCCATGCCGTTTTGGGCCAAAAGGGTGTTGGTGGCCTGCACCGCCATGGGTTGGATGTCCAGCCCGATCACATGCCCCTGCGCCCCCGCCAGCCGGCAGAGAAACAGCGTGTCGTGGCCGTTGCCGCAGGTGGCGTCGATGTACAGCCCGCCCGGCTGCAGCAGGTCGGTCAGCAGGTGCTGGGCCAGCTGCACCGCCGTCAGGTCGGGCAGGCGGTGGCGGCAGAGAACCTCGCCCCGGCGCACAAAGCCGAACCGGCGGGCCAGCGCCCAGGCGGCCCGGTTGGCCGGGTCGGGCAGCGGGGCGGTAAAGCGGGTTTCGGCCGCGGTGTCAAACCCGCCGCCGGCCCGCAGCACCTCCTTGAGCAGGTAGCTGCCGTAGCCCCGGCTGCGCCACTCGGGCAGGATCTCCAGCTGCTGCAGCTGCCCGCCGGATACCTCCGCCCGGCCGATGACCGCCTGCTCCTTGTACAGCAGGTACTGCTGCCGGCCAATGCCGGGCTTACACTCGATGCGCACCGCAATGCACCTCCCTTTGGGCATTATTGTACGGCCTGGGGCGGGGCGCTGTCAACCGGGGCGGAACGCCAGGTTTTCACAGTTATTTCACGGGGGTAAAAAACGTATTTCACAATTAGCCCCTATACTGAAGGCACAGGTTGAGAGAAAGCCCGGCGGGCATCTTCCCAGCCGGTCATCATACAGAAAGGATGAGCTTTATGGCAAACGAATACGATTATTCGAACCTTTATCATAATGCCAGCAACACCGGCGGCCAGAACCCCGCCGGCAATCAGTCCCAGCAGCCGGCCGGTCCGGCCGACCAGACCGCCCCGGCGGGCGGCACGGCGGCTTCGGCCCAGGCGGGCGCCCAGCCCGGCCAGCAAAACGGCGCCCAGGCGCCCAACGCTGCGCCCGGTGCAAACACCGGTTACCCCAATGTGGGCAGCAGCGGCATGAACACTGCAAACACCGCCCGCACCGACTACTCCGGCCAGGCTTACGGCGCCGCGGGTGCCGGCCCGGCGGGCGGCCCTCAGCAGCCCGGTTACGGCTACCATGCCCCCTCCGGTAACGGCTATACCAGCACCATGCACGGTGCGGCCAACGGGTACAGCTACACCAGCGCCCCCGCACAGCAGCCCCCCCGCAAAAAGCAGGGCAAGGGCACCGGCAAGAAAATTGCCCTGCGCATTGTGGCAGGCGTTGTGGTGGTGGCCCTGGGCTTTGGCAGCGGCTTTGGCGGTGCGGTGCTGGCCTCCCGCCTGGGCTTGACCGGCAGCAGCGTGGTCATGCAGACCGTTGTGCGGGATGACATGAACAACGCCAGCAGCGACACCAGCCAGGGCAGCGCCGACGGCAGCACCCTTTCCACCGCCGATGTGGCCCAGCTGGTCAGCCCCAGTGTGGTGGTGATCACTACCGAGCAGATGGTCAGCTCGGGCATCTCCTGGTTTGGCGGCAGCTTTGTCCAGAGCGGTGCAGGCTCCGGCGTGATCGTCTCGGATGACGGGTACATCCTCACCTGTGCCCATGTGGTCAGCGGCGCCACCAACATCAACGTTCAGCTCAACGGCAGCGAGGACCAGTATACCGCCACCGTTGTGGGCGAGGATGATGTCTCTGACGTGGCTGTGCTGAAGATTGACGCCACCGGCTTGACCCCCGCCGTCATCGGTGACAGCGACAAGCTGGCCGTGGGCGAGGAGGTTGTGGCCGTGGGCAACCCGCTGGGTACCCTGGGCGGCACCGTCACCAACGGTATCATCAGCGCCCTGAATCGTCCCGTCACGGTGGAGGGCAACCAGATGACCCTGATCCAGACCAACGCCGCGGTCAGCCCGGGCAACTCGGGCGGCGGCCTGTTCAACGCCAACGGTGAACTGATCGGCATCGTCAACGCCAAGAGTGACGACAGTGAGGCCGAAGGCCTGGGCTTTGCCATCCCCATCAACACCGCCACCCAGGTGGCCAAGGACCTGATCGAGAACGGATATGTGCCCCGCCCGGCGCTGGGCATCACAGTGCTGAACATCAACTCGGAGCAGTTGGCCATGCAGTACGGCGTCAGCACCTACGGCGTGTATGTGCTTCAGGTCAATCCCGGCAGCACTGCCGAGAGTGCTGGCCTCCAGCCGGGCGACCGCATCGTCTCGGTGGATGACGTGGCAGTGTCGGAAAATACCGACCTGACCGGTTACCTGCAAGGCAAAAATGTGGGCGACGTGGTGAACATCCAGGTGGAGCGCGACGGCAAGCTGATGAGCTTTGACGTGCCCCTGGGCACCTCCAACGCGGCCCAGCAGGGCCAGACGGCCGAATCCACCCAGCCGGAGCAATAACCCGGCGGCCATCCGCCCCCGGCCGGACAGACACAGACAAAACGGGCGCGCTGCAGAAGAAACTTCTGCGGCGCGCCCGTTTTTTGTGTTGAGACGGCGGCTTTTGCTTGAAACGGCGTGTTTTTCTGCCTGATGGGGTTGTGCGGCGCTTCTGCCGTTCGGGGGCGGGGCTAATTCCCCTCCAAGGTGGCCTCGTATTGCTTGATGACCTCCACATTCTGCTGCTCCAGTTGGCTTAGAACATTGTAGTCAAAGTCGTCGGCGTCGATGGTGCCGTGGTACCAGGAACAGCTGTCAAAGTGGGCCTGCAGCTGGGGGTCGTTGAAGCAGCGGCCATGCCGGGCCAGGATCTCGTTGCGGGCCACACGGGCCTCCCAGGAGGTCAGACCCTGCAGGTCCTCCAGCGTGATGGCCTGCGTGTCCGAGTGGGGCAGGATGTACTCGCTCTCCGGGCTGGCCGGTGCGGCCGCTGCGGTGGGCACCGGTGCGGCCGTCGCGGCCGGTGTGGGGGCTGCGGCAGGAACCGGCGTGGGCGGCGCGGTGGGAAGCGGCGTTGGGGCGGGGGTCGGCGACGGGGAACTCACCGGGGCAGGCGGGTCAAACTGCTGCGGCCCGGGTGGCGCGGAAACGGCGGCGCTCTCCAGCCCGGGCGACAGGATCAGCACCGCGCCCATCGCAACGCTGACGGACAGCAACACCGCCAGCAGCGCCAGCAGCACAATCAGCAGCGGGCTGGTCCTGCGCCGCTGCCGGGGCGCACCATCGGAAAGCGGCTCCTGGGGCGGGTCGGTGACCACAGCATTCGGCGGCGGACTGTGCGGCAGCTCGGCACCGCAGTGGGGACAAAACCCTCGCGGCGAGTCCGGAAGCTGGCGGCCGCAGTGGGGACAAAACGACATCTGGAACCCTCCTTCTCTCAAAGAGCCAACCACCATGTTGGCCTGCGTTTTCTGCCTGCCCTGCCCCGGCAAGGGGCGCGCCGGGCCGGGGGCAAACAAAAAAGGCCGAACCTGGGAACGCAAATCGCGTCCAGGCTCGGCCTTGGTGCCGGTGGTGGGGCACCTATCGAGGTTATAAACTCCATGGCGGCTTTTTGCAAACCTGGAATATCAGGTTTGTCTCCCGGCTTGCCACCGCCGAACAGTGTGACGACCTCGATGTGGTCGGCGTACACGGTCACCCGTAGCACAATGGCCAGCAGGGTGCGCAGGCCGTCCTGGCTGTCCAGGTTGGCCGCGGCCAGGCGTTCTACTGCTTGGCGAATCTGCTCATCGGTAAGGCCGACCTCATTCTCAGCGTTGTCTAACATGCGCTTTGCCGCGGTCAGCTGGGCCTTGCGGTCCTCCAGCTCGCCCAGGCGTACCGTCACCGCATCGCTGGCAATGCCATCGGCCAGGGCGTCTACAAGGCGAGCAATTTTCTTGTCAAGTTCTTTCAGCTCTTTGTCTATGGCGCTGTTCTTCTGGGCGGCGCCTTGTTGGATCGAATCCCGGTATTTGATGGCCACCTGGATGATCCGCTCGGCGGCATCCTGCGTGCCCAGCTGGCGCTTGACTGCCTCGGCAACCATAGCCTCCAGCGTGACGGAGCCAATGCCCTTTGCGGTGCAGGTGTGGTTTTGCCGCTTGTTCACGCAGTTGTAGTAGCGGTACTGGCGGCCGTCTTTGCTTTGGTTGCAGCCGGTGATCACCATGGCGCCGCCGCACTCGCCGCAAAATACCTTCCCGGCCAACAGATACTCGTGCTTGGCCGAGTAGCGGCCGCCTTCCCCTGTCCGTGTTTTCATTCTGGATTGCACCTTCTCCCATAGTTCTTGCGGGATAATCCGGGGCACCGCGTCCTCGACCACCATGCGCCCCGCGTCGGGGCGGTGTCGGCTGGTTCTCTTGGCGCCGCCATGGGCGCGTGGCTGGGTGCCGTAGATCAGTCTGCCAATGTACTTCTCGTTGCGCAATATATCGTGCAGGCTGTTCTTGCCAAAAGGTTTGCCGCTCTTGGTGGTGCGGCCCTGGCGGGCGAGCTCGTCCACGATGGCGTTATAGCTGGCCCCGGCCGCGTGCATTTGAAAAATCAACCGCACGGTCTCGGCTTCGTATTCATTGATGACATACCGTTTGGAGGCATCCACGTCATACCCCAGGGGCGGCGTACCGCCGCAGGACTTCCCCTGGCCGGCCATAAAGCGCATCTTCTCGACGACCTTTTGCCGCGTGACCAGGACGTGCATCTGGTTGAACAGCGCCATTGCGCCTTCGTTGATAAAGACGGACGGGTCTAACAGGTCGCCGCCGACCAATGGCTGCGTTACGCTGACAACCCTGGCGCCCAGGGCCTGCAGCTCGCGCCGGAAGGTGAACCACTCCACCATGTCGCGGAACATCCGGCTCTGGTCGTAGATCACCACCACATCGGCGCCGGCGCCGGCGCGGAACCGCGCCATCATGCGGTCATACTCCGGACGATGCTGGCGCATGCCGGATACCGCTTCATCGGAGAAGATGTCTAGGATCGACAGTTGATGCTGGCGGCAGTATTCGGCGCACTTTTTGACCTGCACAGCGGTGGTGTCGGGGTTCTGGTTGTCGGTGCTGTAGCGGGTCAGGATGAACGCTGTGGGCATGGCAGGGCGCACCTCTTTTTATCATAGCACAAGGGCAGGCCGATAATTTGGACTTGCGGTGGGGGTTGCTGTACAATCCCATATACAACTATTTGTTGTCAATTTGGCAAAATTGTGCATTGATTACAACTGGCGGTTGTGATATGCTGGACACAAAGGCACATTGCAGGGGAGGTTGAGGGCGTGACACTTACAGAGGATGAACGGCGCCTGCTGGAGGCAATGCACGCAGACCCGCAGCTGCGGGCCAAGGTGATGGCTATTTTAACAGCTCCAGAATCGCGCGGCGCTTCTCAGGGGAAGCCGCCCGAAACGCCGCAATAAACGCTCGATCTTCTTCGCTCAGCTCTTCGGCCGCAGGGCCGGAGGGCTCTTTTTTTATACCCTCGCCGGGGTCGTCCGTTTCGCCCATCAGGTAGGCGGGCGTGGTGTGGAGGGCGGCGGCCCATGCTGCTACCGTTTGCTGGGCGGGTTCACGATGTTGGCGTCTCAGATCGGCGATGTAAGAGGCGTTTTTACCTGCCAGATCACACAAGTGTGACTTAGACACGCCATGCAGCTTACTAAGGTAATACAGCCTGTCAAAATCAAACATAGATAAGCTCCCAAAGGTGTGCAATATGCCGAAATCGTAGTTTTTCGCGAGTATCGCTTGAAAATCGTGAAAAGCTACGATATACTATTCTTGTACCCGGAAACAGGTACAAAAACACCAGACCATACAGGAAAACCCCTGCACAGTATGCGTTGTATTGTGATTCATTTGTCCTAGCACTTCAAATTTACCACAACACACACAAAAAGGCAAGGCGTTTCCATCGGAAAGGGGGTGAAAAGAGTGGAGGAGCTCAAAAAAATCCCTACTGAGCAGCTTATCAATGAACTGCTCAGCAGGGGTTGCCTCAAGATAAGCACAACGGCGCGTTCCCCTTACCAGCTCGGCCACAAGCTGGTGCAGACCGGGTACGGCCACTTCGCAGAGATCAAAGCTCAAACCGTGCTGGTTGTCCCGCCGTTTTCTCTTGAATAAGCGGCCCACGCTTCTTCAAAAGCGGCGATACATTCCGAGCAAGCCCCCTGGCGCTGCAGATGTGCCAGGATCGTATCGTGCGAAGGATTACCGCGCGGGAATTTGCGGTCGCTGTGTATATCGGCGCACAGGTCACCCAATGGGGTATTTAACCCCTTGTAACCTGTTATCCATTTTTTGAACGTCATAACCTCACCCCCTTTCCCGAACATTGTAGCACGGGCAGGGAGGGCGCACAAGAAAGGCAGGTGAACCGAATGGCGATTGAACCCAATGTGTTTTACACCATCGAGCAGGCGGCCGAGCGGATGCAGCTCAGCGTGGAGACAGTCAAGCAGATGATCCGCGAAAAGCGGCTGCGTGCATCCGTGCTGGGCAAATGATCCGCAGTTGGCTGGAAATTCAGCCCGCCGCCGGCCGGGGCCTGACGATTCAGGAGCCGGTGAGCCACGGCACCAACGTGCTGCGCAACCGCATCTGGTACCGGGGCGACGCCTCCGAGATCGACCAGCTGTTCCGGCTTCTGGGGGAGGACGCCGTGGGCCGGGCGCGCTTCTGGGCCGCGGCGCCGGAGAGCGAGACCATCCGCAAGGCCCACAGCGGGCTGCCGGGCATCATGGTGGACACGCTGGCCGGGGTGGTCAGGTCCGACCTGGCCGAGCTGGACTTCGGGGACAACCGCCGGGCGGCCGACCGCTGGAAAGCCATCGCCGGGGACAACTCCTTCCCGGATCTGGTGGGGCAGTCGGTGGCCGATACCCTGGTCACCGGGGACGGGGCCTTCAAGATCAGCATCGATCCCCAGGTGGCCGACGGGCCCATCCTGGAGTTCTGGGGTGCCGACCGGGTGGAATACCGCCGCCGGCATGGCCGGATCTGCGCGGTGGAGTTTCTCTCGCCGGTGGGGCAGCGGGGCCGGATGCTCCGGGAGATCTACGCCCCCGGCAGCGTGACCTACCACCTGGAACAGGACGGCAGGGAACTGCCGCTTGCGGACGAAGAGGACTGCGCCGGGCTGCAGGATGTCACCTTTGACCCCGGTGTCATGCTGGCGGTGCCGCTGCAGTTCTGGCCCAGCGCCCGGTGGCGGGGCCGCGGACAGTCCATCTTTGACAAAAAGACCGACGCCTTCGATGCCCACGACGAAATCATCAGCCAGTGGCTGGACGCGGTGCGGGCGGGGCGTGTGCAGAAGTACATTCCCGAAAGCCTGATCCCCCGCAATGAGAAGGACGGCAGCCTGCTGCGGGTCAACGCCTTCGGCACCCAGTTCATCAAGCTGGAGACCGACACCCGGGAGAACGCCGAGAACAAAATCGACACGGTGCAGCCGGAGATCCGCTACGAGGCCTTTTTGGCCAGCTACACCGCCACCCTGGACCTCTGCCTGCAGGGCATCATGAGCCCGGCCACCCTGGGCATCGACGTGGGCAAGATGTCCAGCGCCGACGCCCAGCGGGAGAAAAAGGACATCACCGGCATGACCCGCAACGCCATCACCGGCGCGCTGGAGCAGGCCCTGCCCCGCCTGGCCGAGACCGCCCTGGCCGCGGAGGACATTCTGGAGGGCAGAGCCCCGGACCGTTATGAGGCCAGCGTCAGCTTTGGCGAGTACGGCGCGCCCGATTTTGACAGCCGGGTCAGGACGGTGGGCAATGCCTCCACCACCGGCATCATGAGCGTGGAGGCCCAGGTGGACGAGCTGTGGGGCTTCAGCAAGGACGAGGACTGGAAGAACGCCGAGGTGGCACGCATCCGGTCCGAGCGGGGCATCACCCAGCAGGAGGAGCCCTCCCTGGGCGGAGATAGCCTGAAATGACCGTCCGGGAGATCGCCGACCTCTTTGCCGACCTGGAACTGCGGCTGATCCAGTCCCTCAAGCGCAACCTGACCGCCCACAAAAGCCAGGAGAAAGCCGAGGGCGGTCAGAACGGCGTCCCCGAATCCTGGCCCGCCTGGCAGGCCGAGAAGCTGCGCAGCCTGAACCGGTTCCGGCAGCAGAACCAGAAGATCGGGGAGGAGTTCTCCAGCAAAATCGACGCGGAGACCCGCACCCTGCTGGAGCAGCAGTTTGCCGAGGCGGACGGCAGCGAGCAGGCTTTTTTCGGGGTCAACGGCGAGAAGGTGGGTGCCCTCATCGACGAGATGACCGCCACCGAGGCCGACGTACAGAAGGCGGCGCTGCGGTACATGGACGATGTCTACCGGCGCACCATCCTGCGGGCGGACGCGGCCTTCACCACCGGCGGGGTCACCATGCAGCAGGCGGTGGACCTGGCGGTGAAGGACTTTCTGGAGCAGGGCATCACCTGCATCCGGTACAAAAACGGGCGCCGGGTCAACATCGCCACCTATGCCGAGATGGCACTGCGCACCTCCAACACCCGGGCCATGCTGCTGGGGGAAGCCCAGAAGCGGGAACGCATGGGCATTGATACCGTGCTGGTCAGTCAGTACGGCGCCTGCAGCCAGACCTGCCTGCCCTGGCAGGGGCTGGTCTACATCGACGATGTGTGGCAACCCTACCACGGCAGCAGCAATGCAGCCGCCGGCGGCAGCTACGGCGTCAGCCGCAACGGGCGCAGCTATCTGCTTTTGAGCGTGGCGGTCAAGGCAGGGCTGTTTCATCCCAACTGCCGCCACACGGTAGGCACCTGGATAGAGGGCGTCAGCCGCCGGCCCAAACCCATGGACAAGGCGAAGATCGAGGCCACCAGCAGGCTGGAGGCCAGACAGCGCCGCATGGAGTTGCAGATGGATTCCTTGCATCTGCGGCATCGCGGGTGCGGCGCTGGGCGTTGTGGCGTGGCTCATCTCGGTGCCTGACTTCCCGGCCACTGACCCGCTTACCGCTGTGGCGGTGGGCATCGTGTCCGGTCTGGCGGCCACCGGCATCAACCAGGCTGTCAAGCAGCTTAAGCAGTGATTTAATACAGCAAGGCCCCCAACCTGCCGGGATTTCCGACAGGTTGGGGGCCTTGCTCTGTTTGGTTACCGTTCGATGCTGAAAGCAACTATAACAGTTGAGGCATTCAGCGATTTTATAACCATGCTTGGTGCCGGTGGTGGGGGTCGAACCCACACGATGTTGCCATCAACGGATTTTGAGTTTTCGGGACAATCCCGAACCTGCTACCCTCTAGTGGAACCAACTGGACTTCTCGGACACCTACTGAGGGGTCAAAAACCGCTGAAATACTGATAAAATCGGCATTTCCAGAACAAAAGCCTTAAAAACCGGGCATTTCCCAGCCATCCAAATTCTAACCGCTTTGGAGCTGTTTTTGAGCCGTTTGCGGGATGCGGAAGGGATGTGTGCGGGATACCCACGAACTTAATTATGATTCGAGTGGCGCTGCCACTGCGAAATTAACATCATTGTAGCAGATATTCCCCGCTGTTGGCAATACATTTTGGAGGAATATGCTCAATGAAAAACCGAAAATATTACGAAAATCTTTTCGCAGACTATCCCAGCGTTGTGACGCTTACACAGTTTCGCGGGATGTTAGGCGGGATAGGCGACAGCACCGCTCGGAAGCTGATGAGAGAAAATCGCGTGAAACATTATTACATCCGCATGACTTATCTGATCCCCAAGGATTGGGTGATTGACTATGTTCTAAGCGAACATTATGCGGAGTACAAGGAACAACTGAAGGTCCAGGTTTAGCCCTGCCCTTCTCCATATCGGCATCGAAAGGCACTCAGAAATGGGTGCCTATTTTTATGCCCATACGGGAGGTGAATATAATCTATGAACACGCAAATCATCGCCGTCGCCAACCAGAAGGGCGGCGTCGGCAAAACGACTACCTGCGCCAACTTAGGCATCGGGCTGGCCCAGGCCGGAAAGAAAGTGCTGCTGGTGGACGCTGACCCCCAAGCCAGCCTGACCATCAGCCTGGGCAACCCCCAGCCGGACAAACTGCCCTTTACACTCTCGGACGCGATGGGCCGCATCCTGATGGACGAGCCGCTGCGCCTCGGCGAGGGCATCCTGCACCACCCGGAGGGCGTGGACCTGATGCCCGCCGACATCCAGCTGTCCGGCATGGAGGTGTCGCTGGTAAACGCCATGAGCCGAGAAACCGTCCTGCGGCAGTATCTGGACAGCGTGAAGGGACAGTATTCCCATATCCTGATTGACTGCCAGCCCTCCCTGGGGATGCTCACGGTCAACGCGCTGGCCGCTGCGGGCAGGATTATAGTCCCCGTCCAGGCGGAGTATCTGCCCGCCAAGGGCCTGGAACAGCTGCTGTCCACCATCAGCAAAGTCAAGCGGCAGCTGAACCCCAAGCTCCAGATCGACGGCATCCTGCTGACGATGGTGGACAGCCGAACCAATTTTGCGAAAGAGATCGCCGCCCTGCTGCGGGAGACCTACGGCAGCAAAATCAAGGTGTTCGGCACCGAGATTCCACATTCAGTCCGGGCCAAGGAGATCAGCGCCGAGGGCAAGAGCATCTTTGCCCACGACCCCGGCGGCAAGGTGGCGGAAGCCTATAAAAATCTGACGCGGGAGGTGATAAAACTTGAAAAGCAGCGCGAAAAAAGTAGAGCTGGCCTCGGTCGATGACCTGTTTTCCACCGAGGAAAGCCGCGCCGACGCCCAGCGGGAGAAGGTTCTGGAAATTCCCCTGTCGGAGCTGCACCCGTTCAAGGACCACCCCTTCAAGGTCAAGGATGACGAAGCTATGATAGAGACCGCCGACAGCATCCGGCAGTATGGCGTATTGGTTCCGGCCATTGCCCGCCCGGACCCAAACGGCGGCTATGAACTGGTTGCCGGGCACCGGCGTCACCGGGCCAGTGAGCTGGCTGGCAAGGATACCATGCCGGTCATTGTCCGCGACCTGGACGACAACCAGGCCACCATTATTATGGTTGACAGCAACTTGCAGCGAGAAAGCCTGCTCCCCAGCGAGCGGGCTTTTGCTTATAAGATGAAGCTGGAAGCCATGAAACGACAGGCCGGACGCCCCTCCAAAGAAAATTGTTCCCAACTTGGGAACGATTTTGGAAAGAAGTCCAGCGAGGTATTGGCCGAACAGGTCGGCCAGAGCAAAAATCAGATTTTCCGCTATATTCGCCTGACGGAGCTGATCCCCGAACTGCTGGACATGGTGGATGAGAAGAAAATTGCCTTCAACCCGGCCTATGAGCTGTCTTTCCTCAAAAAAGAGGAACAGACGCAGCTTCTGGACGCGATGGACAGCGAACAGGCCACGCCGTCGCTCTCCCAGGCCCAGCGGCTGAAAAAGTACAGCCAGGAGGGCCACCTGACCCTCGACATGATGCGGGTCATCATGGGCGAGGAAAAGAAAAGCGACCTGGACAAGATCACTTTCACCAGCGATACTCTGCGCAAATATTTTCCCCGGAGCTACACCCCCGCCCGGATGCAGGAGACCATTATCAAGCTGCTGGAAGCGTGGCAGCGCAAGCGCCAGAGAGACCAGGAGCGATGAAAGGAGCGCCTATGAGGGATATTTCAGCCCGCGAGCTGAAAGGACACAACATTTTGGCTGTGGAGCGATTTCAGGACAGTACCCGCTGGATGGTCGAGTTTTCTGTCCGCAAGCCCCGTACCCCCTACGGCAGCCCCGGCGATGAGGTTCGCCTGTTTCTCACCGAGGACGGCTACCGGCAGGCTCTGGACGCCCAGCGCAGCCAGCAGATCAAAATTAAGCGGTATGCCCACGTTGTAGAGGGTCATATCCTCGATTTCAAGCCAAAAAAGAAACGCCGTCATCCGTAAACCCACCACCTGCTAAGAAAGGAATGAAATATGTGTACCGTTAGAGAGATTCAAGAGGCCATCCGTGAACACTGCCAATCCCAGCATGACATGGAAAGCACCGAGATCGACCAGGTGATGCAGCGCCTGCCCTTCGGCACCGCGCAGGACGTTTTTACCCGGCCCCCTGTGCCGAAGCCGCCGTATTCCTGGCGCAGCCGGAACTACCGCACCTGACCGCCGCAGTCTCTTTGAAGATTGCGGCTTTTTTCATGCCATGAATGCCGAGAGGAGTGATGAAATGGCCGTTTTTCGTATTGAACGGACCCGTGATTATACCGTGATGAGCAACCACCACCTGCGTGATAAGGCGCTGTCTCTGAAATCCAAGGGGCTTTTGTCCATGATGTTATCTCTGCCAGAGGACTGGAACTACACCACACGCGGTCTGGCGAAGATCTGCAAGGAGGGCGTGGACGCCATCGGCGGGGCGCTGCGGGAGCTGGAAGCCGCCGGGTACATCGTCCGCCACCA
>CALXHQ010000006.1 GCA_944388145.1 uncultured Gemmiger sp. | reverse complement strand
ACGTGACGCGTGCGCTAGTAATCCAGGGTTTCACCCGTCTGTGCAAAACCCCCGGCTTCGCCGGGGGATATTTATTGTTTGCGGCGGCGGAAGGCAGCCCATCCAGCGGGACAAGACCGCCAACGACACCTACTACCTGCTGACGCTGGCGGCCATCGCCCAGGAGCTGCAGGCCCGAGGCGTGCCGCGGGAGTGCAACGTGACCATCGCGGCGGGGCTGCCCCTGACCAGCTATGGACGGGAGAAGCCTGCCTTCCGCAAGTACCTGCTCCGCAACGCGGGCCAGGCGACGGAATTTGGCTATGAGGGCAAGAAATACCGCATCACGATTGAAGATGTGCTGCTTTTTCCCCAGGGGTTCACGGCGCTTATGACCCAACCTGACCTGCTGGCAGACGAGCCCTCTATGCTGCTGCTCGACATCGGCGGGTGGACGGTCGACCTCATGCGCATCGACAACGGCCGGCCGATCAAACGACCACCGGCCGCTGAGCATAAACAAATATCCCAAACAACCATCGATCAAGTACCGATTCGATTTCTTTCCGGGAATCGGCAGCTCAGCCGCCGGAAGCGAAGCGAACCGAAGCGGGTTCGGCAGAGCGAATGGAAGAATATCGGGATTTGATCCGCCACAACATCCAGTACCCGCTGCTGGTGGCACAGAACCCCGACGACGCCGACCTGATCGACGAGAGCGTTGAGCTCATGACCGAAACCGTCTGTGCCCGGCGCAGGACCACCCGCGTTTGCGGTTCCGATTTCCTGGCTGAGATGGCCAAATCCCGAATGCTCAAGCTGGACGGTGAGCATATAAAAAGGAGGCGGTTGCTATCGAGATCAAAATCCCCAAAGAAATCCGCAACTACCACGACAGTATATTGAAAACTCCCGGAAAAGCCATTAAAATCAATGGGTTTACGAAGCAGAAAGGCGCTTACTACACCACTATTACACCATTTTTTGAAAACGCCTTGATGTGACAAGTTTTATAGATGATACAGCCAAGCGACGATATTCTTAAAAAGGAGTATCGTTGCTTGTTGTATGTGGGGAAATATGTGCCTTGTGTAAATTGCTCATGTACCATAAAGTAACACAAGAGAATTTGATAGACAGCAGCCCACTATTTCGCAAAAAAGATATTCACTAAATTATTGGATATGTAATACCGCATTTTCCATTTTTATAAATCGTTCAATATAACATCCAAGGCACAATCTCAGATTTTTTCCTGCTTGACAATTAGTACGAATATGGACCACAATAAATTGGTACATAACCGTACTAATTTTGAAGGAGGAGCACAATGGAGAACAATGCTGCATTGATTGAGGAATTAAACCGCTACTACACGGTGTGGCAGGAAACAAACTATGTATATACAGAGTGGGCCAAAGCGCATGGCATATCGGTGAGCTGCCTATTGACCCTTACTGCCATTGATGAGGGGGCGAGGACTGTACGCAAAAGAAAATCAGCCAGCGATGGCTGATCCCCAAGCAAACCGTCAATATGATTTTGAAAGACTTTGAAAACAAAAAATTAGTTGAATTGCTTCCTATGCAGGGAGATAAAAGAAATAAGAGCATCCAATTCACTGCGGCAGGGAGAGAATACGCCGACACGATTTTGCCTGCATTTCGAAAAGCGGAATTGGCTGCCATTCAAAGAATGGGGCTCGAACGTATGCACAGATTAAGCGAAGATGGTGCGCTGTTTATCAAACTTTTTCAGGAAGCCGAAAGAAGCAGTTTACCTTAAAAATTCCGTTTTCAAAAATCGGCAAGGTGTCAATGTCTATCCTGAAAATCGGGCTTGCCCCTTTTGGCCTTGCCATGTCCCCTAACATCTCTTTGATTATCATCAACCGATTTTCCGCTTCTTACGGAGGGAAATCGGCGATTGCGGTATACGCATGCATCGCATATATGATTTGTATTATCTACTTGATCTTTCAAAGCGTGGGCGATGGCAGTCAGCCTCTCATTAGTCGGTGTTACGGAGAACGGGATTTTGTACGGCTGAAAAGTATTCGGAGGTTGGCGTATGCCTTTGCCATGCTTTTGGCTGTAATCGGTTGCGTTGTTATGTATCTCACAAAAGGAAGTCTGGGATTTTTGTTCGGTGCATCTCATGATGTAAATGTAGAAGTAGCAAAAATCAGTCCGATTTTCCTCATTTCAGTCCCGTTTGTGGCAGTTACCCGCGTTACAACAGCCAGCTTTTACGCCTCGGGAAAAAGCGTGCCTTCTAATTTGCTGACATTTATAGAGCGGGTTCTCATGCTTTTGCTTATGCTGATTTTGCCGCCTCTGTTCGGCGGGCAGGTAATGATTTGGTGGAGCACGGTCATTGCAAGAATTTTGTCTTCTATTTTAGCACTTTTATTGAAAAGCTACGTTGACAGGCATGATTTATCAAATATTCTCTCAAAAGGGACAGAGAAATGAATACGCCCATTGAATCGCGTTGGCTGTTATGCTCATGTGGCAAAAGTCACACACAAGGATTTGATAGACAGTAACCCGCACAATTCCGAATTTTTGAAGATATTTTAGCAGCTTCGGTTCTGATGATTCACGAACCCTTTACACGGATAACAGGGATTGGAACTATTTTGACATTTCCTATCACGGTATGGCGGCGGAACAGCTGCTGTGGGCATGGATCAAGTCTGAAACCCTTAGTCCCAAGCGGCTGGTGTTCAAGTTGGACTGCCTCTACTACTAAGCTCTGATGACGATTTTGGATATTTTTGAGATTTCTCCGTCAAACCCGGTTCACCGCCGGGGGAGGGAACAGCAGGTCCGGCCGCTTTTCTTGCATCCTTCCGAATATGAATCAGAAATTCCAACCTGCTACTTGGCCGTTGTCGGTGGGCACTCTGCACCTTATCTTTTGCAATTTCACTTCAAATCCTGTATGCTAAAATTGATGAAGGATTCCGGATGGAAAGGGAGGCGCCTGTGATGACGAAAATCCTGCTGGTGGAAGATGACGATACCATATCCCAGGGATTACGCTATGCGCTCGAACAGGATGACTGCGCTTTGATCAGGACCGCCACCGTGGCGGAGGCCCGTGCGGCGCTGGACCGCGAATCGGCCCTGGAATTTGACCTGTTGTTGATTGATTTGGGGTTGCCGGACGGCAGCGGCTTCGATGTCTGCCGGTATGCCCGGTCAAAAGGGGACGCTGCGGTTATTTTCCTCACTGCTCGTGATGATGAGCTCAACACCGTGTTCGGCTTGGACATGGGGGCCGATGACTATGTGACCAAGCCGTTCCGCATCCGGGAGCTGCAAAGCCGCATCCGTGCGGTGTTGCGGCGGCACTCCGGCACGGCGGTTACACAGCTGCCGGGCGGTGTGCGGGTGGACACCGGCAAGGCGGAGGTGACCCGGGGCGGAACCCGGGTTACGCTGACAGCATTGGAATACCGGCTGTTGCTGTTTTTCATGGCCCATCCGGGACAGGTGCTTACCCGCAGCCAGCTGCTTTCCGGTGTGTTTGATGCGGGCGGCAGTTTTGTCAACGACAATACCCTCACCGTGTACATCAAGCGCCTGCGCGCCAAGCTGGAGGCGCCCGGCGGCCCGACGCTGATCACTACGGTGCGGGGGTTAGGCTATCGGTTGGAGGTGTAAGTTTATGCTGCGCAATCGGGAGATCACCTGGCTGGCCGTATTCTGCCTGGCAACAGGGCTTGCCGGTACGGTGGCGGGCTTTGCCATTGCGCCGGCTGCCGGTGTTGTGGTGCTGGCGCTGTGGGCAATGCTCTGCCTGGGGTACGGGGGCTTTACCGCCTGGCGCTACCGGCAGATCAACCGTTTGGCTGCCTACCTGGCGCAGGTCTACGGGGGCGGACGGGCGCTGGATATCCGTGACAATACCGAAGGCGAGCTCAGCCTGCTCAAAAACGACCTGTACAAGATTACTGTCACGTTGCAGCAGCAGGCAGACCAGCTGGCAGCGGACAAAGCCTTCCTCGCCAACGCGCTGGGGGACATCAGTCACCAGCTCAAGACGCCGCTGACCAGCGCTATGGTTATGGCCGATCTTCTCGCCGACCCGGATCTGCCACAGCCCCGCCGCACCGAGTTTACCGGCCGGCTTTCCGCCCAGCTGGCGCGGGTGCAGTGGCTGGTGGCCACGCTGCTCAAGCTGTCCAGGCTGGACGCCGGCGCCGTTGTGTTTCAAAAACGCCCGGTTCCGCTGCCTCGTTTGGTGCACAGCGCGCTGGAACCCCTGCAGATCCAGATGGAACTGCAAAATATTGCCTGCCGGGTGCATTGCCCTGATGCCGCCTGGACCGGCGATGAAAACTGGACCGTACAGGCGTTGCAGAACATTGTCAAAAATTGCGTGGAGCAGATGCCCCGGGGCGGTACACTGGCCATTACCGTCACTGATGATCCGCTGTGCAGCCGCATCACCGTTCAAGATACCGGCGGGGGCATCGACCCGGAGGACCTGCCGCATCTGTTTGAGCGGTTTTACCGGGGCAAACACGCCGGGGCGGACAATGTAGGCATCGGCTTGGCCCTGGCGCATCAGATTATCCAACGACAGGGTGGGCGCATCCTGGCCGGCAACATCCCCGGCGGGGCAAAATTTACAGTGGAACTGGCCAAAACTGTGGTGTAAGGGCAGGAGGGCGCTGTACCGGCGGCCAGGGTGACAATCCTGTCACCAAAGCGGTCACCGGACGGTCACCTTAGGCTGTTACAATGGGAATTGCCGGGAGACAACCTTTCTCAAATCATTTCCGGCTATCACCCATGAAAAACGCAAAGGAGGCTGCCATTATGCCCGCGTCCGCAGCAACACCCATCCTGCAGGTTCACGACCTGTGCAAAGTATACGGTGCCGGGCCAAACACGGTCGCGGCGCTGGATCATGTATCCCTCACCGTCCAGCGGGGAGAGTTTGTCTCCATCGTCGGGCCGTCCGGCAGCGGCAAATCCACGCTGCTTCACATCCTGGGTGGGGTGGATCGCCCCACATCCGGGCGAGTGACAGTGGACGGTGTGGAACTTTCCACTCTGAACGAGACCCGCCTGGCGGTGTTCCGACGGCGGCAAATCGGTTTGGTCTACCAGTTTTATAACCTGATCCCGGTGCTGACGGTGGCGGAGAATCTGACTCTGCCGCTGCTTCTCGACCACCGCCGCCCGGACGCCGGACAGGTCAAGGCCCTGGCGGACGAGCTGGGCATCGCAGGACGGTTGGACGCTCTGCCGGGGCAGCTTTCCGGCGGTCAGCAGCAGCGGGTTTCCATCGGGCGAGCGCTGCTCACCCGCCCGGCGCTGGTGCTGGCGGACGAACCCACCGGCAACCTGGACCGAAAAAACAGTGCCGCCATTGTGGAGCTGCTCAAAAAATTCCATGCAAAATACAGCCAAACGCTGATTCTGATTACCCATGATCCGGAAATCGCCCTGCAGGCCGGCCGCATCCTCAGCCTGGAGGATGGCCGCATCGTGAAAGATGAGGTGGTCCGGCCATGAATGTGCTGTGCAAATTGACCCTTGCCCAGATCCGGGGCAGCAAAAGCCGGTTTGTGGTCACGGTCATTGGCGTTGCGGTCGCCGCCGCCATGGTGGCGGCTGTGCTGCTGGGGTGCGATTCGGTCATGGACGCCATGCGCCGCGGCGCCATCGCCGAACTCGGCGACTATCACTGGCAGGGCAGCGGCAGTGCCGCCAGTGCGCAGGCGTTTGAAAACAGCGGCCTGTTTGCCCGTTTTGGCTACGCGTGCACCCTGCCGTACAGCGCGCAGCCCGACGGGCAGCCCGTCTCCTGCATGGGAGTGGGCGGCGATGCCTGGCGGATGCTGGGCGCCCATGCGGTGGAGGGCAAACTGCCCGACGCCCCCGGCGAGGCCGCCGTGACGAAGGACCTTGCCACGGTTGAGCATCTTGCCCCCGGCAGCGCCCTGACCCTTACGGACCCGGGCACCGGCGGCAGTGTGGAACTGACTGTCACCGCGGTGCTGGACCGGTTTGCGGTGGACAACACTTTCGTCTACGATGGCCGGCAGCCGGTTTACCTCTACTTGGGCTCCATTGCCCGGGACGAGCTTCCGCAGGGGGCGGGCAGCCTCTATTTCTGGGGTGCCGCTGCCCACCCGGACAGCCGGTTTTTTGCCTCTGTGCAGGCACTGGAACAGCGTCTGTCTCTCAGCGATGCCAGCCTCAACAGCTGGTACAACACTACGCTGCTGACCTGGATGGGCATTGCCAGCCCCACCGGCGGGAGCAGCCTGCGGGGGCTGATCAACTGGCTGCGGGCGTTCCTGCTGGCGCTGATTGGCGTCGGTGCGGCGCTGATGGTATCCAATGCTTTTTCCCTCAGCCTGGCCGAGCGCCGCCGCACACTGGGAATGCTGTCCAGTGCGGGCGCCACCCCGGCCCAGAAGTCCGATGTCATTTTGCTGGAGGCACTGTTTGCCGGGCTGATCGGCATCCCGGCAGGTCTGCTGTTTGCCTGCGGCGGCCTGGCGGCAACGTTTCAGGTGCTGCGCCCGGCCTTTGGCCTGCTGACACGCCGCTACGGCCTGGGGGATCTGAACCTGTACCTGGTGGTGCGGCCCTTCTGGCTGGTCATCAGCGCGGCGGCCAGCGCGACGGTGCTGCTGCTTTCAGCTTGGGTCCCCGCCCTCCAGGCGGGTAGGACTACTCCCATCGACGCCATCCGCGGCACCCGGGAGATTCAGCTCAACGCCCGTGCCCTGCGGGGCGGCCGGCTGTTTGGCAAACTGTTTGGCCCCGAGGGAATGCTTGCCCGCAAAAATGCCCGGCGCAGCATCCACCGCTACCGGGCCACACTACTGTCCATGACACTCAGTGTTGTGCTGCTGGTCACGGCCTCCGCCTTTGCCCTCTATCTGGAACGGTCTTACGCGATGGCCCATCCGGGAGCCGATTACAACGTCACTGCCGCCATGCGCTGTTACAGCACCACCGAGGACGGCGGCGCTTATCCCCTCCGGCAGATCCTGCAAAGCCCGGCCAACGCCCGGACTGTGCGGGAACAGGAGTACATCCAGTGGGGGATGCTGACCCTGCCCTCCAGCCGTGTTGGGGAGCAGACCGCCGATCTGGGCTGGCAGTATGCGGAGGACAATGGCATGGGGCTGAATGACCCGCCCACCTACTGGGCTCAGGCCGGGCCGGACAGCGATACCCTTGCCATGCAGCCCTATCTTCTGGTCCTGCCGGACGAAGACTATGCTGCGCTGGCCGGGCAGGCCGCCGCGGCGGATGGCAGCACCATCGACTGTGTGGTCATCAACCGGTGCTTTGTCCCCGGCAGGGACGGCGGCATGATGGAATTGGCCCGCCAGATGGCGCTGCGCCCCGGTGATACCATGGAGTGGAGCTTTAACGCCATGCCGGTCACCCTGCGGGTAGCAGCCGTGTCGGACAACCCGCCCCAAAATCTGATCCAGACGTGGCGCAATCCCTATACCATGACGCTGGCCACCAGCCGCACTGCCGCCGATGCGGTATTTGCCCGATTTACCGCCGAGACAGGCAGCTACTGCCCCCGGTATTTCAATTTTTACTACCAAAGCGACGATCCGGCCCGGCTGTATGCCGAACTGACCAGCCTGAATGCGCAAAATCCCATCCCCAATCTGGCGCTGACCGTCACCGACATCCAGGGCGACCAGGCTATGATCCATGCGGTGACGCTGCTGGTGCGGGTGATCCTGTACGGCTTTGTGGCGTTGATCTCGCTGATCTGTGCCGCCAACATTGCCAACACGGTATCCAGCGGTATGGCGCTGCGCCGGCGGGAAACCGCCATGCTCTGTGCCAACGGCCTGACGCCCCGCGGCCTGCGCAAGATGTTGTTCCTGGAAAGCGGTATTTACAGCATCCAGGCGCTGGCCATCGGCTTGCCCGTTTCCGCGTTGCTGGCCTGGTTTGTCTGGCGGCGGGTGATGCGCATCTACTACTTTCGCTTCACGCTGCCATGGGGGGCCATGGCGGCTGCGGCGGTGGGGGCGCTGGGCATCAGCCTGCTGGCGGCTTTGCCTGCAATGCTCCATGCTGCCAGGCATCCGCCGGCCGAGGATCTCCGCACGGCAGAATAAGTAAAGTAGAATGCGGTGCGGAATCCCGGATCGTTCGCGGCGTTGCGGCAACGGGAAAAATCCCTTTGATAACACCAAGGCGGCCGACAATCTGTCGGCCGCCTTGGTCGTCGATAGGGCCGGCTGTGCAAAACAGACCGGCAGGTAAGGGAACACGGCAAGAAGTGCTGTTCCCCTTAGAAAGTGTGCTCAGCCATCCGAAGAAGGTTTTTCCTCCGTTTGCCGATGCCGGCAGGGATGCCGGTTCACAGTACTTTCCGACAGGATCAGTGCGCCCAACATAAACCCGGCCAGGCACCCGGCTGCGGTCAGAAGCTGCCTGGCCAAACGCTGTTCCGGCACAGTGTTCGGCAGATGCAAAAAGCACTGCAAGGTGCCCCACAGCGTATCGGCCAGTCCGGTCCAAAAGCCGGGGTCTGACCATCTGCTGGGGATCAGCCAGCGGGGGAGCAGTGCCAGCCCGGCGGGCAACAGCAGTGCCGCAGTAACTGCAATGCCAAAACCGGCCAGCCACCGCACCCCGCGGGAAAGCTGCAGCCCGTGCCATACCTGTCGGGCAAGCCGCAGTCCCGCTGTAACCAGCGGCAGCCAGGCCAGCCAGGTCAGTACAAGTCGCAACGTGGCATAGGGCAGCATTGTGACGGTATCAGCAGTCAGTCCTGCGCTTTGCAAAATGGCCTGCACAGTGCCCCGAGGGTCGCCGGTGGCAATCCCGCCCAGGGCGGCGGCAGTGTAGCCCATCCCGCCGTCAGCGGATTCAGGGCAGAGCAGAAACTCTCCTTCGCTTTCCAGCACGCCGGTGATATGGCGTGGGCTGTCGTTCACGTCCAAAACAAGCCCGTCGGCTTTGCGGCTGCCGAACAGTGCATCCGCCAACGGTCCGCTGACGGCGCAGCCATCCCACTGCTCGGCCCCCGGCGCGGTGCCAACGCAATAGTTGGAGGGAAATGCCAGCCAGGGGTCCCCATTGAGCGTCAGCAGCCGGGCTTTGCAGCTTCGGCCGGTTCCGGTGGTGAGAAGAATTTCCTCCTCGCGCCACAATGTCAGATCAAGGCCCTGTTCACCCGCCGCGCGGCGCAGCGCATCGGTCTGCGCGGGGGAGAGCGGCTCGGCAAAGCGCAGCCCGTATCCGTCCGGCGGAAGGGCGGCTGCCAGGCGGAACAGCCCCCATACGGAAACTGCTGTCAACAGCCAGCCCAGGGCGCGCAACAGCCGCGCCATCATGACGCCACCCGCACCCAGGTGTCCGCCGACAGCGGCTTGTCCGCCCCGGCGACCACCTGTCCGCTCACGCTGCCCGATACGGCCACCATGCCGTCACCCTGCGCCACCACCGTGACAGGTACCCGAACCAGCACGTTCTGCTGCCCCAGCAGTGTGGGCTGTTCTTCTATCAGATAGACAAAATTGCCGTCGCTGTCCGCCTGCACGGAGGTGGCGGGCAGGCACTGGGCATATTGCCCGGCGTTCAGTTTCAACTCCACCGTGGCGGCGCCGGCCTTCCAGACACCGGGTTCCAGCGCGGCGGTGACCTGTACGCTGCCGTCCTCCGCTGGCTCCGACAGGGAAGTGATCTCCACCTGTGCGCTCTGGCTGCCCTGCCGGACACTCACTTGGGTGCCTGTCGCAGCCAGGCGGGCGGCATCTCGGTCCAGCGCAAAGGTCAGCACACACCCGGTATCTGCCCCTGCCAAAAGTCCGGCTACCCGGGAACTGTTCTGCCCGGCGGCCAGGTCTACCCGGGTAAGTGTTCCGCTTTGCGGGGCCAGCAGGGCGCTGCCGTTCTGCTGCAATGCCTGCAGGGCAGAAAGTTCCGCTCTGGCGGCCTCCAGCTGTGCTCGAATCACCGCTGCCTGCGCCTGATTGGCCTGGTTCTGTTTGGCGGCTTCCTCGGCAGCCTGGTCGTAGCTGTGAGCGGCGCTGTTGCGGGCATCCTCATAATTCTGTGCCGCGTCGCTGGCTGCTTCGTTGGCGGATTCAGCACCTTCCTCCGCGGCAGCCAGGGCGGCCTCGGCTGCATCCAATGCAGCCTGTGCGGCGGAAATCTGCTGCTGTCGTTCAGCCTCAGCACTTTCCGGGGTGGCAGCTGGCTGGTTTAGCAGGACATTCAGCTCGTTTTGCGCATCCTCCCGGTGGCGTTTGGCCTGGGCGATGGCGTCCACGCCCTCCTGCCAAATTTCCTGGCTGTCTGCATAGGCACGGTCCAGTTGCTTTTGGGCTTGCTGCAGGGCAAAATCGTCGGCCGTTTCCGCCTGTGAGAGCTGAGCGGCGGTGGTCTCCAACTGGCGGACCTCAGCCTGTGCTGCGGCCAGTGCCTGGGTCAGGCCGGCAGGGTCAAACCGGGCAATCACCTCCCCGGCGGCGATGCTCTCTCCGGCGGCAGCGTCCACCTCTGTAACCAGCAGGCCCTCCGGCACGGTGATCGGGGTGCCGTCCCGCACCGCGATATTGCCGGCGGCCGTGCTGCTCCGGGTGATGCTCCCGGCACTTGCCTGGCAAAGTGTTACCTGCGGCATACTTGCGGCGGCAAGGCTTCGGGCGGTTAGCGTCAGGACCAGCATGGAGGCAAAAAATTTGCCCACAATGGCAAGCCGGCCGGCCTGTCTGGGATCAGACAGCCGCCAGGCGTGCAGTGCATCGCCGGCTTTCTGCAATGGAAAAGGCAACTTCATATCCAAAATTCCTTACTATTCTTTCAGCCCGCTGGCCTGGATGCCCAGTTCCAGATAGGGCTGTCCAAAACGGAAGATCAGCGCAGCGGGGGTCAGCATCACAAGGCTGGCGGCCATGGCGGCGGCCAGTGCTCTGCCATCCATTCCCGCCGCAGAGGCCAGATAGAGCGACAGCGGCCAACGGGCGGGGTCTTTCAAAAAGGTTATGGGCTGCTCGATGGCGTTCCATCCCTCCAGAAAGGCCAGTACCATTGCCGACAAAATTCCCGGAACCCCCAGCGGCAACCCAATGTGCCAGAAGGTCCGCACCGGTCCGGCACCATCAATGGCGGCGGCTTCCAGCATCGGACGGGGAATGGCGTCAAATCCACGGGCCATCACAAATACTGAAAAGGTCGAAAAGCACCCCGGCAGGATGAGCGCCCAGTGGCTGTCCAGCAGACCCAACGCGTGCAGGACAAGATAGTTTGGTACCATGGTGACCTGAAAGGGGAGCAGCATCAACAGGATGTACAACGCCATTAGCGCCCGCCGCCCCCGAAACCGCAGCCGGGACAGTGCCCAGGCTGCCGGTGTGCCGAAACACAGCTGCCCCAGCAGCTGGGGAAACACCTGGATGCAGCTGTTCCAAAACATGGCAAAAAACTGGGGCGTATCCAACAGCAGTTCTGCCAGTGGTTGCAGGGTGGGCCAGCTGGGCAGCAGCTGCCACCGCGCCGACTGGGCGGCGGCGTCATTCAGTGCAGGGCCAATGGTGACCGCCAGCTCGTCCGCCGGCATCAGCGCGCCGGACACAAGGAACCACAGCGGCCACCATACAGTCAGCGCGGCGAGACTCAGCACGGCAGTCAGCAGGGGGCGGGCCCAAAAAGGCCTCACGGATTGAGAACGGCGATAGCATCGGCGGTAAAACCGTCCGGTGTCTCGCTGCCGGTGAGGTAGAGATAGGCATCCGGTTCTATCAGGTCGGCGCTGCCAGCTTCCTGGCGGGCGCTGCCGTCCGCGCCGGCGTAGATCGCAATGTATTCGGTGTTTTCCGTACAAAGAACCGGCAGTGCTGCGCTGCCGCCGGCGGAAGCCATCACTCCTGTACCGCCGCCGGTTACTGCGGTGGGGCTCAGCAGAAAGCCGGTATCGGTCAGCTCTGTGACAACCCCGGTGTAGTCGGCTGTGGACGGGTCAAACAGGGGGTCACCCGGCGCGGAAGAAATTTCAGGTGAGGGTTTGGCGGGGGAGGGGACAGCCGTTGGCTGGGACGTGGCGGAACTTCCCGTATTCACTTGATCCTCCGCGGCGGGCGAAAGGGTCGCCTTCGGTGCGGTGGTCGCGGTGATTTGACCGGTACCAGGGGCAGATGACCCGCCACACCCGACCAGCCAAGCAGCGCAGCAAAGCCCGGCGGCAAATAGTAAAAAGCGATGCATAAAAAAGCACTCCTTTGTCAAAATGATTGAACCTGTCAGAAGAGGCAAGGGTAAAACAGGAGGTCACTCGCCGCGGTTCCAAAGCCGCTGCAACGCCAGGATCAGCCCGGACACAGCCAGTGCCATCAACACGGCTGCGGCCGTCAACCGCGGCAGGTCCAGCGTGAGAAACCAGTTGTTGAACAGATGCTGCAACAGGTACATGCTTTGGTGGGGATAGTTCCCACCCACCAAAAAAGCTTCCCGAAAGGCTTTGAAGCTGTTCAGCAGGCTGAGTACCCCCACCAGCGCCAATGTGGGCAGCAGGTTGGGCAGCGTGATGTGCCAAAACTTTTGCCAGGCATTGGCGCCGTCCACGGCAGCGGCCTCGTACAGATCGGCGGGGATGCCGTCCAGCCCGGCCAGCCACAGGATCATGTTGTACCCGGCATTTTTCCAGACATAGGTGGCTACCAGCACCCAGAAAGCTGCCCCCGTGCCCATAAAATCCACCGGCGGCACCCCCAGGGCGGTAAGCGCGCCGTTGATCAACCCGTTTTTGGCAAACAAGGCCTGCCACAGGATCACAATGCTCGCCACAGGAATTGCCATGGGCAACAGGTAGCTGGTGCGCAGCACCCTGCCCCGGCGGGTGCTGCTGCCGTCGCGGCGCCTTGCCACCGCCCGTACCCCCAGTGCCAGCAGCAAACTGATCAGAAGCAGAGCCGGCACACAGGTACACAAAAAGCGGGCCGTGTTTTTCGCCGCCAGCTGAAAGGCGCTGTTTTGCAGAACGCTGCGGTAGTTTTCCAGCCCGACAAAACGGCGGCCCGGCGCGTCAAAGAAGCTTCGGCGCACTGTCTCGGCAAAGGGCAGCAGTACAAACAGGGCGGTGCCTGCCACGCTGGGCAGCAGAAACAAAAATGCCGCCCGGGCCTCCGGGTCAGGGCGGCGCCGTTTCTGCCGGTGGGGCGGCAGGGCAGGCCGCTCGGGATGATACCGGCGCATGGGGTTACCCCTGCTCCGCAAAACGCAGGGCCAGATCGCTTTCAACATTGGCCACGGCCTGGTCCAGTGTCTCGCTGCCGGCGATCAGGGCGGTACTATGATCGGTCAGGCTGTTCAGCAGAGCATCGTCCAGCACCACAGGTGTATCCAGCTGGTCCAGAAGTTCCTCAAAGCCGCCGGTGTAGCCGTTCTCCTGCATGACTTCCAAATTGCGGTCCATAAAGGCCTGCATGCCCGCCCTGGTAACCGGCATGCCGTCATACTGGTAACCGCCCTGCACGGGATCGCTGAGCAAGGCTGAGACAAATGCCAGCGCCAGCTCCGGCTGATCGCTATCCGCACTCACTGCTGTCATGCAGCCCGGCAGATAGACGCCGCGGGAAAGCCCCGGCTGCAGAATGGTCTGATGGTTGACTGCATTCAGGCCGGGGCCGGTGGCGCCCAGCCAGGCCGGGGTGGTCATGGTACCATAACCAAACACGGCGCGGCTGGTTTGGGCATACTCTCCCATGCCCGCATCCCAGGAAACGGTATCTACACCGCCAAAGTTTCCGGCTGCACCGGCAGCCGTATCCGCTTCAGGATAATTGGCCATGCCGTAATAGCTGCCCACCGTCTGCACAAAATCCAGCAGGCTGCGCAGGTTCTCTGCGTTCAGGCCGCCGGCCTCCAACAGTGCGGGCTGGGAGGCTTGCAGGGCAAACCGTACCAGGCTGTCCACACTGTCAAAACCCAGGGCATAGCGCTGGCTTTCCTCCAGCGGCGCCCAGCTCAGCTCACCGGGGCGGGGCGGGTACTGCTTGACCAGCGCAGCCACATCATCCAGTGTGGAGACTCCGTCCAGCGTGCCGGACATGCCATGCATCAGCGGCACCGAGAACCGGGCGGGCAGCACCGGGACGCTGCCGTCCTCCCGGACATAATCCTCCGTAACAAAATCGTACAGGGCGTCGGTGTTCACCGCGCCGGATAGGTCGGTCAGCAGCCCGCTGTCCGCAAAGGCATCCAGGTCGGCTCCGTCCAAAATCAGGACATCGGGACCGTCCCCGGCCAGCAGTTCGGTGTTCAGGGTACGCAGCAGGTCCTCGTTTGTCAGGGTGGAATCCTGCTGCCGGGCAATCTCATACTCCACCGCGCAGTCGGGGTTCTCCTGTGTGAAAGCCTGGATGGCTGCCCGCACGGTGGCATTGTCCTCCAGACTCCAGACGTTCAGCGTCTCAGACGGGGCGGACAGACTGGTATCAAAAGCATAGCGGTACAGGCGGCTGGTGTTTTGGCTGTTCACCACCACCAGATAGCTGCCATCCGGCGCGCAGCCTAGGTCGGCAATATAGTTGCTTTGCAGGGACAGTGCAGTGCCTGTGCTGTCCAGCACCTGCTCGGTCAGGCCGCCGCCCTGCGCCTGGCGGTAGATGCCGGTGCTGTCGGCATAGCAGATGGCGTTGTCGGCCCCCATGGCTATCTTGATGGTGTAAGGGTCGGAAAAGAAGCCTGCCTGCACTGTCCGGGTAGTACCGTCCAGGTCAGCGCGGCAAAGGTCGCCGTCATATGAGAAATAGTACAGGAATGCCCCGTTCTCATCCTCGGCCGGCAGAATGCCGACAATGTCGTTTGATCCGAAGTAGACCGTTTCTCCGTCGCGGTTCACCCCGGCACCGCCCCAGTTCTGGCCGTCGGACGGGACCTGCACCCAGGCTTTAGCAGTCTGGGCTTCCACATCATAAAACAGGATATTGCCCGGCAGCGCGTCACCACCTTCCGAGGTGGGAACAATGGCAAGCGTTCCGTCCGGCAAAAAGCACATCTGGTTGAGAACGCAAGATCCTCCGACCGCTGTACTCAGGTCCAGCTGGGTCAGGCTGCCGTCCGGTTTGGCAAGCCACAGGGCGGACTCGGTGGTGATAAAAGCTACTGTACCATCGGGGCGTGCCGCCCAGGTGGCAAGGATACCGGCACGTTCCGACCAGTCTGTTTGTTCGGACTTCCAGGTGGCGCCGTTGTCGGCGGAAGTCATGCGCAGGGTGGGCGCCGCCTGGGCAGTTTCATCCCGGCCGTACAGGACCAGCGTGCCGTCGGCCAGCGCGATGGGCGGCGCGGAAAGATATACCCCCTGCGGGATGCCCTGTGCCTGCTGTTCCACCCAGCGCCCCTGGGATACGGCGCTGGTTTGTGCCGTGCTGCCGCCAGATGCAGGGGCGCCGCCGGACGGGGCACAGGCGGTCAGCGAGCAGGCCATTGCTCCGGCCAGCAGGGCGGATATAAGTTTGAAGCTCTCTCTCATTGGTTTATCCTCCGTGATAGAATCAAGGCGTATCTGACCCAGTCCCGGCAATCTCCAAATGCTAAAATGCAGTGTCCGCTGCGTTGCGGAGCTTTGCATCTGCTTTGTGGTGAATTCTCCGGTGTGTCTTTGATGGTTCAGCTGCGCCGTTGGCTTACGGCTATTGTACCAGCTCAAGCTGGAACAAACCTGAAAAATGCGGCCCGGTTGCAGAGATCGTGCAAACCAAGGCAACCGATTGAAATTTCAGGATTCTTACAGATTTTTGTTGTATACTAATACCGTATGCAAATGACCGATAGGGAGGAACTGCCGTGCGGATCTTATTGATTGAGGATGATAAGGCGCTTTGCCGGGTGCTTCAGCCCACACTGCAGGCGGCGGGATTCGCCTCCGACTGCTGCCACAACGGCGCCGACGGGTTGGCGCTGATCAAGACCGGCTATTACGATGCCTGCATTCTGGACCGAATGCTGCCCGGGCTGGACGGTCTGCTTTTGCTGCAAAGCGCCCGGGCCGACGGGGTGCGCATCCCGGTTTTGATGCTCACCGCCCTGGGGCAGGTGGGGGACCGGGTGGCCGGACTGGACGCCGGCGCGGACGATTACCTTGCCAAACCATTTGACACCAGGGAACTGCTGGCCCGGCTGCGGGCGCTGGTTCGCCGCCCCACCGACCTGAATGAGGCTGCCCACCGGATCAACTGCGGCGACCTCATCCTGGACACTGCCCAGCACACGCTGACCGGCCCGGCGGGTACCGTCACGCTCAGCCGGCGGGAATGTGACCTGTTGGCGGTATTCTGCCGCGCCCCGGGGATGATGCGGGCGCGGTCTGTACTTTTGGGCAGCGTCTGGGGGGCGGATGCGGAGGTCGAGGAGGCCAGCCTGGACAGTTACATCAGCTTCGCCCGGCGCAGGCTGCATGCGGTGGGCAGCCGTGCGGTTATCCGCACGCTGCGGGGGACAGGCTATCGCCTGGAGCTGAACAATGAAACATGATGTCCTGTTCCTTCGCCTGCGGCGCAGGCTGACCATACTGTTCAGCCTGTTGACGGCCGCGGTGCTGGCCGCGGCACTTGCCCTGACCTGCCGCATGGCGCAAAACGAATATCTGGCCGGGGCGGACCTGCTGTTCGGCAACCTTGTCTATGCGGTGGAGGATGCCGTGACGGGGAACAGCATGATCCGGGACAGCTGGCTGGCTGAGCAGGAAACCACCGGGCGTGTGGTGGTCTATATTGAGGACAACGGCTGTCCGCTGGCTTTTCCCGGCGGTTGGATGCCGGCTGATGACCGGCAGCTGCTGGAGCTGCTGGCAAAATCACAGGCCACCGCAGCCGGGCTGGACCCCGGCAGGCCGCGCCATCAGCGGGTCAGTTTTGATTTGACGGGCGGCCTGACAGGGGAGTATACCTGCACAGCGCTGGTGTTGCCCCACCGGCAGACAGCCGGCGCGGCAGCCGTGTACATCATTCGGGATGTACATACGCTGCACACCCGTCTGTGGACTATGATTTGGCAGTATATGGGCCTTTGGCTTGCCGGTGCCGTGGTTTTGACGCTGCTTTGCCGGTGGATGGCCCGGCGAGCGCTGCGGCCCACCGCGCAGGCGATGCAGCGGCAGCGGGAATTCGTTGCCGCTGCCGGCCATGAATTGCGCAGCCCGCTGACTGTGCTGAAAGCCAGCCTGCAGGCGGCCTGCGACCCGGCAACCGCTGCCCAGGGACCGGCCTTTCTGCACAGTGCTGTGTGCGAGGTGGACCGGCTGTCTCGACTGACCGATGACCTGCTGATCCTGGCGGGCGGTGATGCAGGTGTACTGCGCACCGCGCTGGCTGAGGTGGAAACCGAAACCTTTCTGATCGAGCTGTACGGCAGGTTCGCACCGGTGGCAAGGGCGCAGGGCCACACCCTCTCCCTCGATCTGCCCGACGCCCCGCTTCCTTCTCTGCATGCCGACGTTCAGCGACTGGAACAGCTGTTCGCTGTGCTGCTGAACAATGCCTTCGAATATGCCCCGGCCGATACGCCGGTGGAACTGCGCGCGGAGCGGCCCAAGGCGGGCGGGCTTCGTGTTGCGGTAACAGACCACGGCCCGGGTGTGCCCGACAGTGAAAAGCAGCACGTCTTTGAGCGGTTCACCCGCGGGGACCGCAGCCGCACCGGCAAGGCGCATTTTGGCCTTGGCCTGGCGGTGGCAACTGAAATCGCCACCCTGCATGGCGCCATCCTGCGTGTGCAGGACACCCCTGGAGGCGGTGCAACCTTTGTGGTGGAATGGCCGGCAAAAGCCATCTGCTGACAGCGCTTAACGTTATATTCCGAGAAGTAGAGCAGGAGATAAGGCGGACAAGATAGAAAAGTGCTCCAAAACAAGAAAGCGACCGTTCATTCGGTCGCTTTCTTGTTTCGCGGGGTGGTGAAATGATCTTCGCAGACGAGACAAAAGCATAAACCATCTTCTAGACGTCCCGGAACGAAAAGAATTTTTTTTCAAAGTGACGAAAAAAGCGGAAAAGAAAACGGTATGTATTATCATGTGGTATTCAATACTAATTATGTGGAGCCTCCAGAAATCTTCGAATAATCCATATCGATGAAACAAACTGAAATAAGTATGACATGAGAAACAGCAAAGAAGATTGCGAGACAGACAATGACAAAGTCCAATGCAAATATACGCAGTAACGATGAATGTATACAAAAGAGCGGAACAAATATGGGCAACAATGTCTACGCAGGAGCAAAACACAAAAGGTTAACAATGTTAATATAATGTAAATATAAACTGCAACAAAAATGCTGTCTTGCAAACCATACATTGGTGACATCAAATTTTGAATAATTCGTGAAAATTACCTATAAAACAGGAAAATAGTTATTGAATCGTACAAAATGTTTTTCCGGCAGAAAGAAATACTGTTTAATATTGACTTTTTTTGAACAGTTAAAATGAAAAAAGAACCGTTGCAACGCGTTAACAATGTTAACATTCTTAACTGCTTATAGCAGTACAAAGAAAGGATACTTAACAAATGAGAACAAGCAGGTGGAAGCGTTTTGCCTCTGGGCTGCTGGCTTTGTCGGTGGTTTTGTCCGCCACCGCAATACCAGCAGGCGCAGCGACACCGGGTAAGGACGGGTCTGCTGAAATGAACGAGGCGTATGCCGCACATGAGTCCCTGATGCCGATTGGCCCCTCTTTCAGTGTGGCAACTGTCCTGGAATGGACCCCGGAATCCGACCCCGATGCCCGTTACAGCCGGGCAAGTATCCCGCTGGCTGACCGTAAGGGCGGCTTTGTTGTCAATCCGAAAGCAAATCCGGAAGCAAAATTGATGCTCTGCTCACTGGCAAACTCTTCCCATGACACAACCAGTGCACAGGGTACCGAAAACTTCATGAGCTGGTCCTTCAACTACTGGCAGTATACCGGGTCTTTTGTCTACTGGTCCGGCTCTGAGGAAGGCTTGATCTGCCTGCCCACTGGTGAATTTACTGACGCAGCACATACCAACGGTGTGCCCGTTGTCGCTACGCTGGGCTTCCCCTGGGGCACCGGCTCTGGATACGCCGAGGAAGTTTCCGACTTCTGCCAGAAAGCGGAGGACGGCAGTTTCCCGGTGGCGGATAAGCTGTTGGAGCTGATGGACTATTATGGCTTTGACGGCTACTTCTTCAACCAGGAATCCTATGGCTGCAGTGCTGAGGTTGCTTCCCGCTTGGACGAGATGATCCGCTATATGCGTGCCAAGTGCCCCGACATTTTGATCAGCTGGTATGATTCGATGGTTCCCTCTGGCGGCGTTTCTTACCAGAATGCAGTCAACAGCGTAAACCAGCGCTGGATGGAGCGCAGCGCTGATGGTTCGGTGGGGGTCAATGAGTTCTTTATGAACTATAACTGGTATGATGGCCAGATCTCCACCACAATCAACACAATGAATTCCATCAACCGCAGCCCGTTCGATGCCTTTGCCGGCCTGGACGTGCAGCAGAATGGTATGAACACACCGTTCCGTGATGAATCGCTGGTGGATCAGGACGGCAAACTGAAAGTGTCCATCGCCCTGTACTGCCCCAACTCCACTCTGGGCAATTCCACCGATGGTGCGCAGTTCCATCAGGTTGAGCAGGACTTCTACGTCAACTCTGCATCGGACCCCCGCGTGGAAGTGGATGACGTTTCCTCCTCCACCTGGTTGGGCATGTCCCGCTTCTTCGCGGACCAGACGCCCATTCTGAGTGCTCCGTTTGTCACCAATTTTAATTCCGGCCACGGAACTGGATTCTATGTGGATGGTGAGCTGTCCCGCAACGGTGAGTGGAGCTATCAGTCGGTGCAGGATGTCATGCCCACCTGGACCTACATCATTGACTCCGAAGGTGCAAAACTGGAAGGCGGTTATGACTTTACCGACGCCTACAATGGCGGCACCTCCATCAAATTCTTCGGCAGCCTGGATGCCAACAAGGCCAACGATATCATGCTGTACAGCACGGATGTGGCTGTGACCGATGGCATGACGCTGAGCCTGACTGCCAAGAACGATGACGGCAAGGCCAAGCTGGTCGCCTACTATGGTGATGACAGCACTTCCAACTATGAGGATTGCGAGACCGTCGCCTATGACCTGGCGGCCAGCGAAGCTGATACCTGGACCACCACCGTGGTGGATATTTCCGATCAGGCTGGCAAGACCCTGTATGCCATCGGCCTGAAGGTGGAGAGCGATTCCGCTGTCTCTGATTACCAGATGAATCTGGGTCAGCTGGCAATTCTGGATCAGGATCGCGCACCCCTGTCCGGCCCTGCTTCGGTCACTCTGGACGAGATCCTCTACAAGAACGCCTATGAGGCGGAAGCCCGCATCTACTGGGATGCTGTGGACGGCGCAACCAGCTATGAGATTTACAAGGTCAATTCGGACGGTTCCTCCAACCTGATTATGGAAACCCCCAATACGGCCTTCTATCTGCCCACGGTGTCGCGCAACTTTGACGAGCAAGACGTGACCCTGAAGGTTGTGCCTATTAACGCAAACGGCATCCGCGGCGAGGGCACCGAGCTCGTGATCGATTGGCAGTATGACAATGAAGACTCCGAAGTCTACGAGGAAAAGACTTTTGAGAATGTCTGCCTGGGTGCGACTGTGACCGATGTCTCTTTCCAGAATGAAAGTGAGCCTGCATCTAAGGCGATCGACGGTACTGCACTGAATGGCTCCAAGTGGTGTGCAACAAATAAGTCGACAGGTTACATGGATATTGACATTGGCCGTGAAGTGACCGTTCACCGCTGGCGTGTGGAACACGCAGAGTACGGCGGTGAGAGTGCAGACATGAACACCATCGACTTTGCACTGGAGTATAAGAATGCATCCGGCGATTGGGTGGAGGCAAAGCGCATCCAGAACAACCACGCCGCCGTGACGGATGTCCTGCTGGACGAGCCGGTCACTGCGCAGGAGTGGCGCCTGCGGGTGTATGATGACGGCAACTCTCCGTGGGGCGGCATCCGTATCTACGAGTGGCAGATGTTTGAGACGGCCGAGTTCCCCCAGACCGAACCTGTCTCTATCCAGTTTGCCAGCGCTGAGAACCAGCCCGGCGCAGCCGATATCTTCACGCTGACAAATGTGCCCACCGGCCAGACTGTCAAGGTCTACACCAAGTCCGGTACGGAGTATACGGAGATTGGCTCTGCTGTGGCAGAGGAGAGCACTGTCACCATCAGCGATCTGGATTTCGGCACCACTGAAGCTGGCCGTGTTTATTACACTACCACGGCGGTGGGCTCTGAGGAGAGCATCAAGCAGGCAGCCCGCTTTGAGAGCGAGAATGCTGAAAAGTCCGCCTCTGCAACGGATGTTACATTCGAAGCCTATTCTCAGCCCGGCTCTGTCAGCTCCTCCAACGGCAGTGATATCTTCGTCTCCATGACGGTGAACGGCTTGAACGAAGGCGACATTGTCTATGTCTACGAGGCTGAGCCGCTGACTCGCGCTGTTTCCAACAACTACACCAAGGCTTCTCTGCCCGTTGCGGCAGGGGAAACATCCGTTACCATCCACGGCATTCGCGTGCCGCGCGCTGGTAGTAAGCTGACCCTGCAGGTGAAGCGCGCCGGCCAGCTGCTGTCGGATCAGTACACGGTAACAACGCCGACCTTTGAAGAGCCCAAGGCAAAGCTGAAGCTGACCGCTGTGAATGTGAAGGGTGAGACCCTGTCCGGCGCTGTCTACGATATCTACAACGTTGACGGCGAAAAGGTCGGCACTGTGAGTACCGATGAACTTGCCGACGTGACGCTGGGTTCCTACACCCTGAAGTGTGTGGCTGCCCCTGAAGGCTATCGCATCAGCGGAACCGAGGCCAAAATTATTGCTGTGACAGAGGGCAAAACCTACGAGGTTAAGGTCGTTCTGCAGAGCACGTCGGTAGAACCCGTTGTTACCACTGTTACCGTTGCCCCGGCCACTGTCTCTGTGGAGAAGGGAGCCACTCAGCAGTTTACTGCTGTGGTGAGCGGTGAAAACGATCCCTCCCAGGATGTGACCTGGAGCGTGGAGAATGCAACTTCCGACAGCACCGTGATCGATGAAAGCGGTCTGCTGACTGTCGGTGAGGATGAGACCGCAACATCGGTTACTGTTGTAGCCACCTCTGTGCAGGATACCGGCAAGGCGGGCAAAGCAACAGTGACCGTAACTGAGCCCATTGGGGATCTGGAACTGGTTTCTCAAAACGCCGACATCATCGCCAGCAACAGTAAGCTTGTGGGTGACCCGAAGGCGGGCCCCGAAAAGCTGTTTGACGGCAAGAAAGAAGATCCTGACAACGATAAGTGGTGTGAGGAGGGCTCCAACCTCTGGGTTGCCTTTGACATTGGTGAAGAGCGCAATGTGAAGCAGGTCGTTGTTACCAATGTTGGCGTGGTGGAAACTGCCACAGCCGGCAATGGCAGCATGAATACCGCAGGCTATGAGTTCTACATGCTTGATGAAGAAAAGGTCAACGTGGATGAGCTGCTGGCCATGGAACCTGATGAGCGCGAAAAAGTGCTTGAGGGTAACTCGAATTGGATTGAGGTTTTCTCCGTTACCGACAATGCAAATGATGTTTGCACTAATGACAACATCGACAAGACCGGCCGCATCTTTAAGCTGAATGTCAGCCGTCCCGATAGCACTGGCTGGGCTGCCTGGGTCCGCATCTATGAGCTTGAACTGTTCGCAGCCGCTGAGGGCACCGACCCCGCACCGACCCCGGTGGATAAGACCGTTCTGAACCAGCTGATTGCTGATGCTGCCAGCCTGGATGAGAATGACTATACCTCCACCAGCTGGCAGGCGTTTGCCACCGCCCTGGCCAATGCGAAAGCAGTCGCTGAGGCGGAGGACGCAACCCAGCAGGCAGTGAATGAGGCTGCCACAGCACTGCGGCAGGCCAAGGAAGGTCTGGTGGAGCGTGCCGATAACACGAATCTTGTCGGCGCAATCAACAGCGCAAAAGAGCTGAAAGAGGAAGAGTATCTGCCGGATTCCTGGGCTGCCCTTGCAACCGCCCTTGCCAATGCTGAGACCGTCGCAGGCAATCCCGATGCAACTGCTGAGGAGATTGAGGAAGCCTACGCAGCACTGGAAAAGGCTATTATGAGCCTTGAAAAGCGTGCGGACATGGTTGCCCTCAATGAGGCGATTGCAGCGATGGAAGGCAAAGCGGAAAATGACTACACCGTGGAGTCTTGGGAGCAGTTTGCAGCCAAACTGGCGGCGGCCAAGGCGATTGCAGCAAATCCTGATGCAACACAGGCAGCCGTTGACGCCGCTACTCTGGATCTGCAAACCGCAGCTGCTGCACTGGAAGCAGCCGGTGACACCACCAAACTGAATACCTTGGTGGAGCAGACAAAGCAGCTGGATTTGAGCAAATACACGATGGATAGCGCTTCGGCCATCCGCCAGGCCGTTGCAGCTGCCGAGGCTGCGATCGCAAACCGCGCCGATGCTGATACCCTGAATGCCTTGCTTGACGCATTGCAGAAGGCTGTGGATTCCGCCACTACGAAACCGATCACGCCCGAGACTTCCTCTGGCGCGCAAGGTCAGAATCAAGTGGTCGATGAGCATCCCGACATTGCAGCAGGAATTGCCAACGGCACATGGGGCGGCGCACCCACTGCCCAGCCGAACGGCGGCAACGCAGCACCTTCGCAGAATGGCAATACCACCGTCAAGGTCCCGCAGACCAGCGACAGCTTCCCGTTTGGGGTACTGATTGGTCTGGCTTGCCTGGCCATCGTGGGTTGCGGTGTTGTCTTCTACATGAAGAAGCGTCAGAAAAATCGCTGATTCCGTAATCAAACTGCTGTGTTGAGCAGCTGAGCCAAAGCCCCCGGAGGGTCAACCTCCGGGGGCTTTGCGTATCTATTGATTCACACGATATGTCAATGGCACCTCTGCGCGGTCAGATTATACAATGGATTGCAGTGCTTCCAAAGGGCAGACAATGGAAAAGGTCTTATGCAGGTGATCATTCTTTGGCTCCTGTTTTACCTGCACAACAGCCCATGAACAGGCGGTTCCTCTTGCCGCATTGCCGCAAGGAGGTCCTGATCATTTTTTGCATTGCCTGACACTTGAAGATAAAACTTTTCGTAGTACCCGGCAGAGCAGGAAACCTACGTGAAAGTCAAAACAAAAAAGCGCTGCAACCCGAAATTTGAGGGTGCAGCGCTTTTTGGAATAAGGAAAATCGTCAGCGGCGGTCTTTTGTCACATAATACTGCGCCTGGGCGTGCCACAGCTTGTGGTACAGGCCGGTCTCATCCGCCAGCAGTGCATCATGGCTGCCGGTCTGGACGATGGCGCCCTGATCGAACACCGCGATCTCGTCGCAGAACTTGCAGCTGGACAGCCGGTGGCTGATATACACCGTGGTCTTGTCGCCAGCGATGGCGTCGAACCTGGCGTAGATCTCCGCCTCGGCGATGGGGTCCAGCGCGGCGGTAGGTTCGTCCAGCACGATGAAGGGCGCGTCCTTATACAGCGCCCGGGCAATGGCGATCTTCTGCGCCTCGCCGCCGGAGATCTCGACGCCGTCCTTGTCCAGGTCCTTGTACAGGCTGGTGTCCAGCCCTTTGGGCATGGCGTCCAGCCGGGCTTCGAAACCGGCGTCCACCAGGCAGCGGGCAGCGCGGTCGCGGTCGTATTCGGCAGCGCCGGCCACATTCTCGCCCAGCGGCATGGCCAGCAGGTGGAAGTCCTGGAACACCACCGAGAAGATGCCAATATAGTCCTGGTAACGGTACTTGCGGATGTCGATGCCGTTGAGCAAAATCTCGCCCTCGGTGGGGTCGTACAGACGGCACAGCAGCTTGATAAAGGTGGTCTTGCCGCTGCCGTTGGGGCCCACCACCGCCAGCCGGCTGCCGATGTGGAACTTCAGGTTCACATGGCGCAGCGCCCAGCGGTCGCTGCCGGGGTAGCGGAAGGACACGTCCTTAAACTCCACCTGGTAGTTGCGGTCGGCGCGTTTCTCGGTGGTCAGTGTGCCCTGGTACATGTGGTTGGGCAGGTCCAGGAACCGGAAGGTGGTGTCCAGGAAACTGCCGTTGACCCGCACCTGGCTCAGGGTTAAAAGCAGCTGCGAGATGCCGCCGAACAGCTGGGTAGCCGACCCTACATACTGGGTGACCAGGCCCACGTCAAAGGCGCCGCCCCAGGACTTGAGGCAGACAAACAGGTAGACCGCGCAGGTCATGACCGCCGTGAGGGACTGGCACAGCCCGAACAGCACCCCGACCCGGCCTTTTGACAGTTTTGCCATTGAGGAGCCGGGATGATATATCTGGATACCGTTGTCCATCAGCGGTTCGCCAACATTTTTGATCTGCCGGTACATTCGCAGGTCTCCGGCTGCCTTTCGGTCGCGTGTCAGGCGAAAACCGTAAAAATTAAATAATCGATTGCCAAAGGTAAACTCAGACACCCTTTTCGTCAGCATCAGGGTCGCCTTGTTGTCGCACAGGGCGGAGAGCGCCACGACCAATACCATGAAGGCCAGCACCGCAAACAGCGCCAGCGGGCTGTTCAAAAAGGCCAGCGGGCTGCCGGCGGGCAGGTCGGTCAAAAACAGCGTCAGCGTAAAGCCGATGCCGCCTGCCACCTGCACCGCCGCCTTGCAGAAATTCGGGAAGAGCTCCAGCGTCTGGTACAGGCCGTAGCCGCCCCAGTTGTCGTTCTGGCGAATCTGGGAGTACAGGTCCTGGACCTCCTGCCGGTCGATCTCGGCATAGTCCAGCGTCAGCATCTTGTCCGCCAGCGGCTTGAACCGCACAGCCATCAGGCGGGACTTCTCGTACCCAAGCCACCGCTTGAGCGCGCCGTTTGCCAGCGCCAGCAGCGCGGTGGCGCCCACCGTCAGCACCGCCCAAAAGGCCAGCCGCTGCGGGTCCCGCCCGCCGGACAGCTCGCTGATGATTCGCGCCGACAGCCAGATGGTGCCATAGGGCGCCAGCGCCCCGCAGGCCGAGCTGAGCATCGTCGAGGCAAAATAGCCGGGGCTTTGCCGGTACCACATCTTCCAGGCGCGCAGGTTCTGCTTCCAGTAATGGGCAAACGACTGCTTTCCCTGTTCATCCTTATTCTTGCTCGATGTCTGCGCCATCTTCACTGCCCCCTTCCTGGTAATACTTGCTCTGCACCGCAAACAGTTTGGCGTAGCCGCCGCCTGCGGCCAGCAGACTTTCATGGGTGCCCTGTTCGGTGATGCGGCCCTGCTCCATGAACAGGATGCGGTCACAGAAGCGTGTGGACGCCAGCCGGTGGCTGATGAACAGCGCAGTCCTCCCGGCGGTCATCTGGCTGTATTTCTGGTAGATGTCGTCCTCGGCGATGGGGTCCAGTGCGGCGGTGGGTTCGTCCAGCGCCAGGATCGGCCCGTTTTTGTACAGCGCCCGCGCCAGCATCAGCCGCTGGGTCTGTCCGCCGGAAAGCTCCACGCCGTCCTCGTACACCAGGCGGCCCAGATTGGTGTCTATCCCGTGGGGCAGAGCACGAACTGTCTCGGCCAGGCCTGCCTGGTCCAGGCACTGCCACACCCGGTCCGTGTTGATATTGTCCATCCGCTGGGCCACGTTCACGGCCACGCTGGCCTCCAACACCGAAAAGTCCTGAAATACCGCCGAGAACAGCGCGTAGTAATCCCACCGGTTATACTGCCGGATGTCCTGCCCGTTCAAGAGTACCCGCCCTTGGGTGGGGTCCAGGAACCCGCAGGCCAGCCGCACCAGCGTGGTCTTGCCGGCGCCGTTCAGGCCTACGATGGCCAGCTTTTCGCCGGCATGGATGGTCAGGTCAATGTCGTGCAGGGTGTCCACCTCGGCTTCCGGGTAGCGGTAGCTCACATGGTCAAAGCGGATCTCGCAGGGCATATCGGGGGCGCCGGGCAGCGGCTTGCCGTCCTCAAAATGGAACGGCTCCGGCCAGTCCAGCGTTTCGCGCAGGATCGCAATGTCCAGCGTCTGGCGGTGCAGCTCGGTGCCCTTGGACAAAATGCCGGTCACCCACTGGGTAAAGCCGCTGACCGCCGTAAAGTACAAAAGAAACTGGGAGGCCGGCAGCCCCTCGGTCAGCGCCAGCCAGATCAGGTAGGCGTAGGCGATGCCGTCGCGGGCAAAGGTCAGCGCCAGGTCGGCCACATCGATCCACAGGTAGTGCAGCTGCCGCTGCTTCAGGTAGTCCTGGTACAGCCGCTGCACCCGCGCCCAGACCTCGTCCAGCCAGGGCTTCAGGCCGAAAATGCGGATGTCCTTGGCGCCGGCCCGGTCGGTGGCGGTCCGCTGCAGGTAGCCAAAGCGGTTCCAGTATTCCTCCTCCTCGTCCCGGTGGCGGTAGACCCAGGCGTTGATGTGGTTGCTGAACAGGTAGCCCGCCACTGTGGTGGCCAGCACCACCGCCAGCAGCAGCGGATGCAGCCCGGACAGCAGTGCCAGATAGACGCCAAAACCGATCAGGTTGGTCAGCAGGTCGGTCAAAGTGGTCCAGATGGCCTCGGCAGGCGAAGTGTTGCTGGAACACACAATGATTGCTTTTTCGCTGGTTTTCAGAAAGTCGGTGTCCAGCAGGTTGGAAAACGATGTGTCCGCAATTTTGCTGTCGACCTGCATCAGCAGCCAGCAGCGCACAGAGATGCGGCCGTATGTGGCGTTCTCTTCCAGGTAGGCTTTGAGGCCATACAGCACAAACAGCGCCGCACCGAAGGCCAGGATCACCCCCACCAGCACCTGCAGCGGGGCGTGGGTCTCCACCTGTTCCAGCACCGCCGGGGCAAGCAGCAGCTGGGCGATGATCCCGCCCGCCGCGGACGCCGCGATGCCCACGCACAAAAGCGGTACTCTTTTGTAGCTGTGCCAGGCGGTGCCCAGCATAAACGCAGTGTTGCGCCACATGTTGTAAGTTGGCTTTTTGGTTGGATTCATGCAAATATTCACCTCTTTGCCTTTACCATACCACAACAAAAGGTCCCCGGCGTATTCCGGGGACGAATCGTCATTTTCCGGGGACGAACTGCAAAACCGGGGTCTTGCCCCTGCGAAAGGGGCGACATCCGCAGGGAGCACGGCAGATAAGTTGTCACACCTGCGGGATCAGAATCTCGGTGGTAAAGGCGCCGTCCTCGCTGTTGCGGGTCAGGTAGCCGTCCAGCTTGTCGATGATATTGTCAATGCGCACCAGCCCGAACCCGTGGTCCTCGCCTTTGGTGGTGGCGAACCGCCGCCCCAGCTTGCGCTGCTTTTTGCCGGCGGTGTAGTTGGTAAAACTGATATACAGCTGGGTGCCCTTCATGTCCATGTACACTCGGATCAGCCGCTGGTCCTCCGGCAGGGCAAGGCTGGCCTCGATGGCGTTGTCAAACAGGTTGCCCAAAATCACGCACAGGTCCAGCTCGGACATGCGCAGTTTGACCGGTATGTGTGCGTCCGCCTGCACCGGGATATGACGGGACTTTGCCAGCGAGATCTTGCTGTTCAAAATCGCGTCGGCCATGGCGTTGCCGGTCTTAATGACGGTGTCCACCGTGTTCAGGTCGGTGTCCAGCTCATCCAGGTATGCCTGGATGCCTGCCAGGTCCCCCTTGGCAGCCAGCGCCTTCATCACCTGGATGTGGTTGCGGTAGTCGTGCCGCCAGCCGCGGATCTGGCGGTACATGTTCTCGACCTCCTGGTAGTGGGTGTCGATCAGCTCCCGCTGATAGGCCGCGATCTGCCGGTCGATCCTTTTGGAAAAAAATCCCACAAGCTTACCCCCTTTGGATGATGGCCCGGTGGATGCGGTCGTATGCGCCGCGGGGCAGCGGCAGCGTGCTGCCGTCGGTCAGCACCACAGCGGTCCGGGTGACCCGCGCCACAAACCCCAGGTTGACCAGTGCCGACCGCCCCAGCCGGAAAAAGCTGCCGTCCAGCTGGGATTCCAGCTCACTCAGCGTCATTTTTGCCGTGTAGTCGGTCTTGGCGTGGATGGTCACATAGTTGCCCTGCACCTCGGCCGAGCGGATCTGGTAGATGGGCAGCCGAACAATCTCGCCGGAAAGTTCCAGCGTCAGTGTGCGCTCATTTTTGCGCAGCTTTTCCGCCGCGCGGTCCAGCACCTCGCACAGTTTTGCCTCGTCCACCGGCTTCATCAGGTAGTGCAGGGCCTCCACCTCATAGCCGTCGGCAATGTAGTCGGAATAGCCGGTGATGAACACAATCTGCACCGCGTCGTTGTCCCGGCGCAGGGTGCGGGCCATGGTCACGCCGTCCATCTGCCCCATCTCCACATCCAAAAGCAAAATCTGAACCGACTTGTCCTCGGCGTAGTGGAACAGAAAGCTCTCGGCCGATGGGTACAGCGCCAGCTGCACCGTGTGACCGCAGTCCCCGGCCCAGCGGCGGACCAGCCCGGCCAGAAAGTCCCGGTCAGTGGCGGAATCATCACAGATGTCTATGTGCAATAGCATGAAACAGCTTCCTTTCTGAGAGCGACGGAAAAGCCTCCATCTTCTTATTATACGCCTGCCACTGACGATCAGGCAAGCAGCTGCCCGCCGCACTTGCAAAAGTGCGGCAAAGAGAGTAAGATAATATAGATTATATAATAGAATTTCTGTGTTTACAGACCAACGGGGGCAAAACTATGATCCTTAGCATGACAGGCTACGGCCGGGCCCAACGGGCGCAAAATGGCCGGGATATCACCGTAGAGCTGCGCAGCGTCAACGCGCGTTTTCTGGAATATTCTTCCCGGATGCCCCGCGCACTGAGCTTTCTGGAAGACCCGCTGAAAAAGCTGGTGGCTGCCCGGGTGCACCGCGGCAAGGTGGAGCTGTCACTGACGGTGCAGAATACCCAGGCCCCGGACGCGGTTGTTACAGTGAACTGGGCGCTGGCCAGGGGGTACCGGGATGCCATGGTGGCACTGTCGGAGCAGCTTGAACTGAAAAATGACATGAGTGCTGCCCTGATCGCACAGATGCCGGATGTTCTCACCCAGACCGCCGCTCCGCTGGACGAAAAGGCTCTGTGGAACGATGTACAGGTGGTGGCCGAACAGGCGGTGGATGCCTTTTTGGCCATGCGCGCCGCTGAGGGCGAAAAGCTGAAAGCCGATCTGCTGAACCATCTGGATGTGGTGGAAAACCTGGTGGGTGAGATCGAGAAAAAGACCGCCGGCCGGGTGCAGGCCTACTCGGAAAAACTCTATGCGCGTCTGCAGGAGCTTTTGGGCGACCGCAACATTGAGGAGTCCCGCCTGGTCACGGAGGCTGCCATCTTTGCTGACAAAACGGCCATCGACGAGGAAACCGTCCGTCTGCACAGCCATATCTCCCAGTACCGCGAGATTCTTGCCGGCGGTGGTCCCGTGGGCCGCAAGCTGGACTTCCTGACCCAGGAGCTCAACCGGGAATCCAACACCATTGGCTCCAAGTGCCAGGACGTGGAGATTACCCGCCTGGTGGTGGAGCTGAAATCCGAGATTGAAAAGCTCCGTGAGCAGATCCAGAACCTGGAATGATGCCCGCGCCACGGGCATAGAAAGGCGAACCAATGAAACTGATCAACATCGGCTTCGGCAACATTGTCAATGCCGACCGCATCATCGCGGTGGTGGCTCCGGATGCCGCGCCCATCAAACGCATCGTACAGGATGCCCGGGAAAAGGGGGCGCTGATCGATGCCTCCTGCGGGCGGCGCACCCGCGCGGTCATTGTCATGGACTCCGACCATGTGATTCTGTCGGCGGTCCAGCCGGAAACCATTGCCGGCCGTTTGGACGCGGAGGCAGAGGCGGCCGATTGACCAAAGTGCAGGTTTCTACATTATTATATTATAAAAGACAGGAATCCCGTATCCGGAAACCCATACGACGAAAGGAACAGGAACGTATATGCAGGGAGAAAAGTATCTGTTTGTTGTCTCCGGCCCCTCCGGCACCGGCAAGGACACCATTGTGGCTCGGCTGCTGGCAGACCACCCGGAAATCCACCGCACCATCTCCGCCACCACCCGCGCCCCGCGGGAGGGGGAACAGGATGGTGTCAACTATTACTTTGTCAGCAAAGAAGACTTTGAGCACAAGCTGCAAAACGATGAGATCGTGGAGCACACCTGTTACTGCGGCAACTACTATGGTACGCTTCGCAGTGAAATTGAGCGCCATATGCGGGAAAAGACCCCCGTTATCCTGGTTATCGAGGTGGAGGGCGCCGGCAATATCAAGCGCCTGTACCCCGGTGCAACCACCGTTTTTGTGCTGCCGCCGAACATCGAGGAGCTGGAGCGCCGCCTGCGCGCCCGCGGAACCGAGGACGAGGAAACCATCCAGCGCCGCCTGACCCGCGCCCAGACCGAGATCGCCAATGCCGTCAGCTATGACGAGCATCTGGTCAATGTGGAAGTTGGCCCCTGCGCCGAGAGCCTGTACACCATCATCCAGTATCATATCCAATATGGCAAGGAGTAATCCTTACACCATTTCTGCGGAAAGGGGGCGGCGCGTCTGCCACAGATTGCAAAGGTGGCGGTCAGCGACGCTACCATCCATTTTGACAAACTCTATTCCTATCTCATCCCGCCGGAACTGGAGGGCAGGGTGTGGCCGGGCAGCATGGTGCTGGCGCCCTTTGGGGCGGGCAATCATCCCCGCATGGCGGTGGTGCTGGAATGCGCCGGGGATACCGCCCCCGATGCCCGGCTGAAAACCCTGCTGGACGCTGCCCCTGCGGAAGCCCGCCTGACCCCCGACCTGATCGCGTTGGTACACTTTTTGAAGGACCGCACCTTCTGCACCTGGTTCGAGGCAGTCAAGGCAATGATCCCTTACGGTGCGCAGTACCAGCCGGTAAAAGAAAACGGGCGCTGGGTGGTGCGCAGCAAACTTTCCCGCACCGAGGAAACCGTTTATACCCTGGCGGGGCAGCTGCCCCAAAAGCCAAAGCCCGGCCCCAAACAGCTGGCGGCGGTGGCCGCCCTGCAAAGCGGCCCCCTGAGTAGGCGGGCACTGAACGAGCAGGGCATTTCGGACGCGACGCTCAAAACCTTGTGCGACAAGGGGGTGCTGGCGGCGGGGCGCAAGGATAAACCCATCGACCTGTTTGCCGCCATCCCCTTTGACCCCCGCCCGCTGGAGCTCTCGCCGGAACAGCAGGCGGCCTGCAATGCCCTGGAGAGCGACCTTGTCTCCGGCCAGCCGAGGGCAGCATTGCTCTACGGCGTCACCGGCAGCGGCAAGACAGCCGTGTTCCTGAAATTGATCGAAAAAACGCTGGAACTGGGCCGCAAGGCGCTGGTGCTGGTACCGGAGATCAGCCTGACCCCCCAGATGATCCGCCGCCTGAAAGAAACCTTCGGCAGCCGGCTGGCCGTGCAGCACTCAGCCCTCAACAACACCGAGCGCCTTTTGCAGTGGCGGCTGATCCAGTCCGGCCAGGCGGACATTGTGGTGGGGACCCGCAGCGCGGTGTTCGCCCCGCTGCAAAATATTGGCCTGATCCTGATCGATGAGGAGCAGGAGCACACCTATCAGAGCGAGTCCGCGCCCCGCTATTCCGCCCACGATGTGGCCCGCAAGCGCGCCGCCGCTGAACACGCCCTGCTGGTGTTTGCCTCCGCCACCCCCCGCACCGAGACCTACTATGCCGCCAAGGCCGGCCGCCTGCGGCTGGTCACCCTCAGCCAGCGGTACGGCGGCCGCCCCCTGCCCACGGTGGACTTTATCGACATGCGGGCGGAGCTGGCCGCCGGCAACCCGCGGGAGGTTAGCGCCCGCCTGGTGCAGGAACTGCAGGCCAACCTGCAAAACGGCCAGCAGAGCATCCTGCTGCTCAACCGCCGGGGATACCGCACGGTGGGTATGTGCACCACCTGCGGCCATGTGCTCAAATGCCCCAACTGCAGCGTGCCCATGGTTTACCACAAGCCCCAGCAGGCGCTGATGTGTCACCACTGCGGGCACACCGTGCATCCGGTGCCTCAAACCTGCCCCGAATGCGGCGGCAAGATGGCCTACAGCGGTTTCGGCACCCAGCGGGTGGAGGAGGAACTGGCCGAACTTCTGCCAAAGGTCCGCATCCTGCGCATGGACCAGGACTCTACCATGCAGAAAAATTCCCACGAGCGGATGCTGGCCCAGTTTGCGGCGGGGGAGTACGACATCCTGCTGGGCACCCAGATGGTGGCCAAGGGGCTGGATTTCGCCAAGGTCACGCTTGTGGGGGTGCTGGGCATCGACTCAATGCTGTTCGGCCAGGGTTTCCGCGCCTACGAGAACGTGTTCAGCCTGGTCACCCAGGTGGTGGGACGCTGCGGCCGCGCCGACCTGCCCGGCCGCGCGCTGGTCCAGACCACCGTCCCCGGCCACCCGGTATTGCAGCTGGCCGCCAAACAGGATTATCCGGCCTTCTACGCCCAAGAGATCGCCTTCCGCAAATTCGGCCTCTACCCGCCGTTCTGCAGCTTTTGCATCGCGGGCTTTACCGGCAAGCAGGAGGGCGCGGTCGCCCAGGCGGCCTTCGCCTTCAGCCGGCTGCTGGCGGGGCTGGCGGCCAAGCACCCGGACATTCCGCTGCGCCTGCTTGGCCCCGCGCCCATGAATATCAGCATGCTCAACGGCAAGTACCGCTACAAACTCACCATCAAATGCCGCAACGACTCTGCCTTCCGCAGCCTGATGCGCGCCGCGCTGGACGCTTACGCCAAAGAAAAATGGCCGGCCAAGGCATCGGTGGTGCTGGATTTCAACTCGGACGGCGACCTGTAACCCGCGCCGCACCCTGGCGACATATCCTAATTTTGGCAGAGCGCCCGCGCCGCTGCGGGCTGAACCAATACTTCCCTGAACACCCAACCGACCACCCACCAGAAGATCCAAAAGAAAAGGAGTTGAAACAGGATGGCACTGAAAATTGCCCGCATGATTGCCCTGGCCGTGCTGGCCGTGTCCTTGTTTGTCACGGTGGACTATGGCATTAACCTGGCCAGTTCCCTTGTGCCCGAGCTGCAAACGGACGGTATCGGCTTCAACAGCATTCTGCACAGCCTGTTCGGCACGCTGGACGGGCCTTTCCCCGAGGCCGGAACCCGCGCCGGTTTCCTCGAGGCGTTTGCCACCGCCGCCTGGGTCAGTTTCGGCATCTTTGCGGTCAACGCCGTGTTGGCTGCCTTTGCCTGGCTGAGTCGGGATTGACCCCGCGCCCTGCGGCAGCCGGGCACTCTGCGCCAACAACCGCCAAAGCCGGTTCGGGCCCAATTTGAAAGCTCCGCAAACTTCCCACAGCAACCATTTGCACAATTCCAATGGAGGTAATTTACCATGGCACTTCGCACCATTGTCCAGGACGGCGACCCGATCCTGAAAAAAGTCTGCCGCCCCGTCACCAAATTTGACGACCGCCTGGCCACCCTGCTGGACGATATGAAAGAGACGCTGAAGGCCGCCGACGGCCTGGGCCTGGCCGGTCCGCAGGTGGGCTATCTGCGCCGCCTGTTCATCTGCCTGGATGACCGGGACCTGCCGGAGGAAATCCCCGCTGATTACCAGTACAAGTTCATCGAATTCATCAACCCCGAGATCCTGGAACTGAGCGATGAAAAGGTGGAACTGTACGAGGGCTGCTTGTCCTTCCCCGGCCACAACGGCGCCATCGCCCGCTCCAAGCACGTTAAGGTCAAGGCCCAGGACCGCCATGGTAACTGGTTCACCATGGAAGCCGACGATATGCTGGCCCGCTGCATCCAGCACGAGAACAACCACCTGGACGGCATCACCATCATGGACCTGGCCACCCATTTCTATGAGGATGACTATCCCGACGAGCAGTAACGCCCGCCGTTCCTTACGCAGCCATCAACAATAAACCGGAGGAGAGTCCAACTTTGAAGATCCTGTTCATGGGCACGCCGGATATTGCGGCGCAAAGCCTTGCCGCCCTCATCGAAGCAGGGCACGACATCTGCGCCGTCTATACCCGTGCCGACAAGCCGGTGGGCCGCAAGCAGGTGCTCACCGCGCCGCCGGTCAAGCAGCTGGCGGTGCAGCATAGCATCCCGGTCTACCAGCCCGCCACCCTGCGGGACGGCCGGGCGGAAGAAGTGTTCCGCACCCTGGCGCCCGACCTGGTGGTCGTGGTGGCCTACGGCCGCATTCTGCCGCCGGAGCTTTTGCACATTGCCCGGCTGGGCTGCATCAACCTGCATGTGTCGCTGCTGCCCAAATACCGCGGCTCTGCACCCATCCAGTGGGCGGTCATCCATGGCGATGCCGAAACCGGCGTTACCATCATGCAGCTGGACGAGGGCTGCGACACCGGCGATATCCTGATGGTGGAAAAAGTACCCATCGGCCCGGAGGAAACCTCCGGGGAACTGTTCGACCGGGTGGCGGCCATCGGCGCCAAAACGCTGGTGCGGGCGGTGGCCCTGCTGGGCGAGGGCAAGCTTGCCCCCAAAAAGCAGGATGGCAGCCAGGCAACCCAGGCCCCCATGCTCAAAAAGGAGATGGCCCGCTTTGCCTTTGACCAGCCTGCCGCCGCGCTGCACAACCTGGTCCGCGGTATGAACCCCTGGCCGGTTGCGTTTTTCGAGTATGGCGGCAAGAAAGTAAAAGTGCTTGTCAGCCGCACAGCGGAAAATCCCGGGAATGCCCCCGCGGGCACCGTGCTTGCCACCAAACCGTTGACTATCGCCTGTGCGTCCGGCGCACTGCAACTTTTGCGGGTTACGCCGGAGGGCGGTAAGCCGATGGACGGCACCGCCTGGGCTGCTGGCCGCCGTCTGAAGGCGGGTGACAGCCTGTGACGCCCCGCGCCCTGGCCGTCCGCGCCCTCATGCACCAGGAACAGGACGGCTACTCAAACCTGGTGCTGGATGCCGAGCTCAAGCGCTGTATGCCGCCGCTGGATGCCCGGGATACTGCCTTTGCCACCCGAATTTTCTATACCACGGTGGAGCGTCAGCGGCTGTTGGACTACTGTCTGATGCAGTTCATTCGCAAACCACTGGCCAAATTGGATGCCCCTGTCCGCGCGATTCTGCGTGCCGGGCTGGCCCAGGCCAAATTCCTTGATGTGCCAGTGTCCGCCGCCGTCAACGAGTCGGTCAAGTTGACCAGGGCGTTTGGCAAGTCCAGCGCCGCCGGTATGGTCAATGCCGTGCTGCGCCGGGCTACGGGCTTCACACCTGACGCTGCGGCGTTTTCCAGCCCGGTGCAGCGTTTGGCCGTGCTGTACAGCCTGTCAGACCCGGTAGCAAAACTTCTTTGGCAGTGCTATGGAGAGGAGTCCTTTTCCATGGCTGAGGCATTTTATACTCAGCCGGGCGGGGATACCGCCATCCGGGTCAACACGCTCAAGACCACCGATGAAGCCCTGGCCTCGGCGCTCACCGGGGCAGGCTGTGCCGTCCGCCCCGGTCCCTGGCCCCACTGCCTGCTGGTGAAGTTTGCGGGTTCGCCCGCCGCTACCGATGCCTTCCGCCAGGGTCTTTACCATGTGCAGGGGTTGGCTTCCCAGTTCGCGGCCGACTGTGTGGCTGCCCGGCCCGGCCAGCGGGTGCTGGACTTGTGCGCCGCCCCCGGCGGCAAGAGCCTGACCCTTGCCTATGCCATGGGCAATACCGGTACACTGATCAGCTGCGATGCAGTCAAAAGTCGACTGCCACTGATCGAGTCGGCCTTTGCCCGCTGCGGTGTTACCTGCGGCAGGGTGCTGGAAAATGACGCTTCCCGCCAAAACCCGGTGCTGGGCCAGTTTGACCGCATCCTCTGCGACGTGCCCTGCAGCGGTCTGGGGGTGATCCGCAAAAAGCCGGACGTGCGCTATAAGTCTCTGCAAGGGCTGGAAAGCCTTGTAACTTTACAGGGCAAAATTCTGGAGGCGGCAGCCTCCCATCTTGCCGAAAACGGCCGTTTGGTGTATTCTACCTGTACGGTCAACCCTGCGGAGAACCAGGATCAGGTGCGGGCTTTCTGCACACGACACCCCGAATTCTCTGTCCTGTCGCCGGCGGTTTTTCCAAACGGCGTCCTGGATACCGGGTATGGCACGCTGCTTTTGCCAAACCGCACCGGTACGGATGGCTTTTTTGCCGCAATTTTGATCCGGCGCTGAGAAAAATCATTGCAAAATTCTGAAAATTTGAAGGAAGTTAACAATTCCTTCCAAAAATGTACTATAATAAGTTGATGAAGTTTCTGACAAGGAAAGGAGCGCGCCCTGCATGATGCCCACCGCACAGCAAACGCAGTCAGTCTGTCTTTCAGACATGACGCAGGAACAGTTGGCAGGGTATATCCAGTCGATGGGGCAGCCTGCATTCCGCGCCAAGCAGATCTACAAATGGCTCCACCAAAAGCTAGTCACTGATTTTTCCTCCATGACCGATCAGCCCAAGGCGCTGATCGAGCAGCTCAAACAGACCTGCACCATCGCCGCACCGGCAATCCGGCGCAAACAGTGCTCCAAGGATGGTACCATCAAATATCTTCTCCAGTTGGCTGACGGCAACTGCATCGAGACCGTGCTCATGCGCTACCATTACGGCAATTCGGTTTGTGTGTCCACCCAGGTCGGGTGTGCTATGGGCTGCCGTTTCTGCGCTTCCACGCAGGCAGGCCGCGTCCGCGACCTGACCGCGGGGGAAATCGCCAGTGAGGTTTACACTGTCCAGCGCGACACCGGCGAGCGCGTCTCCCACATTGTGCTCATGGGCATTGGCGAACCGCTGCACAACTTTGACAATGTGATGGACTTTCTCCAGATCATCTCCAGCCCGGGCGGCTTAAATATCGGCATGCGAAACATCAGCCTGTCCACCTGCGGCCTGGTCCCCAAAATCGATGAGCTTGCCAAACGCAAATTGCAGCTCACGCTGTCCATCTCGCTGCATGCGCCCAACAACAAGATGCGCAGCAGCATGATGCCGGTGAACGATGCCTACCCGTTGGAACAGCTGATCCCTGCCTGCCGCCGTTATCAGCAGGCCACCGGGCGGCGCATCAGCTTTGAGTATTCCATGGTCCGCGGCGTCAACGATTCGCCCGAGACCGCCCGGGAGCTCGCCCATTTGATTCGCGGCATGGGCGCCCACGTCAATCTGATCCCCATCAATCCGGTGGACGGCAGTCCCTATTCCGCCACCGATGATAAGAATATCCGCCGCTTCCGCGACCTGCTGGAACAGCTGGGTGTCAACGCCACCGTTCGCCGCCGGCTGGGCGCAGATATCAGCGCGGCATGCGGCCAGCTCCGGCGCGAGGATGCCCGGCAGGCTGCCAAATCAGCGATGGAAAGGAATCATACCACATGAAACTTGCGGGCTTAACGGACATCGGCAGCTGCCGGCAGGAAAACCAGGACAACTACTGCGGCCAGCAACTGACAGACGGTTCTGGCTGGGGGATTGTCTGCGACGGCATGGGCGGCGCCAATGGCGGGCGTGTCGCGTCCCGCATTGCCACTGATACCATGCTGCAATACTTTTACCGCCAGCTGCACAATTTGCGCCATGGCGAGGAAAAGCAGTTTATCATGCACGGGTTCGACATCACCAACCGCGCTGTCTATGACAAAGCCACGTCGGACCCGGATATGCTGGGAATGGGCACCACCGGTGTCTGTGCCTATCTGTACGGATCGATGGCACATATTGTCCATGCGGGCGACAGCAGAGCCTATCTGTACCGGGCCGGCGAGATCCGCCAGATTACCCGGGATCATTCTATGGTTCAGCAGCTGGTGGACAGCGGCCAAATCACTCGGGAGCAGGCTGCCTCCCATCCGCAAAAAAACCTCATCACCCGGGCGCTGGGGGTTTCAGCCAACATTGTGCCCGAATATAACCGCTGCGATGTGCAGCCGGGCGATGTACTTCTGCTCTGCACCGACGGTTTGACCAATATGGTGTCGGACGAGGAAATTGCCCTGATCCTGCAGGAGACCACATTCTTTGATGCACCGCGCATCCTGGTGGACTGTGCCAACAAGGCTGGGGGCCAGGACAATATTACGGTGCTTTTGATGGGCGTGGAAACAACGGAGGAAAGCAATGGATAATCTGATCGGGAAAAAGCTGGACGGCCGCTATCTGATCGAGGGCCTGATCGGCGTGGGCGGCATGGCCAATGTCTACCGCGGACGTGACACTCAGAGCGGCAATGAGGTTGCGGTCAAAATCCTTAAACCGGAACTGATGGACAATGAGGAGTTGGTTCGCCGGTTCAAGAATGAATCCAAGGCCATCTCCATCCTCAACCATCCCAATATTGTTAAGGTGTACGATGTCTCCGTCACCGATAAGATGCAGTACATCGTTATGGAATATGTGGATGGCATCACGCTGAAGGAATACCTCAAACAGCGCGGCGGCGCCCTGACTTGGAAAGAGACTGTGCACTTTGCCACCCAGATCCTGGCGGCACTGGATCACGCCCACAACAAGGGTATCATCCACCGGGATGTCAAACCCCAAAACATTATGCTGCTGGCCGACGGCTCCATCAAGATGATGGACTTCGGCATTGCCCGTTTCAGCCGGGCGCAAAGCCAGACGGTCAGCGATAAGGCCATTGGCTCGGTGCATTATATCAGCCCCGAACAGGCCAAAGGCGACAGGACTGACGCTCGTACCGACATCTATTCGGTGGGTGTTATGCTGTACGAGATGCTCAGCGGCCAGCTGCCCTTCGACGGCAACGGCGCGGTTTCCATTGCGATCATGCAAATCTCGGAGAAGCCCCGTCCTCTGGCGGAGATTGCCCCCAATGTTCCGGAAGGTCTGCGCCAGATCACCGAAAAGGCGATGAACAAAGACCCCAATGACCGCTATCAGTCTGCCCGTGAAATGCTGGAAGCCATCGAGGCGTTCAAGCACAACCCTTCCATCAAATTTGAGTATGAGTATATGACTACTGACGCGCCTGCAAAAACTATCAATAAGATCGTTACGGACAGCAAGAGCCGCTCCCACATCCGCACCGGCGATGCCCGCCGTGCCGGTCAGCCCACCAACCACGGCAAAAAGGGGAAGCGCCGCAAAAACAAGAAGGACAAGCCTTTCTCGGTGGTGCCCATCTTCTTTGGCATGGCGGTGGCCTTTGTGATCGGAGCTTTCATCCTGGTCTACCTGATCTTTGCCAACTCCACCAACCCTCTGTTCTCCAACCGTGCCGACGTGCAGCTGATTGACTTTGTAGGCATGACGGAGGATGAATTTCGCACCTCTGAGTATTATTCCAAACTGACTCCCAACTGGGTGTATGAGCATAACTCTTCATACCCTGCAGGAGAGATCTACCAGCAAAACCCCAAAGCCGGCCGCACGGTCAAGGAAGGGCAGACCATCACACTGCATGTCAGCCAGGGTACGCTGTGGGTCACCATCCCCGATGATCTTATCGGCATGGAAAAGGCTGCCGCGGAGGACGAGATCAAGAGCTTGGGCGTCAACAATGTTGTCAGCAGCTTTGTCATTGATGACAGTGTGGCGTCCGGTACGGTGGTCCGCACGGATCCGGAGATCGGGCAGCAGGTGGAGGGGGACGCCACTGTCACCCTGTATATCGCTCAGGCCAGCATTCAAGACACTGTCCAGCTGACATCCACCGTCGGCCTGACGGTGGAAGACGCCCAGTCCGCTCTGGGGCGCCTGAATGTGACCCCGCAGGTCATTGAACAGAGCAGCGATCAGCCGGTGGGTACCGTCCTGAGCATGTACCCTGCAGCCGGTACCGAGGTGCGCATTGGTTCCCGTGTGCTGCTGTATGTCTCGTCCGGTGTGCCGGAGGTTGTTGCAACGCCTGAGCCGGTTCTGAACGGCGATCCCAACACCAAGGTGAAGGAATGGGATGAGGACTTGGGCAATGGCAACTGGGAGCATCGTTATCAGACCGGCGACGGTAAGGTCTACCGTGATGACGGCACCTTCCTGTATCAGGGATGACGGGCTATATTACAAAGGGCGTGGGCGGCTTTTACTATGTCCGTACTGAAACGGGCATCCGGGAATGCCGCGCCCGGGGCATTTTTCGCAAGCGGGGTATCTCGCCGGTGGCGGGGGATTATGTCACCCTCAACGATGAGGAAAATACGATTGATGAGATCGCCCCCCGCAAGAATGTCTTTATCCGGCCGCCCATTGCCAACCTGGACGTATTGTTTATTGTTGCCAGCACCACTCAGCCGGTGCCCAGCACGCTGGTGCTGGACAAGCTCACCGCTGCCGCAATTTACCAGAATGTGCAGCCGGTGTTGGTGTTCACAAAAACTGACCTTACTGCTCCGGACACTCTGGCCAAAGATTACCGGGACAGCGGTATCCCGCTGGTGTTTGTCCACTACAATACCGGTGAGGGGCTGGACCAGATCCGCGGTTGGATCCACGGGCGGCTGTGCGCCTTCTGCGGCAATTCCGGTGTGGGCAAGTCCACCCTCCTCAACACCATTGCGCCGGAGCTCCACCGGGAAACCGGCGAGATCAGCCGCAAGCTGGGCCGCGGCCGGCATACCACCCGGGAGACCGAGATCTTTGAGGTCTGCGGCGGCCGTATCGCTGATACGGCTGGCTTTGCCAGCCTGGAAACCCAACGTCTCTGCCGAATCCCCAAAGAAAAGCTGGAACAGGTTTTTCCCGAGATGGAGCCCTACCGGGAACAGTGCCGCTTTGTGGGATGTTCCCACCGGTCCGAGAAAGGCTGTGCTGTGCGGCAGGCGCTGGCGGAAGGCAAAATTTCCCCCAGCCGCTATGCCAGTTACCTGGCCATGTATGAGGAAGCTGCCCAAATCAAGGATTGGGAAACCAAATAAGTGCCGCCGGGCGGGTGCCACAGCACCCGCCCGATCTTGTGCTCTGCACGGAGGTGACCGCCATGTATCCCCCTATCCAACACGCCGTAATCCTGTCCGCCTGTCCGGTGACTTCGCAATTGCGGCATTATCTGACCGATTGCGACTGCATTATCGCCTGCGACGCAGGCTACCGCAATGCGGAGCATCTTGGTATCACGCCCGACCTGATTGTCGGTGACTTTGACTCCGCCCCCAAGCCCACAGAAAACGATCACACCATCGTATTGCCCCACGTCAAGGATGACACCGACACCCACTTTGCTGCGCGTTGGCTTGTGGAGCGGGGAGCAAAGAGAGTTACGATGCTGGGCGCCTTGGGGGGCAAGCGTTTGGAACACACGCTGGCCAACCTTGCCACCGGTCTGTTTTTGGCCAAAAGCGGAGTGAGGACCCGCCTTGCCGATGAGCGCAGTGAGCTGCACTACCTGTTGCCCGGCCATCCTTTGACGCTGGAACGCGCGGACTGGATGTATCTTTCAGTCTTTCCGCTGGATGGCCCGCTCACTGGCGTGGATATCTCCGGCGTGTTCTATCCACTGCAAAACGCCGTGTTGGCACCGAATTTTCCCCTGGGTGTCAGCAATGAGTTTACTGCCCCCCAGGCCCGCCTCGCCTGTACCGGCGGCAGCGGCCTGGTGGTGCTGACCCGGGCGGACCAGCCAATGTGACACATCTTTGTACGGCGGCATACAATGGCATACACGGCCTGAAAAGGCAGATTGGGAGGTGTGTGCCATGCAAATTGTCGTTGTCAAATGTCCAAAGGCCCTCAGCTGGCTGCTGCGCGCTGTCTTTAAGGTGAAGTAAATTCTGCCCAACCCCGGTACTGTCCTGAACAAGGACGGACCGGGGCTTTCTTTTGCCCATTTTCGTATGCCTATTTTTCACCATGCCCGCATATAGATGCACAAGAAAGCGCACCGACAGGCATGGCGGTGCAGCCCTGGCCTTGGCGCTGCGCTTTACGGTTTTAGATATACACCCGCAGAAAGGGGCAAGCGCATTATGGAGCTGAAGGTGTTCAAAGATACCGTCACCGCCTATGGCGGCCGGTGGGAGACAAGGCTGGAATTGCCGGTGGAGACGGAGGTCCTGATCCCGGACTATCTGCCCGCAGTGTTCAAGATCGTGAAATGTCTGGTTGAACCGGTGCTGATGCAGAACCATACCGCTGCCGCAAAGTGGCAGGGAGAGGGCTATCTGCGCTGTACCGTCTATTATCAGTCGGACGAGGCGGGGGCGCAGCTCTACCGCATCGAACAGAAATTTCCCTTTGAAAAGTCTGTGGACCTGCCGGAAGGCCGCTATCAGCAGGGGCCGGCCCTGGTGTCAGGGGAGACTGAATACGTCAACTGCCGCGCCATCAGTGAGCACCGTATCGATCTGCGGGGGGCCTATGCCCTTAACGTCGCAGTTCAGGTGGTGGACCAGCTGGAACTGGTCACCTCTCTGGCAGACTGCGGCATCGAGCAGCGCACCCGCGTGATGAATGGCCTGTCCTGCGCGGTCGTGGAGGAAAAAACATTCACCGCAGAGAGCAGGATTGCCATGCCGGGTGGCGGCACAGTGGTGCTGGATATCTCCGGCGTTTTTCTGCCGGACAGCGCCACAGTGGTTGCGGGACAGCTCAACTGTCAGGGAACGCTGCGAATGCAGGCAATCTACCGTGCGGCCGGTACTGAGGAGCTGGTCTGCCGCCAGACCGAGATCTCGGTCCGCCAGACGCTGGATGTGGCCGGTGCCGCCGAGGGTGACGAGTGCCTTTTCTGGGGTGAGATATTGGCCTGCACATTGGAAGCAGGGGAGGGCGCTGCCGACCCGGTTTTGACTGTTACATGGAAACTCCATGCCGAGCTGTGGCGCGCGGTCCAGTACATCGCCGTGTCTGACGCCTACTCCACCCTCTGCCAAACCCAGGTGGAACAGGTGGCCTGCCGCCTGTTGGCACCCACCGCTGATCTGCCCCGTACTGTCCAGGCTGAATTCAGCGATGACCTCCCCGATCCGGAAGCCGATGTACTGGGCTGCTTTGTCACACTGGGGGCGCTCGCTGCACAGCCCGGCGATGATTCCGGTTCGGTACTGTTTGCCGGCAAAGCCACCGCCCATCTGATCTGTGCCGACCCGCGCGGCGAACTGACCTGCTATGACAGGGCTTTTACCTGGCGGCTGCCGCAGCCTCTGCCCGGCACCCCTGCGGATTACTGCCTGCGGGCCTCGGCAACGGTAGGCAAGGTGATTTCCACCCGGGCAGGCGGCAGCCTGCGGGTGGAGGTGGAAATCTGTCTGGATGGCTGGCTGCTGGCGGTACAGGCGCTTCCGGCTGTGCAGGATGTCGCCCTGGGGGAGGAATTCCCGGATAAGTCTGACGGTCCGGCGCTGTACCTCTACTATGCTTCGGCGGGGGAATGCATCTTTGACATTGCCAAACGCTACCATGCCCGCGCCAAAGATCTGGCCGCGGCCAACCATCTGGACGACACCGGCACGCCGCTGCAGGAAATGACCACCGAGAAAGCCTGCCTGCTTATTCCGGCAGCGCTGTGAAAGGAGGACCCGACGTGACGCAGGAACAAATTTACCAGAACATTGCCCAGCGCACCGGCGGCGACATCTATATCGGCGTTGTGGGGCCGGTGCGCAGCGGCAAAAGTACCCTGATCAAGCGTTTTGCCGAGCTGATGCTTCTGCCCCATATCCAAAACGAGGCCCAGCGAGCCCGCGCCACCGATGAACTGCCCCAGTCGGCAGCGGGGCGCACCATTATGACCACCGAGCCCAAGTTCATCCCGGAAAAGGCGGTGGAGGTGGAGCTGTCCGGCGGCGGAAGTTTCCGCGCCCGGCTGGTGGACTGTGTGGGGTACATGGTTCAGGGGGCCCTGGGCCATGAAGAGAACAATGCCCCGCGCCTGGTCAAAAGCCCCTGGTTTGATAAGGCGGTTCCCTTCGACCTGGCCGCCGAGACCGGCACCCGTCGGGTCATCCGGGAACATGCCACTGTCGGGCTGGTGGTCACTACAGACGGCAGTATTGCCGAGATTCCCCGGGAAAACTACCTGGACGCCGAACAGCGCATCATTGCCGAGCTGAATGACATTGGCAAACCCTACCTGATCCTTCTCAACTGTGTGGATCCGGACAGCGAGGCCAGCCGCAGCCTTGCCGCCGGCCTGGAGCGGGACTACGGGCATCCCGTCATTCCGGTCAACTGCACCCAGATCACTGCCGAAAAGCTGGACACCATCCTCAAACAGCTGTTGTACGAGTTTCCGGTCCAGGAGATCGCTGTCAATATGCCCCACTGGGTTACCATGCTGGAGCCCGGTCACTGGCTGCAAAACGCTGTGTACGGTGCCTTGCAGCAATACGCGGCAGGCATTCAGCGCATGCGGGATGTGGCCGGGCAAACCCCAGCCATTGACTGTGAATACCTCACGGGAGCCAGCCTCTGTGGTATGGATTTGGCCACCGGCAGCGTGCACATCACACTGAAACTTTCATCCGACATTTTCTACCGGATTCTGGGGGAGCAGACCGGGCTGGATATCGTGGACGAAGCCACGCTACTGCCCTGTGTGGTCAGCTTGGCCAGGGCCAAGCGGGCCTATGACAAGATCAAAGGGGCTTTGGACCAGGTGGATGCCACAGGTTACGGCATTGTTATGCCGGACATCGATGAGCTGACGTTGGAAGAGCCTGAGATTGTCCGCCAGGGGGGCCAGTACGGGGTGCGATTGTCGGCCAGTGCACCCTCGCTGCATATCATGAAAGCCACCATCCATACCGAAATCTCCCCCAGTGTGGGCAGTGAGCAGCAGGGGGAGGAGCTGATCCGCAGCATTTTGCAGGATTTCGAGAGCGACCCCGGAAAGCTGTGGAACACGAACATTTTTGGCAAAAGCCTCAACGAGCTGGTAAATGAGGGGGTACAGGCCAAGTTGCTGCATATGCCCCAGGAGGCCCGCAGCCGTCTGCAAGTGACGCTGGAGCGCATCATCAACGATGGCTGCGATGGACTGATCTGCATTTTGCTGTGACGGGGGAGGCGATGCCATGCGCTTTTTGGCAAAGGACAGACAGCGCCGCGCACGGCAGGCGGAGCTGGCCGCCGTGGCGGATGCACTGGCCGAAAACGACCGTCGATTTGCCCAGGTACAGGACCCGTTGATTGTCGAACAATTGGTTTACGAGCGGGCGGCGCTGATGTGCCATTACCGGGCACTGCTGCGGGATGTGCGGGGAGGTGACACTCCATGCCCATCTGGCTGATGGCAGCCGGTGCCATCTGCGTGGTAGTGGTTGCGCGTTGTGCGGCCCGGCAAAAACACGCTCTGCTGGGGCTGCTGGCCAGCGCGGTCTGCGGTGTGGCCGGGCTTGCCGCGGTGGCACTGTTGGCTCCCTATACCGGCGTTACGCTGCCGTTGAACCCGTTTACCGGTTTTGCGGCCACCGTGCTGGGGGTTCCTGGCGTGGTGGGGGTGCTGCTTTTGCAGCTGCTGCTGTAACCGCCCGGGCAAGATACAAAACATAAAACGCGGCTGCCGCTGTGGAGCTTCCACTGCGGCAGCCGCGTTATGTTTTGATAAAACGACTGGACCGTAAGCCGGGTTCTGTATTAAACGACGATCTATCTTGACCTTGCGTTGCCGCAAGGCTCCGCGGGAAATCCCGCATGCCATCTCCGGGACGCGCGAGGCTCCGCATCATGTCCCATACGGATGTTGCTTCTGACAGGGTTTACATAGCCGCAAAGTCGCCAGTGCGCTGGTGAGCTCTTACCTCGCCTTTCCATCCTTACCCGACCGTTGCCGGCCGGGCGGTCTATTTCTGTTGCACTATCCCTGGGGTCACCCCCGGCTGCCGTTAGCAGTTGCCATGCCTCTGAAAAGCCCGGACTTTCCTCAGGGCGGACAAAGCCGCCCCGCCGCCGTATGTTCCACTCGTTTGCTAAACAGTATAGCATATCCTGTGCACCTTGGCAAGCCGCCACGCATCTGGTCCCGCCAGAAATTACCACCTGTGAAACATCCCGCAATGGTTTGCAACTGTACTGCCTTTGTGGTATAATCTCACTAACCACTGCATAGCGGTGGCTTTGCCATGCCCGGGGCTCTGCGGCACGGTACAGAACTTCCGCAGCGGGAGGTGCGCCATGCTCTATCTGACCTGCCGGGTTCCGGGTTCGGCCGGGGGGCAGCGCCTGGACGCCTTTCTGCGCCGGCAAGGCCTGTCGGCGGGGTTGATTCGCGCCGTCAAGCATGAGACCGGTGGCTTTTTTGCAGACAATATGTCAATCCATACCGATATGCCGGTGCAGCCGGGGCAGCAGCTCTGGTTTGCCCTGCCGCCGGAACCGGCTACCACGGTCAGGCCCCAGCCTGTCCCGTTTCAAATCCGGTACGAGGATGATTTTGTCGCCGTGCTGAACAAGCCTGCAGGCCTTGCCGTACATCCTACTTTGAATTATCCCGACGCCACTTTGGCCAATGGCTGGCTGTGGCATCTTACCGCAGAGGGAAAAAGCGGCGTATTTCGCCCTGTCAACCGTATTGACAAAAATACCAGCGGTCTTGTTCTCTGCGCGGGCAATGCCTTTGCGGCACCGCTGCTGGCAAAGTCTGCCTGCAAATGCTATATTGCCATCGCGGAAGGGAACCTGCCGGAGGCCGAGGGGGTCATCGACACCCCCATAGCCCGCCGCGGGGATTCCATTATCGGCCGCACGGTGGCACGGGACGGCAAACCCAGCCAAACGCGCTACCAGGTTTTGACCCGGGGCGGCGGTTATACGCTGGTTGCCTGCTACCCGATTACCGGCCGCACCCACCAAATCCGGGTGCACTTTTCTTATCTCGGCTGCCCGTTGGCAGGGGACACCCTCTATGGTGGTCACGCCGGCGGAATCAGCCGCCACGCGCTGCACTGTGCGGCGCTTCGCTTTTGCCACCCTCTGGACGGCGCCTGCCGCCGGATGCTCAGCCCGCTGCCTGCGGATATGGCTGCGCTCTGCCGGCAATGCGGCATAGACCCGGCTTTGCCGGATCTGTTTGCCTGGCTGGACGCGCTGTCCCCGGTGCCCGACCGCGGCAGGGACTTTGTGCCCTTCACTGCGCTGCACCAGGCACCCATCGCAACCAATATAAGGAGAAACTACCGTGAAATCCAACGGAGGGACTTCGACAACTGAATACAATGGGCGCCGTACCCGGCGCCGCGGCGGCTTTTCCGTCTGGCGCGACGAGCGGCAGATCAAGGCAACTATCCGCCACTGGCACAAGCGCCAGCGCAAGGATGCCCGCCGCCACCGTTTCAGCCAGATGCTGCAGCAGATCCCCCACGCCGGAGGAATCGGTCAGGCCCTGTACATGGTGGGCTTCTGGACCGAGTACGCCGCCATTACCGCCGGGCGGACCGCGCTCCGCGCCGGGGCAGCTGTGCTGTCCTTTGTGGGCTCACTGATTCTGATGATCCTGCGCCCGCTTGGCATTGGTCTGGTTACTTTTCTGGAGGATCTTTTCCAGCCGTTTGCGCGTTTGGCCTCCGGCATGCGGCACATCCGCGCCATCTCCGAGCAGTATCCCGAGGAGACTACCCGCCAGCTGCGTGCCGAAAAGCTGCAATATTTCAGGCGCGGCGCCAAGCGCTATCTGCCGCTGGTCTGGAACACACTTTCCTACATACTGCCAGTGGCGGCGCTGGTCTGCCTGGTCTGGGTGGTTCGCGGCCAGATGAGCCGAACCTACCATCTGGAAGTGCGTGTCAACGGCGAAACGGTGGGCTATGTGGCCAGTGAACAGGTGTTTGACTCTGCCCGTGATGACGTCCAGTCCCGTATTGCCAGCGCCCGCGCTGTGATGGAGGCTTCCGGCGTGACCACCGATGATGCCCAGTGGGATATTTCGCCCACGTATACGCTGGCTGTTTCAGACAGTGTGATGACGGAAGGGGAGGCGGCCGACGCGATCCTGCGGGCTTCCAGCAACGAGATCGGGGATGGCACCGCGGTCTATATCGACGGTGAGCTGCGCTTTGTTACCACCGAGGGGGACCATCTGCGCGCCTATCTGGACGCCATCAAAGCTCCCTACGAGGATGCCTTTGACTCAGACATCCGGGTGGAGTTCGTCCATGACATTCAGCTGGTGGACGGCGTATATTTTCTGTCTTCCATTGTTCCCTATGACAGCATTGTCCAGACGCTGGGAGCCACCACCCCCGGTACAACCTATGTTCTGTCTGAGGAGCAAACGGCGGGTACTGTGGCCGGCGAACTGAGAATGAGCTTTGCCGATCTGCAGAACCTGAACCCCAGCCTGACCGATACCGAACAGCTGCTGCCGGCCGGCATGGAACTGGTCACATCCCCTGCGGTGACAGAACTGCTCCAGGTGGAGGTGGTACGCCGCCAGACGGTGCTGGAGGATGTCCAGTACGATACGGTGGAGACACCCTCCGATGAGTACGCTCTCGGTGAGAAAGTCGTGGTACAGGAGGGGCAGCTGGGCCAGCAGGAAGTGGTGCAGGATGTCACCTACATCAACGGCGAGCCGGTGGATATCACCATTGTAAACATCGTCACGGTGCTGCCCCCGGTCTCGGAGCAGGTCCTGGTGGGCACTCATGTGGAAAGCAATATGATCGCACAGGCCGGTACCGGTACCTTCCTCTGGCCCGTGCCGGAGTACACCGGCGTAGACCGCTGGGTCGAGAATGGCCGTCCCGCCGCCGACATCAAGGCGCGCTTTGGTGCTGAGATTGTGGCAGCTGACACCGGCATTGTCATCACCGCCGAGAACAACCCCACCTATGGCTACTATGTGGTCATCGATCACGGCAATGGCTGGCAGACGCTGTATGCGCAGATGTCCGGGTTTGCCGTTTCTGTGGGGCAGCATGTTTCGGCGGGCGACACCATTGGTTATGTGGGCAGCACAGGCTTGTCCACTGGCAACCATTGCCATTTTGAGATGTTCTATGAGGGTACGGCGGTCAGCCCGCGGGACTATTTCCCGGAAATTGATGACTGACCGTCCGGCGGTCGCTCTTTCCCTACCGCGCATATATTGGGAACTGCCCTGAAATTTCCCGGCGGTGGAGACCATTCAACGAAAATGCGGCGCCTCTGCCCGGCATGACCTTGAAATGCATCCGCTGCTTTTTGGCAAACTGCTCAACACCTTCGATGGACCCAGACACACCCTAAGGAGAACATGGATTGAAGCCACATACTGATGAACAACAGAATACAGCCCAACCCCGGCGCAGCGTTTTTTCCCGTTGGCTGGATGAGCACCGCGTCAAATCGACTGTGCGGCGCTGGCACCATCGACAAAAGCGTCAGGCCCGGCGTGACCATTATCAGGAGCTGCTTCACCGTCTGCCCCATGCGGGCGTTGTGGGGGATGCCCTGTACATGGTGGGTTTTTGGGCCGAGTATGCCGTGATCTGTGCGGCCCGTGCGTTTTTGCGGGCAGCAGTGGCGATCTGCTCCCATGTGGGGAGCCTTCTGTTTTTGATCCTGCGTCCGCTGGGCATCGGCCTGGTCACCTTCCTCGAAGACCTGTTCCAGCCGTTTGTGCGTCTGGCTTCCGGCGTACGGCATATCCGGCAGTTGTCTGATCAGTACCCGGAGGAAAGCGCCCGCCAGATTCGCGCCGAAAAGGTGCAGTATTTCAAGCGCGGCACAAAACTCTACCTGCCGCTGGTGTGGAATGCGTTCGCCTATGTTTTGCCGGTGGCGGCACTGGCCTGCCTGATCTGGGTGGTCCGCAGCCAACTGGATGTGACCTATCATCTGGAAGTGCGTGTCAATGGTGAGACAGTGGGCTATGTGGCCAGCGAGCAGGTGTTTGACTCTGCCCGGGATGACGTTCAGTCCCGTATCGCCAGTGCCCGCGCCGCCATGCAGGCCGCCGGCGCCGATACCGGCAGTACCCAGTGGGATATTTCCCCCACCTACACGCTGGCAGTTTCGGACAATGTGATGACCGAAACCGAGGTGGCGGACGCTATCATGCGGGCTTCCAGCAATGAGATCGGTGATGGGACTGCTGTGTATATTGACGGCGAGCTGCGCTTTGTCACCGATCAGGGGGACCATCTGCGCGCCTATCTGGAGGCCATCAAGGCACCTTATGAGGATGCCTTCGACGACAGCCGCCGGGCCGAATTTGTTCATGATATTCAGCTGGTGGACGGCGTATATTTCCTGTCCTCCATAGTCCCCTATGATACCATCCTGAACACCCTCAATGAGGTGACGCCAGGCTCCAGCTACACGGTGCCGGAGGGCGGCCAGACTGCCCTGGAAATTTCCGAGACGCTGGGCGTGGAGCTGGCGGCGCTTCAGTCGCTGAACCCGGATATGGGGGACGCCGACACCAAGCTGGATGCAGGTACCGTTCTGACTGTATCGAAGCCCTCGGCCGAGCTGCTGCTGGTCAAGGTGGTCCAACGCCAGTCGGTGGTGGAACAGGTGCCCTATCAGACAGTTGAGATGGAATCCGACGAATATGATTTCGGCGATCGCGTGGTGGTGCAGGAGGGCCAGAACGGCCAGCAGGAGGTCATCAGCGATGTGACCTACATCGACGGCAACATCATGGATGTAAGCATTGTTCAGATCAATGTCATTGAGCCCACCGTGAATGAGCAGGTGCTCATCGGCACCCATCTTGCCAGCGGCATGGTGGCCCACACGGGCAGCGGCACCTGGTACTGGCCGGTGCCCAATTACCGCTATGTCAGCCGGTGGATGAACGCTGACCATAAGGGGGCGGACATTGTGGCGCCCACGGGCACGCCCATCATTGCGGCGGACAGCGGCGTGGTGGAAGTGGCCGGCTGGCATAACCACCCCTATGGGTACGGCAATTATGTGATTATCGACCATGGCAACGGCTGGAAAACGCTCTATGGCCACATGAGCGCCTTTGCCGTCAGCACCGGCCAGGCGGTGGAGGCCGGCCAGGTCATCGGCTATGTGGGCAATACCGGCTATTCCTTCGGCAGCCACTGCCATTTTGAGATGTACTATAATAACAGCCTGGTCAGCGCCCGGCAGTTCTTCCCGAATATGCGAACCAGGTAGCAGGCGGGCCGAGCGGCGGGCGGTTCTGGATAAAAAGCTCTATATTGGTCGGCCGGCTTGGGATTTTTCATGCATTTTTAGCAAATACTAAGGGCGGTACTTTTCAAAACTTCCGTTTTGGTGTATAATACAGCAAACCAGACGGTCTGGTCCTGAAAGGGGTGGAATTGCTGCCCCGCGGGATCTTTGTGAAAGTGCTGCTGCGCTTTCGCGGCCGTGTCCGGCTGTCGCAAAAGGAGAGAAGCATTACTTTGGAAAAGTTTGTCATTCGCGGCGGCAACCCGCTGTCTGGCGAGGTCACCATTGGCGGTGCCAAAAACGCAGCTGTTGCTATTTTGCCCGCCACCATTCTTGCAGCGGGCAAGTGTGTTATTGAAAATCTTCCCTGTATCAGCGATGTCATGGCTTCGCTTCAAATTCTCAGTGAGCTGGGTGCCGACATCCGCATGATCAGCAAAAGCACCTATGAGATCGACACTACCCATATTCTTTGTACTGAGGTTTCCAATGAACTTTCCCGCCAGATGCGTGCCAGCTATTATTTCCTGGGCGCGCTGCTGGGCCGGTTTGGTTCCGCACAAGTGGCCATGCCCGGCGGCTGCAATCTTGGCCCCCGGCCGATTGACCAGCACCTGAAGGCCTTCACTGCGCTGGGGGCTGAGGATTCGGTGGAATATGGCATGATCCGCGTCAAGTCGGATCACCTGCGGGGGGCACATGTTTTCTTTGATACTGTCTCGGTAGGAGCCACCATGAACGCCATGCTGGCTGCTGTTCTGGCGGACGGCCAGACGATTCTGGAAAATGTTGCCCGGGAACCCCATGTGGTGGACCTGGCCAACTGCCTGAATCTGATGGGCGCCGATGTCCACGGCGCCGGCACCGATGTTATCAAGATCCGCGGTGTCAAGGCACTGCACGGGTGCAGCTATTCCATCATACCCGATCAGATCGAGGCCGGCAGCTATATGGCTGCTGCTGCCATCACCCGGGGCGATGTGCTGCTGCACAATATCATCCCCAAGCATCTGGAGCCAATCACGGCCAAGATGCGCGCCGCTGGCTGCATCATTGATGAGTACGATGATTCGCTGCGTATTCGCTGCAATTGCCGCCTGAAACCCCTCAAGATCAAAACGATGCCCCATCCGGGTTTCCCCACGGATATGCAGCCGCTGATGACGGTACTGCTCAGCGTGGCGGACGGTACTTCTATCATCACAGAGGGAATCTGGGAAAATCGTTTCCGCTATGTGGATGAACTGATCCGTATGGGGGCCTGCATCCAGGTGGATGGGCAGGTGGCTGTGGTGGAGGGGGTACCTCAGCTGCACCCGGCCCCGCTGCGGGCGCTGGATCTGCGGGCGGGCGCTGCCATGGTGGTCGCCGCACTTTCGGCTGACGGCGTCAGCGAGATCGACGAAACCAGCCACATTGAGCGTGGCTATGAGAATATCGTGGAAAAGCTGCAGGGCCTTGGCGCTGATATCCGTCGCGTTGAGATCCCCATGGGCCGTATCACCCGCGCCATCTGAACGCGTGTTTTCCGATGTACTGGAAACTGCTTCAGGTCAGCTGTACTTTTGCCCGGGCAGAAAGAACCCGATGGGCCGCATTTGCGGCCCTTTTTTATGCGCCGCGGCCAGCGTCCAGGCCGGTGGCCATTCAGGATTTTTACATAGAAGGGGAATGACATACACCGCATGGCACTGTTCACTACACTCTATTCCGGATCTTCCGGCAACTGCGGGCTGGTTCTGCATGAAAACAAATATCTACTGATTGACATGGGCAAAAGCTGCCGCACAACGCTCAGTGCGCTGCGCAAGCTGAATCTGGCTGTGTCCGACTGCCAGGGGATCCTGATCACCCACGAGCATTCCGACCATGTCAGCGGACTGGATACCTTCCTGCGGCATTACAGCGTGCCGGTGTACGGCTGCGCCGCCACGCTGGAGATGCTGGACTCCCGCGGAACCATCCCACCGGCGATTGAGGCCATTGCCATTGACGGTCGTACCGAGGAAATCGGTGGCTTTGTGGTATCTTCGTTTCCCACCAGCCACGATGTGCCCTGCTGCGGCTACCGCATCCGGACCCCGAACGGAAAAACCATGGCTATCGCCACCGACCTGGGTACTCTGACGCCGGCGGTGCAGTTGAACCTGGCCGGCTGCGACCTGGTGGCGCTGGAGGCCAACTACGACCGGTTCAGTCTGCAGGGCGGGCCCTACCCCTATTACCTGAAAGTCCGCATCGCCAGTGACCGCGGCCATCTGGACAACCGCGCCTGCGCCGCCGAGCTGCTGGAACTGATCCAGGATGGCTGCAAAAAATTTGCGCTTTGCCACTTGAGCCAGACCAACAACACGCCGGAATTGGCCCTGACCACCGTTTACAACGTGCTGCTGGCCGCCGGTATCCAGCCGGGCCGGGACGTGCTGATCCAGGCCCAGGCCCGCAACGACATTTCGCCGTATATCGAATTTTAAGCCGTGCCGGAAGGGGGCGGTTCTGCCGCCCGGTGCTGCTTCTGGGTGAGCCGTTCTCGGCGGTGGACGAGACCAACCGCCGCCTGCTGGAGCGCAAACTGCCGGGGATGCCGGGCAGGACAATCCTGGTCACCACCCACGGCTTGACGCCGGAACACCTGCTTCAGTACGACGAGCTGCTGATCCTGCAAAACGGCGCGCCGGGCGACGCGCTGCGCACCGGCGCCTACCGGCAGCTTTTGCAGTAGCGGCTGCCCCATACAGTCAAAGGAACCAGTCATGCAAAACATCGACCTGATCTGCATCGGAAAACTGAACATGCCTTTCTATGCGGCCGGCGTGGCCGAATACCAGAAGCGGCTGGCGGCTTTCTGTAATTTCCGCATCATCGAACTGCCGGAAGCTGCCATCGACGAGCGCCATGCCTCCGCCGCCCAGGTGGAGAAGGCCCTGGAAAAGGAGTCCAAAGCCGTCCTGGGCGCGCTGCGCAAGGGCGAATATCTGGCCGCCCTCTGTGTGGAGGGCAAGCAGATCTCCAGCGAGGAGCTGGCCGATCTGATCGCCGGCCGCGCCATGAGCGGGGCAGGGGACATCGCCTTTGTCATCGGTTCCTCCCACGGGCTGGCGCACAGTGTGAAACAGGCTGCTCAGAGTAAAATCTCGCTGGGGCGCATCACGATGCCCCATCAGATGGCACGTCTGGTCCTGACCGAACAGCTCTACCGCGCCTGTACCATCAACGCGGGTATGAAATACCACAAATGAACCGGCAGCATACCGCTTTCCTGCCACACAAAAAGGAGGCCACTATGCAAAAATCCTTTCCTGTTCTGTCGGCCGCCGTGGCCGCATGCATACTGGTTTCAACCGCTTGTGCCCCAGCTGCGGGCACGGATGCCCAGGCCAGCCCGGCCCCGCAGCCCACAATGGTGGTCGAGCCAGCGGTACAACCCGTTCAACCGGCGGCACCGGACAGCCAGCCGGCCGAGCCGACCCAGGAACTGTCGGACAATGTTTCGTCCGCGGTTTTGGACCGCTTGGCCGCTATGACACTGCAAGAAAAGGTCGGACAGCTGTTTTTTGTTCGGCCCGATGCACTGGATCCGGCCCAGACCCAGGAACAGATCAATGACGCAAATGCCGCCGGTGTGACCGAATTGACGGACGAGATGAACGCTATGTTGGCGAAATACCCGGTGGGCGGCGTGGTGCTGTTTGGCAAAAACATCACTGATCCGCAGCAACTGGACGATTTCACCGGCGCACTGCATGCCTCTATGGACACACCGCTGCTGATCGGCATTGATGAGGAGGGCGGTTCCGTTGCCCGCCTGGCAAATCACAACGCGTTTGACCTGCCCAGGTATGAGAGCGCCACCGCCGTGGCCGCAGAGGGAGAGAATGCTGTGCGGCAGATGTACCAGACGATCGGCGGCTACCTGGATAGCTATGGCATCGACCTGGACTTTGCCCCCGATGCGGATGTGAATACCAACCCGGATAACCCAATCATTGGAACCCGCGCTTTCTCCGATAACCCGCAGACAGCCTCCCGCATGGTTACCGCCGCAGTGGCAGGCTTCGAAGAACGTCATGTGCTCTGCTGTATCAAGCACTATCCCGGCCACGGCGATACTGCTGAGGACAGTCACAAGGCGCTGGCTGTCACCCACAAGACCTGGGCAGAGCTGGAGGCCTGTGAGCTGCTGCCGTTCCAGGCAGGAATTCAGGCGGGGACAGATCTTGTAATGGTGGGACACATTGCGGCGCCCGAAGTCACTGGCAACGATGTGCCGGCATCCCTGTCCCCGCAATTGGTGGGCAGCCTGCGCGGTGAGCTGGACTATGCCGGCGCTATCGTCACGGATTCGCTGGCGATGGAAGGCATCACTGACCAGTATTCCGCTGGAGAGGCGGCTGTGCTGGCGATCCAGGCCGGGGTGGATATCCTCTTGATGCCGAACGGCCTGTCCGAAGCCTTTGACGCGGTTGTGGCGGCGGTGGAGAACGGCACAATTGCGGAAAGCCGTATTGATGCCAGCGCCGCCCGTGTGCTGTCGCTGAAAGAAAAGCGCGGCCTGATCTGACCGGAGAAAACCATACAAAAGGGAATCACACAACAGGAGAAGAGGAATTGTATGTACGCAGTGGACGGTGCCTTCCTGGCGCAGCGTGTGTCTGGCATCCAGCGCTATTCGCTGGAATTGCTGGCGGAACTGGACAAGATCATCACCCCCGGCGAGGTGGAGCTGGCCACACCGCCCGGTGCGCAGGCGCCAGGGTACCGCAATATCCGCGTGGTGGAAACCGGCAGCCATACCGGCATGGCCTGGGAACAACTGGACTATCCCCGTTATCTGCAAAAGCACGGGCGGCTGGGGCTTTGCACCTGTAATGTGATCCCACTGTTTGGGTTCCGCGGCATCGCGGTGGTACATGATGTTTGTTACCGTGCCCGGCCGGACTTCTACACCGTGCCCCGCGCCCGGCTCAGCGCTGCATGGCACAGGCTGCAATACCGCGCCATTGCAAAAAACTGCCAAAATATCGTCACGGTTTCCCAGTTTTCCCGCCGTGAGCTGCAAAAATACTATGGTGTAGCGCCGCAGCGGGTTACCGTGGTGCCCAATGCCTGGCAGCATATGGAGCGCATTCAGGCGGACGAAAAGGTGTTTGCCAAATGGCCAAGGCTGGAAAAAGGCAAATACTATTTTTCCATGTCCAACCTGCTCAAAAACAAAAACTTCCCCTGGGTATTGCAGGCGGCCAAAAACAAACCGGGTGCGGTGTTTGCCATCGCCGGCGGGGGCGACCTGGCCGCTGCGGCAGGGGAGAAGGGGTTGCACATTCCCAAAAATGTGCTCTGCTTGGGCTATGTCACCGACGGCGAAGCCAAGGCCCTGATGGCAAACTGCAAGGCGTTTTTGTTCCCGACCTTCTACGAAGGGTTCGGCATCCCGCCGCTGGAGGCCATCGCCTGCGGTGCGCCGCGGGTTCTTGTCAGCGACACCCCCTGTATGCGGGAGGTTTACGGCTCCCACGCCGACTACATTGAGCTGGATGTCAACCACGGCAGCGTGGATGACGTGATCCCCGGCCACGATGCCGCCGGCGTGCTGGCGCGCTATTCCTGGACCAAAAGTGCCGGGCTTCTGCTGGAACTCCTGCGCCGCACCGATGCCTGAAAAGGATTTGGTTGCGCGCTTTCTTGAAAAGCATACCAAAGAAAAAAGCAGCGCCGCTGCCTGTGAAAATTTCCACGGCAGCGGCGCTGCTTTTTTAAGATTAGAAAATCCGATAATTTTGGAATCGGAACGGGATGTTATGCCTTCTTGCCCTTGGCCAGCGCGCGCTGGCAGGCCTTGACAATTTCGACGATGGGCAGTACCAGCACCGCCAGCAGCAGTGCCAGCAGGTATTCCGGCAGGCTGACAGGAGTAAAGCCGAAGGCATTGGCGATAAAGGGCACTTCCAGCACGACGGTGGTCAGCAACAGGCTGCCCAGCATGGCACCCCACAGCACCATGTTGTGGCTGTGCAGCGTGAACAAGCTCTTGCGCTGGCTGCGCATGTTAAAGCTGTGGACGATCTCACACATGCTCATGGTCAAAAACGCCATGGTCATACCGTCGGGAGAAATGCCCTTGGGCATCTCAAAATAGCCCACTTCCATGCAGTGGCCCAGGATATAGCTGGCCAATGTGATGATGGTGATGACAATGCCCTGATAAGCCACGTCCACACCCAAACCGCCGGCAAAGATACCGTCAGTCGACTTGCGGGGCGGGCGGTTCATAACGTCGGGTTCCGCCTTTTCCATGCCCAATGCCAGTGCGGGGAAGCAGTCGGTGATCAGGTTGATGAACAGCAAGTGTACAGGCTGCAGCAGGGTAAAGCCCATCAGTGTTGCAAAGAAAACACCCAGCACCTCGCTCATGTTGGAGGCCAGCAGGAACTGGATGGCCTTGCGGATATTGTCGTAGATCCGGCGGCCTTCGCCCACGGCGCCCACGATGGTGGCAAAGTTGTCATCGGCCAACACCATGTCGGCCACGTTCTTGGTCACATCGGTGCCGGTGATGCCCATGCCCACGCCAATGTCGGCGCTCTTGATGGAGGGGGCATCGTTAACGCCGTCGCCGGTCATGGCGGTGACGCAGCCATGTTTTTTCCAGGCGTTGACGATACGGACTTTGTGCTCCGGCTGCACGCGGGCGTACACGCCGTATTTGGTGATGTTTTTCTCCAGCTCTTCGTCGGACATCTCGTTCAATTCCGCACCGGTGATGGCCTCATCGGCGCTCTTGATGATGCCCAGTTCGGTGGCGATGGCCACGGCAGTGTCCTTGTGGTCACCGGTAATCATCACGGGACGGATGCCGGCACTGCGGCACTCCATAATGGCGTCTTTGACCTCGGGACGTACAGGGTCGATCATGCCGGTCAGACCGATGAAACACAGCTCCTTCTCCAGGAAGGCGGGCTCGTCATTCTCCGGCTTATGATCCCAGCGGCGGAAGGAAGCGGCCAATACACGCAGGGCACGGTCAGCCAGGCGCTTGTTATCGGCCAGGATGGCGTTGCGCTTTTCCTCGGTCATGGGCACAGCCTGGCCGTTTTCCCAGCAGGTGGTGCAGCGGCGCAGAATCTCATCGGGGGCGCCCTTGGTGTACTGCACCCAGCCGTCTGTGGTTTTGTGGACGGTGGACATCATCTTCCGGCCGGAGTCAAACGGCGCCTCGTCCACGCGGGGCGAATCTGCCTCCAGCTGATTCTTGGGCAGGTCCAGCTTGGCGGCGTAGGCAACCAGGGCGGCCTCGGTGGGCTCGCCTTCGGCCTCGCCCCTGTCGTTCAGGCGGGCATCGCTGCACAGTGCCATGGCGGTAGCCAGCAGTTTCTCGTCGCTGCCGGTGTGGTCCACAACCGTCATCTTGTTCTGGGTCAGGGTGCCGGTTTTGTCCGAGCAGATGACCTGCGCGCAGCCCAGCGTCTCGACAGCGGTCAGCTTACGGATGACGGCATTGCGCTTGGACATATTGGTGACGCCGATGGACAACACCACAGTGACCACGGTGGCCAGACCCTCAGGGATGGCGGCGACGGCCAGCGAGACGGCGACCATGAAGGTGGACAGGATGGTGTCCAGGTCAAATCGGCCGGCTGAAATCAGGTTGAACACAAAAATGAACACGCAGATGCCAAGCACCAGCTTGGACAGGGTCTTGCCCAACTGGTCCAGCTTTTTCTGCAGCGGGGTCTGCTCCTCCACGGTGGAGGCCAGCGCACCGGCAATCTTACCCATTTCGGTGTCCATGCCAGTGTGGGTGATCAGTGCGCGGCCGCGGCCGTAGACGACGGTGGAACCCATGTAGCACATGTTCTTCCGGTCGCCCAGTGGTACATCCTTTTTGCCATCCAACTTCAGCGCATCAATCACCTTGTGCACCGGGACACTCTCACCGGTCAGGGCGGCTTCCTCAATCTGCAGGCTGGCGCTTTCCAGCAGGCGGCCGTCGGCGGGCACAGCATCGCCGGCCTCCAGGATCACCACGTCGCCGGGTACCAGTTCGGCAGAGTGCAGCATCACTTGTTTGCCGTCGCGCAGCACCTTGCTGGTGGCGGCGGTCATGGTCTGCAGCGCCTCGATGGCAGCTTCGGCCTTGCTCTCCTGGTAGACGCCCAGGATGGCGTTCAGCAGAACCACAATCAGGATAATGAACACCTCGGCAAAGCCCTCGCCGGAGAAGTAGTTGGTTACCGCCGAAACTGCGGCGGCCACCATCAGGATGATCAGCATCGGGTCCTTCAGCTGGGCAATAAACCGCTGCAGCAGCGTGGGTTTGGGAGCCTCCTTCAAGCGGTTGGGACCGTACTGTTCCAGCCGCTTTTGCGCTTCGGCGCTGGAAAGGCCCTCGGGGGAACTCTGCGTCTGTTTCAGGGCTTCCTGAGCAGACAGCGTATACTCATTCATGCAAACTTTCCTCCTGATGAAACAATTTGGTTTGTTGCGGGTTCTGTTTTCTATATTATGAACGGCGGCGGGCCGCCGGTTCAACCTGTAAAGCGGGCATCTTTATTCTTTAGTATACCAGAAACCGACCCGGCAACCCAGTCGGTGCCTGCCGTTCGGGCAAAAAAACTTGCGGCAGCATACAGGGGCTCACGGCAGAATACCCAAGCCCTCCAACAGCGTCTTCAGGCCGATCAGAATCAGCACGATGCCGCCGGCACGCTCGGCCAGCGCGCGGAACTTTGCTCCGAATACCGCACCGATTTTAACGCCGATAGCGGAACACACAAAGGTCGTCACGCCGATCAACCCGGCAGCAGGGGCAATTTTCACATCCACCGCTGCAAAGGCAACACCCACGGCCAGCGCATCAATAGAGGTAGCCACCGCCAGCGGCAACATTGCCTTGGGACTGAAATCATCGTTCAGGCACTCGGTCTCGCCAAAACTTTCCCGCACCATGTTGGCGCCAATCAGCGCCAGCAGGAGAAATGCCAGCCAATAGCCAACACTTTGCAGCAAGTTTGAAAATGTGCCGCCAAGATAATACCCCAACACCGGCATCAGAGCCTGAAATCCGCCAAAATAAATGCCGCACAACACAGCGTGAGACAACTTCAGTTTTTGCACCGACAGACCCTTGCAGATCGATACCGCAAAGGCATCCATGGAAAGGCTCAGCCCCACCAAAAACAGCTCTCCTATACCCATACGAACTCTCCCTTGGGGCCTTGTCTGCCCCACACAGCAAGATACAGCAAGGCGGCCAGCAGAGCCCGCCCGTCCCTGAACACGCAGAGAGAAGGCATACAAAAAACGAGACTTATCTGCCGTACGCAAAAAACGAACAGATAAGTCTCGCTGTTTCAAACAAAGCCAGGGCATAACCCATGATGTTGGCAATGCTACGCGATCCCCGCGCCAGCTACTCCCTTACGTTGGCTCTAATTATAGCACGGCAAAATCTGCCATGTCAACAGCAACCGCTGCCAATTTCACGCAAAAATTCAGGCAAAAATGCAGGATTGCGCAATAGCTATTTTTAGGGTATTATATAACATAACTATTGGCGTTGTTTGAAAAGAAAAACAGGATGTGACGGAAATGCAGTATAAAATGCTGGCTTTGGACCTGGATGGCACCCTGACCAACAGTGAAAAGAAAGTTACCCCCCGCACTGCTGAAGATCTGGCCAGGGCAGCGGACCTGGGTGTGCGGATCGTTCTGGCCAGTGGCCGTCCTACCGTGGGGGTGCAGCCTTTGGCCCGGGAGCTGGGCCTGGACAAAAAAGGCGGCTGCATCCTCAGCTATAACGGTGGCAAGGTTATCGACTGTGCCACCGGTCTGACGTTGGTGCAGCACGCCTTCCCACCTGATCTGATAAACCCGGTCTGCGCCTTCGCTCACGAGACCGGTGTGGTGGCGCTGACTTATGACGGCGGCGGAATCCTCACGGAACAGCCGGGGGATCCCTATGTGCAGATTGAGGCTGGCATCAACAAGATTCCTGCCCGCAAAGTGGCGGACCTGGCCGCCGCGATAGATTTCCCCATCAACAAGATCCTGCTGGTAGGTGACCCGGAAAAGATGCCCCATGTGGAGGAGCTGATGCAGCAGCGTTTTGCGGGCCGCCTCTCCATGTATCGGTCGCAGCCGTTCTTTTTGGAAGTGATGCCTTTGGGCATTGAGAAAGCAGCCTCGCTGGAATTGCTGCTGCGCACCCAGGGACTGTTTGCCAAAAACCTGATGGCTTGCGGCGACGGCTGGAACGATCTGCCCATGATCCAGTTTGCGGGATTGGGGGTGGCCATGGGCAACGCGGTTCCTCAGGTCAAGGCAGCTGCGGACTATGTGACGGCGGACAATGACCATGACGGCGTGGGCCTGGCCGTCGAAAAATTTATCCTGGAGGAGACAAACCTTTGAACCTGATCGTATTTGACCTGGAATGGAATATCGGTTACCAGCCCAAAACCTTTCGCTACCATGGGGCTGAGATTACGCTGCGCGGAGAGATCATTCAGATCGGCGCTGTGCGTATCGACGCCGGAGGCGATGTGCTGGACACCTTCGATATGACCCTGAAACCCCGTATCTTCCGCAAATTGCAGCACCATATCGCCAAGGTTACCGGCTTGACCCAGGTGGAGCTGGATATGGGGGTGCCTATTGCTGACGGTCTGGCTGAGTTTGTGCGTTGGGCCGGCCCGGATGCCCAGTTCGCCGAGTGGGGGCTGGATGACGTGCCCGTGCTCAAGCAAAACCTGTTTCTGAACGGTTTGGATGAGAACTGGCCTGCCCGTTGGTATGATCTGCAGCGGATTTTCTTGCAGAGCTATCCCCGCAAGGAGGGAGAGGGCATGACACTGGAAAGCGTGGTGGATCGCATGGGGATCGAGAAGGACATCCCTTTCCACAATGCTTTGGATGACGCCCTTTACACGGTCAAGATTGCCCGCCTGTTGCCGCTGGCGGACGCGCTGCGGGCCTATCCGTCGGAGGATGCCCAGCTGAGGGAGGCGCTGCTTACCGATCCTGCCGCCACCTACTACGACGTGACCACCTTTCCGGGCAGGCTCAACCATGACGATTACAAAACTGGCCCGGAACTTTGCAGTGTCAACTGTCCGCTTTGCGGTGCAGCACTGCGGGTGGGAGAGATCTGGCTCAAGCGGGGCAACACCGGTTACTATACACAAGCAGATTGCCCCCGGCATGGCAGCTGGTTTTTGCGCTTCAAGCTGTCCCGCAGGGACGGCTTGCATTGGAGCTTTGCCCGCTGTATTGAGGCCACCCGTCCCGAAACACTGGAGAAGTATAACCGCCAGAAAGCTCGACAGGAAGCCCGTCTGAAAAAGCGTGCCGAGGCCATGCAGGCAGCGGACCACGCAACCGAATAAGCCATGCGCCGGCCCTTTCTGCGGTTCAATAATACCTTTTACCGGCAGTAATGCCTGCAAAACCGCAGGATAGCTCTGCCGGTATTTTTATAGGGGAAAGCGGCATGGCACGTTAAAAGTGCCCGCACAAAGGGGAAATGCGTCGAAACGACTCGGTGCCTGGAAATTTGAAAGTGATGAAATATCGACAAATAGCGAGAAGGACCCCAAAAATGGCAAAAATCGTCCAAAGGTTAGCTCTTGCTTTTATCGCTGTACCGGGTTATATCATTATAGTGTGATCGCGTTGCGGCGAGGCCAGCTGCACTGCCGCAGCTGGAGGTACTATTCTAGGATACGGAGTGATCAATCGTGAAGGAGAACGTGTGGTGTGTGTTTGTTCGGGAATACTCTGAACTTCCAGGCTTGCAACGGGCCGGAAGGATCTGTTATTCGCTGGTTCAGGCCGGCGGCGGCCTTTGCCTGCGCGCCGAAAAAGAACAGGCATCCGCATCCCCGGTGGCAGCCACCTGTACGCTGACCGGGGTAACACGCCACACGGCCGAAAATTTGTTGCGCTTTCTCTATGAGAATGCGGTGGAACCTTCCAGTCTCAACGCAGTGGTATCGGACTGCCTGACGGAACAGCTCATGGCGCAGCAGGGAGCGGCAGCCTGCGCACAGGAATAAAACGATTGAACAGGAATAATAACACGGGAGATGGTAACATTATGGTCAAACCGTCTGGACCATTTCTGACCGTGGTACTCGCGGATGGCGACAGGGGCCTGCGTGAGGCGGTAAAGCTATACGCTTCCGTACGGCAGGAGATCCGGCTCAGGGCAGCGGTTGCCACAGGAGCCCAGGTGCTCGATCTGCTGAAGGAAGGGCAGCCGCCGGATGTTCTGATCGCGGATGCTTGTTTGCCGGACATGTCGATTTTTGAACTGCTGTCTGGTCTGGCGCGCCTGTGCCTGAAAGACCCGCCTGCGGTGGTGGTGAGCATGTACGCCACCAGCGAGACGCTGTGCAGTAAGCTCTTGACAGCGGGGGCAGATTTCTTTATTCTAAAACCGTATCATCTGGATTCCCTGTTCGAGACGGCGGTCTATACTGCCTGCTCCACTCAGACTTTGCAGGAACGGCGCGCCTATGCCCACATCAACTGGCATCTGCTTGCACTGAAAGCGCCTGCCAGCATGGAGGGCACCACTTACATGCGCTGGATTCTCAGTGAGCTTGTACTGCGCGCTCCCACCGCCACGGCAGACGAACTCTACCGCACGGTTGCCCTGATGGAATCGCATACAACGCCCAATACCATCAGCAAGGCAATTGGCCGTGCTGTCCAAGCAATTTGGAAACAGAACACGCAGGAATACCAGCAACTATGTGCATACTGCGGCGAAGGTACTGAGAAGCCGTTGGCCAACATGCGGCTGCTCAAAAGTCTAGCCCTTCGTATCCGTTGGGAGTTGTGGCTGTAAGCTGGCTTGGAACATCGGCCGCAACTGCTGCACATCCGCCTGGGGAGGAGCAGCAAAATGGAAAGCAAAGAGACCCGCGCGGCAAATACCGCAGCAGCCGTCGGCACCCCCGCTGACGAGCTCGCGCTGCGCGGAGGCCTGCATGGCCGGATGGCGGGGGCGTTCTGCACTTTGCAAAGTTCCGTCGATGCACTGCGGCGGTATTTGGCAGGCAACAGTTCTCAGCGGGATCAAGCCATAATCCAGTCGTTGCTGGATGAGATGAATGACCGGATTGCCTGCCTGGAACGTCTGTCCTACAATGCGGCCCGCCTGGCGACCGGGGCATTGGCCCGCGGTACCGAGGAACTGGCGCCGTTGGAATTGACAGGTTATCTGGCTGAGATGGCTGACTGCACCAACGAGACGCTGGCCATGCGCGGTTTTGCAGCTCGGATCGAATTCACTGCGCAGCAGCCCAACGCCCAGGTGTGGTGTGAGGCCAGCAGTGACCTGCTTGATGGCATTCTGACCAACCTGTTGTCGAATCTACTGATGCTCCGGCCAGATGGCGTGATGCGTCTGACTATGCTGCCGGACCGGCAGCTGCTGTATACCGACAATGGCCCGGGCATGGATCGGACGCTGGCCCGTGCGCTTTTGGAACAGGGCTGCCCCCCGCGGGAGATCCTTGACCGCGGGTCTTTGGGGCTGCTTCTGGTGCGGGACTACTGCATGGCGCTGAACTGGTCGGTCACGGTGGAACAGGCGGCAAGCCTGCAAATCCGCTTTCAACTGCCGGCATTTGCCCCGCCGGCCACGCTGACCTTGCAGGACAGTGCAGGCCGGCACAACGCCTTTTTGCACGCTCACCTGGACCGGGAGCTGAACGGTGTTTTCGGCGCGCCGGGCAAGGACCCTGTTGTCTGACCGCGCTCCGAGGCGTATCTGCCCAACCTCTGGCATGGACGCCTTGCGGGGCGGTGAACTTCCGTGCATGTCTGCGGCTTTGCGCTGGTTCGGCAAATGATCCGGGACATTCGCGGATTCAATATACGAATAGACGCCGACAAGGAAATCTTCGGCAAGTGCCCCCGCAGCGGCACCGGGTTTGGAACCGGTGCCGCTGCGGGGACTTTTTTGGCCCTAACGGCTGCAAACATGCCCAAAAGCAGAAAACGAGACGGTTTTGTAACCCCTTTTTTGTATCCATTTCTTTACTTTATGGCCAAACTATTGTAAAATATCTCTGATATAGTTGTATCAGATTATCATATGGTCGGAGGAATCAGAACATGGCAGTCAAGTATAAACGTGTCTTGCTCAAGGTCAGCGGCGAGGCACTGGCCGGCGAAAAAGGCTCTGGCTTTGACGAAACCGTCATTGCTTCCATCTGCAGCGGCATTGCCCAGGCTTACCGCGCCGGTACGCAGATTGGTATCGTGGTGGGCGGCGGCAACTTCTGGCGTGGCCGCTCCAGCGGCAAGATGGACCGCATGGCTGCCGATAAAATCGGCATGCTGGCCACCGTCATGAATGCTCTGGCCATGAAGGATGCCCTGCGGCAGGCAGGCGTACCGGCGATGGTTATGACCAGCTCTGTCATGCCCCAAGTGGCAGAAACCTTCACCAGTGACAAGGCGATTGCCGCACTGGAGGCAGGGCAGGTGGTTGTGTTTGGCGGCGGTACCGGCAATCCGATCTTCTCCACCGACACCGCCAGCGCCCTGCGTGCGCTGGAGATCAGCGCTGACATTATGCTCAAGGCAACCATGGTGGACGGCGTTTATGACAAGGACCCCCACCGCTATCCCGATGCGGTGCGCTATGACACCCTGACCTTCACCCGTGTGCTGGATGAGCGGCTGGCTGTGATGGATTCCACGGCAGCCACCCTCTGCCGGGATAACGGTCTGCCCATTCTGGTCTTTGATCTGGCAGATCCGCAAAACATTGCCCGTGCCGTTGCCGGCGAGCAGGTGGGAACTCTGGTTCAGGAGTGATTTTTGAAAGACGAGACAAAACGGGGCACAGATCAAGAACCCCGTTCGACAAACAACGATAAAGGAGCAATTTCTATGAGCAGTACCACCAAGATCTATGAAGAAAAAATGAACAACTGCATCCATCACCTGAACCGTGAGCTGGGCACCATTCGCGCAGGCCGCGCCAACCCCGCTGTGCTGGATAAGCTGGTGGTGGACTACTACGGTGCCCCCACACCGGTCAACCAGGTGGCGGCCATCGCTGTGGCGGAGGCCCGTATCCTGACCATCACCCCCTGGGACGGCAAGCTGGTTAAGGCCATCAGCAAGGCCATCCAGCAGAGCGACATCGGCATCAACCCCATTGACGATGGCCATACCATCCGGCTGGTGTTCCCGGCTCCCACCGAGGAGCGCCGCAAGCAGCTGGCAAAGGATGTCCAGAAGCTGGGCGAGGAGAGCAAGGTGGCGGTCCGCAATGTCCGCCGCGAGGCCATGGACAAGTTTAAGGCCATGAAAAAGTCCGGCGACATCACTGAGGACGACCAGAAGAACCTGGAAGAGGAGACCCAAAAGCTCACTGATAAATTTGTCAAACAGATCGATTCAATTTGTGAGGACAAGAACAAGGAGATCATGGAAGTCTGATCTCTCGGTATTTGACAGGCTGTTCGGGGGCGGATATATCCCCAGGGCGGCCGTTTCTGCCCCGGGGCGGCAAGTCTGCGTGCCCGGGCGCATAGGTATCTGTGAGGGCGAGCGGTGCCCGTTTGCGGGCAGGCAAAGTATTTCCGCCCGCGAAAGGAATTCCTGACTTATGAAAACCCGTATTCTGACGGCTGCGGTCGGGCTGGTTGTCTTGGCCATTGTACTGTTGTTTTTCAATACCCCGGTGTTTGACCTGGTGATCGCTGCTGTTTGCCTGATTGGCGTGCACGAGGCCTTTGCGGCTATGGGGTTTGCCAAAAAGCAGTGGTATCTGTACGTGCTGGCCATCCCCTATGTGCTGCTGGTGATGTTGTCCAACGGTGCGCCGTTTCGCGCCATGGTGCTGCCGGCCACCTTCGTTCTCCTTCTGATTCTCAACTGCTGTCTGATCGCCCGTAGCCGGACACTGGACTTCGGCAAGCTCAGCGGGTATCTTTACTTCAGCGCTGTGATTGTGCTGTGCTTTTACTCGCTGATCTACCTCAAGCGCTGCCTGCCGGTGGAAATCTATCAGTACGACGCGATCTATTTCATCCTGCTGGTCCTTTGCTTCGCCTGGGGCGGGGACAGCGCGGCCTATTTTGCCGGCCGCTTCTTTGGCAGGCACAAACTTGCCCCCATCGTAAGTCCCCACAAAACGGTGGAAGGTGCCGTTGGCGGGGTGTTCGGCAGTATGCTGTTGGGCATTCTGGCCACTGCCATTTACAGTGGCGTTTCAGGCCGCTTTGCCTCACTGACCGTGGAAGTCAATGTCAGGCATTACCTGCTCATTGCACTGCTGGGGGCGGTTGCCTCGGTGCTGGGGATTCTGGGGGACCTGTTTGCCTCGGCCATCAAGCGGCAGGCCGGCATCAAGGACTACGGAACCATCTTTCCCGGCCATGGCGGGATTTTGGACCGATTTGACAGCGTAATGTTTATCGCTCCATTTGTCGCCTTTATCGTGCGCTACTTTTTCTATTTTTTGAAGTGAACCCTGGAAAGGAAGGAAAACCATGACCCAGGAACACGCCAAAACCATCACGCTGCTGGGGTCCACTGGTTCCATCGGTACCCAGAGTCTGGATGTGGCCCGTATGCACGGCTACCGCATCTTCGGCCTGGCCGCCAACCGCCGCGTTGATGTGCTGGCCGCGCAAATTGTCGAGTTTCACCCCGCATATGTGGCGGTGGTGGACCCGGATGCCTTTGACAGACTGGACACCATGCTGGCCGGGCAGCCGGATGCCCCCAAACTGCTCAAGGGAGCCGAAGGGCTTCGCACTTTGGCGGCCATGGAGGGGCCCGACGTGGTGCTCAACGCGGTGGTTGGAATTGCCGGCCTGCCCGCCTCACTGGCAGCCATCGAGAGCGGTCATGACCTGGCCCTGGCCAACAAGGAAAGTCTGGTTACCGGCGGGCACCTGGTCACCGATGCGGTCCGCCGCAAAGGTGTACACCTGCTGCCGGTGGACAGTGAACATTCCGCCATTTTCCAGTGTTTGCAGGATGCGGCTTCCGCCAAGCGGTTGGAAAAGATTCTGCTCACTGCCTCGGGCGGGCCGTTTTACGGTATGACGACGGATCAGCTCCGTGGCAAAACCAGGGTGGATGCCCTCAAACATCCCAATTGGAATATGGGGGCCAAGATTACCATTGATTCGGCCACTTTGATGAACAAGGGCCTGGAACTGATCGAGGCTGTCTGGCTGTTTGGCCTGCCGCCGGAAAAAATCCAGATCGTTGTTCAGCGGGAGAGCGTTATCCACTCGGCGGTACAGTTCGCTGACCATTCGGTGATTGCTCAGCTGGGCGTGCCGGATATGCGCATTCCCATTCAATACGCGCTTACCTGGCCGGACCGGCTGCCCAGCCCGGCGCCGGAGCTGGACTTTGCCCACCTGACAAAACTTACCTTCGGCACATCCGATGAGGAGACCTTCCGCTGCCTGGCGGCTTGCAAAAAGGCCATCCGAAAGGGAGGTTTGGGGCCTTGTGCAGCCAATGGCGCCAACGAGGAGGCCGTGCGCCTGTTCCTGCAGGATAAGATCGGCTTTTTGGATATTGGCCGCCTGGTGGAGGGGGTTGTGGACAGCGATTCCTTCGGCGGCGGTTACACGCTTTCTGATGTTTACGAATGCGATAAAATGGCCCGTGCCTACGTGCAGAGCCATCTGTAAACAAAGCCTGCGCGGCCTGCACACGCAGGCCGCGCAGCTGCTTTTGAGGTGTATATGACAACAGTTCTCACGATCGTTGTTGCCGTGCTGGTGTTTGGTGCGGTGGTACTGATTCACGAATGGGGCCATTTTCAGGCGGCGCGCCGCTGCGGGGTCCATGTGGTGGAGTTTTCCATAGGATTTGGTCCGGCCATCTGGCAGCATGAAGGGAAGGATGGCACACTGTACAGCGTCCGCCTGCTGCCGCTGGGCGGGTACAATGCCATGTCCGGACTTGGGGATGACGCAGATGCGGAAAGCCAAACGCCGGTGAAAAAGCCCAAGGGTGCGCCCGTTCTGCCGGATCTGATCCGGGGCAAAACCTACCCGGAAGCCACTGTTGGCCAGCGTTTTTTTATCATCGCCAGCGGTGCGCTGATGAATTTTGTGCTGGGGTTTCTGCTGCTGATCGTCCTGGTGTGTACTCAGGATGCCATCACCAGCAAAATTATCTACGGTTTCTCCGACGGGGCACTCAGCCAGCAGACAGGGCTCCAGCCAGAGGACGAGATCGTCGCCGTGAACGGGCACTACTGCTTTACGGCTAACGACATTGTTTATGAGTTGCAGCGCACGCCCAATTATACCGCCGACTTTACGGTGGTGCGCGATGGCAAGATTACCAGCGTACCGAACGTGCAGTTCTCCACCAATACCGACGAGAATGGCAATACCACCATGGTGTTGGACTTCACCGTCTACGGCATTGCAAAATCGCCCAAAGCTGTGGTGCGCGCCGCATTCAACAATTTTATGTACTATGCGCGGGTTATCCTGCGCAGTTTTCTGGATCTGGCCACTGGCCGTGTCGGCTTGAATGAGCTGTCCGGCCCGGTGGGAATTGTCACCGTCATTGGTGAGGCCGTCAGCTACGGCCTGGCGGACGTGCTCAGCATTGCCGCGCTGATCGCCGTCAATGTGGGGGTATTCAACCTGCTACCGATTCCTGGGCTGGATGGCTGCAAGCTGCTCTTTCTGGCCATCGAGGGCATTTCCGGCCATGCTGTGCCGGAAAAGGTGCAGGGCGCCATCAATGCCGTGGGGATGATATTGCTTTTGCTTTTGATGGTCTTTGTTACCTTCCAGGACGTGACCCGCTTTGTCTGACGCGCCCGACATGTATTTTCACAGGACTTGAAAGGAGAATCCCCATGCCCAAGCGCAAGCTGAAAAAGGTAGTCAAAATCGGCAACATCGCCATCGGCGGCAGTAACCCCATTGCGGTGCAGACCATGCTTAACGTGCCGGTCAAGGATATTGCCGGCAATGTGGCCCAGGCCAAACGTGTGGCTGAAGCCGGCTGCCAGATTGTCCGTGTCACGGTGCCAACCCCGGAGGATGCTGCTGTTGTGGCCGCCATCAAGGAGGCGGTGGATATCCCCGTGGTGGCGGACATCCACTTCAACTATAAAGCAGCCCTGGCTGCACTGGATGCGGGTGCGGACAAGATCCGCATCAACCCCGGCAACATCGGCGCCGACGAGAATGTCAAGGCGGTGGCTGATGCCTGCAACGCCAAAAACGTACCCATCCGCATCGGCGTCAACGGTGGCAGCTTGGAAAAGCATATCCTGGCCCAATATGGAGCCCCCGTGCCGGAGGCCATGGTGGAAAGCGCCCTCTACCATATTCGGCTGCTGGAAAAGCACGATTTCACGAATATTGTTGTCTCTATCAAGTCTTCTAACGTGCCCCGCATGATGGCGGCCTACCGCCTTCTGAGCGAGCAGTGCGACTACCCCCTGCACGTGGGCGTCACCGAGGCCGGCACCGCCCGCATGGGCCTGATCAAGTCGGGCATGGGCATCGGCGGCCTGCTGTTAGAGGGCATCGGCGACACACTGCGCGTTTCGCTGACCGATGAGCCGGAGGCGGAAGTCCGCGCAGGCTACGACATTCTGCGGGCAGCGGGGTACGTGGTGGCCGGCCCCGAGATCATCAGCTGCCCCACCTGCGGCCGCACCCAGTACCCCATGACCGAGATCGCCAACGAGGTGGAGCGCCGCCTGCAGGCCGAGCATTTCCAAAAGCCGCTGAAGATTGCCATTATGGGCTGCGTTGTCAACGGTCCTGGTGAGGCCTCCGACGCTGACATCGGCATCGCCGGCGGCAAGGACGAGGCGCTGCTGTTCATTCGCGGCGAGAAGATCCGGATGCTCAAGGGAGACATTGTCGGCCAGCTGCTGGAGGAGATCCACAAGCTGTAAAACAGCCCTCCGCCCTCCGATGGGGAGGTGAACCTCAATGCTTGATCTACTGGATCTGCTGCTGGACTTGCTCGCGGAGTTGTTTCCTGCGGTGCGCGCGGTACTGCTGGCGCTGTGCGTCCTGCTGTTCGGGCTGGCTGCCTGGGCGTTTTTCAGCACAGCGAACCTGGCCGGTGGTATTGTGTCTGCGGTGCTGGGGGCCGGATTTCTGGCAATGCTGATCTGCGGCTTTGTCAGGGGCTGGTTCAAGCCGCGGGATTGCCACGGCCGTCCCGGCTGCCGCGGTAAACGGAAATGACCCGGCCGGGCAGAGGAGAGTCTGCCTGCTCTGCCCGCAGTTCCATTCCTTCACATTTTGAATGTCAAACAAAAAGGAGCACCTTTGAAACCTTTTGTCACCCAGGTCTGGCCGCAGTTTACGGCCGATGCCCAATTCAATGCTTGTTTCGGGCAGGTGCTGGTGGAGCGCGTTGAGCTTTACCGCACTACCCGCAAGGTGATTATCTGCCTGCGCAGTGCCGAACCGCTGGACGGCGGCCTGTGCGGGCGTCTTGCCGCGTCGCTGGAACCGGTGTTTGAGGGCTATGAGCTGACCTTAAAGAACTATTTCAATTACGGCAATATCACACCTGAGGCGGCCCGCCTGCTTATTGAGGAACTGAAAGCCGAGGGGCTGCCTGTCAACGGCTTTCTGGACAAGTCGCCCATCAGCATTGAAAACGGCGAGATCACCATCCATGTGGCTGCCGGCATAAATATCCTGGAAAGCATTGAATTTCCCCGCCGTCTGGCTGAGCGTATCCAGGAGCGTACCGGGACATTGCCTATCGTGCACATGGCCGCCACCGGAAAAACAGTCGCCCCCGAGGAATTCGAGCGCCACGTTCAGAACAAGGTCCCTGCGGTCAAATTTGAGGCCAAGAAGGATCTGCCGCCCATCCAGGTACAGGGGCTCGACCTGGCAGACAAGCCGGTTAAGGTGTTCCATGGCAAATACTTCAAGCCCTCCGAGCTGAAATCCCTCAATGATCTGGGCGATGGAGGCAAGGTTACGGTTTGGGGCGACGTATTCGCCACTGAAATCAAGGGTAACCGCCGCAAGATCTATTTTACGTCCATTACCGACTACACCGGTTCAGTCAGTGTCAAGATGCTGGCGGATGACGGTGTGGACATGAGCAAGTGGGAGTCCATCAAACCCGGCACCACTTTCATCGTCCGCGGTGATTACAGCTACGACAAGTACGAACACGATTTTGTCCTCTACCCTTACGACATCCTGCAGGTGGAACGCAAAGCCCGGGAGGATACCGCCCCCGAGGGCGACCGCCGGGTGGAGCTGCACCTGCACACCAAGTCCAGCGCCATGGACGGCTTCTGCGATCCCGGCAAAATTGTCCGCCTGGCGCACAGTATGGGGCACCGGGCCATCGCCATCACCGACCACGGCGTCTGCCAGGGCTACCCGGAGGCCATGCTTGCCACCGATGACATCCACAAAAAGGACCCCAACTTCAAGCTGATCTATGGCTGCGAGGCCTACTTTGTGGACGATATGATCCCCGCTGTTTACGGTGCCAAGGATCAGCCTCTCACGGGCAGCTTTGTGGTGTTTGACACCGAAACCACCGGTCTGAACACTACCACCGATCAGATGACCGAAATCGGTGCTGTCTATGTGGAAAACGGCAAGATCACCGACAAGCGGTTTTCCACCTTTGTCAACCCGGGTATGCCCATCCCCGCCAAGGTGGTGGAGCTCACCGGCATTAACGATGGCATGGTGGCCGATGCCCCCACCCCCGATGAGGCCATCCGAGCCTTCAAGGAATTTTGCGGCGACAATGTGCTGGTGGCCCACAACGCCAACGGCTTTGATATGCTCATCCTTCGCCACGCGGCGGAGCGGGCGGGCATCACCTTTGACAACACCTATATTGACACAGTCCCCATGGCGCAGGCACTGTTCCCGGGCCTGCACAACTATAAACTAGACACCATCAACAAGCACCTGGAGATCCCGCCCTTCAACCATCATCGCGCGGTGGATGACGCCATGGCCTTGGCCCGCATTTTTGAAAAGATGCTGGAGGACCTGGACGAGAAGGACATCCACACGGTCGCCGGCATCAACACCGGCCTGGGCGGCAACAAAGAGGTGCTGAAAAAGAAGTATTATCACCTGATCATTCTGGTCAAAAACCAGATCGGCCTGAAAAACCTTTATCGCATCGTCAGCGCCGCCCACACCAAGTACTTCTTCAAAAAGCCCCGGGTTCCCCGCAGCCTGCTGAACAAATACCGGGAAGGATTGCTTCTCAGCTCTGCGTGTGAAGCGGGTGAGCTTTACAGGGCGATCGTCGCCGGAAAAAGCCATGATGAACTGCTCAAAATCGCGGATTACTACGATATCTTGGAGGTTCAGCCGCTGGGCAACAACGAGTTCATGGTCCGCGGCGGGCAGGTGGATTCCATCCAGAAGATCATGGATTTCAATCGCACCGTCATCCAGTTGGGTGAGGAATTGCATAAACCGGTCATCGCCACCGGCGACGTGCACTTCCAGGAACCGGAGGATGCAGTCTACCGCGCAATTTTGCAGGCCGGCAACGGCTTCAAGGACGCGGATCACCAAGCGCCGCTGTACTACCGCACCACCACCGATATGCTGAATGATTTCAGCTATCTGCCTAAGGAAAAAGCCCATGAGATTGTGGTGACCAACCCCAACAAGATTGCTGCCACCATCGACAACAATCTGCGTGCCATCCCCCGCGGTACCTATCCGCCCTCGATTGAGGGAGCCGAGGACCAGCTGCGCGAGGCCACCTGGAACCATGCCAGCCGGGACTACGGTACCCCCATCCCGGAACTTCTGCGGGAACGGTTGAAGAAGGAGCTGGATTCTATCTGTGGCCACGGTTATGCGGTTCTGTATGTGATTGCGGTCAAGCTGGTGGCCTTCTCCAATGCGGGCGGTTACCAGGTGGGAAGCCGTGGCTCGGTGGGGTCCTCGGCTGTGGCGCACTTCTCCGGCATCTCGGAGGTCAACAGTATGCCGCCGCACTATCTCTGCCCTGAGTGCAAACACAGTGAGTGGATCACCGACGGCAGCGTGGCCGATGGCTTTGACCTGCCGGATAAAAACTGCCCTGTCTGCGGTCATGCCATGATTGTGGACGGACACGACATCCCCTTTGAAACCTTCCTGGGCTTCTATGGCGACAAGGAGCCGGATATCGACCTGAACTTCTCGGGCGAATACCAGTCCAACGTCCACCGCTATACCGAGGAACTCTTCGGCAAAGAGAATGTGTTCAAGGCGGGCACCGTCTCCGGCCTGCAGGACAAAACCGCCTATGGGTATGTCAAAAAGTATCTGGAGGAGCGGGGCAGGACGGTCAACCGTGCCGAGGAAAACCGCCTCTGCATTGGCTGCACCGGCGTCAAGCGCACCACCGGCCAGCATCCCGGCGGCATGGTTGTTGTCCCGGATACCTTCGATATCTACGATTTCTGCGCTATCCAGCACCCCGCCGACGATGTGAAGGGCGGCTTGCTGACGACCCATTTTGAATTCAAATATCTGCATGATACGCTGCTCAAGCTGGATGAGCTGGGCCACGATGTGCCCACTTTTTATAAGTACTTTGAGGAATATTCCGGCATTCCCATCACCTCGGTGCCGATGAACGACCCCAAGGTTATCAGCCTGCTCACCTCCACCGAGGCGTTGGGTGTCACCCCGGAGCAGATCGGCAGCCAGACCGGTACCTTCGGCATCCCGGAAATGGGCACCAATTTTGTCCGCGGCATGCTGCTGGAGGCTCAGCCCAAGAGCTTTTCCGACCTGATCCAGATCTCCGGTCTGTCCCATGGAACCGATGTCTGGACCAACAATGCCGATGAGCTGATCCGCAACAAGGTCTGCACCATTTCGGAGGTGATCGGCTGCCGTGACAGTATAATGCTCTACCTGCTGCGCAAGGGCCTGGAACCCAAGATGGCCTTCGACATCATGGAGGCGGTGCGTAAAGGCAAGGTGGCCAAGGGCGGCTTTCAGCCCGGCTGGGAGGAGGCCATGCGGGAGCACGACGTGCCCGACTGGTATATCGAATCCTGCCGCAAGATCAAGTATATGTTCCCCAAGGCTCACGCCGTCGCCTATCTAATGGCCGCCATCCGGCTGATGTGGTTCAAGGTCTATCATCCGCCCATCTTCTACGCGGTTTACTTCACCGTCCGCGGCGAGGACATCGACTACGAGGCTGCCATCGGCGGTATTCGCGTAGCGCAGGACCATATCCGTGAGGTGAACCAGCGCCTGCGGGAGGAAAAGAATGCCAAGGACGAAGATACGCTGGTCAGCCTGCAGATCGTAAACGAGATGTTGCAGCGCGGCTACAAGTTCCTGCCCATCGAGCTGGGCAAGAGCTACGCCAGCAAATATGTGGTGGAGGATGGCAAGGTACGCCTGCCGTTCACAGCGCTGAAGGGCGTGGGTGAGACTGCCGCCATCGCTCTGGAAAAAGCTACAATCAACGGGCAGGAGTATATTTCCATCGAGGAACTGCAGCAGGCCAGTGGCGTTTCCAGCGCCATTATGGAAAAGCTGCGGGACGTGGGCGCGCTGGGCAACCTGCCCGACACAAGCCAGGTCAGTTTCTTCAACATGTAACACAAGGAGAACCCGCATGAAAGCCAAATGGCCGATGATCCTGCTGATTGTTTTTCCTTATCTGGCCCTTGCCGCAATGGCTGCCCTGTTTTTATGGCAGGGGCGGCTGGATGGGGCGCTGCTGCCGCTGGCAGCACTGGTGATCCTGGTCACAGTGCCTAACACAGTCTATGCGCTGCAGCTGTCCGCCAGGCCTGCGGCAGAACAGGAGCTGCTCGTGTGGGTGCGCCGGGTCAAGCTGTGGCATATCCCGCTGTATCTTTTGTCTTTCGCTTTGTGTATCGCGCTGGCCATTACGGTGGTGGGGCTGCTGCTGATGCCTGTGGTACTGGTTACGCTGTATATGGCGTTGCTTCCGGCTTCTCTCTACGCGCTCACCGCCATGAACCTGGCGGTGGAGCGCGGCACACTGGACCCGGCGGATATCCGCACACAGAAAATCCAGCTGTTTGTGCCGGGACTTGACATTATTGCGGTGATAGATCTGTATGCTGAGCTGTCGGCCCGCTAAGCAGTCCTGCCGGTACTGGCCTCTTTGGGAAAGACCTTGACATTGAAAAAGGCGTGGCAATGCGCTCCCAAGGTGCGCATTGCCACGCCTTTTGTGTGTCGGCCCGATTTTCCCGGCGTAATATGGCGGAAAAATCTTTTTTGGGGAGACAGCTCGGCCCCCAAAAGGAGGCCGTTTTGCCACTGTTCATTCGTTCGCCATCAGTTCGGATACAATGCCATTTTGCACCAGCAGCCCCCGTGGCGTCAGCCGCAGGACCTGGCCGTCAAACTCGGCATACCCGGCGGCCACACAGTGCCGGATAAATTCCATCTGCTGCGCGTTCAGCGTGCCGCCAAACCGGGTGCTGTACTGCGCAAGATCCAATCCGTCCCGCAGCCGCAGCCGCAGCATCAGGTAATCCCCGGCATCGCAGACGCCCTCGGCTTCGAGGGCGAGCGTCCCGGCAATGAAAGCCTCCACTGCGCCCGGTCCCGCAGGCCAAAAGCTGCGCAGATTGTTCAGGCAGCTGTGGGCGGCGGGGCCAAGGCCCAGATAATCCCGGCAGTCCCAGTACAGCAGGTTGTGGCGGCCTCGGTGTTCGGGCTTGGCAAAGTTGCTGATCTCGTACTGGGGGTAGCCTTCTTCCTCCAGCCGCCCAACTGCGTACAGGTAAAAGTCCGCTGCCGCGTCCCCATCCGGAAGGTCTGCCGGCGGATTTTTGGAAAAGGCAGTGCCGGGCTCGATCTTCAGTAAGTAGGCTGAGATATGGGTGCAGCCGCCCGCCTTCAGCAGTGCCAGCGTGCGGTCGAACTCGGCGTTTGTGTACCCCGGCAGCGCCAGCATGATATCGCCGCAAATTTCCGCAAAGCCGGCTTCCACCGCCCATTGCAGGGCCTGCGCAGCGCCGGCCGCGGTATGGGTACGGCCCAGCCGCCGCAGCTGGGCATCGTTGGCACTCTGTACCCCAAAGCTGATACGTGTCACCCCGGCGGTGCGAAAGCCCCTCAACGTTTCCAGTGTCACCACATCTGGGTTTGCCTCCAGGGTGATCTCCGCCCCCGGCAGTGGGTCGGCGGCCTCGATCAGCTGTGCCGCCTGGGCAGGGGAGAGCAATGCCGGGGTTCCTCCGCCGAAGTATAGCGTATCCGGCCGGCAATTGTTCTTGCAAAGTTCCCGCACAAGGGCGTCGCAGTAGTCCTGCGGCACGACCCGGCAGCCCGGGCGGGAAAAGAAATCGCAATATCGGCATTTGGCCGGGCAGTAGGGAATATGCAGATAAATGCCAAGCGGAGCATGATTTTCAGGCATAGGGTCTCCTTTTTGTGGTAGGATAGCGATAGAATAGAAGGAAATCGCAGAGAGACGAAATTCTCCTGCCATTCATACATAGTTTACACATCGTTCATGATTTTGGGTATATAATAAGTGTACCCAAACAGAAAGGGGAAATCAACTATGGCTTATTATGAAAACGATCCGCGCCGCAATGGCAGCAGCCAGTACGACGGGTATGATCAGGCCTATCAGCAGTACCAGCAGGCACAGTATCAGGAGCCCGCCATGGGGTATGCTGAGAGTCCGTATTTGACGATGGGCCAATATATGGCCCGGACGTTTGGCTGGATGTTTGCCGGCCTGATGCTCACCTTTGCTGTCGCAGTTGCCACGGTGCTGTCCGGCGCGTTTGTCGTGCTTTACAGCACCGGTCTGGTCTTTGCATTGTCGATTGGGGAGCTGGTGCTGGTCGCGGTTCTCTCCATGCGGGTGCAAAAGCTGCGGCCCGCCACCGCCACCGCGCTCTTCTTTGGCTATGCGGCGCTCACCGGTGTCAACCTCAGCGTTTACTTTGTTGTGTATGACCTGGCCACACTGGTGCTGGCTTTCCTCGTCGGGGCGGTCTACTTCGGTATCATGGCCGTCTACGGCTGGCGCACCAAGCGGGACCTGATTGGGTGGGGGCCGATGCTCTTTGCCGGTTTGATGGCACTGCTGATTGTCTCGCTGCTGGGCTCGCTGTTCAGTGTGTTCTTTGCCACAGGCTTCGGCCTCTTTGATGCACTGCTCTGCGCGGTGGGGCTGCTGGTGTTCATGGGGTTCACTGCCTACGACACTCAAAAGCTGCGTCGTTTTTACGCCTATTATGGCGGTGACGGTGCCATGTTGCACAAGAGTTCTATTATAGGTGCGCTGCAGCTCTATCTGGATTACATTAACATTTTCCTGTATGTGATCCGTCTGCTGGGCCGTAGCCGCAACAACTAACCTCAACCGTTAACCGGATCCAAGCCGTGCCCTGTGGCCGGCGGAAGCCTGTCTGAAGCGCTTCTGCCGTGCGGCAGGGCACGGCTTTTTGCGTTTTTATGGCCGTTCCCCCTTGACGAATCCCGCCCAAACGCATACAATAATAAGCAGTCTATGGCAAAACACCTTGACGGAGAAAGTAATCGCAGCTGCCCGGTTGCCGCAAACGCGGCGCGGTCTGCCCCAGGCGGCAGGCATTGGCAGAGAGGGACCCCACCGGCTGAAAAGGCCCCCGAACGGCACTGCGCCGAAGTTCGCTCCCGAGTGGCCCGCGCCAACGGCAGAAATGCCCAGTAACGCGGGACGGCGCTGCACCGTTACCGGCAGAAACAAGCGCCGCCGTGGCTTTTACGGCGGAATACGGGTGGTACCGCGGAGTGTTGCAAACGGCTTCGTCCCATTGGCCCTTTGGCCAGGGACGGGGCCGTTTTCTGTTTGAGTCTGTTTGCGCCGCTGGCCGCAAAGGCCGAAGATTGAAAACGAGGTGTATTATGGAAGAAAAGATCCGCGCGCTGAAGGAGCAGCTGGAAGCCGATGCTGCCGCCGTGCGCAGCAAGGACGAGCTTTCTGCCTTCTGGCAGAAGTATCTGGGCAAAAACGGCAGCGTGCCCGCCCTGATGAAGGGCCTGCGGGATGTCCCCAAGGAGGAGCGCCCCGCCGCCGGCAAGACCATCAACGAGTGCAAAACCTGGGCCGAGGCCCGCTACCAGCAGCTCAGCGATGAGATTGAGCGCATTGAACTGGAAGCCCGCAACAAGGCCGAGGCCGTGGACATCACCCTGCCCGGCACCCGCCGGGAGATGGGCAACCTGCACCCCATCACGCTGGTCAAGAACCAGATTGTTGATGTGTTTGCGGGCATGGGCTTTGAAATCTACGAAGGCCCCGAGATTGAGGACGATGACCACAACTTCACCCGCCTGAACGTGCCCAAGAACCATCCCGCCCGCGATATGCAGGACACCTTCTATGTGGCGGACGACATCGTCCTGCGCACCCAGACCAGCGGCGGCCAGATCCGCGTTATGGACCGGGAAAAGCCCCCCATCAAGGTGCTGGTGCCCGGCCGCGTTTTCCGCTCCGACTCGGACGCAACCCATTCCCCCATGTTCCACCAGATGGAAGGCCTGGTGGTGGACAAGGGCATCACTTTGTGCGACCTGCAGGGCATGCTGGACAAGTTTGTCCAGGCTCTGTTCGGCGAGGGCGTCAAGACCCGCCTGCGCCCATCCTACTTTCCCTTCACCGAGCCCAGCGTTGAGGTGGATGTCTCCTGCTTCGAGTGCGGCGGCAAGGGCTGCCCGCTGTGCAAGCACACCGGTTGGATCGAGGTGCTGGGTGCCGGCGTGGTCCACCACAGCGTGCTGGAAAACTGCGGCATCGACCCCAAGGTTTATTCCGGCTTTGCCTTCGGCATCGGCATCGAGCGTATCGCCATGCTCAAGTACGGCATCAACAACATCGGCCTGCTGTTTGAAAACGATCTGCGTTTCCTCAAACAGTTCAAGGACTGAGCGGTAAAGGAGGAAACGCACCATGAAAGTACCTTTCAGCTGGCTGAAAGAATACGTCGATATCGACGTCACCCCCGAAGAGCTGGAGCGCAAGCTGTTCTCCTGCGGCTTTGAGGTGGAGGAGGTCATCCATCTGGGCGCCGAGATCAGCCGTGTGGTGGTCGGTGTCGTCACCGAGGCCGTCCCCCAGGAGGGCACCCATCTGCACGTCTGCAAGGTGGACTGCGGCGAGTATGGCCATGACATCCAGATCAGCACCGGCGCGCCCAACGTTTATGTGGGCATGCATACCCCTGCCGCGCTGGACGGCGCCACGCTGCCCGGCGGCATTAAAATCAAGGCAAAACCGCTGATGGGCGTCGAGTCCAACGGCATGCTCTGCTCCGGCGAGGAGCTGGGCCTGAACGATGACCTCTACCCCGGCGCCGAGGTCTACGGCTTGCTGGACCTGCCCAAAGACACGGTGCCCGGCGCCGACATCGTGCCCGTGGTCGGCCTGGATGACTGCATCTTCGACATCTCCATCACCGCCAACCGCGCCGACTGCCAGTCGGTGCTGGGCATCGCCCGCGAGGTGGCCGCCGTGCTGAACAAGCCCCTCAAGATGCCTGCCATCGACTACGCCACCAGCGATTACAGGGACCCGCGCCTGTCCATCACGGTGGAGGCACCCGACCTGTGCCCCCGTTACCTGGGCCACTATGTGCGCAACATCACCCCCGGAGAGTCCCCCCGCTGGATGAAGCGCCACTTGGCGCTGTGCGGCCTGCGCAGCATCTCCAACGTGGTGGATATCACCAACTACGTCATGCTGGAGATCGGCCAGCCCATGCACGCCTTTGATATGTCCACGCTGGAAAGCTGCCAGATCATCGTCCGCCGCGCCCATGACGGCGAGAAGATCGTCACGCTGGACGGCAAGGAGTTCACCCTCAACCCCAACAACCTGGTCATCTGCGACGGCGCCAAGCCGGTCGCCCTGGCCGGCGTTATGGGCGGCCTGAACAGCGAGATCACCGACAAGACCACCCAGCTGCTGTTCGAGTCCGCCAAGTTTGCCCGCGACAGCATCCGCAAAACTTCCCGCAGCCTGGGCCAGTCCACCGACGCTTCCAGCCACTACGAGAAGGGCGTTTCCGAGTACACCGCCGAGCTGGGCATGGCCCGCGCCCTGCACCTGATCCAGGAACTGGGCTGCGGCGAAATCACCGCCAGTGCCTTCGATGTCAGCGCCGGCGCCCCCCGGGAAGGCAAGCATATCTCCGCCACCATCAGCGGCATCAACAGCATCCTGGGCATCCAGGTGCCCGGGGACGCTATTGTGGACATCCTGACCCGGCTGGAGTTCCAGGTCACCCGCGACGGCGACCGGCTGGAAGTCGTTGCGCCCCGCTACCGCGAGGACATTGAGGTGGGCGAGCCCGACCTGGCCGAGGAGGTCATCCGTGAGTACGGCTACGAGCATATCGTGCCCACCTTCCTGAAAGCTGCCACCGTCACCACCGGAGGCCTGACACCGGAGCAGCGCCGCCGCGCCAAAGTCAAACAGGTGCTTTGCGCCCAGGGCTTCTACGAGGCGGAAACGCTGGCTTTTTACGCCGATGATGACCTGGACGCCCTGCACATCGCTGCCGATGCCCCGGAGCGCAATGTCATCCGCATCCTCAACCCCATCAGCTCCAACCTGACCATCATGCGGCCGCTGCTGGCACCCTCCATGCTGAACGCCGCCGTCATCAACCTGAAAAAGGGCAATGCGTCCGGCCGCCTGTTCGAGCTGTCCAACATTTATATTCCCAAACAGAATCCGGTTACTGAGCTGCCGGAGGAGCGCCTGCACCTGGGCTTTGTGGCCTGGGGCGATGAGGAGGACTTCTTCATGGTCAAGGGGGCGGTCGAGGCCCTGGGCGAGCAGTTCGGCCTGGAGTTCGACTATCAGCGCGCTGCCGGCACCCCCTGGCTGCACCCCGGCGTCTCGGCCGACATCCTTTGCCAGGGTAAAAAGATCGGCAGCTTCGGCAAACTGGCCAACGATGTGACTGCCGAACTCAAGCTGCCCAAGGACAGCAAGAGCCACCAGAACATCTACCTGGGCGAGATCGACTACGTTGCCTTCTCTGAGCTGATCAACCCCAACCTGCACTATAAGCCCATCCCCGAATTTGACATCGTCAGCCGCGATCTGGCCCTGGTGGCAGATGAGTCGGTATCCTGCGGCGACATCGTCAAGGAGATGCGCAAAGCTTGCTCCTATGTGGGCGAAATCCAGCTGTTCGACATTTACCGCGGCGAGCAGCTGGGCGACGGCAAAAAGAGCATGGCCTTTACCCTGCATTTTGTCCCGGCAGATAAGCCGCTGGAAAGCGCTGAGGTGGACCGCTTTGTCAAGAAGATCCTGGGCAACCTGAAGTACCGCCTGGGCATCGAGATTCGCTGAGCTGCCTGCATTAAAGTTATGGCCCTCGCTGCATCATGCGGCGAGGGCCTTTGCAATGTGGGGGGATGGATGGCGGCGCTTGCGCTGCGGCAACATTTTCCTGTATAATATTTGTGCAGGAATTGATGCACAAGTTGATAAATAACTGTGCGAAAAGTCAAAACACCAATGTGGCCGTTTTTTCGTATGCGCATATATTGCTGCATGACCGAAAATACAAATGTGGCATCGCTGCAAAGCAGACGGAAAGGAAGGTATGAATTATGGCAGAACCACCACGCAAACGGCGGCTGACCCGCCCACAGCTCCACCGCTATGAAGAACGCATCAAGTACGCCCTGCGGGATCAGGTGGCAGAGCTTGCCGGTTTTGTAGAGGTCATTATTTCGGTACTTGTGCTGATCGGATTGCTGATCAGCGCGGTTCCGGTGGCGCGGGAAATGATTACTTTGTGGGGGGATGGAAGCACCAGCGCATTCCAGCCCTTTCTCAGCCATGCTTTCAATCTGGTCATTGGTATCGAGTTCATCAAAATGCTTGCCAAGCACAGTCCCGGCAGTGCGCTGGAAGTGCTGCTTTATGCCATTGCCCGCAATATGATTTTGGACCACGGAACTGCAATGGCCAATCTGTTGGGGGTGCTGTCCATCGGCCTGATCTTTGTCATTCGCAAATTTTTCTTTGTGCCATCGTTCGGGGCAACGCTGCCGGGCGGGGAAATGGCAGATGATGTGAAAGCGGTGTTTGGCAGCAAGAAACCCATCAAAGCGGGCGAGTCAAAGGATGCCCCGGCAAATGCGAAGCCGGATGCCCCTTCACCGGAAACCGCGCAAAGCCAGCCGGCCACTGAAGAAAGCCATTCCGTTTGAGCAAGACCAAACAAACCCCAGCCGCCTCTCAAAGGGGCGGCTGGGGTTTGGCAATTCAGGCACAGGATGGCAAACGGTTAGAACAGACCGGTGATACGGCCATTTTCATCACAATCAATGTCCATGGCGGCCGGGTGACGCGGCAAACCGGGCATGGTCATGATGGCACCGCAGATAACCACCACAAAACCGGCACCGGCGGAAAGGCGAACCTCCCGCACATGCATGGTGAAGTGTTCGGGTGCAGCCAGCAGCTTGGCGTTGTCACTGAAAGAATACTGGGTCTTTGCGATACAGACGGGAAGATTCCCATATCCCATTTCGGTAAATTGAGCCAGAGACTTTTTTGCAGCAGCGGTGTACTCCACGCCGTCTGCCCGATAAATCTTCCGGGCAACCGCTTCAATCTTCTCTTCCAGGCTCTGATTCAGGCTATAGGTGAATTGGATGGGCTTTTTTTCCATGATGGACAGCACGGTCTCAGCCAGCTCCTTGCCACCCTCGCCGCCTTTGGCAAACACCTCGGACAGAGCACAGGGGACCCCGGCCTCGGCACAGATGGCGCGGACGGCATCCATTTCCTCCGCAGTGTCTGTGGGAAAGGCGTTGATGGCAACGCAGACGGGCAGGCCAAACTGGTCCTTCATGTTCTGGATGTGACGGGTCAGGTTGGCAGCGCCCTTGCGCACCAGCTCGGCGTTGGGAGCGCTCAGATCCGCCTTGGCACAACCGCCGTGGTGTTTGAGAGCACGCACGGTGGCCACAATCACCACAGCATCGGGGTTCAGGCCGGCCATACGGCACTTGATATCCAAAAACTTTTCAGCGCCCAGATCCGCACCGAAGCCAGCTTCAGTAACCACGTAATCAGCCAGCTTCAGGCTGAGTTTGGTGGCCATGACGCTGTTGCAGCCGTGGGCAATGTTGGCAAAGGGGCCGCCATGGATGATGGCGGGGTCGTTCTCCAGGGTTTGAACCAGATTGGGATCGATGGCGTCTTTCAGCAAGGCGGTCATGGCACCGGCTGCGCCCAGGTCGCCGGCGGTAACCGGCTTGTTGTCGTAGGTATAAGCGCAGACAATGCGGGACAGACGCTCCTTCAGATTTTTCAGGTCGGTGGCCAGGCAGAAGATGGCCATGACTTCGCTGGCAACGGTGATGTCAAATCCGTCCTCACGGGGAGTTCCGTTGGCCCTGCCGCCCAAGCCATCCACGATAAAGCGCAGCTGGCGGTCGTTGATGTCCATGCAACGCTTCCAGGTGATGCGCCGCGGATCAATGTTCAGCGGATTGCCCTGCTGGATAGAGTTGTCGATCATGGCAGCCAGCAGATTGTTGGCCGCGCCAATAGCATGGATATCGCCGGTAAAATGCAGGTTGATGTCCTCCATGGGGACCACCTGAGCGTAGCCGCCGCCGGCCGCGCCGCCCTTCATGCCGAACACCGGGCCGAGGGAAGGCTCGCGCAGGCAGAGCATTGTCTTTTTGCCCAGCGCATTCATCGCATCTGCCAAACCAACGCTGGTGGTGGTTTTGCCTTCGCCGGCTGGGGTGGGGCTGATAGCTGTCACCAGGATCAGCTTTCCGTCGGGGCGATTGGAGCAGATCTGTTTGTGGTCGATCTTTGCCTTGTATTTGCCGTAAGGGATGATCTCGTCCGCGCTCAGGCCGATTTTGGCAGCAATCTCGGTGATGGGCAGCATCCGGGCTGCCTGGGCAATTTCAATGTCTGTGAGCATTTCCAAACATACCTCCTGAATGTGCAAAGCAAAACTACTATAACAGCAGTGTAACAGACCGGCTGCACAAATACAAGGCTATTTGGCAAAGAAGGGCAAAACCGCCCGGCGGCAAAGCCTGTTCCGCCATGAAAAAGTCACCTTGCGGGGGTTGTGCAAGCCCGTGACAGGCGGTATAATATACTTGAATTTATCTGCAGATGCACCCTATTTTTGCAAGTGGGTGTGGCAAGGAGTCCCATATGAAAGGTATTATTCTGGCCGGCGGTGCGGGCACACGGCTTTATCCGCTGACCATGGTTACGTCCAAGCAGTTGTTGCCCGTGTACGACAAGCCGATGATTTATTATCCTCTGTCAACGCTGATGCTGGCCGGAATTCAGGATATTCTGGTCATCTCTACTCCCACGGATACGCCGCGTTTTCAGTCGCTTTTGGGGGATGGCAGTCAGTTCGGCGTGCATCTGCAATACAAGGTGCAGCCGTCCCCCGACGGCCTGGCACAGGCGTTCCTTCTGGGGGAGGAATTTATCGGCGATGACTGCTGTGCCATGGTCCTGGGAGATAATATTTTCTATGGCGCCGGGTTTGGCCGCCGGTTACGTGCTGCGGCGGAAAACGCTGCCGCCGGCCGGGCCACTGTATTCGGCTATTATGTGAATGATCCTGAACGGTTTGGCGTTGTCGCCTTCGACCAGGAGGGGCATGCCACATCCATTGAGGAAAAGCCGGCCCATCCCAAAAGCAATTATGCGGTTACAGGTCTTTACTTTTACAACAAAGATGTGGTAAAGATGGCCAAACAGGTGCGCCCCAGCGCCCGCGGTGAACTGGAGATCACAACGCTGAATGAGATGTATTTGCAGGCTGGCCTGCTGGATGTGCAGCTGCTTGGGCGCGGTTATGCCTGGCTGGACACCGGTACGATGGACAGCCTGGTGGAAGCTGCTGATTTTGTTCGCATGATCGAAAAGCGGCAGGGGATCAAGATTTCTGCCCCGGAAGAAATTGCGTTTAAGCATGGATGGATCACCCGGAACAAATTGCTGGAGAGTGCGGAGCGCTACGGAAAATCTCCCTATGGTGCGCATCTGCGCAATGTCGCTGACAATAAACTGATGTACTGATGGTGTGGCGGTAAATCACTTGTCCCTGCGGGGTGCAGGGATCGGATTCTGCGGAGGCGGAACTATGAAAATTATGATTACAGGCTGCCGTGGGCAGCTTGGCACAGAGCTGCAGAAGCAGCTGATGGAGGGCGGCTGCGCGTTGGGGCCGATCCCGGAAAGACTGAAAAATGCGCCTGTGGTTGCGGTGGATGTGTCGGAGCTGGACATCACGGATCGGGAAGCTACCATTGCATTTGTGCGTCGGCATCAGCCGGATACGGTGATCAATTGTGCGGCTATGACCAATGTGGATGGATGTGAGGCAGCCCGCGATATGGCGTTCAAAGTCAATGCATTGGGGCCGCGCAACTTGGCTATGGCCTGTGATAAGATCAATGCGCGCCTGGTCCACATTTCCACGGATTATGTGTTCAGCGGCAAACCAACCGGCGGTATTCCGCTGGATGAGTGCGCCATCCCCAAACCGGTTTCTGCCTACGGGGAAACCAAGCTTCTGGGGGAGGAGTACGTGCAGCAATTCTGCCGCCGTCATATTATTGTGCGCACAGCCTGGCTGTACGGCGCCGCCGGCAAGAACTTTGTCAAGACCATGGTCAATCTGGCCAGAACGCATGACGAAATTACGGTGGTCAATGATCAGCTTGGCAACCCCACCAATGCGGTGGATCTGGCCTATCATCTGCTCAAGCTGGCGGTAAGCCACGATTATGGTACCTATCACTGCACCGGCAACGGGATTTGCAGCTGGTATGATTTTGCCACCGAAATCATCCGCCTTTCCGGTGAGCAGTGTGTGGTCAAGCCCATCTCCACTGCCGAGTACAGCGCTGCCCATCCGGCGTCGGCCAACCGCCCGGCCTGGAGTGCCCTGGACAATCGAATGCTGCGCTGCACGGTGGGTGATGAAATGCGCGACTGGAAAACGGCAATCCAAGATTATTTTGCAAACTGGGATGGTAAATAAACTATGAAAACCTATCTTGTTACCGGCTGCGCCGGGTTTATTGGCTCCAACTTTGTCCACTACATGCTCGAAAAGCATGCAGACATTCGCCTGATCAATTTGGACAAACTGACCTATGCCGGCAATCTGGAAAATCTTCAGGATGTGGAGGGGGATTCCCGCCATATTTTTGTACAGGGGGACATCTGTGATAAGGCCCTGGTTACTGAGCTGATCGCCAAATATGACCCTGACTACTGCATCAATTTTGCGGCGGAAAGCCATGTGGACCGCAGCATTCGCAACCCTGAAATCTTTGTGCAAAGCAACGTGATGGGGACTGTGAACCTGTTGCAGTGCTGCAAGGAAGCCTGGTATGATGCTGAGGCAAAAACCTGGCAACCCGGGAAAAAATATCTTCAGGTTTCCACGGATGAAGTCTATGGCGCGCTGGGGGCTGAGGGCTATTTTACCGAGACAACCCCGCTGTCGCCCCACAGCCCCTATTCCAGCTCCAAGGCCAGTGCCGACCTGTTTGTCATGGCCTTCCACGACACCTATGGAATGCCGGTGAACATCACCCGGTGTTCCAACAATTACGGCCCCTACCAGTTCCCGGAAAAGCTTATCCCGCTGCTTATCAACAATGCAAAACAGCACAAAAAACTGCCTGTTTACGGCGACGGGATGCAGGTGCGTGACTGGCTGTATGTTATGGACCACTGCAAGGCCATTGATATGGTTGCTTCCAATGGCAAGGTGGGCGAGGTTTATAATGTGGGCGGCCACAATGAGCGCCCCAATATCTTTATTGTCAAAACGGTTATCGCCCAGCTGCATGACCGCCTGAAGGATGACGGCATCAATGAGGACCTGATCACCCATGTGGCTGACCGTTTGGGCCATGACCGCCGCTATGGCATCGATCCCACGAAGATCAAAAACGATCTGGGGTGGTATCCCGAAACGCCGTTTGAAAAGGGCATTGTGCTGACCATTGACTGGTATCTGGCCCATTCGGAGTGGATGGCCCATGTCACCAGCGGCGACTATCAGAAATATTACGAGCAGATGTATAAAGGCCGTTGATATAGGCCGGTGCCCGTGCAGCAATTGCCTGCACGGGCAGATGCATCTGCGCGGCTGTCTCTTGGCAAATGGGGCAAGCCGTGCTATACTGTTTTGCATTCAGAACAATCATGGCACCGGCCCGGATGGCAGATGCAGCAGCCGGCAGGGGAAAGGTTTTGACTCTGCCGGCCTGGATACAAGGAGTAACGAATGGCGAGTTCAAGGGAAGAACAAGTTCGCAACAACCGGCGCATCGCACGGCAGATGCTCGGTCTGGTGGCGATTCTTTTGATGTTGATCGGTCTGTTTACCGTGATCGGCTGGGGTATTGCCGCCGTGCGCGCTGCGCTGGATGATACCGAACGCCGGCAGAGCTATGCCGACCGTCTGTACGGTCTGGTCATGTTTGACACACTGCCGTTTGATGATATCCATTCGGTGGACCCCGCTGTGTTCAAGCAGGCGGCGATCTGGGGCCGTGTCTACGAGATTCAGTCCAACGGCGGCAGCCTGGATGACTACGAACGGGATGAGACAACCGGAAGTGTGATCCTGCCCAGGTTGGAGGTGGATACCTACCTGACCAATCTGCTGGGACCTGATTACCAGGTGGAAGATGGCTCATTTGAGACCTCCGAGATGAATTATATCTATGATGAGGAACGTCAGGGGTATTTGATTCCTGTTACCGGTGCAGTGGGACTGTACACGCCCGAGGTGGAAAGCATCCGCACACAGGGTGGACAGCTGTATGTTACAGTGGGCTATATCCCCACCTTTGCCAGCACCACCAGCCTGACGTTGACCACGCCCACTGAGCCCACCAAATACATGGACTATATCTTTACCCGCGGTGAGGGCCGCCAGTGGTATCTGAGCGCTTTGCAGGAGAGTGAGATGCAGCCCGAACCTACAGCAACCCCGGATGCTGGCACCACGAATGTGCCCACGCCGGACCCTCAGGCAGTTCTGCAGGATAACCTGACGTCCTCCTCTTCGGCGGTGCAGGAGTCTGCTCCGCCTGCGGAGGACAACGGAACAACGTCCTCGGAACCGGCGGGGAGCGACGCTGCACCGGAGAGCAAATCCACTGTGGACGGTAGCGCTCAGTCGGATGCGGTTGCTGACACCGAGCCCATCCCGGAGGACGGCGATCAGCCCGAGGAATAATCGGAACTCAGCCCGTGCAACGCAGGCGATTGCCTGCTGCACGGGCTGCTTTTTGCCCGGGGCGGTGTCCGGATTTGACTTTTTCGCGCAAGGTTGATTATAATAATAATCTATGCAACCTTCCGGGAGGGCAGGCAATGCCGCCTGATACCCGGTTCTCGATACCACAAATAGATGGAGGGAACGCTGTTTCATGGCAAAAAAACAGGAATACGGCAACGAGAGTATCAAAAGCCTGAAAGGAGCCGACCGGGTTCGCAAGCGCCCGGCGGTCATTTTTGGCTCAGACGGCGTGGAGGGCTGTGCCCATTCCATCTTCGAGATCGTTTCCAATTCGATCGACGAGGCTCGGGACGGCCATGGCAACCGCATCAATGTCACCCTGTTTGCCGACCACTCGGTGGAGGTGGAGGACTTCGGCCGCGGTATTCCGGTGGACTATAATAAAGCGGAGCAGCGGTGGAACTGGGACCTGGTGTTTTGCGAACTGTACGCCGGCGGCAAATATGCGGAGGGCAGCGGCACCTACGATTTCAGCCTTGGCCTGAACGGCCTGGGTCTGTGCGCCACCCAGTATGCCAGTGAATGGATGACCGCCGACATTTACCGCGATGGCCAGCACTACCACCTTGATTTCAAAAAAGGCGAGAATGTGGGCGGCCTGAAAAAGGAACCCTACTCAGGCCGCCGCACCGGCTCCATTATCCGCTGGAAACCGGACACCGACGTGTTTACCGATATCGCGGTTTTGCCTGAAACCTTTAAGGATATGCTCAAACGGCAGGCGGTGGTCAATGCCGGCGTCACACTGGTGTTTGACGACCGATCCAGCGGCAAGAGCGAGAAGAGCGAATACTACTACGAAAACGGCATCACGGACTATGTTTCCGAGCTGGCAGGAGACAGCGCACTGACCCCGGTCCATTTCTGCCAGGGCCAGGCCACCGGCCGTGACCGCGCCGATCAGCCGGAGTATGAAGTCCGCATGAATGTGGCCTTCTGCTTTTCCAACACCGTGCAGGCGCTGGAATATTACCACAACTCCAGCTGGCTGGAACACGGCGGCAGTCCTGACCGCGCAGTGCGCCTTGCCTTTGTCAACCAGATCAACAACTGGCTGAAAAACAAGGGTTTGTACAAGAAAAACGAAAGTGCCATCACCTTTGCCGATGTGCAGGACTGCCTGGTGCTGGTGTCATCCAGCTTCTCCACCCGCACCAGCTACGAAAACCAGACGAAAAAAGCCATCACCAACAAGTTTGTGGCCCAGGCCATGACGGACTTCCTCAAACATCAGCTGGAAGTCTACTTCATCGAGCATCCCGACGAGGCTGAAAAGGCCTGCAAGCAGGTGCTGATCAATAAGCAGAGCCGTGAACACGCTGAAAAAGCCCGCATCAGCATCAAAAAGAACATCACTGCCCAGATGGACCTGGCAAACCGGGTGCAGAAGTTTGTGGACTGTCGCACCAAGGACGCCTCCCGCCGGGAACTCTACATCGTCGAGGGCGATTCCGCCATGGGCGCCGTCAAGCAAAGCCGAGACTCGGAATTTCAGGCCATTATGCCGGTACGCGGCAAGATCCTGAACTGCCTTAAGGCCGATTACAGCCGCATCTTCAAGTCGGATATCATCACCGACCTGATTCGCGTCATGGGGTGCGGCGTCGAGCTGGGCGGCAGCCACAGCAAGGATCTGGCAACTTTCAAGCTGGAAAATCTGCGCTACAACAAGATTGTCATCTGCACCGACGCCGACGTGGACGGCTACCAGATTCGCACCCTGATCCTGACGATGTTGTACCGCCTGACCCCCACCCTGATCAAGGAGGGCTATGTCTACATTGCGGAAAGCCCGCTGTATGAGATCAACACCAAAAACAAGACCTACTTTGCTTACACCGAGCCGGAGAAGGCAAACATCTTAAAGCGTATCGGAGATGCCAAGTACACCATCCAGCGCTCCAAGGGTCTGGGCGAGAACGACCCCGAAATGATGTGGCTGACTACCATGAGCCCGGAAAGCCGCCGCCTGATCAAAGTCATGCCCACTGATGCGGAGCAGACCGCTAAGACCTTTGACCTGCTTTTGGGCGACAACCTGCAGGGCCGCAAGGAGCACATTGCCGAGCACGGCGCCGAATATCTGGATGACCTGGATGTGAGCTGAGAGAGGGGAAAGAATGGCAAAACGCAAAGAAAAAAAGAAAACACCCGCCCGGCCCCAGCTGGGCGATAATGTGGAGATCCTCTCGGCGGGCACCGTGCTGGAATCTTCCATCACCGATACGCTGGAAACCAACTATATGCCCTACGCGATGAGCGTTATCGTCTCCCGCGCGCTGCCGGAGATTGATGGGTTCAAGCCCGCCCACCGCAAGCTTTTGTACACCATGTACACCATGGGCCTGCTGAAAGGCCCCCGCACTAAGTCGGCCAACATTGTGGGCAGTACCATGCACCTGAACCCCCACGGTGATGCGGCTATCTATGACACCATGGTCCGCATGGGCCGCGGCAACGAGAGTCTGCTGGTCCCCTTTGTGGATTCCAAAGGGAACTTCGGCAAGGCGTACAGCCGGGATATGGCCTGTGCGGCCTCCCGTTACACCGAGGCCCGGATGGAGCCCGTCTGCGAGGAACTGTTCCGCGACATTGACAAGGAGACAGTGGACTTTGTGCCCAATTACGACGGCACCACCACCGAGCCGACGCTGCTGCCGGTGACGTTTCCCACCATCCTGGCAAACAACACGCTGGGCATCGCCGTCGGTATGGCCAGTAACATCTGCTCCTTCAACCTGACCGAGCTGTGCAACGCCACCATCGCCCTGATGAAGGATAACCAGGCCGATTTGTCCACGCTGCTGCCGGCTCCCGACTTTGTAGGAGGCGGCACCATCCTCTACGACGCAGCAGAGATGCGCAACGTCTACGAAAACGGCCGCGGCAGCATCCGCGTACGGGCCAAATGGTCATACGATAAGGATAACAACTGCATCGATGTGACCCAGATCCCGCCCACCACCACTGTGGAAGCGATCATGGACAAGATCACTGAGCTGGTCAAGGCAGGCCGCATCAAAGAGATCAGTGATATGCGCGACGAGACCGACCTGAATGGCCTCAAGCTGACCATCGATCTCAAGCGCGGACAGGACCCGGACAAGCTGATGGCCCGCCTGTACAGGATGACCCCGCTGGAGGACAGCTTCGCCTGCAACTTTAACCTGCTCATCGGCGGCCAGCCCCGGGTGCTTGGGGTGCGCGGCATTTTGACCGAATGGGTGGCTTTTCGTGCCGAGTGTGTCCGACGCCGCACCTACCATGACCTGAAAGGCAAGCAGAAGCGCCTGCATTTGCTGCGCGGTCTGGCTGCCATTCTGCTGGACATCGATAAGGCGATCCGCATCGTTCGCGAGACGGAGGAGGAGGCCGAGGTTGTGCCCAACCTGATGATCGGCTTCGGCATCGATGAGGTCCAGGCGGAGTATGTGGCCGAGATCAAGTTGCGGCACCTGAACCGGGAGTACATCCTCAACCGCACTGCCGAGATCGAGGAGTTGGAAAAGGCCATTGCCGATTTGGAAGATATCCTCAAGCGTCCGGCCCGCATCAACAAGATCATCATGCAGGAACTTTCCGATGTGGCCAAAAAGTATGGCAAGCCCCGCAAGAGCGAGATTCTCTATGAAGTCCCGGCCGACGAAACCGGCGACGAGGAAGAGCCGGTGCTCGATTATCCGGTGACGCTGTTCTTCACCCGGGACGGATACTTCAAAAAGATTACGCCGCAAAGCCTGCGTATGTCCGGCGAGCAGAAGCTCAAGGACGGCGACGAGATCACCCAGACGGTGGAATCCTCCAACGGGGCAGAGTTGCTCTTCTTTACCAACCACTGCCAGGTCTACAAGTCCCGCGCGGCGGATTTTGGCGACACCAAGGCCAGTGTGCTGGGCGACTATGTGGCCAGCAAGCTGGGTATGGAGGAAGGGGAGGTGCCGCTGTACATGGCGGTCACTGCCGACTATTCCGGGCACATGCTCTTCTTCTTCCAGAACGGCAAGTGCGCCAAAGTGCCGCTTTCCAGCTACGAAACCAAGCAAAACCGCAAAAAGCTGCTAAAGGCATACAGCGACAAGGCAGAGCTGGCCTGTATGCTGCAATTGAGCGAGGAGTGCGAGCTGGCCGTCTTTACCACTGGAAACCGCCTGCTTTTGGCCGGCAGTGCCCTGATCGCCGAGAAAACCACCCGTGACACTGCCGGTGTCAATGTGGTCACCCTGAAAAAGAACCAAAAGATCGCCCGTGTGGAGCACGCCGATGGCCTGGAACTGGCCAATCCCCACCGCTTCCGGGTTCGCACACTGCCCGCAGCCGGCGCCATCCTGCGTCCGGAGGACATGGCAGAGCAGATGTCGCTGTGACCGCCGCAGAATCCATCGAACGAAAACAGTACAAAAATTGCCGCACAACGCTGCAAAGTGCTTGCAATCCACCGAAAAGTATGATAGACTGTTATCTGCATTAGAATGTGAAGGAGAGCTATCGATGAGCATTTATGAGATCGTGTTCGGCGTCATTCTGATTGCCGTCTCGCTGTTTATCATTGTTTTCACCCTCGCACAGGAGACCAAGGGTCAGGGCCTGTCCGCTGCCATCATGGGCGACAACAGCTTTATGGCTGCCGGCCGTGAGCGTGGCATCGACGCCAAACTGGCCAAGGCTACCAAGATCTGCGGTGTGATTTTTATCATCGCCACGCTGGTTGTCTGTGTGCTCAGCGCGCGTTTGGGGTAAGGGCATCAGAATGCAAACGACGGTCCGCTCTTTTCAGCGGACCGTTTGTTGTGTGTAGCAATTTTGCTCGGGAAAGACTGTAAAGTGTGTGGATCACAGGGCGTCCCCACTGGGGAAATGCCGGGGCAAAACAGTGCCAAACTGGGCACAGTATACCCAATGGAAGGGCCCTGCCGGGTGGCAGGGCGACGTCAGGGAGGAGAAAATCTATGACAGTTTTACAAAAAAATATCCTGAAAGCCGTTCAGCGTCGGCCGCACAATCTACGGGAACTGCAGGACGAGCTGAAGGTGGACGGAAACCGGCTGCGCTACACCGTGTCCGCCATGGTGGCTGAGGGACTGCTCACGATGGAAAAGGGGAAATATGCCCCCGGTCTTGCCACCATTGAAAACGAGAACGCCCCCAGCACCATCCCCTGTACGCTGGTTAAGCTGGCGGCCCGCTTTGGCTTTGCCAGTCGGGACGATGGAGAAGGAGATATCTTTATCCCCGGCCGCGCGCTGCACGGCGCCATGCCCAAGGACAAGATTGCTGTCCGCCTGTTCGACCATCCCCGTGTGGAGGGCAGCGCAGAGGGCGAGGTGGTTGAAGTCACACAGCCCCACAATGTGCTGGCCGGTACCATCGTCTGTACAGAGGATGGCCGTCTGGCTTTCGAACCCGATGGCTGCCGGGGTGTACAGCTTTTTATCAAGAAGGGCGCAGATATGGGAGTCCGCGCCGGAGACAAGGCGGGCGCCGTTTTGTCCCAGCGCGGCAATCGCCACGCCGACCACCGTGTGACCATTACCCAGCGCTTCGGCTCTTCTGAAATTGCCGCTGAGTGCGCCAAGGCGATTCTCTATGGCCGCGAAGTTCGCCAGGACTTTCCGGAGGAGGTCCTGGCTGAGGCGAAGGCGTATGAGGGCGCGGAGGTCTCCCCAGAGGAAGCTGCCCACCGCATGGACCTGCGCGGTCTGCCCATCTTCACCATCGATTCGGCCGAGACAAAAGACATTGATGATGCCATCAGCCTTTTGAAGCTGAACGACGGCGGTTATGAGCTGGGTGTCCACATTGCCGATGTCAGCCATTATGTCAAGTCTGGCTCTGCCCTGGACAACGAGGCGTTCGAGCGGGCCACCAGCATCTACTATGCCGATAAGGTCATCCCCATGTTGCCCAAAGAGCTGTCCAATGGCATTTGCAGTTTGAATGAGGGTGTGACCCGCCTGGCATTTTCCTGTTTGATGGAACTGGATGAAAACGGCAACATCCGCAAATATCAGTTTGTCAAATCGGTCATTCGCAGCCGCGTCAAGGGAGTTTACAAGGAAATCAACGCCCTGCTGGACGGCACCGCCGACGTGGCCATTCAGCAGAAATATGCCGAGGTTGCCTCTCAGTTGCCGGTGATGCAGCAGCTTTACGAGAAGCGCCAGGTCCTGCGCCAGGCCCGCGGCGGTATGGATATCGAGTCCACTGAAGCTAAGTTGATTCTGGACGAAAATGGACGCTGCATCGATGTGGTGCCCCGCACCCGCGGTGTCTCCGAGTGCATGATCGAAGAGTTTATGCTGCTGGCCAACCAGTGCGCCGCCAATGCCGGCCGCACCCGCAAAGTCCCCTTTGTTTACCGCATCCATGAGGCGCCCGACGCCGAGCGCATGGAAAAGCTGATGACCATGCTGAAGGCCTGCGCTGTGGATGTGCGTTTCAAGGGCGAGACCCCCACCCAATTGGAACTGGCTGCTCTGCTGGACAAGACACGCGGCCAGCCCATCCAGATCCCGGTGCACACCGGTGTGCTGCGCAGCATGCAGAAGGCACGCTATTCCACGGAGCCAAAAGGCCACTTTGGCCTGGTGCTGTCCGACTATGCCCACTTCACCAGCCCTATCCGGCGTTACCCTGACCTGGCCATCCACCGCATTCTGACTGATATGCTTCTGGGCGAGTCTGGCCAGCAGATGGAGACTAAGTACCATGACTTTGCAGAACGTGCCTGTGATCAGTCCAGCCGAAAGGAAGTGGATGCCCAGCGCATTGAGCGGGATGTGGAGGACTGCTACAAAGCTGAGTATATGACCGCTCACCTGGGTGAAACCTACACGGGTACGGTGTCCGGTGTGACCCAACGCGGTGTGTTTGTCGCACTGGAAAACACGGTGGAAGGTTTTGTGCCCTCCGCTGAACTGTGCAAGGGGGAGCCTGTTGTCACCGAGGGCGTCCGCGTTTATGACCCGCTCACCGGTCGCCACTGGATGCTGGGTGATCCCATGAAGGTCAAGGTGGCCAACGCCAACGTACAGCTGGGCCGTATCGATTTTTCTTTTGTCCCCTGACTGCCGGACTGAAAAGGCAGCAGAGGCGACCAAAAACAGGAGGACATTCCATGCCGGCCAACTCTCAATTTATTGATGTCCGCCAGGGTCTAAAGCAGGCACTGATGCAAGTGCAGAAGCCTGCCCGCTATACCGGCGGCGAGTACAATGAGGTCATCAAGGACCCCGCCAACATCGATGTGCGCTTTGCGTTCTGCTTCCCCGATACCTACGAGATCGGGATGTCTTTCTTGGGCGAAAAGATCCTTTATGAGCTGTTGAACCGCCACGAGAACTGGTGGTGCGAGCGTGTCTTTATGCCCTGGACCGACATGAAGCAGAAGATGGAGGAATTGCACATTCCGCTCTATGCCTTGGAAAGCAAGGACCCTCTCACCAAGTTCGATGTGATCGGCTTCACGCTGGAATATGAGCTGTGCTACACAAATATCCTTGCCATGCTGGACATGTCGGGGATTCCGCTGCGCGCCGCCGACCGGGGAGAGGAATGGCCGCTGATCATCGCCGGCGGCCCCTGTGTCTGCAATGCTGAGCCGATGGCTGACTTTTTCGATGTGATGCAGCTGGGCGAGGGCGAACAAATGCTGCAAGATATCTGCGCCGAGGTGGAAAAGGCCAAAAAGCAGGGCCTGACTAAGCAGCAGCTATTGGAAAATCTGGCGGGTATCCCCGGTGTGTACATTCCTTCCTTCTACGATGTAACGTACAACACGGACGGTACCATCCATGCCGTCGCCCCGAACAACCCCCATGCGCCTGCCCGGGTTACCAAGGCGATCGTAAAGGATCTGGACAGTTTTGTGCCGCCGGAGCATTTTATCGTGCCCATGATCGGTGCCGTGCAGGACCGGGCCTGTGTCGAAGTCCTGCGCGGATGCGTTCGCGGCTGCCGTTTCTGCCAGGCGGGCCAGATCTACCGCCCGTTCCGTGAGCGCTCACCCAAATTGATCAGTGATTCGGCTCGGGCGCTGTGCCAGAACACCGGCTATGATGAGCTCAGTCTGACCAGCCTGTCCACCTCTGACCATTCCCAGCTGGAGGAAGTGCTGGACCGTCTGAACGCCTGGGCAGAGGCTGACCATGTCAGCCTGTCGCTGCCTTCGCTGCGGGTGGACAATTTTTCTCAGAGCCTGGTGGAAAAAACCACCAAGGTGCGCAAGAGCGGCCTGACCTTTGCTGCCGAGGCCGGCACCCAGCGCCTGCGGGATGTCATCAACAAAAATGTTACCTGGGAGCAGATCGAGCGCACCTGCACCATTGCTTTCCGTGAAGGGTATACCTCGGTCAAACTCTATTTTATGATGGGCCTGCCCACCGAGACGATGGAGGATATTAAAGGCATTGCCGACACCGCGCAAAAGGTGGTGGATTTGTATTACAGTCTGGATCATGCCAAGGGCAGGGGAGTGCAGGTTACCTGCAGCGTGGCCTGCTTTGTCCCCAAGCCGGAAACACCCTTCCAGTTCTGTGCCCAGGACCGCCGCGAGACGCTGCGCGAAAAACAGAAGTACCTGCTCAGCTGCGTACATTCCCGCAAGATCAAGGTGAATTACCACGACAGCGCCACCAGCGTGCTGGAAGGTGTTTTTGCCAAGGGGGACCGCCGCCTTGGCCGCGTCATTGAGACTGCTTACCGCAAGGGCGCTTTCTTTGACACCTGGGAGGAATATTTTGACTATGACCGCTGGCTGAAAGCCTTTGCCGAGTGCGGCATAGACCCGGATTTTTATAACTACCGGGCGATGGCGCTGGACGAAGTAACGCCATGGGATCACCTGGATGTGGGTGTCAGCAAGGCATTCCTGATCCATGAGTATCAGAAAGCCCTGCGTGCCGAAACAACACAACCCTGCAACCGTCAGTGCAACGGCTGCGGTGCCAATAAGCTGCTGGGAGGGCCCTGCTTTGACTACGGTAAGAATCTGGTTTGAAAAACGGGGCATGGCTGCCTACATCTCGCTGCTGGATTTGCAGCGGGTGATGCACCGCGCCCTTAAGCGCAGCGGTCTGCCGGTGTGGTACACAAGGGGTTTCAATCCCCATATCTATCTGGCGTTTTCCTGCCCTTTGGCCCTTGGACAGGAAAGCCTGTGCGAAAGTTGCGAGGTCAAAACCGAGGAGGAATCCCCGGACTATAATGCATGGGCAGATGCGCTGCGTCCTGCCCTGCCGGAGGGCTTGCGCCTGGTGCGCGTCGGCCCTGCTGTGATGAAGATGGGAAAAATCGAGGCAGCCGGCTATCGTCTGACCGTGCCCGCCTCGGCTGCCGCAGCGCTGGATGCCTATAATTCCGCCGGCAGTGTGCAGGTGGAAAAAAAGACAAAGAGCGGCAAAAAGCAGTTGGAGCTGAAAACCTGGATCCCTTGCGTGGATTACCGCGTGGAAGGGGAAAACCTTGTGTTTGAACTCACATTGCCTGCGGGTGATCAGGTGAACATCAACCCGGCACTGCTGCTGACCTGGCTGGAGCAGAACCACAATGTGCCTGCCTGGCAGTGCCACGTGCTTCGTACCGGGCTGTTTGCAGCGGACCATCAAGCTTTTGCCTGACTTGGCACTTGACAGATTGGCACACGAAAAATGGAATATTTGACTCTTAATAATGGTGTCGCCATGCCACTGATCGGTTTTGGTACCTGGGATGTGCGCGGCGAAGAAGGCAAGCGGGCAATCCTGACCGCATTGGAGGTAGGCTACCGCCTGCTGGACACCGCTCGGATGTACGAAAACGAAGACATTGTGGGCCAGGCGGTGCGACAGAGCGGTTTGCCCCGGCGGGAATTTTTCCTGACCACCAAACTCTACCGCCCCAGCACCAACTATCAAAAAGCAAAGGCGGATATCGAGGACTCCCTCCAGCGGTTACAGACCGACTATGTGGATCTGCTCCTGGTCCACGAACCCTACGAGAATGCACTGGAACTGTACGAGGCGTTGAAGGATGCGCTCCGTGACGGCAAGGCCCGCGCAATCGGAATATCCAACTTTAACAGCGCCGAATACCAGCGGTTTGTGCAGCATTGCGGCGTCATTCCTGCAGTCAACCAGGTGGAATCTCACGTCTATTACCCACACTTTGATCTGCGGGACAAGATGCACCGGTACGGCACACAGATGCAGTCCTGGGCGCCTTTCACTGAGGGCCGGCGGAACCTCTTTGCCGAACCGGTGCTTAACCAGGTGGGGAAAAAGTACGGTAAGACAGCTGCGCAAGTGGCACTGCGCTATCTGGTACAAAACGGGGTGGCAGTTATTCCCAAGTCGGTTCACCGGGAACGGATGGAGCAAAATTTTGCCATCCTTGATTTTACACTGGACAGAGAGGACCTGGCCCAAATCGGCGCCCTGAACGGCGGCCGGTCGCTGTTTGGCTGGTATGACTGAACCCTGATAAAAAACTGACATTAAAAACCGACCTTCCCCCTTACAGGGAAGGCCGGTTTTTATGTCTGGCAAAAACTCCGGAGGTACGGTTTAACGAAAACGAAATTGGTTCTGGGGGGACTATGTTTGCTGGATTCCCCGCGGTCTTTGACAAATCAAAGCCTTTACACATTCGGTTTTGCTGCCGGGAACGGGAAATACGCTAAAGCGCTCCTTCTGTGATGAAAATCTGCACGGTTGTGTTTTCGGCCGATTCAGCACGATTCCCGCTGTCCAGGTGCACCAATTGAAAAAAGCTGTGGCTTTCTCTTGCGAGAACCTTTATGTTCCCATGGTTTGACCGTCTGCCTCCCCGATTATGATCTGGTGAGAAGCAAAATTGTCTCCACATGCTTTGTTCTCGGGAACAAGTCATAGGGCTGCACAGCCCGGACGGCATAACCGTTGTCTGCCAGAATGCGGGCATCGCGGGCAGCCGTCGCCGGGTTACAGCTAACCATCACAATGCTGCGCGGCGACATCTTCACAATAGCGTTCAGTGCCTCCGCACTGCATCCTTTACGGGGCGGGTCCACCACAACCACATTGGGATGTTTGCCTTCGGCGGCAAACCCGGCGGCTGCAGTGCCGGCGTCCAGACAGTGGAACTCGGCCCGGTCTGTCGGCAGACCCATCCGCTTTGCGGTCAGCCGGGCTTCCTCCACCGCCTGGGGCACAACTTCCACGCCAACCAGACGACCGCAGTCCTGGACCATTGACAGTCCGATCGACCCCATGCCGCAGTACAAATCCAGCAAAAAATCATTCGGCTGCAGAGCGGCCAGCTCCCGCGCTTTGGCGTACAAAGCCTCAGCGGCGGGGGTGTTAACCTGATAAAATTCATGTATGCCCATTTTTAAGGGCACACCGGCCAGAACATCCTTGATCCAGCCGGGTCCCAACACGGTACGGGTCTTGCTGCCCAGGATTACATTGGTACGGGCGGTATTTTCATTGACCAACACGGTGGTCAGGTCAAATTCCTGCGCCAGCACCGCGCAGATCGACTTTTCGTGGGGCAGAGAAGTGCCATTCAGCACAAAGCAGAGCAGCCGCTGTCCGGTGTGCCAGCCCTGGCGCAGATACAAGTGCCGTACCAACCCGGAATGCGTCTGTTCATCGTATGGTTCCACGCCAAGTTTTTCAAACAGCTCGCAGGCACGCACAGCCAGGCCATTCATCCATTCGGGCTGCAGGCGGCAGTCACGGCAGGGAATGATCCGGTGGCTGCGCCCGGCATAAAAGCCTGTGACGATGCGTCCTCTGGCATCGCGCCCCACCGGCAGTTGCACCTTGTTGCGGTAGCGTTCAGCCTCCGGTGAGGGCGTGGCGGGCTGAACTTCCACATCCAACCCGCCCAGGCGGGTAAAAGCGTCCTGCACAAAGGCGGTTTTGGCCTCACACTCGGCGGAATAGTTCATGTGGCGCAGTGCACAGCCGCCGCAGGGACCAAAGGCCGGACAGTCGGGCGCGATGCGACCCGGTCCGGGCACCAGCACCTCTTCGATCCGCCCAAAGGCGTACCGGCTCAACACTTTGACGATGCGCACCTGCAGCCTGTCGCCGGGGGCAGCGCAGGGGACAAAGATGGCCTGCCCCTCAAAGCGCCCTACGCCGTTGCCGTCGCTGGACAGCGAAAGAATATCAAGTTCCAGGATCTGGTTTTTTTTCAGCGGCATACTGTTCCTCCATCATCGGCCGTTGCGACCGTCAAAATGGCGGGCCTGCCGGGCGGCTTGGCCTGGCAGGCCCGCAAAAACATGGCATTGTGAAAGGCTTATAGCTGCGGGTTTTTCTCCAGTGCTGTCAGATACCGGCTGGGCGGTACGCCTTTGACCTTTTTGAAGACCCGCGAAAAATAGAACTGATCGAAAAAGCCCACCGACACAGCAATTTCTGCAATAGATAGGTTGGAGTTTTTCAGCAGATAGCAGGCTTCACTGATGCGGTAATCCGTAAGGTAATCGATGGGACTTTGCCCCACATTGGCCATAAACACGCGGTACAAATGGCTGCGGCTGACACCCACCGCCTTGGCAATGTCATCCACCGAGATGTCGTGGGAGTAGTTGAACTGGATATACTTGATGGCGGACAGCACATATTGGCTGCTGGAACTGCCCACGTTTGGCATCATACCGCGGGCCTCCTCCATCAAGTGTGCCATGAAGATATAGAGGTAGCCGGTCATGAGCGCCTCGCTCTGGGGCTCGGTGCCGCGGGCAAGATAGATATTATACAGGGCCTCCTGCACTTTTTGCGGGTCCTTACAGCGATGGACGGGCCGATTTTCGGTAAAAGGCGCCTGTTGCACCAGCTTGTTGGCGCAAGCCCCGTTAAACCCCACCCAGTAATATTCCCAGGGATCGTTCTGATCGGCCGCATAGGTGATCAGTTGGTTGGGCTTTGCCAGAAACAGATCTCCTTCCTCCAATGTGAAGGAGGAACCGCCCACTTGGTAAATGCCTTTGCCGGCTACCACCAGGTGAATCAGGTAATGATCCCGAATGCCGGGCCCCCAGGTATGCCCGGGCTGGCAATATTCATGTCCGCAATTGAAAATAGACAGTTCCACGTTATCCGTGTAGTTCTGTTTGTACGATTGTTTGGCTACATTTGCCATCAAGATCCCTCTTCCCAAAACAGGTTGAAACACAATCTGCCTGTGCCGCCGCCCGCCCCTGAAACAGTGCGTATAGCGGGCGGCAGTCACATTAATTCTTATTATAACAGCAGATTCATCAAAAGTCCATAAAGGCGTCGTAAAAAACTGTTTACTTCCCGCCAAAATTTGTTATACTGGAGAATAGAAATGGCCCTGAATTGGCAAAACTGGCGTAAACGCCAAAAATCGTGTGAACATCTTGTTCATGTTTACGGGAATTGTTCCCCAATGAGAAAGGCGATGCAACATGGCAACAACCATCGAATGGAAGCAGAACATTGCAGCCGGTCAGTATGATGCCGCGTTTTGCAAGTTGTACGCGGATCGGGACGAGGCGGTTAAGGCCCAACGGGCACGCTACATTCATGCGATCGAGCGTTTTGAACACTATTTTGGTGCGGGAAGGCAGGTCCGGATATACTCAGCGCCCGGCCGCACCGAGATTGGCGGTAACCATACGGATCATAATAACGGTGTTGTGATGGCCGCTGCGGTGGACCTGGACGTGGTGTCGGTGGTCTCGGCCAATGAAAGCAATGTGATTCACCTGAAATCCCACGGCTTTGGCCAGATGGTGACCGTTGATCTCTCGGTTCTGGCCCCACAGCCGGAGGAGGAGGGCTGTACTGCCGGCCTGATCCGCGGTGTTGCGGCTGGTTTTGTCAATGCGGGCGGCCAGGTGGGCGGTTTTGATTGCTATACCACCAGCAATGTGCTGGGCGGTTCCGGACTGTCCAGTTCGGCCGCATTCGAGGTCAACATGGCAGCGATTCTCCGCGGCGAGTTCAACCATGACGATATGGAAACGTTCAGCCAGGTGGAGATCGCCAAGATTGGCCAGTACGCCGAAAATGTCTTCTTTGGCAAGCCGTCCGGCCTGCTGGATCAGACCGCCTGTGCGGTGGGCAGCGCCATCACCATCGACTTCAAGGACCCTACGGCGCCGATGGTCGACACGGTTGCCTTCGATCTGGCGGCACACAATTTTGCACTGTGCATCAGTGATACAAAGGGAAGCCATGCAGACCTGACCGATGATTACGCCGCAATTCGCAGCGAGATGGAGTCGGTTGCCGCCTTTTTTGGCAAAAAGGTCCTGCGTCAAGTGGACGAGGATGCATTCTACAAGGCCATCCCCGAGATTCGCAAGGTTACCGGTGATCGGGCTGTTATTCGCGCCATCCATTTCTTCAACGACAGCCGCCGCGCGGTTCAACTCTGTGACGCGGTGCGTGAGGACGACTTTGACCGCTTTCTCCAGTTGATCATTGAGGGCGGGCATTCCAGCTTCGAATTCAACCAAAATGCTTACAGCCTTTCCAATCCCAGGGAGCAGGGGATTCCTCTGGCGCTTGCTGTCAGCCAGAAGGTACTTAACGGCCGCGGCGCCTGGCGTCTGCAGGGCGGCGGTTTTGCCGGCACCATTCAGGCGTTTGTTCCGCTGGACCTGCTGGATACTTACAAGGCAGCAATTGACGGCATTTTCGGCACAGGCAGCTGCTATGTGCTCAACGTGCGCAACTATGGTGCTGTTGAAGTCACGCCAAATCTATAATCTCCATTTCCCGCAGGATTGCCGTTCTGCGGTTTTTTTGTATTAGGCAGCAGTCTTTTCTGCGCGCTATGTGTCAATCTATGGAATGCCAGAAGAGAGGGGGAATGGCGGAATTGATCAATAAAATCTGCCGCTGGATCTTTTTTGCTATCTTTGCAATAATCGGCATCCGCATTGGACGTTCCGTCTGGCAGTGTTGGGACTATGTCGTCCATCCGTGGCTTTATGCCATTCAGTCGGCTCCCTGGTATACCGGCATTTTAGTGAACTGCGGGGCAACAGTAATTTTTGTGGCTCTCCTGTCGCTCATCCGCTGCGGCTTGCTCCGATATGGAAAAAAACGGAAACTGTCGAAAGATGCTGCAGAAAGCCGGAAAAACCACTAGCCAAGCAGCCAGCTCAGGTGATATAATAACGTGAAATAGAAACTTGAGCGAAAGCCCAACTGTGTATCGAAAAGAGAGGAGCAGTCCATGCAGCAGGAAACTGTCATTGTCATTGACTTCGGCGGCCAGTACAATCAGCTGATTGCCCGCCGCGTGCGTGAGTGCAACGTCTACTGCGAGATCTACTCGTACCGCACCCCGCTTGCCACAATCCGTGCCAAAAATCCCAAGGGGATCATCTTTACCGGCGGTCCCAACAGCGTCTATTTGCCGGATGCGGCCACCATCGACCCGGAAATCTACACTTGGGGTGTGCCGATTTTGGGCATCTGCTACGGCAGCCAGCTGATGATGCATATGCTGGGCGGTAAGGTCACCCGTGCTCCGGAGCGGGAATACGGCAAGACGCTGGTGGATCTGGATACCACCAGCCCGCTGTTCGATGGCCTGCCGGCACAGAATGTCTGCTGGATGAGTCATAACGATTACATTGAGCAGGCTGCCCCTGGCTTTGCCGTTACGGCACACACGCCGAACTGCCCGGTGGCTGCTGCGCAGGACGTATCCCGCGGCTTGTACTGCGTGCAGTTCCACCCCGAAGTTATGCACACCGAGCATGGCACCCAGATGCTGCACAATTTTGTCTACAAGGTCTGCGGCTGTCAGGGTACCTGGCGCATGGATTCCTTTGTGGCCAGTACGGTGGAAGAACTTCGCAGGGAAATCGGTACCGGCAAAGTGCTGTGTGCACTGTCCGGCGGTGTGGATTCCAGCGTTTTGGCTGCATTGCTGGCCAAGGCAGTCGGCCGCCAGCTGACCTGCGTGTTTGTGGACCATGGCCTGCTGCGCAAAAATGAGCGGGAGCAGGTCTGCGAGGTCTTTGGTGAGGGCGGAGCGTTTGACATCAATTTCATCTGTGTGGATGCCCGTGACCGCTTCTATTCCAAGCTGGCCGGTAAGACTGAGCCGGAAGCCAAGCGCAAGATCATTGGTGAGGAATTCATCCGCGTCTTTGAGGAGGAGGCCAAAAAGATCGGCGCCGTCGACTACCTGGCCCAGGGAACCATCTATCCCGACGTGGTTGAGAGCGGCTTGGGCGGTGAGGCTGCCGTTATCAAAAGCCACCACAATGTGGGTGGCCTGCCGGACAAGGTGGACTTTAAGGAGCTGGTGGAGCCTCTGCGTAATCTGTTCAAGGACGAAGTCCGCCAGGCCGGCCGCGAGCTGGGGCTGCCGGAATACTTGGTCAACCGTCAGCCGTTCCCCGGCCCGGGTCTTGCCATCCGCATTATCGGGGATGTCACCGCTGAGAAGGTTGCCTTGGTGCAGGATGCCGACGCCATCTGGCGCGAGGAAGTGGATAAGTTGCCTATGGATCAGCGCCCCAATCAATATTTCGCTGCGCTGACTAATATGCGCAGCGTGGGCGTTATGGGCGACGAGCGCACCTATGATTACGCCATCGCGCTGCGCGCCGTTACCACCACCGACTTTATGACCGCCGAGGTCACCCCGCTGCCCCAGCAGACGATCCTGACCGCTGCCGGCCGCATTGTCAACGAGGTCAAACATATCAACCGTGTCCTGTTCGACTACACCACCAAGCCCCCGGCAACCATTGAGTTCGAATAAGTAAAAAGTGGATATGAGAGCCCGCAAACCCGCATAAACACTGGGTTTTCGGATTTCAGATTTCCCCTTTGATAGCAGATTGATAGCACCCGTCAAATTCAGAGTTATTCTGGTGATTTGGGTGGCTTGCGAATACGCAGGATTTTTATTCTAAGAGAAAAGGTCTAACTGATTTTTGCTGATCAGTTAGACCTTTTTTATTTTGCTCTCATGTATCTGAATTTACTGATTTTGTGCAACAAACAGGCTCTCCTGTGGCCTACAAATGAGAGGGTCAGAGCAGACCCTCCGGCGGAACCTTGGCACGGATCTGGCTGCTGTCGTACTCCGGGTAATGATAACGCCAGCGGTCGTAGTCCTCCTGAGAGATCTCTCCAGCCTCCAGCTTGGCAGCCTGCTCCCGCCAGGCCCAGAGCATCTCGTGCAGTCTGGCAGCATCCTTGTTCTTGCGGAAATCCACTTGCAGGGAAAGTACGCCATCCTGTTCCGTGATTTTCAGCCCGTAGTTGTCCTCCAGGGCAAACAGGGTGTGCATGAGCCCAACGTAGGAGTCTATATCCGGGACAGAGAGTGCGTGCGGGGAAACATCCAGTACCTGGGCCAGGGCAGCCGTCAGCTCTGCCTTAGGGGTTCTTGATCCTGTCTCATACTGAGCCAGGCGCACATCGGCGGATTTCTCGGGGAAGCCCACGGCCATACCCAGATATTTCTGTGTCATTCCTCGCAGCAAACGGAAAAAGTGGATTCTCTCACCGATGGCCATACGTCCAACTCCAATCTATGATGATCTTTATAGTGAACATAGCATATTTGCTTAGGAAAGTCAAGAGAATCTAAACAAATTTATTTAAGAATATTTTTCTGAAAAGGCTTGAACTAAGCCAATATGTATAGTATTATAAAGATACTAAGCATAAAAGCTTAGAAATTATAGCGCATAAAATGGACCGTCCGATTTCTGGGTACAAACGAGATAAGGTGATGGCCATATCAACGGTATTCCTTTCGCTGTCATTGAGTGTAAAACGCCCCAGATTAGCGTAGAACAGGCTGTGGAGCAGAACATCCGCAACCAGCAAAAGGAATATATTCCGCAGCTCTACAAGTTTGCCCAGATTGTAGTGGCGACCAATAAAAACACCGTGAAGTATGCCACCACCGGCACGCCTAAGAAGTTCTGGAATGTTTGGAAGGAGCAGGATACTGCTTTTCTGGAGGAGGCACTGGCCCGGCATGTAACTGACCGTACCCCCACAGAGCAGGATCGAAATTTGATTTCTCTGTTCAGCAAAGAACGGGTCATGGAACTGATCCGGTACTTTGTCCTCTTTGATGCCAATGTAAAGAAGATTTGCCGGTATCAGCAGTATTTCGCCATCAAAGAGATTATCAAGACCATTCAACAGTCGGACGAAAAGGGCAACCGACAAAGCGGCGTCATCTGGCACACTCAGGGCAGCGGCAAGAGCCTGACTATGGTCATGCTGGCAAAGTATATATTAATGGAACTGTCTGACTGTAACCCGAAAGTAGTCGTTGTCACTGACCGCAAGGAACTGGATCGTCAGATCGACGCCACCTTTGCTCACACCCGTCTAAATCCGGCTCGGGCCACCAGTGGACGGAATCTGGTGGAGCTGCTGAATAGCGGCAAAGCGGATGTGGTCACTACCATCATTAATAAATTTAACACCGCTGAGAAAATGGAACATAAGAACTTTTCACGGGATGTGTTTCTGCTGGTGGATGAGAGCCACCGCTCCAACTATGGCTTGCTGGCCACTAAAATGAGAGCGGTGTTCCCCAACGCCTGCTACATCGGCTTTACCGGTACTCCTTTGATGAAAAAAGAAAAGAACACCATGGCGAAGTTCGGAAAGCTCATCCATAAATATACCATCAAGGATGGTGTGGAGGATGGAGCCATTGTTCCGCTCATTTACGAGGGCCGTTTTGTAGAACAGAATGTTGACGAGGCAAATATCGACCTCTGGTTTAAACAGACAACAAAACGGCTCACGGAAGCGCAGCGGGATGATCTTTCACGGAAATGGAGCAGTATTCGCCGTCTGACCTCTACCGATGCCCGTATCAAGCGGATCGCTCTGGACATCAACGAACATTTCATTGAAGGGTATAAAGATACCGGCTTTAAGGCTATGGCCAATGCGATCATCTATGGCCTGATCAAGCAGGATTATATCGACAGTCGTGGAACCTTGACGGAAAAATTCTTTACCGAACGCCGGAATGGCAACCTTCAATTCGCACCGGAAGTGGTCGGGTATGAGGACAGCGTCCTGCAAATTTTGAATTCGGTTTACAGCGATAAGGCAGTGACAATCGAAGATGCCCGCAAAAACAACATCGAATTGCAGGTTGACCGTGACAAGCTGGCTATGCCGCAGTTTAAGGCGCTCTGGAAGCGCATCAACGCCAAATCCGTATACACCGTGGAATTCGACAGTGAAGAACTTGTCCGGCACTGTGTGGAGGCGCTGGATCGGCACCTGAATGTTCGAAAGATTTATTTCCGTGTGGAAGAAGGTGAAATGAACAAGATCCGATCCAAAGAAGCCCTCGAATCCGGGGAAGCCTTCCAAAGAACGGATACGGGCCGGTACAGTGCTGCGCGGCGCATTTCTGTCAACAGCGCTGTGAAATATGATCTAATCGGCAAACTGGTGGAAGAAACCGGTCTGACGCGCCATACGGTCGTGCAGATCTTGACAGGAATTCAGAAAGCTGTCTTTGACCAGTTCAAAGACAACCCCGAAGAGTTCATCCTCAAGGCGGCGCAGCTCATCAACGATGAAAAGGCAACGGCCATTATCCAGCACATTACCTACCACTGCCTGGATGATCGCTATGATACCAGTATCTTTACAGAACCTACCATCAAAGGCAAACTGGGCGATAACGCCATCAAGACTAAAAAGCATCTGTATGATTATCTGGTTTCGGATTCGCAGACCGAACGAGATTTTGCTCAGGAGATGGACGCTGCGCACGAAGTTGCCGTGTATGTCAAACTGCCCGGCGGCTTTTACATCTCCACGCCGGTGGGCCGGTATAACCCGGACTGGGCCATCGCTTTTTATGAGGGAACGGTCAAGCACATCTACTTTGTGGCAGAGACGAAGGGCACGATGCAATCGATGCAGCTGCGCGAAATCGAAAAGTCCAAGATTCACTGCGCCCGCGAACATTTCCGCGCCATCAGCGGCGGGGATGTGGTCTATGAGGTGGTGGACAGCTACGAAGCGCTGCTGGGTTTGATGAAAAGGTGAAATTTGGATTTGGCTATGAGCGATAGGGGAAAAATAATGTCGATGTGGTTATGTCGTGCCGGACGATACGGCGAGTACGAAAACAAATTCCTCGAGGATAATAGAGTATACTGCACCTGGGATAACCTTTCTGAGTCAATCATGCAGTTCCGCACTAAGCAGGATTTGCAGCAATACTTTGTGGATAATAATCCAGATGTAAAGGTAAAAACAGCGATGAACTGGGCAAGCCAGGTGTGGCCGTTTGCCCACGAGATGAAAAGGGGAGAAATCGTTGTCCTGCCCAGCAAGATCAAGTCTGTAATTCATTTTGGCAAGATCATAGGGGATTATGAATTCTTGCCTGACAACGATAATCCTTATTATCATGCTCATCAAGTAGACTGGTTTGCCTGTGACATCCCCCGCACGGCTTTTGACCAAGACATCTTATATTCCTTTGGGGCATTTATGACCATTTGCCGTATTAAGCAGGAAGATCGCATAAAAGCGGTCATCCATGCTCATAAGCAGGGAAAGAAGATCCCCTTAATTACTACGCACGAACCACAGAGCGAGGAAGACACGCGAGATATTGAAAATGAAGCCTTAGGGATTATCACAAACCTGATAATCCAAAAGACTAAAGGGCATGGGTTAGCAAAAATTGTAGATGCCATTCTTCGAGCAAAGGGATTCACTACATACGTTAGCCCGGCGGGACCGGATAAAGGTGTGGATATTCTAGCTTCTGCTGGTACACTTGGATTTGGAAGTCCCAAAATCTGTGTTCAGGTTAAGTCCACGGATGCGCCGGTGGATCGGATTGTTCTGGATCAGTTGGGTGGCGTGATGAAAAACTTTGGTGCCGAATATGGCTTGTTAGTATCCTGGAGTGGGTTCAAATCTTCAGTCATCAACGAGACGGCGAAACAGTTCTTTGAAATCCGGCTTTGGACCCACAAAGAAATTATTGAGGAGTTTCTGCGATACTACGACCAGATGGACGATGAAATTAAAGAACTAATCCCTCTCAAAAAGATCTGGGTTGTGAGTAATGATGATCAATAATTAAAATGCTTTGATGAAGAATCCATTGTATGATATAATCAGTTTGTAAGGTGTAAATCATCCTCAATTTACTGGCAACACCCTGGCAACAAAAAATCAGATAGCCCAAACTGTCTGGATAATGAAAACAATACAAATACTCTGAGCTAAATTCTATAAGCAAATCTGTTTAGAAAACTTCTAACAGGAGCGAGTTCGAATAAGTAAAAAGTGGATATGAGGGCCCGCAAACCCTTGAAAACACTGACTTTTTGATGTTCCAATTTCCCCTTGATAGCAGATTGATAGCACCCGTCAATTTCAGAGTTATTCTGGTGATTTGGGTGGATTGCGAATACGCAGGATTTTTATTCTAAGAGAAAAGGTCTAACTGATTTTTGCTGATCAGTTAGACCTTTTTTATTTTGCTTCCAATTATCCGTATTTTCTGATTTTGCACAGCAAACTACCTCTGCTGTGGGTAGTGTCAAGGATTTTTCGCAAAATGGTTTGCTGTCGCTGGAGGCTGGAAAATTGGTTTGCAAAATTTGGCGCCACTTCGGGCTGACTGCCAGCAATTGAAAGAAAGCAGCTTGCTGCGGACTGCAAAGGGGAACAGTTTGCGCAAAATTGAGGTGCTATCCGTTCGATGCGCATGGATTTTCCGCTGACATTCTGCCGATGGCGCCAGGAGGATTGTGAAATGTACTTTTTTGAAAAAAGTTTAACGCTGCAAAGAACTATTTTGAAGTTCACAAAAAATTTATACTTTCAGGACTTGATTTTTTACAGCTAAGTGGCTAGAATATACTTAGCACTCAGGAAGAAAGAGTGCTAAGCCAACAAGTCCTTAATAATTTTTACGTATAGGAGGATGTTTCATTATGAAAATCAAACCTCTTGCAGACCGTGTTGTTATCAAAATGGTCGAAGAAGAAGAAACTACCAAAGGCGGCCTGATCCTGACTGGCTCCGCCAAAGAAAAGCCCCAGGTTGCTGAGGTTTTGGCTGTCGGCCCCGGTGGCAACGTGGACGGCAAGGAAGTCGAGATGATTGTCAAGGTTGGCGATAAGGTCCTGACCAGCAAATATGCCGGCACCGAAGTCAAGGTTGATGGGGAAGAATGCACCATCGTCCGCCAGAGCGATATTCTCGCTATCGTTGAGTAATTCCAGCTTTTAACACAAAGGAGAGCGCAGTATCATGGCTAAACAGATTAAACAGGGCGAGGACGCCCGTAAGTCCCTTTGCGCCGGCATTGACCAGCTGGCCGACACTGTCAAGATCACCCTCGGTCCCAAGGGCCGCAACGTGGTCCTTGGCAAAAAATTTGGCAGCCCCGTCATCACCAATGACGGCGTGACCATCGCCAAGGAAATCGAGCTGAAGGACGCTTTTGAAAACATGGGCGCCCAGCTGGTTCGTGAAGTTGCCACTAAGACCAACGATGCCGCAGGTGACGGCACCACCACCGCCACTGTTCTGGCTCAGGCTCTGGTTCACGAAGGCATGAAGAATGTAGCGGCCGGTGCCAACCCGATGGACATCAAGCGTGGTATGAGCCGTGCTGTTGCCGCTGCTGTGGAAGCCATCAAGGCCCACAGCCAGAAGATCAAGGGCAGCAAGGACATTGCCCGTGTCGGCACAGTTTCTGCCGGTGATCCTGAGATTGGTCAGCTGATTGCCGACGCCATGGAGAAAGTCACTGCCGACGGCGTCATCACCATCGAGGAGAACAAGACTACTGCAGAAACCTACACCGAGGTTGTGGAAGGTATGCAGTTCGATCGCGGCTATGTGACCCCCTACATGGTCACCGATACCGAGAAGATGGAAGCTGTCTTTGAGGATTGCAGCGTCCTGATCACCGACAAGAAGATCAGCGCTTTCCAGGATATGGTTCCTCTGCTGGAGCAGATCGTTCAGTCTGGCCGCAAGCTGCTGATCATTGCCGAGGATGTGGAAGGCGATGCTCTGTCCAACCTGATCATCAACCGTCTGCGCGGCGGCTTGAATGTTGTTGCTGTCAAGGCTCCCGGCTTTGGCGATCGCCGCAAGGAGATGCTGCAGGATATTGCCATCCTGACCGGCGGTACTGTCATCAGCAGCGACTTGGGCTATGAGCTGAAGGATGCAACGCTGGCTCTGCTGGGCAGCGCCCGCCAGGTCAAGGTTACCAAGGAGAACACCACCATTGTTGGCGGCAACGGCGACAAGAAAGCCATTGCTGACCGTATTGCTCAGATCCGCAGCCAGATTTCCACTGCCACCTCCGATTTTGATCGTGAGAAGCTGCAGGAGCGCTTGGCCAAGCTGGCCGGCGGTGTTGCCGTCATCAAGGTCGGTGCTGCCACTGAGGTGGAGATGAAAGACAAGAAGCTGCGCATCGAGGACGCTCTCAATGCAACCAAGGCTGCTGTTGAGGAGGGCATTGTTGCCGGCGGCGGTACTGCCACCATCAACGCAATCCCCGCGGTTGACAAACTGATCGGTGAACTGGAAGGCGACCAGCGCACCGGTGCCAAGATTGTCCGCAATGCGCTGGAAGCGCCCCTGCGCCAGATTGCTGCCAATGCCGGTCTGGAAGGTAGCGTCATTATCAACAAGATCTTGGAGGCCGACAAGCCCAACTATGGCTTTGACGCTCAGAACGAGGTTTATGTTGACGATATGATTGAGGCGGGCATCGTCGATCCCACCAAGGTCACTCGCTCTGCTCTGGAGAATGCAGCCAGTGTTGCCGCGATGGTTCTGACCACCGAGAGCTTGGTTGCTGATCTGCCTGAGCCGCCGGCTCCGGCAGCACCTGCCAACGGCGACATGGGCGGTATGTACTGATTTCCCTGCACTTACCTGTACCACCGAATATTCCAAGGCCGGAGCCGAAAGGCTCCGGCCTTTTCTGTTCCTTGTGTACATCGGGCGCGAACTTCTGCAAAAACGGTTGCGCGCCACACTCCAAGTGCTGCCTGTGGCAGTGGGCAGGCTCCGGCGGGATGATCAAGAGGAGCAGGAAAAATTTCTGCATCACCGCAGCTTGATCTTTGCACAACCATTCGGATGTTGTGCAACTTTTTGACAAGGCCTTGAAAACCGCAGGGGAAGTTGGTATGCTGGATACAGTCAAACAATGAACATGTGTCAAACGATTCGACGGGCTTTGCATAGACAATTCTGTACACGGGGAGGCGATTGCTTTGTCGAAGATTAAATCCTGGCAACTCCTCAGCGCTGCGGCAGCAGTACTGTTTGCTGCCGAGTGGGGGCTATCCAACATTGTGGTCAACCCGGAACATCAGCTGAACACCCGAGAAAAGTGTGAGCGAGAACTGGCCCAGGCAGGGCTGTCACTGGAAGATTGGGAGCGCAATTGGCAAAAGGAGGATATTGCCATTCGCAGCCGTTACGGATACACGCTGCGCGGCGCAGTAATCCCCCATGACCCGGCCTGTCCGCCAGCGGATGGGCGTACCCGCGTGGTAGTCATCGTGCACGGGTATACGGTCAATCTGATTGCCAGCATGAAGTATGTGGCCATCTTCCGCCAGTTGGGGTTTGAGTGCGTTGTTTATGACCAGCGCAACCATGGCCTGTCCGACCATGCCCTGACCACCATGGGCCGCCGGGAGGCTGAGGACCTGGAAACGGTCTGCCAGTGGGTACGCAAGCACTATGGGCAAAATTGCATCCTTGGTACACACGGCGAATCCATGGGGGCGGCAACTGTCATGCTGCACAGCGCGATTGATCATCATCTGGCCTTTGCTATTGAGGATTGCGGCTACTCCAGCTTGAAGGAGCAGTTGGCCTGGGTGATGCAAACGCGCTATCATCTGCCGCCGGCTTTGCTGCTGTACCCATGCATGGCGGTGGCCTGGCTGCGCACGGGGGTGCGTTTCTCTCAGGTGGAACCGGCCAAGGCGGTGGCCCGCAGCGGCAATACGCCTATGTTGTTTATCCATGGCGATGCCGATACCTATGTACCATACAAAATGTTGCAGAAAAACTATGATTCCAAATGCACAGGACCGTGCCGCAAAGCTGTTTTCCCCGGTGCGGCCCACGCCATGAGCTTGTTGTCTGACCCGGAGCGCTACCGCCGTGTGATCGAAACCTTCTTGCAGGATTATCACATTTTATAAGGCCTGTTCGGTGGCCGGCAATTTGTGTATAATAAGCAGGGGAATACTTGATTTTCAAGGGGGCCTTTAGATGAAAAAATGGCTTTTTCTCTTGCTGATGACAGGCGTCATGGCGGCTATTTTTTTGCTGTCCGCCCAGCCGGGGGCCCAGTCCTACCAGCTCTCCGCACAGTTTGCACAGCAGATTCAGCAAGAATCACTGGCCTCCGCAGCCCCGGGCTGGTTCAGCGCGGATTTTCACGCCAATTTGCGCAAGTGGGCCCATGTTTGTCTGTATTTCCTGCTCGGCGTCACTGCGGCGCTCACAGTATGCGCTTTTCGGTTGGTGCGCACACACCCGGATGGTCTGGCGTTTCTGCAAGGCGGCGCGCTGGCTTTGGGCACTTGTCTGCTTTATGCGATCAGTGATGAGCTGCATCAGCATTTTGTCCCTGGACGGGCCTGCCTTCCCACCGATATCCTGGTGGACGCCATAGGTTTTGTGCCTGGGGTATTGCTGGTCTGTGGGGTATGGTATTTTCTGCGCAGACGGGTATCCCACAGGGAACTGTCCCACTAAGACAACTCATACACTTTAGTGCAGCCCGGCGGAAGATAAGGCCGACCGGCTGCATTTTTTTTCCTCTTTTGGGTAAACTCCCTATTAAAAGAATGGGGAGAGGAAAATGACACGACAGCGGTTGCAGGCTCTTTGCGCAAGCCTGGTTTTTCTGTTCGGCATTGTGCTTTGCCGGGTGTTGTGGATTGCAACCGACACCGGATATGCGGTCAGTGCAGGCGCACAGACCGTTGCAACTGCCGAGCTGCCCCGCAATCGGGGAGACTTCTTTGATTGCAATGGCAGGCGCCTGACCGGTGAAAAGCAAATTTGGTATGCACTGTGCATCCCCGGTGATTCCAGCTATGCGAACCTGTTCCCCTACGTGCCCTATGAGCAGCAGAATGACCTTTACGAAAACCGCAACAGCGCATCTCCATTTTTGGTGCCCGTCTCGCGGGATCTCAGTGCCAATGGCATCTATACCTACCCGGGGCGCCAGCGGTATTTGGACAACCCCGTTGCAGTGCACCTGATCGGCTATCTGGACGGAGAAGGCAATGGAGTGTCGGGGCTGGAACTGGCCTTCGATGATCTGCTGGCAGCATCGGCCGACGAACAGGCGGTCAGCTGCGCGACCACTGCCCAGGGCAGTCTGCTGGCGGGTACTCTGCCTGATTTGGAAACACAGCAGCAGGGCAGCGGACTCGGGGTACAGCTGACACTGAATGTTGAGATTCAGCGCGCCTGCGAAGGCATTGCTCAGACCACCATGGACACCGGCTGTATTCTGGTGGCGGATGTCACCACCGGGCGGGTATTTGCCAGCGTCAGTATGCCGGAATTTGACCCCCGCAACATTCAAAAAAGCATTGATGCAAACGATACCTCCCTAATCAACCGGGCGTTTGCAGCCTTCAGTGCCGGCTCCGTGTTCAAGGTGGTGCTGGCGGCTGCGGCCTACGAGGCCGGATTGGACTGGTTCACCCATGATTGCACCGGGTCCATTCAGGTGTCGGACCAGACCTATCGCTGCGCGCTAGGGCGCGCCCACGGAACTGTCAATCTGCGGGGGGCATTGGAGCAAAGCTGCAACTGCTATTTTGTGGCGCTGGGGCAGGCACTGGGGGGCCAGCTGGTAGCTGATATGGCGGAAAGGTTTGGCTTTGGCAGAGCCACCGCAGTGGCGGGGGGGCTGAAAAGCGGAGCTGGCACTCTGCCGGATGCGGAAACCCTGAAAAACGCAGGTCAGTTGGCCATGTTTTCCTTTGGGCAGGGGGAGCTGACTGTCACGCCGGTCCAAATCACCGCCATGATGCGTGCCGTCGCTGGCGACGGCCGCCTGCTCCCGCTGTCCTTTGTGCAGGGGCCGGTGGACAGCAAAACGATGCAGCCCGCTGCCCAATCGACAACAGCTCCTGTGTCCCGGTCAGATCAGGTCTGCTCGGGGGATACCGCCCGCATTTTGCGCAGTATGCTGCAAAGCGTGGTAACTGATGGCATTGGTGGGGAGGCCGCCCCAACCTGGACAACGGCCGGCGGCAAAACGGGTACCGCCCAGACAGGGCAGTTCAATGCGCAGGGGGAAGAACTGCTGAATTATTGGTTTTCCGGCTTTGTCCCGGCAGAAAATCCCCGGTATGTGATCACGGTGCTGCAGGATGCTACCCTCGACCCCGAAACCAGCAGCCCCGCCATCTTTGCCCGCGTAGCCGATGCACTCCACGCACTGGATGAAGCCGGCACGCAAACCCCGGAATCTGCCGAAAAATTGCCGGCGCTTCCTTGACAATCCCGCCGGTCAGTCATATAATTGTACCGTAAATTCAAAACAGGCATTGACGGGGTTAAAGTCCACCCCGCCGCCGCTTCCAGAGAGGGTGCCGCTTCCGCTGCAAGGCACCTGCGGCAGCACGGACCAAGCCGCCCCCGAGCCCCCGGCAGAACCGGGCGTTTCCGCAGCGTTAATGCGGGCAAAGCGGCGTGCCATTCCCGTACAGGGGAAGGGCCGCAAACCGGGTGGTACCACGGAAGCATGTTTCAGCCTTCGTCCCAGGATTGGGGCGGAGGTTTTTCTTTTGTGGCCCGCGCTTTTGTGGCAGAAATGTCATTTTCAAAAGTCAAAAGAGAATGGAGAGTCAGCACACTATGCAATGGACAGGATTGAATGATCTGCGCGAAAAATATCTGCATTTCTTTGAGGGAAAGGGTCACCTGCGACTGGGCAGCTTCCCGCTGGTGCCCAAGGATGACCCCAGCCTGTTGCTGATCAACAGCGGCATGGCCCCCATGAAAAAGTGGTTCCTGGGCCAGGAGGAACCGCCCCGTCACCGCGTCACCACCTGCCAGAAGTGCATCCGCACCCCGGACATCGAGCGCGTCGGCATCACCGCCCGCCACGGCACGTTCTTTGAGATGCTGGGCAACTTCAGTTTTCAGGACTACTTCAAGAAAGAGGCCATTCCATGGGCCTGGGAGTTTCTGACCCAGACGCTGGAGATCCCTGCCGAAAAGCTGTATGTCTCGGTTTATCTGGACGATGACGAGGCGTATGATATCTGGACCAAAGAGATCGGTGTGCCTGAAAGCCACATGGTCCGCTTTGGCAAGGAGGACAACTTCTGGGAGCATGGCTCCGGTCCCTGCGGCCCCTGCTCCGAAATCTACTATGATCGCGGCCCCGAGTACGGCTGCGGCAAGCCCACCTGTGGTGTCGGCTGCGACTGTGACCGCTACATGGAAATCTGGAACCTGGTATTCAGCCAGTTCGACTCCGACGGCAACGGCCACTACGAGCGGCTGGCCAAACCCAATATCGACACCGGCATGGGTCTGGAGCGCCTGGCCTGCGTGATGCAGAACGTGGGCAATCTGTTTGAGGTGGACACTGTCGCCGCGGTGCTGCACCATGTGGAACACATCGCCGGCAAAACCTACAAACAGAACGAGAAGGACGATATCTCCATCCGTGTCATCACCGACCATATCCGCTCCACTGTGTTCATGGTGTCCGACGGTATCCTGCCCTCCAACGAGGGCCGCGGCTATGTGCTGCGCCGCCTGCTGCGCCGCGCCGCCCGCCATGGCCGTATGCTGGGCATTGATCGTCCCTTCCTGACTGAACTGGTGGATACCGTCATCGCTTCCAGCGAACAGGGTTACCCGGAGCTGCGTGAGCATGAGGCCTACATCAAAAAGGTTATCGGTACCGAGGAGGAGCGCTTCGGCCGCACTATCGACGCCGGCCTGAATATCCTGAACAATATGATTGACAAGCTGGAGGCTGCTGGTCTCAAGACACTCTCTGGTGCGGAGGCCTTCAAGCTGAACGACACCTTCGGCTTCCCGCTGGACCTGACCCGTGAGATTGTCGCCGAGGCGGGCCTGACGGTGGACGAGGACGCTTTCCATGCTGAGATGACCAAGCAGCGGGAGCGCGCCCGCGCCGAGCGCCTGGCCAAGGATATCTCCGGCTGGGCAGGCGATCTGTTCGGCACGCTGGATGCCGAGCCCACCGTCTTTGACGGCTATAACACTTTGTCTGAGCGTGCCAAGGTCGTTGCCCTGTCCGAGGGTGAGGAGCTGGCCGACGCTGTTGCCACCGACCTTGAGCAGAAGGACGACGTGCTGGTCGTTTTGGACCGCACCCCCTTCTACGCAGAGATGGGCGGCCAGGTGGCAGACCAGGGCTATCTTGTCTCCGGCGATGCCAAACTGCGGGTTAACCAGGTCAAAAAGACGCCAAAGGGCTATTTTGTCCACACCTGCACCCTGCTGGAGGGCAACATCAAGGTGGGCGACGAGGTGACCGCATCTGTGGATGAGGCCCGCCGTATGTCCATCTGCCGCAACCACACCGCCACCCATCTGCTGCAGGCCGCCCTGCGGGAGGTACTGGGTGACCATGTACACCAGGCCGGCAGCTATCAGGACGATAAGATTACCCACTTCGACTTTACCCACTTCAGCGCCGTCACCCCCGAGGAACTCAAGGAGGTGGAGCGTCGTGTCAACGACAAAATCTTCGCTGCCCTTCCGGTGGAGATCCGCAATATGCCCATCGACGAGGCAAAGAAACTGGGTGCTATGGCCCTGTTCGGTGAAAAATACGGCGAGATTGTCCGTGTTGTGGATGTCTGTGGTTGGAGCACCGAGTTCTGCGGCGGTACCCATGTGAAAAACACCGCCCAGATCGGCTGCTTCCGCATCCTGAGCGAGAGCAGCGTGGCTGCCGGCATCCGCCGCATTGAAGCCACCACAGGCTATGGTGTGCTGCGTCTGATGGACGGTTACCAGGAGGAGCTGGTCCAGACTGCCCGCACCATGAAGGTGGGCAATCTTCACGACCTGCCCGGCCGCGCTGCTGCCGTCATGGCTGAGCTGAAAGAGGCCAACAAGCAGCTTGACATCGCCAAGGCGGAAATCGCCTCCGCCAAGATTGACGGCTTGTTTGACGCAGCAGAGGATGTGGACGGCGTGCGCATTGTCACCGCCTTCTTCAGCGGTACCGGTTCCGATGCCCTGCGCAGCATGTGCGACAAGATCCGTGACAAAGCCCCCAATGTGGTGGCAGCTCTGATCGGCTCTGACGCGGGCAAGACCACCCTGGCTGTCAGCGTCAGCAAGAACGCCCAGGCCCGTGGCCTGAAGGCCGGCATTCTGGTCAAGCAGATCGCGGCCATCGCCGGCGGCAACGGCGGCGGCAAGCCCGATTTCGCCATGGCCGGTATCCGCGACACCACCAAGATCGACGAGGCGCTGAACGCTGTGGCCGGCATCGTCAAGGCAGAGCTGGAGAAGTAAACGGCCCTGCAAGATTTGCAATAAATCAATCACAAATTTCAGGTTTTTGTCACGGCCGGCGGCAAGATTGCTGCCGGCCGTTGACAAAATTCTGGATTTTTTTCCGCAGCGGTTGTATAATACAACTGTACGCAATGCAAACGGAACCGCTCCGCGGCTCCGCACCCCATCATAAAGGAGGTTTGAATCATGGCGGATTGTCTGTTCTGCAATATCGCGGCAGGTAAGGTCCCCTCTAACAAACTGTATGAGGATGACCAGCTGTTGGCGTTTTATGACCTGAACCCCCAGGCTCCGGTACATTTTCTCGTCATTCCCAAAAAGCACATCGATTCTGCCGCTGTGCTGACGGAGGAGGACGCCCCGCTGCTGGGCCATGTGTTTGCCACCATCGCCAAACTCTGCAAAGAGCTGGGCTGCGACGGCGGTTATCGTGTTGTCACCAATGTGGGGGAGGATGGCGGTCAAAGCGTCAAGCATCTGCACTTCCACGTGCTGGCAAAGCGCAGCCTGGCCTGGCCTCCGGGTTGATTCTCCGGCCTGCAATGTTACCCAGGAATGAAAAAGAGGAAAGAATTTATGTCTGAAACTTACACTCTTCATGTGGCGGGTCTGACCCGGGAACTGCCGATCTGCAAAGTCAATGATCATATGGACATCGCCGCATTTATCATGTTCGGCGATGTGGAACTCACAGTAGCCTGTGCCCGGGACCTGTTGGCCAAGTGCCCGGAGTTTGACGTGATCCTCACAGCAGAGGCAAAGGGAATCCCCCTTGCCTATGAGATGGCTCGTCAAAGCGGCAAACCCTGGATCACGGCGCGCAAGGGCGTCAAATTGTATATGCAGCACCCGGTGATCATTGAGGATGAGTCCATCACCACTGCCGGTAAACAGACGCTGGTCATTGACCAGAAGGACATTGACGCAATGAACGGTAAGCGCGTTCTGATCGTGGATGACGTGATTTCCACTGGCGGGTCTCTCCATGCACTGGAAACACTGGCAGCCCGCAGCACCGGCAGGATCGTCGGCTGCTGCGCCGCTCTGGCGGAAGGCGATGCGGCAAAACGCACCGATATCTTCTTCCTGTCTCCACTGCCGCTGTTTCTCCACTAAACCGTGAAGCGCAAACTGGCAGCAATCGGTCTCGCCTTTTCGCTGGCGCAGCTTACAGCAGCGTATTTGCCGTCGTCGGCCGTCTGGCTAGCGGCGGCATTTTCATTGGCGGTGGCTGTTGCTGCCTGCTTCAGCAGGCGAGGCTCCGCACGCCGCATACTGCAGCCTCTTTCGGCGGCTGTTTGTCTTGGGCTTGGCTGCTTTCAAATTTACCAAATGCTTGCGGTCAGGCCGGTGCTGAAACTGGCAGGGCGTACGGTTCAAGTCATGGCGACCGTGCAGCTTAATGCGACAGTCTCATACCAACAGGAACGGATGCGCGGTACGCTGCATATCACCATGCTTGACGGCGAGCCGGCAGATTTGTATGTTTCCTGTGCCAATTTTCCGGGAACACGCCCTGGCGAAATTTTCTCGGCTACCTTTCAGCTGACGGAACTTGAGGAAAACTCCTACCGCATGAATTATTATTCCGACCGCGTTTACCTCTCGGCGGAATATCTGGAAGGGTATCACTATCTCTCGGACAGCCAGGAACTGGAATTTCGTCTGTATCGCCTGCGGCGAGAGTTGTCCCGCCGGCTGATGACTTGGCTTCCGGAGGCAGAGGGCGGGGTGGAGACCGCCATGCTTCTTGGCGATACCACACGCCTGGGAGAAACGCAGGAGGAAGCCTTCCGTGCCGCAGGGGTTTCGCACCTGCTGGCAGTATCCGGTCTGCATGTAACACTGTTGTGTGGGCTGATGGGCTCGGCGCATGACTATCGGCGCCGATTTTCCCGCCCAAGAATCCTCCTGCGCGCCGGGATCTTGCTGATCTATTTGGCACTGATCGGCTTTCCTGTTTCTGCAGTGAGGGCGGCATTTGTCTATCTCATTGCGCTGGGCGGTTACTTTTTTCTTCAACCGCCGGATACCCTGACCTCGATGGGATTGGCCGCCATTGTGCTGGGCTTAACCAACGCGTATTTCCCCTGTGATTTGGGTTTTCAGTTGTCCTTCTCGGCGGTATTGGGCGTGCAGGCGGCCGGCACACTGGCCCGATGGGAAAAAAGAAAATGGCGGGAACCAGACAAGTGGATGCAACAATGTCTGCACACTGCCGGTCTCTGGCTGCTGGAAAGCCTTCAGGTAACAGTTCTGGCCAGCATTGCGACCATGCCGGTACTGATTGCACATAATATGACGGTCAGCGGAGTCGGCATCCTGACCAACCTGCTGGTGGTATGGATGCTCCAGCCCGCGCTGGTATTGGGGCTTCTCGTGCTGGGGCTTTCGCTGGTGCCATTCTTCGGGTTTGCCATGCGCGGTGCCAGTTTGCTGCTGGCCGTCTGGCTTCGCCTTCTCTGCCGTACGGTGGAATGGTGCGCAGAGCTGCCCGGCGCGCGGCTTGCCCTCCCAAAGGTCTACACGCTGTTTGTTCTTGCCGTGTTGGGGCTTTTGGCTTTGCTGTTCTGGCGAGCAAAGCGATTTGGCTGGTATCTGCCCGCCGCAGCCGTCTGCACTGTGCTGGCTGTCCTGATGGGATATGGGATGGGACACGATGTGGTGCGGGTTGCCGCTGTTGGCACCGCTGGAAATGCTTGCCTGGTGATCGAACAAAACGGAAGGGCGGCGGTACTGTTTCGCGGCGGAGCATCCAACCTGCGGGCTGTGGAGGATTATCTGCTGAATTCCGGGGAACCGGAACAAACCCTGCTGGTGGACCTGCGCCAGGACCCGCGGGAGATGTCGTTTGAAGCCAATGCGATAATTTCCATGGACACCCTGTCTCCGGGCAGACATACGGTGGAACTTTTGGACGGGTTAACACTGGATCTGCTGCATGATTCCGGCGGCAATCTTGCAGTTTTGGTGGTGAACGGGTATACTGTTGGCATCATGTCCGGCAGGGTGAACCTGGCACAGCCGGTCCAACTGGATGTTTACTGTGCCGGCGGCAGCTATCCGGACAGCATCGATGCGGAGACCGTACTGTATACCTCGCAGGCTGCAGACTGGCGCCCGAAAGCTGCGAAGGATGCGCGGCCTCTGTATGGTGCCGAGGAACCGGTGTTGACCATCCGCCCCGGCTGTTCGGCTACCTTTGATGGAGTGAAAGAATATGCTGTACAGTGAGAACGAACTGAAAAAACGACTAAAAACCGGCTGCGGCATCTTCTACTTCTATTCATCGGAGGAGGCGCTGGTGCGGGATGCAGCCAATAAGGTGGAACATGCCCTGCGGGCGGACGACCCCGAAACCACTGTGCTGCCGGGTCCGGCCCCCTCGGTGGAGGAGATTGTCCTTGCTGCAGGGACAATCTCCTTCTTTGGCGGGCGGCGGTTGGTGGAATTGCCGCTGATCCGGCCTTCAGCTTACTCAGACAAGGACTTGCAGGACATCTGCGACACCTTCTCAGACACCGAAAACGCGGTCTTTCTGCTGACCAGTGTTTTTGAGGAACGCTACGGCAAAATCAAACCCGGCAAACGGGAACAAAAGCTTATCTCTGCCTGTGAAAAGCTTGGGTACTGTGCGCAGGTGGCAAAGCCGGGCCGGGCTATGCTCCAAAAACTGCTGCGCATGTGGGCGGAAGAAATGGGCACCAATTTTGCCCCCGGTGCAGACTCCCGGTTGCTGGATCGCTGCGGTGAGGATCAGTTTCTGCTGCATAACGAGGTGGACAAGCTGGCAGCCCTGTCCGATTACAGCACCGTTACGGTTGATATGGTTCAGACATTGGGCACCGTCACGCTGGATGCCGACACCTTTGATATGGTCAAGCTGGTGGCGGCAGGGCAGACCGGGAAGGCACTGCAGAAATTGAAAGCCCTTCTGGAACTTCAGAACGATCCTGTTCTGATTGCGGGTGCGCTGGTCGGCAACTATCTGGACATTTACCGCGTTTTTCTGGCCAAACGCAGCCGGCGCCCGTTGTCCGACGCAGCCAAGGATTTCGGTTACACGGGCAAGTGGCAGTACCGTCTGAGCAACGCTGAGAAGGCCGCAGGCCGGTTCAACCGTGGCCAGCTTGAGGAGAGCTTGTCCATCCTCCAGCAATTGGATCTGGATCTGAAAAGTAGCAAGCTGGACAGCGACCTGCTGCTTCAGAAAGCACTGTGCCAGTTGGCACAGGTGAGGGAAAGCCGATGAAGTTACAATTGGACCGAGCCCTGGTTGTGGAGGGGAAATATGATGCGGCCCGTCTGGCAGGCGTTGTGGAGGGTACCATCCTGACTACCGACGGCTTTGCCATCTTCAAGGACAAGGCCATGCAGGCGCTGTTCCGGCGGATGGGCCGCGAACGAGGGCTGATTCTTCTCACCGACTCGGACGCTGCGGGGTTTCGCATCCGCCACTTTGTCACGCGCATCGTAGGGGCCGAGTACGTCCTGCAGGCCTATGTGCCCGCCATTCCGGGCAAGGAACCCCGCAAGCCGGAACCGGGCAGGGAAGGGCTCTTGGGCGTGGAGGGCATCGATAACGAGAAAATTCTGAGCAGTTTGCGGACGGCCCTGGCCGGTGCCCCGCAACGGCAGCAGCCTGTGTCAAAACGGGAACCGATTTTGTACAGCGATTTGTATGAATGGGGCCTGTCCGGGCGACCGGATTCTGCTGTGTTCCGCCGCGAATTTCTTCGGCGAGTGGGGCTGCCACCGCGCCTGAGCAAGAAAGAATTGCTGGAGGTACTCAACACGCTGTATACCCGCGAGGCTCTCCGGCAGGAGTGCGAGGCTGCCAGGCAGGCAGCAAAACAGCCCTGAGGGCAGGGAATACAAAAAAGAACGGAGCCGGCAGGGGGGAAAATTCCCGCGCTGCCGGCTCCGGCTTTTTACGTTTGGATATGGTTTGATTTGTACTGTTGTATCACCACAGTGCGAAGGCTTTGGTCAGGGCAGCCAGGGCAGCGTCCTCGTCCTGCTGGCGGATCAGCAGCGAGATGTCCAGGTCACTGGTGGTGATCAGCGCAATCTCAATGTTTTCCTCGGCCAACGCATTCAGTGCGCGGGAGGCCACGCCGCAACTGGTGACCATCTCCTCGCCAAACAGATTGATCTTGGAGTACCCGCCGGAGATCAGCGGTGGGTGGACTTTGGCAGCCTCGGGCAGGGCTTTCATCACCGCGGCAAAGTTTGCGTAGCTGGTGGTAAAGCTGAAGTCTACCGCTTCGCCACGGGGGGCACTCTGACAGATCATATCCACCACGATGCCTGCGCGGGCGAATACGTCCAAATGTTCCGCCAGACTTTTGGCGCTATACTGGGCACCGGGAAAGGTGGTGAGCATGATATTCTGTTCGCTGGTGATTTTGCTGACTCCGTACATGGTATCCTCCTTTGCTTCATAAAATGGTGCGGTGCCGTCAGCCGGCTAAAAACTGTGTATCCACTGAGTCATCCAGTACACCTTGGATGTATTCCCGGCTCAGACTGAAATTGCCATGGGCAGCGCCCATCTCATCGGTGTAATCATCAAACAGGTACACCCGAATGTTGGAATACCCATTCTCATACTGGGTCACAGTGGGATGCAGCCTGGGGTCTCGCAGTTCCACAGTTACGGTGCCATCCGGGGCGGTGGTTTTTTGCATGGTGATGTCCAATATCAAGCCGATCATGTTGTCCGGCTCTGACTGGGCGCTGATCAGGTTGCCCAACGAGTAGGCCACAAAGGCATCAGTGCCGTCAGCGGCGGTCAACCATTCTGCGGTCTGGGTTACATGGGGATGGGTGCCGATGATCAGATCCACACCCTGGTCGGCCAGCCATTGGGCGGTTTGGCGCTGCCCGTCGGTAACATTGTGACTGCCCTCCACACCCCAATGGCAGCTGACCACCAACACATCACAGTGGGGACGCATGTCGGCAATCTGCTTCTGAATCACATCGGTCTGGCTCAGGTAAACAATGCCGTAGGAGCTGTCTGCCGGGGTGGGAAGCCCATTGGTGGACTCGGTGTAGGACAGATACCCGATGGTAATGCCGTTGACTGTCTGGTAGGCATAGTTATCGTAAGTGGTCAGGTCATAGAAGCCCATGGCAACTGCATCTTCCGGCAGGGCGTCCCAGCACGCCATGGCGGAGGCGATCCCCTCCGCCCCTTTGTCGTAGCTGTGATTGTTGGAGGTGCTGAACGCCCGGAACCCCACCTCATACAGATCACCGGCCATCTCGGCAGGGGTGGAAAACATCGGATAACCGGATGGGGAAAAGGCACTGTTGACCAGCGTTTCCTGATTGATCCAGTTCAGATCGAAGCCGGCATAGAAATCCTTCAGGTGTTCATAGGCGGCGGTAAAATCATATCCGCCGTCTGCGGCGCGGGCGTGAGCCTGGTTGTACAGCCCTTCGTGGATCAGGTTGTCACCGCTGGCGGAAAAGCGTACCGTTTCCACCTTTGGTGTAGGGGCGGGGGTGAGAACCGGTGTTGCAGTAGGTAAAACCGCCGTATTGGTTACAGGCACCGCCTCGCCGCTTTCCGGGGTGGCGACAGGTGCCGCTGTCGGCAGAGATACCGCGCCGCTGCCCACAACCAGGGCAAGAACCACACCGGCAGCAATCACCAGGCAGGCCGCTGCCTCATTTTTATTTACAGACATTGCATTTTGCCTCTGAGCATATCGGTCATGGTGTAAAAACCGGGCTGCGCATTATCAACAAACAGAGCAGCCTGCACGGCGCCGTCAGCAAAAACCCCGCGGCTCTGTGCCGAGTGGGAGATGGTCACGACCTCCTCCGGACCGCAGAACAGTACCTCGTGTTCGCCCACGATGCCACCGCCGCGCACCGAGCTGATGCCCAGCTCCTGTTTGCCGCGTTTCTGGCGCACTGCATGGCGGTCGTATACATATTCATAGGCGCCGTCCGCCTCGGCGTTGATGGCGTTGGCAATCATCAAGGCAGTGCCGCTGGGAGCGTCCAGTTTGTTGTGATGGTGCTTCTCAACGATCTCGATGTCGAATTCGCCGTCAAACAGGCGGGTGGCACGGCGGGCCAGTTCGATCAGTACATTGATGCCCACCGACATATTGGCACTGCGGAAAACCGGCACCTTTGTCGAGACTTCTTCCAGAACAGCCTCATCCTCTTTGGACAAGCCGGTGGAGCAGATCACGCAGGGCATATTCTGTTCCGCGCAGTATTTTGCCGCATTAACCGCACCGGCAGGGGAGGAAAAATCAATCAGCACGCCGCGCACAGGCAGCTCCTCCAGGCTTGCGTAGACGGGAATTTCGCCGATTTTGCCGGTTTGCTGGTCCACTCCAGCCACCACGCGGCAGTCCTCCCGTTGGGAAATCTTTTCGATCAGAGCGTGGCCCATGCGGCCGCAAATGCCCTGCAGAATGATGTCAGTCATAGTCAGAATCCTTTCAGCTTTCAGATCATCGGGTAAAAGATACGTCCGGGAAGCCCCGGATGCAAAAAACAGACCCGCTGCGCCCGCAAGACAGGGGAACGCTGCGGGCCTGTGCTTTGCAAGCGAGAGCTTACAGCAAGCCGTTTTTCTTCAGTTCTGTTTCCAGCATCTGCTGGACCTCGGTGCTGGCCTCCACCAGGGGCAGGCGCACGCCGCCTGCCTGCCAGCCAAGCCGGTTCATCGCCCACTTGACCGGGATGGGGTTGCATTCTTTGAACAGAGCGCGCACCAGGCCCATGGCCTGCAGCTGCAGGCGCAGGCTTTCCTCATGGTTGCCGTCAAACCACAGCTGGCAAATGTCGTGGGCCATTTGCGGCGCCACGTTGGACAGTACGCTGATCACGCCTTTACCGCCCACAGCAAGGATGGGCACAATCTGATTGTCGTTGCCGGAATAGATGTTCAGCTCATCGCCGCACAGCTCCCGAATCTCAGTGATCTGCACAATGTCGCTGCTGGCTTCCTTGACGCCGTTGATGTTGGGCAGCTTGCACAATTCAGCAAGCGTTTCCGGCTTGACGTTCACCCCGGTGCGGGAGGGCACATTGTAGATGATGCAGGGCAGGCTTACCGCATTGGCAATGGCGGTATAATGGGCAATCAAGCCCTTCTGGGTGCACTTGTTGTAATAAGGGGTAACCAAAAGCAAGGCGTCGGCACCATCCTCCTCCGCCTGCTGGGAAAGCTTGATGGCGTAGGAAGTATCGTTGGAGCCGGTGCCGGCAATCACGGGAACCCGGCCCGCCACGTGTTTGACGGTGTAGCGGATGCACTCCGTGTGCTCCTCGTGGGAGAGGGTGGCAGATTCACCGGTGGTGCCGCAGATAATGATCGCATCGGTGTGGTGTGCAATCTGGTCATCCAGAATGCGGCCCAGCTCGTCATAATTGACGGAACCGTCGGGCAGCATGGGGGTGATGATTGCAACGCCTGCGCCGGTAAAGACAGGTGTTTTCATAAACAGGCATGCCTCCTTTGGACTTAATCCAGATACCACTGGAGCAAGAGATAGGGAAAATCAAAGGGCCAAGGCCCGGCAGGGCAGGGAAGTGAACTGCCCCGGTCACAAAGAAATCAGTCCAGATAGCCCTTCTTGGCCAGCAGCTCTGCCAGCAGCACTGCGCCGCCGGCTGCACCGCGCAGCGTGTTGTGGGACAGGCAGACGAACTTGTAATCGTACTGGGTGTCCGGGCGCAGCCGGCCAATACTCACGGCCATGCCATTTTCCAACATACGATCCAGTTTGGGCTGGGGACGGTCATCCTCGGTAAAGTAGTGCAGGAACTGCTTGGGGGCGCTGGGCAGCTCCAGGTCCTGGGCGGCCCCATGGAACTCTACCCAATCCTTCAAGATCTCCTCCTTGGTAGGGGTGTGCTCAAAGCTCACAAAGACAGCCCCCATGTGTCCGTCGGACACGGGAACACGCAGACACTGCGCGGTAAAGCTGGGGCTGGTGGCGGAGACGATCCGGTCCCCCTCGATGTGGCCCCACAGCTTCAGCGGCTCCTGCTCGCTCTTTTCCTCCTCACCGCCAATGTAGGGGATTACATTGTCCAGAATGTCGGGGAACGTCTCAAAGGTCTTGCCGGCGCCCGAGATGGCCTGATAAGTGCAGACCAGGCACTTGGTGATGCCGTACTTGCGCAGCGGATGCAGGGCGGGTACATAGCTCTGCAGGCTGCAGTTGGACTTGACGGCGATAAAGCCGCGCTCTGTCCCCAGACGACGCCGCTGAGCAGGAATAATCTCAATGTGCTCAGCGTTGATCTCAGGCACGACCATCGGCACGTCCGGGGTAAAGCGATGGGCACTGTTGTTGGAGACAACCGGGCACTCTGCCTTGGCGTAAGCTTCCTCCAGGGCCTTGATCTCATCCTTTTTCATGTTGACAGCGCAGAACACAAAGTCCACCTGGCTGGCAACTTCTTCTACGTGGCTTGCGTCCAGCACAACCATATCCTTGACCTGGTCAGGCATGGGGGTCTGCATCAGCCAGCGGCTGCCCACAGCCTCCTGATAGGTCTTGCCGGCAGAGCGGGATGAAGCAGCCAGCGTGGTCAGCTCAAACCAGGGGTGATTGACCAACAGGGTGATAAAGCGTTGGCCCACCATGCCGGTGGCCCCCACAACGCCGACCTTGAATCTTTTCATAAACAAACCATCCTTTCTGCACCGGTGCCAGCCCGGCATCCGTATACAACTCCTGCATACTTCATGTTGTATGCAGCGGGCGCCTGCACTGTGACAGCTGCCCCGCCGCAAAATTTTCGTGTGGTTCCATTGTTGAAGGAAAAATCTCCCGGACAACAAAAAAACCGGCTTGAAAACCGGCACAGAATGCAATATAATTCTATATTGCATATTGCACAGCGCAACATGCCGCCACCGGCATGACAGTCCCGCGCCTGTTCGACGGCGGGCCCAGGTACGATGCGTGCCGTGCATCGCCTTCGGCGGTTTGCCCCTTTCTCCGCAGGCCACCGCCCTGGCAGACGTATCATCCCAACGGATACTCATGAAAACCGCGCCTCTGTGCTTGGGTACATCATAGCATTGCACAGGGCGATTGTCAACGAGAAAAGAGGAAGAAACCGATGCTGAAAAAAGATTTCTGGTATGATTTGCCCAAAGAGCTCATCGCGCAGGAGCCAGCCGACCCGCGGGATTCAGCCCGACTGATGGTACTGCGCCGCAGCGACGATTCCATCGAGCACCGTGTCTTCCGCGACCTGCCCGAATACCTGGAGGCCGGCGATGTGTTAGTGGTCAACAATTCCAAGGTGCTGCCGGCCCGGCTGATGGGGGTCAAAGTCCCCACAGGGGCTGTGTGTGAACTGCTGCTGTTGCGTCAGGTACGGGGAGATACCTGGGAGTGCCTGGCCCGTCCCGGCAAGCGGATGCAGGCCGGTACCCGCCTGACCTTTGGCGACGGCAGCCTGACTGCTGTGGTGGATGAAACCCTGCCCGACGGCAACAAGCATGTTACCTTCACCTATAACACCGATACGCTATATGAAAAATTGGATGAGTTCGGTAAAATGCCGCTGCCGCCTTATATCACCAAACAGTTGGAGGATCAAAGCCAGTACCAGACGGTTTATGCCAAGGAATTGGGCAGTGCCGCAGCCCCCACCGCCGGCCTGCATTTTACACCTGAGCTGCTGGATAAGATCCGTGCCATGGGTGTTACCATCGCCGAAATCACACTGCATGTGGGGCTTGGAACCTTCCGCCCGGTGAGCGAGGAAAATATCGAAGACCATGCCATGCACAGCGAGTGGTACTGTATTGATGACGAGGCCGCGGCAGCCATCAACCGGGCCCGCGCCACTGGCCATCGGGTCATTGCGGTAGGAACCACCAGCTGCCGAACCTTGGAAGCTGTCTGGGCTACTTATGGCGAAATCCGCCCCTGCAGTGGAAACACCAGCATCTTCTTGTACCCGGGCGTTGAGCTGCACGCCATCGATGGGCTGGTGACCAACTTCCACCTGCCGGAAAGCACCCTGATCATGCTGATCTCGGCTTTCTACGGATACGAAAAAACCATGGCGGCCTACAAGGTGGCGGTGGAACAGAAGTATCGCTTTTTCAGTTTCGGTGATGCTATGTTGATTTTGTGACATCGCTTTTATCTGTCTTTTGGCTTGCTTTTCTCAGCGGAAAACTGTATAATAATCAGCGCAGGACAGCGCAGTGCTGTTCTGCGCCATTTTGTGTGTGACCCGCAGGTACGTGGAGGCATATGCGAGAAATCTGTATGGTAAAGCATGAGGGGAGCTTTCCCGCTTCCAAGATATTTTTTGGCCTTTTAGGCCAACCTGCGGCAATATGGAGTTTTTCTGTACATCCCTGCGGGATAAAAATGTGAAGCCCTAAGACTGCGTTGCAGCTCATATCTTCGGAAGATAGACATAGCCAACAACTCAATAGTTGACGGATGCCCCGTAGTTTGGTTGGATAGAGCGGTCGCCTCCTAAGCAGCACCGACTTCGGGTCGGTAGAGGCGAGAAGTTTAGGGAAAATTGAATAAGATTGAAATGAGTCTCAGTAGCTCAGCTGGATAGAGCACGCGCCTCCTAAAAATCGAATCGTTCGAATCCTGGAGCCCTGTAAAATTGAATATTTTCTGTATATGCCCCCGTAGCTCAGTTGGATAGAGCGGTCGCCTCCTAAGCGGCAGTTCGTTCGAGTCCGTGGGCGGAGGAAAATTGAATATTTTTGATATATGTCCCAGTAGCTCAGTTGGATAGAGCACGAGCCTCCTAAGCCCGGGGTCGCACGTTCGAGTCGTGTCTGGGACGCCAAAAACACCGCTGCAAGCTATTTTTCGCTGGTTTGCAGCGTTTTTTATTTTGCTTCTCCCGGTCTCTTGCTCGTTTGGGACCGGGAGAATTTTATGCGCTGCAATGTATATCCTGCTAAGAAGAAACGAACGATTTCCACGTCCTTGCTAAGAAAAATCCCATCTTTGCTAATTGGAGTTTTCGGACTTACCTGCCGCCTGGTGCCGCCGAGAGCAGCGCAGCCAGGGTATTTGCCAGTTCCGGCGACTGCCGGAGCTGTTCCACCAGTGCCTCCAGGTCAAGCGTCGCCGGTGCCGGTTCCTTCGGCTCCTCCGGGGGACGGACCGCCCGAAGATCCGGCTTGGCATAGAAGGCGCTCTCAAACTTCTGGGCGTTGATCTTGCGGTCCTCGTCCAGGATGTGGGCATACACGCTGGTAATCATGTCGATCTCCGCATGGCCCGTGTCGCCCTGGGTGGCCTTCAGGTCGCCATGGTTCAGTTTCAGCTTGTAGGTGGTGCTGGAATGCCCTTACGGTATAATAAAGACAAACGGAAAAACCCAGTATTTTCAAGGGTTTCAGCGTTTGTCGTTGCCTATTCAATTCCTTTTCCAACCTTGATAGTTAACGAAAAATCTGTCGAATGATGGGAGGTGTTACCTAAAAGACAAAATTGAATATTACAGCAGCGGTGCGGTGTTTTACCGGACCGCTGTTTGTCAGGGCGTTTCATCTGATCTGATGGGCGCCCTTTTTTTGCGCCCATTTTCAGAAGGAGGAAATTCACATGGAACTTAACGAAGAAGAAAAAAGGCAGTTGTTTCAGGTTGACGGCGACTGCCAGGCCAAAGTGCTGGATGAACTGTATATGACAGCCCGTTTTACCCGTAACCCGGAGCAACGTGATATGGTGCGGGGCCTCATGGCAAAGCTGCGGGTTCTGTCGGATGAACAGTGCATGGATCTGGTGAAGGACATCCAGAAGAATTATCACCTGCCTTACCCTCGCACTATGGGCGAGCGGATCGCACTGGCCCGGCAGCAATCCGGGGCTGAAAAACTGAAAGGCCATGACATTATGGCCCTGGAGCGGTTTGACCCGCAGGTACGCCACATGGTTGTCTTTGATGTGCTTTCTTTTGAATCCCCTGTCGGCTATAAAGGCGATAAGATGCGCCTGTTTCTCACGGATGAAGGGTATCAGAAAGCGTTGGAGAATCAGGAACGCGGCTTTATCAAGCTAAAGAACCATGCCAAGGTACACAATGGCTATTTGAATTACGACCATAAAGACAGAGATTTGTAGCTGCTGCTCAGTATAAAGACTTGCCAGGAAGGAGGATGTCAAATGGCAGTGTTCAGAGTTGAAAAGACAAAAGATTTTACGGTCATGTCCAATCACCATCTTCGGAATGTGTCGCTGTCTTTGAAGGCAAAGGGGCTGCTGTCGTTGATGTTGTCCTTGCCTGATAATTGGGACTATACGACTAAGGGGCTGGCCCATATCTGTAAAGATGGGGTGGATTCTATCAGCAGTGCGATCAAGGAGCTGGAAAAGCAAGGGTATCTTACCCGGCAGCGGCTCCGTGACGCGCATGGCAGGCTGGGCGATATTGAGTATGTCATCCATGAGAAACCTGTGCCTCCTGATGAGCAGGACACTATTCTGCCACCTAAACGGGAAAATCCAAGACAGGTAAATCCAAGACAGGTAAAACCTGTTTTGGGAAAACCTGAACAGGAAAAACCCGCCCAATTAAATATACAAGAATCAATTACTGAAAAATCAATTACGGATATATCAAATATCCATCAATCAATCTATCCGGCCTCTGGAGGAACGCCTGATGGTAACACGGAGATGGATAGGGATAGGATTGATAGGATAGATACCTACCGGGAGATTATCAAAGAAAATATTGAATTTGAGGCTCTTGTCCACCGGTATGGGTATGAGCGTGTGGACGAACTGGTTGAGCTGATGCTGCAGACGGTCCTCTCCCAGCGGCCATATATCCGCATTGCCGGTGATGACTACCCCCGTGAGGTGGTAAAAAGCCGCTTTCTGAAAGTGAACTTCTCTCATGTGGAGTACGTGTTTGACTGCCTGGATAATAACACGACCAAGGTTCGGAATATCAAGTCCTATCTGCTGGCGGCTCTCTATAACGCGCCGGCTACCATGGACAGCTATTACCGGGCCGAAGTCAATCACGATCTTTACGGCTAAAGGGGGATGCATCTATGGGCAAAAGAAACGGACGCCCGGTATATGCTTCCAGGCGGGAGGAAAAGCGTCCTCAAACCGAAAAAATGTATTGCACGATGAAACCGGATTGTGCAGGCTGCCCTTTTCCTTCACATGGTTTTGTGTGCTGGAGTACGGACGGGAGCTGCCTGCGTACTCACATGAAAAAATTACAGAAAGGAGGCCGAGCGCCATGAAAATCCATGAAACGCTGAAATTATGCCGAAGTTAAGCCAGGAACAGATCGACCAGGCACGGGAAGTTGATCTGCTGGCTTATCTGCTTTCCAACGAAAGCGGTGTGCTGAAACAGGAAGGCGCCAATTACCGCCATAATGAGCATGACAGCCTGGTTTATGTGGCAAGTAAGAATTACTGGTACTGGAACAGCCGTGGACGAAAGATCAACGCCGTGGATTATCTCATGGAGATCCGGGGGTACAGCTTTGTGGATGCTGTGGAACGGCTGATAGGCAGCGGAACCCCTGTTGTTTCCCATTATACAGCTTCCGGCAGCCGGGAACAGCGGAAACCGGTGGAGAAAAAGCCCTTCCGCCTCCCCAGGGGGAAACGCTGTGCCACCTTTGCTGTTTCTTATCTTCAACGCCGGGGAATCCATTCGGACATCATCAGACGGTGTATGCAGTTGGGCCTATTCTATGAGTCCCGCTATAACAACGAGGCGGTTTGCGTTTTTGTTGGCCGGGATGATACCGGTACGGACCGGTTTGCCTGCGTCCGCGGAATTGCAGGTATCCCACACGGGGTACTCCGCAAGGCGGTATTTTATCGCCATTGCTTGCAAATATCGTATTGAATGAACTGGACTGGTGGATTGCTTCCCAATGGGAGCAGATGCCAACAAAGACAAAATTCAAAACGAGGAGCAATGCGCAGGGAACAGAGATTAAGAGCCACGCTTACAGGGCTCTGCGCCGGAGCAGATTAAAAGAGATGCATGCAGTTCGATACGCAGATGATTTTAAAATTTTCTGTGCATCACATGAGGATGCTGTCAGAGCATACAAGGCAACAGAGTTAATGCAGCATATAAAATCGAGTGTACTAAAACAATTTGGGAGGTGTGTTTGCCATGAAAACCAAAGATGAGTTACCAGCTTGCCCCGTGGCTACTACAGTACAACTCATAGGAAGCAAATGGAAACTGCTGATTCTGCGGAATCTTTTGCAGCGTCCGTGGCGTTTCAACGAGCTGAGAAAGGATTTAGAGGGGATCAGCCAGAAGGTGCTAACCGATAGCTTACGCTCTATGGAAGATGACGGAATCATTACCCGCACGGTCTATCCTGAAGTGCCGCCGAGGGTGGAATACGCTCTGAGCGAGCTGGGGGAATCCATGCGTCCTATTATCAAAGCGATGGAGCAATG